>NZ_UUIS01000061.1 GCF_900589395.1 Pseudomonas viridiflava
GCCAGGGCCAGCACGTTGTTCTTGAACTCGTTGGGCGAGAAGTCCTGCACCAGCGAGATCAGGCCGGTCTGGTGGTCGACCAGCAGGACAATGGCGTCGTCTTTGTTCAAGCGGTTGTAAGTGGCTGCGCTCATGATCGAATCCCTTTGCTTAAGTGAGTAAGTGGTTGCGTTCAACATGGGCACAGATTAAGGGCGATTGATTAAGGGATAAATCGGCTGGAAAGCGTATGACCGTCAACCTGAACGCGACAATCAGCC
Source organism: Pseudomonas viridiflava (assembly GCF_900589395.1). GTDB lineage: Bacteria > Pseudomonadota > Gammaproteobacteria > Pseudomonadales > Pseudomonadaceae > Aquipseudomonas. The sequence goes on from NZ_UUIS01000061.1 coordinate 261, forward strand.
GCTCGTGATGCAGCACTGGGTAGGAGCGCGCTCTGCCCGCGACCGGCTGCGTTAGCAGTCGTAAAATTGTGGCGTTTCACAAATTTTTGCGAGCGCTGCGCACTCGGTCGCGGGCAAGCGCGCTCCTACAACAAGTCGCCCCCCTCTGTAGTTCACTTCCGAACTTTCCGGATCGGCCTGTCCACGACTGGTCATGCCCAAGCCGCCTGATTATCCTGCGCAGCACTCGCGGCCAATTCAACGAGACGGGTGATGAACGCGCCCTGCGCCAATGGCTGACCCACGGGGTCATCCCCGAATAGCACCGCCGTACCGAATACCGGCCGCAAGAGCCGAACCTGAGCGGGCTGGAATGGCTGGACAACACCTTGCAACTGCTCGACTGGCGCAACGGCGCATGGATCCGCTGGCTCGACTACCCCCGACTACAGGCAACTGGTCACCTGGATTCCGGCAAAAGGCTTCAACTGGCTGGACTTCACTGTGCCTGACGCTGAAAAGACCCGGCTCTTTCTTGAAGGGGCTCAGTGTGCGGCCGATTTTCTGTGCACTTTCGACTGGCCCAACTACAAAGCCCTCCGGGAAATCATGGCCGTACAGGCCCGCGCCGACCAGGAAGGAACGAAAAGACACGCCTTGCAGGCCGGCGCCTGAACCGGCCCTTCGCAAGCGAATGGCCGGTTCGGCAGCGGCTACAACGCGCTGGCCAGAAACGGCGCCGTGCGGCTTTCGGCACACTGCGCCACGGTCTGTGGCGGACCGGCCACCACCACCCTGCCGCCCGCCTCGCCGGCCCCGGGACCGATGTCGATCACCCAGTCGCTCTGCGCTACCACGCGCATGTCGTGCTCGACCACGATCACCGTGTGCCCGGCGTCGACCAGGCGGTTGAGCTGCACCATCAGCCGGTCGACGTCCTGGGGATGCAGGCCGTTGGTGGGTTCGTCCAGCACGTACAGGGTCTTGCCGCGGGCCATGCGTTGCAGCTCGGTGGCCAGCTTGATGCGCTGCGCCTCGCCGCCCGACAGCTCGGTAGCCGGCTGGCCCAGGCGCAGATAGCCCAGGCCGATGTCCTTGAGCACCTGGAAAGCGCGTCGGGCGGCCGGTTGCTCGGCAAAGGTGTCGAAGGCCTGATCGACGGTCTGTTGCAGCACCTGGGCGATGTTCAGGCCCTGCCAGGTAACGGCCAGGGTCTCGGGGTTGTAGCGAGCGCCGTGGCAGGTCGGGCACGGGGCGTAGACGCTGGGCATGAACAGCAATTCGACGCTGACAAAGCCTTCGCCTTCGCAGTTCGGGCAACGGCCCTTGGCGACGTTGAACGAGAACTGCCCGGCATCGAAGCCCAGCGCTTGTGCCTGTTCAGTGGCGGCAAACAGCTTGCGCACGTGATCGAACAACCCGGTGTAGGTCGCCAGGTTCGAGCGCGGCGTGCGGCCGATGGGTTTCTGGTCGACCTGCACCAGGCGCTTGAGGCCTTCGAGCCCGGCACTGATCTGGCCGCCGCTGGTGTGCAGCGGTTCGTCTTCCAGGTCCGTTTCGCCGGTCTCGGGGCTGGCCGGCGCCTGACCCAGGTGGCTGCCGACCAGTTCCAGCAAGGCCTGGCTGACCAGGCTGGACTTGCCCGAGCCGGAAATGCCGGTCACGGCGGTGAAGCAGCTCAGCGGAAACTCGGCGCTCAGATTGTTCAGGTTGTTGCGGGTGATGCCCTCCAGGCGCAGCCAGTCCTGCGCCTGGCGCGGCGTGTGCGGGCTCGGGTCCGGCTCGCTGAACAGGTAGGCGCGGGTGCTGGAGTCGGCCACCTGCTCAAGACCGGCCGGCGGGCCGCTGTAGAGGATGCGCCCGCCCTGCTCGCCCGCCGCCGGGCCGACGTCGATCAGCCAGTCGGCGCGGCGCATGGTGTCCAGGTCATGCTCGACCACGAACACCGAGTTGCCCGAGGCTTTCAGCCGTTGCAGGGCATCGAACAGCGCCTGGCTGTCGGCCGGGTGCAGGCCGGCAGACGGTTCGTCGAGTACATAGATCACGCCGAACAACTGCGAGTTGAGCTGGGTGGCCAGGCGCAGACGCTGCAACTCGCCGGACGACAGGGTCGGCGTGCTGCGCTCAAGCGCCAGGTAGCCCAGCCCCAGGTCGATCAGGGTGGTGATGCGCTCCAGCAGCTCATGGGCAATGCGTTGCGCGGCCAGGCGCTTTTCCAGCGACAGGTCGGGGTCTTCGTGCGCCAGGTAGTCGGCGCCAGCGACGTCTTTGAGCACCTCGCTCAGAGCCTGCAACGACAGCTGCGACAGCTCGGCGATGTCCAGCCCGGCGAAGGTCACGGTCAGGGCCTCGCGCTTGAGGCGCTTGCCCTCGCACGCCGGGCACGGGCTGGCACGCATGTACTGCGACACCCGTTTGCGCATCTGCGCGCTTTGCGAATGCATGAAGGTGTGCAGCAGGTAGCGCCGCGCGCCACTGAAGGTGCCCTGGTAGCTGGGTTCGAGCTGGCGTTTGAGCGCGGTGCGGGTCTGCGCCGGGGTCAGCCCGGCGTACACCGGCACGGTGGGGGTTTCTTCGGTGAACAGAATCCAGTCGCGCTGCTGCTTGGGCAGGTCGCGCCACGGGATGTCGACGTCATAACCCAGGGTCACCAGGATGTCGCGCAGGTTCTGGCCCTGCCAGGCCAGCGGCCAGGCCGCCACGGCACGCTGGCGGATGGTCAGCGAAGGGTCGGGCACCATGGACGCTTCGGTGACTTCATGCACCCGGCCAATGCCGTGGCACTGCGGGCAGGCGCCTTGCGGCGTGTTGGCCGAGAAGTCTTCGGCATAGAGCATCGGCTGGCCGGCCGGGTAGCGACCGGCGCGCGAATAGAGCATGCGGATCAGGCTCGACAGGGTCGTGACGCTGCCCACCGAAGAACGGGCGCTGGGCGTGCCGCGCTGCTGTTGCAGGGCCACCGCCGGCGGCAGGCCCTCGATGGCGTCGACATCGGGCACCCCGACCTGGTCGATCAGACGGCGCGCATAAGGCGCCACCGACTCGAAGTAGCGGCGCTGGGCTTCGGCGTAGAGCGTCGAGAAGGCCAGCGACGACTTGCCGGACCCCGACACCCCGGTGAACACCACCAACGCATCGCGGGGCACATCGACGTCGACATTCTTGAGGTTATGTTCCCGGGCACCGCGCACCCGGACGAATCCGGAACTGCCGGGCAAGGCGGGAGGCAAAGGGGTGTCGAGACGCGAAGGCATTGGTTTTTCCTTGAAACGGCAAAGGCGGTAAGGCAATGGACCGCACGTTGAACGGTTCTACTGCCCCGATGTGCAGCGCACCACGCGCTGACGCTCATCGACCAGCACGCCGCTCAGGCCTTTCTGTGTGGTGTCGAACAGCACCAGCACGCCATCGATGCACTGCGCCACCGGATCCGCCGGGATCACGCTGGCGCGGTACTCCTGGCCGGGGACAGTCTTGAGAAACGTGAACTGCTCCAGACGCAACGCGTCTTCGGGTTTGGCGAAATGCAGGTAGCCGTAGTAACCCAGGCACGCGACGGTGCCGGCGATGCTGACCACGGCGGTGAGGATCAGCGGGATCAGGTTGCGCTCCTGGCTCACGGCTCGGCCTGGTCCGGGTAATTGGGGATTTCGCCCAGGCGGCGCAGGCCGTTGAAGTGCTGCGGGTCGTCGAGGTAGCGCAGCATTACCTGGCGCCAGGTGGGGTCGGCGAAGGTTTGCACGTGGCCGCCCCGGGTCAGTTGCAATACCCGGGGCAAGGGCGCGGCCTTGTACAGGGTCAGGCCGTTGTCCAGCGGCACCAGCGTGTCGTCCAGGCTCTGGAAGATCAGCATGGGCGTGCCCTTGAGGCCCGCCAGGCTGTTGACTGCGCTGTCGGCATCGGGCACCAGCCAGGACAGCGGACGCTTCAAGGCCCAGGTCAGCCACGAAGTGCCCAGTGTGTAGCGGGCCACGTCGCGGTAGCTGGCGGGCGCGCCGTCGAGCACCAGCGCCTTGAGGCGGCTGCGGTGCTCGGGGTGAAGCGCCAGGTAATGCACTGCCAGCGCGCCGCCGATGCTCTGCCCGAGCACGATGCGCGGATGGCCCTGGACCTCGGGCGCGGCGTCCAGCCAGGCAAAGGCGGCGTCCAGGTCCTGGTAGATCGCCGGCAGGCTGGGTGCGCCCTGGGACACGCCGTAGCCGCGGTAATCAAGCATCAGCACCTGATAGCCCTGCTCCGGCAGCCACGCACTGCCACCCAGGTGCCAGGCCAGGTTGCCGCCGTTGCCATGCAGGTGCAGCACCGTGCCCTTGACCGCCACGCCGGGTTTGGCCGGCAGCCACCAGCCATGCAGGCGCGTGCCATCGGCGGCCGTGAGGGTGACATCGCGGTACGCCAGCTGCGCCTTTGCCGGGGTAAAGGGCTGGCCGCGCTCGGGGTAGAACAGCAGGCTGCTGCAACCGCCCAGGCTCAGCAGCAGGACCATCAGACCGATCAGTTTCAAATGCACACCCCTTGAATGTTGCCGCCAGTAGGAGCGCGCTTGCCCGCGACCGGCTGCGTAAGCAGTCGTAAATTTGTGGCGTTTCATCAATCCCTGACGGGGTAGCAGTCGTAGATTTTCAGCGTTTCATAGATCCCTGACGGGGTAGCAGTCGTAAATTTTTGGCGTTTCCGAGGTTTTGCGAGCGCTGCGCACTCGGTCGCGGGCAAGCGCGCTCCTACAAGGCTCTCACAGGATATTTGAGTAATCCGCTTCGATCCGGTCCAGGCTCAGGTGGTTCAGGAAGTTGGAGAAGCACATCCACGCCGACAGCGCGTTCATGTCGCGGAACTGCTCGGGCAGGTACTTGGGCGCGATCACCAGGCCTTCGTCCACCAGTTGGCGCAAGGTGCGCATGTCTTCCAGGGTGGTCTTGCCGCAGAACAGCAACGGCACCTGCTCCAGCTTGCCCTTGCGCACCGCCAGCTGGATGTAGTTGTAGATCATGATGAAGCCCTTGAGGTACGACAGGTCCTTGGTAAAGGGCAGGCCGTTGGGCGTCGAGCCACGGAATACGCGGCTGGCGTTGCCGTAGCTTTCCGACATGCCGAAACCCTGTTCACGGTAGAAGTCGAACACCTCGATGAAGTCGGCGCCCTCCTCGGCCATGTGGATGGCGCGCGTGCGGTTGGTCAGCTTGCGCAGGCGGCTGGGGTAGGACGCGAAGGCGATCACTTCCATCAGGATCGCCAGGCCTTCCTGGGTCACGGTCGATGAGGGTGGGCCCTTGGACAGGAACGTGCAGATGGGCTGGTTCTGGCCATTGAGGGTCGTTGCCACATGCACCAGCCCCTCATGCACTTCCAGGGCGCGCACGTCGCGCTCGTTGAACATCGCGTCGGAGCGCACCTTGATGTAGTCGGCACCGGCCGCCGCATCGGCCACGATGCCGTCGGACTCGAACACCCGCACGGTGTCCTCGGCCTCGCCGAATACCCGGTTCAGGCGGCTTTGCAGCATGGCCACCGCATCCTTGGCGGTCAGGGTCTTGGGCTCGTCCTTGAGGTCGCCACGGCCGGCAATATTGTTCAGGTAGCCCGAGAGCATCAGGCCCAGGTCCGACAGGGTCGGGTCACCGGCATGAAAGGCATCGGAGGCCGCGCCGTACAGTTCCTGGGAGATCAGGCCGAAGTCCTGGGTGCCACGTGCCTCGAGCATGCGCACCACCATGCGGTATTCGCGGCACATGCGGCGCATGATCTGCCCGGCCGGGTTGAACTGCCCCAGTTGGCGGGTGATGTCGCGCTCGATGTTCTGGAATTCCTGCTTCAGTACACCGGCATCGAAGCCCAGCGGGCGGCCTTCGTAATAGGCGCGGTCCACGATCGGCAGTTCCTTGCCTTTGGCGGCCAGAAAGGTCTTGCGCACGCCGTCATCCCACTTCACCGCATCGAGTACGCGAATCGGTGTTTGCGCCGCCACGATGCGGTCGGATAACACGCGAATAGTCTGCTGGTAATCGTCCACCCGGTACTCCTTGATCCTGTTGTTGACGTCCTGCCTGCACACAACGCCCGATATTCCATGCGACGGACAAGGGCCGTCAACTGTTGCGCCATTCGCGGCTAAAGCCACGCCAACGAAAACCCATATGCCGCGCATAAAAAAACCGCCTGTTCATATCACACGAACAGGCGGTTCGGGGTGTTGCCGCTTACGCCTGTGGGCGCATGTGCGGGAACAGGATCACGTCGCGGATCGACGGCGAGTTGGTCAGCAGCATGACCAGACGGTCGATGCCGATGCCCTCACCCGCCGTTGGCGGCATGCCGTACTCCAGGGCGCGGACGAAGTCGGCGTCGTAGTGCATGGCTTCGTCGTCGCCGGCGTCCTTGTCGGCCACCTGGGCCTGGAAGCGCTCGGCCTGGTCTTCGGCATCGTTGAGCTCGGAGTAGGCGTTGGCGATTTCACGGCCGCCGATGAACAGCTCGAAGCGGTCGGTGACATTCGGGTTGTCGTCGTTGCGGCGTGCCAGCGGCGACACTTCGAACGGGTACTGGGTGATGAAGTGCGGCTGCTCCAGCTTGTGCTCGACCAACTCTTCGAAAATCATCACCTGCAGCTTGCCCAGGCCTTCAAAGCCCAGCACCTTGGCGCCGGCTTTCTTGGCGATGGCGCGGGCCTTGTCGATGTCCTGCAGGTCATCGGCGGTCAGTTCGGGGTTGTACTTGAGGATCGAGTCGAACACCGACAGGCGCACGAACGGCTCGCCGAAGTGGAACACCTTGTCGCCGTACGGCACGTCGGTGCTGCCCAGCACCAGTTGCGCCAGCTCACGGAACAACGCCTCGGTGAGGTCCATGTTGTCTTCGTAGTCGGCGTAGGCCTGGTAGAACTCCAGCATGGTGAATTCAGGATTGTGCCGGGTCGAGACGCCTTCGTTGCGGAAGTTGCGATTGATCTCGAACACCTTTTCAAACCCGCCCACCACCAGGCGCTTGAGGTACAGCTCCGGCGCGATGCGCAGGAACATCGGCATGTCCAGCGCGTTGTGGTGGGTTTCGAACGGCTTGGCTGCCGCGCCGCCCGGAATGGTCTGCAGCATCGGCGTCTCGACTTCAAGGAAGTCGCGCTTGGCCAGGAAGCTGCGGATATGGCTGATCACTTGCGAGCGCACCCGGAAAGTGTCGCGCACTTCTTCGTTGACGATCAGGTCGACGTAGCGCTGGCGATAGCGCTGCTCGGTGTCGGTCAGGCCATGGTGCTTGTCCGGCAGCGGGCGCAGCGACTTGGTCAGCAGGCGCACGGCGGTCATCTCGACGTACAGGTCGCCCTTGCCGGAACGGGCCAGGGTGCCTTCGGCGGCGATGATGTCGCCCAGGTCCCAGGTCTTGACCTCGGCCAGGGTCTGCTCGGGCAGGGTCTTGCGGTTGACATAGACCTGGATGCGCCCGGTCATGTCCTGGATGACCATGAAGGCCCCACGGTTGAGCATGATGCGACCGGCAACCTTGACGGGGATGGCAGCCTCGGCCAGCGCTTCCTTGGTGTGGTCGGCGTACTGTTTCTGCAGGTCGTTGCAGTAGTTGTCGCGACGGAAGTCGTTGGGGAAGGCCTGACCCTTGGCACGTTCGGCGGCAAGCTTTTCCTTGCGCAGGGCGATCAGGGTGTTTTCTTCCTGTTGCAGGGCTTGCGAGTCGGGTTGTTGGTCGCTCATGTCTTCAGTTATTCCATCACAGGTACGTTGTCCCTCGCCTGCGGCAAGGGATGGCGGGCAGTCCGGGCTGCCCGCTGCTGTTGTGTCGCCTTACAGCCCTTGCTTGAGGCTGGCAATCAGGTACTCGTCCAGGTCGCCGTCGAGCACCTTGTCGCAGTCGCTGCGCTCGATGCTGGTGCGCAGGTCCTTGATGCGCGAGGCATCCAGGACATAGGAGCGAATCTGGTGACCCCAGCCGATGTCGGACTTGGTGTCTTCCAGCGCCTGGGAGGCGGCGTTGCGCTTCTGGATTTCCTGCTCGTACAACCGGGCCCGCAGCATTTTCATGGCGGTGTCCTTGTTGGCGTGCTGGGAGCGCTCGTTCTGGCAACTGACCACGGTGTTGGTCGGCACGTGCGTGATGCGCACCGCCGAGTCAGTGGTGTTGACGTGCTGGCCACCGGCACCGGAGGAGCGGTAGGTGTCGATGCGCAGGTCGGACGGGTTGATCTCGATTTCGATGTTGTCATCGATTTCGGGCGAGACGAACACGGCCGAGAACGAGGTGTGGCGACGGTTGCCGGAGTCGAACGGACTCTTGCGCACCAGGCGGTGCACGCCGATCTCGGTGCGCAGCCAGCCAAAGGCGTATTCGCCCTTGATGTGCACGGTCGCACCCTTGATGCCGGCGACTTCACCGGCCGACAGTTCCATGATGGTCGCTTCGAAACCGCGTTTGTCAGCCCAGCGCAGGTACATGCGCAACAGGATGTTGGCCCAGTCCTGAGCCTCGGTACCGCCGGAGCCGGCCTGGATGTCGAGGTAGGCGTTGTTGGGGTCCATCTCGCCACTGAACATGCGGCGGAACTCGAGCTTTTCGAGCGCCTCGCGCAAGCGCTCGACCTCGGCCGACACATCGGCCACAGCGCCTTCGTCTTCTTCCTCGGCAGCCATGTCCAGCAGGTCGCGGGCATCGGCCAGGCCGCTGGCCAGTTCGTCGAGGGTGTCGACGATCAGCGCCAGCTGGGCGCGTTCGCGGCCCAGGTTCTGGGCGTATTCGGGTTTGTTCCAGACAGCGGGGTCTTCGAGCTCGCGGGTCACTTCGGTCAGACGATCATGTTTGTGATCGTAGTCAAAGATACCCCCGAATGGTTTGGGAACGCTCGGAGAGGTCCTTGATGCTGTTTATGATCGGATTGATTTCCATGGTCGTCAGCACTCGCAGGCGAAAATTACAAAGCCGGCGAGTATACCCCAGAGGCTGCCGGGAAAGCAGCCTCTTCGGATGGGGTGGTACGCCGCTGTAACAGGATGCCTCTGTAGCAGGCGTCCTGGCCCACCTCACCCCACCCCATTGATACAAACCACCTTCGGCTGCGTCATGTCTTCATACGCAAACCGCACGCCTTCGCGCCCCAGGCTGCCGTACTTGAAGCCGCCGAAGGGCATGGCGTCGAAGCGGTAGTCGGACGAATCGTTGATCATCACGCCGCCGGCTTCGATCTGTCGGGCCAGCTTCAGCGCCTTGCCCAGGTCGCAGGTGAACAGCCCGGCGTGCAGGCTGTATTCGGTGGCGTTGGCCAGGGCCACGGCGTCGTCCAGGTGTTCGAACGGTTCCAGGATCACCACCGGGGCAAAGACTTCCTGCTGCCAGAGGGCGCTGCTGTGGCTGACCTGCTCCAGCACGGTCGGCGCGTAGCTGCCGGCCTGGCGCTGGTGCCCGCACAAAAGCACGGCGCCTTCGGCCAGGGCGCTGTTGACCCGTTGCTCGGTGCAACGCGCGGCCTGTTCGCTGATCATCGGGCCGACATCCGTGCTGCGCAGGGCGGGGTCGCCGGTGACCAGGGCGCGGGTCTGGTGGACAAAGCGCTCACGGAAGCCGGCGTAGATCGAGCGGTGCACCAGGATGCGCTGGGTGCCGATGCAGTTTTGCCCGGCCGCCCAGAAGGCGCCGGACACGCACGATTCTACGGCCGCCTCCAGATCGCAATCGTCCAGCACCAGCACCGGGGCATTGCCGCCCAGGTCCATGGCCAGTTTCTTCAGGCCGGCGCTGCGGGCAATGGCCTCGCCGGTGGCAAAGCCGCCGGTGAAGGAAATCATCCGCACCTCGCGCACTTCCACCAGGGCCTTGCCCAGGTCGACGCCGCCGGTGGCCACGGTCACCACCGAATCGGGCAGGCCGGCCTGGACCAGGCACGCCACCAGCTTGAGGGCCGAGAGCGGCGCCAGCTCCGAGGGTTTGAGGATCACGGCATTGCCACCGGCGATGGCCGGGCCCAGTTTGTGCGCGACCAGGTTGAGGGGGTCGTTGTACGGCGTGATCGCCACGATCAGCCCCAGCGGCTCACGGGTGAACCAGCCCTGGCGCGACTCCGAGCCTTCATAGGCGCCGAACGGGATCACTTCCCCGGCGTTGCGTCGAGCTTCCTCGGCCGAAAGCTTGAGGGTGTTGACGCAGCGCTTCACCTCTTTTTCGGCCTGGCGCAGGGTCTTGCCCGCCTCGGCCACGATCAGCCGGGCAAAGGCGTCGGCGTCTCGTTCAATGGCGTGGGCGGCGTCTTCGAGAATACGCGCCCGACGGTGGCGTGGCAGGGCGGCGCTGTCGCGCACGCCGATGCGCGCACGCGCCAGCAAGCCGGGCACGGCGGTAGCATCGAGGCACGGCACGCGTCCGATCAGACGCCCATCGAAAGGGCTCAGGACATCGATCTGGGCAGGTTCAGGCAGCATGATGCTGGCCAGGCTGGATACGCTCATGAGGAACTCCTGATCAATGGCCGCGGGCGGCGTGGATGGCAACGATGTCCGACAGCAAGGCAAAGGCGGTCTCGATACGTCCAGCGCCAGGCCCGGACACGGTGACCGCGCCCAACAGGTCGGTGCTGAAGGTCACGGCATTGATCGCCCCGCCGATGCCCGCCAGCGGGTGCGTATTGGGCAGCAGGCGCGCCTGCACCCGGGCCTGCACCGAGCCATCGGCCTGGCGCTCGGCCGCGCCGATCAGTTTCCAGCTGGCGTTGTTGGCGCTGGCATCGGCAATGTCCTGGGCGCTGATGGCGCTGATGCCCGAACAGGCCACATCGCTGAGCTGCAAGCGCGCATCAAGCAGCTCGTTGGCGAGGATGACCACCTTGAGGCGTACATCGAAGCCTTCGACATCGGCGGTCGGGTCCGCTTCGGCGTAGCCAAGCTGTTGTGCCTGGGCCACGGCATCAGCGAAGGCAAGGCCGTTTTTCATCTGGCTGAGCACATAGTTGGAGGTGCCGTTGAGGATGCCTTCGAAGCCTTGCACGTTGGCGCCAGCCAGGGCCTGGCGGGCCAGGCGCAGCACCGGCGTGCCGCTCATGACCGCGCCTTCGTATTCGAAAGCTACGTTGTTGCGACGGGCCAGGGCCTTGAGCTCGGCCGCGTGCAAGGCCACGGGGCCCTTGTTGGTGGTCACCACATGGATGCCGCTTTCCAGGGCCCAGCGGCAGAAGGTGGTGGCCGGCTCGCCATCGATGGGGTTGGTGAACGTGGCCTCGGCGATGAGATCGGCACCGGAGTGCTTGATCACATTCTCGTTGAACGCCTCGGCATGGCCGCCCGGCAACCGGGCGAATGCGCCCTTCTCGCTCGGCAATGCCACCAATTGCGCGGCATCCAGCCCCTCGCGGGCCACGATCGAGCCCAGAAACAGGTCGGTGACCCCGACAATCCTGATCGTGAACCCCAGCGACGCCTGCCACTGGGCATTGCGCTCGGCCACCAGTTGGGCAAAGCCACGGTTCACGCCACCGAATCCTACCAGGGCTATCTTGTACTCAGTCATGAAGGCGTCTCTCTCAGGGAGGTTGTTGTTCGACAGGACCATCCTAAGAGCCGGGCACTGGCAGTTGAATAGGCCAGTTTGCTGTATTCATTGAGCGTTTTGCCCATGCCCGCACCGCTCACAGCCGGGTCAGAACACCGCCGACAACACGAACGAGGTAACCGTGTTTTCCACCCCCGGCATGGCGGCAATGTCCTTCCACACCTGGTGCACGCGCTCGGGCGTGGCGGCGTTGACGCGCAGCATCAGGTCGAATTCGCCGCTGAGCACTTCACACTGCACCACCTCCGGCAGGGCCCGCAGCGCCGCCAGCACGGCCTCGCCGCGCATACGGTCATAGCGGTAGACGAAGATCACGGCGCTGATCAGCGAGGCCGGCCGGCGCGACTCCCCCAGCCGCACCGTGTAGCCCTGGATCGCACCGTCGCGCTCCAGGCGTTCGATGCGCTGGCGCACTGCGTTACGCGACAGGTTGACCTTGGCGCCCAGTTCGATATGGGCGATGCGTGCATTGGCGGTCAGTTCGGCCAGGATGCGCTCATCCAGCGGATCGAGGATGCGCTTCATGCCAACCTCGACGGCGTCAGTTGCAGGGCCTGTAACAGGCCTTGCAAATCGTCCTTGGCCAGGTACGGCGGTTGTGCGCTCACCATTGGCGTCGGCGGCACACTGGCCGGCCAGACGCCCAGTTCGGCCAGCAAGGCGGCCGACTTGCCTGGCGCAATCTGCCCGAAGGTGACCATCGGCGCGCCCAGGCTGCGCCGATGCAAGCGGCCAGCCAACACGCCGACAGCGGTGTGCGGGTCGATGGCCGAGCCGGTCTCGCGGAACAGCCCGACCACCTCGTCGCGCACCTGGGCTTCGTCCACTGCATAGGAATCGAACAGCAGGCGCCCGCGCAACCATTGCGGGTTGCCGATGCTCATTTCGCCGTGGCGTTCAAACTGCTCCATCAGCGCGCGGGTGGCAGCGCCATCGTGCTCGTACACCTCCCAGATAAACCGCTCCAGGTTGCAAAACAACGAGAAGTCCATCGCCGGCGACACCGTGCGGTCCGTGCGCCGGGTCGAGTAGCGGTTGCAGTGAAAGAACTGATGCAGCGCATCGTTGCGGTTGGTGGAAATGATCACCTGGTTGATGGGCAAACCCATTTTCTGCGCGATGTAGCCGGCGTAGATCTCGGCCGAACTGGCCGCCGGAATGCTGAACCCGACCGGCCGCGAGCCGCCGCCCAGTTGCAGGGCGGCATAGAAATAGAAAACGATCTGCGCCAGCACGCCGATCCAGTTGGTGGAGTTGAAACACACCGGCACCGGCGCGTCCGCGGGCCACTCACGCAGCAGCCGTGCCACCAGGGTCTGGCAGTCATCGAAGTTGCCTTCGACGGCCAACAGCTTGACCCGCTGCGGGTCGGCGGCCTGCAAGGCGGCGAGTTGTCCGGGCGCCAGCCCGTCGCGCGGGTACAGGATCGCCAGGCGCACCGCCGGGCATTCGGCAAAGGCTTGCAGCGCCGCCAGGCCCGTATCACCGTTGGTGGCGCCGACCACCCAGGCGTCCTTGTCGAGCGCTTGCAGAAAATGCCCGACCAGGCGCGCCTGCAACTGGGCGGCGAAGTCCTTGGAAGAACCGGTCGGGCCGTGGAACAGCTGCAGGATCCACTCGTTATGGCCGATCTGCTCAAGCGGCGTGATCGCCCGGTGCCTGAAGGCCCGGTAGCTGTCGCTGAGCAAGGCCCGCAGGGTGCCTTCATCCATGGCGGTGCCGACAAAGGGCGAGATCACACGCCACACCAGTTCATCGAACGGCAGCCATGACCAACTGGCGATCTGTTTTTCGGTGAACACCGGCAAGCGGGCCGGCACATACAGGCCACCGTTTTCGGCCAGTCCCGACAGCACCACGCGGCGAAAATCCGCCCGTAGCTCGCCGCCGCGTGTACTTACATACTCCATGACCACTCCTGTTGGGTATTACAAAAGGCGATGGGCCTGAGCCACCAGCCAGGTCGAAAAGCTGGCCGCATCAGGCGACAGCGCTTCGGCCTGTTCATGCACCAGGTAAAAGGATTCGCTGGCCTCGATACGGTGCTTGAAGGGCGCCACCAATTGCCCGTTCCTGAGTTGTTCCTCGACCACCGAAGAGCGTGCCAGCGCCACGCCCTGCCCCAGTTCGGCCATGCGGATTGTGGAAATCAACGTGTCGAACTGCATGCCTCGGGAGGCGTCGACGTCATGGGCGCCTACCCGCCGCAGCCAGTAACCCCAGCCCTCCTCGTACCCCAGCACGTGCAGCAGGGCGTGGTGCATCAGGTCGCGTGGCTCATGGATGGGCGAACGCAGCATGAGGGCCGGCGAGCACACCGGTTGCAGGAGGTCCCAGGTCAGGCGCTGGGCGTGCAGGCCGGGCCAGCGGCCGCAGCCCCAGCGAATCTCCAGGTCATCTTCGCCGTCCGGCTCCTTGACCCAGAGGTTGCTGATGTAACGAATATCGATCTGTGGGTATTCCCGGCAGAAATCGGCCAGCCGCGGCGCCAGCCAGTAATGCAGAAAGGACAGGCTGCCGCGTACTTTCAGAGGACGGCGATGGTGCTGGCCGAAAATTTCGTTGGTGCCTACCGCCAGGCGGCTGATCGCATCCTGCACCACCGGCAGGTACGACTGCCCTTCCTCGGTCAGGCCCAGGCCACGCGGCAGGCGTTTGAACAACGCCACGCCCAGATGGCTTTCCAGCTGACGGATCTGCTGGCTCACCGCGCCTTGGGTCAGGTGCAGTTCATCGGCGGCGTGGGTGAAGTTCAGGTAACGCGCCGACACTTCAAAGGCCCTCAGCCAGTTCAAGGGAGGGAGTGACTTCTGGCTCATCGGCGCGACCTCATCAGTGCTTTATCGGGGCGCAATCATTGCCCGAGACCTTCATGGCGTACCAGAGGCATGCACGGCGGCTTCCAACGCCAGGCGCTCGGCCCGCTTGTTGCGGGTGATCCAGTAGATGAAATAGCACCAGGCGATAAAGGGCAGGCCGAAGTACAGGGCCACGCGCTGCTCGGGGTCGAAGGCAATGCCCACGCACGCCAGCGTGCAGCTCAACAAGGCCGCGATGGGCACCCACGGGTAGCCGCGCACACGAAAGTGCAGGTCTTCGACGCGCCCGCCATGGGCGACGTAGTGCCGGCGGAATGCGATCTGGCTGGCGGCGATGCTCATCCACACCACTACCACGGCCAGGCCGGAAATGGACACCAGCGCCAGGTACACGGTGTCGGGGGCAAACACACTGCTGAGCAGGGACGCTGCCGCACCGGCCATGCTCAGGATGATGGCGTTCACCGGTGTGCCGCGCCGCGAGAGCCTGGCGTAGCACTTGGGCATGTGGCCCTGGTCGCTCAGCGTCCACAGCATGCGCGAGGCGGCATACAACCCTGAGTTGGCGGCAGAAATCAGTGCCGTGAGAATGACAAAGTTCATGATGTCGGCCGAGTACGGAATGCCGATCAGCTCGAACACCATGACGAACGGACTTTCGACCAGGCCGGCCTGTTCGCGGGGCAGCAAGGTGGCCAACACAAAGATGGTGCCGACAAAGAACAGCGCCAGGCGGACCACGGTGGTGCGGATGGCCTTGGGCACGCTGCTTTGCGGGTCTTGCGCTTCACCGGCGGCAATGCCGATCAGCTCGGTGCCGGAAAAGGCGAAGGACACCGCCAGCAAGGTCATGACGATGGGCATGAAGCCGGTCGGGAACAGCCCTTCACGGGTGAAGTTGGAAAGTCCGGCGCCTTGCAGGCCCTGCACCTGGAACAGCCCGAGAATCGCGGCCCCGCCGATCAGAATGAAAGTGATCACGGTCAGCACCTTGATCAGTGACAGCCAGAATTCGGTTTCCGCAAACAGACGCACCGACACCACGTTGCTCACGAACACCGTCATGGCAAACAGCGCACTCCAGATCCACACCGGCGTGTCCGGGAACCAGCGCACCATCAGGATGCCGGCGGCGGTAAATTCCGAGCCGATCGCGACCGTCCACGTCAGCCAGTAGAGCCAGGCCACGGTGTAGCCGGTGCCCGGGCCGAGATAACGTGTGGCGTAACTGCTGAACGAGCCGGTCTCGGGCATCTGCACGGCCAGCTCACCCAGGCAGACCATGACCAGGTACACCATTACCGCGCCAATCATGTAGGCAATCACGGCCCCCAGTGGTCCGGCCTGATTGACCGTATAACCGGAGGTCAGGAACAGCCCGGTGCCGATGACGCCGCCCAGGGCCAGCATCACGATATGACGGGTCTGCATCTGCTTCTGGAACTGTGAGGCGGGGTCGGGCTGTTGATCTTTCAAGTGTGTGGACATGGTAGTGGTCTCATGAAATGCGCGAACAAAGGCCTTGCAACCGGTTGGGCAGTGCAATTTTCCTGTCGCTGGATTTTATTGTTTTCATGCTTCATGAACGGCCCGGGATGAAAGCCCCCCGGGCCTTGCCCGTCCTCAGGCGCCAGCGTCAACCAACGCGTGCGCAGGGTCTGGGTGAACGGATGCAGCGCCTGGCTGGCTGCGCACGAAGGCGAAGGCCTGTTGCAGGTCAGCCAGCAGGTCGGCCGACTCTTCAATGCCGACGGACACACGCACCAGGCCCTCGGAAATGCCCAAGGCCTGGCGCTCTTGCAGGGTGTTCTCGACATGGCTGGTGGTGCGTGCCGGCCCATAGATGGTCTCGACCGCCCCCAGGTTGCCGGCCCGGTGGGCGTACTTCAGTTGCGGCAGCAAGCGGGCCACGGTCGGCATGCCGCCCTTGAGCACGAAGCTGACGATGGCGCCGAAGCCGTTCATTTGCGCGCACGCAATGGCATGGCCCGGGTGCTGCGGCAGCCCCGGGTAGTTCACCGACTCCACCAAGGGCTCGGTGCACAGGTACTCGGCCAGCAACTGCGCACTGGCTTGCTGCTGACGCAGACGCAGCGCCAGGGTCTTGATGCCGCGAATGATCAGGAACGCCGAAAAGGCATCCAGCGAAGCCCCATTGATTTCACGGTAATGACGCACCTGCGCCATCAGCGCTTCGGCGCCGCACACCACGCCGCCCATGGCATCGCCGTGACCGGAGAGGAACTTGGTGGCGCTGTGCACGACTACATCCACGCCCAGCGCCAGCGGATTCTGGTTCAGCGGCGTGGCGAAGGTGTTGTCAGCCACCACCAGCGCGCCCACACGTTTTGCCGCTGCGACCAGACGGCGAATGTCGACGATCTTGAGCGTAGGGTTGGTGGGGGTTTCCAGGTACAGGACGTTGCAGCCCTTGGCGATTTCCTGTTCGAGCTGCTCGGTGTCGAGCGTGTCGCACAGGGTGACCTGTACGCCCATGCGCGGCAGGAACTCTTCGAAAATCTTGTTGGTGCCGCCGTAGCTGTCGCGGGTCGAGACCACACGCTGCCCGCAGGACAGGAAGGTGTGCAACACACCGCTGATGGCGGCCATGCCGGTGCTGAACGCCACCGCAGACTCGGCGCGCTCCAGTTCGCAGAGTTTATGCTCCAGCACCTCGACGGTGGGATTGCTCATGCGGCTGTAGATGAAGCCGGGCTCCTTGCCCAAGGCCACGTCGTACCAGTTGTCGATGTCGTCATAGCCGTAGGCGGCACTGACCACGATGGGTGCCTGGGTGGCGTTGTAAGGATGACGGACCTGCTCGCCGCCCCAGACAACCCGGGTGCCCATGCCGACATCCGGAGACGGTGCGGCGTATTTGCTGTTGTCCATGAAGTCTCTCGCATCAAGGGAACACCTGGGTGTTCCGAGTGGGCTTGCGAGGACTATAGGGAAAGCGTACGGACGTGAAAAATCATGATATCGGGGAGTAAGGGCGGCTTTTTTTAATGGCCACCGGTGCGCTGTTGCCGGTGAAACGGCGATCCCGCAGGAGCGGCCGGGCGGCGATCCGCTTGAGCAGCGAAGGGCACGACGCAAAACGTGTCGCCTGCTTTCTGGCTGAAGCGAATCGCCGCCCAGCCGGCCCTACGGTCCTGCGCCCTACCCGCCGACCTGCACCTGGTTACGGCCGTTGTGCTTGGCCGCGTACAAGCCTTTGTCGGCATCCAGAATCAATTGCCGGCTATTGCTGCCCGGCTGGGGCACCACCGTGGCGACGCCGATGCTGATGGTCAGGTGCGAGCCCTGGTCAGGGGCGATGTGCGCAATGCTCATGCCGACCACGCTCTGGCGCAGCTTTTCCGCCAGCAGCCGCGCGCCACCAGGGGTGGTATTGGGTAGCACCATCGCAAACTCTTCACCGCCATAGCGGGCCGGCAGGTCGGAAGGGCGACTGCAATTGGCGCGAATCGCCTTGGCCACCTGGCGCAGGGCTTCATCGCCTTCCAGGTGCCCGAAGTTGTCGTTGTAGGCCTTGAAGTAGTCGACATCGATCATCATCAGCGACAACTGGCTCTGCTCACGCAAGGCCCGGCGCCATTCCAGCTCCAGGTATTCGTCGAAGTGACGGCGGTTGGACAGCCCGGTCAGGCCGTCGGAGTTCATCAGCCGTTGCAGCACCAGGTTGGTGTCGAGCAACTGCTGCTGGCTGACGCGCAGGGCCCGGTAGGCTTCGTCGCGCTGCAGCAGGGTCATGTAGGAGCGCGAGTGATAGCGGATGCGCGCCACCAGCTCGATGTTGTCCGGCAGCTTGACCAGGTAATCGTTGGCGCCGGCGGCAAAGGCGGCGCTCTTGATCAGCGGGTCTTCCTTGGTCGACAGCACGATGATCGGGATGTCCCGGGTCAACGGGTTGTTGCGGTACTCGCGCACCAGTGTCAGGCCGTCCAGGCCCGGCATGACCAGGTCCTGCAGGATGACCGTGGGCTTGATCTGGATCGCCTGGGCAATGGCCTGGTGCGGATCGGCACAGAAATGAAAGTCGATCATCGCTTCGTTGGCCAGCCCGCGGCGCACCGCTTCACCGATCATTGCCTGATCATCGACCAGCAGCACCATGGCGGCATTTTCATCCGAAGCCTTGATCTCTTCGATCTGCAAGTCATGCATGAAGCGTCTCCTGATCACCGGCAGCGGGTGAGTTGACCTGGAACATCATTGAGCGAATACCTCAAGCAAGCGAGGTGCGATGGTGCGCAGCGGCCGGATCTCGGCAGCGGCGTCAATGGCGGCGGCCGCCTTGGGCATGCCATAGACCGCGCTGCTGGCCTGGTCCTGAGCAATCGTCAGAAAACCCTGCTCACGCATGGCCTTGAGTCCCTGGGCACCGTCACGCCCCATGCCGGTCAATAAAACTCCCACAGCTTTTCCACTCCAGTAGCGGGCCACACTTTCGAAGAACACATCGATCGAGGGCCGGTAGATTTCGTTGACAGGCTCCGCTGTGTACGCCAGCGTCCCGTCCTTGAGCAGACGAATGTGGTGATTGGTGCCGGCCAGGACCACCTGCCCGGCCTGCGGCGGCTCACCTTCGCAGGCCAGGCGCACCGGCATGCCCGAGACGCTGCTCAGCCACTCGGCCATGCCGGCGGCGAACACCTGGTCGACATGCTGCACCAGGACGATGGCCGCCGGAAAGTTCACCGGCAGCCCCTTGAGCAACTCTTCCAGTGCCGCCGGCCCTCCGGCCGACGAGCCGATGGCCACCAGGCCGTCATGCCTGACCGCATGGCGCAGGGCCGAGCCCTGGTTGCGCTCGCGGGGGCTGCTCTGGCCGATCAGCCAGCCGATATTGAGAATCTTGCGCAGCAGGGGGGCCGCCGCTTCCTTGGGGTTGCCTGAGCCGATGGCCGGGGTATCGACCA
The DNA here is from genome assembly GCF_900589395.1 of Pseudomonas viridiflava. Taxonomy (GTDB): domain Bacteria; phylum Pseudomonadota; class Gammaproteobacteria; order Pseudomonadales; family Pseudomonadaceae; genus Aquipseudomonas. Next base: position 19,519 of record NZ_UUIS01000061.1, read on the forward strand.
CATCCAGTGCACCGTGGCCCATGGCCTCGAACACACGGTGGGCATTCTGCTGGCGATCGACCGTTACCAGAACGATAGCGCATGGCGTGGCGGCCATGATCCGTCGAGTGGCTTCGACCCCATCCATGACGGGCATGATCAGGTCCATCAGAATCACATCCGGGAGCGACTCGGCGCAGCGCTGCACCGCCTCGGCGCCATTGCTGGCCACCCAGACGATCTGGTGCGAAGGCTCGAAGGCCAGCGCCCGGCGCAGGGCCTCGATCGCCAGAGGCATGTCATTGACAATGGCGATCTTCATGCCTGTGCTTCTCCTATCAGTTCCACTACGGCATCGAGCAAAGCGTCATCGTGAAAACTGGCCTTGGCCAGATAATAATCGGCACCGGCCTCAAGGCCACGCTGGCGGTCTTCCTCACGGTCCTTGTAGGACACCACCATCACCGGCAACGACTGCAGGCGTGTGTCGCGGCGCAACAGGGTCACCAGTTCGATACCGTCCATGCGGGGCATGTCGATGTCGGTAATCAGCAGATCGAAGTCTTCACTGCGCAGGGCATTCCAGCCATCCATGCCGTCGACCGCCACCGCCACCTCATAGCCGCGACTGACGAGTAACTTGCGCTCCAACTCACGCACCGTCAATGAGTCATCGACCACCAGAACACGCTTGCGTGCCACCTGCCCGGCACTGCGGTTCTGGCGATCGATGCGCTCCAGCCGGCCGGTGTTGAGTAGCTTCTCGACCGAACGCAGCAAGTCTTCGACATCGATGATCAGCACCACCGTGCCATCGTCGAGCAAGGCCCCCGCCGAGACGTCCTGCACCTTGCCCAAACGGGCATCCAGGGGCATGACCACCAGCGTGCGCTCGCCGATGAAACGCTCCACGGCCACGCCGTACACCGCGTCACGCTCACGAATCACCACGACCTTGAGGCTTTCCTGACCCTTGCTGCTGGGCGGACGGTTGAGCAACTGGCTGGCCGATACCAGGCCCACATGTCGGCCTTCGTGCCAGAAATGCTGGCGCCCTTCCAGTTGCACGATGTCGGTCGGCTCCAGGTCGCACATCCGTTCGATGTGCGCCAGCGGGAAGGCATAGGCTTCGCCGCCGACGTCCACCACCAGGCTGCGCGCCACCGACAGGGTCAGCGGCACCTCGATACGGAAGCAACTGCCCTGCCCGGCCGTCTGTTCCAGGGTCACGCCGCCGTGCAACTGGCGGACCATGTGCTGCACGGCATCCAGGCCGACGCCACGCCCGGAAATCTGCGTGACCTTGTCGCGCATGCTGAAGCCGGGCAGAAACAGAAAGCTGAGCAGCTCCTCCTCACTCATCTGCGCCGTGCTTTCAGCCGGCGACAGCTTGCGCTGGACGATGGCCTGCGCCAGGCGCTCCAGGTCGACACCGCCGCCATCGTCGCTCAACTCGACCACCAGCATGCCGGCCTGGTGCGAAGCACGCAGGCAGATCGCGCCTTCGCTGTCCTTGCCTTGCGCCAGGCGTCGCTCGGGCATTTCGATGCCATGGTCGACGGCATTGCGCAGCAGGTGGGTCAGCGGCGCCTCGAGCTTTTCCAGGACCTCGCGGTCGACCTGGGTCTTGTCGCCTTCGATGTCCAGGCGCACCTGTTTGCCCAGCTCGCGGCCCAGGTCACGCACCATGCGCGCCTGCCCGCCCAGCACGTCAGCAAATGGCCGCATGCGGCAGGCCAGCGCGCTGTCGTAGAGCGACTGGGCGCGCTGCGCCGATTGCCAGCCGAATTCATCCAGCTCGCCGGCCTGTTCGATCAGCATGTTCTGTGCCTGCGACAACAGGCTGCGGGCGTCTTCCAGCGCGCGCTGGGCCTCGGGGCTCACGGTGCTGACACTCAGGTTCGCCTCCAGCACCTGCAAGGCCCGGTCACTGCCCAGTTGCAGGCGTTTGAGACGCTGCATGCCGGCCAGCAGCGGCTTGATGCGCTGGCTCTCGACCAGCGACTTGCTCGACAGGTCAAGCAGGCCGTTGAGGCGTTCGGCGGTAACGCGCAAGACTCGCTCGCCGCCTTCAGCCACCCGGCGCTCACGCAGCGGGCGCGGGGCCGGATCGGCCTCGGCAGCGATCAAGGGCGTGTCGGGCTGCGCTGGTGGCGGCTCCGGCAACCCGGAGGACGGCTCGACCGCCGCGGCATCGGTCTGCAGCAGCGACGCGTGGGACAGGTCGATGGCCGGCAAGTCCTGTTCAGGCAAGGAGGCGCGCAATAACGGGTCGGCCAGCAGGCCGGGCGCCAGCAAGGGATCGGACGGGCGGGCGACACTGCGCCCGGCCCCCACACCGGAGGCCATCAGGGTATTCATGCGCTGCACATAGGCATCGACAGCGGCCTGGTCGACACTGCCGTCGCCGGGGGTGGCGATGCGCATCAGCATGTCGGTGCCCGACAGCAGCACATCGATGTGCTCGGCCTGCAGCATCAGCCGGCCTTCCTGGGCGCTGACCAGGCAATCTTCCATGACGTGGGCGACGCTGACGCCGAAATCGACCCCGACGATGCGCGCCGCGCCCTTGAGCGAATGCGCGGCACGCATGCACGCTTCGAGCTGGTCGGCCAGGGTCGGGCTGCGTTCCAGCGCCAGCAGGCCGGCGCTCAAGACCTGGGTCTGGGCTTCGGCTTCCAGGGTAAACAGCTCGAACAGCGAGGCGTCGCGCATTTGATCAGGCGTCATGTAAGGCTCCGGTTGACCGCCGACAACAACTCCTGCTCGTCAAGCAGCCGCAGGCTGCGGTCTTTCCAGTGCAACACGCCACGGGTGAAGCGGGCGTTGGCGTGGGTGCCCGACAATGACGCCGACTCCAGCCACTGTTCGGTCATGGCATGAATGCCGTCCACTTCGTCGACCGGCACCACCACAGGTCCTCCATGGGCCGCGACGATCAGCATGCGCGGCATGACCCGGGTGCCGGCCGGCGCGGCAGAGGCTGCCACGTCCAGGCCCAGCAATTCGACCAGCGAAATGCAGGCCACCAGCGCCCCGCGCACGTTGGCCACACCCAGCAAGGCCCGGGCACGCTGATGCGGCAGCGAATGAATCGCCTGCATCGGCGCCACCTCGACCAGGCTGCGGGTGGCCAGGCCCAGCCACTCATCGCCCAGCCGGAAGACCAGCACCGAACGGGTACGGACCTGGGTCTGCTGTTCGCTGCTGCGCGAACGGTCGTGATAGTCCTGCACCAGGCTGTAGCGGTCGAGCAAACGTGTGGCGGCCGCCGAGTACACCTCGCAATTGCGGCAATGGATGTGCCCGGCCAGCACCGGACAGGACCGGTCGCCATGAATGCCGATGCGGTTCCAGCAATCATCGATGGCTTGATCATCGCCCTGGGCAATGCTGAACAGGCTGACCTCGCTCATCGACTGCCTCCTTGCTTGCCGGCGCTGCGGGCAGCCCGCTCAAGCAGGCGCTGGGCCCCGGCGCTGTCGCCCTGGGCGGCCAGCAGGGCCGCCAGTTGCGCCAGCGTCTCGGGATGCTGGGGTTGCAGGTACAAGGCCTTGCGGTAATACCCCTGCGCCTGGCTCATATGACCGTCCACTTCGCTGAGCAGGCCCAGCCAGTAGAACACCGGTGCCGCCGGCCCATGCTGTTGCAGGTAACGCTCGCAAGCTGCCATGGCTTCGCGGCTCTGGCCCTGGTTGGCCAGGCGGGCAATGGCGTTCAGGTCGCTGTCGGCAGGCCCTGGCAATGTACCGAATGGGGCAGACGGGACCTGGTCTGCACTGCCTTGCAACGCCGGGCCGGCCGCCGTGACCCGCGCCGCTGCGCCCGGGGCAAAGGGCCGGGGTGCGGCAGGTGCGATCGGTGGCGGTACTCGTTGGGCGGTCGGGGCCGGTGTCGAGGCCGGCAGGGCCGGGCTGGCAAACACCGCAGGGGCGTCTTCCTCGCGGGCATGCCTGAAGGCGAAGGACTGCGCGACGTTGATCGAGCGCATGCCGATATGGTTCATCAGGTTGCCTTCGGCCGGACCGATGAACAGCACGCCGTCCTCCAGGGTCAGGCGCTTGAGCACGGCAAAGACATGCTGCTGGGTCGCCCGGTCGAAATAGATCACCAGGTTGCGACAGAACACGAAATCGTAGGCCGGCTGGTTGAGCAACGCGGGGTCCAGCAGATTGCCGGGACGAAAGTCCACGCTGTCGCGCACCCGTTGGGCGACCTGCCAGCCTTCGGCGAACGGCATGAAATGACGCTCGCGAAAGCTCAGGTCGGTGCCCCTGAACGAGTTCTTGCCGTAAATGGCGCGCCGGGCGCGCTGGATCGAAAGCGGGCTGATGTCCATCGCATCGATCCTGAACTGCGCCGCATTGAGGCCGGCATCGAACAGCGCCATGGCAATCGAGTAAGGTTCTTCGCCCGTGGAACAGGGCAGGCTCAGGAGGCGCAGCGGCCGTACACCGGCCAGTGCCTGCAACCGGGCTACTGCCAGCCGGCCCAGGGTGGCGAACGATTCGGGGTAGCGAAAGAACCAGGTTTCCGGAACGATCACCGCCTCGATCAGCGCTTGCTGCTCGGTGGGCGACCCCTGCAGCAACAGCCAGTAGGCGTCGCTGTCGGCGGCGCCGCTGGCGGTGCAGCGCTGGCGCAGGGCACGCTCGACAATGGCCTCGCCCACCGAAGCGACATCCAGACCGATGCGCTCTTTGAGGTAAGCGAAAAAGCGCGCGTCGTCACTCATGGCGCGTCCTCGAGCTGATCGATATCGGGGGGCGTGACCGGGTAAAGCAGTTCGCGCACCGGCTCGCTGAGCAGTTCTTCGACGCGGATCCACTGCAACAGGCCCAGTTCGTCTTCGCGCACCGGCCCCAGGTAAGGTGACAGGCGGTTTTCCAGCCCGTACTCCTTGAACTGCGAAGCCGGGCAACGCAGGGTTTCGGTGGCCTGCTCCAGGATCAGGCCGAGCAACTGGGCCGGGTGACGGTCGTCATGGCGGTAATGCACCAGGACCATGCGCGTGCTGGTACGCTGCGCCGCCTGGCTACCGCAGCTCAAGGCGCTGATGTCGATCACCGGCACGATCTCGCCACGGTGGGCAAAGATGCCCGCGACCCAGTGCGGCGCCTTGGGGATTACCTTGAGCTTCAGCCGCGGCAGGACCTCGGCAATTTCCGTGGCCTGCAAGGCGTAGCGCTCTTCGCCGATGCGAAACAGCAGGAACAGCGTGTCGCGTACCGGCGTGACGGCATGGCGCCTGAGTGAGTGATCGCGCATGGCGGCGACTCAGACCTTGAAACGCGAGACGCCACTGCGCAGGCCGACCGCGACCTGGCTCAGTTCGTCGATGGCGAAGCTGGCCTGGCGCAGTGAGTCGACCGTCTGGCTGCTGGCGTCGGCCAGTTGCACCAGGGCCTGGTTGATCTGCTCGGCACCGGTGGCCTGGGCCTGCATGCCCTCGTTGACCATCAGCACGCGCGGCGCCAGGGCCTGGACCTGATGGATGATCTGCGACAACTGCTCGCCCACCTGAGTGACCTCGAACATGCCGCGGCGCACTTCTTCGGAGAATTTGTCCATGCCCATCACACCAGCCGAGACCGCCGACTGGATCTCGCGCACCATCTGTTCAATGTCGTAGGTGGCCACGGCGGTCTGGTCGGCCAGGCGACGCACTTCGGTGGCCACCACGGCAAAGCCGCGCCCGTATTCGCCGGCCTTCTCGGCCTCGATGGCGGCATTGAGCGACAACAGGTTGGTCTGGTCGGCGACCTTGACGATGGTCACCACCACCTGATTGATGTTGCCGGCCTTCTCGTTGAGGATCGCCAGCTTGGCATTGACCAGGTTGGCCGCACCCATCACCTGGTGCATGGTTTCTTCCATGCGCGCCAGACCTTGCTGGCCGGAGCCGGCCAGTGTCGAAGCCTGGTCGGCGGCCGAGGTCACCTCGGTCATGGTGCGCACCAGGTCGCGGGAGGTGGCGGCAATCTCACGCGAAGTGGCGCCGATCTCGGTGGTGGTGGCAGCGGTTTCGGTGGCCGTGGCCTGTTGCTGCTTGGAGGTGGCAGCGATCTCGGTCACCGAGGTGGTGACCTGTACCGACGAGCGCTGGGCCTGGGCCACCAGCGCGGTCAACTCGTTGACCATGTCGTTGAAACCGGTCTGCACCACATTGAATTCGTCGTTGCGCGCCAGGTTCAGCCGCTGGCTCAGGTCGCCGGTGCGCATGATGCCGAGGATCTCGACCAGCCGCTGCATCGGCGCAATGATCGAACGCATCAGCAGCAGGCCGCAGGCGCCGGCGGCCAGGATGGCGATCAGCAACGAGACGATCATGCCGACCTTGGCGGCCAGCACGGCCTTGACGATATTGTCGGTGGCCAGATCGGCCAACTGCTTGTTGGCCACGATGATTTCGTTGAGCTGCTTGCGGCCCTGGGTCCACACCGGATTGACCTGCTCGTAGAACTCTTCCTTGGCCTCGGCGTAATCACCGCGCTCGTAGGCGACGTGCACTTCCTTGAGCAGGCGCGAATACAGCTCGCGCTGTTTTTCGAACTGCAGGAAGTTGGCTTTGTCGGTGTCATCGAAGATGGAACGCTTGTAGCCGTCGATCTGCTTTTGCAAGGCATCGTCAAAGCCCTGGAACTGGTCGCGCTCGGCCTGGCTCAAGGGCCGGCCCTTGCCTTCGCCGATCAGTTCCAGGGTGCGGATATAACTTTCGCCCCAGGCGCTGCGTACCAGGGTGCTGTAGTAGACGCCGGGCAAGGCATCCTGGCGGACCTGTTCTTCGCTGGTCTCGATCGACAGCAGACGCGAGTAAGACGCCACCACCATCAACAGCATGATGGCGATGATTACGGCAAAACTCGCCAGGATCCGTTGACGCAACGTCCAGTTCTTCACAGTCAGCCCTCAGGAGTTCAACACCGGCATGGCCGTGTTCATGAAATGGACCGCGTGATGGCCCAGGCGGGCTGGAGTATAGCCCAACCGTTAAAGCATTAGCGTGCCTGTCGGAAAGTTAAAAGGCACGCCCTGCCAAACCTGGAATATCCCCTTGTTTACAGGTCTGCAGACGCGCAGGAAATTTTTCATGAACCTCTGCAGGCAGCGGTTTACAAGGCTGGCAGCACCCGGACAGGGCATCGGCCATTGAATCAATGAATAAATGGCCAGTGCCACACAACGACGTACCCGACGGTCAGCGTTGCAGCGGATTCAACAACTAAAGGCATGTTTGAAGGACATCCCCAGGCGCGGCGCCGTGATCCGGTTCTCGGTCACAGCACTCGGGATCTGCAGCGTCGGCACGGGCCTGAACAACCGCTGTTGATCAGGTCCGTGGCGGCCAACAGCCGGGCAATGCCAGGCTGCCGGGTGGTGTGCGCCAGGTCACTGTGCCTGGCGTACCTGCGCTTCGAGTTCGCGCTGCAGGCCGGCGTCCAGCTTTAACTGACGGGCCAGTTCTTCAAGGTAGGCCCGCTCCATGAAGTGCTCCTGGTCGACCAGGATCAGGCTGGCGATGTACATCTCGGCAGCCATTTCCGGCGTGCGTGCCGCACGGGCCACTTCGGCAGGATCCAGCGGCTTGTCGAGTTCGGCATGCAGCCACTGCTGGAACTGCCGGTCGTCGTTGAGTTTGACGAATTCACCTTCGATCAGTTGCCGCTCGCGGTCGTCGACATGGCCGTCGGCCTTGGCCGCAGCCACCAAGGCCCGCAGAATCGCCAGGCTGTGTTCTTCGGCCTGGTCGTCGGGCAGCCGGTCGATGGTCTGCGGCTCGTGCTGGCCGGCCTGGCCCTGGCTGGCCTGCCAGTTGTTGTAGGCCTTGTAGGCGATCACCCCCAGCGCCGCCAGGCCACCGTAGGTCAGCACCTTGCCGCCCATGCCGCGCGCGCCCTTGCCTCGAAGCAGGCCCATGGCACCGGCCGCCAGCGCGCCGCTGCCGGCCCCCGAAAGCAGGCCGCCCAGCCCGCCGGACGACTTGCCGCCCCCCAGCAGGCTGCCCAGGCCACCGGCCAGGCCCGTATTGCCTGAGCGATGCTTGCCCGGTTTGCCGCTGACCTTGTCTTGCAGCATCTGTTGCCCTGACTTGAGCAATTGGTCGAGTAAACCACGTGTATTCATCTGAAGTACCCTTGAACCAGACTGGATAGGTTGATTGACAAAAAACCCGCCGCTAAGTCCCGTGTGCCCCCTGGATGTATGATTCGTAATGTTTCAGGCCGACCCGCAGGGCATCCCCTGCAAATGTTGTACGACAAGGTGCAACCCTTGTGGGTCGACGCGGTCAATCCCTCGAAGACTTCAATGACGCTGGCGAACAGTCGTCCCGGTCCGACTGTCGCCCATCTTTGCAAGGGAGCTGCTTCACGTGACATCAAGCGTTGGTTTCCCCGTCGGCAACAGCGAGGCCGCGCGGGTCATACGGCACAAGGACTGGAATGCGACATCACTGGGCCCTGTCGATCAATGGCCGGGGGCGCTCAAGACAGCGCTGTACCTGATGCTCGAATCCCCGGTGTCGATGTACCTGATCTGGGGACCGGAACTGCTGTTTTTCCACAACGATGCCTACACACCGATCCTGGGGCCACGTGCCGAGGGTGCCATAGGCATGCCCATTGCGGTGCTGTGGTCCGATGTGTGGGACCAGGTCAGGCCAATGGCCGAGAATGCCCTGGCCGGCGAAGTGTTTCAGGCCCATGACCTGCCACTGAGCATGGCGCGCTATGGCCAGCCGGAGCAGACCTGGTGGACGTTCTGCTTTTCTCCGCTGCGTGACGAGCACGGGCAGGTGCTCGGGGTGTTCTGCTGCACCAACGAAACCACCCGCCATGTGCTTGACCAGCGGGCGCTCAAGGCCGGCGAGCTGCAGCGTCAGACGCTGATCGAAGACCTCGTGCGCCTGGAACGGCGCCAGACCGCCCGCCTTGAACAACGCACCATGGAACTGGACACCTTCTGGGAAATGTCCCCTGACCTGCTGGCAATCGTCGATATCAATGGCTGTTTCCAGCGCGTCAATCCGGCCTGGAGTACGCTGCTCGACCTGAATGCCGAAGACCTGATCGGCACCTCGATCACCGACAGGCTGCACCCCGATGATATCGAGCCTTCCCGGCAGGCCCTGGCCCATGCCCTGAACCAGGAGCTGCCGCTGTTCGAGAACCGCTATCGGCACCGCGACGGCAGTTACCGCTGGTTCGGCTGGACCGCCGCACCGGGCAGGGGCCTGGTGTTCGCGCTGGGCAAGCACATGACCGAAGAAAAGCTGCGCACCGAGGCGCTGCGGACCACAGAAGAAGCCCTGCGCCAGTCGCAGAAAATGGAAGCCGTCGGGCAACTCACCGGTGGCCTGGCCCATGATTTCAATAACCTGCTGATGGGCGTGACCGGCAATATCGAACTGTTGCAAATGCGCATCAGCCAGGGCCGCTTCGATGACCTGGGCCGCTACATCACCGGCTCCCTGGAGTCGTCACGACGGGCCGCCGCCCTGACGCACCGGCTGCTGGCCTTTTCCCGGCGCCAGACCCTGGCACCGCGCCCGACCAACATTGATGCGCTGGTTCAGGGCATGGCCGAGTTGGTGCAGCGCACCGTAGGTCCGGCCATCGACATGCAGGTGTCGACCACACCCGATCTGTGGTCGACGCTGGTGGACCCCAACCAGCTGGAAAACGCGCTGCTCAATCTGTGCAACAACGCCCGCGACGCCATGCCCGATGGCGGCCGGCTGTTGATCGAGACAACCAACCTGCCCCTTGATGCAACGCTGGCCGGGCAACATGAACTGCCGCCCGGCCACTACGTGGCACTGTGCGTCAGCGACACGGGCACAGGCATGTCGCCGGAAGTCATCGGGCGGGCCTTCGATCCGTTTTTCACCACCAAGCCACTGGGCATGGGCACCGGGCTCGGACTGTCGATGATCTATGGCTTTGCACGGCAGTCGGGCGGCGATGTACGGATTGTGTCCACCCCGGGACTGGGCTCGAAGATCAGCATTTACTTACCCGTGGTGCAGAATGCTCACGAACCCGGGCCGACTGTCGAGGCCGTGCCGGCCGAACTTGCCCGTTCGGGCATCGGTGAAATCGTGCTGGTGGTCGACGACGAGCCGGCCGTGCGTCAGTTGATCAGCGAGGTGCTGGTCGACCTGGGCTATGCCGTGTTGCAGGCCGAGCACGGTGCGGCTGCCTTGAAAATCCTTCAGCAGCATCCGGCCATCCAGTTGCTGGTCACCGACGTCGGCCTGCCCGGTGGCATGAACGGCCGGCAACTGGCCGATGCGGCCCGGGTCTTGAGCCCGGCGTTGTCTGTGCTGTTCGTCACCGGCTACGCCGAAAGTGCAGCGCTGACCTTCGACACCCTGGGCCGCGACATGCATGTGCTGACCAAGCCGTTTTCAATCGCCACGCTGAGTGGCTGCATTGCCCGGCTGCGCCAGCCGCTGCCTTGACGGCAAGGGCATGTACCTGCCCTTGCCGTGAGCCTGGTCAGTCGCGCAGGTCGGACTCATGGATCGGCTGGTCGCGGTGGGTCGCGCGCTGGTACTGCGCCGGCCAGACGGCCTGGCGGCTGCCCAGGTCATCATCGGCGTGCAGGGCCCAGTACGGATCGCGCAACAGCTCGCGAGCCAGCAGGATGATATCGGCCTGGCCAGTGCGCAGGATGTGCTCGGCCTGGGCCGGGTCGGTGATCATGCCCACAGTGCCGGTGGCGATGTCCGACTCCTTGCGGATGCGCTCGGCAAAACGCGTCTGGTAGCCAGGCCCCACCGGAATTTCGGCGTGCACTGAGGTGCCGCCGGACGACACATCGATCAGGTCGGCGCCCAAAGCCTTGAGCCGGCGCGCCAGCTCCACGGTTTCATCCGGGTTCCAGCCGTCTTCGACCCAGTCGGTGGCCGACACGCGCACGAACAGCGGCAGTTCGGCCGGCCACACATCGCGCATGGCGGCGGTAACCTGCAGGGTCAGGCGGATGCGGTTCTCGAACGAGCCGCCGTACTGATCGTTGCGCCGGTTGCTCAATGGCGACAGGAACTGATGCAGGAGGTAGCCATGCGCGGCGTGCACCTCGACCACTTTGAAACCGGCTGTCAGGGCACGCCGGGTGGCGGTGACAAAAGCGTCGATCACCTCCTGGATGGCCGCTTCGCTCAATGGCTGTGGCACGCTGTGCTCAGGGTCGAAGGCAATCGCCGACGGGCCGCACGGTGTCCAGCCGCCCTCTTCGATCGGTACGTTGCCATGCTTGCCCAGCCAGGGTCGCCAGGTGCTGGCCTTGCGCCCGGCATGTGCCAGCTGGATGGCCGGCACCGCGCCCTGGGCGGTAATGAAACGGGTGATGCGCTGCAAGGGTTCGATCTGTTCGTCGCTCCACAACCCCAGGTCTTGCGGGGTGATGCGACCGTCAGCGGTGACCGCCGTGGCCTCGGTGAAGACCAGACCGGCACCGCCCACTGCCCGGCTGCCCAGGTGCACCAGGTGCCAGTCGTTGGCCAGGCCATCGACGCTGGAGTACTGGCACATTGGTGAAACAGCGATGCGATTGGGCAGTTGCAGCTGGCGCAGGGTATAGGGTTCTAGCAGCAGACTCATGGCGACCTCTCGAATTGACAGTCAGGCGTCCAGCGCTCCTGAACGAGGAAGGAAAGGCCGCAGGCACAGGTCGGACGAGACGGTGACCACCTTCAGAACGTGCTCGACGAGGCGCGGCGGCTTTCCCTTTTTCTACACAGACTAGTCGACAATCGCAGGGCGTACAGCGTTCAACGCGGTGCGATATGCGTCACCAGCAGTTGCACCGTTTCGTTACCCCGAAACTCGTTCAGGTCCAGCCGGTAGGCCACTTCGACCCAGCGGATATTGGGGTCCGGCCAGACCTCGCGGTCCACGCCAAAAGCGATGCCATCCAGGCGCATGCTGCCGCATTCGGTCCTGAGCACCATTTTCAGGTGACGCTCACCCACCACCCGCTGCTCGACCAGCTCGAACACGCCGTGAAACAGCGGCTCGGGAAAGTGCTGCCCCCAGGGACCGGCATTGCGCAGGGCGCGGGCCAGTTCCAGGTGAAACTCTTCCACGGCCAGGGTACCGTCGGACAACAGCCGGCCGGTCAGGTCCTCTTCAGTCAATTGCCGGCGCACTTCCAGGTCGAAGGCTTCGGTGAAGGCCGCCAGATTGGCTTCGGGCAACGACAGCCCGGCCGCCATGGCATGACCACCGAACTTGCTGATCAGGTCGGGATGGCGCGCCGCCACGGCGTCCAGCGCGTCGCGGATATGAAAGCCGGGCACCGAGCGAGCCGAGCCTTTGAGCAGGCCGTCGCCGGCGCTGGCAAAGGCAATCGCCGGGCGGTGATAGCGTTCCTTGAGGCGCGAGGCCAGGATACCGATCACGCCCTGGTGCCAGTCCGGCTCGAACAGGCACAGGCCGAACGGCATGGATTCCACCGGCAGGTCCTGCAACTGCGCCAGGGCTTCGCGCTGCATGCCCTGCTCGATGCTCTTGCGGTCCTGGTTGAGCTCATCGAGCTGCACGGCCATTTCCCGTGCCAGCACCGGGTCGTCGCACAGCAGGCATTCGATGCCCAGGCTCATGTCGTCCAGGCGTCCGGCCGCATTCAGGCGCGGGCCGAGGATGAAGCCCAGGTCGGTCGAGGTGATGCGCGACGGATCACGCCGGGCCACTTCCAGAATGGCACGCAACCCCGGCCGGGCACGGCCGGCACGGATGCGCATCAGGCCCTGGTGCACCAGAATGCGGTTGTTGGCATCCAGCGGCACCACATCGGCCACGCTGCCCAGTGCCACCAGGTCGAGCAGTTCACCCAGGTTGGGTGGCTTCTGGTCGAACCAGCCCAGCTCGGTCAAGCGGGCGCGCAGGGCAATGAGCACATAGAAGATGACCCCGACACCGGCCAGTGACTTGCTCGGGAAGCTGCAGCCGGGCTGGTTGGGGTTGACGATGGCATCGGCCGCCGGCAGTTCATGGCCGGGCAAGTGGTGATCGGTGACCAGCACCTTGAGCCCGGCGGCCTTGGCCGCTGCCACCCCCTCGACACTGGAAATGCCGTTGTCGACGGTCATCAGCAGCTGCGGGGTGCGTTGCAGCGCAACATTCACGATTTCAGGCGTCAGGCCATAACCGAATTCAAACCGGTTGGGCACCAGGTAGTCGACGTGCGCGGCGCCCAGCAGTCGCAGACCCAGCACCCCGACCGTGCTGGCCGTGGCGCCGTCGGCGTCGAAATCACCGACGATGAGGATCCGCTGACGCTGCTGCAGCGCCTCGACCAGCAATTGCACCGCCGCCCCGATGCCCTTGAGCTGTTGCCAGGGAATCAGCCGCGCCAGGCCCTTGTCCAGCTCCTCGACCGAGGCGACCCCGCGCGCGGCATACAGGCGGGTGAGCAAGGGCGGCAGGTCGCCAAGCAATGGCAAGGGATGTGGCAATGGGCGGTGTTCGATGCGCATGGGTTTCCCGGGGGTCTGGTAAACAGGTGATTAATCGCGGTCGCCGGTCAGCCATTGCAGCTGCACTTCGTGCTGGCCACGGTCGTCGGTGACGAAAATGGTGCCGTCGCTGATCATCACATCCCACTTGATGACCCGTGGCATGTCCTTGGAGAGGATATCCAGCGCTTCTTGCGGCACAGCGGCGATATGGACGTTTTTCAGGTTTTTCGCCACCGGCACCACTTTGCCTTCCCATACGCGCAGGCTGCCGTAGGCCAGCAGGCTGGTGCGTTCGGTGCGGCGCGAGCACCAGGTCAGGCGGTCGGCATCGGGCTGGCCGACTTCGATCCAGTGCAGTACGCGATCATCCAGGCTTTTTTCCCAGAGTGCCGGTTCGTCTACATCAGACAGGCCGCGGCCGAACGCCAGTTGCTCGTCGTACCAGAGTGCATAGGCCAGCAACCGCACCGTCATGCGCTCTTCGGTCTCCGAGGGGTGACGGGCAATGGTCTGCTTGACGCTTTCGTAGACGCTGCGGTCCAGATCGGTCAGGTTGAGTTCGAATTTGTACGTCGTCGACGGCTGAGCCATGAACAGGCTTCCAGAACAGGATAAAGCCGGCAAGTCTACCCGATGCAGGGCTGCGTAACGACATTGAGTGGCCGGCACGCTCGACCCTGGGTTATTTCACGGCCATCGGTTGCGGCCAAAGGCCATAAGGCTGAAAATCCGCCAGTTGCCGATGCGCCCCGGATCACTTTGCCTGAGGATGAATTCGACGTATGTGTTTTCGCGCCTCGCCCTTCTCGAGCCCGCCCCTGGCGACCCGCCTGCTGGTCTTGGTGCTCTGCGCCCTGCCTGCCACCGGCCAGGCCAGGGACACCCTGACCTGGCTGTTGCGCGACATGGCGCCAGTGACCATTTTTTCCGGTCCCGACCAGGGCCAGGGTGCCATCGACCGGCTCATGCCGATTTTGATCGAGCACATGCCCGAATACGATCATGTGCTGATGCGCGTCAACCGCGCCCGCGGCCTGCAGATGCTCAGCGAGCCCAACTTCACCTGTGACCCCACGCTGCTGTGGACAGCCGAACGGGCCAGGAAAATCATTTTCTCCATCCCCACCTACGCGGTGTTCAGCAACGGCCTGATCGTGCGCAAGGACGACCTGGCGCTGTTTACCCCGTTCATCGCCAATCGGCATGTCGACCTGCAGGCACTGCTGGCCAGCAGGACGGTGAAACTCGGCGTGGTGGCCGGGCGCAGCTACGGCCCGGTGATCGACACGATCCTGCAGCAGACCCTGCCCGATGAACTGAACCTGCATTACGGCAACGATGCAATCGGCAGCCTGTTGCAAATGCAGCGGCTGGGGCGCCTGCAGGCCATGATCAGCTACTGGCCCGAGGCGCACTATCAGGCACGGCAACAGGGCATCCGCGACAACGAACTGGTCTTCCTGCCGGTCAAGGACACGCCCAGGTACCAGTTCACGCACATCGGCTGCTCGGACACTGAAAAAGGCCGCCAGGCGATGACCATCATCAACCGGGAAATGCGCGTGCTGCGCGAAGAGTACCTGGTGGGCTTCTACGCCCAATGGCTGGATGAAGAAAAGCGCCAGCAGTATCTGGAGGACGCCAAGACGTTCTTCATCGACCAATGAAAGCGGCGGGCAAAAGAAACCCCGAGCAGCGGGGATGACTGGTCGGGGTAAACCTTGGCATGTAGCCAGGATGGCCGGCATCGAACATCGGAGCTGAACGATCGAGCCTGCCGTACCTGATACGAACCCGGGACCGGGCAAAGGTTCCTGGCTGCGGGCAGCCCGGCGCTACAGAAAAGCGGATGAAGCAGAGAACGGGCGGTGGGCTGCAACATGACGCATGGCTGCGATCATGCAGGGCTGGATGCGCCCTTCGACGACCAGCAGGTCGCGATGCAGGCCGTCGACTACATCAGTCAACTGAAACTTGTCACGCAACTGGTCGGCGCTGAAGCGACGTTCGATTACGGTGACACCGGCAGCATTCTTCACGGTTACCAGACGTTCGCCTTTGGAACCGGCAGGCCCGAGACTGGCCTGGTACGGTGACAGCGCTTCACTTAGCAGCAAGCTGATATTTTCCATCTAGTTCACCACTCAACAGGTTGAATGCAAAGGTGCTTATCAATGACCTGCGCCTGGGCTTGAAAGTTCTGACCAACAGACGTAAAGCAGTCAATGCTCTGAATTCGAGCATGCCTGTGGAATGTGACAGGGAGAAAACCGCTGCGCAACGACCGCTCATTCAGGTGCGCCCGGGTGGGCATGGGCGTTATCCCCGCGTGGCGGCAACCATTGGCCGCGTGCGGCCATCCAGCGGCGCAGGTCAGGCGCGCTCATGGGCCGGGCAATGAAGTAGCCCTGGACCGCCAGCGAGCCCATTGCCAGCAGGCTATGGAAGTCATCCACGGTTTCGACGCCCTCGACCACCACCGCCATCGAAAGACGCCGGGCCATGAACAGGGCGCCTGCCACCACGGCCGACTGGCGCGGGTCATCGCCCATACCGCGTACGAACTCGGCGGCAATCTTCAATTCGCAAAACGGCAGTTGCAGCAGGCGCTGAATATTCGAAGCCCCGGTGCCGAAGTCGTCGATCGACAGGCGACAGCCCTTCATGCGCAGGCGCAGCAGCTCGTGCAGCGGCCAGTCGCCCGCCTGCCCTGCCGGCTGTTCGAGGACTTCCAGGGTCAGCACGCCGGGCGCCAGGCCATGGTGCGCCAGCCGTTGCAACACGTGCCGGGCAAAGCCGGCCTGCTCCAGCACGCATGGCGCAACATTGATAGACACCGGCAAGGCCTGGCCGTCCTCGTCGCGCACCCGGGCCGACAGTTGCAGTGCCAGCTCCAGCATGCGCCAGGTCAGCGGGGCCAGCAGGCCGGCGCGCGTCACCGCAGGCATGAAGCTGCCGGGACTCAAGAGGCCGTGCTGCGGGTGCTGCCAGCGCACCAGCGCCTCGACCCCCAGCAAATCGCCCGCCAGGCTGACCTTGGGCTGAAAGTGGGCCACCCATTGCTCCACCGGCACAGCCTTGTCCGGCAGGCTGAACAGGCCCTCACCCTCGACCTGCGCCGGCAGGCCAGCGGCAACCTCAAGGCTGGCGGCGGCGCAATCATGGCGCCGGTAGCGCTCCAGCAAGATACGCACCGCGGCGGCCGATGCAGGCTTGTGCAGGCAACCCAGCACTTCGATCCCCTGCTGGCGGGCCAGCCGCGCGACGCTGTCCTGCACCCGGGAATCGGCGCCACTGAGCACGATCAACGCCCGCGCCTGACGCGTCTCGATCAGATGGCCGATCAGCGCCAGGCCGTCTGCGCCGTCCATCTGCAAATCGCAGATGGCGATGTCCACCGGACCGCCGGCATGCAGCGAAGCGCATGCTGCCGCCACGCTGGCGGCGGTCAGGACATGGAACACCTGGTTGGCATTGAGTATCTGGTGCAGGGCCATGAGTTCAAAGGGATGGTCTTCGAGAATCAGTACCTTGAGTGAATGCACAGGCAGGTCTCCGCAAGGGGCCGGTGTGGGGTGTCATGAAAAGTCATCCTGGCCACCGCAGGCGGTGATCGGACATGACCGGGGCGGCGGGTGGGCGCCTGGACGTAGCGATCATCCGGCATGCGGTTGGTCCTCGCACAGTGCTGGCAGCGTCGTGACACAGCGCCCGGCAAGATCCGTCCAGCCGCCGATCAGTCCCTGCAACTGCCCGTCGGCATCGAAGAACGGGACATTCCATTGCCGGACCTGCAGTGGCTGACCGGACAGTTCCAGTACCCGGTCATCCACTCTCGGCTGGCCCCGCTCCAGCATTTGCAGGTAGTCGTCATGCATCTGCCTGGCCAGGGGAGCTGGCAGCAAATCGGTGTCGATCAGGCGGCGCCCGAGCATGTGCTCGATGCTGATGCCCAGGCAGGTTTCGTAATGACGATTGCAGGCCAGCAATCGTCCTTGCAGGTCACGCACGTAGATCGGCATTGGAACGCCGTCGAACAACGCGTGCCTGAACGCCAACTGGTCGTCGAGCCGGGCCTGCGCCTGCCGGCGCAGGTGCATCTGGACCTTGAGCCGGCTGTGCCAGGCCAGCGACACCACGCCCACCAGCACCAGCAGGGTCAGGGTCCATGCGACCCATGCGGGCGTGCGGCTCCACAAGGATGGCCGGGGCAGCATCGTGCCGAGCCACTTCAGGCGAATCGAGCGCATTTCGGCGACCGGGAACTCTTCAAGCGCCTTATTGAGAATGCTCAGCAGCTCGGGCTGCGACTTGACCACCGAGAAGCGGTCGGCCGACCATTTGCCGTCAACGCTGCGGCCGGCCTTGAGGTTGCCCGGTGCAGACATCCAGGCTCCGGCTTCGCTCTGGATGGTCGCGTCGGCCTGGCCGCTTTCCACCAGTTGGCGAGCCTGGCTGTAGTTTTCCACCAGGCGCAGTTCAATCGCCGGGTAATGGCGACGGATATCATCTTCGAGCGCATGGCGGGCCGGCAGGGCCAGTACCCGGCCCGCCAGATCACTCAGGCTGGCGGGCGATGCCTGCCCGGCAGGCACCACGAATACCCAGTTACTGCCGCCAAAGGCATAGGTGAAATTGAGAAACTGCTTGCGCCGGGCATTCTCGGCCAGCGTGGTGTTCATATCGGCCAGGCCGTTGCGCAGGGCATCCATGCTCGCCTGGGTAGAAGGCATGAACCGGTAGACGAATTGCAGGCCGGTCATGCGCGAAACCCGCGCCAGCACGTCGACATTGAGTCCCACCCACTGGCCGTGGCTGTCACGATAGATATAGGGCGGGTTTTCAGTGGTCGCGACGGTCACCTGCGGGTGTCGCGCCAGCCAGCGACGCTCCACACCGCTCAGGGTGATGCGCTGACCGAAGGCATCCGGGCCCAGCCCCGAGGTCCAGCGCACCAGCACTTCGCGCTCCAGCGCCGGCTCCAGGCCGATCAGCGCCTGGTCGATCAGCTCACGCAGGCGTTCGTCGTCCTGGCGCAGGGTAAAGGCAAAGCCTGCCGACGGCAGCGCAGCTTCGAACAGGATCTGCAGCCCCAGGTAAGGGCGCATGGCCAGGTAGGAGCGTGCCACGATTTCGTTGCCGACAAAGACATCCACTTCGCCCTGCAGCAGTGCTTCCATGGCGCTGTAGAGGTTCGGTGCCTGGATGATTTCGCTGTCCGGGTAGACCCGGTGCATGGCCTGCGGACAGGCATAGCCTTCGAGGATCACGATTTTCTTGCCGGCCAGGCCCTGGGCAGGGATCAGGGGCTGGCCATGGCCGACAACCACGACCCGGTCGGGCATGTAGGCACGCGAAAACGTCAACCCCGGCTCGCTGCGGTCAAAACCATTGGCACTGGTCAGCAGGTCGATGGTGCCGGCGCGCAGGGCTTCGATGGCATCTTCGCGCTGGGCAAAGCCCACCAGTTGCATCGGCGTATCCAGCCTGCGACCGAGCAGGCTCAGGTAATCGGCGCTGACGCCCTGGTAACGATTGCCGTCGGTGGTGATGTCGATGGGTTCATTGTAGGCAATCGCGATGCCGACCCGCAGGGGGGCATGCAGGTCGAGCCACTGCCGCCCGGAGGCCTCGAGCGCCAGCACACCGGGGTCGGCGAACGGTGCGCCCAGCGTGAATGCCAGGCTTTGCACGGCACTGGCCGGCTGCACGAACAACACCATGAACATCAGCGTCAGCAGGTGCCATGCCTGCGCGCGGCACCCTGACGGAGACTTGTGGAAGGGACGCTCCCTGCTTGCCTGTTTCACAACCGCACACTCTTCCGAAATCACTCAACCGGCAGAGTTTGGCATGCAAAAACAGCGAAGCCCGCCGGGTGGCGGGCTTCAAGTTGTTACACAACGATACCGTCAGAGCGGCTTGCCACGGTTACCGTGCTGGCTGACAAAGGCCTGTACGGCTTTGAGGTCGTTGGGCAGTACGGTGCAGCGTTCTTCGCGTTGGAACAAATCAGAAAGATGTGCAGGTAGCTCGAGCGCTTTTCCTACACCGGCCTTCTCCACTGCCTCAGGGAATTTGACCGGGTGCGCCGTGCCCAGTATCACCATCGGGGTGTCCAGGCTGCGTCGGCATTCGCGCGCAGCCTTTACACCGATGGCGGTGTGCGGGTCGAGCACTTCGCCGGTGCGGGCAAAGACTTCGGCGATGGTGGCGCAGGTCTGCTCATCGTCGACGGCCAGCGAATCGAACAGCTTGCGGGTTTCGGTCCAGCGCTCTTCGTCGACACTGAAGCCGCCACCCTGCTTGAAGTTGTCCATCAGTTCGGCGATGGCGGCGCCATTACGACCGTGCATGTCGAACAACAGGCGTTCGAAGTTCGACGAGACCATGATGTCCATCGACGGCGACAGGGTCGCGTGCAGGGTTTCCTTGACGTACTGGTTGCCGCTCATGAAGCGGTGCAGGATGTCGTTGCGGTTGGTGGCGACGATCAACTGGTTGACCGGCAGGCCCATGTTGCGCGCCAGGTAGCCGGCGAAGATATCGCCGAAGTTGCCGGTCGGCACCGAGAACGACACGGAACGCGCAGGGCCGCCCAGCTGCAGCGCAGCGTGGAAGTAGTAGACGATCTGGGCCATGATCCGCGCCCAGTTGATCGAGTTGACCGCCACCAGACGCGTGCCCTTGAGGAAGCCCTGGTCGGCGAAGCTGGCCTTGACCATTTCCTGGCAGTCGTCGAAGTTGCCTTCGATAGCGATGTTATGGATGTTATCGCCCATGATGGTGGTCATCTGACGACGCTGGACATCCGAGACGCGCTTGTTCGGGTGCAGGATGAAGATGTCGACGTTGTCGCAGCGACGGCAGCCTTCGATGGCCGCCGAGCCGGTGTCGCCCGAGGTGGCGCCGATGATCACCACGCGCTCGCCGCGCTTGGCCAGCATGTGGTCGAGCAGGCGACCCAGCAGTTGCAGGGCAAAATCCTTGAACGCCAGGGTCGGGCCGTGGAACAGCTCCAGTACCCATTCGTTGCTGTCGAGCTGACGCAACGGGGCGACGGCGCTATGGGCGAATACGCCGTAGGTTTCTTCGAGGATCTTCTTGAAGTCGACATCGCTGATGCTGCCGGCCACGAAGGGACGCATCACCCGGAATGCCAGTTCGTGATACGGCAGGCCGGCCCAGGAGGCGATCTCTTCCTGGGTGAAGCGTGGCAGGTTTTCCGGTACGTACAGGCCACCGTCGCTGGCAAGCCCGGCGAGCAACACATCTTCGAAGTTCAACGCCGGCGCTTTGCCACGAGTACTGATATAACGCATTTTTTCCAAACCTCTGGTTTGAGCGGCAAGCCTCAAGCGATAAGCCACACGTCAGAGCGCTACACGCTCGGCTTGCCGCTGCTGCTTAGTTGAGGTGTTCGACGCGGATGCGAACCACCGGACCTACGACATCCTGCAAGGCTTCCAGGGCCTGGATGGCGTCATTGATGCGCTGCTCGACCACACGGTGGGTCAGCAGAATCATGGGCACCAGGCCGTCATGTTCTTCAACTTCTTTCTGCATGATCGATTCGATATTGATCCCGCGCTCGGACAGGATGCTTGCCACCTGGGCCAGTACGCCCGGATGGTCCCTGCCCTGGATGCGCAGGTAGTAAGCGCTTTCGCAGGCCTCGATCGGCAGGATCGGGTGCGCCGACAGCGAGTCGGGCTGGAACGCCAGGTGCGGCACGCGGTTGGTCGGGTCCGAGGTCATCGCCCGTACCACGTCCACCAGGTCGGCGATCACCGAGGAGGCGGTCGGCTCCATGCCGGCACCGGCGCCGTAGAACAGGGTCGAGCCCGAGGCATCACCGTTGACCATGACCGCGTTCATCACGCCGTTGACGTTGGCGATCAGGCGATCAGCCGGGATCAGCGTCGGGTGCACACGCAGCTCGATGCCCTGCTCGGTGCTGCGCGCCACGCCCAGGTGCTTGATGCGGTAGCCCAGCGCTTCGGCGTAGTTCACATCGGCCGTGGTCAGTTTGGTGATGCCTTCGGTGTAGGCCTTGTCGAACTGCAGCGGAATACCAAAGGCAATGGAGGCCAGGATGGTCAGCTTGTGCGCAGCATCAATGCCTTCGACGTCGAAGGTGGGATCGACTTCGGCATAGCCCAGCGCCTGGGCTTCGGCCAGCACGTCCGGGAAGGTGCGGCCTTTTTCGCGCATTTCGGTAAGGATGAAGTTACCGGTGCCATTGATGATGCCTGCCACCCAGTTGATGCGGTTGGCCGACAGGCCTTCACGGATGGCCTTGATCACCGGAATGCCGCCGGCCACTGCCGCTTCGAAGGCGACGATGACGCCCTTCTCGCGGGCGCGGGCGAAGATTTCGTTGCCGTGCACGGCGATCAGCGCCTTGTTGGCGGTGACCACGTGCTTGCCATTGTCGATGGCCTTGAGCACCAGTTCGCGAGCGACGGTGTAGCCGCCGATCAGTTCGACGACCACATCGATTTCAGGGTTGGTGGCCACTTCGAAGACATCGGCGGTGGTCGCAATACCGGTGATCTGGCAGTTGGGGTTTGGTGTACGAACTGCAATCTGCGCGACCTCGATACCACGCCCGGCACGGCGGGCGATCTCCTCGGCGTTGCGCTGAAGCACGTTGAAGGTACCGCCACCGACGGTACCCAGCCCACAAATGCCTACTTTGACCGGTTTCACTGATGAACTCCCCGTAGAACAGCCGCCTGGAGGGCGACCGCGAAAAATACAGCGGCACGCAGGCGCGCCGCTAGAAATGGATTATTTGGCGCCCAGGGCCAATTTGGCGACCTGTGCCGCCGGCTGGTAGCCCGGGATCACCTGGCCATCGGCCAGGACAATGGCAGGGGTGCCATTGACACCGATCGACTGGCCGATCTGGAATTGCTTGCTCACCGGGTTATCGCACTTGGCCGCCTTGATGTCCTTGCCCTCGACCATCTGGTCCATGGCCGCCTTGCGATCCTTGGAGCACCAGACCGCCTGTAGCTGCTGGTCACCCGGCGAACCCAGGCCCTGGCGCGGGAAGGCCACGTAGCGCACTTCGACGCCCAGTTTGTTCAACTGGCCGACTTCTTCGTGCAGCTTGTGGCAGTACGGGCAGGTGGTGTCGGTAAAGACGGTGATGTGCGACTTGGCTTCACCTACGGCCGGGTAAATGACCATGTCGGCCGGTGCGATGCCATTGATGGTCTTGGCAATGGCCAGGCGTTCGGTTTTTTCGGTCAGGTTGACCGGCTTGCCGTTCTGGATCTGGAACAGGTAGCCCTGCACCACGAACTGGCCGTCGGCGCTGGCATACAGCACCCGGCCGCCCTTGAGCTTGACTTCATAGAGCCCGCCCAGCGGGCTGGCGGCGATGCTTTCGACCGGCAGTTCCAGCTCAAGGGTATCGAGGGTCTTGCGGATGGCCTGCTCGGCCCCGGCATCGGCCTGGGCAAGCACGCTGAAAGTACTGGCCAGCGCGACAACGATGGCGGCGAAAAACGAAGGAACGCGCATGAAAACTCCTATGACGACGGGCAGAGCCGAGGCCTTGCTGCGCCGTAGCGCCTGCCTCGCTCTGTGAAACCGGCAAAGACTATCACATAAGCCCGTGAACACGGACCCGGACTGTCGGGCAAATCAGCCGCGCGGGTGATGGCTGGCATGCAGCTCCTGCAGGCGGGCGCGGGCGATGTGGGTGTAGATCTGGGTGGTCGACAGGTCACTGTGACCCAGCAGCATTTGCACCACGCGCAGATCGGCGCCGTGGTTGAGCAAATGGGTGGCAAAGGCATGACGCAGCGTGTGCGGCGACAGGGATTTGCCGATACCGGCTACCTGCGCATGCTGCTTGATCCGGTGCCAGAACGTCTGGCGGGTCATCTGCTCGCCGCGCTGGCTGGGGAACAGCACGTCGCTGGGCCGCCCGCTCAGCAGCTCGTTGCGCGCCCCTCGCAGGTACCGCTCGATCCAGACGATGGCCTCCTCGCCCATCGGCACCAGACGCTCCTTGCTGCCCTTGCCCATGACCCGCACCACGCCCTGGCGCAGGTTGATCTGCTCCAGCGTCAGGCCCACCAGTTCGGTGACCCGCAGGCCGCAGGCATACAGCACTTCGAGCATGGCACGGTCACGCTCGCCGATCGCCACGCTCAGGTCGGGGGCCGCCAGCAGGGCTTCGACATCGGCTTCGGAGAGGGATTTGGGCAGCGGTTTGCCCAGTTGCGGCATGTCGACCTGCAAAGTGGGGTCGACGGCAATCAGCTTCTCGCGCAGCAGGTAGCGGTAGAAGCCGCGCAGGCCGGAGATCAGGCGGGCTGTGGAGCGTGGCTTGTAGGCGTGTTCGACGCGCCAGGCCAGATGATCGAGGATGACCTCGCGGCCGGCCTCGGGCAATTGCACACCGCGCTCGCTCAACCAGCCATTGAACAGCGTCAGGTCGCTGCGGTAGGCATCGCGAGTGTTGTCGGACAGGCCTTTTTCCAGCCACAAGGTTTCAAGAAAACGGTCAATCAGGGGATGATCCAGGGCAGGCATTGCAGCTCGATGACAACGATGATCGGATTGAAAACCTACTACATGCGTGGCAACGAAGAAACGCCAGACAACAAAAAAGCAGCCCGAAGGCTGCTTTTTTCAGGCATCGAAAAACTGTATCAGGACAGTTTTTCCTTGATGCGTGCTGCTTTACCGGACAGGTCGCGCAGGTAGTACAGCTTGGCCTTGCGAACGTCGCCGCGACGCTTGACAGCAAGGCTGTCGATTTGCGGGCTGTAGGTCTGGAAAGTACGCTCTACGCCAACGCCGCTGGAGATCTTGCGAACAGTGAAAGCACTGTTCACGCCGCGGTTGCGCTTGGCGATGACAACGCCTTCGAAAGCCTGCAGACGTGCACGATCACCTTCCTTCACTTTCACCTGAACGACAACGGTGTCGCCCGGGGCAAAGGTCGGGATTTCTTTCTGCATCTGCTCTGCTTCGAGGGCGAGAATGATTTTGTTGGTCATACTATGCTCCTAAGGGTGATCCTCCCGGATCAGCCATCGATACGTTAACTATCGTCCCGCTCGCGGATGTATTCCGCCAGCAGCTTCTTCTCTTCTCCAGAAAGTGAGCGACTTTCCAGAAGATCGGCCCGTCGTTCGTAGGTCCTTCCAAGGGACTGCTGCAAACGCCAACGCCGGATATGTGCGTGATTGCCACTGAGCAATACGTCGGGTACACGCTGATCCGCATACACCTCAGGCCGGGTGTAGTGCGGGCAATCAAGCAGACCATCCGTAAAGGAATCTTCCTCCGCGGAGTCTACATGCCCTAAAGCTCCAGGCAGCAGCCGTGTAACCGCATCAATCAGCACCATCGCCGGAAGCTCGCCCCCGGACAGAACATAGTCACCAATCGACCACTCTTCATCGACATGCGCTTCAATGAAACGCTCATCAATGCCTTCATAACGACCGGCGATGAGAATAAGTGCACTCTCTTTCACCAGTTCGCGTACCGCCGGCTGATCCAGCCTACGGCCTTGCGGCGACAGGTAAATCACCTTCGCCGTCTCCCCCGCCGCCTGCCTGGCCTGAACCAGAGCATCTTCCAGGGGCTTGATCTTCATCACCATGCCGGGGCCGCCACCGAAGGGGCGATCGTCCACAGTGTGATGCCGATCCGTGGTGTAGTCCCGCGGATTCCAACAGGTCAGTTGCATCAGACCCTGTTTCACCGCGCGGCTGGTTATGCCGTATTCGCTGATGGCGGAAAACATCTCCGGGAACAGCGTGATGACCTCTATGCGCAAGTTGGCCACTTAGAAGTCCGCGTCCCAGTCCACCTTCATCTCGCCGGCTTCCAGGTCGACGGCCAGCACGCAATGCTCCGTATAGGGCAACAGGCGCTCGCGATCATCCAGGCTGCCCGGGCAGGGCTTGACCACAATTACATCGTTCGAACCGGTTTCGAGCAGGTGATCGATCTTGCCGAGCAATTGCCCCTGCGTGTCGATGACCTTCAGGCCTTCAAGCTGGTACCAGTAGTACTCGCCATCGTCCAGATCGGGGAACAGGCTGCGTGGCACGCAGATCTCGCAACCGGACAGAAGACGGGCTTCGTCGCGATCGTTCAGACCCTTGAGCGTTGCGACCAGGAACTTGCCTTGCAAGCGTCCACTGACCAGCTCTACCTGTTTTTCCACACGTCCTTCGCGCCGAAGCATCCAGGTCCCGTAGTCCAGCAGGTTATCAATCGGATCGGTAAAGGAATAAACCTTCACTTCGCCACGAACGCCATGAACCGAGAAAATCTTGCCAATGACGATCAGATCGTCGGCAGATGCAGGCGTCGCGTTCATAAGGTTCAGGCCGCAGCCTTGGCCTTGTTGTGCTCTTTCAGCAACTGAGCTACGCGCTCGGAAGTCTGTGCACCAACGCCCAGCCAGTAGTTCAGGCGTTCTTCGTTGACGGACAGGCGGATTTCCTGGCCACGAGCGATCGGGTTGAAGAAACCGATCTGTTCCTTGTGGGAACCGTCGCGTGGGTTACGGCTGTCGGTAACGGTCAAGTGGTAAAACGGGCGCTTTTTGGAGCCGCCAAGGGCAAGACGGATGGTTAGCATTGAACATCGTTCCTGTTTAGTCGGTGCTGCAAATCTAAGGTGCACAGCGGGCATAGGTGCCCGAAAGGCCGCATATTCTCAAGGAATATCCCGACATTTGCAAATGACTTTTTCCGCAGCCATTCGCCGTGCCTTGCAGACCTGTCAAGGTCCGACCACCAATGGCGGTCGGGAGAGTCTGCCCGAAGGCAGGATGCGAAAGGTCCCCCTCTCGCGCTGGACGGACACGGCACACGCCGTGTCCAGGATACGAACAGGTGGCAGGCGCCTCCATGCACTGGCACGGCGGCGCCTGCCCCCTTACATCTTCGGCATACCGCCGCCACCGGGCATCATGCCGCCCAGGCCGCGCATCATCTTGGCCATGCCGCCTTTGGTAGAGAATTTCTTCATCATTTTCTGCATTTGCTTGTGCTGCTTGATCAGCCGCCCGATGTCTTGCACCTGGGTGCCGGAGCCCTGCGCGATGCGGCGCTTGCGCGAACCGCTGATCAGGTCGGGATCGCGGCGCTCGGCCGGGGTCATGGAGCCGATGATTGCTTCCATCTGCTTGAACTGCTTCTCGGCCGCACCCTGGGCGTTACCCATCTGCGACAGGTTCATGCCGCCGATGCTCGGCAGTTTATCCATCAGACCGCCCAGGCCGCCCATGTTTTTCATCTGTTGCAGCTGGTCGCGGAAATCCTCGAGGTCGAAACCCTTGCCCTTCTTGAGCTTCTTGGCCAGTTTGTCGGCCTTGTCACGGTCCAGGGTCTGCTCGGCCTGCTCGATGAGGCTGAGCACGTCGCCCATGCCCAGGATGCGCGAGGCGATGCGGTCAGGATGGAACGGCTCGAGCGCTTCGCTCTTCTCGCCCATGCCGATGAACTTGATCGGCTTGCCGGTGATGGCGCGCACCGACAGCGCGGCACCACCACGGGCGTCACCGTCGACCTTGGTGAGGATCACACCGGTCAGCGGCAGCGCATCGCCAAAGGCCTTGGCGGTGTTGGCGGCGTCCTGGCCGGTCATGGCGTCGACCACGAACAGGGTCTCGACCGGCTTGACGGCGGCGTGCAGCGCCTGGATCTCGGTCATCATCTCGGCGTCGATGTGCAGACGGCCGGCGGTGTCGAGGATCACGACATCGATGAATTTGAGCCTGGCTTCGCGAATTGCCGCCTGGGCGATATCGACCGGCTTCTGGCTGATATCGGACGGGAAGAAGGTGACCTGCAGGTCGTTGGCCAGGGTTTCGAGCTGCTTGATCGCCGCCGGACGGTAGACGTCGGCCGAGACCAGCATGACGGTCTTTTTCTTGCGTTCCTTAAGAAAGCGCGCCAGCTTGCCGGCGGTGGTGGTCTTGCCCGCGCCCTGCAGACCGGCCATCAGCACCACGGCCGGCGGTGCCACATTGAGCACCAGGTCTTCGTTGGCGGCGCCCATCAGGCTTTCGAGTTCGGCCTGGACGATCTTCACGAACGCCTGGCCCGGCGTCAGGCTGCGCGACACTTCAGTGCCGACAGCGCGCTCCTTGATGCTGTTGACGAAGTCCTTGACCACCGGCAGTGCGACGTCGGCTTCAAGCAAGGCCATGCGCACTTCGCGCAGCGTGTCCTTGATGTTGTCTTCGGTCAGCTTGGCCTTGCCGGTAACATGGCGCAGCGTCTGCGAAAGGCGGTCGGTTAGGTTTTCAAACATGCGCGATCCTTTAAGGCTCTGGTCGACCCGGTGGGTGCGGCCCCGCCGCGATAGAGACAAGTGGCGCACGGCGAGCCCGCGGCCTGAACAGGGCAGCGATTATAGCCGAGACTCCGCCGCGCGGACACCAGCACGGCGATGACCGCCCTGCACAGCGCACAGCGTCGTGCCGTGGCACCCTTTCTTGCAACGCCGGTCTATGCCACACTCAGCCCCTTTCAGGGTCGCCCGTCAGGATCTATGTCCCCTTTGCCAGCCAGCCTGTTTCCTACCCTCGCCGCCGCCTGTCTGTACGCCGTTGCGACCGTCTATCAGGGCATCCGCCTGAGACAGACCGCCCGCCCCGACAAGCGGCTGCTGGGCCTGCTCGGCACTCTGGCGGTGATCGCCCATGCCATCGGCCTGTATACGCAACTGGTGAGGCCTGTCGGCCTGGGCCTGGACTTCTTCAATGCGGCCAGCCTGATCGCCCTGGCGGTGATCGTCCTGACCCTGCTGGCCACGATCCGCATCCCCGTGGAAAACCTGCTGGCCCTGCTGTTTCCGCTAGGGCTGGTGACCGTACTGATGGCGCAGTTCGTGCCCAGTGGCACCGTGCAACCAATCGTCGAAGAGCCCGGCATCCTGACCCACGTCATGCTGTCGATCCTGGCCTATGGCATGTTCACCATCGCCGCCTTCCAGGCCTTGCTGCTGCTGCTGCAGGACTACCAGCTCAAGCACAAGCATCCCATGGGGCTGATTCGCAACTTCCCCCCGCTGCAGACCATGGAGAGCCTGCTGTTCGGTTTCCTGTGGACCGGCTGGGCGCTGTTGTCGCTGTCGCTGATCACCGGCTGGCTGTTCGTGGAGAACCTGTTCGCCCAGCACCTGGTGCACAAGACTCTGCTGGCGTGCCTGGCCTGGGTGGTGTTCAGCGTGCTGCTGGTGGGTCGCACCCGCCTGGGCTGGCGCGGGCACAAGGCGATTCGCTGGACCCTGGGCGGCTTTTGCCTGCTGATGCTGGCCTATTTTGGCAGCAAGCTGGTACGCGAATTCATCCTGCACATCTGACGAGCCTTGCACATGGATAATCTGCCCATCGGCCCACTGCTCGGTGTGCTGGCGCTGCTGACACTGTGGGCCGGGCTGTTCACCGCGCTCGAACGCGCCCACTACTTGTGCACCGACGGTCGCAAGATCCGCCACCGGACCGATGTCGACCTCGACAGCCTGATTCTTGGCAACACGCTGATCAAGGCCCTGATCGTGGTCATCGCCCTGCTGATCACCGTGCGCTACTGGTTCTACCAGGGGCCGGTCCTGGCCTGGCTGGGCAGCAGCGTGCTGTTGCTGGTGTTCGTCGAGTACCTGCCGCGCCGCCTGGCCGCACGCTATCCCTTGAGCACATTACTGCTGGGCAAGAGCCTGTTGCGCTGGCCGCTGCGCCTGTTGCGACCTTTGAGCTGGAGCCTGGACGCGATGGCCAGGTTGCTGCTGCGCCCGTTCGAGCCACGCCCGGTCAAGGGCGGCGAGGCGGGTGAGGTCTTGCAACAGCGGTCTGTCGATGCCCACGACAGTGAGCCGGACCCCGAACTGCCGCAAGGGGTGCTGGGCGGCATTCGCGCACTGGACCGGATGACCGTCAATGACATCCTGATTCCACGCAGCGAAGTGGACGGTATCAACCTGGATGACAGCATCGAACTGATCACCGAGCGCCTGATCATCTCCCGGCACACTCGCTTGCCGGTCTATCACAACGACATCAATCAGGTGCAAGGCGTGCTCAACACACGGCAGATCAGCCACCTGCTGTCCAGAAGCGAACTGACCAAGGAGCACTTGCTGTCGGCCTGCTACGAGCCCTACTTCGTCCCGGAAAGCACGCCCTTGCAATTGCAGTTGCTGAACTTTCACAAACAGCAGCGCCGGCTGGGTGTGGTGGTCGACGAATATGGCGAAGTGCTGGGCATCATCAGCCTGGAGGACATTCTCGAAGAGATCGTCGGTGAATTCGAAAGCGAGCACCTGGATAACCCGGACATTACCCGGCTGGCGGACGGCCAGCTGGAAGTCGATGGTGGCGCTTCGATTCGCGAGCTGAACAAGAGCCTGGGCTGGCACCTGCCCTCCGACGGCCCCAAGACCCTCAACGGTCTGGTGACCGAAGCGCTGGAGACCATTCCCGAAGGCCCGGTGTGCCTGAAACTGGGCCCCTACCGGATGGAAATCCTCGAAACCGAGGACAATCGCGTCACCCGCGTACTGATGTGGAAGCATGCCCCGGCCCGCAGTTTCTACTGAGTCGCTGCCACCTGTTACCGCTTGTTTCAGAAATGAATCCCTTCCTATAATCCACAGGCTTACCCAGCCCAGGCCCGTCGGCGTGCTACCCGCACTTCGCCTGATCGGCCACGCTCCAGCCTGACCCACGCATCATCAAGCGCCGCCCTACCCACAAGCGGCGCCCCTGCCCTGCCGCCCAACCGGGCCGCCCTTGCGAATGTCGATACGCTACAAAAAAACAGCCAATAACGACCCACGACAGGGAATTCGCATGACCACGACCACAACCAGCGTCGACGACGCTGACGCGATACCGCCGGCCAACTCCGCCACCCGAGTGGCCACAGCCAGTTTCATCGGCACCGCCATCGAGTTCTATGACTTTTATGTCTACGCCACCGCCGCGGCGCTGGTGATCGGCCCGGTATTCTTCCCGCAGACGTCGGGCACCGCGCAGATGCTCTCGTCGTTCCTGACCTTCGGCATCGCCTTCATGGCTCGCCCACTGGGCTCGGCGCTGTTCGGCCACTTTGGCGACCGTATCGGGCGCAAGTCGACGCTGGTGGCTTCACTGCTGCTGATGGGCGTCAGCACCACGCTGATCGGCGTACTGCCTGGCTACGCCAGCATCGGCGTCTGGGCACCGATACTCTTGTGCCTGCTGCGCTTCGGCCAGGGACTGGGGCTGGGCGGCGAATGGGGCGGCGCGGCCTTGCTGGCCACCGAGAATGCGCCCAAGGGCAAGCGCGCCTGGTACGGCATGTTCCCGCAACTGGGGCCTTCGATCGGTTTTCTGGCAGCCAACGGGCTGTTTCTGACCCTGGCCCTGGTGCTCGATGACGAGCAGTTCCGTTCATGGGGCTGGCGTATTCCGTTCCTGCTCAGCGCGGTGTTGGTGCTGGTCGGCCTGTATGTACGCCTGACCCTGGAAGAAACCCCGGCGTTCGCCAAGGTACTGGCCAGCCACCAGCAGGTGCGCCTGCCGATCGTCGAAACCTTTAGCCAGCACTGGCGGCCCATGCTGCTGGGGGCCGCGGCCATGGTGGTGTGCTATGCGCTGTTTTACATCTCGACGGTGTTCTCGCTGAGCTACGGCGTCTCGACCCTGGGCTACAGCCGCGAAACCTTCCTGGGCCTTCTGTGCTTTGCCGTGCTGTTCATGGCCGCCGCCACGCCCCTGTCGGCCTGGGCCAGCGACCGCTATGGCCGGCGTCCGGTGCTGATTGTCGGGGGCGTGCTGGCGATTGCCTCGGGCTTTCTCATGGAACCGTTGCTGACCCAGGGGTCGACCTGGGGCGTGGCCCTGTTCCTGTGCATCGAGCTGTTTCTGATGGGCGTGACCTTCGCGCCGATGGGCGCCCTGCTGCCGGAATTGTTCCCGACCAAGGTGCGCTACACCGGTGCGTCGGCGGCCTACAACCTGGGCGGCATCGTCGGCGCCTCGGTGGCGCCGTTCTTTGCCCAGAAACTGGTGGCCATGGGCGGCCTGAGCTGGGTGGGCGGCTACGTGTCAGCGGCCGCCCTGATCAGCGTACTGGCCGTGCTGGCCCTGAAAGAGACCCGCGATACCGACCTGTAAGGGTATCGCCCGGCGCTTACAACTGGACGTTGACCGCCTGCGCAGCGCGGGTGGCCTTGGCGCGGGCCGCTTCGATCGACTCGTCGCGCGCCAAGGCTACGCCCATGCGGCGCTGGCCGTTGACTTCCGGCTTGCCGAACAGACGCAGGGCGGTGTCCGGCTCGGCCAGGGCAGCGCCCAGGTTGGCAAAGGCGGTCTGGGTCGACTGGCCTTCGACCAGCACCACGGCCGAGGCCGAAGGGCCGAACTGCCGTACCAGCGGCACCGGCAAGCCGAGAATGGCGCGGGCGTGCAAAGCGAACTGCGACAGATCTTGTGAGATCAGGGTCACCAGGCCGGTGTCATGCGGGCGTGGCGAGACTTCGCTGAACCACACCTGATCACCCTTGATGAACAGCTCGACGCCGAACAGGCCACGGCCACCCAGTGCTTCGGTGACCGCCTTGGCCACGCGCTCCGACTCTGCCAGCGCCACCGGGCTCATGGCCTGCGGCTGCCAGGATTCCTGGTAATCACCCTTTTCCTGACGATGACCAACCGGAGCGCAGAACGTGGTGCCACCGGCGTGACGCACGGTCAGCAGGGTGATTTCGTATTCGAAATCGATAAAGCCCTCGACGATGACACGCCCCTTGCCGGCGCGACCGCCTTCCTGCGCATAGTCCCAGGCCTTTTGCACATCGTCGACGCTCTTGAGCAGGCTCTGGCCCTTGCCCGAGGAACTCATCACCGGCTTGACCACGCACGGGAAACCCAGCTCGGTCACGGCGTTACGGTAGTCCTCGAAGCTGTCGGCAAAGAAGTACGGCGAGGTCGGCAGCCCCAGCTCTTCAGCGGCCAGGCGACGGATGCCTTCGCGGTTCATGGTCAGCTGCGCGGCGCGTGCCGTCGGGATCACGGTGAAGCCTTCGGCTTCCAGCTCCACCAGCGTGGCGGTGGCGATGGCTTCGATTTCCGGCACGATGTAGTGCGGCTTCTCGGCCTCGATCACCGCCCGCAAGGCGGCGCCGTCGAGCATGTTGATCACATGGCTGCGGTGAGCCACTTGCATGGCCGGCGCGTTGGCATAGCGGTCCACGGCGATCACCTCGACCCCCAGGCGCTGCAGTTCGATCACGACTTCCTTGCCCAGCTCGCCGCTGCCGCACAGCAATACGCGGGTCGCGGTGGGCGACAGGGGGGTTCCGATTTGAGTCATCTCAGGTCCTCGTGGAGCGGATATCGAGGGCAACCCGCCAGGTAACGGGCGACCGCAGTGGAGAAAGGCGCGCAATTTATCACGAAGATCGCAGGCTCTGGTGCCGTTTCATCGCGGCAGCCGCCTGCGAGGCTAGCGGCCAGGCGCTGGCGCCTGCCGACGCAGGCGCCAGGCCATGATCAGCCACACCGCCGTGACGCCTGCGAACTTGGAGCCCAGTGCGGTGAGCAGCACCGGCGCGCTCAGGGCGTCGATCATGCCGAAGAAAATGAAGGTGTCGAGGGGAATGCTTAGCGCCGAACTGATCCACAGCCGGTCATGCAGGGGCCGGCGGGTGATGGTGAACACCAGCCAGTCGATGCACTCGGACACGGCGAAAGCCGTGGCACTGGCCAGGGCGATGGTCGGGTCGCTGGTGATGTACGACAGCAGCAGCGCCGCCAGCATGGCAAGGATCGCCCCGTGCCCGAAGCGGGTCTGGACCATGTCGCGCAGGACAAACACCAGCCCGCCCCAGGCCGACCAGATGATGTCCAGGTGCGGCGCGGCCGAGAAAGCAAAGTTGATCAGCACGACGCTGGCGATGTAGGCGATCAGAAACAGCATGGCAAGGGCGATGAAGGAAAACGGGCGGCAATGGTAGCAGATTCATTGCAGACGCCGCGCAGGCCGCACTCACAGGATAATGCCGATCAGTCAAGCCTCGACGCGGACCTGTGGGAGGCAGCCCTATTGCAGATAGCTATGTGACAGGCGCAGCAGGTGTATGGGCCTTGCCGACCTCATCGCCGGCAAGCCGCCTCCCACAGGTTCGATGAGCACCCCGGATCTCGGGCCTGGCACCAGGCTGTGGGAGGCAGCTTGCCGGCGATGGCCATGGAACAGACACAGCAGATATATCAGCCTTGCTGGCCTCATCGCCGGAATCGCCGCCCGCAGCAAGCCGCCTCCCACAGGTTCGATGAGCACCCCGGATCTCGGGCCTGGCACCAGGCTGTGGGAGGCGGCTTGCCGGCGATGGCCATGGAACAGACGCAGCAGATATATCGGGCCTTACTGGCCTCATCACCGGATCGCCGCCCGCAGCAAGCCGCCTCCCACAGGTTCGATGAGCACCCCGGATCCCGGGCCTGGCATCAGACTGTGGGAGGCGGCTTGCCGGCGATGGCCATGGAACAGACGCAGCAGATATATCGGCCTTGCTGGCCTCATCGTCGGATCGCTGCCCGGAGCACAACGCGCAGCCACACGTCTGACGAAATTCCCCCTGAACGATCGGCATTACACCTACAGCAGCATTCCGCTGGCCTTGGCTCGCTCATGGCACAGCACCAGCACGGCACGCCGCTCGTCGTTGCTCATTCGGCTCCAGCGGGTGATCTCGCTGACATTACGCTGGCAGCCGGTGCAAATGTCATCGTCATCCAGTGCACAGATGCTCACGCAAGGCGAGCGCACGGGCTTTTCCGGAAGGGCTTCAACGCTCATCATCGGACTGCTCGGCCAGGTCGCGGGCATAGCGCTGGGCGTTCTGCACGTAATGCGCGGCGCTGGCCTCCAGCATGCTTTTCTGAGCATCGGTGAGCTCGCGCACGATGCGGCCCGGCGAGCCCATGACCAGCGAGCCATCAGGAATGACCTTGCCCTCGCCGATCAGGGCGTTGGCGCCGATGATGCAGTGCCTGCCGATTTTCGCGCCATTGAGGATCACCGCATTGATGCCGATCAGGCTGTAGTCGTCGACACTGCAACCGTGCAGCATCGCGTTGTGGCCAACGGTCACGCCCCGGCCCAGGGTCAAGGGCCAGCCCATGTCGGTGTGCATGACCGTGCCGTCCTGCACGTTGCTGTTCTCGCCGATATGGATCAGCTCGTTGTCGCCGCGCAATACGGCACCGAACCAGACACTGGCGCCCGCCTCCAGGCGCACTTGGCCGATCAGGGTGGCGGTGGGTGCAATCCAGCTATCAGGGTGGGTCTGGACGCGCGCGTCTCCCAGGCGGTATTTCATGAAGGCAGGTCCTCAGGCGTTGCGGTGGATGCTCAGGTCTTGGCAGGGCGCGGCGGATGTTGCAGGCTGATATTGGCGTCGTACAGCACGTTGATCAGCTCGACGATCATGAGCGCTGTCAGGCCCCAGATCTTGTACTCGCCATAACGGTAGCTGGGCACGTACCAACTGCGCCCCTCATAGTCGATGCGATGGGTATGTTCGCGTACGTCCTGGCGGAAGAATTCCAGCGGGACGCTGAACACCGCCGCGATCTCGTCATCGTTGGGGCGGTACTCGACAAAGTCCGGGATGATGCCGACGTAGGGCGTGACCTTGATGCCGTAGCGCGACACCACCGGGCTCAACGGGCCAACCACTTCGACCAGCCCGGGCGGCAGGCCGATTTCCTCTTCGGCCTCGCGCAGGGCCGTGAACACCAGGTCGGGGTCTTCCGGGTCGCGCCGGCCACCCGGAAAAGCCACTTCGCCGCCATGGGTCGACAGCCCGCTGGCGCGCAGGGTCAGCACCAGCTCGGGCTTGTCGCTGCGGGTCACCGGCAGCAGGACAGCGGCCTCGGGAAAGCGCCGATCCGTCTCAAGGATCTCTGGCGTATGACGGCTTACACGACTCAGCAGCTCATCCAGCATGGGAAATCTCGATCGGTTGGCTACCGCGCATCATGCACCAAAATCGCAGGCACGCCCAAGCCCTCGCGCAGCAACTTGATGAGGGCGGCACATGAAAACTTGCTGAGCGGCCACATGGCAGGCCAAGATAACGACCGCCCCCACGGATCGAAGCACGCCATGAATTTCTGCAGTCATTGCGGCCAGGCGGTCACCCAGCGCATTCCCGACGGCGACAGCCGGCTGCGCTATGTGTGCGACCACTGCCACACCATTCATTATCAGAATCCCAACATCGTCGCCGGCTGCCTGGTGAGCGTGGGCGACAAGGTGCTGTTGTGCCGTCGCGCCATCGAGCCGCGCCATGGCTACTGGACCTTGCCGGCCGGCTTCATGGAAAACGGCGAGACCATCGAGCAGGCGGCCCGTCGCGAAACCGTCGAGGAAGCCTGCGCCAGCCTGCAAGACCTGCACCTGTATGCCGTGATCGATGTGCCGCACATCAATCAGGTGCATGTGTTCTACCGGGCAGAGCTTGCCGGCAGTGCGTTTGCCGCCGGGATCGAGAGCCTGGAGGTGCAGGTGTTCGACGAAGCCGACATTCCCTGGCACGACCTGGCTTTCATGACAGTCAGGCGTACCCTAGAATGCTTCTTCGCCGACCGCCGTGAACAGCACTACCCTGTCCACACTCAGGTGCTGCCGGCCTCACGCCCCACTTGATTGCCCTATGTCCGGCACGTCTTGCACGTGCCTTCAGGAAAACGTCCATGCGTTGGTTGTTCGCCGTACTGTGCCTGTCGTTCGCATCCGCTTCCCAGGCGGCCTTTACCCAGACCATCGTGCCCAAGGGCAGCGAGCAGAAGATCGTCGGCGAGAAGGTGATCAACACCGTCAAACTGTCCGAACGCAAGATCGACAAGGTGCTGGTCATCAAGTCGGCGCGGCAGTTGCAGTTGATCAGCGACGGCGAGGCGCTCAAGACCTACCGGGTCTCGCTGGGCAAGAACCCCAACGGCACCAAGTTGCAGGAAGGCGACAAGCGCACACCTGAAGGCTTCT
This sequence comes from Pseudomonas viridiflava, assembly GCF_900589395.1. Taxonomy (GTDB): domain Bacteria; phylum Pseudomonadota; class Gammaproteobacteria; order Pseudomonadales; family Pseudomonadaceae; genus Aquipseudomonas. Next base: position 55,993 of record NZ_UUIS01000061.1, read on the forward strand.
ACTGGCTTGACTGGCGCAAGCCGAGCAGCCGCTACAACCTGTCAATGCACGTGTCCTACCCCAACGCCGCCGACAGCGAGCGGGCCAGACGCGAGGGCGTCAAGCCCGGCAGCATGATCATGATCCACGGCACGCCCATCGACGAAGAATACCCGGAGTGGTATTTCCACACGCTGGACTGGACAGAGGGCTGCATCGCGCTGAAGAACAACGACATGCGCGAGATATGGGACCTGGTGAAAGACGGCACGATGATCGAGATCAGACCGTAGGAGCGCGCTCTGCCCGCGACCGAGTGCGCTAGCGCTCGTAAAATCTGCGAAACGCTACAAATTTACGACTGCTACGCAGCCGGTCGCGGTGGTCCGGCATCCCGGCAGAGCGCGCTCCTACGGCAGTCTTGAGCTTACTGTGTAGCAGCGTCAGAAATCTTCCAGCCGCCACACGTCATAGGCCGGTGTTTCGTAGGGGTGGCTGAGTTTGAGTGCCGCCACCGCTGCACGAATGTGCTCGTCGGCGACGACCAGTTCGACCTTCCACTCCTCGACTTGCTCGACCACCCCGCCCTGCCCGATGAACGGCTGGCTGCCGTCCAGCGGGCGGAACTGGCCCTGGCCCAGGACCTGCCAGGCACAGTGGTCGTAGTCGCCGATTTGCCCGGCGCCGGCGGCAAACAGCGCGCTCTTCACCGGTTCCAGATGACTGGCCGGGACGAAGAACGCGAGTTTGTACATCGACTCAGTTCACCCAGGCGCGCGCATTGCGGAACATGCGCATCCAGGCCGCGTCCTCGCTCCAGTCATCCGGACGCCAGGAGTTCTGCACGGCACGGAAGACCCGCTCAGGGTGCGGCATCATGATGGTCACGCGACCGTCACGGGTGGTCAGGCCACCGATACCGCGTGGCGAACCGTTCGGGTTGGCCGGGTAGGCTTCGGTCACCTTGCCATGGTTGTCGACGTAGCGCAGGGCCACAGTGCCGGAAGCGTCGGTCAGCGCCAGGGCGTCGCTGCTGGCGAACTCGGCATGACCTTCGCCGTGGGCGATGGCGATCGGCATGCGCGAACCGGCCATGCCTTGCAGGAAGATCGACGGCGACTCCTGGACCTGTACCAGGGCCACGCGTGCTTCGAACTGCTCGGAGCGGTTACGCACGAAGTGCGGCCACAACTCGCTGCCCGGGATCAGCTCGTGCAGGTTGGAGAGCATCTGGCAACCGTTGCACACACCCAGCGTGAAGCTGTCGGCGCGTTCGAAGAAGCCCTGGAAGGCATCACGGGCACGGGTGTTGAACAGGGCTGACTTGGCCCAGCCTTCACCGGCACCGAGCACGTCGCCGTAGGAGAAACCACCGCAGGCAACCAGGCCCTTGAATTCATTGAGATCGACGCGGCCGGCGAGGATATCGCTCATGTGCACGTCAATGGCGTTGAAACCGGCGCGGTCGAAAGCAGCAGCCATCTCGACCTGGCCGTTGACGCCCTGCTCGCGCAGTACGGCAACGCTGGGGCGCACGCCTTTCTTGATGTAGGGCGCGGCGATGTCGTCGTTGACGTCGAAGCCCAGCTTGACGTTCAGGCCCGGGTTGTCTTCCTCGAGCAACAGGTCGAATTCCTGGTCGGCGCACTCGGGGTTGTCGCGCAGGCGCTGGATCTGGTAGCTGGTCTTGGCCCACTCGCGGTGCAACTGGTGACGCTGGCCGCTGAACACGGTGGCGCCGCCGTAGCTGATCGAGACTTCGTCGTTGTTGAGCGGCTTGCCGATGACCGCCACGCAGTCCGACAGGCCGGCGGCGCTGAACTGGGCCAGCACGCTGGCGGTGGCGTCCTGGCGCACCTGAACGACCGCACCCAGCTCTTCGTTGAAGAGGATGGCCGACAGCTCGGAGGCGTTTTCAGCCAGGCCGTCGAGGCACAGTTGCAGGCCGCAATGACCGGCAAAGGCCATTTCCAGCACAGTGGCCATCAGGCCGCCGTCGGAACGGTCGTGGTAGGCCAGCAGATGGCCGTCGGCGTTCAGGCCCTGGATAACGGCGAAGAAGGCCTTGAGGTCTTCGGCATCGTCCACGTCCGGCACGCTGCGGCCCAGCAGGCCATGCACCTGGGCAAGGATCGAGCCGCCCATGCGGTCCTGGCCACGGCCCAGGTCGATCAGGATCAGGTCGGTTTCGCCCTTGTCCATGCGCAGTTGCGGGGTCAGGGTCTGGCGGATGTCGGCGACCGGGGCGAAACCGGTCACGATCAGCGACATCGGCGAGGTCACGCTCTTCTCGGTGCCTTCGTCGCTCCAGCGGGTCTTCATGGACATCGAGTCCTTGCCGACCGGAATGGTGATGCCCAGCTCAGGGCACAGCTCCATGCCTACGGCCTTGACCGCGTCGTACAGGCGGGCGTCTTCACCGGGGTGGCCGGCGGCCGACATCCAGTTGGCCGACAGCTTGATATCGCTGATGCGATCGATGCGCGAGGCCGCGATATTGGTCAGCGTTTCGCCGACGGCCATGCGTGCCGAGGCAGCTGCATTGAGCAGCGCCAGCGGGGTGCGCTCACCCATGGCCATGGCTTCGCCGGTGTTGACGTCGAAACTGGTGGCGGTCACGGCGCAGTCGGCCACCGGCACCTGCCAGGGGCCGACCATCTGGTCGCGAGCCACCAGGCCGGTGATGCTGCGGTCACCGATGGTGATCAGGAAGCTCTTGCTGGCCACAGCCGGGTGATGCAGCACGCGCTGCACGCTGCCGGCCAGGTCCAGCACGCTCGGGTCGAAGTCATCGCCCTGCTCGGCTTCACGCTGCACCGAACGGTGCATGCGCGGCGCCTTGCCCAGCAGCACTTCGAGCGGCATGTCGACCGGGCTGTTGCCGAAGTGGCTGTCGGTCACGGTCAGGTTCGGCTCTTCAGTGGCCTCACCGACGACGGCAAACGGGCAACGCTCGCGCTCGCAGATGGCTTCGAAGCGCTCGAAGTCTTCGGCGCTGACCGCCAGCACGTAGCGCTCTTGCGATTCGTTGCTCCAGATTTCCAGCGGGGCCATGCCCGGCTCGTCGTTGGGCACGTTGCGCAGTTCGAAGCGGCCGCCACGGCCGCCGTCGTTGACCAGCTCCGGGAAGGCGTTGGACAGGCCACCGGCGCCGACATCGTGAATGAAGGCGATCGGGTTCTTGTCACCCAGTTGCCAGCAACGGTCGATGACTTCCTGGCAGCGACGCTCCATTTCCGGGTTTTCGCGCTGTACCGAGGCAAAGTCCAGGTCGGCCGAGCTGGTGCCGGTGGCCATCGACGAGGCAGCGCCGCCGCCCAGGCCGATCAGCATGGCCGGGCCGCCCAGCACGATCAGCTTGGCGCCCACGGTGATTTCACCCTTCTGGACGTGCTCGGCACGGATGTTACCCATACCGCCGGCCAGCATGATCGGCTTGTGGTAGCCACGCACTTCGTCGCCGTGCGGGGTGCTGATCGACTGTTCGAAGGTACGGAAGTAGCCAGTCAGGGCCGGGCGACCGAATTCGTTGTTGAACGCAGCGCCGCCCAGCGGCCCTTCGATCATGATGTCCAGCGCGGTGACGATGCGCTCGGGCTTGCCGTACGGCTTCTCCCAGGGCTGCACGAAACCGGGAATCTGCAGGTTGGAGACGGTAAAGCCGGTCAGGCCGGCCTTGGGCTTGGCACCGCGACCGGTGGCACCCTCGTCGCGGATCTCGCCGCCGGAGCCGGTGGAGGCCCCCGGGAACGGCGCGATGGCGGTCGGGTGGTTGTGGGTCTCGACCTTCATCAGGATGTGCACCGGCTCCTTGACCGCGCCGTACTGGCGGGTCTCGGCATTCGGGAAGAAGCGCCCGGCCACGTGGCCGACGATCACCGAGGCGTTGTCCTTGTAGGCCGACAGCACGCCTTCGCTGTGCATCACGTAGGTGTTCTTGATCATGCCGAACAGGCTTTTTTCCTGTTCCTGGCCGTCGATGTCCCAGCTGGCGTTGAAGATCTTGTGCCGGCAGTGCTCGGAGTTGGCCTGGGCGAACATCATCAGCTCGATGTCGTTCGGGTTACGCTTCAGGCCGGTAAAGCTGGTGACCAGATAGTCGATCTCGTCTTCGGCCAGGGCCAGGCCCAGCTCGACGTTGGCCTTCTCCAGCGAGGCACGGCCACCGCCGAGGATATCGACCGAGGTCATTTCGCGCGGCTGGGCATGGCTGAACAGGGCCGAGGCCTGGTCCAGGGAGGTCAGCACCCGCTGGGTCATGCGGTCGTGCAGCACAGCGGCGACGGCTTGCGCCTCGGCATCGCTGAACTGGCCCTCTACATAAAAGGCAATGCCGCGCTCCAGGCGCTGGACCTTGTCCAGGCCGCAGTTGCGGGCAATGTCGCTGGCCTTGCTCGACCAGGGCGAAATCGTGCCGAAACGCGGCACGATCAGGAACAGGCGACCATCGGGCTCCTGAACCGGCACGCTCGGGCCGTACTTCAGCAGACGCTCGAGCACCTGATGTTCCTGGTCGCTCAACGCGCCGTCGACTTCAGCGAAGTGAGCGAATTCGGCGTACAGGCCACTGACAGCTGAAACTTTTTGTTTCAGTTGTTCCAGCAATTTGCTGTGGCGGAAAGCAGAAAGGGCAGGAGCACCACGCAGGATCAACATCGTCGGGACAGCCTCGGGAAGGGGGGTGTACTTTGAGGCCACGCATTCTAGCCTAAAGCAGTCCTTCTGGCACCCAAAACGGCTGCACGGCATGCGCCGCCGTGTCGCACTGCGCTCTTTATGGATCGGCAAAGCCAAAACGGCCGGTTTTCTTATCAGACGCAGGCTTTGCTGTCGATATATGGCGCTCAGGGCCGTTTGCGTATACTGCACCGATGTTCTCCCAACCCGATTTCCGTATTCGTTGCGTCAGATGGCTCATCGCAACCGGACTCTTCCTGCTGCTCGGCGCCTGTGTGGATAAACCCAACACACTGGAGCGAGTCAAGGAGGACGGCGTGCTGCGCGTGGTCACCCGCAACAGCCCGGCCACTTACTTCCAGGACCGCAACGGTGAAACCGGCTTCGAGTACGAGCTGGTCAAGCGGTTTGCCGAAGACCTGGGCGTAGAGCTCAAGATCGAAACCGCCGACAACCTCGATGAATTGTTCGACCGCCTGCAGCAACCCGGTGGCCCGGTGCTGGGCGCTGCCGGCCTGATCGAAACGCAAAGACGCAGCCAGCAGGCACGCTTTTCCCATCCTTACCTCGAAGTCACCCCGCAGGTGGTGTACCGCAATGGGCAGTCGCGCCCCACCGAGGCCGCCGATCTGGTCGGCAAGCGCATCATCGTGCTCAAGGGCAGCAGCCATGCCGAACAACTGGCCACCCTCAAGGCGCAGTACCCGGCGCTGGAATACGAAGAATCCGACGCGGTCGAGGTGGTCGACCTGCTGCGCATGGTCGACGAAGGCCAGATTGACCTGACCCTGGTGGACTCCAACGAACTGGCGATGAACCAGGTGTACTTTTCCAACGTGCGGGTTGCCTTCGACCTGGGCGAGACCCGCCAGCAGCGCTGGGCCGTGGCCTCCGGCGAAGACAACAGCCTGCTCAACGAGATCAATGCCTTCCTGGCCAAGGTCGAGAAGAACGAGACCCTGCAACGTCTCAAGGACCGCTATTACGGCCATGTCGACGTCCTGGGCTATGTCGGCGCCTACACCTTTGCCCAGCACTTGCAGGAACGCCTGCCCAAGTACGAAAAATTCTTCCAGACCTCCTCGAAGAAAGAGCAGGTCGACTGGCGCCTGCTGGCAGCCATCGGCTATCAGGAATCGATGTGGCAGCCCACGGTCACCTCCAAGACCGGCGTGCGCGGGCTGATGATGCTGACCCAGAATACCGCCCAGGCCATGGGCGTGACCAATCGCCTCGATGCGCGGCAAAGCATCCAGGGCGGTGCCAAGTACTTCGCCTACGTCAAAGAGCAGCTCGACAAGGACATCCAGGAGCCGGACCGCACCTGGCTGGCGCTGGCGGCCTACAACGTTGGCAGCGGCCATCTTGAAGATGCACGCAAACTGGCGGTGAACGAAGGGCTGAACCCCAACAAGTGGCTGGACGTGAAGAAAATGCTGCCGCGCCTGTCGCAGAAGAAGTGGTACAGCAAGACCCGCTACGGCTATGCCCGTGGCGGGGAACCGGTGCATTTCGTCGCCAACATCCGCCGCTATTACGACATCCTGACCTGGGTGACCCAACCCCAGCTGGAAGGCAGCCAGGTTGCCGAAGGCAAGTTGCATGTGCCCGGCGTCGACAAGACCGCGCCGGCCGGGGCCCAGCCGCCGGCGCCTGCCACGCCTGCCACACCTGCCACGCCTTGATGATCGCGCAGCAAACATGGGCCACGGTAGGAGCGCGCTTGCCCGCGACCGAGTGCGCAGCGCTCGCAAAATTTGCCAGACGCCACAAATGCTGAGCTGTGGACGCCTCTAAAAACTATGAAACGCTGAAAATTTACGACTGCTAACGCACTCGGTCGCGGGCAAGCGCGCTCCTACAGAGGTAATGTTCTCAGGTTTTTTGCAGTGCCCGGCGCTTGCGGAAGAACTCGCTGAGCACGCTACCGCATTCCTCGCCCAGTACCCCGCCTTCAAACAGCACCCGATGATTGAGAAAGCCCTGGGTGAAGAACTGCCCCTGGCTCTGTACCACGCCGGCCTTGGGCTCCAACGCGCCATACACCACCCGGCCGATGCGTGAATGCACGATCAGGCCCGCGCACATGCTGCACGGCTCCAGAGTCACGTACAGGGTGCTGCCCGGCAGTCGGTAATTGCTCAAGGCCCGCGCCGCATCGCGAATCGCTACCATTTCGGCGTGGGCACTGGGGTCATGGCCGCTGATCGGGCAGTTATAACCACGCCCCACCACCTGTCCGTCCACGACCACGATGGCGCCCACCGGCACCTCACCCAGCGCCGCCCCTTGCGCGGCCAGGGCCAGCGCCTCGCGCATGAAATCCTGGTCGCGGCTGCGGTCGATAATCACGGGCTGGCGCATTACGACACCTCGATGGCGGCCATCAGGCCGGTTTCCATGTGATCGATCACATGGCAATGGAACATCCAGACGCCGGGGTTATCGGCCACCAGTGCCACCCAGGCACGCTCGTTGCGACCCAGCAAGAAGGTATCGGTGAAGTACGGAATGATCTTGCGCCGATCGGACTTGAGCACCTTGAAGCTCATGCCATGCAAGTGGATCGGATGCTGGTACTGGGCCATGTTCTTGAGTTCGAAGATGTAGCTCTTGCCCAGTTTCAGCCGGGCAATCGGCCGCTCGGCACAGGTCTTGTCGGTGATGTCCCAGGCCTGGCCATTGATCTGCCACAGGCTCGGCGGCTTGCCGTCGGCCGTGCCCTCGGACACCGAGCCGACCCACTCGAAGTTGAAGTTGATCGTCTCGGCCTGTTCGAGGTCCGGCTCGGGCAACGGATTGGCTGGCAGCGCCGGCGGCCAGTCGCCTCCATTCCCTGTGCTGGCCACCGAGCGCAAGGTGCCCAGGCGCACCGGGCCGTTGCGCAATGACAATTCTTCACCGGCCGCTGGCGCCCTGACCGCCAGGCACAGGCGCATGCCCGGCCCCAGCCAGTAATCCTTGCCCAACGGCCGGGGCTCGACCGGATTGCCATCAATGGCATAGATCCGCGCTTCGGCGTCCGGCAAGTTGATGCGATAGGTCACGGTGTTGTCCAGATTGAGCAGCCGCACCCGGGTAATCTCGCCGGCCGGCAGCTCGATCACACTGCGGTGCTCGCCATTGATCGTCGACAAGCGCCCGGCCGTGCCCTCGCGCGCCGCTTCGCGGATCACGCTGAACTCGGTAAAGGCCCCGACCTCATCGACATGCCAGTTCTTCAGGCTGAGCGTACGCTCATGGGCAAAGCCGGTGGGTTCACGCTCTTCGACGATCAACGGCCCCACCAGCCCGCGCCCCAGCTCTTCGCTGCTGCTGACGTGCGGGTGGTACCAGAAGCTGCCGGCATCCAGCACGCGGAACTTGTAGTCGAAATACTCGCCCGGCTTGACCGGCAACTGCGAAACGTAGGGCACGCCATCCATCTCCAGCGGCACCCGGATGCCATGCCAGTGAATGGTGGTCTCGACCGGCAGATGGTTGATGAAACGCAAGCGCAGCCACTCGCCCTGGCGCACCCGCAGCTCGGTGCCTGGCGCAGTGCCACCAAAGGCCCAGGCCGGGGTCTTGTGGCCGGGCACCAGTTCCACATCCAGCGGCGCGGCGATCAGTTCGAAATCATGCCCCTCCCCCGGCCCGCGCTGGCCCAACCAGTAGCGCGCCGCGCCACCCGCGCCCAGGCCGACCACGGCGAGACCGGCGATGCCGGTGAGAATCTGGCGACGGGTAAAGGACATGAGCGCGAACACCTTGAGCACGACGAGTGCATCCGTGGACGGATGCGAGGGGGCATTACGATACACCCCCGAATGCGAATGCGTAAGATCGGCATTTCGACGCAGGTACAGTGCGCACCAATCTTGGGCAAAGCTCTACGACTGAGACAGCCGCTTTTGCTCCTTGACGATATTGGCATGCATGGCCGCTTGTGCGATTTCCAGCATGCTCGCTGTCACGGTCTGCCCGCCACGCCCCTTCACCCAGGTCAATACATCGACCAGATGCCATAGTGAAGAACTGCCCTCATGGACTGGCACCGGAAAGCTTGAGGGGTGACCCAGCATAAGCTTGCGCATGTTCTGGCGCGACATGCCCACAATGTCAGCTACATCGCTCAAGCCCACGAGATCCGGCGCAACCTCGATCAATCTGGCGCCAGGCACGGCTGCCTGGACATCGGCCAGCGCGCTGTACAGAGCGGCATCTGCACTTTTGGCGTCCCGATTGAACTCCAGCGCCAGCCGTCCCGGCTGACCGATACCGACCAGCGCATCGTCGCAGCCCGCCTCTGCAAGGCGCTCGACCAACGCTGCCATATCTTCATGACCTTCGCTCGATTGATATTTGAGTGTGAATAGATATTCCATGCTCATGTCACCACACGCCAGCCCTTAGCTTCTGCAACCTCAAGGCGTCTTCGATTCCCTCCCCTGGATGCGTAGGACGCCTCATGAATAGCCTCAGTATTCAGACAAAAAAAAGGTTGTCAATTGACAACCAAAAAGACAGGCATCACTGGCTCAAGCAAACGCGCCAGATCAAGAAATCAGCGTAGTAGAAAGCAAAAAGCCACGTGAACGTGGCTTTTTGAGGAAATGTGTCATCCATCAGGATGTTTGTCATTGAAACGGCGGCATCCAACACTGGATCCGCCCGGAATCCTTACAACCTGAACCGCGCCACCACCGTGCGCAGTTCGCTCGCCAGCAGCGACAGCTCCCCGGCCGTCACGGCGTTGTCTTCGATACCTTCCATGAGCACGACGCTGCCGTTGCGAATCCCGGTCACGTTGCGGTTGATGTCTTCCGAGACGGCATGTTGCTGCACCGCCGCACTGGCGATCTGGGTGTTCATGCCCACGATCTGCTCCACGCCATCATTGATCGCATCCAGGCTGGTCGAGGCCTCGTCGGCGGAGATGATGCAGGCCTGTGCGCGCTGTTGGCCGGTCTTCATCTGCTCGACGGCGGCGGTGGTGGCCAGTTGCAATTCCTGGATGATGCGGCGAATTTCCTCGGTCGAGTTCTGAGTGCGCGAGGCCAGGGTGCGTACTTCGTCGGCCACCACCGCAAAACCACGGCCCTGCTCGCCCGCGCGGGCGGCTTCAATGGCGGCGTTCAAGGCCAGCAGGTTGGTCTGATCGGCAATGTTGCGGATTACCTCAACCACCCCGCCGATCTGCTGGCTGTGCTGGGCAAGCGCCGAAACCTTTTGTGCGCTGCGCTCCACCTCCTCGGCCAGGGCCTCGACGGTGGCACGGGTCTCCTGCATTTTCGCCAGGCCTGCACTGGAGGACTTGCCGGCGTGCTCGGCGGCGTGGGCAGCACCTTCGGTGTTTTGTGCGACGTCGGCCACACTGGTGGTCATTTCGTTGATGGCCGTGGCGACCTGCTCGGTTTCACTCTGCTGCGCGCTCATCGAGTGCTTGGCACGCTCGATCGACAGCCCCATGCGCGTGGCTGCCTCGGACACCGACTGCGAACTGCGCTCGACCTGCACCAGCGAGGCGCCGAAGGCCTGTGCCATCTGGTTGACGGCCTGGCCCACATCGGCCATCTCATCCTTGCCGCGCACCTCGATGCGTGCCGTCAGGTCGCCCTGCGCGATCTGTCGGGTGGCCATCAGCACCTCATTAATGGTGCGGCGCATGGCACTGTAGATGCCGCTGAAGGCGTACACCAGCAGCAGACCGAGAACCCCGATCATGCCCAGGATCAACAGCCGCTCGGCGGTCATCGCCTCGGCACGGTCCTTCAACCGGTCCAGCAGTGCGTCTTGCAGCGTGTCTTGCGCCTTGTACAGATCGGCCACCACCGCATTGCCGGTGGCCGGCAGGTTCTGCACGCCCGTGATGGTTTCGCGGGTCGAATTGACCACCGCTTCGAGGTCGTTACGGAAGCTGTCCAGGCCCACGAGCGCACTGCTGACCGGCGCCTGAATGCGGTCGGCCAGGGCCGGTTCCTTACGGCGCAACAGCGCCAGGCTCTGCTGCAGTTCCTTACGAATCAGCAATTCGTTCTTGAGCATCAACCGGATCGCGCCGCGGGTCGCCGGGCTCAAGGTTTGCCCGTCACGCAGACCACTGGCCAGGCCGCGCAATTGCCCGACGATATTGATCTGCCGTGGCAGCCGCAAGGTGCTCTGATCGATCATGAACAGCGAGGCAAAATCTTCATCCAGCACCATGCCCGAGGTGGCCGACACGAAATAGACGAAGTTCAGGGTCTCGATAAGCTGATCGTTCCAGTCATCGAACATTTTGCCCGGCTCAACACCGGTCTTTGCCTGTGCAACCAGCGCCTGCACACCGGCGTGCAGGCGCTGCACGCGGTCACTGGTTTCCAGCTGGGTATTGAACTGCCGGTCAAGGGTTTCAAGTCGGGAGAACGCGTCTTCCAGCTTCGCCTGATTGGCCGATACATCAGCCTGCGCCGTCGCATCACCGCTGAGCAAACGGTTGGTCAGCGCGCGTTGCAGCATCGAAAAACGCAAGACGGGTGTCACTTCCTGCAGGTAGCGCTGGCCGAGTTGCTCCGAGGCAATCACCTCCAGGCTGTGATTGATCTGCTGGACAACACGCGTGCCGAGCATGACCAGCGGGATCAAAACAATGATCGCCAGCACGCCGAACTTGGTCGAGAAGCGCAGTCGGTTAGCCAGGGTGACGGCAGGAGCAAGGATATTCATGGAGTTCTCACAGCCCGAAGCGGGACGGTATGGGTAAGGATTGCTGGGGGAGAACGGTCCTTTTCTCGTAGCGCCTGGCTCTGTCTGGCTCAGTGGGATCATCACGTTTGATTATGTAATTAAACGTTTCAGTCAGCGCGTGAAGGTTGAGAGTGAAGACTTCGGCAAAAGTTGTACATATTTTTATTTTTGTACAGCTTTGGAACGCCTGATGCGCAATGATGTCACCGAGACATCATTGCGCAAAAAGAGGGGATGCACGCCATGGGGCGGGCGGCTCGCTGTCAATTATTCTTGAGCGGGCTGGCGGCCTCGATCTGACTTGCCAGGGATGCCAGCAACGCCTGTGCCCCACAATCGCGTCGCAACTGGCCGGCATGCGTGTGTGCCAGCGCCAGATGCTGGCGAGCCTGGGCCAGGTCCTGGCGTTGCAATGCCAATGGAATACTGATCGCGGCCACCTGGATAACCCGCCGGTGCGTGCCATATTGGTCGTGCTGCCCGATGAGTTGCTCAAGCCGGTCGGCCAGCATCTGGTCATTGCGCTGCGGGGCACGCTGCACTAACTCTTCGACCGCCAGCAGCCAGAACATGCGGTAGCGCGGAATCAACTCATCCTCGGCCAGCAACAAGGCCCAAGCCTCCTCGTCGCGCTGCAACCGGGCCAGTACCTGCGCCTTGAACATCAGGCGCGACTGGCGCTGGGTCGGCCATTCATGCCCCTCCAGGCCTGCCTCCCACTCCATGAGCACCGACCAGGCCTGCTCGGGCCGATTCAACCGCAGCAGGACGGCCATGTGGATCTCGTGCAGAGCCCCGTAGATCGATTTGCCGGCCGCCAGGATCCGGCCTTGTTGTTGCTCAAGGAACGCCAGGGCCGCCTCGGGACGCCCGTCGTCGAGCAGGGCATCGGCCTTTTCATAACTGATGCATGAAAAACAGGCCCGTTGCGGCTCAACGCGCTGCAAGGCCTCGTCACAGACGGCGATCCGCTCCTGGACCCATCCGGCACCATCGACATTGGCATAACAGCCCACCAGGTCCTGGGTCACGCAGACCGATTGCGGGCATTGCTGGGCATCTTCGCGGTTGGCCCGCTCGAACAGCGCCACCACCTGTGGCAGCGCCGCATCCCCTTCCAGCAGGCTGCCGATGCGATTGCGCATCTCCCAATGGCCGATGAACACCTCCAGCCACGGATTGCCAATGGCCTTGGCGTGCGCCTTGAGCTCTGGAACCAACGCCTGAGCCTGGGTGACCTCTACGCTGTAGGTGTGGCGAAGCATGCGATCCAGCACATCGACCGCCTGCCCGTGGCCCGCCGCTCGCAACTCGGTCTTGAGTGTATAGACCCAATTCCAGATATCCATGTACGTCACGCTCCATTCGATTGTTCAGATGACTGATCAGCGGGCCAGCAAAACCTGCATCGACAACGACAGCCCTTCCAGCGCCCCGGTCAGGGCGGCCGGTGCCTGCACGGCGGCCTGCCCGGCGATGATCACCTTGAACACCTTGAGCAGTCGTGCAGCCTCCAGGGCGCCCGAGGGGTTGTCGTCGATGGCCCGGATCAGGGCCGCAATGGCCGGGTTATCAAGATTCAGGTAAAGCCGGTGATCGGCCTGGGCCGTTATCTGCCGGGTAAACTGACGGGCCAGGTGCAAGGCGGCCGAGGCGATACGCCGGTCGGCTTCATCGCTTTCAAGCCGGGCCTTCAACTGCGCCTCGTGATTGCTGACCATCACCAGCGGCAACGCCTGGGGCGCAAACCGTGCAACCACCAGTTCTTCATCCACGGCCAGCTGCGCGCTCAACCAGTCACGTTGCGCAGGCGGCAGGCTGACCGGTGTGAACAACTGCCGGTCACCGTTTTCGCTGCCCAACTCGACCAGACGCATGCCGTGCGCCTCGCACCACAGGCGCAGAAACGGCAGCACCGCATAACGATTGCCGTGCGCCACCGGAAAACCCAAGGCCTGGAACAGCATTGTTTCAAAGCCGTTGTGGCCGTCCAGCAGCACATGCACGGCCCCATCCACGGCCAGGTCGCGCGCCAGCAGCTCGCCCCGGGAGGTCGGAATGCACAAGCTGTCCTTGAGCAGGTCGAACAGACGCTGGTCGCACAGCGTCGCGCCCAGCAGGGCAGCGTTATGGCGCAACAGCACCCGTCGCCAGGCTTGCGGCTGGTGTTCGGCGAGCCCGACCAGGCCGTCGATCAAGGCTTCGCTGACAGCGTGACGCGTCGCCGTGTAGTGCTCATCGTGCTGCAAGGCTTCGCGGCTCGCCGTCGGCGTCAGGTGTCCGGACTCGATCACGCCACCGATGAAACCGGCCCACGACGGCAACAAGTCACGGGCGTTGTCATCGAGCAGCATTCCGCGCAGGAACACACTCAGGTGGCGATTATCGTTCGAGCCGTAGGTCGCGCCGTCCTGTACCCACAACAACCCTTGCAGGTCGGGCTGCTGGCGCGACGTGACCGGCATGCAGCAGATCGGTTCGAAGGTGTGCTCGAAGCCGGTGGCGAACGCCAGTTGCCGCTTGTGCCGCTGCAATGGATGCAAATCGCCCTGTGCCGCGCGTCGCCAGGGCGGCGGCTCGTGGTTGATCGCCTGATCGGTATCCGCACCGACATAGATAGGCACCTCCAGCAGCGCGCAATAGCGCTCTAGGATCGCCCGCAGGCGGCCGGCCTCGGCCAGCGCGCGATGATGTTCATGCAGTTCCAGAATGACTTGCGTGCCCACCGGGCGCGGCTCGCAGGCCACCACGCTGTACTGCTGGGCATTGCTGGACTGATAACAGAACCCCAGGTGCGGCTGCTGGCAGGACGTACTGCGCACGGTGACCCGCCTGGCCAGGACAAAGGCCGACAGAAAGCCGAGCCCGAACATGCCGATCAGGCCACCGGCATCCGCACCGGCCTCGCGCAGGCCCCGGGTGTAGCCAATGCCCACGGTCGCCAGGTAAGCGTGAATCTCCTGTTCGGTCAGGCCGGCGCCGGTGTCGGTGATGCTGATGGTGTTCGACTGCGGGTCGCCCACCACCTCGATACGCCCCTCGCCTTCCCAGCCCGCCTGCTCCAGGCGCCGGCGCAGGATCGCGTCATGTGCGTTCTGCACCAGCTCGCGCAACGCCACGGTGGGCGTGGAATACAGGTGCTTGCCAAGCACCGACATCAACCCGCTGAGATCCACCCCGGCCCGATGGATACGGGCGTAATCATGTGTCGCAGAGTCGCTGTGCATGTCCATGGTCAAGCTCTTGGAAACGTCCGTTGTAAGAAGGCGCAAAGAATATGGCAAAGCGACAGAACCGCCTAATGACAATCATGTTCTTGAGAGCCGTTCACCTGACCCTCCTGGCGCGCCCGCTGCAACCACTGCATCGTTTGCTTCTGGCTGATCGGACGGGCACTGGCCTTCGAAATCCCGGATGACTAATGCCAGAGGCTGTTGCTGCTGATCCAGAAACCCCAAAGCCCGCACTTACGCGGGCTTTGGGGGCTTTATTGCCAGGTCGTGCGGGTCAGTGCCGGGCGTTCGGTCAGGCCATGGAGCGTCAAGACCCGCTCAAGCCGCCGGATCAGCCTCTTTCATGGCAAGGGCTATTGATAGCTGGCGTTCCAGGATGGCCACCTCATCCGCATTGCCCTCACGTACAACCTCGGCCAGCAGCTGCGCCGCATAAGACGGATCAGCCTGGAACAGCGCTGCCATGGCCTCATCGTGACTACGGTCTTTCATCAATCACTCCTGATTCATAGAGGCCGCAAAGCCTCGAAATAGCCTGCTCAGGCCACTACGCCGGGGTTGGCCTACTGATCTCGTCCCGCACCTGCATCAGCGCAAATCCCAACAGATTCAAGCCTTTCCACAGATTCGGATTGTGCACATCTGCGTTGTCCTGGGCGAGCCCTATGCCCCAGATGCTATCAACCGGGCTGGCTTCGACAATCACGCTCGACCCGGTGTGTAGAAGGTATTCGTTCAACCGGGGATTCTGAGAGAACTTGGCCTGGTTCGCTCGAACGACGATGTCGTATCGATGTTGCAGCCAGACCGGCTCATTGAATCCGCGCACGTGGCGGCCAAGCGCTTTGGCGGCCTCAGGCGTCGGGGCCTGGAGCACCTGGGCACGAATGTCCTGATCGTCGAACAAGGCCGCTTTCTCGGCCATCATGAAGTGTTCAGCGGTCGGGTAATGTTGCCCCTCGACAGTGAATCCAGCCTCGAACCATTGACTGAAGCACGAAACTGTAACAACCGTCTTGCTGCGCCGATGCCCCCAGAAAAACGTGAACTTCAGAGGTTCTCCAGCGTTGAAACGGGTGCGCAGTTGTTCAAGATGTTCAGAGTCGCTCAATGAGATGTCCTCGCTGACGGAAGCTCGAAGTTACAGCGGCTGTGCCAACCAAGGCAACTACAACGCCGGGTCGAGCGAACGTCAGGATTCAGCCCCTGGCGGATGGCCGAAATACGCCTTATAGGCATGATTGAAGTTGGCCGGGTTGGCGTAGCCCAGACGGTGGGCTATTTGCGCCACGTGCCATTTGCGCTGGCGCAGCAGGTTGCGCGCCAGTTCCAGGCGCTGTTGGCGCACGTAATCGAGCATCGACTGACCGTACACCCGCCTGAAGACACGTCTCAAGGTGGTTTCACCCACGCCCAGCTCCCGGGCCAGCGCCAGAGTGCCGGGTGGGTTCATCAGGCTGGCATCGAGCTTGAAACGTGCTTCGCGTGCCAGGTCCGAATGGCTGTGCAACGAGGCCACAGGCCTGGCCGGCTGTGGCGCCAGATGCGTCGCCAGCTCGACCAGCACGGCCAGGCTCAGGCTTTCCTGGTTCAGCCGTTCCAACGCCCCTTGGTAGGGCGAGTGATAAAGGCGCTCGAACAAACGCCCGATGACGCGACAGCCATGCAGCTCTGAAAAGTGCATGCCATCGTCGAGCAGCCCGGCCAGCGGTTGCAGTGACGGGTCTTGTTCGGCCAATTCACGTAGATAGTCGCCGCTGATGCGCAGCCCGGCCATGCGCACACGGCTGCCGGCAGGCATCTGGTCCATGGCTTCCATGCTTTCGCCCAAGCCCAGCACATGGGGCGCGCCAGGGGTGTATTCATTCAGCCGACCGTTTACCCGATGCTGCCATTGCCCGTCCAGTACCTGCACGATGCACACGCTGTCGGGCAGCACCTTATGGATGCATAACGGTTCGGGGAACTGCAAATCGCAGTCGAAATACTGTAGGTGCGACCGCACGGTCTGTGCGCGGTAATGGCCGATCGCGCTGCCCATGACCTGCCGCGCGCTGGCATCGAATACACCGGCCTGGTCCAGGGCCTCTGGGTGATCGAAACAGAAGTGGGTGTCCAGATAGGGGTTACGGCGGCGGTCCATTGGCAAAAGCGTCCATCAGAACGGGTGGGCAGCGTTGCATGATATCGACATCGGGCATCCCGATCAGTTGTTGTGAGTCACGGCCTTATTGTTGTGCGCCACGGCCGGACCGCTTGGCAGGCGTTGCAGCGTTGATTTCAATGGCAGGCTTTGAACTGTCGAGGAAGCTGTGAATGTTGACGTATCGCAAGTGGGCCGCGCTGCTGGGCTTGGTTCTGGCCGTGATCGCAGGGGTCGCCCAGGCTGACAACCGCCCGGAAGTCGCGGAAAAAGTGCTGGCCTATGCCGGCGAAGGCGGCGTGAAAATCTGGACCCTGCGCATCGGTGCGCGCAGTGACAATCAGGCGCTGGTGCAGGTAGAGGGCGTGGACCATGACTGGAACATGAAGATCCAGAAGATGGCCGTGGAAAAGACCAGCAAGGGCACCCGCTATTCCACGACCGTGGACGGGCAAAAATTCGTGGTGCTGGTGCTGCAACAAGGTTGGGGCGAACTGTACCTGCCTGGCGAATCGCAGGCGCTGAACGTCGGCTATGACGAGTTCTTGTCCAGCCAAGGCAATGCACAGGCTTTTTTGACCGATTTCTTGCAGGCCAACTGAGCCATGGGCCGACGCGCACGGTGGTCGTGGCCGCTGACGATGTTGCTGCTGCCGCTGGTACTGATGGCCTGGGCCAGTTTACAAAGCGGGCGCGTCGATGACGTGCTGCGTGAAGCACAGCCTATCGGCAGCGACCACGCCTGGCTGCGCGTGCGTCAGGTGCTGGCTGGGTTGGCCTGGTGGCTGGCCCTCGCCGCGCTGGTGGCGGGACCTGCTACGTGGCTCAAGCTGAGGCTGGATGCTTGGCGCGCGCTGAAATCCAGGGATTTTCTCTACGACCGTCTGTTCCTCTGCTGGCGTGCCTTGGGGCATTGGCTGGTGGCGTACACCGGGCTGTTGCTGGGCGCGCTGGCCCTGAGCCTGTTGTATGAACTGAGCTGGGGCTGGAGCCACTTCAAGGCCGGTGGCGGGTTCATGCTGCTGGTGGCGGTGCCGCTGGTTGCCGTGCTGTGGGCGGGATGCTTGTTGATCGGGCGTCTGCGCCAGCAATGGCATGCCATGGAGAGTCCGTCCTTGGCGCTTCTGGGGCAAAGGATCGGGCGTGACAAGGCCCCGGCCTTGTGGGCGTGGATCGAACAACTGGCCACAGCCAGCTGCGCGCCGGTGCCCGACCATGTAGTGGTGGGCATCGACCAATCGTTTTTCGTCACCAGCGTCGATGCAGTCCTGCAACCGGGCGGCGACTTGCTATGCGGGCGCACCCTTTACCTGCCGCTGACCTACCTCTCGACCCTGAGCCAGGCCGAGACCGCGTCGATCATCGGTCATGAGCTGGGTCATTTCAGCCGCCGCGACACCGAACGAGGCAGCGAGATAGGTGCGCAGTTCAGCCTGATGTGCCTGCACCTTGCGTTTATCCGTGCCGAGGATGCCGACCCGGCCTGGATCGAGCGCCCGGCCATCTGGATGACGCAACGTTTCCTGCATTACTTTCAACTGGCGGTGCATCACTGGGGCCGTGCTCAGGAATTGGTCGCGGATCGGGTGGGCAGCAACATCGGCGGTGAACGTCTGTTCTGCCAAGCGCTGTTACGGGTGATCGCGTTGGACGGTGAAATCCAAACGCTGCTCGCCGAGCGTCATTCCAACCTCATCCAGGCCCTGGCCGACCACCTGAGCCACACGCCGCTGCGCCTGAACAAGGCGGCGCTGGAACACGCCATCACGCACCCTTTTGATACACATCCGCCGACGGCATTACGCCTCCAGCAACTGGGCGTAACGCTGGATGAGACGCTGCTGGCCGAGGCCACCCGTGCGCTCACCGAACACGACCGACAGTGGTTCAGCCAACTCACCCGTCCGGCGTCGTCGGCTGCTACGCAGCCCGTATTACCGCCGATATCAACCCTCCAAGGAGCATGACCCATGACCCAACCCTCCGATCCGCTGCCGGATCTCGCCAGCGCACTCAGCCAGGAATACACCGACTCCCGCGACGCCCAGCGCGAGCGTGCGATAGCCGAACTCGAGCAGGTTATCCAGCGCGTACCCGAGCAGACCGAATTCACCAACTCGCGCCGGTACAAGGTGTGCGGCCCGCTGTTTTTGTTGATTGCCCTGGGCTTGCTGGGATTTGCCCTGCATCGCGGGGGCACCGGCCTGACCGTGTGTGCTGCGGTGATGGCGGTGGTGTTCGTGTTGATCACCTGGCAGCACCGCAACGCCGGGCAACACGCGTTTATGCGCCTGACCCGCCGCCAGCTGTTTGCGGACACCCTGAGCACACCGGTGGACCTGGTGGACGTTGTCGACGTCTCCGTCAATGACGAAGGCTGGCTGACGGTGCAGAAACTGATTTTGCGTCCCGATGCGCCGCTGCCCGTTCATCGCTCCGCGCGGCAGCTGTTCGGCAACCAGGCCCTGGCCCTGAAAAAGCCCCAGCCGCAGGTTCGCATCCAATCTGCCGGCCTGATGCATGAGGGTCGTACCCTGGGTTGTGACCAGATCGCAGACATCCTCAACGCCTATTGCCAAGCCGCCCACGCACAACAACATCTTGATGCGCTGCGCCAGGGCACTCAGCGCGCCCCCGGAGCGGTTGTACGGTAGAGCCAGTTTATGGTTGTTGAAAATACATCACTGAAGAACAGGCGCGCGCCTCAGGATTATCCCTGGACGCTTTTCGTAAGGTTGATCGGGATACTGCCCTGCGGCATCTCAATGCTCAACGCGTGGGTCGGCAATCGCTGCCATGGGTGACCGACACTCATTGGCCGAAAGCGGGCGTTTGTAAGTCGCAGCCAGTGCCCGTTTCCTGTCGGTCGATCCCGCTTGCCGGACACATTCGATGCCAGCGACTGCCCGACCGCACTGCAATCGCCCGATTATCTGGCATCCGCGAAGAGCGTCTGATGCATCGGGGCTTAACCGTTCGGTGCTTGGAACTGGCGTATTTCACCCGATCCGGAAGTCTTTACAGAGCGCCCTTGGCCGCCGGTCGTCTAATCATCAGAAACATTATGCAGCGCCTCAACTCCCGGGCCTGGCTGCCGTAATCAACTACAGCCAACCTTAATTTTGTGGAGCTTCAGTATGTTGCTACTTCCCAACCGCATCTCAGGGCGAATGACGCTGGGGATCCTGACGCTGCTGGTTCTCACGGCATTGGCGATTTACTCAGTCATGACCTTGGGCGGCAAGCCTCAGCTAGTCGCGGCAGGCACCGAGGCAGCGGAACAATCGGCCAGGGCCATTACCCGCCAGTTGGCCCTGCAAGTGAATCGCATTGAGGGCACCACGGCGGCGATGGCGCACCTGGCCGAAACCCTGCCCCACGACGAAACCCTGCTCAAGGCCAATGTGCCTAACGTGATCGACAGCCAAGGCGATGCCGCCATTGCAGGCGGCGGGCTGTGGCCAGAACCCAACAGTTTTACTGCCGGAACTGATCGCCGAAGTTTTTTCTGGGCACGCAACGGCAACAATAGGCTGGATTATTCGGACGAGTACAACGCCGCACAGACCCCGCCCTATCACGCTGAGTCCTGGTACACCGGAGCGAAGTCTGCGCCACCGGGACGTTGCGTCTGGTCAGATGCTTACCAGGACCCGGTCAGTGGCGTGGCAATGACGACGTGTAGCGTGCCCTACCGCGCACAGGGCGCGTTTGCCGGTGTCGCCACTATCGACCTCAAGCTTGACGGCCTCGCAGCGTTTCTCAAGGCCAATGGCAATGTCACCGGCGGCTACGCTTTTGCAGTCGACCCTTCAGGGAACCTGCTGTTTTTTCCCGATGCAAAGAGCACCAAGGGCCTGCCCACCATTGCCGGGTTGAGCCAGGAACAACCGTGGCTGAAGCCGGTCGCCGACAGCCTGTCGAGCAAGCCGGCCGGCACCACAACGCTGTATCTGGAAAACGACGCGCGCCTGAATGGACCGGCTTACATCACATTGGAAACCATGGAAGGCACCGGCTGGCGCATTGGGCTGGTCACGCCTGAGGCCCGTGTGGTCGGACTCGCGAACAAGCTGACCGGGCAGATTTTGCTGTTCTTGCTGCCGCTGTTGGGTATTTTGCTGGGCCTCGCATGGCTGGCCGGCAAACGGCTGCTCACTCAGCTTGAGGAAACCACGGCGCAAATCGAACGTCTGGGCCAAGGCGGTCAGGCAGGTGCTCAGCTAGAGATTCTGCGGTCCGATGAACTCGGCGCGTTGCGCATTGCGGTCAACCATTACGCCGGCTCTCTACAGGCCATGCTGCGACGCATTGCCGATGAATCAGTGTCACTGGAAGCCCAGGCCAATGAGCTGGCGCAACTGTCCAACGGCCTGGCTGAACGGGCAGAGACTCAACGCATGGACAACACCCTGCTCGCCACTGCCATTACTGAAATGTCGGCCAGCGCCAACGAGGTCGCACGCAACACCACAGACTGCTCGGACACGGCCCGCAGCTCACTGGTAGACGCGCAAAAAAGTCAGGACGAAGTCAACCGCAACAGCGAATCCATCGAAAGCCTGGCGACCGACATTTCAGGTGCGGCCACCGCCATCACTCAGCTAGGTGAAGACATCGAGCGCGTTGGCGGCGTGCTAGAGGTCATCAAATCGATCTCTCAACAGACGAATCTATTGGCGCTCAACGCTGCTATCGAGGCCGCACGGGCCGGTGAGCAAGGCCGTGGCTTTGCGGTGGTGGCCGATGAAGTGCGCACACTCGCAGGTCGCACTCAAACGTCTGCCAATGAAATTCAGGAGATGATCGCCCAACTGCGCCAGGCATCCAATTCTGCCGTCACAACCATGCAGAATGGCGCTCAACGCACTCGCGAATCCGTGCAGCAGGCCGTCGGCGTGTCCGCCACATTGGGCACTACGGTGGGCAGTTTCGATGACATCGTCCAGCGCGCCCAGCAGATCGCAGTGGCCGCCCAAGAGCAGAGCCACGTGACTCAGGAAATCAACGAGCTGGCGGTACGTATCCATGCGGCCAGTGAAGAAGGTGCCCGAGATGCGAGCACTCTTCGGGAGCTGGGCAAAAGCATGCAGTCGATCTCAACCCGCCTGGGTGGATTGAGCCGCGGCACCCACTAACCCCCAAGACTGGGGCAAACAGGCATCAGTTTAACGAAGCTGATGCCTCCTTCAGAAAACAGATAGCGCGCACAGCGTAAGGTGTCAGCCAGCACCGCAGTTGTCGCTGAATCAGTCATATCGAGCGGCCACGCCATTACAAACGTTTTCCCCTGCAGGTGGCCGTTGTTAACCTGTTTGACCGCCCCAACGACTCAGCGGACACCTTTAATTAATGCGCGCCCAGAGCACCACCTGATGAAAAAGATCGGACTGCTTTCATTTTTTTTAAACGTGCTCTCGCCACAGAATCGCTGTACGACCGCTACGCAACAGGCAACAGAGCGCTTGGGGCCAGGATTGCTCAACTGGACAGCGAGATAATTTTAGCTGCTGAGACGCGGATCGCGCCCCTGGCCAGTGACATGCTGCTCAAGGTCAAACCGATGATCCGCCAGGGTGGCAACGGTGTAGCGATCCAGGCGTTTTTACTGAAGCAGTTTTTTCAGCATGGTTGGCGGCCAATGTTAGTAGGCTACGAGGGATACCCCGTGGCGGTGCCGGTTTCGGTCAATAATCAGGTGGGAAACGCCCCACCTACTGACGCGCCGTTTCCGGAGGCGGCACTGGTCAAAGTGGAGTTGGTAGCCGCCTCGCCACAGGCCCATGTTGCCCAGGCATGGACATTCGCGACCCCCAATGCAACTGAACAACAGCAGCAACTCTTGATGACCGCTCGACGCGCGCTGCGAAAAGGTATCGCCCAGATTCGGGCTGGCGAGCGGTTGTCTAACGTGGGCACTGCCATTGAGCAGGCGCTTGATGCCGATCACGTGGTGTCCGTGCAGGAGCTGGCGGGATACTCCATGGGCCAGATGCGGATTCAGAAACCTCAAGTGCTCGGTTACAAGAGCGCCTTCAATGATGAAACGCTGATGAAATCCGGTGAGGTGTTAAACGTCTATGTGGTGGCCAAGTCCGGCACCTTTGGCGTGCGGTTCCTGCCACCGGAACTCTGGACCGTCCTTACCCAGGACGGCGCGGATAGCGTGATGCTGTCAGCGATGGTCGAGGTGACCCATGATGGACACCGATTGCTGAGCAGGTTGATCGATTGAGTATCACAAGATGCGGTTATGGACACCTGTGATCCCCGTTCGCTTAGCAAGAAACGGCTTCACGCTTGATCGGGTCGCCGCCGATAACAGTGGCGAGGCCGGTGGTGATGAAAAACCATACCAACACCCTCGTGAAGACTGCCAAACAGCCGCTGGTAACGTCTGCGCGACTCAGCGTTCTCGATACCCTGCCCTGCATGTCTTGCCCGCGGCAGGGTATCGATGGTGCTCTCTCACCGACAAAAGACGTGCGCCATCAAGAACGCCATTGATGAGGCAGTAAACACAACGACCGGTTTTTATTTTTGACAATAAAATCAGGTAGTTGTGAGAAAACCTTATTCCCACTCAATCGTCGCCGGCGGCTTGCTCGACACGTCGTAGGTCACCCGCGAGATGCCTTCGATCTCGTTGATGATGCGGCCGCTGACCGTTTCCAGCAGCTCGTAAGGCAGGTGCGCCCAGCGTGCGGTCATGAAGTCGATGGTTTCCACCGCCCGCAGTGCGACGACCCAGGCATAGCGACGGCCGTCACCGACCACGCCTACCGATTTCACCGGCTGGAACACGACGAAGGCCTGGCTGACCTTGTGGTACCAGTCGGCTTTGCGCAGTTCTTCGATGAAGATGTGGTCGGCGCGGCGTAGCAGGTCGGCGTATTCCTTCTTCACCTCACCGAGGATGCGCACGCCCAGGCCCGGGCCGGGGAATGGGTGGCGGTAGACCATGTCGTACGGCAGGCCGAGTTCCAGGCCCAGGCGGCGGACTTCGTCCTTGAACAGTTCGCGCAGGGGCTCGACCAGCTTGAGGTTCATTTCCTCGGGCAGGCCGCCGACGTTGTGGTGCGACTTGATCACGTGGGCCTTGCCGCTCTTGGCGCCGGCCGACTCGATCACGTCGGGGTAGATGGTGCCCTGGGCCAGGTACTTGATGTTGTCCAGCTGGCTGGACTGGGCGTCGAACACGTCGATGAAGGTGCGGCCGATGATCTTGCGCTTCTTCTCCGGGTCGCTTTCGCCGGCCAGGTTGTTCAGGAACTGCTCTTCGGCGTTGGCGCGGATGACCTTGACGCCCATGTTCTCGGCGAACATGGCCATCACTTGCTCACCTTCGTGCAGGCGCAGCAGGCCGTTGTCGACGAAGACGCAGGTCAGCTGATCGCCAATGGCCTTGTGCAGCAAGGCCGCAACCACCGAGGAGTCGACGCCGCCGGACAGGCCCAGCAGCACGTTGTCGGTGCCGACCTGGGCGCGCACCTGGGCGATGGCGTCTTCGGCGATCTTCGACGGTGTCCACAGGGCTTCACAGCCGCAGATGTCGAGGATGAAGCGCGACAGAATGCGACCGCCCTGCTTGGTGTGGGTCACTTCCGGGTGGAACTGCACGCCGTAGTAGCCGCGGGTGTCGTCGGCCATGCCGGCGATCGGGCAGCTCGGGGTGCTGGCCAGGATATGGAAATCTTCCGGCAGCCGGGTGACCTTGTCGCCGTGGCTCATCCAGACGTCAAGGCCGAACAGGCCGTCGGCGTCGATGTGGTCTTCGATGCCATCGAGCAGGCGGCTCTTGCCGACCACGTCGACGCGGGCGTAACCGAACTCACGCAGGTCGGAACCTTCGACCTTGCCGCCCAGTTGCTCGGCCATGGTCTGCATGCCGTAGCAGATGCCGAACACTGGCACGCCCAGGTCGAATACAGCTTGCGGGCAGCGCGGGCTGTCGGCTTCGTGTACCGACTCAGGGCCGCCGGCAAGGATCACGCCCTTGGGTGCGAACTCGCGAATGGCTTCATCGTCCATGTCGAACGGATGCAGTTCGCAGTACACGCCGATCTCGCGCACGCGGCGGGCGATCAGTTGGGTGTACTGCGAACCGAAGTCGAGGATCAGGATGCGGTGCGCGTGAATATCGAGGGCCATGATTCAGTCTCGTTTAAGTCAATCAGTAACAGTCGTGATTCAGAAACAACTCGGGGCTGAATAAAACAGCCCCGGTTGCTTGACGATTTGCTTGAAGGCTCAACCTACGCGGTAGTTCGGCGCTTCCTTGGTGATCTGCACGTCGTGGACGTGGGATTCGGCCATGCCGGCACCGGTGATGCGGACGAACTCAGGCTTGGTGCGCATCTCTTCGATGGTCGCGCTGCCGGTGTAGCCCATCGAGGAGCGCAGGCCGCCCATCAGTTGATGGATGATCGCCGACAGCGAGCCCTTGTAGGCGACGCGGCCTTCGATGCCTTCTGGCACCAGCTTCTCGGCACCGTCGGAGGAGTCCTGGAAGTAGCGGTCCGAGGAGCCCTGGGCCTGGGACATGGCGCCCAGCGAGCCCATGCCGCGGTAGGCTTTGTAGGAGCGACCCTGGAACAGTTCGATTTCGCCCGGGGCCTCTTCGGTGCCGGCGAACATCGAGCCCATCATCACGGCCGAGGCACCGGCCACGATGGCCTTGGACAGGTCACCGGAGAAACGGATACCGCCGTCGGCGATCAGCGGAACGCCGGTGCCCTCAAGGGCTTCGGCGACGTTGGCAATGGCGCTGATCTGCGGCACGCCGACACCGGCGACGATGCGGGTGGTGCAGATCGAGCCCGGGCCGATACCGACCTTGACCGCATCGGCGCCGGCTTCGACCAGGGCCTTGGCGGCAGCGCCGGTGGCGATGTTGCCGCCGATGACCTGCACTTGCGGGTAGGTCTGCTTGACCCAGCGCACGCGGTCGATCACGCCCTTGGAGTGACCGTGGGCGGTGTCGACCACCACCACGTCGACGCCGGCGGCTACCAGGGCAGCTACGCGCTCGCCGGTGTCCTTGCCGGTGCCGACCGCCGCGCCTACGCGCAGACGACCCTGGTCATCCTTGCTGGCCAGCGGGTAAGCCTTGGCTTTTTCGATGTCCTTGACGGTCATCATGCCCTTGAGGGCGAAGTTGCCGTCGACGATCAGGACCTTTTCCAGGCGGTGCTTGTGCAGCAGCTCGCGCACTTCGTTCTTGTCAGCGCCCTCACGGACGGTGACCAGACGCTCTTTGGGGGTCATGACTTCGCGGACCGGGATGTCCAGGCGGCTTTCGAAACGCACGTCACGGGAGGTGACGATGCCGACCAGGTCGCCGTTGTGCAGCACCGGGACACCGGAGATGTTGTGCAGGCGGGTCAGGTCGAACAGGTCGCGTACGGTGGCGTCGGCCTCGATGGTGATCGGGTCCTTGACCACGCCGGCTTCGAACTTCTTGACCTTGCGCACTTCAGCGGCTTGCTGGTCGATGGTCATGTTCTTGTGGATGATGCCGATACCGCCTTCCTGCGCCATGGCGATGGCCAGGCGAGCTTCAGTGACGGTGTCCATCGCTGCGGAAACCAGCGGGATATTCAGCTCGATGCCGCGGGTCAAACGGGATTTCAGACTGACTTCGTTGGGAAGCACCTCGGAATAACCGGGTACAAGGAGAATGTCGTCAAATGTTAAGGCTTCTTGACTGATACGCAGCATCGCGGGGGCTCCCGAGCGGGAAAATTGGAAGCGCGCCATTATACCTATACACACCGGCCGGCTCAATGCAAAAACTCGGCCTGTTTGACCTCATGTCTACAAGCGCACCTTGACCCAGGACACCGGACGGTCCAGACGGGCGGCAAACTCGTCGAGAAAGCGCTGTTTGAAGCCGGCCGCCAGCCAATCGTTGAAGATAAAGCCCAGGTCGGAAAAGCCGCACGGGTCAAGAAACAGAAAGCCATTGATGTCGTCTTCGTGGCGGCACAGTGGGCAGATGAAGTTATCGGTGTGCCGCGGCATCCAGTCTTCCAGGCTCTCGAACAGCGCCTCACCGACTTCCTTGCGGCACTCCGGGCAGCCGGCTTCTTCGGCAAAACCGTCGAGCGGGGTATAGATGCAGCGCTTGGTGACGATCTCCAGGCCATTGACCGCCTGGCCGAATGGCAGCGCCTCGGGATGTTCCACCACCTGGCGGGCGCCCGGTGCAATGGCGTAGGCCATGCGGTTGCCGCTGCGCCCGCAGGTACTCAGCTCGGGCTCGACCACGTCCAGCGTGACCAGCCAGCGCAGGATCTTGCGGGCCATGGCCTCGCGTGCCGGGAAGCTGGAGATTTGCGGGACGATGATGCTCTGGCTGTTCATGGCGGCGGCTGTCGTGCAAGGAATCAAGGGCGGCAGCTTAATCGCCCGTCGGTCCAGGTCAAGTGCCAATCCACCTAGCCACTGAAGTAGCGCACGATCAGGGCGATGCCGCTGACCAGCACCAGCCAGGTGATAAACCGCACGAATGCCTCGCGCGACAGCTTCATGGTCACGCTGCGACCGATCCACGACCCCAGCAGCATTGCCGGCAGCAGGCACGCCGCGAGCACCAATAATGGGATTTCGGCATACACCCCGGCCAGCGCGAACAGGCCCAGGCGCACCACCGTGCTGCAACTGATCAATGCTCCCTGGGTGGCGCGCACCTGCTCTTTGGCGCTCAGCCGGCCATTGAGGTAGATGGCGTACAGAAAGCCGCCACTGCCGAACAACGCCCCGAACAGGCCACCCACCGTGCCCATCGGCACGGCCCAGCCGGCCGCCAGCTGGCTGGGCCGCACCCTGACCGCCAGGCTGTACAAGGCATAGGCGGTGACGAACAGCCCCATCAGCAACAGCAGCACATCGGATTTGAGGTTAAGCAGAAACACCACGCCCAGCGTGCAACCGACCGCCATGCACGGCAGCAGGCGCAGCAGTTCGGCCTTGACCACCGAATGGCGCGCCGGCAACAGGTTGCCCAGCGCCGCGATGAAGTCGAGCATGACCAGCAAGGGGATGATCCGCGACAGCGGCATGAAGTGAATCAGGAGGGGGCCTGCCACCAGGGCGGTGCCGAAGCCGGCGATGCCGAACACGATGTAGGCGCCGACGATGGCCAGCTCGATCCATAGCCAGTCCAGCGGCGAGAAGCCCAGTTGGGCGACCCATTGCAGTGTGTGTTCGATGATCACGGTTTCCTCCCTGACAATGACTTTCGATTCAATCCCGGCCGTGCGCTGTCGCTCAAGAGAGCCCGCGGGTTCTGCGCTACAGCACTGCCGCGTTGCACCGCTATACCTGTGTCCTCTGTACCGCCGCCGTCGCGGGCAAGCCCCCTCCCCCATCGACCGCATTAATGAGGCAATCCGCGACATGGCCAAGCTATGCATCTAAAGCCATGCGAGACAAAAGCACCAGTGGTGGGCAGGCGGCAAATCGCTTTATGATGCCGGCCATGATCAAAGACCCTTTTGCAAGACTCGGCCTGGACCGGGACGTCCTCACTGTCAGCCAGCTCAACGGCCGCGCCCGGGTATTGCTCGAAGACGTGTTCAGCAGCATCTGGGTCGAGGGCGAGATTTCCAACCTCTCGCGCCCGGCCTCGGGCCATGTGTACTTCACTCTCAAGGATGCCGGCGCCCAGGTGCGCTGCGCGCTGTTTCGCCAGAACGCGGCGCGGGTGCGCCAGGCGCTCAAGGACGGCCTGCAGGTCAAGGTGCGCGGCAAGGTCTCGCTGTATGAAGGCCGTGGCGACTATCAGTTGATCCTCGACACGCTGGAGCCTGCCGGTGACGGTGCGTTGCGCCAGGCCTTCGAGGCCTTGAAGGTCAAGCTTGATGAAGAAGGCCTGTTCAGCGCCGAACGCAAGCTCGCCCTGCCCTTGCACCCGCGCCGCATCGGCATCGTCAGCTCGCCTACCGGGGCGGTGATCCGCGACATCATCAGCGTGTTCCGCCGCCGTGCGCCGCAGGTCGAGCTGACCCTGATCCCCACTGCCGTGCAGGGCCGCGAAGCCATCGGCCAGATCGTGCGCGCCCTGCAACTGGCTGATCGCCAGAGCTTCGATGCCCTGATCCTGGCCCGTGGCGGCGGCTCGCTGGAAGACTTGTGGTGCTTCAACGAAGAAGCCGTGGCGCGGGCCATCGATGCCTGCGTCACGCCGATCGTCAGCGCCGTGGGCCACGAGACCGATGTGTCGATCAGCGACTTCGTCGCCGACGTTCGCGCCCCGACGCCGTCGGCGGCCGCCGAGCTGCTGGCGCCGGATGCCAGCGACCTGCACCGCCGGGTCGAGAGCCTGCAACGCCGGCTGGTCAGCCGCATGCGCGAAAAACTGATGCGCCAACAGCTGTTGCTCGACGGTCTGTCGCGGCGCCTGCGTCATCCCGGTGAACGCCTGCGCCAGCAAGCCCAGCGTCTGGATGAGCTGGACATGCGCCTGCGCCGGGCCTTCGACCACAGCCTGCGCAAGCACCAGACCCATGTGGCGCACCTGCAAAGCCGTCTGGCAGCGCAACACCCGGGCCGAACCCTGGCCTTTCTGCGCCAGCGCCTGGACAGCCTGGCCGAACGCTTGCCACGGGCGATCCGTGAACAGCTCAAGGCCAGGCGCCTGCAGTTGCAGCATCAGGTGCAGACCCTGCAGGTGGTCAGCCCCCTGGCTACGCTGGGGCGTGGCTACAGCATTTTGCTCGATGAACGCGGTCAGGCGGTGCGCCGTGCCGACCAGACCCATACCGGCCAACGCCTGACCGCGCGTCTCAGCGAGGGCCAATTGCAGGTACGCGTCGAAGACAACCACCTGACGCCCGTGACCCTTTCCCTTCTGGACTGACTTGCCGATGCTACGTTTTATTGCCCCGCTGCTTGCCCTGTTGTTGAGCCTGCCCGCCCATGCCGACAGCTTTATAACCCGCACCCTGAACAAGCCGGTCCCCGGCGGCGTTGCGGTCATCGACCTGGGTGGCGGCGCCCAGCCGCCCACCGCCACATATGAAGGCAAGCCGGTTCTGGTGGTCAAGGAACAGGACACCCGCTGGCTGGCGATTGTCGGCATTCCCTTGACCGTCAAGCCAGGCAAGCAGCAGGTGCTCAGCGGCAATCGCGTGCTGCCCTTTACGGTGGGCAGCAAGAAATACAAAGAACAGCGCATCACCCTGAAGAATCAGAGCCAGGTGACACCCAACGCCGAGCAGACCAAACGCTACGAGCGGGAGCTGGCCGAGCAGTTGCAGGCTTATCGCAGCTTCAGCCCTGGCACACCGAGCAACCTGATTCTCGACAAGCCGGTCAACGGCCCGCTGTCGAGCCGCTTCGGGGTCCGCCGCTTCTTCAATGGCGAAGAGCGCAACCCGCATTCGGGCCTGGATTTCGCGGTGCCGGCCGGTACACCGGTCAAATCGCCCGCCGCTGGCAAAGTGATCCTGACCGGCGACTACTTCTTCAATGGCCAGACCGTGTTCGTCGACCACGGCCAAGGCTTCATCAGCATGTTCTGCCACCTGTCGAAGATCGACGTGAAGGTCGGCGACGCCGTGTCTCGCGGCGGCGTGGTGGGCAAGGTCGGCGCCACGGGACGCGCGACCGGGCCGCACATGCACTGGAACGTCAGCCTCAACGATGCCCGGGTGGACCCGGCGATCTTCATTGGCGCGTTCGAGCCGTAACGGCCGACTTGCAGCAAGGGCGCCTCTCGCTTGCGCCCTTGCAAAACAGCCAGCAATAAAAAATCGTTTTCTGGCAGAAAAGCGCTAATAAATTCCGCCATAAACGCGTTACAGAAGATTTCTATCAATTTTTTTCGGGTGCTTGCCAACATTCACCTCAATGAGTACGGTTGGCCACATGAAAACCTCTCACACCCTCATTCTGTTGCGCCAGCACGCCTGCCTCGACTTGGTCAGCGCCCGACTGCCAGGCTAGATCGCGTCGCCTCGCCCTGCACCGCATTCAATTGGTTGGCCGCCTCTACTACGGCCCATTCAGAACAAAGGATCAGCCCGATGACCATGCTCAAAGACCCTTCGAAGAAGTACCGTGCCTTCGCGACCATCGACCTGCCGGATCGCACCTGGCCTTCGAAGTCCATCACCCAGGCGCCTATCTGGTGCAGCTCCGACCTGCGCGACGGCAACCAGTCGCTGATCGAGCCGATGGACGCGGTCAAGAAACTGCGCTTCTGGAAGACGCTGGTGAGCATCGGCGTCAAGGAGATCGAAGCGTCGTTCCCGTCTGCCTCGCAGACCGACTTCGATTTCGTGCGCACCCTGATCGAAGACAACCACATCCCGGAAGACACCACCATCCAGGTGCTGACCCAAGCCCGTGAAGACCTGATCGCCCGTACCTTCGAATCCCTGCGCGGCGCGAAAAAGGCCATCGTTCACCTGTACAACGCCACCTGCCCGTCGTTTCGCCGCATCGTGTTCAACCAGGACAAGCAAGGCGTGAAGGACATTGCGGTGAATGCCGCCAAGCTGTTCGTCAAGTACGCCGCCCAGCAGCCTGACACCCAATGGACGTTCCAGTACTCACCGGAAACCTTCAGCGCCACGGAGCTTGAGTTCGCCAAGGAAGTCTGTGACGCGGTGATCGAGGTCTGGAACCCGACGCCCGAGCACAAGATCATCCTCAACCTGCCGGCCACGGTCGAGGTGTCGACGCCGAACATCTATGCCGATCAGATCGAGTGGTTCGGCCGTCACATCACCCGCCGCGACAGCGTGATCATCAGCCTGCACACCCACAACGACCGCGGCACCGGCGTGGCGGCCACCGAACTGGGCCTGATGGCCGGCGCCGACCGTGTCGAGGGCTGCCTGTTCGGCAATGGCGAGCGCACCGGCAACGTCGACCTGGTGACCCTGGGCCTGAACCTCTATACCCAGGGCGTCCACCCTGAGCTGGACTTCTCGGACATCGACGGCATTCGCAAGGTGGTCGAGGAGTGCAACCAGATTCCAGTGCACCCGCGCCACCCGTACGTGGGCGACCTGGTGCATACCGCGTTCTCCGGCTCGCACCAGGATGCGATCCGCAAAGGCTTCACCCAGCAGAAACCGGACACCCTGTGGGAGGTGCCTTACCTGCCGATCGACCCGGCCGACATCGGCCGCAGCTACGAGGCGGTGATTCGCGTCAACAGCCAGTCGGGCAAGGGTGGCATCACCTATCTGCTGGAACAGGAATATGGCATTTCGCTGCCGCGCCGTATGCAGATCGAGTTCAGCCAGGTGGTTCAGGGTGAAACCGACCGCCTGGGCCTGGAAATGACCGCGCAGCAGATCTATGCCCTGTTCAAGCGCGAGTACCTGCAGGCCAACAAGCCGTATGCGCTGATCAGCCATCGCTTGCAGGAAGAGAACAACATCAGCAACGTCGATGCCGAAGTGAACGTCAATGACGAGACCCAACGCTGGAAAGGCAAAGGCAACGGCGCGCTGGAAGCGCTGGTGTCGAGCCTGCCGGTGGCGGTCGAGATCATGGATTACAACGAGCACGCCATTGGTGCCGGCACCACGGCCAAGGCAGCGGCCTATATCGAGTTGCGCGTCAATGGTGAACGTGCCGTGCACGGCGTGGGCATCGATGAAAACATCACCACGGCCAGCTTCCGCGCCCTGTTCAGCGCCCTGAACCGCTCGCTGAGCCAGTCGCCAGGCAAGGCCGAAGCAGCCTGATTGCCTCCCCTTCTTCGCCCTTTCTGCACCGCCACGGTGCAAAGGGCGAAGATCGCGGGGTGATAATGCCCCACCTCAGTGCATCTTGCATTTCTCGCATACCCCCCGCAGATTCGGCATAAGGCACGGCAAAAACGCTGTGATAGCATTATGTCCTTAAACGATTCAGGTACCTGTGTTCGGCCCCATGACCCGCTGGCGTCATCGGATCTGGCTTGAGCCTTGCCTCTTTTTTGCTGTACTTCATTTCCGACACTTCGATGACTAGCGCACGATTTTCCATTGAAAATCCTGCACGGAGCGACCTGCCGTCTATTGAAAAATCATCAGCCGCGGCCCTGCCAGGCTGACCCTGCCCTTTACGGAGCGACTATGCCCAAGGCTTCCCATCAAGATCTGCGCCGTAGCTTCCGCGCACTGACCTCTTCAAGCTCCTGCTACCGCACCGCCTCGGTGTTTGACCCCATGTCGGCGCGTATCGCGGCTGACCTGGGCTTTGAGGTCGGCATCCTTGGCGGCTCCGTAGCCTCGCTGCAAGTACTGGCCGCGCCAGACTTTGCCCTGATCACCCTGAGTGAATTCGTCGAACAGGCGACCCGCATCGGCCGCGTGGCCCAGCTGCCGTTCATTGCCGATGCCGACCATGGGTATGGCAACGCCCTCAACGTCATGCGCACCGTGACCGAACTGGAGCGTGCCGGCGTCGCGGCGCTGACCATCGAAGACACGTTGCTGCCGGCCCAGTTCGGCCGCAAGTCCACCGACCTGATTCCGGTCGACGAAGGCGTGGGCAAGATGCGTGCGGCGCTGGAAGCGCGTTGCGACGCCGAGCTGTCAATCTTCGCCCGCACCAACGCGACCATCCTGCCGGTCAGCGAAACCATCGACCGCATGCAGCAATACCAGGCCACCGGTGTGGATGGCATCACCGTGGTGGGCGTGCGTGATTTCGAGCACCTGGCGCAGATCAGCGAAAGCGTGACCGTGCCGCTGATGCTGGTGACCTATGGCAACCCGGCCCTGCTGGACAACCAGCGCCTGGCCGACATGGGCGTGCGGGTCTGCGTGGATGGTCATGGGGCCTACTTTGCCGCCATCAAGGCCACCTACGACAGCCTGCGCGCCCAGCGCCAGATCACCTGCAGCACCTCGGAGATGAGCGCCACCGAGCTGACCCACACCTACACCCAGCCCGAAGACTATGTGCAGTGGGCGCGCAAGTTCATGAACGTGAACGAGTAACCGAGCACGCAGCAAACACCCGATCTACGGCATGACTTTCATGCCGATCAGGCCTTGGTGTTAACGCTGCCGCCGATCAGTTCCAGCAGGCTGGCCTGCAGGGTCTGCAGATTGGCGCTGGCGGCGACGATCTGCGACTGGATGGCCATCGACTGCTGGGCCTTGGTGTCGTCGTCGGCACCGCCCTTCTGCACGGCTGCCAGTTGCTCTTGCAGTTTTTCGAGCATTTTCTGGGTGTCTTCGATCTGCTTCTTGATCTGCTCGATCATCTGCTCTTTGGGCGATCCACCCGAACTCTTGCTGGCCTCGCTGACCTGGGTACCGCTCATGTCGGCGGTAACTTTTTCAGGGGCGGCAGTCTTGGTCTCGTCGGTCTGAGCGGCGTCCGGCTTCTTGATCGCCGCAGTAAAGGCACTGGTGTAGGTGCTCAGCGAGCTGGTGTTGATGGTCGTCATGACGAACTCCTTTCAGGTATGGCATCTGTATCGGCCTGCCCCCGAAAAACTGCACACTTGTTACTGAATATTAAAATCATCAGCATCTCGCCAGGCCGGGAAGCGCGTCCGGTAGGCCGCCAGCTCAGCCGCGTCGAGCGTGACCTTGAATACGCCATCCGCCTCACCGGCGTTGAACAGGCTTTCGCCCTGAAAATCCAGCACCTGGCTATCACCAGTATAGGCCAGGCCCTTGCCGTCGGTGCCGATGCGGTTGACCGCTGCCACATAACACAGGTTCTCGATGGCGCGGGCCGGCAGCAAGCGGTTCCAGTGCAGGCGTCGGGCGCCCGGCCAGTTGGCGGTGTACAGCAACAGGTCGGTGTCCTGGGCGTCACGGCTCCACACTGGAAAGCGCAGGTCGTAGCAGATCAACACGCGTACCCGCCAGCCCTTGAGTTCGAACGTCACCTGCCGCTCGCCCGGGCTGAAATGCTCGTGCTCACCGGCCATGCGAAACAGATGGCGCTTGTCATAATGCAGCAGCTCGCCATCAGGCCGCGCCCACAGCAGGCGGTTACGGTGACTGCCATCGGCGGCACGCACGATAACGCTGCCGGTGATCACCGCCCGCAGACGTGCGGCCTGGGCCAGCAGCCACTGTGCAGCCGGGCCATTTTCGGCTTCGGCCTGCTCGACCGAGTCCATGGTAAAGCCGGTGGTGAACATTTCCGGCAGGATGATCAGGTCCGCCCCTTGCGCCTGATCCAGCAGCGCCTGGAAATGCGCCAGGTTGGCGTGCCGGTCGTGCCAGGCCAGATGGGTCTGCACCAGGGCAATGCTCAGTGCGGGCAAACTGCTCAGATCGCGCATAGCTTTTCCGCTGCCTGACGCAGCGTCTCCTCACGCTTGGCAAAGCACAGCCGGATCAGGCGCTGGCCTTCAGGCGGGCTCTGGTAGAACACCGACACCGGGATGCTGGCCACGCCATGTTCGCGGGTCATCCAGGTTGCCATGTCGACATCATTGAGGTCCGGGCGAATCTGCGAGTAATCCACCAGCTGAAAATAGGTGCCGCTGACCCGCTCGAAGCTGAAACGCGAACCCGCCAGTTGGTCGCAGAACAGGTCGCGCTTGGCCTGGTAGAACGCCGGCAGTTCCTCGACATGCTCTGGATGCTCGGCCATGAAGTCAGCCAGCGCGTGTTGCAAGGGCGTGACGCTGCAGAAACTGACGTATTGGTGCACCTTGCGCAGCTCAGTGGTCAAGGCCGGGGGCGCGACCACATACCCGGTTTTCCAGCCCGTGACGTGGTAGCTTTTGCCGAATGAACTGACCACGAAGGCGCGGGCATACAGCGCCTCGTGGGCCAATACGCTTTCATGTTTGCGACCATCGAACACCAGATGCTCGTAGACCTCGTCGCTGATCAGATAGATGTCGCGCCCGGCAATCAGCGCCGCCAGCCGGTCCAGGTCAGCGCGGCTGAGCAGCGCACCGCTGGGGTTGTGCGGCGAGTTGATGACGATCAGGCGGGTGCGCGGGCTCAGGGCATCGCTGAGTTTCTGCCAGTCGATGGCAAAGTTCTGCGGATCAAGCTGTACATGCACGCAGCGGCCACCGGCCAGCTCTACAGAAGGCTCGTAGCTGTCATAGCAAGGGTCAAAGATGATGGCTTCGTCACCGGGACGGATCACCGTTTGCACGGCGCAGAAAATGCCTTGGGTGGCACCGGGAGTGATGGTCACTTCGCGCTCGGGATCGACCCTGACGCCATAGCCGCGCTGGATCTTGGCAGCCACTTGCTGGCGCAAGGCTGGCAGGCCGCTCATGGGCGAGTATTGGTTATGACCCTGGGCCACGTGCCGGCTCAGCGCATCGCGCAGGGCCTGCGGCCCGTCGAAATCGGGAAAACCCTGGGACAGGTTCAGCGCCCCGGTCTCGGTCGCGAGCTGGGACATGGTGGTGAAGATGGTGGTGCCGACATTGGGCAGTTTGCTGTCGATCATTGAACACCTGCTGTAGGGAAAGCCTTGGGGCTCACCCTACAACAGCTCCAATCGGCAAGCCAGCGTCGTGCCATTCGCCGCTGAAGCCGCTCCTGCTAACGCTTGTCGCGGCGTTTCTTGTCGGCTTTCTTGTGGTGCGACATCAGGCGGCGCTTCTTGTTGACCTGGCGGTCGGTCAGGGTGTTCTTGTTGCCCTCGTACGGGTTTTCACCGCCCTTGAACTCGATGCGGATCGGCGTACCGACCAGTTTCAGCACCCGGCGATAGGTGTTCTCAAGGTAGCGCACGTACGACTTGGGCACCGCATCGACCTGGTTGCCGTGGATCACGATGATCGGCGGGTTGGCGCCACCCAGGTGGGCATAGCGCAGCTTGATGCGGCGGTTGTTGACCATGGGCGGCGCGTGGTCGCTGACGGCATCTTCGAGAATCTGCGTCAGGCGGCTGGTGGGCCAGCGGGTCACGGCCGACATGAAGGCGTTCTGCACCGACTTGTACAGGTTGCCCACGCCGGTGCCGTGCAGCGCCGAAATAAAGTGAATGTCGGCAAAGTCGACGAAGAACAGCCGGCGTTGCAGCTCGATCTTCACGAAGTCGCGCTCGCCCGGGGTCATGCCGTCCCACTTGTTCAGGGCGATGACCAGCGCGCGGCCGGACTCCAGGGCAAAGCCCAGCAGGTTCAAATCGTGGTCGACCACGCCTTCGCGCGAATCCATCACGAAGATCACCACGTTGGCGTCCTTGATGGCCTGCAACGTCTTGACCACCGAGAACTTCTCGACTTCCTCATGGATCTTGCCGCGCTTGCGCACCCCGGCCGTGTCGATCAGGGTGTACTTCTCTTCGTTGCGCTCGAACGGAATGTAGATGCTGTCGCGCGTGGTGCCGGGCTGGTCGTAGACGATGACCCGGTCTTCACCGAGCATGCGGTTGACCAGGGTCGACTTGCCGACGTTCGGGCGACCGATGATGGCGATCTTGATGCCATCCTTTTCGCTCGGGCCTGGAATGCGCTTGGCTTCCTGGCCTTCAGCGACTTCTTCGACGCCTTCAGGGTCAATGACTTCCTGCTCATCCCATTCCAGGTCCTTGAGCACCAGGTCCAGCATCTGGGTGATGCCGCGACCATGCGCGCCGGCCACCGGAATGGCATCGCCCAGGCCCATGGGACTGAATTCTGCGCGTGCCAGGTTTTCGTCGATGTTGTCGATCTTGTTGGCAATCACGAAGCTGCGCTTGTTGCGCTTGCGCAAGTGCTCGCCAATCATCTGGTCGGCGGCGGTGTAGCCGGCCTTGGCATCCACCAGAAACAGCACGACATCGGCTTCTTCGATGGCCATCAGCGACTGCTCGGCCATCTTTTCATCCATGCCATGTTCGTCACCGGAGATACCACCGGTGTCGATCAGGATGTAAGAATGCCCCTGCCATTTCGCCTCTCCGTATTGGCGATCACGGGTCAGACCGGACAGGTCGCCAACGATGGCGTCCCGGGATCTGGTCAGGCGGTTGAACATGGTGGACTTGCCGACGTTCGGTCGGCCCACCAGGGCGATTACGGGAACCATGCGGCTCTCCACTACGTTATTTCAGAAAATACAAAAGCCGCTGCGGGGCAGCGGCCAGAGTGCGAAACAGCCCCCGAAGGGTCTGCTGCCCTGCGCAAACAAGGCAGGCCGGAGCGATCAGCCCCGACCCGGTCCAATCATTGCTTGATGGTCAGGGCTTCGAGCTTGCCACTGTTGCCATACACATAAATCATGTCACCGACCACCAGCGGACGGGCCCGCAGGCCGTCGCTGTCGATACGCTCGCGGGCCACGAAGCGACCATCGACCTGGCTGAGCAGGTGCAGGTAACCCTCAAGGTCTCCTACGGCCACGTAGCTGGAAAACACTTCCGGCGCGCTCAACTGGCGACGTGCCAGCGACTCGTTGCCCCACAGCGCCGAAGACGAACGCTCGTCGACGCCTTCGACCGTGCCATTGGCCAGGCTGACATAGACGCTGCCAAAACCTTGCGCCACACCGGCATAGCTGGAAGCGTCACGCTGCCACAGCACCCGGCCGCTATCGAGGTCCAGACCGGCAACGCGGCCCTGGTAGCTGGCGACGTACAAGGTGCCGCCGGACAGCAGCAGGCCACCGTCGATGTCCACGACCCGCTCCAGTTCCGAACGGCCTTGCGGGATGGCAATGCGCTGCTCCCACACCGGAACACCATTGCTGATGTCCAGGGCCACGACCTTGCCGGTCGACAGGCCGGCAATCGCCAGGCGGTTGGTGACGATCGGAGCGCTGGTGCCACGCAAGGTCAGGACGGCAGGTGTACTTTCGTAGATCCAGCGCTGGGCGCCCGTGTAGGCATCCAGGCCAATGACGCGGTCGTCCTGGGTCTGTACCACCACCACGTCGCCGTTGTTGGCCGGCGGTGCCAGCACTTCGCTGCTGACCTTGGCGCGCCACTTCTCTTCGCCGGTGCTCGAATCCAGCGCGACCACCTCGCCACGGATGGTGCCGATGGTCAGTACGCCGTAACCGACGCCGACCGCGCCGGACACCGGCAGGTCGAGATCCTTTTCCCAGAGCTTGTCGCCGGTCAGGCGGTCCAGGGCTACGACTTCACCGGTGACGTCGGCCGCATAGATGCGGTCGCCGTCGATAGCCGGCACCAGCATGTTCCAGGTTTCACCCTGGCCGTCGCCGACCGAGTGGCTCCAGACCTTCTGCAGGTTCACTTCTTCCTTGAAATCGGTCAGTTCTGCCGGCGGCAGTTCCTTCTTGCTGTTGCTGCTGCAACCCACGGCCATCACGGCCAGGGCCAGCAATGCTGCATGTTTCCAACGAATCACGTCACGCATCCCCTTTGGCCAGATCGTCGAGCTTCATTTGCAGGCCACCCACTGCGGCGTCTGGCGACAGTGCAGTCTTGGCCTTTTGGTAAGCAGCATGTGCCTCGTCGGTCCGACCCAACTGCACCAGCAGGTCGCCCTTGAGTTCTTCGCGGCTGGCCAGGAACGCCTTGTCGGCATCGCCGTTGAGCAGCTTGAGCGCGTCTTCAGCCTTGTTCTGCGCCGCCAGGACACGGGCCAGGCGCTGACGCGCCAGTTCACCCAGCGTCGGATTGGCCGGCTTGTCGGTCACGCTCTTGAGCTCGGCAACGGCATCATCGAGCTTGCCGGTGTCGACTGCGACCTTGGCCACGAACAGGCTGGCGTACTGCGCGTAGGCGGTACCGCCGTATTCCTTCTTGAGCTTGCCGGCCACGTCGGCGACGCGTGCAGGATCGGCATCACCACTGGGCGTCAGCGCCGTTTCCAGCAACTGCTGGTACAGCACCGAGGCATTGGAGGCCTGCGTGGTCTGGTATTTTTTCCAGTACTGCCAGCCAAAGACCACGACCAGCGCCAGCAGACCACCCGTTACCAGGGGTTTGCCATTGCGCTGCCACCAGTCCTTCATTGCTGCCAGATCATCATCTTCGCTACTCGACACCCCAATACTCCTAATTCGTCGCTAATTCGGCTGTTTGACCGTTCAAGCCTGCGCCAGGCAGGCCGCCAGGTGCTCAGGCAGAGCGTCCCAGGCAATATTCTGTTGCTCGCCCTGCCCGCGCAGCGGCTTGACACCGATCTGCTGACCGGCCAGCTCTTCTTCACCCAGGATCAGAGCATACAGCGCGCCACTCTTGTCGGCTTTCTTGAACTGGCTTTTGAAGCTGCCGGCGCCGGCGTTGACCTGCAGACGCAACTCGGGCAGCCGGTCACGCACCTGTTCGCTCAGGGCCAGGGCGGCCAACTCAGCCGCTTCGCCAAAGGCGCAGAGGTAGACGTCGACCTGACGGGCGATGTCCTCTGGCACTTGTTCAAGGGTTTCAAGCAGCAGCACCAGGCGCTCGATGCCCATGGCAAAGCCGACGCCGGTGGTGGGCTTGCCGCCCATCTGCTCGACCAGGCCATCGTAGCGACCGCCCGCACAGACCGTACCCTGGGCTCCGAGCTTGTCGGTGACCCATTCGAAAACGGTCTTGCTGTAGTAATCCAGGCCGCGCACCAGCTTGGGGTTGATCACGTACGCAATGCCGGCCGCGTCCAGGCGCGCCTTGAGGCCGTCGAAGTGAACACGCGACTCGTCGTCCAGGTAATCAGCCAGCTTCGGGGCGTCGACCAGCAGGGCCTGGGTGGCCTGGTCCTTGGTGTCGAGGATGCGCAGCGGGTTGCTTTTCAGGCGGCGCTGGCTGTCTTCGTCCAGTTGCTCGTGACGCGCCGAGAGGTACTCGACCAGCGCATCGCGATAACGCGCCCGGGCCTCGCTGGTGCCCAGGCTGTTGAGTTCGAGCTTGACCGCATCGCGCAAGCCCAGTTGGCCCCACAGGCGCCAGGTCAGTACGATCAGTTCGGCATCGATGTCCGGACCGTCGAGGTTGAAGACTTCGACACCGATCTGGTGGAACTGGCGATAACGGCCTTTCTGCGGACGCTCGTGGCGAAACATCGGGCCGATGTACCAGAGTTTCTGCACCTGGCCACCGCCGGTGATGCCATGCTCGAGCACCGCACGCACGCAGGCGGCCGTACCCTCGGGGCGCAGGGTGAGCGAGTCACCGTTGCGGTCGGCGAAGGTGTACATCTCTTTTTCGACGATATCGGTGACTTCGCCGATCGAGCGCTTGAACAGCTCGGTGAACTCGACGATCGGCATGCGGATCTGCCGATAGCCATAGTTGTCCAGCAACCGCGAGACCGTGCCTTCTAGATAGCGCCACAAGGGGGTCTGCTCAGGCAGGATGTCGTTCATGCCACGAATGGCTTGCAGAGACTTACTCACAAAAAATCCTTAGCAATCTGGGTTAGCCGCGCACGATGACCGAGGCGTCAGCTTGTACTTTCTCGGCGGCTTTCTCGCGAATCAGGCGCTCGAGCTCGGACACCAGGTTCTCGTTGCCCAGCTTCTGTGCCGGCTTGCCGTCGATGTAGATCAGGTTCGGGGAGCCACCGGTCAGGCCGATGTGGGCCTCCTTGGCTTCACCCGGACCGTTGACCACACAACCAATGACGGCGACGTCCAGCGGCACCAGCAAATCCTCGAGACGGTTTTCAAGCTCGTTCATGGTCTTGACCACATCAAAGTTCTGCCGCGAGCAGCTCGGGCAGGCAATGAAGTTGATGCCGCGCGAGCGCAGGTGCAGCGACTTGAGGATGTCGTAACCGACCTTGACCTCTTCGACCGGATCGGCCGCCAGAGAGATGCGGATAGTATCGCCAATGCCTTCGGCGAGCAGCATACCCAGGCCCACGGCGGATTTCACCGTGCCCGAGCGCAGGCCGCCGGCTTCGGTGATGCCCAGGTGCAGGGGCTGGACGATCTGCCGGGCCAGCTGGCGATAGGCTTCGACGGCCATGAACACGTCCGAGGCCTTGACGCTGACCTTGAAGTCCTGGAAATCCAGGCGATCGAGGTGCTCGACATGGCGCAGCGCCGACTCGACCAGGGCTTCAGGCGTAGGCTCGCCGTACTTTTTCTGCAGGTCTTTTTCCAGGGAGCCGGCGTTGACGCCGATCCGGATCGGGATGCCGCGGTCACGTGCGGCATCGACCACCGCCCTGACCCGGTCTTCGCGACCGATGTTGCCGGGGTTGATGCGCAGGCAGTCGACGCCCAGCTCAGCCACGCGCAGGGCGATCTTGTAGTCGAAGTGAATGTCGGCGACCAGCGGCACCTTGACCAGTTGCTTGATCCGGCCGAAGGCTTCTGCGGCGTCCATGTCGGGTACAGAAACCCGCACGATGTCGACGCCGGCGGCTTCAAGGCGGTTGATCTGGGCGACGGTGGCGGCGACATCGTTGGTGTCGCTGTTGGTCATGCTCTGTACGGCGATCGGAGCATCGCCACCGACCGGCACAGACCCGACCCAGATCTTGCGCGACTCTCGACGTTTAATGGGGGAATGGCCGTGCATGACTTATTGCCCTAGTTTCAGGCGAGCAGTTTCGCCTGTGGTAAATGGAGCCACATCGACAGGCTGCCCGTTATAGCTGACTTCGGCGCCACGCGCGTAGCCAAGGCGCAACGAAAGCGGCGGCTTGCCGCTGACTTCGAGGGTATCGCCCTTGAGCTTGAGGCCGCTGGACAGCACTTTGCCGTTGGCATCGGTCACCTGGGCCCAGCAGTTGGCGACAAACTTGACGCTGACACGGCCGGAGCCGGGCAGGATGGGCGTAATAGGCTCGGAGGTCGCGGCAATCGGAGCCGGTGGCGCCGCGCTGGCCGGAGCACTGGAGGCTGGCGAAGTAGCGTTGTTGGCCGCGGCCGGCACCGCAGGTGCAGGCGCGACAGCGGCGGTGTCGTTGCCCGGCGTCGACGGCGTCAGCGGCAAGGGTGAGCTGTTACCGGGGGTGGTCGACGGCGCAGGCGTTTCGGCCGCAGGTTCGTCCAGTTGATGGA
Source organism: Pseudomonas viridiflava (assembly GCF_900589395.1). Classification (GTDB taxonomy): domain Bacteria; phylum Pseudomonadota; class Gammaproteobacteria; order Pseudomonadales; family Pseudomonadaceae; genus Aquipseudomonas. Next base: position 98,568 of record NZ_UUIS01000061.1, read on the forward strand.
TCTGGGTGGTGCCGTCGGCACTTTCGACCTCGACATGTTCAAGGTTCAGCCCGGCCACGTCCTTGCCGCGCAACGAACCCTGGTCCTGCCACCAGAGGAAACCGCCACCGACCAGGACCAGCAGCAACAGCAGGCTGACAATGCGCAGAATGTTGTGCGACAGCCGCACAGGCTCCTCGATACGGCCCAGCGCGTGCACTTCGCTGCCTTTGCCGTCAGTGCCGGTGTACTGGTCGAACTGGGCAACCAGTGCCGCCTGGTCCAGCTCGAGCAGCTTGGCGTAGGCACGGACATAGCCGCGGGCGAAGGTGTGCCCGGGCAGCTTGTCGAACGCGCCATTTTCAAGGTGAGCCAGGGAACCGGCGGTGAGGTTGAGCCTCGTGGCCACATCAGGCAGCGACCAGTTCTGGCGCTCACGGGCCTGGCGCAGGGTTTCCCCTGGATTCATACCATTGCCTGTTACAACTTCGGGATGCGCCGCTTTCATCATTGCTCCGACAGGTATTGCTGATATTCCGGCGTACCGGGATAGAGTCTTTTCAACTGCAACCCGTAACTGGCTGCGGTGTTACGGTCCTGGTGGATCCTGGCCAGGCGTATGCCAAGCAACAGGCTCCGGGCGTTCTGCTCGCTGACCTGACTGAAGCGGTCATAGTAATCACGCGAGGGCACATATTGCCTGTCTTCGTAGGACAACTCAGCCATTTCCAGCAATGCCCGTGGCTGGCTACGGTTCAGGCGCAAGGCACGGGTAAAGAATTCACGCGCCTGTTCACGCTCGCCCAGCTTCTGCGCCGTCATGCCCAGGCTTTCGAAGACGCGCGAGCGCTCAGGATACAGATTGTCGGCCGCCGCTTGTTCAAAACGTGCGTAGGCTTCCTTGTAGCGTTGTTGCTCGTACAGAAAGCTGCCGTAGTTGTTGACGATACGGGCATCGTCCTTGCTGGCGGCAATGGCCTTGAGGTAGTACTGATCAGCCAGTTCCGGCTCCATTTCGGTCTGGAACACCAACGCCAGTGCGGCGTTGGCATCCGGATCGTTGCGGTCCAGCTCGAGGGCTTTCTTCAAGGGCACCTTGGCGCGCTCGGTCTGGCCTTGCTGAAAGTACCCCAGGCCCAACTGCACGTAGGCCTTGCGCGCCTGGTCACGGCCCTTGCTGGTGGTCAGAGGGTCGACATCGCCCGATGTCACGCAGCCAGCCAGCAAGAAGGCGAAACTCAACAGCAACGAAGCGCGCACAGACATAGGGTCCCTCTCGGTCAGGTTCGCATTCGAATTCAGGAGGCGGCGCTGTGTCCCTGCGCGGCGTCGGCACCGGCTTCGCGAACCGCGATGTAGCGTTCGCTGCGTCGCGTGCGGTCCATGACCTGGCCGACCAGTTGCCCGCAGGCTGCGTCGATGTCTTCACCACGGGTGGTGCGCACGGTCACGTTATAGCCGGCCTGGTGCAGCATGTCCTGGAAACGGCGAATGGCGTTGTTGCTCGGACGCTCATAGCCGGAGTGCGGAAACGGGTTGAACGGGATGAGATTGATCTTGCAAGGGGTGTCCTTGAGCAACTCGATCATCTCGCTGGCGTGCGCCGGCTGGTCGTTGATGTCCTTGAGCAGGGTGTATTCGACGGTCAGCACACGCTTTTCGCCCAGCGTCGCCATGTAGCGGCGGCAGGACTCGAGCAGCATCTTCAATGGGTATTTCTTGTTGATCGGCACCAGCGTGTTGCGCAACTCATCGTTGGGCGCATGCAGCGACAGGGCCAGGGACACGTCGATGTGCTGGGCCAGCACGTCGATCATCGGCACCACGCCGGAAGTGGACAGGGTCACCCGGCGCTTGGAAATACCGTAGCCCAGGTCGTCCATCATCAGGTGCATGGCGGCCACGACGTTGTCGAAATTGAGCAGCGGTTCACCCATGCCCATCATCACCACGTTGGTGATGGCACGGTCGACGGTCGCCGGAACACTGCCAAAGGATTTGTTGGCAATCCACACCTGGCCGATGACTTCGGCGGCGGTGAGGTTGCTGTTGAAGCCTTGCTTGCCGGTGGAGCAGAAACTGCAATCCAGGGCACAGCCTGCCTGGGACGAAACGCACAAGGTGCCACGTTTGCCCTGGGGAATATAGACGGTCTCGACACAGCTGCCGGACGCCACGCGGACCACCCACTTGCGGGTGCCGTCGGTGGAAATGTCTTCGCTGACCACTTCGGGGCCGCGAATCTCGGAGCAGGCCTTGAGCTTTTCGCGCAAGGCCTTGCCGACATTGGTCATGGCGTCGAAATCATCGACGCCAAAGTGGTGAATCCACTTCATGACCTGACCGGCACGGAAGCGTTTCTCCCCGATTGACTCGAAGAATTTTTCCATTTCCGGCTGAGTCAGACCCAGCAGGTTGGTTTTACCAGTCGTCACGATCATGAATTCACCCTTCGCTCGTCGGCCGTAGCTTAGCGAGCGGTTACTTCGGTAGCAGCGAAAAAGTAAGCGATTTCGCGAGCAGCAGCGGCTTCGGAGTCCGAACCATGAACGGCGTTGGCGTCGATGGACTCGGCGAAATCAGCACGGATAGTGCCGGCAGCAGCTTCTTTAGGGTTGGTAGCGCCCATCAGCTCGCGGTTCAGAGCGATGGCGTTCTCGCCTTCCAGAACCTGAACGACAACAGGACCGGAGGTCATGAAGGCAACCAGGTCAGCGAAGAAACCGCGCTGGCTGTGCTCGGCGTAGAAGCCTTCGGCCTCGGCCTTGGACAGTTGCTTGATTTTCGAAGCGACGATGCGCAGGCCAGCGTCTTCGAAGCGAGTGGTGATCTTGCCGATCACGTTCTTGGCAACGGCGTCAGGCTTGATGATCGAGAAAGTGCGTTGAACAGCCATGGTGAAACTCCAGAAGCAGAAATTAAATCGAAAAATTAAACCCGCGAATTATACGCGGGTTCAAGAGTATTGCCTAACTTGGTTGCGTTACAGAGGCTGACAGATGTCAGTCGGCCTCTTCGATCCATAACCCCTGGATCGCTTCGAGGACCTTTTCCCCACCACGATCCGGAATATCGTCGAACTCCGGAAGCGCCATCACCAGGTTGCGCAGCTTGACGAAGTTCACCGTCAGCGGATCGACATCCGGATGCGCTTCGGCCAGCTGGATGGCGATTTCCTGCACATCAACCCATTTCAGAGCCATGATTTTCTTCCCGGATCAGTGCGGCGCTTCGGCAGCGTGGTTGAGCGAGTATTTCGGAATCTCGATGGTCAGGTCTTCATCGCCGACATTGACCTGGCACGCCAGGCGCGACTGGGCCTCAAGCCCCCAGGCCTTGTCGAGCATGTCTTCCTCGAGTTCGTCGGCCTCCTCGAGCGAGTCCAGGCCCTTGCGCACGACGCAATGGCACGTGGTGCAGGCCTTGACCCCACCACAGGCGCTCTCGATCTCGATGTGATGCTCGTGGGCGAGCTCCAGAATATTCGTTCCGGGCGCCACCTCGACGGCGAATCCTTCCGGACAGTACTTCTCGTGCGGCAGAAAAGTCACCAACGGCATCAGTTATTCCTCGATCTCATTCAGGTTGCGTCCTGCCAGTGCGGCTTTTACCGTCGAATCCAGGCGCCTTGCAGCAAATGCATCGGTCACCTGCGACAGACGCCTTGTCTGCTGCTCGATGGCCAGGCCATCGGTGCCTTGCATCAGTTCACGTAATTCGTCCATCTGCAGCTGGATGGCCAGCCGCTCTTCTTCGTCGAGCAGACGCTCGCCGTCAGCGTCCAGGGCGCCCTGCACCGCTTCAAGCAAGCGCTGGGCATCGACCTGTTGCTCGCGCAACACGCGGGCGACCTTGTCCTGGCCGGCGTTCTGGAAGGAATCCTTGAGCATGCTGGCAATTTCGCCATCGGTCAGGCCGTAGGACGGCTTGACCTGAATGCTGGATTCGACCCCCGAACCCAGTTCGCGCGCGGCAACACTGAGCAGGCCATCGGCATCGACCTGGAAGGTCACGCGGATCTTGGCGGCGCCGGCGACCATCGGCGGAATGCCACGCAACTCGAAGCGCGCCAGGGAGCGGCAATCGCTGATCAGCTCGCGCTCGCCCTGCAGCACATGAATCATCATGGCGGTCTGGCCGTCTTTATAGGTGGTGAATTCCTGGCCACGCGCCACGGGGATGGTGGTGTTGCGGGCGATGACCTTCTCCATCAAGCCACCCATGGTTTCCAGCCCCAGCGACAGCGGAATCACGTCCAGCAACAGCAGCTCGCCGCCGTCGCGCTTGTTGCCGGCCAGGGTGTCGGCCTGGATCGCCGCCCCGATGGCCACGACCTGGTCGGGGTCGATGTCGGTCAGCGGCTGGCGGGCGAACAGCTCGGCCACGGCCTCGCGCACACGCGGCACACGGGTCGAGCCGCCGACCATGACCACGGCCTTGACGTCGTCGATCTCGATGTCGGCATCGCGCACGGCGCGGCGGCAGGCCTTGAGGCTGCGGGCGACCATCGGCTCGATCAAGTCATTGAAGGTTTCGCGGGTCAGCATGGCCTGCCAGTCGCCATGGACGACCTCGACAGAGGCGGCGTCGGTCAGCGCTTCCTTGGCCGCACAGGCGGTCTGTAACAGGCTGCGCTGGGCAGCAGGCGCCAGGTCCGCCGACAAGCCTGCGCCCTTGATGATCCACTGCGCGATGGCATGGTCGAAATCGTCGCCGCCCAGCGCCGTGTCGCCGCCGGTGGCCAGCACTTCGAAGACACCGCCGGTCAGGCGCAGGATCGAAATGTCGAACGTGCCCCCACCCAGGTCATAGATGGCGACCACGCCTTCGGCGTTCTGGTCCAGGCCATAGGCCACGGCGGCGGCCGTCGGTTCGTTAAGCAGGCGCAACACATTCAGGCCGGCCAGACGCGCAGCGTCCTTGGTGGCCTGGCGCTGGGCATCGTCGAAATAGGCCGGCACGGTGATGACCGCACCCACCAGTTCGCCGCCCAGGGTGGCTTCGGCACGCAGGCGCAGCACCTTGAGGATATCGGCCGACACCTGCACCGGGCTCTTGGCACCCTGCACCGTGTCGATGAAAGGCATGTGCGACTCGCCCTCGACAAACCGGTACGGCAGCTGGTCGCCCAATTGCTTGACGTCGGCAATGCCACGCCCCATCAGGCGCTTGACCGACAACACGGTGTTGAACGGATCAAGGGAGGCTGCGGCCTTGGCCGCCTGCCCGACTTCGACGCGATCGGCATGGTAGCGCACGGCCGACGGCAGGATGATCTCCCCGCTTTCGTCGGCCAACGGCTCGGAAAGGCCGCTGCGCAAGGCAGCAACCAGCGAATTGGTGGTGCCAAGGTCGATGCCCACAGCCAGACGACGCTGGTGCGGTTGAGGACTCTGGCCGGGTTCGGCGATCTGCAGTAAGGCCATGCTTTTAGGAATAATCACAGGCGCGCGGCCAGGGCCGCACGGGGTTAATCGTCGAGGCGCTCTTCGAGCTGGCGCACTTCTTGGGAAAGCTTGTCGAGGAACTGCATGCGCCGCATCAGGCGCTCGGCCTGTTCGCGTTGCGCAGCGTCATCCCAACAGGCGGCAAAGCTGTCGTTGAGGGTCTCCTGGGCTGCCTTGAGGCGACGCTTGAACACCGCGACGCCGGCCAGGTCGGCCTCGTCGTGCAGGTCTTCGAGCTCTTCGCGCCACTGCATCTGCTGCAGGAGAAAATCGGGGTCGTGCACCGTGACTTCAAGCGGCACCTCGTCGCCCCGGATCGCCAGCAGGTAGCGCGCCCGGCGCGGGGCACTCCTGAGGGTCTGGTAGGCGTCATTGAGGTTGGCCGAGCGCTCCAGCGCCTGGCGCTGCTCCTGCTCGGGCGCATCGGCGAACCGATCCGGATGCACGCTGCGCGCCAGTTCCCGGTAGCGGTTCGCCAACTGCTCGAGGTCCACGACAAAACCGGGTTTCAGGTCGAACAGTGCGAAATGACAAGGAGTGCCCACGATCATCGGCCTCAGACGTTGAAGCTTTCGCCGCAGCCGCATTCACCGCGCGAATTGGGATTATTGAACTTGAAGCCTTCGTTCAAGCCTTCGCGGACGAAGTCCAGTTCGGTGCCGTCAAGGTACACCAGGCTTTTCGGGTCGATGATGACCTTCACGCCATGCGCCTCGACTACCGTGTCGTCAGGGTCCGCCGCGTCGACGAACTCAAGCACATAGGCCAGGCCCGAACAGCCTGTGGTGCGAACACCCAGACGAATGCCATCACCCTTGCCGCGCCCTTCGAGGGAACGACGCACGTGGTTGGCGGCGGCTTCGGTCATGCTGATAGACATCGGAAACTCCTTGGATTTCGCCAGCGTTGCTGAAAGAACGGTGTGCTTACAACAAGCCTTTCTTTTGCTTGTAGTCGCGCACGGCGGCCTTGATGGCATCTTCGGCCAGTACCGAGCAGTGGATCTTGACCGGCGGCAAGGCCAGTTCTTCTGCCAGTTGGGTGTTCTTGATGGTCTCGGCTTCGTCCAGGGTCTTGCCCTTCATCCACTCGGTGGCGAGGGAGCTGGAGGCAATGGCCGAACCACAACCGTAGGTCTTGAACTTGGCATCCTCGATGACACCCTGCTCGTTGACCTTGATCTGCAGGCGCATCACGTCGCCGCACGCCGGCGCGCCGACCATGCCGGTGCCGACATCAGGATCTTCAGCGTCCATCTTGCCGACGTTGCGTGGGTTCTCGTAGTGGTCGATGACCTTTTCGCTGTAAGCCATGATTCTGTTCCTCTCACATCAGGGGAGCCGCTCTGCAGGTCGCGCTTGTTGATAAGGCGACCTGTCCGGGTGGCGACTTTGAATTAGTGCGCCGCCCACTCGATCTTGGAGATGTCGACACCGTCTTTGTACATGTCCCACAGCGGCGAGAGGGCTCGCAGCTTGGTGACGGCCTCGCGGACTTTCTGCGCGGCGTAATCGATTTCTTCTTCGGTGCTGAAGCGGCCGAAGGTGAAGCGGATCGAACTGTGTGCCAGCTCGTCGTTGCGGCCCAGGGCGCGCAGCACGTAGGAAGGCTCCAGGGACGCCGAGGTGCAGGCCGAACCGGACGAGACCGCCAGGTCCTTGAGCGCCATGATCAGCGACTCGCCTTCGACATAGTTGAAGCTCAGGTTCAGGTTATGCGGAACACGAGCAGTCTGGCTGCCGTTGACGTACAGCTCTTCGAGGTCTTCGACCTGCCTGAAGAAGCGGTCGCTCAGGGCCTTGACGCGCTGGTTCTCGCTGACCATCTCTTCCTTGGCGATGCGGAAGGCTTCACCCATGCCGACAATCTGGTGGGTGGCCAGGGTGCCGGAACGCATGCCGCGCTCGTGACCGCCGCCGTGCATGGCCGCTTCCAGACGTACCCGTGGCTTGCGGCTGACGTACAGCGCGCCGATACCTTTGGGGCCGTAGGTCTTGTGCGCCGAGAACGACATCAGGTCGACTTTCAGCTTGGCCAGGTCGATCTCGACCTTGCCGGTGGACTGGGCGCCGTCGACATGGAACAGCACACCGCGCGAACGGGTCAGCTCGCCGATGGCGGCGATGTCGTTCACGGTGCCGATTTCGTTGTTCACGTGCATGATCGACACCAGAATGGTGTCTTCGCGCAGGGCGGCTTCGATCATCTGCGGCGTCACCAGGCCGTCTTCGCCCGGCTCGATGTAGGTGACTTCGAAGCCTTCACGCTCCAGCTGGCGCGTGGTGTCCAGGACCGCCTTGTGCTCGATCTTGGAGGTGATGATGTGCTTGCCCTTGGTGTGGTAGAAATGCGCCACACCCTTGATGGCCAGGTTGTCGGACTCGGTGGCACCGGAGGTCCAGACGATTTCGCGCGGATCGGCGTTGACCAGATCGGCGACCTGACGACGGGCATTCTCGACCGCTTCTTCGGCTTTCCAGCCAAAGACGTGGGAGCGCGACGCCGGGTTGCCGAAATTGCCGTCCATCAGCAGGCAATCCATCATTTTCTGTGCGACACGTGGATCGACCGGGGTCGTCGCGGAATAATCGAGGTAAATCGGCAACTTCATTGAATATCTCCTTTCAGGCAGGCGCACCGCTCATTCATCTGCGTTCATTCGACGGCGGACGTTTCAATCTTACCCAGGAGCGACACCTTGCTCGTGTTCGAGCAGCGACGCTGATCCTGGCGCTGTGCGACTTCTTGTACCTCACGGCGAGTGACAAGGTCCGCCAGACTGATACCGCTAAGAAACTCGTGAATCTGCTGGCTGAGGTCACACCACAAATGGTGGGTCAGGCAGGTGTCTCCGGCATGGCAATCGCCCAGCCCCTGGCAACGGGTGGCATCGACCGACTCATTGACTGCATCGACGACCTGGGCGACCTGGATGCCGTTCATGTCACGCGACAGCTGATAACCGCCACCGGGACCGCGCACGCTAGACACCAGGTTGCTGCGACGCAGCTTGGCGAACAGTTGCTCGAGGTAAGACAGGGAAATGCCTTGGCGCTCGGAAATGTCGGCCAGTGACACAGGACCATGTTGCGCGTGCAGAGCCAGATCGAGCATGGCTGTGACAGCGTATCGGCCTTTTGTAGTCAGTCGCATGGCATGTACCGCAGTGATTCAGAATGGGTGCGAGTATGCTATTCCCGAGTATTTGAGTCAACTATAAAACCAACCAAAACAGTCGGGTTTAGCCTCAGGAGCGGGCAGAATCATAGCAAAAATGGCGGCGCATTGACACCGGTCAAGCCTGCGCCTTTTCTGGCTGGTCCTTGACACATTCGAAGACTTCGTCCGGCAGCGAGGGCAGTTCGCAGCCCTTGTAATCGCTGCCCAGCTTGTTCAGCGCCCCACACATGTCTTCCAGGCGAACATCCACTGCCTGCAGGTGATCGAGCATCTTGCCGATGGCCCGTGCAATCGGATCAGGCATGTCCTGGCCGACGCCGTAGGCATCGAACCCGAGCTTTTCGGCCATGGCCTTGCGCCGCGCCTCGACCTCGTCGTCAGACTTGATGATGATCCGCGCCGGGATGCCGACAGCGGTCGCACCGGCCGGCACCGCCTTGGTGACCACGGCATTGGAACCGATCTTGGCCCCCGCCCCGACCGTAAACGGCCCCAGCACTTTGGCACCACCGCCGACCACCACGCCGTCTTCCAGGGTCGGATGACGCTTGCCGGCATTCCAGCTGGTGCCGCCCAGGGTCACGCCTTGATAGAGCGTGACGTCATTGCCGATCTCGGCGGTTTCACCGATCACGATGCCCATGCCGTGGTCGATGAAGAAGCGCCGACCGATCTTCGCGCCCGGGTGGATCTCGACGCCGGTCATCCAGCGACTGAAGTTCGACACCATGCGCGCCGGCAGCTTCCAGTTGCCGCACCAGAGTCGATGCGCCAGGCGATGCATCCAGATGGCATGCATGCCCGGGTAGCAGGTCAGCACTTCAAAGGCGTTGCGCGCCGCCGGGTCCCGGTGGAAAACGCTCTGAATATCTTCTCGCAACCGCTCGAACATCACTGATCCTTCCGTTTGTAGGGTTCGCCACGCGCCACTTTCTGAGTTTCGGTCAGGATGCCGCGCAAGATGCTCAGCTCCGGCCGCTCCACTTCATTGCGCCCGTACAGGCGGCGCAACCGGGCCATCAGGTGGCGCGGTTTTTCCGGATCGAGAAAACCGATGGCCACCAGGGTCTGCTCCAGATGAGCATAAAAGCCTTCCATTTCATCCATGGTCGCCAGTTCGTGCTCACGCGCCACAGGCGCCGCGGTCTCTGTCGGCGCCTGCTGACCCGCCAGCCAGGCCATGCGCACTTCATAGCTGAGCACCTGCACGGCGGCGGCCAGGTTCAGCGAGCTGAAATCCGGATTAGAGGCGATGTGCACATGGTAATGACAGCGCTGCAGCTCGTCGTTGGTCAGGCCGGCATGCTCGCGACCGAACACCAGTGCGACTTCAAGCCCCTGCCCCGCCTGCTCGATGACTTTTTCTCCCGACTGGCGCGGGTCGAGCATCGGCCAGGGCAGGCTGCGGTCACGCGCACTGGTGCCCAGCACCAGGCTGCAACCGGTCAGCGCCTCTTCAAGACTCGACACCACCTGGGCGCCGGCCAGAATGTCATCAGCCCCCGAGGCGCGCGCATCCGCCTCAGGCGACGGAAAGACCCGTGGCTCGACCAGGACCAGGCGCGACAGGCCCATGTTTTTCATGGCACGGGCGGCCCCACCGATATTTCCGGGATGGGTCGTACCGACCAGGACAATACGAATGTTGTGCAACACCGTGGGCGCTCACTGACTCAATCATGGGGCGCAAATCTTACAGAAGCGGCCTGCTTAACGCCACGAAGCCTTGCGACACCCTGTCGCGCCACTGACCGGCAAACCGTCACAACAGCTCATCTGCCGGGCGTGCGCAAGGGCAATACAGGCTGGAAATAATTTGATGCAGCCACTAGAATGCCCGGCTCTCTTTAACAACCCTAGGTGATTTATCCATGCAGCCCATGCTGAATATCGCGCTGCGCGCCGCACGCAACGCCAGCGAATTGATTTTCCGCTCCATCGAGCGCCTGGATACCATCAAGGTCGACGAAAAAGAAGCCAAAGACTACGTCAGCGAAGTCGATCGCGCCGCCGAGCAAAGCATCATCGCCGCCCTGCGCAAGGCCTACCCGACTCACGGCATTCTCGGCGAAGAAAGCGGCCTGCATGCCGGCAGTGGCGAAGGTACCGACTACCTGTGGGTCATCGACCCCCTGGACGGCACCACCAACTTCGTACGCGGCATCCCGCACTTTGCCGTGAGCATCGCCTGCAAATACCGTGGCCGCCTGGAACATGCCGTGGTTCTGGACCCGGTTCGCCAGGAAGAATTCACCGCCAGCCGTGGCCGTGGCGCCGCCCTCAATGGCCGCCGCCTGCGCGTCAGCGGGCGCAAGAGCCTGGAAGGCGCCCTGCTGGGCACCGGCTTTCCGTTCCGCGACAACCAGATGGACAACCTGGAAAACTACCTGGGCATGTTCCGCAGCCTGGTCGGCCAGACCGCCGGCATCCGCCGCGCCGGCGCCGCCAGCCTGGACCTGGCCTATGTTGCTGCCGGCCGCTTCGACGCCTTCTGGGAGTCGGGCCTGTCGGAATGGGACATGGCTGCAGGCGCCCTGCTGATCCAGGAAGCGGGCGGCCTGGTGAGCGACTTCACCGGCGGTCACGATTTCCTTGAAAAAGGCCACATCGTGGCGGGCAACGCCAAATGCTTCAAGGCTGTGCTGACCTCGATCGCACCGCACCTGCCGGCTTCGATCAAACGCTGATTGCAGCAGACACAAAAAACCGGCTCATGAGCCGGTTTTTTTTGTGTCTGCTGTGAATCTGCTTCCTGGCTGAAGCGGATCGCCGCCAGGCCGGCCCTACAGTCTTACTGCTGACTGAGGATCAACTGGCCATTCTTGTCGACCGGGATCTGGTTGCCTGGATCGCGATCCATGCGCACCTGACCGACTTTCTCACCGACCTTGTACTTCACGTTGTAGCCCACGACCTTGTCGCTGATGTCGTTGACCGTGTTGCAACGGGTCTGGGTCGTGGTGTAGGTGTCGCGGTTCTGCATGCCTTCCTGAACCTTGTTACCCGCGTAGCCACCACCGACGGCACCGGCCACGGTGGCAATCTTCTTGCCGTTACCGCCACCGACCTGGTTGCCCAGCAGGCCACCGGCCACGGCGCCCAGCACACTGCCGACGATCTGATGCTCGTCCTTGACCGGCGCCTTGCGCGTCACGGTCACGTCCTTGCACACTTCGCGCGGCGTCTTGATCTGCTGCTTGATCGGATCGACCGCCAGCACTTCTGCATGTTCGGGACCGCTATTGACCAGACTGTAGGTGGCAAACGCGCCACCCGCAGTCACCGCAACGGCTCCCAACACGGCACCCACCAACAGAGACTTGTTCACGTGAACCTCCTGACCTTCCAAGCGCAATTTCTTGCGAATTACCCAGCCTTGGAGCAATAAAAAAGGCGCGAGTTCAACACTCGCGCCTTTTTAGGCCATACCCGGTGCTTATGGAAGCTCGTCGACCTTGTCAGTCGTCACCGGCGGAATCAGGTCTTCACTGCTCAGGTTCAGCCAGATCAACACCACGTTGGCGATGTAGATCGACGAGTAGGTACCCGCCAGCACACCCACGAACAGCGCAATGGAGAACCCTTCGAGGTTGTCGCCGCCAAACACCCACAGTGCAACGATCGCCAGCAGCGTGGAGATCGAGGTAGCCATGGTGCGCAGCAGGGTCTGGGTGGTCGAGATGTTGATGTTCTCGATCAGGGTCGCCTTGCGCAGCACACGGAAGTTTTCCCGCACCCGGTCGAAGACCACGATGGTGTCGTTGAGCGAATAACCGATGATCGCCAGCACCGCTGCCAGCACCGTCAGGTCGAAGGTGATCTGGAAGAACGACAGGATGCCCATGGTCACCACCACGTCATGGATCAGCGACACGATCGCGCCGACGCCGAACTTCCACTGAAAGCGGAAGGCCAGGTACAGCATGATCCCGCCCAGTGCCAGCAACATGGCGATGCCGCCCTGGTCGCGCAACTCTTCACCGACCTGCGGGCCGACGAACTCGACGCGCTTGACGGTGGCCGGGTTGCCGGCATCGGCCTTGAGCAAGGCTTCGGCCACACGCGTCCCCAGTTGCGGATCGTCACCGGGCATGCGCACCAGCAGGTCGGTGGTGGCACCGAAACTCTGCACCACGGCGTCCTGGTAACCGGCATTGCCCAGTTCCTGGCGCACCTTGCCCAGGTCCGCCGGCTTCTCGTAGGTCAGCTCGATGAGCGTACCGCCGGTGAAGTCCAGCCCCAGGTTGAGCCCTTTATGGAACCAGCTGAACAACGCCAGAACAGTCAGGAGCACGGTCAGGGCGAACGCACCGTTGCGCACGCCCATGAAATTGATCGTACCTAATTTCATGTCAGCCCCTTAGACCCACAGCTTCTTGAAGTCACGCCCGCCAAAGATCAGGTTGATCATTGCGCGAGTCACCATGATGGCCGTGAACATGGAGGTGAAGATGCCGAGCGACAGGGTCACCGCAAAGCCTTTCACGGGGCCTGTGCCCATCGCGAAAAGAATGCCGCCGACCAGCAGCGTCGTCAGGTTGGCATCGAGGATCGCGCTGTAGGCGCGGTCGAAACCTTCGTGAATGGCACGCTGCACACTCATGCCATTGGCCAGCTCTTCGCGGATCCGCGAGAAGATCAGCACGTTGGCGTCCACCGCCATGCCCATGGTCAGCACGATACCGGCGATGCCCGGCAGGGTCAGCGTGGCCCCCAGCAACGACATCAGCGCCAGCAGCGCCACCATGTTGAAGGCCAGCGCCACCGTGGCGATCAGGCCGAAGAAGCGGTAGATGGCCATGATGAACAGCGACACCAACAGCATGCCCCACAACGACGCGTTGATGCCCTTGTCGATGTTGTCGGCACCCAGGCTTGGACCAATGGTGCGTTCTTCAGCGAAGTACATCGGCGCGGCCAGGCCACCGGCGCGCAGCAACAGCGCCAGCTCGGAGGATTCGCCCTGCCCGTTCAGGCCGGTGATACGGAACTGGCTGCCCAGCGGCGACTGGATGGTCGCCAGGCTGATGATCTTCTTGTCTTCCTTGAAGGTCTGCAGCGGCACTTCTTTCTCGACGCCGTCAACCACCTGCTTGACGTAGGTGGTCACCGGACGCTGCTCGATGAAGATCACCGCCATGCTGCGACCCACGTTGCTGCGGGTGGCGCGGCTCATCAACTCGCCGCCATGGCCATCGAGGTTGATGTTCACCTGTGGACGGCCATGCTCGTCGTAGCTGGCCTGGGCATCGGTCACCTGGTCACCGGTGATGATCAGGCCACGCTCCACGGAAGCGGCCGGACGGCCCCCTTCGCGGAATTCGAACATTTCGGTGGTGGCCTTGGAGTCATCCGGGCCTGCGCCCAGACGGAATTCCAGGTTGGCCGTCTTGCCCAGGATACGCTTGGCTTCAGCGGTGTCCTGCACGCCCGGCAGCTCGACCACGATGCGGTTGGCACCCTGGCGCTGGACCAGCGGCTCGGCCACACCCAGCTCGTTGACTCGGTTACGCACCGTGGTCAGGTTCTGCTTGATGGAGTATTCGCGAATTTCGGCGAGCTTGGCCGGGGTCAGCGCCAGACGCAGCGTGACAATGCCGTTGAGCTCGGAGGGGGTGATCTCGAAATCGGTGAAGCTCTTGCGCACCAACGCACGAGCCTGCTCACGCTCGGCGTCGTCGTTGAAGCCCAACTGAATCACGTTGCCCTGCTGCGGCAGGCTGCGATAACGCACCTTCTCTTTGCGCAGCAAGGTCTTGACCTCGCCTTCGTAGACTTTCAGGCGCGCATCGATGGCCTTGTCCATGTCGACTTCGAGCAGAAAGTGCACGCCGCCGGACAGGTCCAGGCCCAGTTTCATCGGGCTTGCGCCCAGGTTGCTCAGCCAGGCTGGCGTCGTACGGGCCAGGTTCAGTGCCACGACATAGTCATCGCCCAGCGCCTTGCGCACGATGTCCTTGGCCGGCAGCTGGTCTTCCTGCCTGCTCAGACGCAGCAGACCGCCCTTGCCATTCTCAGCCAGAGAAGAACCCTTGACCGCAAGACCGGCATCGGTCAGCGCCTTGGCGGCACGGTCGACATCGGCCTGGTTGACTTGCAACGCCGTGCTCGCGCCGCTGATCTGGATGGCCGGATCGTCAGGGTAGAGATTGGGTGCGGAATAAATGAAACCGATCACCAGCACTGCCAGGATCAGTATGTATTTCCACAGAGGGTATTTGTTCAGCATCACGCCGCCCGCTTAAAACGCGGGGCGCCTTGCGCGCCCCGTCGATGGTAGATACGAAACTCAGAGGGCTTTCAGAGTGCCCTTTGGCAGAGTGGCCACAATGGAGCCCTTCTGGATTTTCAGCTCAACGGTATCGGACACTTCAATCACCACAAAGTCGTCTGTCACTTTGTTGATTTTTCCGGCGATACCGCCCGCAGTCACGACTTCGTCGCCTTTTTGCAGATTGCCCAGCAGGTTCTTCTGCTCTTTGGCGCGCTTGGCCTGTGGGCGCCAGATCATCAGGTAGAAGATGACCAGGAAGCCGACCAGGAAGATCCACTCGAAACCGGAACCTGCAGGGCCGGAAGCGGCCGGTGCTGCAGCGTCCGCGAAGGCGGGGGAGATGAAAAAGCTCATTTAGCGCTCCATTTGCATAATTAGTATGTAAAGCAGGAAAAACTCGTTGTGTTTCAACCCAGAGGCGGCACGGGAAGACCGCGCTTGGCATAGAAGGCGTCGACGAAGTCGGCCAATTTACCCTGTTGGATAGCCTCGCGCAAACCAGCCATCAGCCGCTGGTAATGCCGCAAGTTATGGATGGTATTGAGCATGCTGCCCAGCATTTCGCCGCACTTGTCCAGGTGATGCAGGTAAGCGCGCGAGAAGTTCTGGCAGGTGTAGCAGTCACAGGTGGCATCCAGTGGCGAATCATCATGACGATGGAACGCGTTACGGATCTTCAGGACACCGGTGTCGATGAACAGATGACCGTTGCGGGCATTACGGGTCGGCATCACGCAGTCGAACATGTCGACGCCGCGGCGCACACCTTCGACCAGATCTTCGGGCTTGCCTACACCCATCAAGTAACGAGGTTTGTCTGCCGGCATCAGGCCAGGCAGGTAATCGAGCACCTTGATCATTTCATCCTTGGGCTCGCCCACCGACAGCCCGCCAATGGCCAGGCCATCGAAGTCCAGCTCGTTCAGGCCGTCCAGCGAGCGTTTGCGCAGGTTCTCGTGCATGCCGCCCTGGACGATGCCGAACAATGCCGCATCGCTCTCGCCATGAGCAACCTTGGAGCGCTTGGCCCAGCGCAGCGACAGCTCCATCGACACCCGGGCCACGTCTTCGCTGGCCGGATACGGGGTGCACTCGTCGAAAATCATCACGATGTCCGAGCCCAGGTCACGCTGGACCTGCATCGACTCTTCAGGCCCCATGAACACCTTGGCGCCATCGACCGGCGAAGCGAAGGTCACGCCCTCTTCCTTGATCTTGCGCATCGCGCCCAGGCTGAACACCTGGAAACCGCCGGAGTCGGTCAGGATCGGGCCTTTCCACTGCATGAAGTCGTGCAGGTCGCCGTGGGCCTTGATCACCTCGGTGCCCGGGCGCAGCCACAGGTGGAAGGTATTGCCCAGGATGATCTGCGCACCGATGGCCTCGATATCACGCGGCAGCATGCCCTTGACTGTGCCGTAGGTGCCCACGGGCATGAAGGCCGGGGTCTCGACCACGCCACGCGGAAAGGTCAGTCGACCGCGACGGGCCTTGCCGTCAGTGGCCAGCAACTCGAAAGACATACGACAGGTGCGACTCATGGATGATCCTCTGATGCCGATTCCCGGGGCCCCGTAGGCGCGGGATTGCGGGTGATGAACATGGCATCACCGTAACTGAAGAAGCGGTAGCCCTGCTCGATGGCCGCCGCATAGGCCGCCATGGTCTCGGGGTAACCGGCAAACGCCGAAACCAGCATCAACAGCGTGGATTCAGGCAAATGAAAGTTAGTGACCAGGGCATCGACCACATGAAAGGGTCGCCCAGGATAGATGAAGATATCGGTATCGCCGCTGAACGGTTTGAGGATGCCATCGCGTGCGGCACTTTCCAGCGAACGCACGCTGGTGGTGCCCACCGCGATCACCCGGCCACCCCGCGCCCGGCAGGCTGCCACGGCATCGACCACATCCTGGCCGACTTCCAGCCACTCCGTGTGCATGTGGTGGTCTTCGATACGCTCGACCCGCACCGGCTGGAAAGTCCCGGCGCCGACGTGCAGGGTCACGAATGCAGTCTCGACACCCTTGGCGGCAATGGCCTCCAGCAGCGGCTGGTCGAAATGCAAGCCGGCCGTCGGCGCGGCCACGGCACCGGCACGCTGGGCGTACACCGTCTGGTAGCGCTCGCGGTCCGCGCCTTCATCGGGGCGGTCTATATAAGGAGGCAACGGCATGTGCCCGACGCGATCAAGCAAGGCCAGCACCGGCTCGGCAAAGGCCAGCTCGAACAGCGTGTCGTGGCGCGCGACCATGGTCGCCTCGCCACCGCCGTCGATGACGATGGCCGAACCCGGCTTGGGCGACTTGCTCGAACGCACGTGCGCCAGCACCCGATGACTGTCCAGCACACGCTCGACCAGGATCTCCAGCTTGCCGCCGGAGGCCTTCTGGCCAAACAACCGCGCCGGGATCACCCGGGTATTGTTGAACACCATCAAGTCGCCAGGGCACAGATGCTCCAGCAAATCGGTGAATTGACGATGCGCCAGTGCGCCGCTCGGGCCGTCCAGCGTCAACAGCCGGCTGCCACGCCGCTCGGCCAGGGGATGACGCGCAATCAGGGCGTCGGGAAGATCGAAGGTAAAGTCAGCAACACGCATGATGGGTGGGGTCGTCCAGCAGGGGCGCGAAGTTTAGCCGGTTTGCCTCGATTAGTAAAAAACCCTCAAAAATCAGGGTTGACCGGCTGTCAGAGCATCCCTATAATCCGCGGCCATTGAGCCCTGATGGCGGAATTGGTAGACGCGGCGGATTCAAAATCCGTTTTCGAAAGGAGTGGGAGTTCGAGTCTCCCTCGGGGCACCAGCACAATGAAGAAAGGCCTTGATTATCAAGGCCTTTTTTTTCGCCTGGCGTAAAATTGGCGTAACGCTGCACGATTCCGTAAAGCTTCCATTTTTTTGATATGCCGTATTCTTATATCTAAAATTCAATATTTTATAAATTTGAAATTATATTTTTAAACCTAAAAAACTTATCAAAAATTAAGAAACCATTATCTTAAATTAAAACATTGAGCACTTTATGATCGAAAGAAAAATATACAAAGCAATTTCGAAAATTGAAGGGGTAAGCGAATTTGTAAAACGAGATGACCGACTAATAGCAGAGCTAGCCTTTCATGAATTTAATTTTGAATTCGCAGGCATGAAATTTGCCGGCTCCCAAGTCGAAAGCCCGCTCTTTACACTTAATAGACTTAACCTGCTTTTTGGATACACCTTAAAAAAGGACACAACAAAACTCAACATCCTCGAGGCAATAAACCAATATAACATTAATAGACCCCTGCTAAAAATCACACTAACAAAACTACAAGGAAAAAAACTAAATATAGTTTTTTCCTCAGACTTTATTGGCAATGACAACGACATCTCTGAAAACCAGCTTGAGGCGCTGGTAAAAATTCTATCGCCTACCCCCATGGATTTTGGAAACTACTTAAATCATAAGAAGATTCTTCTGAGCCAGGGTTGAGATAGTAGCATGAGCATTCTAAATATTGTCTTTGCTTTTATTTCTTCGGTACTATACTTCTGGATATTTAGTAAGGTTAAAGAGCTTTCTGCCACTAACGACTGGGCCATAAATGTAGGTGTACCTTGCCTAATAGCTGCAACACTCCTATTCAACTACATCAAAGATAAGATCTCCGAAAAAGACCCATCGAGCAAGCTTTATAAAGTTAGCGCTGAACTAAAAGCCTTAGAAACCAGTCACGAAAACGTTATCAAGAGCCTCAAAAAACAAAACGAAGAACTCCTAAAAACATCCATCTCAACTTACACAAAGCAAATAACAGAACTTAAAAGCGAGGTTGCCCACCTCACCAAGAAACTTGGCGTTAAAGACACAATAATACACGGAATTAAAAATAGCATCACTAGCAGTTTAATAAAACACGGCAGCACAGAACCTTTTTACAAGTACGCCAAAGACCTTGCCGAAAACATAAATTCCGACTTAGACCTAAATACACTATCACCCGTCACAACACCTGAAACAATGAAATACATTGACCTCTTCAAAAAGCTTGAATAATAGAAAATAAAATCTTGGCAAGTCTTACTTAAAGACAATGCGTAATCTCTGACACGAACCCATATATCAAGAACACACAAACAGAGTGAACCACCAGCAATAGAATTAAATATCTTGTTTACACTTACACTGAATCTATTCCTGCCCCTCAGAATCTACTGCAAAACCTATACACCCGAGAAAAACATAAGAAATAACAATATTCAAAAAAGGCCTTGCGCTACTGCGCAACATTTGAAAACTTACTTACCTCCATCTTTTTATAAGGGATCAAACGCTGCGTTCCTTTTAGCGTACTCAGAAGCAACAGTAAAAATTTTTGACAGAATCCTTGAGTTTTCCGGATACACTTTATTAAGCCGATAAACAAAGCTTTTTTTCACTATAGAAAACCCCTCGGGAAGAGGGTGAAAAGGTTTTGCAGAAAGCTGAAATATAACTGCAAGCCCAGCAACAACTAGCACATAACGTATTGAATCAGGTTCATCAAACCTTACAAAATTTGACAAAATCCCTCTTGAGTCGCCAAATCCTACAGGCAAGTCAATCCTCAATACTCCGATTCGTAAAAAATCAGCAAGACCACTATTAATACTTCCGCTATATATAGCAACCCTACATGATTCCAATAACTCACCAGACAAGTCTACAGAGCTAAAAAAATCTAGTCGCGAAGCCCCTGCACGCCAAAATATGCTCAACCAAAAAAGATAAAACTTATCATATTCAAACCCCTGTATCGTAAACCTAGTATCATGCCGAATCTTTTTACCCTTCAACTTACTTATCCCTGAAGATTCATAACGCAGGTTCAATAGCCTTTCACAACCCTCGCACAACAGCGGCTCTGTCCAATTAGCACTTTCCATACGTGGAGGTTTGTCACTTTCAGTGGGCATGCTCACCATTTGAGGACCACCTCCTCTAGAAATCCTCAACAAAGCATGCGGAATTATATGTGAAGATAGCAACAAACCATGCTCATTACACAATGCGCACTCACCCTTAACAGCTTTTTTACTCACACAACGACTCCCAATCCAACACTTAAAATCCAAAACCACTTTAGCACAATGTTAAAAATAATCACTCCCAGCCATTTGCATAATTAGAACAAACCTCCTAAAGCAGCCGGCTCCCAGTTCATAATCACTAATTCTCTACTCAAGTCAGAATAGTTTGCTTGCTGATTTCCTATTTTATAACGAATATCAAGCGCCTCAAAGTGGAAGCCTGCGAATGCCTGTCGAATGTCAGGATGGTCATTGATACTGACCATAACCCTGCCCTTGCAGCGCCGCATGAAGTCAGCCATCAGCTCGTACTGCTCGAAGCCGAAGTCAACGCCATAGCCGGCGGTCTGCCAGTAAGGTGGGTCCATGTAATGGAATGTGTGTGCCCGGTCATAGCGCTCGGCACAGGCCAGCCAGGGTAGGTTCTCAATGTATGTGCCAGCAAGCCGCTGCCATGCTGCCGACAGGTTCTCCTCGATTCGCAACAGATTGATCGCCGGCGCGGTGGTTGCGGTCCCGAACGTCTGCGCTGAAACCTTGCCCCCAAACGCATGCTGCTGCAGGTAGAAGAACCGGGCAGCGCGCTGGATGTCGGTCAAGGTCTCGGGCCGGGTCATCTTCTGCCATTCGAAGATTTGCCGGGATGAAAGCGCCCATTTGAATTGGCGCACGAACTCTTCAAGGTGATTTTGGATAACGCGATAGAGCGTCACCAGGTCGCCGTTGATGTCGTTCAAGACCTCAACAGGCGCTGCCTGAGGACGCAAAAAGTAGAGGGCCGCGCCACCCGCGAATACTTCAACGTAGCATTCGTGTGGCGGGAACAGAGGAATAAGACGGTCGGCAAGACGGCGCTTACCACCCATCCAGGGGACGATAGGATTTGACATTGATTGCAAGCCTTTACTGTATGAATGAACAGGTGTTAGGCTCCACTCGCTTTGTGCACGAAGCGGGAGCCTTGGCCGGGCTTGCAGGATCGATCTGCGGGTTAGGTGGCCGGGTAGGGTGTTGACGCACCCCGCTCGGCCGCTCCTTTCTTACGAGTTACTGAGCGCGCAGGCACACGTCATTGACGTAAGCCTGCAGCGCCCTTAGTGCTGACTGGTCGGCAATGATTCCGGCTCGGATATCGAGAACGTTTCGTCCAGCAGACGAATCGAGTTCGACGGAGCCTGCATGGCCCAGGCCGGCGGCGCCGGTGGCTTCGAGCATACCGCCGCCACCGGTACTGCAACTTCCCGCGATGCGCAGCCGGCGAGTGCCGTCAGCAACAGCAGCGCGAAGCCGCTCATTTTCAGCAAGGCCATCTGCCCTCTCCTTCAAGTTCCGAGTGTCGAGATCCGCCAGGGCTTTCTCTGCACGTTGCTGTTCTTCCAGCGCCCGCCGGGCCTGAGCAGCACCAGCGTTCGCGATGGCTGTCAGATCAGCCTGATGAAGCGATGCCTGGGTAGCGAGCCGAGCTTGCCAGTCGTTCGACTGCCAGAGCCAAGCCCCAGCGAAACCAGCGCCCAGCCCGAGCAACAGCGCAACAGCCCAGATCCGGCCTGTGCCGGCAGACAGTGCGATCACGTCAGAGCCCGCCGCACACCCTCGCTGAACACAGCATCGGGGTAGCGGTAGTTCGCGCACTCATGCGCAATGATCGAGCCGACCATGATGCGCAGGGTCGAAGGGTCTTCGATGTTGATCACGTCGTTAGCCTTGACGCCCAACTTCTTCGCCACTGCCGCGATGTAGGCCTCGGTGTTGTTCTCGTTGCCAGGCGCCCAGCGATTGATGGTCTCACGCACGGTGTCGATGCCTGGACCGCCAACACCGGGCATACCATCCTTGCCGCGATAGTTGAGCAGCAGCTTGCCCAAGGCACGAATGCCATTCTCTGGCGTATTGAAGCGGGCAAAGCGCGGGGCCAAGCGCCCCATCTGTAGTTCGAGGCCGAGCTGCCCCTCCCAAGCATTGCGCCGGTTGTAATCGATATTGCCAGGATTGTTATTGCGCACGCCGCGTGGAGTTGTCATGTGACTTTCCTCTAGTCGAAAAAAAGCCCGCCATGTGCGGGCTGGGATACCGGAATTTGTAGTCGTTAAACAGACCGCGCACGCATTGCTATGTACTCGGAGAGCGTGGTTTGCAAAGCGGCATCGGCTGCTGTGTTGATATCGAACAGAGCAACGAAATCGAGCAACCCAACAAAGGGATACAGAGCCTGGTCAGACAGCTTGAAGACCACTGTTCCAGCTGCGGCCGCGCCAGCTGAGGCGCCAGTGTTCGAACCAATGCCCAGACCAGTCAGATAGTTCTGTTTGGCCGTTGCATCGTGTCTGGCGAGCACCGGGAGCAAGACATTCTCGTTCACGACGTTCACATACAACGTGTTGTTTGCCTCGAACATTGCAACTGCAGGCGTCGTGTTGTTCTTGCGGGTAAAAATCCCTGCCGTTTTTGTCATGTCGTTTGCGAGGATATCCCCACAGACATTCATGACTGCGTTGTAATTGTCCGGCTTTACCACCGCCACGATTGTGTAACTCTTAGCCAGATCCCACGCATACCCGTTCAAACGATATTCGACCGCTTCACCAGAAGGGGCCGCACCAAATCGCGCAATCTTTCCGCCGCTCAACACATTGTCGACCAGCGTTGCTGGCTGGCCACCGGCGAGCACCAGCGGCAGCCCCCCTGTTTTCCAGTTCGCGAAAGCTACGATACCGCCGTTGGCATCCAGATAAAGCGGATCAGCTCCATCCATACGCCAGGCACCAATGCAGTTAGCATGCGCGGCGATGAGCGCCTGGAAGTTTCGCAAAACAGGCAGGGACGGGTTATTGAAATCAACGCCTTCAAGCCTGGTCGATTGTCCGTAGATCATGAGTCACCTGATAGTCAGATAAAGGAATTAGCCATTGCTTCGCCGTGCATTCGGTACTCATACGGCCCTGGATGGTTTGCGAAATTTGCTCGGGTAAGCGAGTAATCGCTGATGCCGAGATACCCTCGGCTTTTGCCCATGTAGAACAGCTCGGCAGGTACGTAAGCCAGTTCCAGCCGGTCGGCCGTTTCCTGCAGCCGACGATGGATCAGGTGCCAGGTCTCTTCGGTAAACGACGCACTGAACGGGTTTACCTGGTGCGGACCTACAAGCAGCACGTCGGCGCCGGCGGCCTTGAAGGCAGCAGCAATCTGCTCAATGTTGCTTGTGTAAGCGGTGTCGATACGGTCATTCATGCCGAAGGCTAAGATCACAAGATCCGGCGTTCGGTAGCCTGCCGGGTTGATAGCTGCGGCCAGCCGTGTTGGATTGAGCCCGTTCTGCCCCGTAGCAGCGGCAGTGGTCGTAGCAATACCCTGATTCAGGTAGACGATCTCCTGGCCCACTGGCAAGCGGTCAGCCACAAAGCTGTAGCCGTAGACACTGCAGATACGGTCGATGACGCTCCAGTTGGGCGAGGTCTTGTAGCGAATTTGACCGCCAACGGTGACTTTGCCTACCGTTTCCAGATAGGCCGCTCGCCAGTCCGCCTCGAAGTCCGACAGCATGTAAGGGCCCTGGAACGCCTGCGTATCGACACCTGGGCGATTCGGAAGGTAGGCCGCGTCAGTTCCCCGCTCACCACCAAGCGCGGTATTGCTATCGCCGTAGCCCGTTACGATGACCGGCTCGCGGCGCAGCAGCTTGAGCCGGAATTTAATCAGCCGGTTCTGGTTTTCTTGAATGATCCGCGCAAGCTCAGCGCCGGTTGACCGATGGCGTTTGCCACGCCAGCCGCTCACGTCAATGACGTCCCTGACCGTGCCGCCAATGATGTAGACCATGTAGAGCGCGATATCCCCGTTCAACGGCTTCGGGCGATAAGCATCTTCATGGGCCGTGATACGCCGCTCTGCGCCTTGGCGAATCACAAGGCCACGGGTGTTCAGGTTGTAGGCTACAAGGTCGTACCGCTCCTTGTGACCGGTGAAATTAACCGTGACCGTCAGCGCGGCACCGGAATTAATTCGCGCAAGCTTGCCGTTTTCAGTCCATGCATAGTCGACACCGGGCACCAGTACCTGGCCGTTAGCCTGGTTGATCACGGAACTGATCGTCACGCTTGAATATCCCAGCCATGGCGCTGCATCGACCTTCAAAAACTCAGTGATCGGCATTGAGATCGCGCCGAGGTAGGTCAGTGGGTAGTCCTTCACCGACTCGACCACATCGGCAGCAGGCAGCACTGTCAGATCGGTGAGCTGATAGTGCTGCTCGCCGTAACGCAAGCGACATGCCGAAAGCGCCAGCTTGCGACCGGAGACCACCGGCGGGCGATTGATGAATGTTGACACCGGCGAAACGCTCTCAGGCACGGTGTTGGCAAACACCAGCCCGTCAGGGGTGATCCCCAGCGGGCTTCGGCCGTTTTTGTCAGTGGGCCCTGTCCAGATGAAGTTAAAGGTGTCCTCGAAGGGCGTGACCTTCACCGCGCGCGCGTTGAGATCGTCAACGACTTCGCTGAGCCCCCCGACATATCCCGTTCCATCGCGACGAGTGCCGAAGGAAACGCGACCGTACATGTCTGTCGGGCTTGTCCACAGAAATCGTGGATCGCTGATTTTCAGACCGAGAACCGCGTACGCCTCAAGCACTGACGTGCGATTGCCAACAGAAGAGACGTCGGAGGTTTTTGCGGGCTGATCGGATAGCGGAGCCCACTTAGCGGCGGCCAGGCTCCAGGCATACCAGCCATTCAGCTTCTTGTTCGGATCCTTATCGACAATCGCAACCACGGTGTCTTTGATCTGAGGCGATGCCAGCAGATCCGCGTAGGTATCAAAGTGCTGAAAACCGAACCCATCGATACGCGCTTTCGCAGTCTGTGCGCTCTGCGCTGCACTCTCAGCGCTGGCCTGTGCCGCTGCGCTCCCTGTTTGTACTTGCGAAGCCAGTGCCTGGACATTCTCCCGATCCGCAGCGGTCTGCGCCGCATTATCAGAGCTCACCTGCTCGGACAGTTCTGCGGCAAGCTGGCTCTGGGAAGAGGCCGCCTCACTTGCGCTGGCTGCTGCTTTGCTGGCCTGAGCAGCCTGAGCTGAAACCACAGCCTCGTCCCTGGCTTCCGTAACGCCTGTCGCTGCAATCAAAACGTCAGATCGCGCCTGCTCAACGTCAAGTGCGCTGGCCAGAACCTGAGTAGTCTTAATGTCGACAGTGGCTGCATTTGCAGCCACCTGATTGGTATTCACCTCAACCTGAGAGAAAAGACCTTGAACTTCGGCCAAATCCGCTGCGGTCGAGTTCCGAGCGTCCTGCACTTCTCCGAGCATCTGCACGGCGGCGTCGATTTCGGGGCCAGTGTGCGCACTGTTATAGGCCATGTGTCTTTTCTCCAGCCACAAAAAAACCGCCCGGAGGCGGCTTGGTTGAATTCATTTGCTCAGAAGGCAGTGAGGATCAGGTTTCTGCAGGAAAACGGGGTGATGTAGATATCTGGGTATTGCCCTGGATCATCAATGCTCGCCGAATACAACTGCATGGCCGGCGCTGTTCGGCGACTGATCCGAGAGCCCGCGTCAAGCGACGGTACATGCCCCACCCAATTGCTGGTCGTCGGGGCAAGCCCGATATTGAGCAACAGTTGATTGGAAGCCTGAGCGCGGACGGTTACCGGCATTGCCGGTGAAAGATTTGACTCAAGCTGCACAGTTGCCCAGCCAGGCGCGCGAAACACAACCACGGCAACAAACAGTGAGGTCGATTCGCCTTTTTGCCAGCGCGGCGCAGCTAGGCCGGTGGTGTATCGGGCGGTGCATAAGTAGTCCTGCTGCCCCGGAGTCCAACGTGCCCAACTCCCTTCGGACACCATGACTGTGGAAATCGACTCATTCAAAGGCGACATCAGAGCCACAACCAGGTCGCCTTCACGGGTTCCGGCCGGAAAATCTGCCACTACCGCCAAGGGCCCACTTGTCAGCAGGCTTGTAGTGCCCACGACTTCCCATGCCGTTGCGGGCCCCTGAGCACCACACATCATCATGGCCTCAATCATGAACGTGCTCCTACGGACCCGACCCAGCCGGTACCGACCCAGAGCAGAATCACCGTCGTCCAGGCGGTGCCCTGAATAGGCTCCTGACTGTTGTTCCAGCGCATCCCGCTCGGCCATGTAACTTTGGCACCCCCGATGATATCCAGCACCACAGTCATTGCCCGCCCAGCCGCGGGCGGATTGACGAACGAGACCGTGCGCGCCACATTCGCATTGATCGTAAAAACCTGCCCGGTGGCAAGATCCAGCACCGACGTTGCCGCGTTGAGGTCAAGGTCATACTTTCGCAGGCTCGACGAGTACTCCACGCCCAGACCGTCCTTTCGGACTACAAGAGGGAGGCCGCCCTTCCCTGCTACAGCCGGTAGTCCTGCCGCTGCCTGAGCAGCAGCGGCGGCAGACTGAGCGGAATCACGAAAGCCCTTGCTACTCTCAGCCTGGGCCTTTGCACTGATCGCCTGTGTGGCCGCTGCTTGAGCACTCACGCTTGCAGCATTAGCTTTTTGCGTGGCCGCCTGTACCTGCTCCTCGCCTTTGGTTTCAGCCGCCTGAGCACTTTCGGCAGCTTCCTCGGCGCGCTGATCAACAAAGTCCAGTGCCTGGTTCATCTGGGCGGCGAATGGCGGCAGTGCAGACATGAAGTTGTCCGCCAGCGTTGCAAACGTGCCGGCCGAGTTCTGTCGGCTCGGCGGTGTCGGCAACGGTGTAATCGTAGGTGTCGCCATCAGACGAGTCCTTCTACAGAAATGGAGCAGTCCGACACTGTCGGGCCGCTGATCACGATGTTGAATTCTCGGTAGTAGCCATAAATTATGGTGGCTTCGTAGGAGGCTTCGCCTATCCACACAAGCGGTTTGGCACGGTATCGCGCCAGCGTGCGTTGCACACCGCCCACCCGCATGGTCTCAACCATCACGTCGAATTCGGCCTTCTTTGAAAAGCCTCGCTCGACAATTTTGAAGTTGCCGAAATCGTCCCGGTCTTTCTTGCTGTAGTCGGTAATCCCCACCGACGTCCCGTAGAGCGCTTCGCCCAGGCGCGCCATTTTCCCCATGATCAGTGTTGCGGCGCGGGCCACGCCCCCAGGCTTGGAAATCACCACCTCAATCGAACCGAAGCTGCCGGCGGGTATGTCCAGCACTACGAAGTCCTCCATGATTTCGACCGCGCTGAAGAAATAGTCGTACCAGTCGTTAATTCCGTCCGTGGAAACCGGTGACACCTGTGACTCGAACACGATGCCCTGGTACGGATCGGTCACCCGCACCAGGATGGAAGCCGCATCAACGCCAAAGAACGCCAGCGCATCAACCGCTTTGCCGGACACCACCCGGAGCGAAATGCTCTCCGGGTTGCTGGTCACGCTGCTCATCTTGTCGTCGAACATCGCCCAGCGGTTTGTGGCCCCCAGGTCGAGCCACTTCGACGGCGTCGTTGGAGCCGCTGTAGGGTTCACATTCGTATTGGCGACCAGTGCTTCATAAATGCGGTGCTCCAGCATCACCTTCGCGCCCACTGTGTAAGCCTGGGTCGGACTCCAAAGCGGCTGGTCCGCCTCGGGCACGTTTGTGAGCAGTGAAGCCACCATAAATGGCTGATTGACCTGCACCACCAACGGCTCTGAATTCGGCGCCACCTGAAACGCCTGCATGGTTGCCAGGCCTGGCGAGATCTCGACCGGTTCAATGATCCTCACGAGAACAAATCCTCTTCCAGTTTGCGAGGCAGAAGGTCGGTGTTGTTCGCCGTCTTCATGGTGTTTTTGGCAATGGCAAACAGCGCCGCTTTCAGCTCGGCGCGCAGCGCCCTCACTTCCTGTGCCGTCGCCTGGCCGTCGCCACCATTGTTGTTGGCCAGCATGGCGGCGGTCTGGTTGGCGTTGTAGATCCGACTGGGTCCTGTGATTTCAAGCTCAGGCCCGTTCTCACCCACCAGGCGCATACCGCCCCCGAAATTGCCCCCAGAAGCAAAGCCAGGGATTTTCACGGTTTCCCCATTGGCCTTGCCTGAGTTGGCAATCGTGCTGGCCAGATCGGCATAACTGAGCGATCCATTTGCCAGCGCTGCCGTCCATGTGGCTTTGCCAGACGAGTCCAGGCCCCTACCCAGCACCGCGCGGTACACCGACTCCAGCAACAGCGCGTTGTTATCGTAGTTATTCTGCGCAGCCGCCCCGGCGTCCTTACCGGCGAGCGCCGCCACGATGGCCGAGTTCATGGCCTGCATGGCAGCGGCAACGGACATGACCGAGTTGTCGATGCCATTGAGCGCATCGAGCTGGGCCTGGGCGCCGGAAAGCTGGGTGTCGAACTGGGACATCTGCAGGTCGTAGGCCTTTTTCGCGGCCTCGATCTGCTTGTTAAGCGCTTCCACCGATTTCTCTGCGCTGCTGAGCTGCTTGCCGTTGAGCGTATTCAGCTCGGCGACGACATTGGCTGTTCGACCTTGCTCGCGATTGAAGTCCTCAAGCGAGGCATACAGGCCGGTGTCGTTGGTGCTGACGGTGCTCAGCGCATCATCAAGACCCTCGAAGCCAGCAAGAGAGCCGCCCGATCGCGCCTTGGTCAGAGCGCTTTGCAGCGTGGCCTGAGCCTGCACGCGCAGCTGTTTCACCGTGTCGTCTGACGTGCCGGTCAGCGATTTCAGCGCACCTTCGAGCGAAGAGCTCACGCTCGACAGATCGCTGATGTTCGCTGTTACCGTGCTGAGCATGTCGCTGAAGGAGGCGGTACGAGCGTTGTATGCATCTGTCGCGGCCTTCTGCTCGGCAGCAATGGCGCGCTGTACGGCCGAGAAGCTCGCTGTAGCCGACGACATCAACTGCTCGGCCTGGGCATCAGCGATAGCCTTTGCCGCCTCAGCCGCTACAGCCGCCGCGTCTGCCGCCGCTTGCGCGGTGGCTTCCATCGCGTCAAACACCGTGCCAGCCGCTGCCGCAACGCTCAGCAGCGATTCAAGCATCGCTTTGCCGGCGGCCGACGAGTCTTTCTCGGCCGCCTCCACCATGGCCCGAAACGCATCTCGCGTGGCCGGCAGTGTGATGCCAAGCTTCTTGATTTCCGCTGTCGTGTTGGCAATGGCGCGTGCAGTGTTTTCGGATTCGGTGTGGAAAGCGCTGTAGTAGTCCGCTTCACGCTGTTGCAGCACCGCATAGACCTGCGCCGCCGCCTCGGCATTGGCCGTCATTGCCGTGAAGGTCGCTCTTCCCGCCTCTGTCGTCACGTCGATGGCTTTGAGCATGTCGCGGAAAGCATCTTCCGTCGCCGGCAGCTGGACGCCCAAGGCGGCGAACTGCTGACGCACACCCCGAATCGAATCGCTGGCCCGCTGGGTTTCACTGGTGAAGGCCGTGTAGTAGCTGGTGATATTCGCGTTGAGCGTGTCGATGTCGCCCGCTGAGTTGACCAGGCTTTCGACAACCCTGGCACCAGTGACCGAAAAGGCCGCAGCCTTGACGCCCATCAGATCCAGGCTCGCATTGACGCTGTACAGGTTGTTGACCAGCGTTTGAAGGCTGTCAAAGGTCAACCCGTCCAGGGTCGCTGCTGTAGCCGAGTTGATCGCCGCCACAGCAGAATCGCCCAGACTGGTAAACCAGGCCGTGATATCCGCCTGGATTTCTTCTGTCGTGCGGTCCTGGGTGCTGATGTTCAACCGCTCGACATTCAAGCCATCGAGCACTGCCTCGTTGAGCGTCACATTCAGCGCGGCGAACAGATCCATCGCACCGATCACGGTGCTGTTGTAAGCAGCGCCAAGCGTTTCGGCCATCTCAGCATCTTGCATCTGGCCGTAGACGAAGCGCTTTTTGTTGCTGCCGAACAGGCCCCCTTTCTTCTTCTGGTACTGGAAATCCTCGGCGTTGAACTCGCCGCCGGCGACCGACAGAGCCATGCCGGTATCTTTGGTGGCCCACTTGGTGCCGAACAGCTTTTCACCGATGAAGGTCTCGACTGCGGTGGCCAGGGTCGACCCCGAGAGGATCGCGCCCATCTTCCCGCCGAAGATCGAAGAGGCCATACGGTCAGCAAGGCCGATGGAAGCAAACGTCAGGGCGCGGTCAAAGCCGACCATACCCGGGAGCGCCCTGCCCACCTGCGAAAGCTTCGAGGTCTGCATGTCGCTGGTGTCATAGCGCACACCCGCGTCGTACAGCTTGCCGCTTTGGTACATGCCCATCAGGATCGCCAGCGGCCCCATCATCGCTGAGGTACTCGCCGCCGCACTGGCCGCCGCCGCGCTTTCAGCAGCGGCATAGGACACTGTGCCCGTGATCGCGCCGAACTGAGAGGCATAACCCGCCGCAGCGGCTTCCATGCCCACCGACAGCGATGCAGCGGTGACGCCTTGGGCGCCGACAACGGCTGCGGTTTGCGCCGCTGTGGTGCCGGTGATGGTCGCCATCAGGCTGCTAAATCCGCTGGTGATCGACGCGCCCACACTCGAAAGCATGGACGTGTAGTAACCCACACCGCCGGAGACTGCGCCACCAATACCGCCAGTGGCGTAGCCGCCAGCGATACTTGAGCCAACACCGGTCAGGGAACTCCACGCCTGGTACAACGACTTGCCAATGCCCGCCAGCGAACCGCCGCCCAGGCCGCCGATGGAGACACCGCCAGAAGAGCCGCCAACGCTGCCGAGAATCTTGCTCCAGACCGAGCCCAGGCCTTGACCATTGTCAGTGCCGGTCAGCCAGTTGCTGATCGACGCCAGCAAGGGCTTCGTGGTCAGCATGTGCATGATCTCGCCAAGGGTTTGTTTGAAACCCTTCTTGAGGTCATCCCACAAGGTGCTGGCCCCGTCGCCGATGTTCGACCAGGCGCTGGCAAAGGCTTGGTCGATCCGGTCAATGGCGCCCTCTGTCATCTGCCCCCACAAGGTGGCCTTCGAGCGATTGACCTCATACTCGTTGCCCAGCTTGACCAGAGCATCCTGGTAGAGAGCAGCCTTCTCCGGGTACAGCTCCATGGCCCGGTTGAGCGCGTGCTGCTCTTCGGTGTAGTCCTTGAGCAGTTTGATCTGGGGATTGAGACGGTCAACGATGTCATTGGCCTTGTTGGCCTGTTCCAGCGCCTTGTTCGCCTCCAGTTGCGCCTGGGTCATTGCGACCAACTGATCGTACTCCTTGCTGCCCAGGGCGATGTTCTTGCCGGCCAGCTCCGCCTTTACGGCTTTCTCGACGTTAAATGCCTCGACCGCAGCAGTGCCGCGCACGGTGGCCTTGGCCTCCTTTTCCAGCCATTCGACTTCCGTGCGCATGGTCGCGATGGTCTTGGCAACCTCCAGGCGATCTTGCGCATCGTGCTGGGCGTTGATGGCCTTGGTGACCTTTTCCCGTGCGCCAGCGCCGGTTTTCAGCAGTTCCTCTTCGATTTCCTGCTGAATGGTCAGTGCGCGGATGTTTTCGGCGCCAGCCAGGTACGCATCGGCCATGGCGTTCGACGACTTGACGGCGATCTCGGCTTTCTTGATGAACTCGTCGAGCGCCTTGGTCTGTTTCTCGATCAGCTTTTCGCTGTCGGTCTTGGTGACATTGTTAGGGGTGGTGCCAGTGACGACCTGCGCCATGGCCGCCTCTGCCTTCTGAAGCGGGGTAAGTACGACTGGCGCAGGAGCGACCGGCGCTGTGCCTCCATTGGTTAAAAGCCCGTAACCTGTCAGGTTCTGCCCAGGCGTGCGCTTTTGAGGAACCATCAAGGGGTTGTAGAGCTCACCGCTTGTCATGCCCTTGGCGCGGTCAGCAATACGGTTCATCTGCTCAATGGTTTTATTTGCACTCTCTACAGCAGCATTCGCGGCGTCTTCATGGCCTTTCTTGATCGCAGCAGCTGCGTCAAGCTGAGCTTTCTCCTGGGTATACAGAGCTACCAACTGAACCTTTAGGGCGGCTTGCTGAGTTTTGTCGTTCTTCTTTACCGCCTCCTCAAACTCCTTGAGGACATCAGTTTGCTTGGAGATGATTTGAGCCTGTTTGGCTTGCTCCTCGGTCAAACCCATTTTTGCCGCACGATACTTGGCCTCAGCCTCTGCGTTTGCGCCCAGCAGATCGCGGGTTTCAATCAGCTTTTCAATGTACTTTTCCCACTCAGCGAGCTGGGCTTTGGTCTGCCCGCCGGCAGCCTTTACTGCATTATTTTGAGCCTGAGCCGTAGTGTTTTTATCGGTCTCACCCGTCAGAAGCGCGAGTGTCTTCTGCTGCTTTTCAAGCTCTGCACTCAGGTCGGTGACCTGGCCTTGGCTGGACTCAAGAGCCTGGGCCATTTTCTCTGTAACACCCGGAATCTTGCGCAGCTCATCGGCGACCGACTTCCAGTCCACGACAATCCCGGCGGCCTGATCCTTCGAAGCCTTACGCACAAGATCAAGCGCCGCTTGAGTCTCGGCCGGGAGGGTGACAAGACCTGCCATGAGGCCTTCAGCACCAGCAGCTCCCATGGAGCGCAGATCGTTCTCAAATTTATCGGCCATTGCGCCGGACATCTGCGCGATTTCGGCCTGGGTTTCCGCGATGGTGGTCCTGAGCTCGCGAAGCGTTACGGCTTGAGTAGCTCGATTCAGCCGCTCAAAGCGCTCGACCAGCTTTTCAGTAGGATCTGCCAAGTCACCCAGCCGGGTCTCAAGCTCACTGCTGTTGTCACTGAGGCTGATAAATGAATAGGCCACGGCCGCAGTCATCGCGATCAGGCCCACAGGGCCTGTCAGCAAGGCCAGCAGGCCACGGCCAGCGGTAGCCGCCAATGTCCAGGCGCTACTTGCACTGGCTGCTGTAGCAGTGGCGGCATTGGACGCTTGCACGGCTGCGTTGACTGCGAGCGTGGTTTCGCCCACCCCAGCGATGGCAGCGGCCCTGGCTTGAGAGGTCGCTGCGGTGGTGGCCGCAAGTTGAACCTCGGCAGCCTGGATCTGCTTGATGATCGCCACTTCAGCAACACGGGCCTCAACCATCCTGTTTCGTGCTGCAGCTCGACCCTGCTCGCTAATTTGTGCCGCCAAGCGAGACTCTTCCAATGCTCGCTCCGCAGCGAGTGTGGTCTGGACGTACCTGAGATTGTTGATGAACACCTGCTGCCGTTGGCGATCAGCGGCAATCTCGGCATTCACGCGAACCAATACAGCTTGCGCATCTGCCTGACGAGACTTGGCCAGCATCACGGCCTGGCTGGCAGCGGCAGCATCGGCATTCGCCTGCTTGATAGCGGCGACGGTGCTATAGGCGAGCGCGCCGGCTTGCTTGAGGGAAGCAGCCGTTGCCAACCCAAAGCCAATGACAGTCTGACCAAGGCCGAGAGCCAGCCGACCACCAACGATGTATGCCAGGGTTTCGGCAACATTGGTCACACGCGCCAAGTTTTCTTCTACAGCTGCCGAATCTGCGGTCAGAGTGTCGATTGCTTTCGACATTTCAACAATGGTTGCTGCGACCCTGGAACTTACCTCCCCCGCCTGGTCAAGGCGGCCGATCAGTTGTGTGTACGAGTTGCCCATCGCGGTGATGCTATTGCCGATGGTGACCGCAGTCTTCGCATACAGGTCGTCAACTGCCTTTTGCTGACTCTGCAAAGCCTTGACTACAGCGTCGGCAGTCAGCAAGCCAGCCTGGCCGAGCGTACGCAACTCGCCGACTGTCTTGCCCATACCTTTGGCAATCGCCTGGGCCAGCGCCGGTGCCTGCTCCATGACGCTATTCAACTCTTCGCCGCGCAGCACGCCGGAAGCGAATGCCTGGCCTAACTGGATCAATGCGGCGTTCGCAGAAGATGCCGAGGCGCCAGAAATGGCCATGGTTTTCGAGATCGTGCCGACGATGCCGGCCACACCCTCGCCGGTCAGTGCCAGCTCTTTCTGATTCGTGGCGATCCGTTGATACAGCTCGGCGGTTGCGGTCAGAGGTTGATATGACTCTTGAGCAATGGAAAATACAGCCTTCTGAGCCGCTGTAAATTCAGCCGCTGTCGATGTTACAAGGCGCAGGCGACTCGCAATGCTGGCATAGGCGTCGGCCTGGGCCACGAGCGAACTGATGCTCATGCCAGCAGCTACAGCGCCCATTGCATTGCGCAGCATATTGCCGGCAGACAAAGCGCTTTGTCCGGCACGAGCAAATGCCGAATCTACGGTCGACAGTTGACGATCAATACGCCCGGAGACTTGCGCCACAGTCGCGTCAGCGCGAGCCATTTCCTGACGCAACTGTGCCGTTGTCGCTTCGAGACGGATCAGCATCCCTTGGACTTCTTGCGACATTTACTTTTCTCCGGGCATAAAAAACCCGCCGGAGCGGGTATCTATCTGAATGAGCCTTTGCTATGCAGCATCGGTTTTGCGGTTGATTGCTGCAGCCCGGAACCCCATACGCAGGTCTTTGGCCACCGCTTCTTTGCTGCGCGGCTTTTCGCCTGAGCCGAAAGGGCTGGTGCTGCGCAGGAATTCGACCTTGGCATCCCATGCCATGAGAATCTCCGGCACGGCCGCCGACCAGGCTTCACTCGGTGGCCAGCCCAAGCAGCCAGTGGCTATGCTGAACAATTCGTCGACATAGCTACCGTTGCCGGCGCGCTTTACTTTTTTGTCTTGGCGGTCGCCGACTCAGCTTCAACAGCAGCTTGCTGGTCAGCGGTCTTAGCAGCGGGATTCAGCAAAGCGCTCAAGTACTCCACCAGCGGCGGAGTAACGCTGATGATGCCGGCCTGGTAGACGTCCTCTTCCAGAGCCTCCACTTCGGATGGCTTCAGTGCCAACCCGGCACCGGCCATGATCACTTGGATAATCGCGCTCAGGCTGAATTTCTGGACTTCCTGCATTGCCGGCAAGATTCCGCCCAGCGTGCGTTCAATACGCTTCACAGCCTTCAGGTTGAAGGCCAAGGTGTAGATTTCAGTGCCAACTTGAACGTCAACGGTGCCGTGGTCAGTCTTGGACATGGGAATTTCTCTTGATCGAATTAGGAAGGATTACAGCGAGCGCCGCAAAGGCAGCGCTGCTAAAAAAGCGGATGCCTTAAGGCGCCGGCTTGACTTCGTAGATGCCGGAGTTGATACCGACCGTGACATTGCGCTTGATCACGTCTTCCGCGGCGCCCACGGTTTTGCGGGAGCTCATGACCTTGACGGCGAAGTAATCGACCAAGCCGTCGACATACTCGACTTTCACCGGGTAATCGAACTGGGAGCGGTCTTTCTGCGCCTCGACCAGCGCGAGCTGGCCGGCGTCACCAGAGTCGAAGCCGATGGTCAGCTCGACCGAGCCGGCGTCGGCCAGGCCTTTCAGGTGGCGGGTGCGCGAGTCGGCCAGCGCCGAGAAGGTCACATCGCCCACCTCATCGCCGTAATCGCCGATATTTTCCAGCTCGCCAACCTGGACATAAGTCAGGCCGGCGAACAACGTGATGGCGGCCGCTTCGGTCGCAGGGAACTTGGCCGAGAGGCGCGGACCAATGGAGAGTCGCGTACCGGCAGCGGTATTTACAGGCATGGGTAGTCCTCCTGAGGACAGGTGATAGCCGCGGCGCGGCGATAGTAATTCAGGTTTACGACTGGGTGATGATTCGCAGCGTGACAGAGCCCATGTAGGTCTTGCCGTCCGGCTCCCTGGTGGCCTCGGTGCGCGTTACACGAACCGATACAGCCAGACCAGACTCAAGCGGCAGCCGCTTTTCATTCAAGGCGGTGGAAATCTCGGCCATGATCCGCTTTACCTCGGCCTGGCCGTGGTATTGCGACCAGACCGACAGGTAGAACAGACGTGTCTGCCGATCCTTGCCGGATATCGGCGTGGAGTTGCTGGAAAACTCGCGATCCAACGTCACATAGGGGTACGGCATGCCATCGGGTACCGCATCGAACACAGCGCACGACAGGTCGGCGGTCAATCGTTCGTACAAGGCTTTTTGCAGCGCCAGTGATGGATCACTCATCGCGCCTCACCTGCTGCGCGCGCCAGGGTACTGGTGATAGCCGCCCTGATCAGACGCACAATGTCATCGCGGTTTAAATCAACGGATGGGCGCAGCCAGGGGTGCGCAGGCCTTGCAGCGATGACGCTATCGCCACGCTGGTACTGCTTGGTGCCGCGCTCAATAAATATTGCGTAGAACACTTTCTTGTTGGCTCGCTTCCCGCGAATACCGATCTGGGCGTCTAGCCCGCTTTTAGACACAAACACCTGGAGCGTTTGCTTGGCTTCGCCGGAGTCGACCGGCATAAGCTCTTGCTGGGTGGCCAGCACCAGGTTAGCAGCCTTGACCATGGCAGGCCGCAGGTCGCTTTCCATCTGGTTGCCGATCCGGCGCAGGATGCCACGCAGCTTGAAGTCACCGCGAGAGCGCCTGGCCATGATCAGGAGGCCTCGACAGGGGCTTTTTCGAGATCCTTGATCTTACCGGTGGTGGCCGGCACTTCTTCGGCAATCCCGCGCTGGATCAACTCGGCTCCAGTCGCCGCGTTTACGGAGAACTCCGCGCCGGATTCGACATTGCCGAACGGCCCGGAAAGGTTAGCTTTCGCAATCATTTTCATAGTGATTCCTCAGGTATTTGGCTCGCTGGAACACAGCAGCCGGAGCATGCTGTTGACGTTATCGGGCAGCGCCGCCTCGATGGTGTAGGTGATGCCCTTGTGAACCAGGCGCAGACCAGCAACCAAATCGGCAGCAGGCCGGCAGCGGATTTCGGCGGTGATAACACGAGTCATCTGCTGTGCAACGACTTCGGTACGACCACTTGGCAGCGTGATTTCCGCCCAGATCTGCCGCAGCCCAGTCCAGACCATTGAGCCACCGCCCAGGCCATCCGAGACGCGCAAATGCTTCTGTACCCAACAGCGATGTCGCATGGGACCGGCTCTCATCAGAAACGCTTCCTTGTCCAGAGCAAGGCCTGGACGCCCATTGGCACCTGATTGACAGATACGCCCACCACAACGTCCTCACGGTTTGCGTACCAATGGCCGACCAGCAGCAGAATGGCCTGCTCCACATCCTTGGTGAGAGCCATCTGCCCGGCATCTTCGGGAGTTTCGACAATTCGGCGGTCGCAGTGCTGCTGGACGTACTCAACTGCGGCGTCGACATAGGCGCCGATCAGCAAATCCTCTTCGGTGCCGTCGATACGCAGATGGGCTTTGACCAACAACAGATCGATCATCACTTCGGCTCTTTCTTGAGAGGCTTCTTGACGGGCTCGGCAGGCGCATCGACTACTTCTGCCAACTCCATGCCCACCAGGGCCTCGGCGATGTCGGCAGCCACCTCTCGCACTTCGAACTGATCAAAGTTGCCGGCGTGGTAATGGGAAAACTGACGCAGGGCTCGAATCTTGATCATTGGGCAAACGGGGCAGTTGCCCGCCCCGCCCTCATGGCTCAGGGGGTGACGGTAAAGGCGCCTTTGATGATCGCCGTTTTCCGGTAGTGGGCCAGCGCCAGGCGCTCTTCGCAGAGGATGGTCACCATGTTCTTGACGAAATTGTCGCGGTCTTCGCGGCTGACCTCGACAGTGGCATCCATGCGGTCCCAGACCTGCGAGGCGAGGTCGAAACCACCTACGGTGAAGGTGCCAACAGCCTGGGCCTTGGTGGCGACCACAGGCAGCCCCCACATCACTTTCGCAGCGAATGCAGCCGGCCCGCCAAAGATGTAACGGCCGTCCGAGTCCTTCAGCAGCGCGATGGCGTGCCAGTCGCGAGGGTTGAGGATCAAGCCAGAGGCCTCGAACTCCGATTCACTGGTCTGGAAGATCGCGTGCGCAATCTGATCGGCACGGGTGTCGCCGGTCACGTTCAGGGCGGTGTCGTAAGCCGTGGCAACCTGGTTCAGGCCCAACAGGTTGTCGCCGGTGCCGTCACCGTTGAGCAACTGGCCTTCTTCAACCAGCGCCAGACCGAACAGCAGGCGGTTGTTCACGTAGGATTCCAGCATCGGCGCGTCGTCCATCACCTGGCGCGAGGCCTGAATCCAGTGCGCGATGGTTTTAACGGTCGCGTTTTCCTTGGTGAAGGTCAGCTGCGATTCTGGCTTGAGAGTACCCTCGGCCACCGGTGCCGCGCTGTTGGTGAAGACGTTTTCACGCACGTATTCCAGCGAGTTGGAACTGATGCGCCCCTGGGCCAGCAGATCGCGAATGGTCAGCCGGCGCAGGCCTGGCATGAGGATGCCCGCGTTACGCTGCGGCTCGATCAGCGCGCCAGCCGAAGCAGCGCCACTGCCCAGGGCTTTATCAAAGCTTTTGACCTCGACCTTGCCGGAGGACTTGCCGTCCCAGGCTTTTTTCAGGTCCTCGGCGGTCTGGGCGGCGAAGCTTTTCTTGTTTGCCGGGTTGTCCGGGTTGCCGCCGGCCAGCTTCTGCTCCAGATCGAACAGACGGGTGCCGGACTTGGTCAGCTCTTCCTGAACAGTAATCAGATCGGTCTGGAGTTTCTTGCTGACCTCGCCGGTCGCGGTGATTTCTTTCTTTTGCGCCTCGAACAACTCGGTCATGTTGGCCTGAGCGTTTTCGATGGCTTTCTGGATCTGGGCCAATTCGGACATGGTTACTTTCCTACAGATGGGAAGGACTTGATGCGATCCAGGATCGCGGTAATTTCGCCACCTTCGGAATCGCTCCGAACTGCGGACTTGATGCGGGCAATGAATGCCTGCGCTTCGGACTTGGAGAGCCCCGCTGAATCCCTCAGCCAGTTCTCTGCGTCACGGATGCTTTCAATGGCGTCCATGCTTTTGAGCGCGGACACCGTGGCCTGCTCGTTGGCAGGAAAGGTGCAGATGCTGATCTCGCTGAGCCGGGAAATGTTCTTGAACGAGTACCCGGTGGCGATGGGCGACAAATCGTCCTTGGTGGCCGAGAACCCGACCGACATACCGCCGACCGTGCCGTGAAGCATGGCGGCCTTGAGGGCGTCGGACTGAGGGTTGCCAGGGGTCAGCTCGCCGCGCACCAGCAAGCCAGTGCTGTCCTCGGCCAGGTTCAGCCACTTGCCCACCGGAATCTCGTTGCGCCGATGGTTAAAGAACATCGCCACGGCGCGTGTCTGGGTTTTCAGGGCCTGGGCGAAGGCGCCTGCTTCGATAATGTCGCCATCGCTATCCACGACACCGAACACGCTCGCATACCCCTCGAAAACGCCTTGGGTGCCGCCGGAAGCAAACTTGATAGAGGCCTGATCGAAGGCCAGGGTCTTGCACATACTGGGCATTGCAGCCTCCAGAAAAACTAAACCCCGCTGGGTGCGGGGTTCGTTTTGCCAAGTTGGGTAAGGGGTACGTTCTGCGATTGCCGGGTTGCAACGTCGCCGCCATCGACTGGGGGTCGATTATTGACTCGACGCCCCTCGTTGATCGTGAGAAGCCCGGTGTCGACCAGGGTTTTCATGTAGTTCGCCCTGGCCGTCGAATCACCACTCAGCAGGCCGTCGCGGTTGTGCTCAGCATGAAGTCGCCCAAGGTCGGATGGCTTGACGAGCCAACGCAGAATGCAGCCTTCCCAGATCTCCAGATACGCATCGAGGCTGTACTGAAGAAAGCCAAGGTTCTGCTGTTCAATACCTGAGCCCCAGCTGGTGGATTTTTCGACATCGCCCACCAGGTGCGGCGGCACGCCAAAGAAGCGCGCCAACTCGCTGACCTGAAATTTCCGGGCCGCCATCGTTTCTGCGTCTTGCGGGCTGACGCCGATGGCCTGGGTGGTAAACCCACCTTCGAGCACCCAGAGCCGCTTCTTGACAGGACCGCCAGAGATCTCTTTGAAATTTTCCTCAACCTGGGCGCGCTGATCCTTGTTCAGCAGCTTGCCGTCGCCAGTCATCAGCAGCTGTGGCGACTTTGCGCCGTTGGCGTAGAAGTCGCGTTGCTGGTCTTCCATGGCCACGGCCACACCCGCCGTCTTCGCGGCAAAGGCGATGGGCGATAAGCCCACCAGGCCGTTGAAGCCAAACCCTTTCAGGTGAAAGATTTCGCTCTGTTTGAAGTCGGCATACTCGCTGTCCCGGCGGTAGCGATAGACAACCCGCTTACCCTCGAGCCTTACGTCCATGTTTACCGACATGAGCGGGACAAGGCTGATCACGTCGCCCACCGAATTACGCTCAATCAGGGCATAGGCATTGCCGTAGTAGCAAAGCTGCATCGTCATCGATACACGGAAATCGAAGGCCGTCATGAACTGGTTCGGGCTGTACCGCAGCAAGCGGGCCAGCGGGTTGTCCAGCCCTACCTTATTCCGGTCACCACCCTTCGTCTCGAATACATCCAGCGGCATGCAGGCCGTTACGCTGCTGATCAACCGCACACAGGCAAATACTGTTGAAATCTGTAGCGAGCGCTCGTCATTGACAACCGATTCGCCCACCACGCCAGAAGCTGATACTGGCCCGGTTTGGGAGCCTTTTTCAGGAGTCACCAGGCGGCCGCCAACGAAAAAGCTCGCCATGCGCGCCCAGAAAGGACTGCGGGTGCGCAGGTCAATGCTGTAGTCGGTGTCTGCCATTACATGCTCATTGGTCTGGAAAGGAAGTCATCGACAGATCCTTGCGGCTCACGATTCGCGAGCACTCGACCTATCGCCATGATCAGCGCCACGGCGCCGTCGATCTTGTTGTCATTGCCCTGCTTGATTGCGCGCACAACGTCATCGTTGCCGGGTAGGAACTTGCCGATCACGTTGCCGATACACCAGGTCATGATCGGGTTGCCATCGTGGTGGAAACGGCCCGATTCAATGGCCGCCTCCAACTCTTTCATGGGATCGGAGATATTTGTGTAGTTCTGGACAATGGTGATCGGCGACAGACCCTCGTCATCCAGCTGGTGACTGAGGTTCGTGGCCCCGTGCGGATCGATAGGGCTCTCGCGCACAGGCGCCAGCTTGTTGGCCTCCTTGCATTCCTCAAGGATGTCCCGGTAGTCGATCTCGGCGCCCTGCGACGTGTACAAATGACCGGAGTTGATCCAGGCCTGATACCGCTCATGCATGCGGCGGTTGTCGGTATCGAAGGCAGTGTCTTCCGGCACCCAGAATCGCGGGGCCACGCAGTAGTAGTGAATCTTCCCGTCGATTTCCCGCCAGAACAGCCTGGCCATGGAGTTCATGTCCAGCTTTCGGGCCAGGTCGAGGCCCAGATTGCATTCCTGGCCCTCGAATTGCTCCAGGGCCAGGCTCTTGTTCTCGCACGCCTTCCAGCTTTGCAGGTTGAAGAACCCGGTTTTTGCGCTCACCCAGACGTTGAGATGCTTGGTTTTGAACGTGTTGGTGAAGCGCGCCGAGCGAATGGCTCGCTGCAGTTGGCTCTCCAGATACTCCGGGAACACGGAGACGCCCATGCAGGGGTTGGCCTTGGCCAGATTCTTCGGATCGGTCCAGTCGTCACCCTCGTCCAGGGTCCAGATGTAGCCGAAAAGCTCGTCGTCCGGCACCGTGCCGTCGAGCATTTCCAGCACCTGGCGGCGCTTGTCGTAGCACGGGCCCTCGATGTTCGCGCCGGCGGTCGTGATGATGAACATCAGCGGCTGCCGGCGGGCACCCATGCCGGTGAGCATGGTGTCGTACAGCGCGGCGGTTTCGTGCTCGTGAAATTCATCGATGATCGCGCAGCTGGGCGATGCGCCGTCGCCGGGATCGCCGATCAGGGGTTCAAACCGGCTGTTATCGGCCGGAATGTTCATGTTCGAGGCGTTGATCTCGATGCCGGCAGCGCGCGTCAGCATCGGAGAGCGCTGAATCATCAGCTTGGCAGGGCGAAACACCTCCCAGGCTTGCTTCTCACTGGTCGCACCGGCGTAAACCTCGGCGCCGAACTCCTTGTCCATCACGAACATGCTGGTTCCGACGCCTGCAGCAATCACGCTCTTGCCGTTCTTGCGCGGTACCTCCCAGTAGCTCTCGCGGAAGCGGCGGTAAGCGCCTTTCTTCCTCACCCAGCCGAACGTGCAGGCCAGGCCGAACAATTGCCACGGCTCCAGGGTGATCAGTTGCCGCCGGTACGCCCATTCGCCCTTGGTGTGGGGCAAAAGCTGCATGAATTTCAGCTTTTTCTCGGCCTTGGCCGGATCGAACTTGTACGGGAAATCCTTCGACCGGCTCCTGGCAACGTCGTCGAAGTGCCGCTCAATCGCCTGGTGAATGAACCGGCAAGCCGGAAACTTGCCTTTCAGGACGGACCTTGCCCACACCATCGCCTTGTCGACGTTGGTGTGCGAGGTTTTGGCCATCAGGAATTCATCAAGTCTGCAAAGGGATTGGTGGGTTCCGGCTTGTTGTTGCCGATGATCTTGGATCTGCTGGCCGGATCGAGGCCCAACATCGAGCCGAAGGTCACCATTTGCCGCATCGACTCATTCGCGACAGTGCATGCCGGATTCTTAATCGGACTGCCCTGGGCGGACGTGACCACTACGCCGTACTGGTCAATCGATTCCTGGGCCAGTCGCCAGTTGCCGTATGCAGAGCAAAACGCTTCGACGTTGTGCAGGTCAGTTAGCGCCAGAACCTGCGCAGAACACAGTTGCGGGACGATCATTTGCCAGACACGGCGAGCGTTTTCGCTCAACCATTCAGGCGGATCGATGTTCGTCACGCGGGAAAAATCAGGCTCTCCCTTGTTGAGCGCTCGCTTGCCGGGATTACCCGCCAAAGCCTTCTGGGCCGTGGGTTTGGGACGACGACCCGACCGTCCCGCTACCCCTGACATCGGTTAACTCCTGAACTTTATATTTCGCGGCGTTGAAAAAAAGATGGGGCGGACCATTTCCGAGCAAAAGACTCCGAACTTTTTACCTCCCCCCTCCCGACAAATAAGAATAATTCTCAATCTAAAAAAAATCATAGAAAAAACAGCCACGTCAACATTTATTTTCAAATATTAATAAATACCTTATGAGAATAATTCTCAAACTCGCACCGACCAGAATCGCCTATTTGACTGGATAACCATCCAGCCCAACAGCAGGCCGGTAAACGTAGCCCAGATCCTCTGCCGTTTTGCGGTTGTGGCAGCCGCTGGGGCCTTTGCAGAGCACCTGACAGTTGTTCTCAATGTCCTGACCGCCCTTGAACAGCGGCACCTTGTGGTCAAGCTCAAAGCCGCTTGGGTAATCAGTGAGCCGACCGCATACGGCACAGGTCGGATTCTTGCTCCAGACACTGAGCCGCCGCTTCTGGAGCGCCCTGCCCGCCATCCTAGGCAGCGACTTTTCGGGGCGTTTCACCTTAGCCAGATGCGCATGCTGGTCGCAGTAGGCGGCGTTGCGGTGCAGGGTGTTGCAACCTCCACTCCTGCATGGCTTCTGGGGGCGCTGCGGCATTAGCGATTCACTCTACGGTTGCGGCTGGCCAGATAGACCGAGCATAAGCCAGGGCCTCAGCAGGGCTGTGGTTTTCTGGCATGATCATTGGAAAAGGTGGGTAGCCTGGCACTGTCACGAACCAAGATTTCTTCACTTGCTCTGGCTGCGCAAGATCTGGGCAT
This sequence comes from Pseudomonas viridiflava, assembly GCF_900589395.1. Lineage (GTDB taxonomy): Bacteria > Pseudomonadota > Gammaproteobacteria > Pseudomonadales > Pseudomonadaceae > Aquipseudomonas. The sequence goes on from NZ_UUIS01000061.1 coordinate 141,985, forward strand.
CTACCTGGTCGGCACAGGTATCAAGCAAGTTGATCGCTCGATCCTTCAGCGCCCAGACATCGCCGTTGTTGCGCAGATCGGCGTCGGCATCACTTACCCGCTCGCACTGGATTAGCACCGGTGGCTCGATTCGCAGGGCTGTTGTCTTTGTCGCTACTGGCTTTGCCGCGCAGGCCGTCAGGCAAAGGCTGAGCAGCCCAGTCACGAACAGGCTTGCTGTTGCGCTTGAGTTCTTCAAAGTCCTTCCTCGCTTGACGGGCTTTCGTTTCGCTAGCCTTGAGCCGTTGAGCCAGATCCGCCTGATAGTCAGCGTTGCGCTTGGCCTCAGCCCGCAATGTTGTGATCGTGGCCTGGCTCTCGACGTTGGCCGCGACTGCATCAGCCCTGCTCTTTGTCTCGATGGCCAGGTCACCCTGTAGCGTGACGACCCGGACCTGCTGTATAGCGATCAGCAATGCCGCCACGATAGTGATCACCAGAGCGACTGCGATGATCCGCAAAGCTGCATAGGGCTTGGCGATAGCGGCCACTGTCTCGACGCTCATACCGAATCCACCTTGCGATTGATGAACCGCAGCAGGAACTCTCGCATCACGGTTACACCCAGGAAGCCGATGGCGCCGCCGGCAACGATTGATGCGCTGGCTGGCCACTCGATCCACTCGATGACGATGGACGCAACCAGGCTGAGGCAGCCGCAGATCAGCGATTCAAGAATGACGCGCCAAAGCTTGGTCCCCGGAGCGTCGTACAGCACACGCAGGAATGAAATGACAGTCGCCATAATTACCCCCTGCCATAGCGGATCAGAGAGGGCCAACCAGATTCGGGCCCAGGTGTCTGGTTTGTCAGGCATATGAGCATCCGGTAGCCGAAAACGAAAAAGGCCCGCCGATATGGCGAGCCTTGGAATTTGTGTTTCTTTCATGCAATAAAAAACCCAGCCTTGAGAGCTGGGTTGTTCCCATACCGCCTTTGCAGAGGATGATCGGTACAGACTTGGATTATCGCCCGATCACAAGCCAATTGCCACACTCGTTCGCGTGAATCCAATCGCGGGCATTTGGTGTCCACCGCAAGGAGTCGAACCCTGGGCTATCCGATTACAAAACGGAGGCTCTGACCTGCTTAACTATGACAACTTACGGGCGGAAGGTGAAGGACTCGGATCCTTACTGCCACCAGTAGCTCCGGGAGTCAAACTGGATTGTCCACCTCTTAGCGAATCAGCAATCGGCAACCTGTGATATCAGACCGTAATCACAATTTTTTTAGGATCAAGGAGTTCTTTCAATTTATCAAAAATCATTTGATGGACAACCTGATACTTCTCGGCCTTCACGTCTTCAGCGCCAATAATTCGGTAATCTACATCGTTCAATGCAAATCTGTAGCCATGGTCACAGAAGCGTGCGTCCATCTCAAAAACGTAGGTAACGCGCTGATTACGATCTTCTGAAACTATAGTGACTGCTACAGAGAAGGATACAACGCCTCCTTTGCTTGACAAATTCATCCATGATTTATCTTTGAAGTCTAGAGGGGGGCCTTCTCCGAGCCTCACATAAGCATCTCCTGCCTTTCCATCATGGTGGTTCCATCTGGCAGATGGAATACCGAGGTATGCAGGTAAGCTGGCGACCATATTTCCTGCTGCTCTCGCAAGAAGATTCAATTGCAAGGTCATTGCTTCTTGCTGGCTTTTGTAATCCTGCTGCAGCTCATCGTATAGACTCATCGCGACACTCCTTGTTGAGATAGTGGCACGATGACACAAATAGGAATAGCGAGCCACAAAAAAGCTCAGCTCAATGGCCGGGCTTTTCTCTGGGAGTCGCGCTTGAAAAGCTGAACACCACTGCTGACTCAGCTCACTTGGAGAAGGTAAGCTCGAGATCGTCAGGCTCACCTTCCAGGCCTATTTCCCATTCGGGGTACTCGTCGGCGAGCTGTTGGAGCAAGATTCCGATCGCTTCAAAATAGACCGCAGTGCTCACAGCAGAGTTGACCTTCGCCTTGACGACAAATCTATTAATGCTACCGCCAGCCTGCTGCTTGGGCAGCTTACTTACGATCTGCTGCTTGATTTCAGCGGAGACACTTGATGCGGTAACTTCCAAGACTGGATTCCCTTCGGGCATGTAATAAAAAGTCCGACTCAATTGCCGGGGGTTTTCTTGAAAGCGGCGCAGATTAAGAGTTGAACTGATGTAGCACTCGGCGTATGTCACCAGCGTCCAGATCGACATGCATGCCCTCGAACACGGAGATTACGTCACGACCGCAAAGCCTCTGGTACAGCTCGTCGCCAAACTCAGTGCGTTCCTTAGAGCCCAAAATTGCAGGCCCGCCTTGGCGAACGCCGGAAATGCAGATCAATCCGATATTCAGCATGCTCTCTGCAAACTCTTCAGCCACTTCCAGCAGCTCTTGCTTACTGATCCTGACCTCAATGCCTTGGTTAACGAGGTCTCGATGATAGTCCCCGCTAATAATACTTACTGTAAACGTCCGCCCTGGGCCGGTTGCACCTGCCAAGAGACGCCGAATCAATTCCCACGCTTCCATGTGATAAATCCTTAGCAGGTAAATACAAAAAGCCCGACTCAATGGCCGGGCTTTCTGGTCGATCCCGGTTACGCGCAGGAATCAGATGATGAGTGGCAATTTCGCTCATTCACTCATCGCTGTCAAGCACCTCAATCGATCAGTTGTTCGCGCTCCAAAATCTCCGTCACATGAACCACGGCGCCTTCCTGCATCGCCTCTAGGCACTTATGGATTGCCAGGCGCCAGCGGCCCCGGGTTGAGTCTGGTCGGGCTTCAGTGTCCCAGGTATTCATGTCGTAGAACTCGTCGGGCAGGATCGCAACATCGGTAGAGCGCTTGCCCTGCTTACCCTTCATCTTCGGGATGAACCAGACGGTGGTGGCCTTGTACACGAACAGGGCCGGTGCCGGGGAACTGATGCGCGGAATGGTCCGGGCAATTGCACCCACCCGATTCGCCTTGTGTGTGGAGAACTTGCCCACCAGCACATCCCAGTGCGCCGCGCTCAGCTCGCGGTGCAGGAGCGCATACAGGCAGCAGTCGTAATCGAACTGGTCGCGCGCCGAGAGCAGCGCCCGGAAGCCAGCCTCGCGCGGCCCGGACTCGATCAGCTTCTGCCAGCTTTGCTTCGTCGAGTTATCGATATTATCCGCGGCCAGCACCCTGACAACTGCGGACATGACACCCTGGTAGATCGCCGGGTCGGTCAGAACTTTGCGTGATGTTGCGTTGCTCATGCTGCTCTCCCCTTACCGTACTGGCGGCCGGCGAACGCGCGGCCCATTTCGATTTCTTCGTCACTCGCGTGGCAACCCACCAGTTCCACAAACCGGTGGTAAGCACCTTGGTGCTGGACGCGACAGAACCCGGTTTTGCCATGGCGGTTCTTGTCCACGATCAGCTCGGTCACACCCGCTTGGCCAGCCTCCGATTCGTTGTCGCGGTGAACCAGCACCACCACATCGGCATCGGCCTCAAGCTGGCCCGATTCACGCAAGTCGCTCTTGGTCGGGCGCTTGTTGGCGCGCTGTTTCGGTCCGCGATTGAGTTGCGCCAGCAGCAGAATCGGCACGCCCAGTTCCTTGGCCAGCCGCTTGATACCCTTGCTGATCTCGGCGACCTGCTCGTGTCGAGGGGCACTCTTGCTCTCCCCTTTGACCAGCCCGACGTAATCGAGGGCGATCAGGCCCAGACCATGCTCACGCTTGACCGTGCGGGCGATCTGCCGAATGTCCTTGAGGGTCAGCATGGCGTCATCGCAGAGAACCAGCGGGGCACCGTTAAGCTTGTTGACGGCGCCGGTCAGGCCGGGCCAGTCACTGTCGGTCATCGAGTGGCCTTCGCTGATGTGCTGAAGCTGCACACTGCCGACCGAGGCCAGAGAACGGTTGGTCAGCTCGACATCGCTCATTTCCAGCGAGAACACCAGAGCAGTAGCCTTGCTGTGCAGTGCTACGCGCTCGGCGATGTTCAGGCCCAGGGTGGTCTTGCCGCTGCCGGGCTCGCCGGCCACCACGATGACGTGCCCAGAGCAGATACCGGGAATGAACTCATCGAGCGATTTCAGTCCGGTGTCGAAACCCAGGCTCACCTCGCGATTGAAACGCCGATCAATGCCGTCGATGGCCTCGTCCAGCACGTCGCCGATGAAGCGGTACCGGCGCTTGGAATCCATGCCTTCGGCCTCCAGCGCCAGCCAGGCCTGCTGCCCTTGCGCCAGCACCTCGTCCAGCGGCGTGCCGTCCTCCAGACTCTGGGTCATGACCGTGGCTGCCGCGATCACGCGGCGGGCCACCGAACGCTGCTTGACGACCCGGGCGTACTCGGTGAAGTTCGCAGCGCTGGGCGTCCTGTTGGCGATGTGCGCCGCGACACCCAGCGTGCTTTGGCCATCCGCCAGCCTTGGACGTACATCGCTCAGGGTCACCACGTCGATCAGCACGCCCTTGTTGCGGCAGGCCGACAGCAGCTCGAACAGTTCGGAGCAGGCCGGGTGATGGAAGTCGTTCACCTCCAGCCGAACATCGTCGATCAGCGCCGGGCTGTGGATCATCGATCCGATCAGGGCGTACTCGGCTTCGTGGCTGTAGAGCCGCGAGGGTTCCGGCTCAGCATCGAGGTATTCATGGTCGATCATGCGGCACCTCCGACGCGGGCCGACTTCCAGGTGAAGGGCGCCAGCAGGCCGCCGTTCTCACGCAACCGATCAGCTGCTCGAGGACCGATGAATTCCGGCAGGCTGTCGGCCACCTGGTTGCTGATCAGGATGGTGGGCAGGACCAACTGGTAACGGCGGTCGATCACCTCATGCAACAGGCTGGGCATGAAGTCCTTCCCCGGCCTGGGCGTGTGCATGCCCACCTCGTCGATGACCAGCAGGTCGACCGATGCCAGCTCGGTCAGCAGCTCGGTTTTGGTAGGGGCGGAATTGCTCCGGAAGCTGTCGGTCACGCCCTGCATGATCGCCTCGGCGGTCACGATCAAACCGGTGGCCTGCTCGACGCGGACGATGTGCTGCAGGATGGCGCAGGCCAAGTGAGTCTTGCCGTTGCCAACCTCGCCCAGCAGCATCAGGGCGCGCCCAACGCGGTAATGCTCGGCAAAGCCCTCGGCGTACTTGCGGCAGATGCTCAGGGCGCGCTGCTTGGCCTGATCGTCGCCGGTGTTGAAGCTCTCGAACGTGCAGGAGCGGAATCGCGGTGTTATGCCGGTGGCGAACAGGGCAGCGTTCAGCCGGTCGGCCTGCTCGGCTTCGCGGGCGACGGTGCGCACCAGGTCGCTGACGTGGGTGTTCAGTGCAGTCCAGCGGCACTTCGGGCAGGTGGTCGACGACCAGCCGCCCTCGAATTGCTCGACAAGGCACGTCTCAAACTGGCCGTGGCCCGGCTCGACACACTCGACCGTCCTGGTCTCAGCCAGCCGTGGTGCTGGAGTGAATTTAGAATAGGTCATTTGGGTACATGCTCTGATCGTGACTTGGGACGTGAAGGACAGCGGACTGATGTTGGCTAGGCGGCAGTGGCTGTCCTGTCACAACCTCGTCGGTCCACTTCTCGCCATTAAGCCAAGTCGCTGCCAAGGGCACGTAGCGCCCACCCTCCTTGATCCAGTCATGCTGCTGGCACTGGCGACCGAGAGCCGTGATCAGCGTCTGTCTCAGCTCCAGGCTCGGCTTCAACTTCGCCCAAGCCTTCCTGGCGTCCTTGAGCGACCGCTTTTTCGGGTACAGCTTCCAGAACTGATCGAACCCTTCCAGCGGATCGGATTTGCACAAAGGTTTCTCAGTACTTGCTGAATTCAGTACTTGCTTAACCTCAATACTTACTAGGGGGGGATTTACCGGCGACGGTTCAACCGGGGCCGGATAATCCGTCGCCGGTGATTCCGACACGGTGTAGACCCGCCCGCCAAACTCACCGCCCTCGGAACGAGCCATGGAAATTTGCAGGTAGCCGGCTTGCTCCAGCTCCTTGATCAAGCCACGAACGGCGTCACGGCCAGAGGCTTTGCCCAGACACGCCTCGGTCTGGCTGATCAGGTGATGCGTGGAAACCTCCCAGTGATCAGGCTTGCCCAGCAGGAACACCAGCATGCCGCGAGCAGCCCAGCTAAGCCGGGCGTCCTCGCTGATCGACTTGTTCAGCATGTAGAAATTTGCCTCGGGGCGAGGCGCACGAATGATGCTCATTGCAGCGTCTCCCCAGGCTTGCGGCTGATCTGGGCAGCCATCGCTTTCACTGACCCACCAGACAAGCGCAGCGTCAGCAAACGCAGGGCAGTCGTAGCGTCAATCGAGAACGTGCGAGCCTCGTCGAGCGCCAGCCCTGTCGGAGAGTGGCCCATCATAAGGACGCGGGCGCGATCGCTGTAGTTGAACGCTGCGCAAGCTAACTGCTGGTCGGTCAGGCCGTCGAACGCCTCGTCCGGCAGACACTCGGCCGGGTACGCGACCACGGGAATGAGGTTTGCGGGGAGCGGCTTCCCCTCAAGCAAATGCCGGGTCATTGCGTCCCGGTGCTCATTGGCAACTTGGGCTGCATCATGGCCAGTTCTTCGCCTGAACAGCACCTTGAGCGCGTAGTAGGCGCGATAAAGATCGATATGAGTGTCATCCTCCTTTTCAATGGAATATTCAGGCTCGGCGATCACATCCAGCACGTCCTTGACCACCTCGAAGCACTTCAACAACAGCGCGGCGTCGTTATTTTTTTCGAAGTGAGCCTCGTCGATATGCTCCACAGGCTGCTCGTATGTCGGTTGCTTGCTCATGCCTGCTCTCCTTCGCCACCGAACAGCTCGGCCAGATCAACTTGATAGACGGCTGCCCAGGCGGCAGCGGGCCAGGCTAATACCGAGCCGTAAGTGGGGTGATTCACACGAGGAACCTTGATGCCCTGGGCATCGCACCATTTCCTGAGCGGCCGCCACCCAGCAGCGCCAAACTTGCGGCGTAGTGTCTTCTCAACCGCGAGGATGGTTGCTTGAGTGACACCCAAGCCAAGGCGCTCCTTGAGCTGGCGTGACTCACGAACGGCGGCGCTCGCTGTGGCCATGGCAGTTGCTTCGCGGCGACTGCCAATTTCGGCTTTTGTGGCGATAGCATGGTCACGCTGCTCGAGCGCCAACTGCTCAGAGCGCTTAGTGGCAAGCAGGTGCTCCAAGGCGGTGATGTAGTCGCCGGGCAGAGTTGGTGATGGAGCTGGCCGGAAGTAACGATTGACCAGTTGGCGCTGGACGGACCAGGACAGATTGTCAGTGAATGGCTTAACCAACATCAGGTAGCCTTGCTCGGCCACCAGAACCAGCCCCCGGTTGGGCACCTCAACTCCAAAACAACGTAAAACGTCTTTTTGGCTGACATCAGCAAGGAAGTAATCCTCATCCTCAATGAGTCGATCCTTGTGGGCGGTGAAAGTCCGACCGGCAGTTCCGTCGGGGCGCTCATGCACCTGATCAATCATCGCCAGTGTCACGACACGCTGGCCGCGATACTCGACGACGGGCAATTGGGCGTTATGGACATTGATCAGTTGCATTCCGGGATCCCCAAGTCAGTAGCCATCTCGCAGAAATCGCTATGGGCGTATCGAGAGAGCAAACGGATAGCCGCTTGAATGCCGTACTCCCCTCGTGCATTGATCAGTTCTGCGCCCTCCTCTGCTTCTCGGGTCATGGTTGCTTCGTGCAGGATGTCGGCAAGCATCCCAATCGTGTCTATCGACTCGGCAATACGCTTGGCAATGTGCGAGCATTGATCTGGCTTCTTCACTGCAGCACCTCCCCGTGGGCGCCACGATTTTCAGAGATGGCGTTTTGTGGAGCGGGATCGTGAAGCTCCTTGAATTGAGAAATCGCCTCATCGAGCGTGCCGAATCTAGTGCTATCCAGATAGTCCACCAGAGAGGCCAACCCAGCGCCGATATCTGACTTGCCTTGGGTATGGGCCAGGTTGATACCTCGAGCCAACGCTACGAGCCATTCCGCGTAGCTCTTGGCGCACAGAAGCTGAAATTCAGCCTCGGCAGCGCAGTCCTTGAAGGTTTCGATCGGAGTGGTCATTGGCCGGCCTCCTGAGTGACGCGGCCTTCTTGGTCAGGTTCTTTCGGCTGCAAGGCATTTTTCGCAGAGCAGGCCAGCGCCCAGATACTGCTGCTGAGAAAGGCGAGCGCCCGTACTTCCTGGGTGTAAATTTGCTCGCCATAGTTGACTGCCATGTGTTGCCGCATAAGAAGCTGGGTGAGTCCTTCTGCCAGATCAGAAGCAGTCTCAACTCCCTGAGCCAAGCTGCCGCCGGCTTGGACGCAGAAAAGAGGCTCGGTGTACTCCATCAGCCCGTCGCCGAATGCGATCTCGCGAAGTGCTGGCTGTTGCGCTGGAGGTGGTGTGGTGCTATTTTTTGGGTGCGACATAGCGCATCTTCCTATTGCAAGGTGATGTGAACAAAGTCCCTGGCAGGGGACTACTCGAGAAACCCGCTTCCTACAGCGGGTTTTTTGTTGCCTGAAAGAAAGTCAACCAGACAGCAAAATCAGTGAAGAGGACGGCGTTGCACCATCCGTCTTTTTATTATTACGAGAAGCGTTAAACCAATGGAAGTGGCGGATAAGGCCCTGCTTAGGGCCTTCCAATCGCTTTTGAAATGTGCATGGCATTACGTTACTCATCTTCCGAGAACCTATGGAGGGCCGAGTTTTTAAAATTGCCATGTACAGTGGCTGTGTTTCCATCCAACTCCTTGTAGTTACTCAAACCTGCCTGATCCGCAAAAGAAATCGCATAGCTTTTGCTACAGACAAAGCCGCGCATGCGCGAGTTTTTCGATTCCAAGGCACTACACAGTGGCACCACGTCGATATGGCGATTATTTTGGATGGCCTGCGCGCTCATTGGGCGAACTGCTGGGTACTGGACGGCTGAACAGCCCCGTTCAGGTGCTGTGCAATAGGCGCGATCACTGCCAAAATTTCTCCAAGGTCGGGGCGCATCTTGTCTTGGGACCCTGCAGCCGGGAAAGACTTGAGCTCGACCGCCTCATACAGACCAGGGCAAGCCTCGCTCACAACGATGTGCCTGCCTACTTTGAGGGCTTTGCAAATAGCTGTCTGACTGACGCCAAGAAGCTTTGCAGCCGTCTCTTGGCCTTTGAGGTCCACGAATTCTGCCAGCGGAACGGGAGTCATAGGCTCACCTGTGAATGGCTAATACCGATAAAATAACCTGCGGTGCTAATTATGTAAACACCTGCGGTTTTTGAAAAAAAATACCGAAGGTTATAGGATCACATCATGAAGAAGAGAGAACTTACCCCTACCGAGCTGGAAGAGTGCCGCGCTTTGAAGGCCATCTACCAGTCTCGAAAGCGCGATCTTGGGCTCAGCCAAGAGCGCTTAGCTGAGGCTTTTGGAATGTCTCAAGCGGGGATCAGCATGTACCTCAATGGGCGGAATGCTCTTAACGTCATGACGGCAGCACGCTTTTCCAAGCTGCTTCAAGTCCCGATATCTACTTTTAGCCCTAGAATTGCTTCTTTAGTTGAAAGGCTTGCCAAGATCAATGTAGCTACTGAGGCAACTCCCATAGAGTCGAACGCTGAACACATCGGCGAGATTTCAGTCTGGGATGATGGCGACGCGTTGGAAGAAGATGACTGCGAAGTGCCTTACTATGCCGAGGTAGAGTTCGCTGGCGGTGATGGTATGACGGAGGTGATTGAGATAGCCGGTAGGACGCTCCGTTTTAGTGCTGCAACTCTAAGATCAGCAGGTGTCGACTGTCGCAATGCAGCATGCGCTAAGGTCAAGGGTAGGAGCATGGAGAGGCTTATTCTGGATGGTGCAACGATCGGTTTCGACCGCGCATGCACCAGCATTTTTGATGGTGAGATATATGCATTCAATCAAGACGGAATGCTACGCGTGAAATACCTATACAAGCTGCCTGGAGGGGGCGTCAGGATTCGCAGCGAAAATTCCGAGGAATACCCAGACGAATCCATGACCCCTGAGCAATTCCGAGGCGAGGTGCTTATGCTGGGCCGGGTCTTTTGGTGGAGCACTGTCAGACGAGCGCCTCGATTTTAGCTATACCCTATTCATCGACAGATCCCAGCCAAGATGCTGGGATTTTTTTAAGCCGAGAAAAATTATAACCGCAGGTGTTTACAAAAAATACAACCGCTGGTACTTTTATCTCATCGAATCAAAACCGCAGGACATCTCAGAATGGATATCGTGATAGGGAATTGGCAGGCAGGACCGATCAGAGCGCTCGCCCCAAGAGAGCTTGAAGGTGTTCTGCATTGCGCCAACGACAGAACAGTCAAAGAGGCAGCGAAAGAGATGGGTGTGAGTCCTGAAACGCTGAAGAAGCGCTTGGAGTCAGCCAGGTTAAAACTCAAGGCATCAAGCATTCGCGCTTTAGTTTTGGAAGCATTCAAACGAGGCGTTATCAGCCCAGCAAGCGTCCTAGCCCTGATACTAGCTGCCCACGGCGCTCTGGCTACCGACCCGATGGCCAAGGTCCGTCGGAGCGGCGGCAGTGAATCCAAGATCGAAACCCGCATTGCCTCAAAGCGCCACGAGATAGCTCTGGCGGCATAACCCCACCCTGTTTTTGCGAAAGCCAACAATCGCGGCAGGCCATCGGTTTGCCCGGAGAAAGGAGAAACACATGCTCATCCTCACCCGGAAGACCGGCCAGACCATCAAGATCGGTGATGACATCGAAGTCACCATCAGCGGTGTGCAAGACGGCCAGGTGCGCCTGGCAATCAGCGCGCCGAAGAACATCGCAGTCGACCGCGCCGAGATCCGCGCCGCGAAGCTGGCCAACCCACGCACCGAGGGCGCCAGCCATGTCAGCAACTGATCGCATCACCCTAGTACTGCGCCCCACTGAAGGCTCCAGTCTGGAAAAGATCGCTCCCTTCGCCGAGGCCGGCATGAGTGTCGCAGTCGGTCGCAGCCTAGCGCTGGTCGACGCCAAGATCGACGGCAGCTTGGCTCTGTACGCGCAGGAGATGTTTAACCTGCTGCGCCGGATCAACGTCAAGGTCGGCGGCTACGACGCAGTTCTCGGCCACGGCGGCGAGCCGTCTTATCTGATGTACCAAGAGCGTAACCAGGCGCTGAGCGCAATCTGGGATTTGCTGGACAAGATCCAGAGCGGCGCACCTGCCGATGAAGCAGGAAGCGCCAGCCAAGGCGCTGAGTTCGACCTGGACGAGCACGCCCGCATGGCGCTGGACGCCGCCCGTTATCGTTGGCTGCGCGATGTGGCGTTTGACACTCCACGCCAAGACCTGGCCCTGCGCGACCAGTCGAGCAACATGCTGATCGAGCAGGATCTGGATGATGAGATTGATTGCGCAATGCAGGCGCACCCAGGTGAGCAGGAGGAAGAATCATGCGCCTCCTGATCACTACCGTCCTGCTGATCGCCATCGTCAGCATCGCTCACGCTGACCCGAAGCAGGCTTTCATCGACGTCCAGCACGACAGTCATCGCGGTGTGACCTGCTGGATTCTGTCGGGCACCGGCATCAGCTGCCTGCCCGATAGCCAGCTCCGTAACACCGACAGCCAAGCCAGCGAGCAGCGACACGACGCTGATGCCCTGGCCGGCGATCAGCACCAGGACGGGCCAACGCCTACGCGCACCCCTGCCCAGCGCCAGCACCGGGAGGCGTATCAGCTATGACCACCATTGCCCCTGGCGCACGCCCCTACATCAAAACAGAGCTGAGCGAGCTGGGCGAACGTCTGATCCGCTTCGGCGAGGCTTTGCGCAACCCGGACACAACCGTTAGCCAGCTCACCAGCCTGGCCGGCTCATGCGGCATCAAGTTGCACATGCGAGCCGCCGCTGAGTCCGGAAGCACTGATGGGCAACAGATCGGCCGGCACGCGACCGAGACCTGAGTCACCCTACCTGCCGCTCCGCGGCCAATTACTAAAGACAGAGTTGTCCGCACACCGCGGCGTGGAGATCCCACTATGAGCACCGAACAGAAAGGCGACACCCAGCAGCAAGACATTGAATTCATCAAGCTGCCCGAAGTACGTCGACTCACGGGCGTAGGCACCACCAAGCTTTATGAGATGGTCAGAAACGGCCTTTTCCCAGCCCAGGTAAAGCTTGGCGGTCGGTCAGTTGCCTGGATCAAGGCTCAGGTTCTGGAATGGAACCGTCAGCGCGCCGCGGGTCACTCCCCCACCAAGCCTTCTTGATCATCCAGGAAGTCTGCCCAGGCCTGCATCATCTGCCGACGCTGCTCAACATAGGCGGCGTGGTTGTATGCCCTCCGCACCTTGTTATCCCCTGCGTGCGAAAGCTGCGCCTCGATCCAGTCGGGGTTATAGCCCATCTCGTTCAGGGCCGTTGAAATCGTGCCACGCATGCCGTGGCCTGTGAGCCGGCCCTTGTACCCCATCCCGCTGATCGCATTGTTGACTGTGTTCTCGCTCATAGGCATATGGGGATCGTTACGCCCAGGGATCAGCAATCGCGCCTTGCCGGAGGTCATCCACATGATCTGCCGGACCACCTCCACCGCCTGCCGCGAAAGCGGTACCAGATACGGCGGGATCTTTTCCCCCTCTGCCCTTACCTTTGCCTGCAACTGCTTGACAGTACCAGCTGGAATTGTCCACAGCGCACCATCCAGATCGAACTGATCCGGCGTGGCCACTCTCAGCTCACCAGTACGCACACCAGTCAGCAGCAACAACCGGATCGCCAGTTGCGTGAATGCCGACCCGTCAAATTCTCTCAGCGCGACAAGGAAAGGCTTCAGCTCATCCCGACGCAAATATGGGTTGTGCCTCACTGCAGGTTGCACAGCAGCAACGATATCCAGATCGGATGCCGGATTTATCTCGATCAAGCCCTCAGCGATCGCATACCTGAAAATCTGATTGAGCCAGGTCCTGCACTTCTCGGCCACGTTCAGCGCACCGCGCTTTTCCACTCGACGCACAGCGGTTAGTACATCGGCCCGGGTAATGTCAGCGATCGGCAGCTTTCCTAGTACAGGGATCAGATCCTTGTCCAGGTACAGCCGTGATTGCGCCCGCCCTCCCTTGACTGCCTGGCTCAGGCGAGCTGAGCGGAAGTCGTACCAGCGGTTGGCGACCGTTTCGAATGTATTAGTCAGAGCGGTGCCGGCCGCATGCCGGGACTGTCTGCGATCGAGCCGGGGGTCAACGCCCTTGGCAACCTGGCTGCGGCACTTGTCGCGGAGCTCGCGCGCTTCACGCAATGAAAATTCGGGATAGGTGCCCAGGGACATACGCGGCTGCTTGCCGTGCCATGAAAACCGGAAGTGCCACGATTTGGTGCCATTGGTCGCTACGAACAGCGCCAAGCCATCGGCGTCAGTGACGCTGTAGTCTTTTTCTTTGGGCTTTGCCTGCCGGACGGCAGTATCTGTGAGAGGCATTAGTACATCACCAGGCAGGTCACATTCAGGATGGACTAACCAATGTACTAAAAAATTGCGGCTGGTGGCGAAAGACCACGAAACCCGGCGCAATAAAAAGCCCGCACTAGGCGGGCTTTTCAAAGGTTTTCGCAAGCCGGCGAAGGCCTGCGAAACCTGGGTTGGTGCGGAAGGAGAGACTCGAACTCTCACGTCTTGCGACGCTGGAACCTAAATCCAGTGTGTCTACCAATTCCACCACTTCCGCGAAAAACACTTAAAGCAAAGGCGCCAGATTATGAGTCTGGCGCCTTTTCGAATATGGGGTGGACGATGGGGATCGAACCCACGACAACAGGAGTCACAATCCTGCGCTCTACCAACTGAGCTACGCCCACCATATCGCGTATTACTTGTGCCAAAGCTGCCAGTTATGGCGCACCCGGCAGGACTCGAACCTGCGACCATCCGCTTAGAAGGCGGATGCTCTATCCAGCTGAGCTACGGGCACTTATATAATCTGCATCTTGAACGACGACAAATTAAAGGCTTCAGACCACATCGAACCAGGCTTTAACCCACCCGACCTGATCAGCATTTACCAGCACGGCGTCAAGCTGTGCCTGGCTCTGCCCGACAAGTGCGACGAATCTTATAGACGAGCCAAAAGGTCGTCAACCTATTTTTTAAAAAAACTCAGGCAGATAAAGGGCTTAGCAACATCGGCAAGCCAAGCGTCTTTGCCATGGCGCCATGTCATGCGAGAATGCGCGCTCTTTTCAATCCCTCTCGATGGTTATCATCCGTCTATGACTGCAAAACTAATCGACGGCAAAGCGATCGCCGCCAGCCTGCGCCAGCAGATCGCCGAACGTGTCGCCGAACGTCGTCAGCAAGGCCTGCGTACACCCGGCCTCGCGGTGATCCTGGTGGGCAGCGATCCCGCCTCCCAGGTCTACGTCTCGCACAAACGCAAGGATTGCGAAGAAGTAGGCTTCCTCTCCCAGGCTTATGACCTGCCTGCGACCACCACTCAAGTTGAATTGACCGACCTGATCGATCGCCTCAATGACGACGCCGAAGTCGATGGCATCCTGCTGCAATTGCCGCTGCCGGCGCACCTCGATGCCTCGCTGCTGCTCGAGCGCATTCGCCCCGACAAGGACGTGGACGGCTTCCACCCCTATAACGTCGGCCGCCTGGCCCAGCGCATTCCGCTGCTGCGCCCCTGCACACCCAAAGGCATCATCACCCTGCTGCAAAGCACTGGCGTCGACCTGTATGGCCTGGATGCGGTAGTGGTCGGTGCGTCGAACATCGTCGGTCGGCCCATGGCCATGGAGCTGTTGCTGGCCGGTTGCACCGTGACCGTGACCCATCGTTTCACCCAGGACCTGGCCGGCCATGTCGCCCGCGCCGACCTGGTGGTGGTGGCCGCTGGCAAGCCAGGCCTGGTCAAGGGCGAGTGGATCAAGCCCGGCGCCATCGTGATCGATGTCGGCATCAACCGTCAGGCCGATGGCAAGCTGGTGGGCGACGTGGTCTATGACACCGCCCTGCCCCGCGCCGGCTGGATTACACCAGTACCCGGCGGCGTGGGCCCGATGACCCGCGCCTGCCTGCTGGAAAACACCCTGTACGCGGCTGAAACCCTGCATCAATAAGGCGTTTTTTGCGTACAAAAAAACGGCACCCGAGGGTGCCGTTTTTCATTGCAGTACGTATCAGTCCGCCAGACGCCAGGTCGTACCGCCCTTGCCGTCTTCCAGCACCACGCCCATGGCAGTGAGCTGGTCGCGGAGGCGGTCCGACTCGGCCCAGTTCTTCTCGGCCCGAGCGGTCAGGCGCGCCTGGATCAAGGCATCGACCTGCGCCGCATCGACCTTGCCTTCGGCCCCGGCACGCAGAAACTCGTCTGCTTCCAGCTGCAGCACACCCAGCACGCTGGCCAACTGCTTCAGGCGCGCTGCAAGACCGGCCGCTGCCGCCGCATCGCTGTCGCGCAGGCGGTTGATCTCGCGGACCATCTCGAACAGCACCGCACAGGCTTCGGGGGTGCCGAAGTCATCGTCCATCGCCGCCTTGAAACGCTCGACAAAGGCCTCGCCACCGCTCGCCTCGACCGCCGGCAGGCCCTTGAGTGCGTGATAGAAACGCTCCAGCGCGCCCTTGGACTCACGCAGGCTGTCTTCGGAGTAGTTGATCGCGCTGCGGTAATGGCTCGACACCAGCAGGTAGCGCACCACTTCGGGATGGTATTTATCCAGCACGTCGCGGATGGTGAAGAAGTTATTCAACGACTTCGACATTTTCTCGCCATTGATGCGGATCATGCCGCAGTGCAGCCAGGCATTGGCGTAGGTCTGGCCGGTGGCCGCCTCGCTCTGGGCGATTTCGTTTTCATGGTGCGGAAACTCGAGGTCGCTGCCGCCACCATGAATGTCGAAGGTGTCGCCCAGGCAGCAGGTCGACATCACCGAGCATTCGATGTGCCAGCCCGGACGCCCGGCACCCCACGGCGAATCCCAGCTCGGCTCGCCCGGCTTGACGCCTTTCCAGAGCACGAAGTCCAACGGGTCGTCCTTGGATTCATCGACTTCGATGCGCGCACCGATGCGCAGGTCTTCGATCTTCTTGCGCGACAGCTTGCCGTAGCCCTGGAACTTGCCGACGCGGTAGTACACGTCACCATTGCCCGGTGCGTAGGCGTAACCCTTGTCGATCAGGGTCTGGATCATCGCATGCATGCCAGCAATGTGCCCGGTGGCGCGCGGCTCCATGTCCGGCTTGAGAATGTTCAGGCGCGCCTCATCCTCGTGCATGGCAGCGATCATGCGTTCGGTCAGTTGCTCGAACGGCTCGCCGTTGTCACGGGCGCGATTGATGATCTTGTCGTCGAT
This sequence comes from Pseudomonas viridiflava, assembly GCF_900589395.1. GTDB lineage: Bacteria > Pseudomonadota > Gammaproteobacteria > Pseudomonadales > Pseudomonadaceae > Aquipseudomonas. The sequence goes on from NZ_UUIS01000061.1 coordinate 158,353, forward strand.
GTCGGTGATGTTGCGCACGTAGGTCAGGTCATAGCCACTGAAACGCAGCCAGCGGGTCACCACGTCGAAGGCGACCATGCTGCGCCCGTGCCCCAGGTGGCAGTAGTCGTAGACGGTCATGCCGCACACGTACATGCGCACGTTGTTGCCGTCCAGCGGCTTGAAGACTTCTTTGCTCTTGGTGAGCGTGTTGTAGATCGAAAGCACTTTCTACCCTCAGCTCCACGAATCGCGAAGCGTTACTGTGCGGTTGAACACCGGTCGGCCAGGCTGCGAGTCCTTGATGTCGGCGCAGAAGTAGCCTTCGCGTTCGAACTGGAAACGGTCCTCCGGTTGTGCATGGGCCAGCGAAGGTTCGGCACGACAACCGGTCAGTACTTGCAGGGAGTCGGGGTTGATGTTGTCCAGGAAGCTGGCGCCCTCTTCGGCCTTTTCAGGCGAGGCGGAGCGGAACAGGCGGTCATACAGGCGCACTTCGCACTCGACGCTTGCAGCGGCCGGCACCCAGTGGATCACGCCCTTGACCTTGCGACCCTCAGGGTTCTTGCCCAGGGTGTCGGGGTCGTACGAGCAGCGCAGTTCGACGATAGTGCCGTCGGCATCCTTGATCGCTTCGTCGGCACGGATCACATAGCTGCCGCGCAGGCGCACTTCGCCATTGGGCTCAAGGCGCTTGTAGCCCTTGGGCGGCTCTTCCATGTAGTCGTCGCGATCGATGTAGATTTCGCGGGCAAATGGCAGCTCGCGCACGCCCAGGTCTTCCTTGGGGTGACGCGGCAGCTCAAGCGTCTCGACCTGGCCTTCGGGGTAATTGGTGATCACCACCTTGAGCGGGCGCAGGACGCACATGGCACGTGGGGCGCTGCGGTCCAGGTCGTCGCGGATGCTGAATTCGAGCATGGCGAAGTCGACCACGCCGTCGGAACGGTTGGTGCCGATCATCTCGCAGAAGTTACGGATCGAGGCCGGCGTGTAGCCGCGACGGCGGAAGCCCGACAGGGTCGACATGCGCGGGTCATCCCAGCCCTGCACGTGCTTTTCGTCGACCAGTTGCTTGAGCTTGCGCTTGCTGGTCACCGTGTAGCTCAGGTTCAGGCGTGAAAACTCGTACTGGCGCGGCTTGCAGGGCACCGGCAGGTTGTCCAGAAACCAGTCATACAGCGGACGATGGCTTTCGAACTCCAGCGTGCAGATCGAGTGGGTAATGCCTTCGATGGCATCCGACTGACCGTGGGTGAAGTCATAGATCGGGTAGATGCACCACTTGTCGCCGGTCTGGTGGTGATGGGCATGCCGAATGCGGTACAGGATCGGGTCGCGCAGGTTCATGTTCGGCGAAGCCATGTCGATTTTGGCACGCAGCACACGGGCGCCGTCTTCGAACTCGCCGGCCTTCATGCGCGCGAACAGGTCCAGGTTTTCCTCGACGCTGCGCTCGCGGAACGGGCTGTTCTTGCCAGGCTCGGTCAGGGTGCCACGGTATTCGCGAGCCTGCTCGGGGGTAAGGTCGTCGACGTAGGCCTTGCCGGCCTTGATCAGCTCGACCGCCCAGTCGTGCAACTGGTCGAAATACTGCGAGGCATAGCGCACCTCACCGGCCCACTGGAAGCCCAGCCACTTGACGTCACTCATGATGGCGTCAATGTATTCCTGGTCTTCCTTGGCCGGGTTGGTGTCGTCGAAACGCAAGTGCGTGGCGCCACCGAACTCGTTGGCCAGGCCGAAGTTCACGCAGATCGACTTGGCGTGGCCGATGTGCAGATAGCCATTGGGCTCGGGCGGGAAGCGCGTGATGATTTTGCTGTGCTTGCCCGCATCCAGATCGGCCTGCACGATCGGGCGCAGGAAATTGGTAGGGACGACAGGGCCTGCCTTTGCGTTCGCAGCGGATTCTGGGGTGGGCTTGCTCATGGGATCCTTGGGCATACGGTTTCGCGGCCAGGAAGGGCCGGTCAAATCAAAGCGCCTATCATAGCCGATGCTGTCAAGTGCCTGACAACACACTGAGCGAAAACTGCCGCTTGCAGCGCGGCGGGGATGAGCGAACGCATAAAAACCCTGAAAAAAGATGTATCGCACACGTTAAACTGCGCGTCAGGGTGACATTACCCCTGTTCATGAATGCCAAGAGAGCGACTTTTTTATGTCCAAAGTAAAACTGACCACCAACCATGGCGACATCGTTCTGGAACTGAACGCTGACAAGGCGCCGATCACCGCCGCCAACTTCATCGAGTACGTGAAGGCCGGCCACTACGAAAACACTGTTTTCCACCGTGTGATCGGTAACTTCATGATCCAGGGCGGCGGCTTCGAGCCAGGCATGAAAGAAAAGAAAGACAAGCGCCCAAGCATCCAGAACGAAGCCGACAACGGCCTGGCCAACAATAAGTACAGCGTTGCCATGGCCCGCACCATGGACCCGCATTCGGCCTCGGCGCAGTTCTTCATCAACGTCGCCGACAACAGCTTCCTCAACCACAGCGGCAAGAACCCCCAGGGCTGGGGCTATGCCGTATTCGCTGAAGTGGTCGAAGGCACCGACGTGGTCGACAAGATCAAAGGCGTGAAGACCACCAACAAGGCAGGTCACCAGGACGTACCGGTTGAAGACGTGATCATCGAGAAAGCCGAGATCGTTGAGTGATTCTGCTGATCTCCGATCTTCATCTTGAAGAGGAGCGCCCGGACATTACCCGGGCGTTCCTGGATCTGCTGGCCGGCCCTGCCCGCACGGCCCAGGCGCTGTATATCCTCGGGGATTTCTTCGAAGTCTGGATCGGCGACGATGCCATGTCACCGTTCCAGGCCTCGATCTGCCAGGCCCTGCGCGCGCTCAGCGACAGCGGCACCCCCATTTTCCTGATGCACGGCAATCGCGACTTCATGCTCGGCAAGCGCTTTTGCAAGGCGGCCGGCTGCACCTTGCTGCCTGACCCCAGCGTGGTACCACTCAATGGCGAGCAGGTCCTGCTGATGCATGGCGACAGCCTGTGCACCCGCGATGTCGGCTATATCAAGATGCGTCGCGTGCTGCGCAACCCACTGGTGCTGTTCATCCTGCGCCACCTGCCACTGCGCACCCGGCACAGGCTGGCGCGCAAGCTGCGCAATGAAAGCCGCACCCAGGTCAGCATGAAGGCCAACGACATCGTCGATGTGACCTCCGATGAAGTGCCGCGCGTGATGCAGCAGCATGGGGTGCGCACCCTGATTCATGGCCACACCCACAGGCCGGCGATCCACAAGCTGCAAATCGGCGACCACACCGGCCAACGCATCGTACTGGGTGACTGGGACCGCGAGGCCTGGGTCCTGCAGGTCGACGAACACGGGTTCGCCCTGCACGCCACAAGCCTTGCGCCCGAGCCCCTGCTACAACTGAGCTGAGACCTTTTGGCGGTGGGCAAAGCGCAACGCCAGCCAGGTGCCGAGACCGCACGTGCCCATGATCAGGCACATCGGTAACGGCGTACCGTCGTACAGCGCGCCCACCAGCGCACTGCAGGCCATGCCCAGCCCGAACTGACACGCCACCGCCAGCCCGGCCGACGCGCCGGCCTGATGGGGAAAGGCGGCCAGAAGGCTGGCCAGGCAATTGGCCCCCAGCAACCCGGTGATGCTGACATACAGCACCACGCCTGCCGCCACGGCCGGCAGGCCACCCCAGCCACTGACGCCGACCATCAGCAAGGCCACGCCCGCCAGCGCAGCGACCGTCGTGCCGATACGCAGCAGACGCTGCGGTCCGAGGCGCCCGACCCACCGGGCGTTGAGCCAGGTGGCAATGATGATGCCCAGGATGTTCAGCCCGAACAGCCAGCCGTAGCCCAGCGGCGACAGGCCAAAGTAGTCGATGTAGACGAACGGCGAGGCAGTGATGAACGCGAACATGCCGCCAAAACCCAGGCCCATGCACAGGATGTAGCCGATCGCCAGCGGCTGCACGGCCAAACGCCCGTAGGCACGAAACACCTGGCCCACCGAGGCGCCGCGCCTGTCGGGCGGCAGGGTTTCCGGAATTTTCCAGGCTACGGCCACAAGGCACACCGCGCAGAACAGCGCCAGCAGCACAAACAGCGAACGCCAGCCCGCCAGCAGCATCAGGTAACCGCCGATCAGGGGTGCCGCCAGGGTCGCCAGCATGCTCACCAGGTGCATCAGCGATAACACCCGTGCGGCCTCATCGAGGGGAAACAGGTCACGTACCAGGGCGCGTCCCAGCACCGACGCCGCCGCCCCGCCCAGCGCCTGGAGAAAACGCCAGAACAGCAGATGCTCCACCTGCGCGGCCAGGGCACAGCCGAGGCTGGCGAGCAGGTACAGCACCATGCCGCCCAACAGCAGGCGCCGCCGCCCGAAGCGGTCCGACAGCGGCCCGTACAGCAGCATGCCCAGGCACAGGCCACCGAGAAAGACCCCGATGGTCATCTGCACCTGGGCATGCGCGGCGCCAAGGTCGTCGGCAATGGTGGGCAGGCTGGGCAGGTACATGTCGACCGACAGCGGACCGAAGGCCACCAGTGCGGCAAGCAGTATGATCAGGCGTTGCGGTACGAGCATTGCAAACTCCGGCAGGCAGCGATTCCGTTAACAAGTTAACTTTTAAACAAGGATCTCTGCAACGCCTGGCAGGCACAGGCAAGACGCCAGGCACGCACGAGGCAATAATGCCAACCTGTGCCTGACCACTTGCCTGCGAGGGTTGCCCCATGAATGTGTGTCGCCATGAACTGGCCCGTCACTGCCTGAACGCCTTCACCCGTCAGGTGCCGGCAGCCCTGGGCGCGTTCTACCGCATCGACGACCAGTTGCAGGCGTGTGATTTCCAGTTGCTGGGCATGCAACCGCCAATGCATGACGCCTGGCTGCAGCACTACCGCTGGCTCGACCCGCTGCAACCCAGTGCCTGCGCCGCCATCGGCCAGCCGGTGATTGCCCTGCGCGAAGGGCTGGCGCATCAGGACGCGGGCAGCGGCGGCCAGTACCAGCAGTTTCTGCGGCGTCACCAGGTGGTCGACGTGGTGGAAGTCATCGCCCAGGTCGACGGTCGCCCGCTGCTGGGCATTTCCCTGTTGCGCTGTGAGGGTCAAGGTCTGTTCCAGCCCCATGAACTGGACAGCCTGCTGCCGTTGCACGGGCTGATGCAAATGGCCGCGCACAGCCTGCCGCAGGCCACCGAAACCGACCGCCTGCAAGGGCTGACCCCGCGTGAACGGCAGATTGCCGTGCTGTTGCAGGACGGCGCCAGCAACAAGCATCTGGCGCGCCAGCTCGGGCTCGGCCTGCCCACGGTCAAGACCCACCTGATCAACCTGTTTCGCAAGGTCGGCGTGAAAAGCCGTACCGAACTGGTCAGCCGCCTGTTTCTGTAAAACCACCCGCCTCAACCATCCGGTTGATACCGCCCGTGCTCCTGCCTCGGCACCATCGTGCTCATCATTCACCGCACGAGCACTTAACCGATGAGCACACAAAACGACTGGATCACCGTCGGCGCCCTGGCCGATGGCTTTGCCACCGAATCCTTCATTCTGCCCAACGTTGTCGAACTGGCAGGCCAAGCGTTCGAACTCCATTTCGCCAATGGCTGGCAGATCAGCCACCGCTTCGACGCCGAGCAGGTGCACTGGCAGGCGGCCGATGGCCACAGCACCGGCAGTGCGCCATACCGCGCCACCTCCTTGCGGGCAGGCATCTACCTGGTGGATTTCCTCAAGCATGAAGGCGGCCAGCACTGGTCGATCAGCCTGGTGCTCGACACCCTGAGCGCTTCGTTCACCGCCGTGATCGGACGCCTGCCCGAAGCCGCCGACACCCGCGAAGGCCTGTATGCCCGCGCCCTGGCCGGCAAGCAACTGACCGGTGTACAAGCCGAATTCCTGCACGGCAGCCTCAATCAACCCTGGCAGCCAGGCGCCTGCCCGCATGCGCCCACCGATGAACTGACCGGTGTGCGCAACCTGTACCGCTACAGCCCCACCGAGGTCTACGAGCATATCTACCTGAACCGCGACTATTACACCTGGCAGTGCATCAAGGGGGTGGAACAGGGTTTGTGCGACACCGACCGCGCGCATTACTACAAGATTGCCGAGCAACTGTACCTGTTCGTCTGGCGCGAAAAGATCGTGCCGACCCTGGGCCTGATCGTCATCGACCTGCAGCAGCATCGCAGCGACGGCAAGATCTACGGCTATGCCGGCGACACCTTTGACACGCTGAGCAACTTCCCCGTGGCCTCGTACTGCCGCCTGCTCAATGTCACGGAGTACGGCGACGATGCCTGACACCATCCTGATCACCGGGGCCGGCACCGGCATCGGCGAGGCCTGTGCCCGGCGCCTGGCCGCCGACGGCGCCAACCTGGTGCTGGTGGGGCGCCGCCGCGAACCGCTGGCGCGCGTCGCAGCCGACACCGGCGCCCTGGTGCTGGTCGGCGACGCTGCATGCCCAAGCACCTGGGACGGTTTCATCGCGCAGATTCGTCAGCGTTTCGGCGGCCTCGACGCGCTGCTGGCCTGCGCCGGCGGGCACGGACTGGGCACGGCCACCGGCACCAGCCCGCAGGCGTGGCAAGCGGCGCTGCGCAGCAACCTGGACAGCGCGTTCTACAGCGCCCGGGCCTGCCTGCCGCTGCTGATCGAGCGGCGCGGCAGCATCGTGCTGCTGGGCTCGATCGCCTCGCTGGCGGCCGGCCCTGAAGTGTGCGGCTACACCACCGCCAAGCATGCACTGCTGGGCCTGAACCGCTCGCTGGCCCGCGACTACGGGCCGCTGGGCGTACGCGTCAACTGTGTGTGCCCCGGTTGGGTACGCACGCCGATGGCCGATGAAGAAATGCAGCCACTGATGACGCACTACGCCGAAGACCTTGACGCCGCCTACGCCAGGGTCACCGCCGACGTGCCGCTGCGCCGCCCGGCCCGGCCGGAAGAAATCGCCAGCCTGTGCCGTTTTCTGATCAGCAGCGAAGCCAGCATCATCACCGGCGCCACGCTGGTGGCCGATGGCGGCTCCAGCGTCGTGGACGTACCAACGCTGGCCTACACCCACCTGGGAGGTGCCTGATGCTCGATTTTACCGAACAGACCGTACTGGTCACCGGCGGTGCGCAAGGCATCGGCCAGGCCATCGTCGAAGCCTTCAGTGCGCAGGGTGCGCGGGTGGTGATTGCCGACCTGAACCTGCAAGGGGCCGAGGCCCTGGCCCACAGCCTGCGCCAGCAAGGGCGGCAGGTTGAGGCCCAGGGTGTCGACCTGGCTGATCGCGAGGCCATCGTGGCCTTGCTCGGTCGCCTGGACCGGCTTGATGTGCTGGTGCACAACGCCGGCTACTTTCCACTGACACCGTTCGAGCAGATCACCCCGGCCATCCTGCAGCGCACGCTGGACGTCAACCTGTCGGCGCCGTTCTGGCTGACCCAGGCCGCCCTGCCGCTGTTCAGGCAGCAAGGGCGCGGCACTGTGCTGGTCACCTCCTCGGTCACAGGCCCCCGGGTCGCGTTTCCGGGCCTGAGCCATTACGCCGCCTCCAAGGCCGGGGTCAATGGCTTCATCCGCAGCGCCGCCCTGGAACTGGCACCCCTGGGCATCCGGGTCAACGGTGTAGAGCCGGGCATGATCGCCACACCGGCCATGGGCAACCTGGGTGATAACGGCCTCAGCGAACGCATTGCCAAGGGCGTGCCACTGGGCCGGCTGGGCGCCCCGGCCGACATTGCCAACGCCATGCTCTACCTGGCATCGGATCTGGCCGCCTATGTCACCGGCCAGACGATCATTGTTGATGGCGGGGCCACGCTGCCCGAGACACTGGCGAGCATCAACTGAAGGCTGGCAAACACATACAAATCCGCCGTCACACTCAGGCAAGACAGCCTGTGGCCTGCTGGCCCTTAATAAGCCCCATCGGCGCCGCGCTTCACGGCGCGGCCGTTGAGTCTTCATTACCTTTGGGCCTGCACCATGATCACTATCGAAACGCCAACCTATTACTCAGCGACGAAAAAATACAACCTGAGTTTTCCGACGCTCGAACACGACGTCGAGGCCGACGTGGTGATCATTGGCGGTGGTTTCTCGGGCATCAATACCGCGCTTGAGCTGGCCGAAAAAGGCATCACCAACATTGTGGTGCTCGAAGCACGCTACCTGGGGTTTGGCGGCACCGGGCGCAATGGCGGGCAGATCATGGCCGGCATCGGCCACGACCTGGAAAAGATCCGCAGCAGTGTCGGCGAAAGCGGCATCCGCGAGATCTTCGAGATCAGCGAGCTGGGCGCCGGGATCATCAAGGAGCGCATCGCCAAGTACGACATCGACGCCGACTTCTGCCACGGCTACGGCTACCTGGGCTTCAACAAGCGCCAGGAACAGACCCTGCGCAACTGGGAACGCGACTTCAAGTCAATCAACAACAAGGACGAGATCCGCTTTCTGGCCGGTGCCGAGGTGAAGCAGATCATCGGCTCCGACGTCTATGGCAGCGCCCTGCTGCACATGGGCGGCGGCCACGTACATTCGCTCAACCTGCTGCTGGGCGAAGCCAAGGCCCTGAGTGGCCTGGGCGTGCGCATTTATGAACACAGCCCGGCGCTGGAGGTGCAATACGGCGAGCGCATCACCGTGCGTACCGGGCGCGGCTCGGTCAAGGCCAGCAAGCTGCTGTGGGCCTGCGACAGCTTTCTCAACAAGCTCGAACCGCAACTGCACAGAACCACCGTCAACACCTATGCCTTCCAGATGGTGACCGAGCCGCTGCCGGAGGAACTGATCCAGCGCATCAGCCCGATTCGTGGTGCCTACAGCGACATTCGGCCGGTGATCGACTATTACCGGGTCACCCGCGAAAACCGTCTGCTGTTCGGCTCGGCCACCCCGTTCATCGAACACATCCCCCGCGACCTCAAGGCCTGGAACCGGCGCCTGATGCTCAAGGTGTTCCCGTACCTCAAGGACGTCAGGATCGACCTGGCCTGGGGCGGGCCGATGGCCACCGGTGCCAACCTGTTTCCGCAACTGGGCACCCTCAATGGCCGGCGCAATGTGTTCTACGTGCAAGGCTACTCGGGGTTTGGCGTCACCCCCAGCCACATCATCTGCAAGGTGCTGGCCGAGGGCATGAGCGAAGGCTCGGCGCGCTACGACCTGCTCAGCGCCATCCGCCACCCCGACATCCTTGCCAAGGACCTGCTGCGCCCACTGCTGCTGACCGGCGGCAAAACCTTTCATCAATTGTCCGGCTACTTCAACGGTCGCCGCTGATTCATTCATTTATTCCTGCAGGAGCACTGCCATGACCCTCACCGTGATCAACAAAGCTGTCCAACTGAGCGAGCTCGAGGCCTGGGGCCCTGTGGCCGACATGGGCTCGACCGTGCTGGAAGGCGACGTCCAGGCCTTCGGCAAGATGACCTTCGGCGCGCCGACCGACCCGGTCAGCAGCGCCTACTTCGGCACCACCCAAGGCAAGTTCCGCATGGTCTACCCGTTCGACGAACACGCCACCGTGGTCACCGGAGAACTGGTGCTGACCGATGAATCGACCGGTGCCGTCAGCCGCTACCAGGCCGGCGACAGCTGGTTCGTGACCAAAGGCACGCCGGTGCTGTGGGAAGTGATCAGCGAGAGCTTCGTGAAGCATTACTTCGCGGTGGCCTGATCGGCTTCAACGCAGGCTCAGTGACAACGAATCGCAGAACAGACGCCACAGCGCCTTGAGCCGCCTGTCATAGGCTTGGGGCGTGGCGTAGATCAACTCCACATGCAGGCTGTCGACGATGCCCTGGTAGGCATCGGCGAACAGCTGCAGGTCGGCCTCGCCCATGTGCGGGTGACGCTGCACCAGCAAGCGTGCAAAGCGTTCGCGCAGCACCGCCAGATAGCCCTCGAACCCGGCACTGATCACCGGGCGCAACGCCGTGGGCGGATAGAACGCCGCACGCAGCAGAAAGCGCAGCGACGCCGACGTACGATGACGCTCGGCAAGCTGCTCGACATGCTCACGGCCCGGTATGGCATTCAGCTCGCTGTCAGGGCTGAAACCACTTTCCATGTACAGCCGCTCATTTTCCAGGGCGCGCTCGAACACGATCAGGTACAGGTCATCCTTGCTGGAAAAATGCGCGTAGAGGGATGGCTTGCGCATATTGGCCAGGGTCGCAATGTCATTGAGCGACGAGCCGTCATAGCCACGCTCGGCAAAATGCTCGATGGCGAGGACACAGATCCGCTCGGCCGAAGCACTCAGGGTTTTCATCAATCCAGTTCCTGACCTAACGATAGGTCGCAAAAAGGGGCACTATAGGAGCCCCTTCTGCAGCGGTCAAACCGCCTGCCCCGGCATCGATCACGCCGCGCCTGCCGCATGGGTCAGCCGATAACTGCGAAAGTCCTTGGGCGATTGCTCGAACTGTTTCTTGAACGAGCGGCTGAAATGCGCCGAATCGGTGAAGCCCCACTTGTAGGCAATGGTGGTGATCGACTCGCTGCGCAAAAACGGATTGGCCAGGTCTTCGGCGCTGCGCTTGAGCCGTGCGCGCTGGATGTAGCGGCACACGCTGTCGCCTTCATCTTCGAACAGGCGGTAAAGGTGCCGTACAGAAATATTCAAGCGTGTGGCCAGGGCCGATGGCGTCAGGCCCGGCTGGCCGAGGGACTCGTCGATAAGCTTCTGCACATAACTGCGCAGGTTGGCATTGCCCAGTGCCCCGAGTTCCGGACACTGCGCCTGGCTGTGCTCCAGTGCCGAAGGCAGCAGGGAAACCAGTGCGTTCTGCAAGCCCTGCTCGTCGCTGTCGGGCATTTCTTCGGCGCCGGTGTCCTTGCACATCTGGTCCATAAGCACATGCAGCATGCGCCCGCAGGTGCGGGTGGCCGAGACTTTGCCGAAGGTCAGGCGTTCATGCTTCATGGCCTTGAGCACATCCTGGCGCGGCAAGGACAGCGAAGCGTGCTCAATCAGGCCGAACGGGGTGATTTCACAGGAGCCGGTGGAATCCATCAGCAACAGGTCGCCCGGCGCCAGCTTGATGCTCAGGCCATGCTGGGTGACCTGCGAATACCCGCTGCGCTGGCTGACCAGAAAACAGTCCTGGTCGTTGTCCAGGTCGGCGCTGCCGGCCTGGCGCAGGATGTTGCCGGCATTGGTACGCAGGCTGGCCAGCTCAAGACCGGAGCGGGACCAGGTGTGGATTTCACCGATGAACAGTGAACGATTGAACGCCAGTTCGGTGTTGAAGCGACCACAGATGGCGTGCAGCCTGGCATTCCATTGCTCAAGGCCATTACGGGCGGTTTGATCAGTGTGCATACCTACCTCTTTGATAAGTCTTTCTTGTTATGTGCGCATTGATAACATGTTAACAATATGCGCACAACAGGGACGCGACCGATCGAGATAGAGGCAGAATACGTGCCAGACGCACCTACAGTTGAGCCAGCAGCCTCTGCAGCGCTGTCAAGGCGGCGAACAGCGCGGTTTTCTGTTCGCCGGCAATGCTGATGTAGCGCCTGAACGCCGGCATGCGGTTGACCACTTCGCTGCCGCCCATGTGCTCCAGGCACACGGTCCACTGGCCTTCGGTCGCCTCCAGGGTCAGGCGCTTGAAGTCCAGTGGCATCAGCGCCTGGCGTAGCGCAAGATCCAGTTCCAGGGCTTGGCGCAACGACGCCAGTGCCGTGTCGTCGCCGCCCCGGTGCCGACAGCGCAAGCCGGTGCGACGGATCGCCCCGGTATGGTGCATGTCGTAACGACCTGTGCACCGCGTTGTGCCGGGCACCGTCAGGACAAACTCGCTCATCACCAGATGCATCAGCAGTTGCGATTCAGTGCGTTCGTGCACTTCGCAGCTCAGGCCCGACACCTCGAGACGTGCCCTGCGCGGCTCGATCCGTTGCCAGGCTGCGATGCCCAGGTTGCGGCGCAGGTGCTCAAGCGTTACGCCAGGGCGGTAACCACTGGGATCGCGTTCGGCGCTCAGGCCTTCAAACAGTCTTGAGAGCAGCACGGTCGACCTCCTGTGCCTGCAAGCCGGGTTCGCTGGCAAATTCCTTGGCCAGCACCTCTTCGACCGAGGCCGGCTTGAACGGATGAACGCGCTGCACCACCAGCGTCCAGAACAGCGCATAGGCCGCCGTGGCCGCCAGCATGATGCCGAACGGCACATAAATATCGGCCGGGTTCATGCCCGGTGGCGTAATGAACCACATGCCCAGCAGGATGCCGACGCTGGAGACGATCTGCGGCAACGGGAACCACGGTGAACGGTAGGCGCGCGGCAGGTCGGGACGACGGATACGCAGGCTGACCACCGAGATTGTCACCAGCAGGTAGGCGGTGCTCCAGGCACAGACGGCGGCCAGTACCAGGTGAATCATGGTGTCGGCGTTGCCACCCAGCCACCAGGCGTGCAGGCACGGGATCAGCATCGCCACCAGGATGCACAGCAGCGGCGTCTTGAAGCGCGGGCTCAGGTAGGTGAACACCTTGGGCAACGCGCCATCGACGGCCATGCCATAGATGATGCGCGGCACGCCGGCCATCAGCGTGTTGATGGTCGCCGCGCCTGCAAACAGAAAGCCGATGCCCAGCCAGATCGGGCCGATGTCACCCATCACCTGCTCGGCAAATTTCGGAATGGCCATCGGCGTGTCCAGCAGGTGCACGCCGGTGGCGGCATCGAGCAACACGTTTTCGACCTGGCGCTTCATCGCCGCGCCATAGATGAACATGCACGTGGCCACGCCCAGCAGACCGAGGATCATCGCCCTGGGCAGCACCCTGGCCGACTGGCGCAAGTCCGGGGCCAGCGGCGTGACAAATTCGCAGCCCACGAACATGAACATCGCCATACCCACCAGTGACAGAATGGTGATCAGGTCGGTGCCCACCAGCGAAGCGCCGAACAGGCCGTCCAGTTGCACCGCCGGTGCTGCGATCAGGCCCAGCACGCCAAAGGTCATCAGGGTCACCCACATGCCGAAGGTCAGGATGATTTCCACCTTGCTGAACGCGCTGACACCGAAGGCATTGAGAATGCCCAGCACCACCACAAAGCCAACGCCCACCAGCCAGGAACCGCCGGCCGACTCGGCCAGGGTGTTGAGGTGCTCGAAATTCACCAGCGCCATGACCCCGGCCAGAATCGTTTCGGCGGTGCCGGCAAACACGTGCACGATCAGGTACGCCGACAGCGTGCCGGTGATCGCGAAAAAGCGCCCCATGCCGCAGTTGATGTAGTCGTACACCGATCCGGTGGTCGGCAGGATCGAAGCGGCTTCGGCAAAGGTCGTGGCCTGGGCCAGCATCATGATCACTGCCAGGACCATGGCCAGGGCAAAGGCACTGCCGCCGATGCCGAAGCCCATGGTGGCGGTGAGGATGACCGGACTGGCCATGATCAGCCCGATGGTGCTGGCCAGGGCGGTCGGAAAACCGATCGTGCCGCGATTCAGATGCTCGGTGAGCTGTTGGTTGAGTGACATGCTGGGCCCCTGCACAGGAGATGGACGTGGGCAGCGCGGACGATCAACGCAGGGGGCTGAACCTCTCCCCCATCACCGATGATCGTGGCACTGCGGCATGTCGACCACTTTGCGCCGCCGCACCAAGGGCGTCTTGCCCGTGGCTGACGGTGATTTTGTTGCAGCCTGCCAGCTGCCCGGCACTGGCGAGCAGAAACAAACCGCTGGCACGCGCTGCAAAGACTTGCACCCCCCGCATGCCCCTAACTGGCAGGGCACTCATTACAGACCACCACCCAGGGGGCAACACCATGGAGCGCTTCACTCGACGCAACACTTTGCCAACGCTGATCGGCCTTGGCCTGGCCGGCCTGATGAGCGCCGGCAGCGCCCAGGCCATCGAACTGTACAGCGATGACGACACGACCCTGACTGGCAATTTCCTCGCCGTTTACGGCCATTTCAACAGCCGCAAGAACTACGACGGCACTGCCGGCGGCTCGACCTGGCGCGAGGGCTTCATCAAGTACGGGCTGAGCGGTACCCAGGGTATTGGCCAGCTCGGCAGCCTGTACGGCACCGCCAACCTGGTCAGCTCCGCCACCTGGGGCGACGGCGATGCCGCTGGTTTCACCGATGGCAGCGAGCGCACCACCAAATTCGATGAAGCGTTCGTGGGCTGGAAATCGGGCGACCTGTTTCCGGTACTGGGCAAGGATGGCGTCGACCTGTCGTGGGGCCGGCAGATCATCACCCTGGGTGACGGCTTTATCATCAACGATGATGGCCTCAACCTGGGCAAGGGCCCGGCCGATGGCGACCTTAACCGCGGCGGTGCCTATTACCTGGCGGCCCGGCATGCCTTCGACAAGACCGTCGCCTTGCGCCTGGGTGGCAAGGAAGGCCTGCACGGCAGCCTGCTGTGGTTCGAGTCTGATAACCACGCCCAGGCCAACACCGAAATGGCCGCCGCGACCCTGGAATACAGCGCGGCCCCCGGCACCCTGGGGCTGACCTGGATCCACGGCCTGAACGTGGACGAGCGCTATGCCAGCGACTTTCAGCGCCAGCGCGACGGCATGAACATCTACAGTCTGCGTGGTGCCGGCAACGCCGGGATCGAGAACGCCCACTTCTCGTTCGAATACGCCCGGCAGAACAAGAACGCCGGTGACGAGAACGCCTGGTACCTCGAAGGCGGCTACACCTTCGCCGACTTGCCCTGGAGCCCGGACCTGACCTACCGCTACAGCCGCTACTCCGAAGGCTGGGACTCGATGTTCACCGGTCTGAACCGCGGCTTCGGCACCTGGTTCCAGGGCGAAGTGGCGGCCAACTATTCCGGGCCGTTCAACAGCAACACTGGCATTCATCATGTGGGCCTGAAGGTCAAGCCGCTGGACAACCTGACCCTGGGCGCGCTGTTCTTCGACTTCAAGACCCTGGAAACCGATGCGGCGCTGAACCTGGACGGGCGTGAACTGGACGTGTATGCCGAGTGGGCGGTCAACGAGCACCTGATCATCACCCCACTGGTAGGCCTGTACAAACCGCGCAAGGACCAGGACACCGGCGGCAACCAGTTCGGCGGCAACGGCAGCAACCTGTACAGCCAAGTGATCGTGGCCGTACCGTTCTGATTCACCGCTGTCGCGCAGCAAACAGGGGACCGGGTAGGAGCGCGCTTGCCGGAATGCCGGACCACCGCGACCGAGTGCGTAGCGCTCGCAAAAATTGTGTGGGCGCTGAAAATTTACGACTGCTAACGCAGCCGGTCGCGGGCAGAGCGCGCTCCTACAAAGCCCCACCGGGGTGTAAAAACAAAAAACCCCGCCTTTCTCAAGGCGGGGTTTTTCGTTTTACCGCAGGGTCAGCCCGTTACACCGGGTTGGCCTGCGCGCTCATCGCCAGGTCCAGCAACTCGCGGTTGGCCACCGCGTACATGGCATAGTCGGTGCCGCTGGCCGCACGCAGCTCGACCAGCATGGCACGCCAGCGCTCGACCATGGCCGAATGCTGCTCCAGCCACAGCGCCAGGCGCTCCTCCACATCGGCCGGGCCGTCGACCATCTGCAATACGGAGATGGTGATCGCCCGTTGCTGCCAGTCGATGTCGTCGCGGAACGCTTCGCGGGCCAGGGCCTGCCAGTTGTTTTCCACCGGCAGGCTGCTGATCTGCTGCAGGTACCAGGTGATTTCCAGGGCACTGCCCACCGCAAAGTAGGTCTTGGCCACGTCGGCGGCGTTCTGGCCGGTGACGTCGGAAGCCTCGATGATCGGCAACAGGGTGTACAGGTGCGTAGTACCGGCCACCATGCGTGCCAGCAATTCCGGCACGCCGGACTCCACATACGCCTCGTAGCGTTCCTGCCAGACCGTACGGGTACGGCCTTCGAGCAGGCCATCGAGCTTCAGGCCCAGGGCGGCGATGTGCGGACCGAAGTGCGCGACATCACGTGCTGCATCCAGCTCGTTGCGACGGCTGCGCAGGAACCAGCGGGTGGCCCGGCGACCCAGGCGCATCAGCTCGTCCATCAGCGCCAGCTGGATCTCGGCCGGCACTTTGTAGTCCAGCGCTTCGATCTGGCGGAACCAGTGCGGCAGGTGAAAGATGTCACGCACGATCACGTAGGCGCCGGCCACCGCGGCGGCGCTCATGCCGGTGGACTCCTTCAGGCGCTGCACGAAGGTAATGCCCATGTGGTTGACCAGGTCGTTGGCGATCTGGGTGCTGACGATCTCGCGCTTGAGGCGGTGATTGCGCATGGCCACCGAGAAGTTGGCCGCCAGCGACGACGGAAACGCAGTTTCCATGTCACGGGCCAGGTAATCGTCGTCCGGCACACGCGATTCGAGCAGCGCTTCCTTGAGGTCGATCTTGCTGTAGGAGATCAGCACCGACAGCTCGGCACGGGTCAGGCCATGGCCGGCCGCCACGCGCTCGGCGATCTGCTCTTCGGAGGGCAGGAACTCGATCACCCGGTCCAGCTTGCCGCGCAGCTCCAGGTCGTTCATCAGGCGCTTGTATTCGGCAATCCGGTCGTAGGCACGACGGGCCGCCAGCGACAGAGCCTGGGTCTGCTTGTAGTTGTTGCCCAGTACCAGTTGGCCGACATCGTCGGTCATGCTTTCGAGCAGCTGGTTGCGCTGCTTCTGGGTCATGTCACCGGCCTGGACCACTTCGTTGATCAGGATCTTGATGTTCACTTCGTGGTCGGAGCAGTCCACGCCACCGGCGTTGTCGATGAAGTCGGTGTTGGTCGCGCCGCCATGCAGGCCGAACTCGACCCGGCCCAGCTGGGTCATGCCCAGGTTGCCGCCCTCGCCCACCACCTTGCAGCGCAGCTCGTTGCCATTGACGCGCAAGGCGTCGTTGGCCTTGTCGCCAACATCGGCGTGGCTTTCTTCGCTGGACTTGACGTAGGTGCCGATGCCGCCGTTCCACAACAAGTCCACCGGCGCCTTGAGCAAGGCGTGCAGCAGTTCGGTCGGGGTCAGCTTGTCGGCCTTGATGTCAAAGCGCGCCTTGATCTGCTCGCTCAGGGCGATGCTCTTGGCGCTGCGTGGGAAAATACCGCCGCCGGCGGAAATCAGGCTGGCGTCGTAGTCGGTCCAGGCCGAACGCGGCAGGTCGAACAGACGCTGGCGCTCGGCGAAACTGGCGGCCGGGTCCGGATTGGGGTCGATGAAGATGTGCAGGTGGTTGAACGCCGCGACCAGCTTGAGCTTGTCGGACATCAACAGGCCGTTGCCGAACACGTCACCGGCCATGTCGCCGATGCCGATCACGGTGATGCTGTCCTGCTGGACATTGATGTCGCGCTCGCGGAAGTGACGCTGTACGCCTACCCACGCGCCCTTGGCCGTGATGCCCATCTTCTTGTGGTCGTAGCCTGCCGAACCACCGGAAGCAAAGGCGTCACCCAGCCAGAAGCCATAGTCGATGGCAATGCCGTTGGCGATGTCGGAGAACGTTGCGGTGCCCTTGTCGGCCGCGACCACCAGGTAGGGGTCATCGTCGTCATGACGCACCACATTGACCGGCGGCACCAGTACGCCTTCCTTGAGGTTGTCGGTGATGTCCAGCAGGCCGGAAATGAAGATGCGGTAGCAGGCGATGGCCTCGGCCTGGATCTCGTCGCGACCGCCAGTGGTCGGCAGCCGGCGCGGCACGAAACCGCCCTTGGCACCGACCGGCACGATCACCGAGTTCTTGACCTGCTGGGCCTTGACCAGACCCAGCACCTCAGTGCGGAAGTCTTCTTCACGGTCCGACCAGCGCAGACCGCCGCGGGCCACATTGCCGAAGCGCAGGTGCACGCCTTCGACGCGCGGCGAGTAGACGAAGATCTCGAACTTGGGCACCGGCTTGGGCAGCTCGGGGATCAGGCGCGGGTTGAACTTGAAGCTGAAATAGCCCTTGCTCTGCCCGTTGGCATCGGTCTGGTAGAAGTTGGTACGCAAGGTGGCCTTGATCAGGTCCAGGTAGCGACGCAGGATGCGGTCTTCGTTGAGCACCTGAACGTCGTCCAGGGCCGTGAGGATCGCCTGCTCCAGACGCAACTGCTTGTCGTCCAGATCATCGGCACCCAGCTTGCGCGCCAGGTAGAAGCGGGTCTTGAACAACCGGGTCAGCTCGCGAGCGATGTCGGTGTGGTTGTTCAGGGTGCTGGCAATGTAGCCAAGGTCGAAGCCCAGGCGGATCTGCTTGAGGTAGCGGGCATAGGCACGCAGCAATGCCACGTCGCGCCACGGCAGGCCGGCGGTCAGCACCAGGCGGTTGAAGGCGTCGTTCTCGGCATCGCCACGCACGATGTGCACGAAGGCGTCCTGCAGCACGTCGTTGAGCTGCTGGATGTCCAGGTTCAGGCCTTCGGCGGTGAAGGCAAAGTCATGAATCCAGAACTCGCGGCCATTGACGTGGCGCAGGCGATACGGGAATTCGCCAAGCACGCGCAGGCCGAGGTTTTCCAGGATCGGCAGCACGTCCGACAGCGCCAGCGGGGTGTCGGCGTGGTACAGCTTGCAGTGCAGTTGCTGGCGGCTGCCCGACAGCGGCTGGTAGAAGCTCATCACCAACGGGTTGGTTTCCGAAAGGCTCTGCACGTGCTGCATGTCGACCACGGCCGAATGCGCGGCAAAGCGCTCGCGGTAGCCGGCCGGGAAACCCTTGGGGAAGTCTTCCAGCACGTTGGTGCCATTGGCCTCGCCAAAACTTTCGATGACCAGGCTGGCGTAATCGTCCTTCCACGAGCGGCAAGCCTGGATGACTTCGTTTTCCAGCTGCAACGGGTCGATTTCCAGGTTGATCTTGGGGTCGACACGCAGGATCAACTGCACACGGGCCAGCACTGACTCGGAGAAGAAGGTCCAGAACTCGCAGTCGCTGGCCTTGAGGCGGTCCATCAACACCTGCTGGATCTTCTGCCGCACTTCAGTGGAGTACACGTCACGCGGCACATAAGCCAGGCAATAGCAGAAGCGCCCGTACGGGTCCTTGCGCAGGAACACACGGATCTTGTTGCGCTCCTGGATCTGTACGATCGACATCACGGTGCCGAACAGGTCGTCCACCGGGGTCTGGAACAGGTCGTCGCGCGGCAGCACTTCCAGGACCTGCGCCAGCTCCTTGCCCAGGTGGGCCTTGGCGTCGAAGCCGGAGCGGCGCTCGACTTCCGCAACCTTGCGGCGGATATAGGGAATCTGGTGCACGCTCTGGCCATACACGCTGGAGGTGTACAGGCCCATGAAACGGCATTCCTTGACCACGGTGCCTTCGGCGTCGATCAGACGGATCGAGACATAGTCGGGATAGGCCGGGCGGTGGACGCGGCTTGGCAAGGCAGCCTTGGTGAACGACAGCAGGGTCGGCTCCTGCAGGTACTTCACCGCATAGTCTTCGATGTGCAGCTCTTCGGTGCTCAGGCCCACGCGCAGCAGCTTGGTCAGGCCCAGGAGAGACGACGGGTCGTATTCGATCTGACCGCCATCGGCCTCACCGTGGACCTTGAATTCTTCATAGCCCAGGAAGGTGAAGTGGTTGTCGAGCAACCACTGCAGGAACACCTTGACCTCGGATTTCTCTTCGCCGTCGATGCTGTATTCACAATGGTCGATGGCGGCCAGCACATCGTTGACCCGCGCCTTCATGGCCTCGAAATCTTCGACCACCACGCGCACTTCGCCCAGCACCAGCTCCAGCTCGCGGGCCAGGACGTTCAACTCGCTGGCATTGGAGCAGCGGTCGATTTCCAGGTACATCAACGACTCTTGCTTGACGTCTGGGCCGGTGGTGCCTTTTGGCAGCAGTTCGATCAGTTCGCCCTGGGGGCCGCGGCGCACGCTCAGCACAGTGGTCTGCAGGGTGTGGATGCTGTAGCTGCGGCGGTTCAGCTCGGTGCGTACCGAGTCGACCAGAAATGGCAGATCGTGGTGCAGCACTTCGATCACGGTGTGGGTCGATTGCCAGCCGTGACGTTCGTAGTCGGGGTTGTAGGCGCGTACTTGAGGGGTTTGGTGCTCGAAGCGTTCCAGCAGCCGCCAGGCCGACAAGGTGCAGCCCGCCAGGTCGGAAAGGCGACGCTGGGTCAGTTCGTCCAGGGAAATGATGCCGAAGAATTGTTCGGCGAACAGCGCCACTTGTGGCAGTGCCTGTTCACTGATGTGCTGAGCCAGGGCCGCCTGCAGTTGATGCTGGAAGTCGGCCTTGCTGGCTGCGGTGAAGAACGCCATCGATGATACTCCGCTTTGCTTTTATAGAGGGAGGCTTGGAGCAGGTGTTGCGATCAGGGCATGATCGAGTGTAGGACCAAACGGGGGCGAAGCCTGCGTGATCGGCCCAGGCCCTTGTGAATATCGAGAAGTACGTCAGAAAAAAGTGAAGAACCGGGGCCGCTCGGGCGCAAACCGTTCGTCGCCTTTCAGCTTAACGACAGCGGTGCGTACAGGGCGTACAAGGCTGCGACATATTCGGTCATCGTGTGACTGCCTGGGTCTGGAGCTGTTTCGAAGTGATGGATTCAGGGGCTTGGCAGGGATTATCTGGTTAACGGGGCTGGCGTGTCCTGGTTGGCTGAGGCTTGTCTGCGGGAACGGGTCCGGCCCGAAGAGGGTCGCAACGCCTCACTGACGTACCAAGGCAACCTGCCAATACCTGCTCACCCATCCCACTGCAGCAATGTTCATCAAGGACTGGCAAAATCACCGCTTTGCCAGCCGCCCGCCAGGAAATCCCCATGCTTATCAATACCCCCTGCCTGATCGCCAACCCGTGCGACGACGAATACGACGACATGGCCCTGCTTTGCTGCCATGGCGAAGACGGTGATCTGTTCTCGCTCAGCCGCTTTCCCGACGAAGACCAAATCGAAATCAGCCTGGGCGACGACAAGACCCTGGCCGTCACGAACCTGAAAGTTACCTTCGACGCCGAGCGCCTGCTGGTCGAGCTGGACGCCGGCGACGCGGCAAAACTCGGTGGCGACCAACAGTACGAGATCCGCCACGCCAGCGATGCCCAGGACCTGCAGGAAGCCGACCAGACCCTGCGCATCATTCTTGCCAATGTCGGTATATATGTCAGTCAGATCGCCTGAGGCTTGGGAGTAAAGTCAGCCGTCTTCTTTCTGGAGCCTGCCATGACTGCCCCCCGCTTCGACGCCCATTGCCATATCTTCAACCCGAGGTTCCGGCTCAAGACCCACCTTGAGTCGCCCCCGGCCCCCTTCACCATCCAGGACTACCGCGACTGCGTCGTGCCGCTGGGCTTCAGCGCTGGCGTCGTGGTTTCCAGCGCCCTGCAAGGCTGCCAGCAAGGTCACCTGCTGGACGCGTTGCGCTGGCTGGGGCCGGGCTTCGTGGGCGTGACCCAGGTGTCGCCGATGATCACCCAGGCCGAACTCGACACCCTCAACGGCTTCGGCATCCGTGGCCTGCGCCTGACCCTGCGCCGGGGCGGCACCATGCTGCCTGACCAGGTCCTGACCCTGGCCCGGCGCGTGCACGGCCATTCCGGCTGGCACACTGAACTGGCGGTCGATGCCCGCGAACTGGCCGAGCTGGAAGAAACCCTGCTGCAACTGCCGGCCCTGAGCCTGGATCACCGGGCATTGAGCCGGCCGGCGCTGCCGACCCTGCTGCGCCTGGTCGAGCACGGTGTCCACCTGAAAGTCTGCGCACCGGGGCGTTTCAGCCCGGGTCTGGCGTCGATTCTCAGGGACCTGCACGAGGCCAACCCCAACGCGCTGATGTTCGGCAGCGGAGCGCCCCTGATTCCCGGGCAACGCGGCATCACCAAGCGCGACATAGACACCCTCTACGACATTCTGGGCGATGCCGCCGCGCAACGCGTGCTATGGCACAACGCCTTCAGCTTCTACCGCCTGCAGACCTCATGACCGGCCTTGCCCGGCCAGGACCGGGCCTGCCCCCCTTGAGGCCATAAAAAACCCCCACCGCCATTAGTCGTTACCCCCCCGGATGCATTAAAGTATCGCCCCCGGTCCAGGGTCTGAACGAAGGTCGGCGACAATGCCCACCCCTCGGCGCGACGATTGCCCGTGCCTGCGCAGTGCCAGGCTCGCCATCGCTCCCCTGACCGTTATCCGACATAACGGCACACGCCTGCCAGGAACCATCACCGATGGAACATCGTGAAGCGCTGAATGCGCTGCGAACCTTTCTTTCCACCCAGATCCTCGGCCAGGAAAAACTGGTCGAACGCCTGCTGATCGCCCTGCTCGCCGACGGCCACATGCTGGTCGAAGGCGCGCCGGGGCTGGCCAAGACCAAGGCCATCAAGGAACTGGCCGAAGGCATCGAGGCCCAGTTCCATCGCATTCAGTTCACGCCCGACCTATTGCCGGCCGACATCACCGGCACCGAGATCTACCGGCCGGAAACCGGCAGCTTCGTGTTCCAGCAGGGGCCGATCTTCCATAACCTGGTGCTGGCCGACGAAATCAACCGCGCCCCGGCCAAGGTCCAGTCGGCCTTGCTCGAAGCCATGGCCGAGCGCCAGGTCAGCGTCGGGCGCAGCACCTATGACCTCTCGCCGCTGTTTCTGGTGATGGCCACCCAGAATCCGATCGAACAGGAAGGCACCTACCCGCTGCCCGAAGCCCAGCTCGACCGTTTTCTGATGCACGTCAAGATCGGCTTCCCGGATGCCGCCGTGGAACGCAAGATCCTCCAGCAGGCCCGTGGCGAAGCCCTGAACGGCGAAACCAAGCCCGAGCGCCGGGTCAGCCAGCAGGCCATCTTTGCCGCGCGCAAGGAAATCCTGGGCCTGTACATGGCCGATGCCGTGGAGGAATACCTGGTGCAACTGGTGATGGCCACCCGCACTGCGGCCAAGTTCGACCCCGAGCTGGCCGAGTGGATTGCCTACGGCGCCAGCCCCCGTGGCTCCATTGCCCTGGACCGCTGCTCGCGGGCCCATGCCTGGCTGGCCGGGCGTGATTTTGTCAGCCCTGAAGACATCCAGGCCGTCCTGTTCGATGTGTTGCGCCACCGCATCATCCTGTCCTTCGAGGCCGAAGCGGCCGGCATCGACCAGGACCGGGTGACCCAGCGCATCCTCGATGTCGTCGCTGTCGCCTGACGCCATGCAAACCGAGCTGATTGCACCGCCCGGTATCCGGGTCAGCCTGCGTGAGCTGATCGACATGCGCCATCGCGTGCGCGAAGTGCAGCTGTTTTCCACCCCCACCCGGCGCAGCCCGCTGATGGGCCTGCACCACTCCAAGCTGCGCGGACGCGGGGTGGATTTCGATCAGGTGCGCGTGTACCAGGCCGGCGACGACGTGCGCAACATCGACTGGCGCGTCACCGCCCGCACCCAGGAGCCGCACACCAAGCTGTTTCATGAGGAGCGCGAACGCCCCATTTTCCTGCTGGTCGAGCAGAGCCGCCGGCTGTTCTTCGGTTCGGGGCTGACGTTCAAGTCGGTGCTGGCCGCCCAGGCCGCTGCGCTACTGGGCTGGGCGGCGCTGGAACATAACGACCGGGTCGGCGGGCTGGTGTTCGGCGACCGCGAGCACTACGAGATCAAGCCACGACGCAGCAAGCAGAGCCTGTTGCAATTGCTCAACCGGCTGGTGCGCGTGAACCAGTCGCTGCACACCGAAATCGCCGCCGACCGCGATGCCTTTGGCACCGCCCTGCGCCGGGCCCGTGAAGTGCTGCGCCCTGGCAGCCTGGTGATTGTCTTGTGTGACGAACGGGCGCTGAGCGATGCCGCCGAGCAGCAACTGAGCCTGTTGTCGCGCCATTGCGACCTGTTGCTGTTGCCATTGTCCGACCCGCTGGACCGCGCCCTGCCCGCCGCCGGCCTGCTACGCTTTGCCGAGCGCGGCGCCAGCCTCGAACTGGACACGCTCGATGCCGAGCTGCGCAAGAACTACCGCGCCCAGGGCGAGGAACGGTGCGCGCGCTGGGAGCGGCTGGCCAAGAAGCTGCGCGTGCTGTTGATGCCCTTGAGCACCCAGACCGGGCTGGTCGAACAACTGCAGCAGTTCCTCAACCCTCAGCGTGCGGGCAAACAACCATGAACCCGCTGGAACAACTGCAACCGCTGATCGCCCCGGCGCCTATCGGTGGCTGGCCGCCGGCGCCGGGCTGGTGGCTGCTGGCCGCGCTGCTGCCCCTGGCAGGCCTGGGCCTGTGGCGACTGCACCGCATGCTGCGCGCCAAGGCGCCGCTGTCGCGCGCCGAACAGCCGCTGGACCCGCTGCGGGTGGCGGCCCTGGCCGAACTGGCCAGCCTGCCCAAACCCTACGACGGCGCACCGGCCGGTGCCTGGCTGCAACACATCAACGGCCTGCTCAAGCGCTTGTGCCGCAACCAGTACCCCTACAGCCAGAGCCACACCCTCAACGGGCGCAAATGGCTGGCGTTTCTCGACAACCGCTGCCCCGCCGCCGGCCTGACGCGCTGGATGGTGCTGGTCGAAGGCGCCTACAAGCCCGAATGCAAGCTCGACGACAAGGCCATCAGTGGCCTGACCCAGGCCGTCGACACCTGGATCCGCAAGCATGTTTGAATTCGCCTGGCCCTGGATCCTTGCCCTGTTGCCGCTGCCCTGGATCATGCGCTGGCTGTTGCCGGTGGCCGACAACGGTGAGGCGGCGCTCAAGATCAGCTTTCTCAATGAACTCGAAGGCCTGAGCGGTCGGCGCGCCAAGGCCAACCTGCCGGTCTGGCGTCAGGCCGGGCCGCTGCTGTTGATCTGGTTGCTGTTGCTGGCTGCCGCCGCTCGTCCGCAGTGGCTGGGCGACCCGTTGCCGATCGCCGCCAGTGGGCGTGACCTGCTGGTGGCGGTGGACGTTTCAGGCTCGATGGATTACCCGGACATGCAGTGGCAGGACGAAGACGTCTCCCGCCTGACGCTGGTGCAGAAACTGCTGGGCGATTTTCTGGAGCGTCGTGAGGGCGACCGGGTCGGCCTGATCCTGTTCGGCAGCCAGGCGTTCGTGCAGGCTCCACTGACTTTCGACCGCCATACGGTGCGCGTCTGGCTCGAAGAGGCACGCATCGGCATCGCCGGCAAGAACACCGCCATCGGCGACGCCATCGGCCTGGGCCTCAAACGCCTGCGCCAGCGTCCGGCCGAAAGCCGGGTCCTGGTGCTGGTCACCGATGGCGCCAACAACGGCGGACAGATCGACCCGGTGACCGCCGCCCGGCTGGCCGCCGAAGCGGGCGTGCGTATCTACACCATCGGCATTGGCGCCGACCCCGACAGCACCGGCGTGCAAAGCCTGCTGGGACTCAACCCGAGCCTGGACCTGGACGAACCCACGCTCAAGCGCATCGCCCAGCTCACCGGGGGTCAGTACTTCCGGGCCCGCGACGGCGACCAGTTGCAGCATATCCGTACCACCCTCGACGCCCTGGAGCCGGTCGCTCAACAGCCGACCCAAGCCCGTCCGGCCCACGCCCTTTACCCTTGGCCACTGGCCCTGGCCTTATGGCTGAGCATGCTCTGGGTGATGGTCGAGCTGTGGCCTGACAACGCGTTGCAACGCCTGCACACCTGGCTGCGCCAGGCACTGGCGGCACGGCTGCAACGCTGGCGCCAGCGCCTCAGACAGCTACGGAGCCCGAAATGACCAGCCTCTGGCCGTACTGGCTGCGCCCCGCCTGGCTGCTGGCCGTCCCGCTGTTGCTGTGGCTGTTGTACAAGCTCTGGCACCGGCAGAAACGGGCCGGTCGCTGGCAGATGATTCTGCCGCCGGCCTTTCATCATGTGTTGCTCGGCGGCGGTGATGGCCGCGACAGCAAGACCCACTGGATCGTGCTCGGCATCGCCTGGCTGCTGGCCGTACTGGCGCTGGTCGGCCCCAGCTGGCAACGCCTGGAGCAATTTGGCCAGAAACCCATCGACCCGCTGGTGGTGGTGCTGGAACTGACCCCGCAGATGCTTGCCAGCGACACCCCGCCCAATCGCCTGGAACTGGCCAAGCGCAAGCTGCGCGACCTGCTGGCGACCCGCAACGATGCCCAGACAGCCATCGTGGTCTATGCCGGCAGCGCCCACACGCTGGTGCCGCTGTCCGATGACCTGGCCACCAGCCACAACCTGCTGGAAACCATCAAGCCGTCGATTATGCCGCTGGCCGGCCAGCGCGCCGACCTGGCCATCGGCAAGGCCATGGCCCTGCTGCATCAGGCCGATGTCGGCCAGGGCCGCATTCTGCTGATCGGCACCTCGCTCAGCGAACAGGAGCGCCAGGGCATTCATGGCGCCCTGGCCGGGCAAGGCACACCGCTGCTGATCCTGGGCATGGGCAGCCGCGACGGTGCACCGGTCAGCCTGGACAACGGTGGCCTGCTTCGCGACGACAACGGCGCCATCGTCCTGTCACGCCTGGACAGCGCCAGCCTTGACGACCTGGCCACCTCGCTGGGCGGGCATTACCAGCAGGCCCGCGCCGACCTGCTGGACCTGCAAGGCCTGGGCCTGCTCGACAGCCCGCAGCGCGTACTCGACGACGGCCGTCGTCTACGGCTGAACACCTGGGCCGACCAGGGCCACTGGCTGTTGCTGCCGCTGCTGTTGCTGGCCGCCTGCGCCATGCGCCGGGGCTGGCTGTTCGGCCTGGCCTTTTTATGCGTGCTGCCGCGCGAGAGCCTGGCGTTCGACTGGCAGGACCTGTGGCTGCGCCCTGACCAGCAAGGCATGCGTCTGCTGGAGCAGCAGCGCCCGGCCGAGGCCGCACAACGCTTCGACAACCGGCAATGGCAAGGCATGGCGCTGTTCGCTGCCGGTGACTACGCCGGCGCCGCCCAACGCTTCGGCACCGGCGACAGCGCCGTCGATCATTACAACCGCGGCACCGCCCTGGCCCTGAACGGTGAGCTGGACGGCGCCCTGGATGCGTTCGACCAGGCACTGGAGCGTCAGCCGGACTTTCCGGCGGCGCAGATCAACCGGTTGCTGGTGCAACAGGCCCGCGACCAGGCGCAACCGGCCGACGAGCCACCGGCGGATGAACCTGCCCAGGACCAGGAGCCGCCCCCTCACGCCGACGCGGCCGCCCAGGATGCCCAGGATGCCCAGGCGGCCGACGGCCAGAGCGAGGCACAACCGGCCGAGCAGGCCGATACTCCGAGCACGCCCACCGACAGCCAAAGCCGCCGTGAAAGCGAGGCCGTGACCGGCCAGCCGATCTCCGACGACGCCGACAACACCACGCGCCCGCCGTTGCAAACCGGCGACACGCCCATCGACGGCGAGCGGCGCCAGGCCCTGGAGCACTGGCTGCGGCAGATCCCGGACGATCCCGGCGAATTGCTGCGGCGCAAGTTCCGCTACGAACAGCAGCATCAGGAAACCACCCCATGAGTCGTGCGTCATTGCTTGTCGGTTTGTTGCTCGGGGTATTCATGCTCCCGGCCCAGGCGGCGGAATTGACCGCCCAGGTCGACCGTACGCGCCTGAGCGCGGGCGAAACCGTGGAGCTGACCCTGGAAACCAACGATGTGACGCAGTTCGGCAAACCCGACCTGAGCGTGCTGGACGCCGATTTCGAGGTGCGCGACACCCGTCAGGTGAACCGCCTGACCACCCTGGACGGTGCCAGCCAGGCCAACACCCGCTGGCTGATCACCCTGCTGCCACGGCAGACCGGCAGCGTCCAGATACCGCCCTTGAGGCTGGGCGAGCTGAGCAGCCAGCCGATCACCCTGCAAGTGCTGCCCGGCAATGCCCAGGAGCCGGCCAACGAACTGGCACCGGTGTTCATCGAGGCCAGCCTGGACCACGACAGCGTCTATGTGCAGGCCCAGGCCGTGCTGACCCTGCGCATCTACCATTCCGTGGCGCTGTTCGACGACAGCAACCTCAGCCCGCTGCAACTGCCCGAGGCGCGCATCGAGAAGCTGGGCGAACCACGCACCTATGAAAAACTCATCAACGGGATCCGCCACGGGGTGATCGAAACCCGCTATGCCATCTATCCGCAGCGCAGTGGCGTGTTGCAGATTCCGGCGCTGGTGTTCAGCGCCACCCAGGTGCAGACCGCAGCGGCCATCGGTCCCGGCCAGCAACAGGCACCCAACCCCTATGGCCCGCAACCGGGCAAGGCGCTGCAGGTCAGCTCGGCCGAAATCAGCCTGACCGTCAAACCGACGCCCCAGGACTGGCCCGCCCACCTGCCCTGGCTGCCGGCGCGCAGCGTGAGCCTGGAAGAAAACTGGACCCCGGACACGATCAACACCCAAGTGGGTGATTCACTGACGCGCACCCTGAGCCTCAAGGTCGAAGGCCTGTCGGCGGCGCAGTTGCCCCCCCTGGACAACCCTGACCTGCCGGGCCTGCGCCGCTACCCCGACCAGCCGCAACTGGGCAACGAGCCCAGTGAACGCGGGCTGACCGGCCACCGCCAGGAGAGCGAGGCGCTGGTGCCCAACCGCACCGGTGCCCTGGAGCTGCCCAGCATCGAGGTCACCTGGTGGAACACCCAGCAAGAGCACATCGAACACAGCAGCCTGCCGGCGCGCACCCTGCAAGTGACCAACAATCCGGGCCTGGCGGTCGACATGCCGGTGGGCAGCGACCACAGTGGCCTGGCGCCGTGGCTGTGGGTCTGGCAATTGAGCACGCTGTTCTTTGCCTGCACCACCCTGCTGGCAGCGGTCTTGTGGTGGCGCGCCCGCGGCCAGCCGGCGGTGGCCCGCAGCGCCCAGAGCGGCCCCAGCCCGCGCACGGTGCTGGACGACCTCAAGCGCGCCTGCCAGGCCAACGACCCGCATGCCACCCGCCAGGCCCTGGACGCCTGGGCGCGTCAGCAACCGGAAACCCTGGCCGAAATGGCCGCCCGTTTCGTACCGCTGTCCGATGCCCTGGACGGCCTGAACGGTGCGCTGTACAGCGAGGCCGGCCCGTTCTGGCTGGGTGAGGACCTGTGGCGCGCCATCGGCACCCTGCCGGCGAGCGAACGCGCACAGCAGGTCAACGGCGAGGCCGGGCTGCCGCCGCTGTACCCCAAATAACGCGTTGCAGGTCAATCACAAGGTAATCACATGCGTCTGTTTCACACCTCTGACTGGCATCTGGGTCAGCACCTGCATGGCCAGGAGCGGGACTTCGAGCACCAGGCCTTCCTGACCTGGCTGCTGGCCCGCCTGGCCGAGCGCCAGCCCGATGTGCTGCTGATCGCCGGTGACATCTTTGACACCGTCAATCCACCGGTCAAAGCCCAGGAACGCCTCTACGAATTCATCGTCGACGCCCACGAACAACAGCCGCAGTTGACCATCGTGATGATCGCCGGCAACCACGATTCCGGCTCGCGCATCGAACTGCCCGCACCGTTGATGCGCCGCTTGCGCACCCATGCCCTGGGGCGCGTGCTGTGGCTCGATGATGGCCGCCTCGACGCCGAGCGCCTGTTGCTGCCCCTGCCCGATGCCAGCGGCGAGGTGCGGGCCTGGTGCCTGGCCCTGCCGTTCCTGCGCCCGGCCGAGGTGACCGGCGCGCTGTCATCAGGCGACGATTACCTGCACGGCATCGCCCAGGTGCATCGCCTGTTGATCGACGCCGCCCTTGCCAGGCGCCAGCCAGGCCAGGCGCTGATCGCGGTCAGCCACGCACACATGGCCGGCGGTTCGGTGTCCGAAGACTCCGAACGCAGCCTGATCATCGGCAACGCCGAGGCCCTGCCCGCCAGCCTGTTCGTGCCCGATATCACCTACGTCGCCCTGGGCCACCTGCACAAGCCGCAACAGGTCAACGGCGAAGAACGCATCCGCTACAGCGGCTCGCCGATACCCTTGTCGTTTTCGGAAATCGGTTACCGGCACCAGATTCTGGAAATCACCTGCGACGGCGAGCGGCTGGTCAGCGTCGAGCCCTTGCTGATCCCGCGCACCGTGCCCTTGCAACGTCTGGGCCCATTGCCGCTCGAAGAACTGCTGGTGCAACTGGCGGCCCTGGCCAATATCGACCTGCTCGCCGAAGCCGAGCGCCAGCCGTGGCTTGAAGTGCGCGTGCGCCTGGACCAGCCGCAGCCAGACCTGCGCAGCCGCATCGAGGCGGCATTGCAAGGCAAGGCCGTGCGCCTGGTGCGCATCGCCGCCGAATACGCCGGCGCTCATGACGATGACCCGGACGGCGCAGGCGTCGAGTTGATCGACCTGGAACAACTGACCCCGCAAGAGTTGTTCAGCCGGGCCTGGCAGGACACCTACGGCAATCCGGTCGACGAGCAGACTCTCAACGATTTCGCCACGCTGCTGCATGAAGTCCAGCACGAGGACGAAGCGCCATGAAAATCCTTGCCATCCGCCTGAAAAACCTTGCCTCGCTGGCCGGCCCGGTCGAAGTCGACTTCACCGCCGAGCCCCTGGCCAGTGCCGGATTGTTCGCCATTACCGGCCCCACCGGCGCGGGCAAGAGCACCCTGCTCGATGCGCTGTGCCTGGCGCTGTTCGGCGCCATTCCGCGGCTGAGCCGTATCACCGCCTCCAAGGTGCCGGACATCGACGGCGAGATCACCACCAGTGACCCGCGCACCTTGTTGCGTCGCGGTACCGGCAGTGGCTATGCCGAGGTCGATTTCATCGGCATCGACCAGCGCCGCTATCGTGCCCGCTGGGAAACCAATCGCGCCCGGGACAACGCCGCCAAGAAACTCCAGGCCAGCCGCCAGACCCTGACCGACCTGGACAGCGAACAGGTGCTGAGCAACCAGAGCAAGCGCGAGTTCGAACAACTGGTCGAGCAGCGCCTGGGCCTGAACTTCGAACAGTTCACCCGCGCGGTAATGCTGGCCCAGAGCGAGTTCAGCGCGTTCTTGAAGGCCGACGACAAGGAACGCAGCGAACTGCTGGAAAAGCTCACCAACACGGCGATCTACAGCCAGTTGGGCAAGCGCGCCTACCTCAAGGCCAACGACGCCAAAAAAGCGCTGGAGGACCTGAACCTGCAGGCCAGCGGTGTCGCGCCCATGAGCGCCGAGGCACGTGCCGAGCTGGACGGGCGTGTGCACGAGGCGCAAACGCAGTTCAAGGCGCACCAGGCCAGGCTGCGCGAGCTGGAACTGCAACAGCAATGGCTGGCGCAATTGCAGCGGCTGGGCGATGAGGCCCTTGAGGCGCGCAACACCCTGACGGCCGCCGAGCAGGACTGGCAACAGCTCGGTGACCTGCGCCAGCAACTGGAGCGGCTGCAAAGACTGGCGCCACAGCGTCATCACTTTGCCCGCCAGGCCTCACTGCAAGCACAACTGACCCCGCTGGCCGAGCGTATCGCGCAGCAACGCGCCCGCCGGGTCGCGCTGGACGCTCAGGCCGCAGACCTGCAAATGCACCGCGACACTGCGCAGACCACGCTGCTGGCCGCCCAGCAACAGCTCGTCGAGGCCCGGCCGCATCTGCAACAGGCATTCGATGCCCAGAACACCTTGAGCCATCTGGCCGAGGGGCTGGACAAGGCCCGGACGCAGCAGCATCACAACACCCAGGCGTGTGAACAGGGCCAGGCACAATTGAAGGCCCTGCTCGACCGACAACAACAGGTGGCTCAGCGCCTGGAGACGATCGCCGGACAGCTGCAGGCCAGTACCGCCCTGGCGCCGCTGACCCAGGCCTGGAGTGCCTGGCGCGATCGCCTCAAGGCCCTGACCCTGACCGCCAACCGCGTGCGCCAGGGGCAGCAGGAGCTGCCGGCACTGGAACAACGGGCGGCCGAGGCCGAGCAGCAGCTGGTGGCCCGGCGCGGTGCGCTGGATGTGCTCTACCGCGAAGCGGATGTCGAACCTCAGGCAGTCACCGAACACCTGCAATTGCTCGGCGGCCTGCTGCAGGACAACCGTAAGCAGCACCGCGCCATCGAAGTCCTCAGCCGCCTGTGGAGCAGCCTGCAAGCCCTTGATGCGCCTTTGCTGGCATTGGCCGAACAGTTGCACCACGCCCAGCAGGAGCGTGAACGACTCACCGCCCAGGGCATGGCCGTGGCCGAGCAGCTCAAGGTCGCCGAACAGGCGCTGAGCGTGACCCGGCAATTGCTTGACCGCCAGCGCCTGGCCAGCAGCGCCAGTGTCGAGGCGCTGCGCAGCCAGTTACAGAACCAGCAGCCGTGCCCTGTGTGTGGCAGCGCCGACCACCCCTGGCACATGCCTGAGGCCGTGTTGCAGGGCCTGGCCGAGCATGATGAAAGCGAGCAAAGCCGTGCCGAAAAGGCTGTGGACGCACTCAAGGACCAGCGCAGCCAGCTGCGTGAACAGGTCGGCGTAGTCATTGCGCGGCAAAAGGATGCCCTGCAGCAGCACAAGCAGCTACAAGACCAGCAACAGCAGTTGACCGCCCAGCTACAGGACTTTGCGCAGGCCGCTGCCGTGCTCGACCGGGCCGAGTCCGAGCGCAGCGCCTGGCTGGCCCGCCAGCTCGACCAGCTCACCGAAGTGATCCTCAAGGACGAACAGCGCCAGCAGGCCCTGCTCACGCTGCAACAGGACGCCGTGCACTTGCAGCAGCAACTGCAACAGGCGCAGCAAGCCAGCCAGG
This sequence comes from Pseudomonas viridiflava, assembly GCF_900589395.1. GTDB lineage: Bacteria > Pseudomonadota > Gammaproteobacteria > Pseudomonadales > Pseudomonadaceae > Aquipseudomonas. Next base: position 190,827 of record NZ_UUIS01000061.1, read on the forward strand.
ACGCCACGCGGCAGGTCGAGGAGCAACAGCGACAACTGAAAGATGACCGTGAGCGCCTCGAAGAAGCATTCGCTGCACTGACCGGCGTGCTGCCCGATGACACCCTCGCTGCCCTGCGCGACGACACCAGTGCCAGCGTCATGCGCCTGGAACAGCAGGTCGGCGAGCGCCTGGCGCTGCTCGAACAGCAACACGATGAGCAACAGGAACAGGCCGAGCGGCAAAAAGCGGTGGAGCCGCTTCAGCACCAGCTGAGCAGCGACCAGCAACGCCAGGTCGAACTGCAACAGCACGTGCAGCAACTGAGCGATCAGCAGCACGCCAGCCAGGTGGCCTTGAGCGCCTTGCTGGGCGCGCACGCCCGTGCCGAGCACTGGCAACAGGCACTGGAGCAAGAGGTCGAGCACGCGCGCAGCGTGCACGCCGAGGCCGCGCAGGCCCTGCAGGACACTCAGGCGCAACTGATCCAGTTGGCGGCTGAACTCACCGCCGGCGAGCAACAGCATCGGGACCTGCAAGGCGAACACCTCGTGCTGCTCGAACAGCTCGCGGCCTGGCGCGGTGCTCATCCGGAGCTGGACGACAGCACCTTGCAGGCCTTGCTGGATTTCGATCCGGCACAGGTCGAGTCTTTGCGCCAGCGCCTGCACGCCAGCGAAAAAGCCCTGGAACAGGCCAGGGTGCTGATCCAGGAACGCGAGCAGCGCCTGGAGCTGCATCAGGCGCAACAGACCGTCATCGATGCCCAGGCGCTGGTCGAGGCCGTGCACAGTGCCCAGGCCGACCTGGCCCTGAGCGAGCAAGTGTGCGCCGACCTGCGTGCACAGGTCAGTGAAGACCAGCGGCGCCAGGCCCAAAGCGGTGAGTTGCAGGCGCGTATCGGGCAGGCCAGTGCCGAGCGGCTGCGCTGGGGGCGCCTGGCCGAGCTGATCGGTTCAGCCGAGGGTGATCGCTTTCGCAAGCTGGCCCAGGCCTACAACCTCGACCTGCTGGTGCATCACGCCAATGCCCAGTTACGCCAGTTGGTGCGCCGCTACCGCCTCAAGCGCGGCGGCAGCCTGCTGGGCCTGCTGGTGCTGGACACCGAGATGGGTGACGAACTGCGCTCGGTGCATTCGCTGTCAGGTGGCGAGACGTTTCTGGTGTCGCTGGCCCTGGCGCTGGGGCTGGCGTCGATGGCGTCCAGCACCTTGCGCATCGAGTCGCTGTTCATCGATGAAGGCTTCGGCAGCCTGGACCCCGAGTCACTGCAACTGGCCATGGACGCGCTCGATGGCTTGCAAGCCCAGGGGCGCAAGGTCGGGGTGATTTCCCATGTCCAGGAAATGCACGAGCGCATCGCCGTGCAGATTCGAATCCGGCGTCAGGGCAATGGCCTGAGCACGGTGGAAGTGGGCTCTTAGAGCACCGGGCGCGTGCGCCCCGTCAGGAAGTGTGGACGGTGGCGGGCGCGGCACTGTGCACCACCACCGGTGCCTGGGCGTCGGTCAGGCTCGGGTTCATGCTGGTCACGGTGACCACGCCAATGAACACCACGTACAGGGCAATGGCAATCCAGGCGCCTTGCTTGATCGAATGAAGCAGTGCAGTGGCCATGTTTGAATTCCTCGTCTTTGCGTCGCACCAGAGTGCTTCAAAGGTTGATCCATGAGAACGCATGTCTTTGCATACCGGCGATCAATAGTATTGATGCCTGCCGACCCTGAAAGTTGAATCTTTTATACCGCCCAAAAAAACATCCCCGTCAGAGACTACCCTGCGGGGATGACGAATATAAGCGAAGCTTTCGCGAACCGGCTGGCCGACGAGGTCTGCGTGGTCTGCTGCGCGATGAACAGGGGTCGCCAGGAAAGTGGGCTAACAGGCTCGCGAAAGCTTCATTGGGTGCTGTATTTCAACGCACGCTTTTATGATCCAGCGCCGCGTAAAAGTTGGCGCTCTGTTGCAGGTACTGGGGGGTGTAGCTCTGGCTCTGGGCGGCGTGCAGTCTTTTTTCAGCGATTTCCGAACTGGCGCTGGCTGGCAGGGCCACGGTGGCAGAGATGGCCGATGCAGCAATGATGGAAAACATATTGAAGTTCATGGGTCGATCCTCGGTAGCAGGTTCAGGTCGGGGCCGTCAGGGCCATGGACCCAACTTACTCTCGAGGCGGGTCTGGCAAAAATCTTTTGCAGCACTAGCTTCTATCACTGCGAATGATAATGGCTGCGACCCGCCAACGGCGCGGGCCAGAGCTGTTTGCTTATTGTGGGTCGGGCAGAAAGACCAGTGAGGAAGGCGCATCAAAATCCAGTGCCTGCACGATGTCGCCCAGCAGGCCGGTCTGCGGATCACGGCGCAAGGTCACGATCTGGTTGCTTTTCTGATTGGCGATCAGCAAGAACTTGCCGGTGGGATCAAGGCTGAATTCGCGCGGCTCGCGACCTTCTACCGAGCGCCGCTGGATCTCCTTGAGGTGACCACTGGTGGGGTCGATGCTGAACACCAGCATCTCGTTGACCTCGCCACGATTGGCCACGTACAGAAAGCGCCCGTCCGGTGAAGCATGCAGGCCGCTGGCACCATTGGCTTTTCGCTCGCCCGCCTTGAGGTCGACCATCTGGGTCTGGCGAAACTTGCCATTGAGGTAATCGAACACCGCCACCTGCCCGGACATCTCCAGGGTCAGCCAGGCATGCAGCCCGTCCTGGCTGAACAACAGGTGCCGCGGCCCGCTACCCTTGGGCAATACGACGTTTGAGCTTTTCTGCATCCATTCCAGCGGTTGCGGGCGATCGGCGTGATAGCGATACACGAACAGACGGTCAGCACCCAGGTCGGCGGCCACCACGTACTTGCCCTGAGGGTCAGGAACCACCGAGTGCACATGCGACGAGGCCTGGCGCTCGCGATTGACCTTGCTGGGCGTGTTGGGCCCGTGGGTTTGCACCGCATCACCCAGTTGGCCGCCCTCGCCCACCGGCAGCACCGCCAGCAGGCCGCCCGGTCTGGATTGCACGGCATAGTTGGCCACCAGCAGGAAGCGCTGGTCCGCGGTCAGGCTGGCATGGGTCGGCTCATCGCTCTGGCTGGCCACCTGGTTGATCAACGTAAGCTGCCGGGTGGCAGGATCAATGCGATAGCTGCTGACCTTGCCGCGCTCATCGCGCTGACCCGGGCCGTTCTCGTTGACGGCGAACAGGTAATTGCCCTCTCGCGACAACGTCAGCCAGGAGGGGTTGTCGGTCTGGACCTCCTGGCGCGGCGCAGGCTCGATCAAGCCGGTCTGGCTGTCGAAACCCAGGCGATAAATCCCCTGGCTGCTGCCCTGGGTGTAGGTGCCCACTAACAACTCTGTATCTGACATACCCTGAGCCTGAGCGCAAAACAGACTGAGTGCCCCGGCAACTGCCAGCCAGGGCCGCAATGGTTGGATCATGGTGGCCTCCTTTTTATTGTCATGGCCCAACAAGGTGGCCTGTGCCGAAAGGCAACAAACCCTAAGTCAGGACCATAAAACGGCCCTCAAGGTTCAACCTTCAGGTGCCCGCACCGCCGTGGCCTCGACTGCCAGGGGCAGTACGTCAAGGCGGGGAACGAACAAGGTGGCCAGTTCGCGATAACCGGAATGGTACTGACGAATCTGTGCCAGGGGATCCAATGAAACACCCGCCAGCACCAGCGCCACCATCAGGTGCATCAGGGAAAACGGCCGGCGCATCGGTCGCAGCCCCTGCCGGGCAAGGGGCGCCAGCAGCACCAGACCGATCAGAAACCAGATGAAAAGACGCGGCATCAACTGTTGGCGGTCCAGCCCCGCATCCCACAATGACCACACCGTACACAGCGACAGGCACAGACTGAACAGCCAGACGGCCATGCGCAACGCCAGCAACAGCAGGACGCCGCAGGCCGCCAGGCCCAGCCCTGACAGCACGAAATAGCACGAGCCTCCGAGGCTGACCAACTGGTAACCGGCGATGATCTGTACCACGCCCAGCACCAGCAGCGAGGCACCCAGAAACGTCGGAAACAGCCGCGCACGGCTCAACGCACCTTGAATAGACATTGAAACTCCCTGTTTTTTCTTGTCGTTCGATTTCATGAAACCGAGGCGCCGGCCTACACCCGCGCATGAAACGTCGTTACCCCGAGGCCGGGGCAAGAAAAGGCAAGCACATCCTTGTGTAGTGCCTGGAAGGCTCCAGGCACCCTACCACCCGATGCCGCGCCCTGATCACTGTCAGGCGCAACACCTCGGGCGAGTCTAGCGGTCAAGGCAGGACAAAAGACTGACCTGGATCAATCCTGATCGGTATCGTCATCATCGCTGGGGCTGAAAGCGTCCAGGCACACCACGCGGTGATCGGACTCACCATCATTGATGACCCAGCTTTGCAGCGACGCATCGAAGGCCGCCGCTTGAACCTGCTCGGTACTGAAGGTCCAGACCTTGCGGGCGCGACCGTCCATGCACTCGACCTGCAGGCCGTTTTCAAGGCTGAAGTCCGAGGCATAGAGACCGTCGATCTCAAGCAGGGTGGTGGCTTGCAGGGTCTGCAGGAAAGTAGAAGTTGTCATGTGCACTCACGAAGCGGTGGAGAAAGGCCGACATCATAGGGCAAAGCGCGGCGCCAGGCTGCAGCCCGGCGCCGGCTCAATGGGAAAACAGCGAATGTCCGGCCTTGCCGGCCATCTTCTCGGGCCTGAGCAGAAAGTGCGCCAGCGCCGGCAGCAACCACAGCGCCCCGAACATGTTCCACAGCAGCATGAAGGTCAGCATCAGCCCCATGTCGGCCTGGAACTTGATGGCCGAGAATATCCAGGTGCACACGCCGATCGCCAGGCACAACCCGGTGAACAGCACCGCCTTGCCGGTGGACTTGAGCGTCTGGTAGTAGGCTTCCTGCAACGGCAGCCCGGCACGCAGGAAGCTTTCCAGGCGACTGTAGATGTAGATGCCGTAATCGACGCCGATCCCCACGCCCAGCGCGATCACCGGCAAGGTCGCGACCTTGACACCGATGCCCAGCAGCGCCATCAGCGCATTGCCCAGCACCGAGGTCAACACCAGCGGCAGCACAATGCACAAGGTCGCCGCCCAGGAGCGGAAGGTGAGCAGGCACATGCCGGCCACGCACAGGTACACCAGCAGCAGAATCAGAAACTCCGATTGCTTGATGACCTGGTTGGTGGCCGCCTCGATCCCGGCATTGCCCGCCGCCAGCAGGAACTCCAGCTGGGGGTCGGGATGCTGGTCGGCAAACGCCTGCACCGCCTGCACCGCCTGCACAGCGCGGTCCAGGGTCTCGGCCTTGTGGTCATTGAGGAAAATCATCAGCGGCGCCAGCGAGCAATCGGTGTTGTACAGCCCCTCGGCGCGGGCAATCGAGCTGTTGAGCACGTCCTTGTTGCGCGACAGCGTCTCCCATTTCAGGCTGCCCTCGTTCATGCCCTTGATGACCTGGCGCGACACGTTGACCAGCGACACGGTCGATTGCACCCCCGGGGTGTTTTCCATCTTCCAGGCCAGCTCGGCCATCGCGGCCAGGGTGGTGTAGGCCGAACACCCCTCGGGCGGGGTCTTGACCATCACCACCAGCACGTCGGAGCTGGTCGAGTAATGCTGGATGATGAAGGCGTTGTCCTGGTTGTAGCGCGAGTCCGGGCGCAACTCCGGCGCGCCCTGGTCCAGGTCGCCGATCTTCAGGTTCTGGCTGTACCAGAGCCCGCCGACGAAGGCCAGCAACGCCAGCACCACCGAGACCCGCGCCACGCCAGGGCTGGCAAAGCCGGACAAGCGGCGCCAGAACGGGTGCTCGCTGACTGCGTCCTGCTTGCTGCGACTGACCGCACGCGGGCTGATGCCCACATAGGAAATGGCCACCGGCAGCAGGATCAGGTTGGTGAACACAATGACCGCGACACCGATCGAGGCGCCGATGGCCAGCTCGCGAATCACCCCGATGTCGATGATCAACAGGGTGATGAAGCCCACCGCGTCGGCCAGGATTGCAATCATGCCCGGCAGGAACAATTGCCGGAACGTGCGCCGCGCCGCGGTCAGGGCGTTGTCGGCGGCACCCGATTGCAAGGCGATGCCGTTGATTTTCTGCACGCCATGGGAAATGCCGATGGCGAAGATCAGAAACGGCACCAGCATCGAGTACGGGTCGATCCCGAAACCGACCACGTGCATCAGCCCCAGTTGCCAGAGCACGGCGATCATCGTGGTACTGAGCACGGCAATGGTGCTGCGCAGGCAGCGGGTGAACCAGATCAGCAGCACCAAGGTGATGACAAAGGCGATGGCAAAGAACGCCACGACCATGAACAGGCCGTCGATCAGGTCACCGACCTTTTTGGCGAAGCCGACGATGTGCACCTTGATGTCAGGGTTTTGCGCCTGGTACTTGTCGCGGATCTTTTCTTCGAGCTGATGGGAAAACTGCTGGTAGTCCAGGCTCAGCAGGGTGCCCTGGTCGTTGGGGTCCGGGTAGGCTTCCAGCAGCGGCAGCTCGACGATGCTGGACTTGAAATCGTTGGCCACCAGGCGTCCGACCTGCCCGGACTTGAGCACGTTGTTGCGCAGCGCGTCCAGGCTGGCCTCGGAGCCGTCGTAGGTCTTGGGAATCACCTCGCCGCCAGCAAAGCCCTCTTCAGTGACTTCGGTCCAGCGCACGCTGGGACTCCACAACGACTTGAGGCCGGCGCGGTCGACACCGGGAATATAGAACGCCTCATCGTGGATGCCGCGCAGGGTTTCCATGTAGCCTTTCGAAAAGATATCGCCCTGGGTGGCTTCGACCGAGATGCGCACCGTATTGCCCAGGTTGGCCAGGTCATCGCGATGCGCCAGCATGTTCTGGATGTACGGATGTGCCAGCGGGATCATTTTCTCGAAACTGGTCGAGGGCCGCACCTGCAACGCCTGCCAGCCCAGCACCAGGCTGGTCAGCAGGCAGAGGATGATCACAATGGGACGGTTGTTGAAGATCAAACGCTCAAGCAGGGTCGCTCGCTCATCGGAATGCTGCCGGGAATGCTGGAGATCGGTCATGCCTGCCATCCTTGTTCATATTCTTGTCATGGAGTCGACACGGCACCGGTGGACGAGGCTGAGCGTACCCCGCCCTGCCCGACCAGAATCAGTTCACCACCGGCCGTGCCGGTCACCCCGGCCAGGGCGATGCGGTCGGGGCGGTTGTACACCGTGAAGCTTTGTCCGTCGTCCTGGCTGCGCAGCACACTGCCATTGTTGCCGACCAGCACCAGCGAACCGTCAGCCAGCAGGGTCGCCCCGGCCAGGCTGGCCTCCAGCGGGCCGCGCCCGGCATTGAGCCCGATACGCTGCCAGGTGTCGCCAAAATCACTGGAGCGCAGCAGGTTGCCGCGCAACCCATAGATCAACAGGGTTCGCGGGCTGGCGGTGCCGATCACGCCGAACAGTGAGCCCTGGTAAGGGCTGGGCAGCTTCTCCCAGGTCTGGCCCAGGTCGGCTGAGCGGTACAGGCCGCCGGCCTCGCCGACGATGAACAGGCCAGCCTCGGCCACGGCGGCAATGGCATTGAGATGGTACTGGTCTTCGTTGTCCAGGCGATCACTGACATCCTGCCAGTGCTGGCCGCCGTCCTGGGTGGCGAGCAAGGCGCCATAGGCGCCCACGGCAAAGCCGGTGTTCATATCCTGGAACCAGACGTCCAGCAAGGGCGCCTCACGGGCAAGGTCTTCGAACTGTTTCTGCCAGGTCAGGCCACCGTCGCGGCTGGCCAGGATCTGCGCATCATGGCCCACCGCCCAGCCATGCCGGGCGTCGATGAAATACACGGCGGTCAGCAATTGGCGGGTCGGCACCCGGGCCTGCTGCCACTGCCGGCCCTGGTCATCGGAATACAGGATGTGGCCATGATCGCCCACGGCCACCAGCCGGGGACCGGCCTGTGCCACGTCGATCAACAAGGTGCTGGCAGCCTTGGGCGATTCGATGGACCAGGCCTGGGTTTCAGGGGCGCCCAGTGCCAGGCTACTGGCCAGGCCCAGCGCCAGGCCCACTGCAAGCCGGCGTATCTGCCGCATGAAAACATCGCTCATCGACCACTCCTTGTTGTTGTTCTTATACCGCCACTGTCTGCCCGGGGCCGTACTCGGCCTTGGCGAAGGCGGCTTGCCGGCGATGGCTGCGGTCACCCCACAGGCCCTGTCGCGGGCAGAGCCCCCTCCCACAGGATCGCGTTGTCTTTGATCAATCGCTGTGGATTGTTATACCGGATAGGCCTGAGCAACCACGAGTGTAGCCGGGAAAGGGCGGCGCCTGCTTCCCGGCTGAAGCCAGTCCTGCACCCGCTCGGTCAGTCGATCACCGCATGGGGCAGGAAGCGGCTGCTGTCCTTGGTGATCAGGCTGTCATCTTCGCGAATGCCGATGCCCGAAGCCACATCACCGATCACCCACGACCCGACCAGCGTGTAGCTGTCGCCAAAGCGCGGCAGCGGCGCGTAGCGTTGCAGGATGTAGGGCGCATCGGTGTAAGGCCCGTCTTCGGCAATCACTTCGTCGCCCGGGGTGCGGATCTCGATATTGGCCCCTTCACGCGAGAAAAACGGCTTGCGCACCCAGCCTTTGGGCACCGCGCTGGCAGGGTTGGTATCAACGAACGACGGCAGCAGGTTGGGGTGGCCTTCGTTGAACTGCCACAGCAGCGGCAAAATACCCTTGTTGCTCAGGATCGCTTTCCAGGCCGGCTCCACGAAGCGCGTGCCGCTGGCCGCCACATGCTGGCCAAAAGGCTCGTGAAAGATGTGCTCCCAGGCATGCAGCTTGAACAGACGCTCGATGGCCCGGCCCTGCAGGTCGACGAAGTGGCCCTGGCCATCGAGCCCGATGTCCTCGATGTCGATATGCCGGCTCTCGATGCCGGCATGGGCGGCCATGCGCCGCATGAATTCGGTGGTGCCGCGATCCTCGGCCGAGCCGGACATGGCCGAGAAATAGAACGGCACCGGACCCTTGAACGGTTCGAAGGCGCTGATCAGGTCTTCGGCAATGGCGTTGAACTGGCTGGCATGGGCCGGCAATACGCCACGCTCGATCTGCTCGTCCAGCCACAGCAACTGAAAGGCCGCCGCTTCCATCAGGCTGGTGGGCGTGTCGGCATTGATTTCATACATCTTTGCCGGGCCCGTACCGTCGTAGGCAAAGTCGAAACGGGCGTAAAGATGAGGGTGGCCCTCTTTCCAGGAACGACGGATCAGGTCGAAGAAGGCTTCAGGAATGGCCAACTGGTGCAGCAACGCCTCGCTGTCGACCACCCGCTCGACCGCATCCAGGCATAACTGGTGCAGCGCCTGGGTCGGCGCCTCCAGGTCGCGGGTGATCTGTTGTTCGTTGAACAGGTAGTAATGCCGCTCGTCCCAGTAGCGCTCACCGTCGATGGTGTGAAAGTCGAAGCCTTCACGCTCGGCAGTGACACGCCAGTCGGGGCGTTCTTCGAGGCTGATCCGTTTCATGGCTGCAACTCCTAGCCGCCGAAGCTGGAACGGCCGCTGCTGCTCTTGCCGCCCCAACCGCTGCGGGCCGTGGCCTGGCTGCCGAAACCGCCGCGCGACACGGTCGAAGACACCGACGATCCGCCCCCCAGGCTGCGCCCGAGCGTGGACTTGCTGTAGGTCTTTTCCGAGCTGTAGCGGGCCTGGTTGGAACGGCTGAAGGTCTTGCCCCGGTCAATATGCTTGTACAGCGACGAGTTGTAATAGCCGCCACGGTCATCACGGCCCATGTACACCGGCTGGCCGTAGTAGCGGCTGTTGCCGCCGAAACCGTTGCTGAGCAAATGGCCGATCAACAGGCCGGTCAGCAGGTTGCCGGTGGCGCCGCTGTTGCTCTGGGCAATCTGCTGGTTGGCCTGGTCCAGGGTCTGTTGCGGCACGTTGCCGGCAAACGACAACTCGAACCCGCCCAGTTTCGGCGTGTACTTGCCGTCGGAGTTGACCTGGCAATAGTCCGGTACGAAGTCGGCGTCGCACGAGGCCTTGTCGTCGTAGACCGGCGCGATGCGGCGGTGGTCGGCCAGCGCCTCCATGTAGGCGTCGGAACAGACGTCCACCGGCACCTTGGCTTCGGAGCATTGCTGCACCGAGTCGAACGTGGTCTTGGCGGTGAAGTTCGGCTCGTCCGAATCGCCGCAGGCGCTGAGCGCCAGGGGCAGTGCGCTGACCAGCACCAGTTTGGCGGAACTGCGTCTCATGGTGATCTCCCTGAAATCAGACCGAAGGCGTCATGCACGCCGCATTGAGCAGGCCGACGCTGACGGCCACGCTGGCCGCGTAGATGGCCGCAGCCAGCTCACCGCGGGCAATGCGCGCCGACAATCCCTTGAGCACCAGGCTGGTGGCGCCGAAGGCCAGCAACTGGACCACGGCGGCGATCAGTGCCCAGACCACCACGTCCAGGATGCTGATGCTGTAGGCAATGATATTGCTGGCCGGCAAGGCAAAGCCGATCAGCGAGCCACCCAGCGCCAGGGCGGCAGCGCTGTTGTTGTCGCGGATCAGTTCGAATTCCTTGTGCGGCGTGATGCGGCTGTAGATGAACTGGAACACTGCAAACAGCAGGGCCGCCACCAGGATGTAGAGCATGAAACCCAATACCGCCTGGGCATTGAGCGACAATCGCAGCGCGTCGAGCATGAAGACTTCCTTCTCTTGTGAAACCGCTCTTACAGAACGGTGATGTCGGTGGATTGCAGGGTCACGCCTACGGCGGTGGTCAGGCTGATCGTGCCCTCCTCGTCCTCTTCGACCGAGAACAGCAGGAATTCGCGACGGTTGACCAGGCCGGTTTCACGGGCATACAGCATGCTCAGGTGTTTGACACGGTAGGTGCTGTCAGGACTGACCACGTGTTCGTCCATGGGGGTCAGTTCGGTCTGGCCGGTCTCGGTGCCCCACTGGCGCTCGAACACCTCACCTTCGTGCTCGTAGGTCGGCATGCCGATAGGCGAGGCCGGCCCCGTCAGGCGCAGCAGTTCATCGCGGCTGTTGATGGGCGTGGCGCTGTAGTAGCCGAACAGGATGATGTCCTGGAGATCTTCAGGCAGAGGGCCGTTGCTGAGCACCTGCAGAAAGTAGTCTTCGTTGTCCAGATAGAACCGCCGCAGGGTCATGGACTGGCCCAGATCGATCTCGCCGAGCGCCCAGACTTTCTCGTCACCGGGCAGGTCGACCTGCGAATGGCCGTCCAGCAGGACTTTCAATGAAGTGTCCAGGCACAGCATGCTGCCACTGCGCAGCCCCAGGGGGCTGGACGCCGTGGCGGTGCCGCCCGGTCGCTCTGTGGACTTCGGCGCTTCCAGGCCCATCATCCGTTTGAACCAACTCATTGCGCATCTCCTTGATCATGGATGCCCTGTTGAAACGACCCGATCCGGGACCGGAATCCTTTAGTGCGGCTCACCTTTGGCGTGCATCAGCCGGGCGACGATCACGCCGGCCAGAGCGCCGGCGATGTGCGACTCGACAGAGACGCCCGGCACCGGCACGAAGCCTGCGACCAGACCGCTATACGCCACCAGGGTCACCAGCGCCACCAGCAGACTGGCAAAACTGCGCTGATACCAGACCCGGGCCAGCAGATAGGCCCACAAGCCGAAGATCAGGCCACTGGCGCCGACATGCAGGCTGGTGCGCCCGAACAGCCAGACCAGCGCCCCGCCCAGCACGCACACCAGCAGCACCACCCAGGCATAACGCTTGACCCCTTCGGTCGCCACCAGCCAGCTCAGCACAATGAACGGCAACAGGTTGCTGAGCAAGTGCGCAAACGAGCCGTGCAGCCACGGCGCAAACACAATCCCCTGCAGGCCCCACAACGTGCGCGGCAGAATACCGTGCTGCACCAGGCTGTAGCCGGTCACGGCATTGAACACTTGCACCCCGGCCATCAGCAGCGACAGGCCGAGGATCAGGCGAAAACGGCTCGAGAGCGCCAATTACTGCGGGGTCTGGCTCTTGGCCTTCAGCCGCGCCAGCACGTCGTCGGCACCGCTGCTGCGGGCGCCGATGCCGGCCTCTTGCAAGCGACGCTCCAGATCACCGCCGTTGGCCTGGCTGGCCAGTTCTTCGGCGGCTTCAAGCTTGGCATCCTGTTCGTCCTGGCGTTGCTTGAGGCGTGCCAGCGAGCCGACGGCCGTTTCGACCGAGCCGTTGGCGCCGCCGGTGGCATTGGCGGTGGCCACGCGGGCGCGCTGCACGGTTTCCCGGGCCTTAGCCATTTCGACCTGCTGCTTGAGCCCGCGAATCCGCGCCTCGGCCTTGAGCACCTGCTCTTGCAGCACGGTGGCCTGCTTGCCGAACTGGTCGGCCAGGGCCTGCTCTTGGGCGCGTAGGGCCTCGATGTCGGCGATCTTGGCCGCACATTCGCCGGCCAGGGCTTCCTCGCCCTTGTTCAGCGCTTGCAGGGCACGGTTTTCCCAGTTGGTGATGTTGCTGTTGTGCTCTTCCAGGCGCTGGGCCGAGAGCTTGTGCTTGGCCTTGATGCCGACCAGGCCTTCGCGGGCCTTGACCAGCGCGTTGTCGGCGTCACGGATTTCCTGGTCCAAGATGCGCAGGGCGTTGGCGTCGATGACCGCCTCGCCCACTTCAGAAGCACCGCCACGCACGGCAGTGACCAGTTTTTTCCAGATGCTTGTACTCATGAATGCGTTTCTCCAGAACAGCGCAAAGGCCGTATCAGTCGATGAAGTGGTCGTCGAAGGCCTCGGCGGCGCGAATCACGTTGTCCGCCAGGGTGAGGATTTCCTGGACGATCACGGTCAGGCTGGAGGCCGCGCTCAGGGCGCCGAACAGGCAATAGACTTCCTGGCCATCGGCCAGTGTCTCGATGCCCACCGCCGACAGCGGGAACAGGTCACGGCTGCGCAACACCACCTCGTTGAAGGCGGCGGTGTCCTTGATGCGGCTGACTTCGATCAGGGTGGTGTCGGCCAGGATCTGGTCACCGACCACGGCCAGGTACACCGGCAGATCGCCGAATTCGCGCAAGGTCAGGCGGATGCCGTGTTCGGTGGCGTCGCACAGGCTCAGTTCGATCCGGCCTTCAGTCACCAGGTCCAGTTCGCCCAGGGCCTTGTGCAGTGAATCAATGGTCCAGTTGGCATTCTCGGTCATGAAATCCTCCAGTTTGATTCGTGTTCCGAGGAAAGGCTGTCGCAGGGCTTTTTCGATCCCCCGCAACGCATCGGTGTTCTCGGGCCGGATCCAGAACTCACGCTTGACCAGCCCGGCCTCCTTGAGGCGCTGGCGCATGTCGCGCATGTAGTCGGTCGAGCTTTTCAGGGCCCTGCCGGTTCCTGCCGTCTTCTCGCCCCCGGTCGTGCGAGGCATGGGCATTCCTCCCTTGCTGCGTTCAGACCACAAGAAGTGCACGCTAACAGATGCACCCGACAGGCGTAAGTCCTCACATGTGAGGTTTTGTGAGTCACTGCACAGACTCGTGCCAGTGCCCAGCCTGTAGCTGCTTGATCAGCGAACGGCATACAGGACCTGAGCCATGACGGGGCCTGTGGGAGACGGCTTTTTCGCGACCGAGGATCGTTCTCGGCAAAAAAATTACTTACTGATTTTATTGGCTATGTAATTCACCCTTTGTAGGAGCGCGCTTGCCCGCGACCGGCTGCGTTAGCAGTCGTAAATTTTCAGCGGCCACACAATTTTTGCGAGCGCTACGCACTCGGTCGCGGGCAAGCGCGCTCCTACCCGGTCCCGTGTTTGCTTCGCGACAGCACTGCGCCTTGGCGGCGGGTAATCTCCTGCGGACAGTCGTCCGGCAGGTCGTGCACCCTTCCCCTGTAAAAAAGGCGCTACCCGCTGTTGCGGATAACGCCTTGTTTCACTTCAAGCCCGCTTATTGCGCCAGGCTTTTGCTCACCACTTCATACACGTCCGACGACAACTCGCCGGAGCTGCGAATGCGCTCCAGTTCGGCCTTGAGCAAGGCCTGGCGGGCGCTGTCGTATTTGCGCCAGCGGGTCAGCGGCGACAGCTGGCGGGAGGCGATCTGCGGGTTGAAGCCGTTCAGTTCGATAACGATGTCGGCCAGGAAACGGTAGCCGGAGCCATCAGCGGCGTGGAAGTTGATCAGGTTCTGGCCAGCAAAGGCACCGATCAGGGCACGCACCTTGTTAGGGTTCTTGATGTTGAACGCCGGGTGCTGCATCAACGCCTTGACCCGCTCCAGGCCACCCGGCTGGGTGCTGCCGGCCTGGACACTGAACCACTGGTCCATGACCAGCGGGTTGTCCTTGAAGTTCTCGGCGAACACCGCCAGCGCCTTGGCACGCTCCTGCTCGAACGGCGAGTTGACCAGCACGGCCAGGGCCGTCAGGCGCTCGGTCATGTTGTCGCTGGTGTCGAACTGATCGATGGCGGCGGCCAACACCTCGGGCTTTTCGCTGAGCATCAGGTACGACAACGCGATGTTCTGCAAGGCGCGACGGGCAAAGTGCTCGGCCTCGGCGACGTAGGCGGTCTTGCGCGAGACTTCGCGGTTGGCCTGGTAACGCGCCCACAGGCTGTCGAACAGGCCGCTGGCGATTTGCCGGCGGGCAAATTCGCGAGCGGCATGGATGGCTTCGACATCGGCCACCTGGCTGATCTCGGTCAGGTAACCCTCGCCCGGCAGCGAGAGCATTTCGGCGACCATGGCCTGATCAAGCTGCTCGTCGGCCAGCACCGTGCCCAGTGCTGTGATCAGGCGCGGGTCCATGACCAGCGGCTGGCCTTGCTGGTGCTGTTTCATCAGGTCCTGCAGCACCTGCACCGACAGTTGCTGGCCGGCATCCCAGCGGTTGAAACCGTCGCTGTCGTGCTGCATCAGGAACATCAACTGGTCGCGGTCGTACGGGAAGCTCAGCTTGACCGGCGCACTGAAGCCACGCAGCAGCGATGGCAGTGGCTGGGCGTCGATGTCGACAAAGGTAAAGGTCTGTTCGGCCTCGGTGACCGAGATCACGCGGCGGGTGCCGGAAGCGACCGCTTCGCCGTCCAGGCGCAGGGCGAGCTCAACACCTTGTGAATCCAGCAGCCCCAGGGCCACCGGGATCACGAACGGCAGCTTTTCCTGCTTGTCCGGGGTGATCGGGCAGCTCTGGCGGAAGGTCAGGCTGTAGGTGCGCGCGGCGCTGTCATAGTGCTCGCTGACTTCAAGACGCGGCGTTCCGGCCTGGCTGTACCAGCGCTTGAACTGGGTCAGGTCGACGCCGTTGGCGTCTTCCATGGCCTTGACGAAGTCGTCACAGGTCACGGCCTGGCCATCGTGGCGCTCGAAATACAGGTCGCTGCCCCGGCGAAAGCCTTCGGCGCCCAACAGGGTGTGGAGCATGCCGACCACTTCGGAGCCCTTCTCGTACACGGTCAGGGTGTAGAAGTTGGAGATCTCGATGAAGCTGTCCGGGCGCACGGCGTGGGCCATGGGGCCGGCGTCTTCGGCGAACTGGTGGGTGCGCAGGTAAGCCACGTCCTGGATGCGCTTGACCGTGGCCGAGTTCATGTCGGCCGAGAAGCCCGAGTCGCGGTAGACGGTGAAGCCTTCCTTGAGCGACAGCTGGAACCAGTCGCGGCAGGTGACGCGGTTGCCCGACCAGTTATGGAAGTACTCGTGGGCCACGATGGCCTCGACGCGCTGGTGGGCGGCGTCGGTGGCGGTCTCGGCGCGGGCCAGCACGGCGCTGGAATTGAAGATGTTGAGGCCCTTGTTCTCCATCGCCCCCATGTTGAAGTCGTTGACGGCCACGATCATGAAGATGTCCAGGTCGTACTCGCGACCGTAGGCCTCTTCGTCCCAGCGCATGGATTTCTTCAGGCTGTCCATGGCGTGCTGGCACTTGTCGACGTTTTCCGGCTCGACATAGATGCGCAGGGTCACTTCACGGGCGCTGCGGGTGGTAAAGGTGTCTTCGATACACCACAGGTCACCGGCCACCAGCGCAAACAGGTAGGCCGGCTTCTTGAACGGGTCTTCCCAGGTCGCCCAGTGGCGACCGTCGTCCTCCTGACCGCTGGCAATCGGGTTGCCGTTGGACAACAGGATCGGGTACTTCTGCTTGTCGCCGCTGACCGTGGTGGTGAAGCTGCTCATCACGTCCGGGCGGTCGAGGTAATAGGTGATCTTGCGAAAGCCTTCGGCCTCGCACTGGGTGCAGAACATGCCGCCGGACTTGTACAGCCCCTCAAGGGCGGTGTTGGTTTCCGGGTGGATACGCACCGTGCTGTCGAGGGTAAAGCGCTCGCCCCTGGGCTGCACGGTCAGGTGGCTGTCGTCGAGCTGGTAGTCGGCGGCGGTCAGTTCGGTGTCGTCCAGTTGCAGCGCCAGCAGTTCCAGGTGCTGGCCATCGAGCACCAGCGGCGGCAGGCCCGCGCCACGCACCGGGTTACGGCGCATGACCAGTTGCGCATGCACCAGGGTGTGGTCGTCGAACAGTTCGAAGGTCAGGTGCGTCTCGTCGATGAGGTACTCGGGCGCCTGGTAGTCCTTGAGATGGATCACTTGCGGTTGTTCGGTGCGCATGCGGAAAATCCCTATGACTGAAGCACGGCCAGTTGATAGGCCGTGTACTTGCGAATATTGATGACGCCGGTGTCGAAGATCAGGTACTGGCCCTTGATGCCCAGCAGCGTGCCCTCGGCCACCGGGTTCTTGTCCAGGTTGAAGCTGACGATCTTGGTCGGATAGGCCTCGACCGGATAGCGAAACTCCAGCGGTTCGGCGTCGTGCAGCAATTGGATGGCGTGCAGGCCAAACTGTTCCTGCAACGCAACAAGCCCCTCACCACACTGCTCGAACAGCTCGCTGCGAATCGCCTTGAGGTCCACCGGCGGGGCGTCGCCCTTGAGCAGCGCGCGCCAGTTGGTGCGGTCCGCTACCTGGCTGCGCAGCAGGTCTTCGACAAAGCCCGACTGCTGGCGGGTGGCCACGCGCAGGATCGGCAGCGCCTGACTGGCGCCCTGATCGAGCCAGCGGGTCGGCAATTGGGAAGCACGGGTGATGCCGACCTTGATCCCGGACGAGTTGGCCAGGTAGACGATGTGGTCGGTCATGCAGAACTGCTCGCCCCAGGCCGGATCACGGCAGGTGCCTTCGTGGTAATGGCACTTTTCCGGGCTCATGATGCACACGTCGCACTGCGCCAGCCTGGTCATGCACGGGTAGCAATAGCCCTGGCTGTAGCTGGACTTGGTCTTGCGCCCGCAATGGCTGCAATGGATGGCGCCCAGGAACTCCAGGCGCAAGGGCTTGCCGATCAACGGGTTGACCGCGATTTCACTGTCGCCCAGGCGAAAGGCGTATTGCACAAACGGCGCGTCGCCCTGACGCACCAACATCTTGTTGACGGCACCACGACCCAGTTCGATCAATGGATGGCATCCGACTTGAACAGGATATTGGCGATGGGGGCGGACTTGGACGCGCATTCCTGCGGGCCCATGTAACCGGTGCGCTGGTCTTCGGGCAGGTTGCGCACTTCCCAGGCGATCAGCGCCTGCATCGACAGCTCGCGCTGCTCCTGGGTCAGCTTGCGACCGTCGGACCATTTGCCGATCTCGACGGCCAGCTTGAGGCTTTCATAGACATCGGGGGTGATGTTTTCAATCATTTCTGCAAAAGAGGACATGTTCAACACTCTCTACGGGATGGCGCCAGTTTAACGCCGATCGAGTGGCGGGGCACCGGGGATTGAAAAACTAGCGGATGGAGCAGTAGGAGCGCGCTTGCCCGCGACCGGCTGCGTTAGCAGTCGTAAATTTGTGGCGTTTCATAGATCCCGGATGGGGTAGCAATCATAAATTTATGGCGTTTCCGAGATTTTGCGAGCGCTACGCACTCGGTCGCGGTGGCCCGGCATTCCGGCAGAGCGCGCTCCTACAAGGGCTCGGCGGTTCAGAAATCCCGGGACAGTTTCACCTGCGCCAGTTCCTTGTCCATCGTGCGGCGGAAGATCTGCGGGGCGGCGAAGGTGTAGATGGCAAAACCCAGCCACAGCCAGTCGATCATCTGCGCCACCTGCGGGTAGCCCTGGCTGCTGACGGTCAGTACGGTGACCCGGTAGCAGACGAACATCACCAGCAGCAGGACGATGGCGCGGGTGCTGCCGCGCTCGATCAGCCAGCGGTTGAAACGCCACCAGACGCCCATGAACACATTGCTGCGCGCCTTGACCTCGGTCAGCAGGCCCAGCGCCGCCACGCTGTTGGGGTCTTCCTGCAGGGCCCAGGCAGCGTGCTCGCGGGCACCCTGCACATTGCCTTCACGCAGCAGCAGATGCCCCAGCACCACGATGGCGCCAATGTGCGCAGGATCGGCCTGCAACGCCTGGCGGGCGTACAACTGCGCCTTGCCATAGTCGCCGCAGGCGCGGTGATAATCGGCCATGGCGGTCAGGTTGGCCGCGTCATCGGGCTGCAACTCCAGGGCCTTTTCCAGCAACGGCAGGCTCTCGCTCAACCGCCCGGTCAACTGGTACAGGTCGGCCAGGCTGCGGTAACCGCGCGGCTGCATGGGCTCCAGGTCGAGCAACTGCAACAGGTGCTGCTCAGCGCTCTTGAACTGGCGCGAGGCAACGTCGATCTGCCCGGCGGCGTAATGCGCCAGCGCCAGGCCCGGGTCATGGGCCAGCGCCAGGCGCGACTCATGGCGGGCGGCGTGCAGGCGGCGCATGTTCAGCAGGCACACCGCCAGCAAGGCATGCGCCTCAGCCGACTCCGGATCATTGGCCAGCAACTGGCGCAGGCTGTCGATGGCCCCGTCGACATGCCCGGTGTTCAGCCGCTGATAGGCGACTTCCAGCAAATAATCGTTGTTCATCAGCTCATCACCAGAAACCAGAGGTCCGAAGGCACCAGCTTGAGCACCGCACCGCGCAGCAGGAACGCCCCGCCCAGCGCCACCAGCGGCGCAAAGCGATTGAGCTGGCCGCCGTAGTACTGATACAGCTCGATGGTGGCGCTTTGCTGGGTGAACAGCACATAGCCGATCGACAGCTTCCACACCACCATGATCAGAATGGCGTATTGCAGCTGGATCTGGCTGTTCAGGTAACCGGTGTTGAGCAGCCACAGCAGCGCCACGGCGATGATCACGCTGCCGACCAGGCCGACGCCCGCCCAGATCCACTCCTTGACCCGGTTGGGGCAGCCCACGGCAATGGAGTTGAGTACAAACCACGGCAGGCCCAGCCACAGCCCGCCCATCATCAGGCCCAGCAATGGCCAGAACGGTGACACGGCAAACCTGGCCAGCGCCCCGGGGCGCGGTTCGTCTTCGATGCGGTACACGCTGTCAGTGGCCATCAACGCCCCTTGCCATGTTTGTCGAGAAAGGCCAGCACTTCATCGTATTGATTGCCTTCGTTGGCATAGCGCGCGTAATTGCGCGCCGTGGTCAGCCATTCCAGGGTGGTGGCCCGTACTTCCTTGAGCGCCTGCTTGAAGTGCCGGTCGCTGATCGGCTGTTCGCTGCCCTGCCCGATCGACTCTTCGATGGCTTCGTCGGCGGCGGTTTCCACCAGTTCGCCCAGGTCGGCGCCAGAGAACCCCGGGGTGTTCTTGGCCAGAAAGGCAAAGTCGATGTCGGCGGCCAGCGGCCGGCCCTTGACCATCAGTTGCAGCATGGTCTCGCGCGCCACACGGTCCGGTGGCGGGACGAACAAGGTGCGATCGAAGCGCCCCGGCCGGCGGAAGGCCGAGTCAACCGACCACGGCACGTTGGTTGCCGCCAGGATCAGCACGCCCTTGTTGTCGTTGGTAAAGCCGTCCATTTCCGAGAGGAACTGGCTGACCAGCTTGGACGAGGTCGAGTCGCGGGTATTGGAGCGTTTGCCGCCCAGCGCCTCGACTTCATCGAAGAACATCACCGCGGGCGCCTGGGCCCGGGCCTGTTCGAACAAGGCATGCAGCTTGCGCTCGGACTCGCCGATGTACATGTCCAGCACGTCGGAGATCGCCACGTTGAAGAAAGTGGCCTTGCACTCGCCGGCCGTGGCCCGCGCCAGCATGGTCTTGCCGCAGCCGGGCGGCCCGTACAGCAGCACGCCGCCGCCGACACGCTTGCGAAAGCGCTCGAACAGGCCGGGCTTCTGGTACGGCAGGATGATCTTCTTGTGGATGGTCTTTTTCAGCTCGTCCAGGCCGCCGATGTCGGCAAAGGTGACGCGCTCGTTCTCCGGCACCAGCAGGCGGCGCACTTCGGTCTGGTCGGTGTCATCGTTGGAGATCACCCGCAAGCGCGGGCGGCCTTCACCGCTGTTGATGTCGGTGACCGAGACGTTGAGCCGTCGCCACAGCGCCATGTCTTCCAGCGCCGGGTTGGCATTGATGGCCGCCCGGTACTCCACCAGCGCTTCGCGCTGCCGCCCCAGTTCGGCCAGGGCGCGGGCGCGCAGCAGTTGCATCGGCGGCGCGTCGCCGGTGGCCAGGTCCAGGGCCTTCTGCGCGTTGCCGGCCGTCAGGTACAGCTGTGCCGCCACCGGTTTGAGGGGTTCGTGGCCGGGCTGATCGAGGTCGTCGGGCAGCAGCTTCAACCCGCGGGCCGTGTCGCCACGCTCCAGGCACGCCTTGAGCAGCAGGCCGATCAGCGCGACGTTGCCGGGGGATGCCAGCAGCGCGGCTTGCAGTTGATCCAGCGTCGAGTCATCCATGGTCAATCCTTGTGACAGCCAATGGCTGAGTGAATGGGCAAACAGCGTTTACCGGCTGGCCTCGGGGCGTTGGACATCGACCCAGACGAATTTGTCCGGGTCGATCTGCGTTTCCTGGTCCAGCCGGTAGGCCACCAGCTTGCCGTACAGCACGGCGCTGTAATCCAGGCAGGCCAGGTTGGGCCGGATCGGCGCCGGAATGCCGCTGCGCCAGTAATGGCCGACGAACAACAGCGGCTCGTCGATGCCGTAGCGCAGCAAGGCGTTCTTGTCCGAGGTCGACAGCGGCGTCTTGGCCACTCCTTCAGGCAGCGCGTCAGGCTGGAACACGATGTCGCCATAGGTCTGCGGGTCGTCTTCCCAGAACTTGGTGCGGAAGAACTCGCGGGTCAGGCCGTCGCCGCCGGTCAGGGTCAGGCCGTGCGGCAGGCGCATGTCGGTGCCGCGCAGCAGGCGGTTGAAGACATTGCTGGCAAAACTGCCGGGAATCGCCGAGGCCTGGATGAAATGCCGGTCGATGCGCCCGCAGCCATGCAGGCCGCGCAGCGGCTCGATCAGGTTCGGGTCCCAGCAGGCATGCACGGCACGGAAGCGCCCGGCATCGATGAACAGCGGCAACTCGTAGAACCAGTCGATGAACTCGCGCCACTCGTGCGGGTACTGCTCGAACTGCGCCAGTGTCTCGCCGATCAGCTTTTCATGCCGGGGTGTGTGCTCGCGTACGTAGTGCTGGCCGCTCTGTGGCAAGGCTGGCGTCACCCAGCCCAGCGCGTTGAATTCATGGTTGCCCATGATGCACAGCGCCTGGCCGGCCTGGACCATGTCGCGCACGATGTGCAGCGACTCGCGGATGCGGGGGCCGCGGTCGATGATATCGCCCAGAAACAGCGCCATGCGCCGGGGATGACGCCACACGCCCGCCTCACAGCGATAACCGAGTTGCTCCAGCAGTCGCTCCAGGGTCTGGGCACACCCGTGCACGTCCCCGATCAGATCGTAGCTACGCGCGGGATCGAGCATCAGTCGTCTCCTCTCCCACCGAGGCGACTGCCCCAACCGAGTTTGGTACGGCACACTTCGTAATAGTTGTGATCCAGCGGATGGATCAGGCGCAGCTTCTGCGACTTCTTGCTGACCGTGACGGTGTCGCCCGGCGCACAGGTGAAATGGTTCTGGCCGTCGCAGGACACTTGCGGGTAGATGGTCATGTCCTTGGCCACCACGATCTTCAATTCACTGTTGCCGTCCACCACGATAGGCCGGCCCGACAGCGTGTGCGGGTACATCGGCACGATCACGATGGCGTCGAGCTTGGGGTGCATGATCGGCCCACCAGCCGACAGCGCGTAGGCGGTCGAGCCGGTGGGGGTGGCGACGATCAGGCCGTCGGCCTTCTGGCTGCAGACGAACTGGCCGTCGATCCAGATCTCGAACTCGATCATGCGCGTCGACTTGCCCGGGTGCAGCACCACATCGTTGAGCGCATCGCCCTGGCCGATGGCTTCGCCGTGCCGGCGCACCTCGGCCTGCAGCAAGAAGCGGTTCTCGACCAGGTAGTGGCCGTCCAGCACCTCGGCGACCTTTATCTCCAGCTCGTCGGGGCGGATGTCGGTCAGAAAACCCAGGTGCCCACGGTTGATGCCCAGCACCGGCACATTGTGCCTGGCCAGCGCCCGCGCCGCGCCCAACAGGCTGCCGTCGCCGCCGACCACGATCACGAGATCACAGACCTCGCCAAGCATCTTGCGCGACGAAGTCTGCAGGCCGTGGCCGGGCAAGACTTCGGCAATGGTGTCTTCGAGGATCACATGCAGATGCCGGTCCAGGAGGAATCTCTTGAGTCGGCGCACCGTCTCCAGCACCTGGGCACTGCCCAGGCGACCGATGATGCCGATATTACGAAAATGCTCCATGAGGCTCCTGCTAGGTCTGCAAAACAGTGTCAAGGCAAGGATTATGGCGAAACGCCCGGTACGCGGCAAACGCGGCCTTGATTATCGACCCGCGCGGTGACAGTTGCAGGAGCGCGCTTGCCGGTATGCCGGACCACCGCGACCGGCTGCGCAGCAGGCGTAAAATCTCAGCGCTCAATCACCTTCTCCCAACACACTCAACAACCCCACCTTATCGATGAACTCGACAATGTCCGGCACAGCGCCCTCATCGGCCTCACTCACAGCAGCAGACATCATGGCGCCCTGCCCTGAATCCTTGTACGCCTGGTGCGCGAAGAACCCGGTGACCAACAGCACGAGAATCAGGCTGTCTTGCTCGATGCTGCCGGCGGCAAAGTTGCGCTCTGCCAACGGGCCATTTTGCAGCTCATCGCAATCAAGGTAATGGGCCAGCGCGGCGCCTGTCACCGTTCGGTCAGACAACCATTGCCAGCAAAGGTTGATGGCCTGCTTGCAGGTTTCATGGGTGGCGGCGGATGACTTGAGGTTGTCCAGCGCGTGATCGAGCACGAGCAGAAAGACAGCGGCCTTTTTGATCCAGGGCATGGCGTGGAGGCGGGCTGAAATGGTTGCTTTGCGGGTCACAAGCGTTTCCTTGTGGGCGTTAGCCCATTGATTCCGACCGAGCCTGATCACCTTGCCAACGATCTTTGCGGGCCCCATCAACCAAGCAAAAAGTCTTGTGTATCCACAGCTTCTACAAAGCCGTTGGTGACCAGGACACCCAGGCCAAGCTCAGGATCAAACGTCGCATCACCAATAAACCCCACCTGGCGTACACCCTCATCAAAGGCATACATGACTTTAATGCACCTCAAGCACACCAGGTCACGCATGCCCTCTACCTCACGCACGCTGGGCGCCTTGGCATCAACCTCATGAGCATCAAAACAGGCTCGGTAGGCGCAGAGATGGTCCAGGTAATGCTTGAGAATAGCCTCTTCTACCTGTGCACAAATCGACGCTTTGTTTGCAACAAACTCGCGATACGCAAGCCGCTGCGTTTGCGAGATGGGCGCGTCGTCAAAGGTCTGGATAACCAGTTCTACGTCAAGACGACGCCCAAGAAAGACCACCTCACATACACCCTGCCAAATACCGTCGAAATGCAGCTCACCAAAATCCTGATCCTGAATAACACTCATCGCCTGCCCCTGACCAAGCCTTCAGAGCCGCAATACCTTCAAGGCACCCAACGCCTGAAAAACAACATCATTTGAATGCTGATCAGACAGCGTGCCATGGAGATAATTCAGGTGACGGTGACACGGCCATCATCAAACGAAGCAAAAACAGCCCCTGTTACACCCGCTGCTTCAAAACGCTTTTTTACTGCTTCGCTGACAATGATTGCCTCAAGGTCGTGTGCAAGCCTGAAAATATGACGAGAACCGGCTTTTCGACTATCGATTTTCAGGTTGAAGAATGCACACTACTCGCCGCCCCTGTCTGGCCTGACGGGATCATCGACTTCGTATTGACGGTATTCAGACGGTGCTTCATCGACGCAATCAATTGGCGTTTCAATGATCATCAAAAAGTAATCGCCACACGTGCTTGCACCTTCTACCTGCACCGTTTCAAAAACAACATGGCAGTAAGGTTCATCGACCTCGGGCAACCCCGCCAGCGAGCAGACGGCCTTCGCGCTGAGAACGGGGGCGCTGGCGTAACCGTGAGCCCTGTGATTTTGCAGGACACGTCACTCCACAAGTAAGCGTTCCCTAAACCTCACCGAACTCACTCTGGAGGGTGCGCTCAGCCAGGGTGTGCGGGTGAAGGCAGGGATACGTTCAATCCAGAACGCACCTTAACTGTCGGGCAATACGTTATCCAAATAAGCCGCACGCTCCAGGCTCATCCCCGCCACACAGTTATTAATCGTTGTCAGGTAAGCAGCCTGCCCAACCTCTATTTCAAAGGCTTCAAGTGTGCAATGGGTATCACGCCACCTTAGCCATGCGCGCTGAGAATCTTTTAGCTTCGCTTTGAATTCATCACCCAGTCCAGTATCTGACCGATACTGACGTTGAGCCCTGGCTATTAATTTTTTATAACTGTCGTTTAGGCGGGCATCGGCATTATTCTTTTCTGCCTTTGCACACGCGTCAACTTCTTGGCTCGTAGCGCTAGCGATGCACTCAGCATGCGCTGGCAGACAATAAAGCGAAGCTAAAACCAAAATAACGCTAACATTTATTTTCACATCAGACGCCTAACGTTTTTTTGAGACAGGCCGTACGTTTCTGCCATTTTGCAAACACCGTCGTCGCCGGTGTACTTAGTCGCTGGATCAAGGGGTTCTGTCATGACTACATCCCGCCCATCAATAGCAATGGTCAGTGGTTGAAACGCTCGCAGCTTCCTTGCTCAGGCGTTTTAGATTGTCGGCGGCCGTTTGATTACCTAGGCGGGCAGCCAGACGGTAACACGCTATTGCTCTGTCTAAGTCCATTGTTTTTAGTTCGCCTGTTTCCAAGGCGTAGCCCAAATAATTAGTCGCATCGGAAGATCCCATGGACACTGCACGAACAAGCTCATTTTCGGCCTGCTCGGGGTGCTGACACGGGCCATCGGCTGCAACGTTGTTGCCATAACAGTAGAAACCCGACAATCCGGCCGCGCCCTCTGCGAGCGTAGTGGAGGCCGCCTTGAAAAGCGCCTCGACCTTTTCCGTTTCCAGCTGTGGTGCCATCCCGGAAAGGCTCAGACTCGCAGCGTTCAAACTTGCCTGAGGATCTCCCGACGCCGCTGCACACACGTAGTTTTCCAATGCGGCCTCAAAGAATTCAGCGCTCAATGGATACTGCCCTGCACCGCCCAAGCCAGCGTATGCTCTACCGCGCTGGAAGCAAAAATGCTCACGACGGTTCAATGTTGGCTGGACGGCTGCTGAGAGATCTTTCTCGCGTATCGACCAATCTTCCATTCCTGCAAGCACCCAGCATGTTTGACGAGAAAAGTTGAAGACTTTGATCTGGCTATTACTAGCGCGTTTATCAATAACCCTGGCATGATGATCGTCTACCGCTTCAATCTGTACACCGTCAGTCTTGCCCGAGGTGATTGGATCCATCAGTGGGTAGGCCAACGATGCATTCGCTACATCAGTCGTTTGAGGTTCGAACCTATCGGTCCGTCCTGCTGGCTTCAAAACCAAAGCCTGCACCCTCACCGCCGTAAAGCGTTGCTGCACTTCAGGTGTGGCAGAAAACACCGTAAGAAATTTCGGAAAATCCTCAGACGGACAGGTTTCTGCATACGCACGGTCAAGAAATCCTCCCCAGCTACAGGCTGCAACTATTATCGCGAATACGTTAATTTTTCTGGAAACACGATTCATGTCAATCACTCGGAAAACACGGCAACAGGGACGTATCTACCTCTTTTGAACCCGCTAATCAAGCAAAAATGATGAGAAGTAAAACGACAATTTTTTAGCCTCAAGATCAATCAATTGATAACGCATCCTATCGAAGCCAGAATCCAGTTTGTTAACGTTCATGTGCATCAGCTGAGTTAATCCGCCGCCAACATCACGGGCCGTAAACCGGCTAACATCAATGAACTTGATGCTCACCACACCAGCCCCTAACTTTTCAGAGGCCGAAATCGATAAAGATAAATCATAAGCCATTCCGTCAATATTCAACTGAATACTGATTGCATGCAAGCAGTTGTTAGCAACAAGCCATTCATTCAACTCTGGAAGACCCGTCACT
Organism: Pseudomonas viridiflava; assembly: GCF_900589395.1. Taxonomy (GTDB): domain Bacteria; phylum Pseudomonadota; class Gammaproteobacteria; order Pseudomonadales; family Pseudomonadaceae; genus Aquipseudomonas. The sequence goes on from NZ_UUIS01000061.1 coordinate 217,170, forward strand.
ATTGATTCTCGTCTCTTTCCCATTGGAGCCATAGCCTGGACCCTACTTATAAGTAGGCGTGTGGGGGTCGGAATGATATTCCGCAGGCTTTTCTTGGCTTCCATCGCCGTGATTAGTGTAATTCGTTCTTTTAACCTGACGACCAACACCGAAACTGGGCTATTGGTGATTGGCGAGAAACCATCAACTCGCTCACCATTCATCCACAATTCAGGGCTTGCAGTAAGTAGATTAAACAACGCCGGCACGAGGCCGGTGTCAGATCAACTCGAAACCTCTACACATTAGGTGCACCGACTAAAAGCCAAACGCAAGGCCGCACCTACATCGGAAGGACTACTACCGCTGGGGATAATGACATAGTCACTCTCACTCAGTCCCTTACCACTCCAGGCTTCTAGCTTTTCGTGATGGCCAGGACGAATAGTTATCTGGCCTCCCTTACTTTCGATACTGCATTTTTTCATATCTTTAAATAACGCACGCTTATTCTTGTAGCTGTAGCGCTCCAACGTACCGCTAACCCATTGATCATATCGTTGGTTGGTCAAGTCGTAGTCGTATACATCCATATCAAACGTAGCTTCAGGATGAATCCAAACATCCTGACGCAGCTCGGGAAGCACAAATCGGCTATGGGCCAACGCATCCAATACTACAACACCTAACGCTTGATCACTGATTTCAGGGCTGGCGTGATGCTCGACACCCTGTGGATCAGCTCCACTACTCCGATAGCCAGAATAAGTTTTAACGTAAATAAACTCCTTATTGGCCCCTGCATCCGCCCAGGCTGTTTTCACGACATCGTTCATTTGAATTCACCTTGGTAATTTTTACCGTAACGCCTTTGCTCTGACCCTATTCAACGGCTCTATTGATTTGTTCCCACTGAGCGCTAGTCGTGGCTTCAGGAATAGCCACTTGTAATTCGCGAGCGGTAATTTTACTTGAAGCAACTGTCACACCCTTCAATCCAGATTCAGAAAATTAGCAGCGGCATCAATATTAACTTTGAGCGATGAATACACTTGGCTCTGATTAGCAAGTTTGGCAGCAGTCGTTGTATCAAGTGTTTTGGCGCTGATCGATATACCAGTGGCCTCGTCAAAAAAGTCAAACGTCTTGAAGTTAGGCGGTGGTCGAGAACCGGCTGGCAGTTGCGTCCCAAGATAACCCTCCCGAGGCATGCCTTGTCTTTTAATTCCCTTACCCCACACAATACCCGTTGTAGCCCGCTCTATTGTTCGTGCTGAATTCGCAGCCTTTGCCGCCGCTGCCCTCTCTGCAGCTGCAAGCCCCGCCGTACCGCCAATGAGTCAACATCAGTGAACGCCTGACCACCCATCTTACCTTGCGCTGTTACTTTCGGAGCAGTAGCTTTTTCACCAACTTATTCGTGAGAAGCTAAAGTCTTAGTCGCCTGATGCAAAGTAGCCATGAGGTCCTCAATATTAAAACTCCATTTACCGCCCTCAACGGGGGGATAAATTTCTATTTCAATTGGTCTTCCTGGCTCATGTGATACCTCAGCCAACTGACTCGACCCCGCCCAAATCTCGAACATGCAATTCTCTCGATCTGGGGGGCTTGTGATCACAGTAGATAAAAGATTCATGGCTTCGATGGCTCCTTTGACACCGGCTATTCAAAACGACACTGAAGTGGTCATTTATCAAGCCCAATTTAATTCAGGCTCAACAGTACAATCAAGCCCAGCAGAAACAAGAGTATTTTTAACCTTTAAAACCTCCAAAGCCTGCCCAATAAATACGAGAGAAATTCCTTTCTGGAGAGTCTTTCTGCACGTTAAAAAATTATGACCCGCCACTTCAGATACGGCTCTTATATGGGCTTCATTTTTATAGTCACCACTACAACTAACTTCATACTTCGCTTCATCAACCTTAATACCCGAAATATGTGTAGTCACTACAGACCAGCCACAATCAGCACACCTTAACCCTTGAGCGCTACCTTCTTTTAAGTTCTCTAATCTCCCCCCGCATCGCTCACACACCATAAAGTAGTTCTTTTTCATTCTGCCTTACCAAGATAGAATATTTTAAACACCCCCTGACTCGACAAATCAGGGACATTAAACAATGGTGAACTCTGACTCAACGAGGAACGTGGAGCAACTATCATCTTACCATCACCATAAGCCCACACCAATTTAGTTGGGGCTTTCACCGGCACTCCCATTTTATTTGCCAAGTTTTGAGCAAATCCAGTATCACACGCCCAAGTATCACACGATAGCAAGCGGATTGGCTGCCCATTTGACTTCAATTTTATGGACCTTTCCATATCCGTATTTTTGGGATATTTTTCCTGTCCAAGTATTCAAAACAGCGTTTTCTTTTGACATTCCATCGACAATATTCTTTAAATATTTGACAGTGTTAACGCTGTCAGTACCCGTCTCCCAAGCCCCGCGGACTTGGTTAACCTGGATTCCTTCGTTGCCGAGGCGTTGCATTGCGCTGGCGAACATATCAGTGCCTGATGCATCGTAAAAGGGGTGATTTTGTGCCGCACGAATCTCAAACCCCAGCACTCCCGCTTTATCCACATTCACAACCAATCCTGCTACACCCTCAGGATCACCATACTTGAGTTGGACCCCTCCATCTTTAGATACGCTCATCATGAATTCATTTGTAACATCAATTTTTGGGATGGGTGGTTCAATTCTCCCAAGTTCTTTTTCACCAACTACGGTGAAATCAAAACCACTGGAAAATTTAAAATTGCTCCTTCTACATAATCCCAAGATAGGGCATGCAATTTCTTTGATACGCGCGGATCTATTGGCATTAGTAACATCAAGAAAGCCTCCAGCTCTTCACTATACTCAATTCCTTTTATGCCTAAATTATCGTGCAGCCTTCCAGAATACTCACTTTCAATGCCGTCATTCGAAAAGACATAAATTATCTCAGAGGTAATATCTGAGTAAACAATTGACTGAACAAAAACCTTACTGCTTATAGACGGAATGACCATTCCACACATCCTTAAACTCTTCAACGCCCATTTTGTACTGCGTACCATTAAAAGGATCTTTAATCAACACCCTGCCAACGGCATCTACTCCATCAACAACGACCCAGTGCCCTACTTTATTTCCAGAATCCCACATCATTGCACTCCAAGAGCCAGTTTTATTGAGTGCATTGAAGCTAGATACATCGACTGCATTCCCAACCCAACCAGAATCAACTGTATTCAATTTTCTCGCCAAGGAATTCATGGAAGTAAGCTCGGTTCCAAGATCAACCTGAGAAGTAAGAACACCTTGATCCTTCAACAGCATCTCACCACAGGCAGCACCGCAAGCTGTAGGAGTGGATTGCTTTACCACGTTAGGGTTAGCAACCTCGTCCAAAACATTCCAAGTCCCACCAGCCCCAGCCTGTATTTCTTTTGCACCTAGCCTTTCTCAACCTTTATTTAAACGCAGAATCATTATTCAACTGAAAGAAATTATTCTTTTTTCTAAGAAATCGATAAAGTTCTTCGCATACAAACTAGAAGTTTTATCAGAAAGTTCAAGCCTATAAACAGGATACTCCCCATCATTAAGACCATCGTCCGTGGCAAAATAAAATGATTCCCCTGCACCCGGCGGTTCGCAGATAAATAGCCTCTCCTTCCCACACAACCCATTTCGACCGTTAACGATTGACATATAAACGATATCACCCCCCCTTACACTATCAAAATCCATTTCGTAGATACTATAAATCTCCTCCCCAGATATTTCCCCGCCAGAACAACACTTCAGCCACCATTTATAGCTATCAGGCAACTTCAACCCAAGACGAGCTTCAGCTTTATAAATCCACTCATCAGCAATCCCGTCACCATATTCAGCAAACTCAACGAAATCCGACTCTTTAATAAGATTAATGATTCTCGAATAATCCACGCCTAATCACCCCCGCTCCGAGCCCGCAACTTCCAACATTCTGACTGATAAGAGTTAAATTCTTTAACCTACCTTATCAAGGCTTTTGCATTCAAACCCGGAAAAACTTAACCCGCCCCCCTTTTGCACCATCAACTTACCCAGGAAAGGTGATCCTCATCTAAATAATATAGTTTCTCAAGCCTTCCTGAAATTTCAGGCAGTTCAAGAAGACATTCTGAAACATATGAAAAAGGAAGTCCACTCCTTAGCTCTTGAGCTCTTGCAGAGTAGTCTGCCCAAGACGGCTCAACCATCCCATTCCAGAATGTAACAAAGGAGCCATCTTCAAGAAGAATTACAGGCTTTAAGTCCTCAACTTCCCCACCGCCATCCCAGTACAGATAGCCTAAGTAACTAGAACCACCCCCCCAACAAAACCAGCGCGAACAATTACTTGAGCGTCAGCACAAATTTCCTTATCAATTAGAGGGCGGACTGTTAGCTCATCTTCTGCAGACTCATCCATAGGAAAGTACCAAACACCAAAACAAGCAAGATCATTAATGCCCAATTCATACATCTGTTTATCAGTCATGCTTGCATACCTATTTAATCAAGTGCTTGATTGAACCAAACAATTCGGGCCGCCCTATATCGCCATAGGCTTTCTGCAATCCCGAGCTTATTTTCCCAGAAGTATACGTAGCCGGCTTACCACCTACCATGGGAGGCAAATACTTACTGATAGCTTTATGCATAGCATCAGGATTCACCTTTCCCGTATGAGAGTACTGGGTAATTAGAGTCGCTGGGTGATCCAGCATGTCATTTTTCGTACAACCCAACATCCTCCCCCAAATATTGAGGCAAGGTGTGATGCGCCTGGAATCCTTTGTTTAATCCCTGAAGCTCTCGATAAGTAGGACTAATTACGTCAGGTACAATCTGGCCTGTCGCTTTTGGACCGTTAGCTCACCATCTCCTTTAAGAAATGCAGCCCACCTTCATCCCGAATCGCATAGGCACTTTCATACTGAAAAGAAAGAATAAATCTACAACTTTTCTCCTCAGATAAAACACTCAGGAAGCGTTTAATATCATCAGAGCTTTCAGCAAGAGAATCAACCGGACAATGAAATGCACCCCTGACTCCCACAGCCCAACCTACACTCACCCCTTCAGTCACAACCTCATCAAAACCATCGCACTCACGAAATACAAAGTAAGTGTTAGAAATATTAAAATTTCCTGACACGCCGTTGCTATCGACACAGAGCTCAGCCCCGAGCTCAGATAGCACCCAAGAAATTTCACTCATGGAAATGCCAGACTCTATTTCAAGGCTCATAGTAATTTTCATTTCGCGACCTCAATCACCTTGAACTCCCCATTCTTCATGATGTATAGCTTCTTCAGACCTTCAACTGGCTTAAGGCTCAAGGCATTTCCCACTTGATTGATAGTTAGAGGAGAGTCAGCCAAGTTGATCACTACACTGCTGGCTTGCTTTTTGACCTTATCATTAACTGTCATCAACACGGAGCCGACACTGCCAGTTCTCGGAGATGCAACATCAGCCAGCTCTCCATTAATTCGTAAATCTGGATTGGCTCCTTTCTTACCAGTATTAGCTAGCTGCTCAACATCATAACCACCTCTAGCAAGACTCTTTGCAGCCTCATTTTGGCGCTCAATTGAGCGAACCATATCTGGACTTGCATTCTTTGGTGGCAGTTCTGGCTCACCCTTCAACGAGCCAATCTTGGGCAATCCGGTAGTGCCGGCCTCAGCATCTGTAATTGCGCTAGCTGAGTTCGGATTCTTCGTGGATACCTCTTTTGGACCAGCGCCACCAGTAGCTTTTGCACCTATGCCATCAAACCCAGAAAAAATCGGGTTTAATCATGTACTCAACTCCAACTCCAGCAAGAATTTTTCGAACTCTTAATACGTCTACAGCCTGTCCAGAAAAAATCCTAAACAGGCCCTGCTGAAGTAATTTTCTAGACTCTAAAAAATTAGACCCAAACACCTCGGACACAGCCATTATATGTGTTTTATTTTTATAATCACCAGCACAAAATACCTCATATACCTCTTCATCAATCTTAATACCAGACATATTTGTAGTAACTAACGACCAGCCACAAACGGAGCACCTTACCCCTTGAGCGCTATTTTCCTCAAAATTTACCAAGCTACCGCCACATAGCTCGCACACAGCTAATGAAATAGCCACTATGGTTTACCTGGATTAAAAATCTTGAACTCACCTTGATTCGATAAGTCCGGAAAATTTGGATTCGAAGGAGATCTCGGAGCGACTACCATTCTTCCATCGCCGTAGGCCCATACCAAGTTAGTTGGAGCCTTCACCGAAACACCCATTTTATTCGCAAGACTCTGAGCAAACCCGGCATCACAAGCTCCAGTATCACAAGATAACAAACGAATTGGCTGCCCACTATAAGCAGGGTTGTTTTCGATAAGTCGAGAGACTACACGCTGATCCGCCATAATAGTTCCACCGGGAGTAACAACTTCAATTTTTTGTGTACTCCCATGAGCGATAACGTCAAAATAACCGTTCGAATCTATATCAGATCTTTTAGATACATTTTTAAAAAATTGATCGGATTCGCCCATAAAATTGGCTGCACCCGGCGCCGCTTGGCCTGCTGCTGCATCAGCACTTGCGCCTTTTGGACCATCAACTATCTTGGGTCAATATTTTTATAAATTTCTCAAATGCCTGAGAGACAGATTCTTTCTCTTCTGGAGAAAGCAATACATTCATAACCTGACCATCAAGAGCACAGTCATATATATCAATACCCACCCAACCTTTAGACCAAAACTCTACAGTTCCTAGCTTATTAAAACCTTCCAACTCTATCCTTTCAAGGTCACCAAAATCTCCATCAGCAAATGATGAGTACTCTAAAGCAAACCCCTTCAAAAGTGGTTTTACGCGTTCATTAAACCAAGTTCCATCCATAATGGTCTCTCACTTCTTATCTAGAACTTCAATACCTTTGATCGCCGGAAGATATTCGCCGCCCTGCTTATTAAGTAAGAACTGCTGAGACTTACCTGCATCAGGGCCAATCATTTTAAACCAGCCATCTTTCCCGCCTTGCAGCAAGCTGTTAGCTGGAACATCAAACTCAACATATACAGAGTCTTTGGGTGCAGCCCCTTTAAAGTCGGCGATGCCATTAGTCGAAATAAAGGTTTGTCCTCCACCGCCCTGCACCACTCTATTTGTATTTTGCATCTGCGCCAGCTCATCAGCGGACATCCACCTTCCTACACGAGTCATACTGACATCGTTGATTACCCTGGTTTCGCCGAGTTTTAACGGAGAACTGACTGGTGCTTTTGGACCACTCACAGCCTTAACCGGATGCGAATACGGCATACCCGCTTCAGCATCTGGCGAGAATAGTGCAGAGCTTGGTGCTTTGCTACCTGCCGTGGCCGGCGAACCCTTGCCTACGTTCGTAACCGTCTGGGGAATGCCCACCGTGGCCATTCCCAATGCCCCCATCACCATATTTCCAGCGGCATTCCAGCTATCACCTTCAACCGCTTGCTTGCCACCTTGAGCAAATTGCAGTGCACCATTGGTCGCTGCAGCTGCACGGATTGCGCCACCCAGCGGACCGGCCAGGAAGTAAAGCGCGGGATTGCCCACTTCCGCAGCCGCCCGCTGATTTGCATCAATGAGCAGCAGACCTTTGGCACTGTCGTAGGTCTTCTCATTGGTGCTTTTATCCCGCCCCAGATATCGGCCTACCGAGCCCAGCTCAGCATCGACCCAAGCCGATTTATCCTCACCAAGGCCTGCATAGGGGTATCCATAGACAGGAACCCGACTGCCATTGAGCAATTGATTGAGATTGATCTGGGCTGCCTGCTCGCCGCCTGCCAAGGTTTGTTCGTGAACATAAACCTGCAGATAAGCGCTCAGCTCTGCCATGTCGTCTTTGGTCAGCAACGCGGGATTGCGTTGATAGGCTTCCAGCAGGTTGTCACTGCGATGGTCTGCACCTTCAAGACCGATCAGTTCCCTGGCTTGTTGTGCTGTGCCTTCCTGTCGGTATTTTTCACGCACTTCATCACGCTGCTTCGCAGAGTGATCACCCAAGAAGTTGTATTGGGTGGCGTTCTTGGCGACCCACGTGGCTTTCTCCAGCGCTTCGGCATCTACATCCTCCTGGCTGGCCGCAGCTAGGAGGCCGACGATTTGCGAACTCATGGTCAACAGCTCTTCGTTGCCATCTACCAGCTCGTTCAGATGAACAACCAACGCTTCATTGGCACCTGCAGCCAGCGCACCTGTCCTGAAGTCCCCCCCCGTGACGCTGGACAGCAGACCGCCCACCATGGCGTGGATGGCGATCTTTTGCAGGGAGCCGTTTTCAATGCCTCGGGTGTAATCGCCGACTGTATTGAAACTTGCAGCGGCAAGGGTATTGAACAGCGCGTTTTTCAGGGAATCGCTGGCGCTACCTCCCTGCCCCAGCGCCTTGCTCAGCATCATGGAGGTGCCGTTCTGCAAGGCCTGGTTCGCTGCAAATTGACCAACACCTTCCCAGGTATACAGCTTAGGTCCGATGACTTTGCCGCTGGCAACGTCGGTACGGGTACCGGTCCAGTCGTCGAAATAGCCGGCCGTCAATCCTGCTGTGCCCCCGGCAATGGCGTAGCCCTTTATCGCATCCGACGAAGTCACATCCTTGAACACATCGCCCAGATTGCCTTTGTTGTTGATCGTGCTGACGGCCGCCTGCGAAGTCAATGACGTCAGCCCTGCGACTGTGGCCGCATTAGCGGCCGCTGATATGCTTGCCAGCGTGGATGTTGTCGTTACGACGGCTCCCGCCGCACCGCTGGCTGCAGTTCCAGCCGCGGCACCCGCCGTGGCAAAAGTGCCAGCTCCTGCCGTGACCACTGTCACGATGATGATGATCGCCAGCATCGCACCCTGGCCCAGCCCCGAATGGCTGTACTTGAAGGAATCATGCACCTCCTTCACCTGCCGCCAGTCCACATCCCCACGCTGCTCGGCGTCTTTCAACCACGCCAGTTGCGGATCGGCCTTGACCATCGCATCAATGGCCTGGCTCACGGTCTGCTGGTCGACCTGTTTCACATCGATCTGCAGCCCTTGCACCGCCCGAATGGCCCGCTCGCCCTTGGCGATCATCCGGGTCTGACGCAAAGTTTCGTCGGTGCTGCCCTTGCCCTTCATGCTGTTCCAGGCAAGATCGCTTTTGCTCTTCTCGTGGCTCTCCTGATGCAGGTCTTTCACGCCTTCGAAAGCAATCGCCCCGCCGCTTTCCAGGCTCAGGTCATTGCCGCTGCCGAGCTGCGCGGCCTGGTAGCGCTGGTTACCTTCGCTGACCAGCAGCAGGTCGCCGCCGGTGACGATCCGGCTGCCGACATGGCGAATGTCGGTCACTTCGTCGCGCTGGGTCTTCTTCGCGCCGAAGCTGCCTTTTTTCTTCATGTCGTACAGCGAATAGTCGGAGTTCTGCGCCGCCAGCAAGCTCAAATCATTGCCGGCATACACATACGCTTCATCCCCCGCCTTCACGCCGCTGGCCGTCAGGGTGATGTCGTTTCTGGCGCTCAGGGCCGCGCTGTCGCCGGCGGTCAGTTGGCTGCCGACCTGGTGGACATGGTCTTCCTGGGCCGTGACCTTTTTGGTCTTGCTGTAGGAGTGGTCTTCGTTGGCAGCCGACGCGATGTTCAGGTTATTGCCGGCCACCATGGCCAGGTCGCCCTTGGCCTCGACCCGGCTGGCCACAACATTGATATCCCGCCCCGCCTGCACGCCGACGTTCTGCCCGGCGCTCAGTTCCGCGCCCAGTTGCGTCACGCTGGAGCGGGTGTGGTTCGGTCCGTTGACACGCCCTTCCTGGGTCTGCGCGGCGGCGATATTCACATCGCGTCCGGCCACCAGTGCGGCATTGCCGGCGGCCTGCATCACGCCGCTGTTGTTGATGTCGCGCTCGGCCCTGACGCTCAGGTCGCCGGCGGCTTCGACGCGGGCGGCGTTGTGGGCGAAGTCTTCGCGCCAGGTCGAGGCGCCGGTGGCGCTCTGGTGACGGATGACGGTGCGTTCGTTGGTCACATCGCCGGTAACCGCACTCAGGCTGACGTCGCGCCCGGTGACGAGGCCACCGGCGCGGTTGAGCAGGTCGTTGCCGGCCTGCAGGGCCAGGCGCCCGCGGGTTTCGATCAGGCCTTCGTTGATCAGGCTGTTGCCGGCGCCGGCCTGCAGGGTGCTGGTGGCCTTGAGCACGCCGACGTTGGTCAGGCTGTTGCCCGCGATCAGCGACAGTTCGTTGCCCTGGATCAGCGCGCCGTTGGCGGCCAGGCGGTTGTTGGCCTGGGCCAGGTACAGCACCGGCACCAGCACGTGCTCGCCGCGCACCACCTGGTCTTCCATCCACACGATGTCGTGGGTCAGGGCCGCGACCTGCTCGCCGGACAGCGCTACGCCGACGCTGAGGTTCAGCGCGGTCTTGCTGGCGATGGCGTTGTCCATCAGGTACTTGAACATGGCCTCGTCGCTGGCCAGGTTGTTGATGAAACGCTGGCCGGTGCGGGCCACCACGGCCTGCTGGACCAGGCGTTGTTCGTAGTAGCCGTCGCCCAAGCGTTTCCAGGCGGTGTCGGCGTCGATGCCGAGGCTGTCGAGCAGGTAATTGGAGCTGAGGAACTGGCGCAGGTTGGTCAGCGCCGGGTTGGTTTCGATCAGGTAGCGGTGCGGCTGGCTGCTGCTGGCGGCGCCGAGCAGTTGCGCGCCGTTGCCCTGGACCAGGCCGCTGGCCTGGGTGTCGCTCAGGCGGAACAGGCCGTTCTGGCCGGTGGGCAGGCTGAAGCCGGGCAAAGTGGTCGGGTTGATGGCCCGCTGTGCCAGGTCTGGCGCCAGTTGCCGGTCCAGCGGCACCAGGGTGGCGTAGGCGCTGCCGGGGGCGGTGGTGTCGGTGCGCGTGCCGCCGCTGACGTAAGTGAAGCCGCCGCGTACCACGTTGTTGCCGATGTTGTTGCCGGCCTGGATATTGACCGCGCCGCCGGCCTGGATCACGGCGGCGTAGGTCTGGTCGTCGAAGGCCACGGGGGTCGTCACACGCAGGTGAGTGGCTTCGCGCTCGGTGGTGGAGATGAAGGTGCTCATCGCCGCCTGCAGGCCGCCCAGGTTGGCGGCGTTGTAGCGCGTGCCCTGCTGCGAGTATTGCTCGTTGAAGGCCCGGGCCAGGCTTTGCCAGCCGTTGTCGTTGCGCGTGCGGCTGGAGACGAAGATGCGGTCGGTCTGGGTGTCGCTGGTGATCAGGCCGACGTTATTGAGGTTGTTGACGCGGGCGCTCAGGGCGCCACCGGCCGCCATGGCGCTGCTGCTGTTGAGCACGTCGCCGCCCACCAGGTCCAGATTGACGCCGGCGGTGATGCTGGAGGGCGCGCTGGCAGCGGTGACCGCCAGCTTTTCGTTCTGCTGGATCTTCCAGACGTGGTGTTCCTTGCCGCCGCTGCAATCGAGGTTGCCAAGGCCTGCGGTGCCGCAGGCGATTTCGTCGATGCGGGCGTTGTAGATGCCGGCGTCGTCGACGGTCAGCACGTCGCGGATGTTGTCGATGCGCCGGGCGGCCAGCAGCATGCTGCCGTCGCTGGTCAGGGTCGCGGAGCGGTTGACGATGCTGTTGGCCGGTGTGCCCTGGGCGTCGCGGCTGATCTGCAGGTTGCCCACGCTGTAGACATCACCGGACTGGTTGGTGAAGTCATTGACCCACAGACCCATGTTGGCGCCACTGAAGATCAGGCCGTTCTGGTTGAGCAAGGTTGGCGCGCTGACCGTCAGGTTGCCGGCCGCGCCCAGGCTGCCGAGGTTGTTCAGGGTGCTGGCGCTCAGGCGCAGGTCCGTGGCGCTGGTGATGATGCCGCGGTTGGCCAGGATGCCGTCGATGTCGATGGTGGTGGTGCCGCCGCCGGCCAGGCGCGCTGTGGCGCTGTCGAGGTTCAGTTGCGCGGCCTTGAGGCTGAAGGCGCCCAGGCTGGTCATGCGCCCGGCGCCGCTGTAGGTGCCGCCCAGGCGCACGTCCAGGGTGCCGTCGCTGGCGATCAGGCCGTCGTTGCGCCACTGGCTGCCGCGACCGGTGAAGGTCTTGCCGGCCAGCAACTGGCCGCTGCCGGTCTGGGTGAAGCGGTCGATGTTGAGGTTCAGGTTGGCCGCTTGCAGCACGCTGCTGTTGGTCCACTCGGCGCCGTTCAGGGTCAGGCTGCCATTGGTGGCCACGCGGCCGCCGACGTTCTGCAGGTGCGCCAGCTCCAGGCCCAGCACGCCGTTGCCGACGTGCAGGATCGAGCCATTGGCGTTGAGCAACCGGCCGATGGCAAATTGCAGGTTGCTGTTGGCACTTTCCAGTTGGCCGGCGCTGTTGTCCAGCGCACCGCCCACGGTCAGTGCGGTGGTGCCGGTGGTGCCCAGGGCGCGCAGTCGGCCCTGGGTGTTGTCCAGGCTGGCGGCGCTGACCGTCAGTGCGCCGCTGCTTTCGATGATGCCGGCGCGGTTGGCCAGCACACCGGTCACGCCCAGGTCGATATCGGCGCCCGAGAGCTGGCCGCCGCTGTTGTCCAGGCCTGCGCCACGCACCTGCATCAGGCGCTTGGCCGACAGCGCGCCGTTGCGGTTGTCGAGGGTGGCGGTTTGCAGCAGTGCATCACCTTTTTGCGCGAGGATGTCGCCGCCCTGGTTGTCGAGGCCGCCACGGGCAACCAGCAACAGGCGCTCACCTTGAATGGCACCGCCCAGCGGGGCCGCTGTTGCAGGCGTCGTTGCGCTGGCGGTGGTGGTTGCGCCGGTGGTCGCCGGGGTCGGGGCGACGCCGTTGCGCAGCACGCCGGACAGCTCGGTGCCAACCGCGCCTTTCAGGCTGGCCAGCACACCGCTGCGGTTATCGAGGTTGGCGCCGGTCAGTTGCAGGTCGCCGGCCTGGGCGATCAGGTTGCCGCGGATGTTGAGGGTTTCCGGGCCGGTCACGCTCAGGCTGCCGGCGCTCTGCACGGTGCCGCCGCTGTTGTCCAGGCGCCCGGCGGTCAGGGTCAGCGCGCCGGCCTGGCTGTTGATCAGGCCGTCGGCGCCGTTCTGCACCTGGCCGCTGGCGGTGATGAGGGTGGTGCTGCCGGCAAGGGTGCCCTGGTTGCGGTTGTCCAGGTTGGCAGTGAGCAGGGTCATCAGGCCCTTGCTGGTCACCCGCCCGCCCTGGTTGTCGACCTCGGCGCGGCCCTGCAACAGCAGGTCGCCACCACTGGCGATATCACCCTTGAGGTTGGTCAGGCGCTCGACCAGATCGAGGGTCACATTGCCGTTGCTGACCAGTGTGCCGGCGCTGTTGTCCAGGCGCGCGGCCTTGATGTTGACGCTTTCCAGGCCCGAGAGCAGGCCGCCGAGGTTGTCGATTGCGGTGGCATCCAGCGTCAGCGCGGCGCCACTGGTGATGCGGCCACTGGCGCTGTTGCCCAGCCGACCGGTGCTGATGCCCAGCGCCTGGCTGGCGCTCAGGGCGCCGCCGGCGTTGTCGAGGCTGGCGCTGGACAGGCTCAGCGTGGCGTCGGTGACGATGCGTCCGCCACGGTTGTCGAGGGTTTCGCTGACGTTCACGCCCTGGGCGCCGGCGCTGGACAGCACGCCCTTGCGGTTATCCAGGCGGGCGGCGTCGACGTTCAGGGTGCCGTCGCTGACCAGCTTGCCGTCGCGGTTGTCCAGTTGCTGCGTGGCCTTGACCGTGACGGCCTGGCTGGCGGCGAGGGTGCCGGGGTTGACGACCTGCCGTGCCTTGGCGCTGACGGTGCCGGTGCTGTTGCGTGTGTTGTCGGGGTTGATGCCAGCCTGCACGGTGCCGCGGTTGTTCAACTGGTCGGCTTGCAGCACCACGGCCTGGGCGGCGACCACTTGCTGGCTGTTGTCGAGTTTGCCGCTGGCGGTCAGGCTCAGCTGGTTGCCGGCGTAGGCCGGGCCGGTGACGGTGATGTCGCGGGCCTTGGCGGCGATGTTGCCACTGGCGGCGGTCTGCCCGACGGTCAACTGGCCGTTGGCGTCAATCTGGATATCGCCGCCGCTGGCGGCCACGTTGCCGGCCAGCTTTACGCCCACGCCGGCTTCGGTGCCCACCAGTTTCACGGCGCCGGCGTACATGCCACCCAGTGCCGAGCTGTCGATGGCCAGTTCCGGTCTCGCGCTGCCGTCGTCGGGCAGTGCGGTGGCGGCCAGGGTCTGGGCGTCGACGTCGTTGCGCCCGGTGATGACATTGAGTGTGTTGGCGTACAACTCGGCGTTGATCTTCGCGCTGCGGGTGATGATGTCGAACTGGTCGACGTTGGTGGCGTTGAGCCCGGCGCCGTCGATGCTGACGCTGCCGCCCTGCACGTTGTAGCGCTGCACCTGGCCGTTGCCGTCGAGCACCGGCTTGCCGGTGCTGAGGGTCACTTGCGGGGTGTTGATGAAGCCGCAGCCGTTGCAGGTGATGCCGTGCGGGTTGGCGACGATGACCCGGGCCGACTGCCCGGCCACTTCGGTGTAGCCCTTGAGCTGGGTGGCGTTGGCGCCGGTCACTTCGTTGAGGATGGTGCCGGCGGCGCGGCCTTGCAGGTTGGGGTTGCCGACCACGATGCCGCCCAGTTGTGTGGCCTGGGTCGGGTGGGTGGCGTTGTTGAGGATCACGCCCCGGCCATCGACGTTGTACTGCTGGTACTGGTTATGCGACAGGCCGCTGCCGTTGGGCGCGGCAATGTTCACCACCGGCACGCCGTTGCCGGCCTGGCCGACCTGGGTCGCCGGGTTGGCGGCCGCGATGCCTTCGGCCTGCACCAGCAAAGGTTGCCAGAACAGCGCGTTGGCCAGGATCAGCGCCAGGCCGCGCTTGGGCATGCCCCAGAAACGCGGACGCTCGGCCAGGGCAGCAGAAGGCTGACGGGCCAGCAGGGCCAGTTGATGAACGTCCATGTGCAAACCTCGAAGCGTGTATTAAAGGAAAAGGTCGAGACGGAAATAGATCGGCGATTCGCGCTCGATCACGTCGGGACGTTCCAGGGAATGGGCGAAGGTCACCGAGGCGGCGGCATGCTCGCCCCGGGCAAACAGTTCCAGCGAATGGCTGGACAGGCGGCCGTGTTCTTCGCCGTTGTAGCGGTTGTTGCGGATCACGCCCTGGTCGTAGCCGACCGCCGCGCCGTACTCGACAAACGCCGGGCGCATCCAGTCCAGGGTCACCGGCCGGGCCAGGCGCAGTTCGTTACGCCAGTAACCGCCGCTGTCGCCGGCCAGGAACTGGTCCTTGTAGCCGCGCACCGACGACGACCCGCCCAGGCTCAGGCGCTGCGGGCTGAACAGCGCATCTTCGCTGCGCTGCCCGGTGGCCAGACTGGTGAAGGTCAGTTGCTCGCCCCACAGCTGGAACGGGTGCAGGTAGCTCAGGGTGCCGGTGTACTTGCGATAGCGCGCATCGGGCTCGCCGGGGCCAGGGTCATGGCTGCCCTGCGCGTCCAGCGCACCGATACCTTGCTGCACGCCCAAGTCCAGGTTGACGAACGCCGAGCCCACGCGCCGGCCGTGGTTAATGCCGAACTGCGCTTCGGTGAGGCGGTTGCTGCTCAGCGCCAGCTTGCTGTCTTCGACATAGTTGTTGGTGCGCACATGGGCGATGCCGACGTTGAGGGCGGTCTTGCTCAGGGCATCGCGATGGATTACCCGTTCGGCGCGCAGCTGGTGGTTCTGGCTGTCGCCGTCCTGCTTGAAGGTAAAGCCATCGCCCTGGCCGCGGGCGCGGTATTCGCTTTCGCTGTACAGGTAGCTGAAGGTCCACCAGCCCCACGGCAAGGTGTAGGCCAGCACGCCGTTGCGCGAGCTTTTCTGGTGGTCGCTGATGGCGTCATGCCCGCCGCGCAGGCTCAACTGGTCGGCCAGCCCCAACGGGCTGTCCCATTCCAGGCCGGCGTTCCATTGTTGCTCGCCGGTGCTGCGCTGGCCGTCGTTGTTGCGCGACAGCGAGGCGCGCCAGGGCTTGAGCGGGGTGTTGTTGACCACCACGTCACTGCCGCCGACCTGCTGGCCGGGGGTCAGCTCCAGCCTCGCCTGCGACGAGGGCAGGCGGTTGAGCTGGTCGACCATCTGTTCCAGCTCGCGCAGGTTGATCACCCGGCCTTCTTCGCCGGGAAAGGTCATCGCCAGCTCACGCGCCGACAGGCCACTGGCCGCCTCGCTGCGCAGTTTTTCAAGCTTGCCTTCGATGACCAGTATCTGCAGGTCGCCACCTGAAAGATCCTGCTGCGGCAGGTAGGCACGCGTGGTCACCAGGCCCTTGTCGAGGTAGTGATTGGTGACGGCCTTGAGCAGTTCGTTCAGTTGCGTGACGCCCAGGCACCGGCCCTGATACGGCGCAATCAGGCGCTGGCGCTCGGCGGCCGACAGCGAATCGCTGCCCTTGAGTTCGATGCGCTTGATGTCGAAGCAACGGGCATCGGCAGGCGCAGCCGGGGTCGCCGGCAGGCTCTGTTTACCGGGCAGGTCCTTGAGTTCTTCCAGGCGCCGGCGCTGTTCTTCGAGCAGGCGGTCCTGGCGGTCGCGGATCAGGTCCTGTTCGCCAGGGGTGGCGGCGATGGCGGGCACAACGGCGCCCAGGCTCAACATCAGGCCGAGCAGGGTCGGCCATGTCCTTGACGTGGCAAGCATGAGTTATCCATTAACAATGCGCGGACACCCGTGGGCGCCTGGTGGATGAGTTCAGGAAGGCTGAACGAGAAGCATGTGTAAATCGGGCACGAAAAAGACCGTATTTTTGTAGGAAAATTCCCCTGAGTGCCCGCAACTGTGCGCTGCGTCACAGGACTTGTTGTTCAGAGGGGGCTGATCGCGCTGTCGGCTAATGATCTTTCAGTTGATATTTGCCAAGGTAATAAATAATTACACGCCACTGAACAGTGGCTTGACCTGGGTGCCATCCACCCCGCTGCGCACGCTCTCCCCTGCTCTCGGCTATCCTGCGCGCATGACTCTTTTCCCGACCCTTATCGACCTGCCCCGCCAGCTGCGCCACCCTCAGGTGCGTGACCTGGCCTGGGTGATCATCGCGCCGCCGATGCTGGCGCAGACGCCGTGGCCGCAGCGCCATCCCTTGAGCGGCAGTGACTGGGTGCAGGCCCCGCAGGCCCTGGCGGATTTTCTGCTGGCCCTGGACCGGGCACCGGCGCCGCTCGAACAGTGGCTGGCGCAGGCGACCACCCAGCGGCTGGGACGCTATTACGAACGGCTCTGGCAGTTTGCGGCCGGGCAGGCGCCGGGGGTGGCGATCATTGCTGCCAACCTGCCGATCCGGGCCGATGGCCTGACACTGGGCGAGCTGGACCTTGTGTTGCGTGATCGTGACGGGGTGCACCATGTGGAACTGGCGATCAAGCTGTATCTGGGTCCGCAGGACGGTGACGGCCATGACCCGGCCACCTGGCTGGGGCCTGGCTCCAATGACCGGCTGGACCGCAAACTGGCGCACCTGAGTGGGCATCAGTTGCCGATGTCGGCACGCCCGCAAGGCCGGGCCAGCCTGGGTGAACTGGGAATCGATGAGTTCAGTGCCCAGCTGTGGCTGGGCGGTTACCTGCTGTACCCGTGGCCCGGTCAGGCACAGCCGCCGCTGGGGGCTCATCCGCACCACCTCAAGGGCCGCTGGCTGCATCAGCGTGACTGGCCGGCCTTCATTGCCCAGAGCCTGCCGGGCCATTGGCAGCCCTTGCCACGCCAGGCCTGGCTGGCACCGGCGCGTTATCAACAGGTGTGGAGTGCCGGGCAGATGCAAGCCTGGCTGGAACAGCTCGACCCGCTGGCCCCGGCGCAGTTGCTGGTGCGCCTGGCGCAGCAGGCCGACGGTGACTGGCACGAGGCCGAGCGGCTGTTTCTGGTGGCCGATGCCTGGCCGGCGCTGGACGACACCGCCCGCCGCCCGCTGGACGCTCCAGCCCGCTGATGTACGCCGCCCGGCTTATTTCTTCATGCGCGGCAGCAGCACCGTGAGGATGCCCAGCAGCGGCAGGAACGAGCACAGGTGGTAGACGTAATTGATGCCATGGCTGTCGGCCAGCAGGCCCAGGGTCCCCGCGCCGATGCCACTCAAGCCGAACATCAGGCCGAAGAAGATCCCGGCGATCATGCCGACGTTGCCCGGCACCAGTTCCTGGGCGTAGACCACGATGGCCGAGAACGCCGAGGCCAGGATGAAGCCGATGATCACGCTCAGCACGCTGGTCCAGAACAGGTCGGCATACGGCAGCGCCAGGGTGAATGGCGCCGCGCCCAGGATCGAGAACCAGATCACCGCCTTGCGCCCGATGCGGTCGCCGATCGGGCCGCCGAAGAAGGTGCCCGCCGCCACCGCGCCCAGGAACAGGAACAGGTGCAACTGCGAACTGGCCACCGACAGCTGGAATTTCTCGATCAGGTAGAAGGTGTAGTAGCTGGTCAGGCTGGTCATGTACCAGAACTTGGAGAAGATCAGCAGCGCCAGGATGATCAGCGAGAAGATGACCTGCCGGCGCGTCAGCCCATGGGTCGCGGCCTGGCCGGACTTGAGCTTGAACAGGGTCAGGTGCGCCTTGTACCAGCGGCTGATGGCCCACAGCAGGCCCAGCGCCAGCAAGGCAATCACGCCGATGAAGATCACATTGCCCTGGCCGAACGGAATGATGATCGCCGCCGCCAGCAACGGGCCGATGGCGGTGCCGGTGTTGCCGCCGACCTGAAAGGTCGACTGCGCCAGGCCGAATCGCCCGCCCGAGGCCAGCCGGGCAATGCGCGAGGCTTCGGGGTGGAAGGTCGAGGAGCCGATGCCGATCAGGGCCGCAGCCAGCAGGATCATTTCGAAGCTGTTGGCCTGCGACATCAATACGATGCCCACCAGGGTGCACACCGACCCCATCGGCAACACCAGCGGGTTGGGATGGCGGTCGGTGTAATAGCCCACCCAGGGTTGCAACAGCGAGGCGGTTATCTGGAATGTCAGGGTGATCATGCCGATCTGGGCAAAGCTCAGGTCATAGCTGGCCTTGAGCATGGGGTAGATCGACGGCAGGATCGCCTGGATCAGGTCATTGATCAGGTGCGCCAGGGCCACCGCACCAATGATGCGCATGACCAGCGGGCTGGATTGGGGGGTCGTCGAAGCCGCCGCAGGGGCGGATTGGGCGCTGAGCGACATGAAGAATCTTCCATAGAATCAAGTGGCAGAGGCCCTTGAAGGGATGATTACAAAATGTGTCATTCGCTCAAGAGGCACGCCAATGTGCCATTTTTTCGGGCACGCGCGCCATGTTTTATTGCCGGTCTTGCGACAGGGGCGTCGTCCTGGACGCCCCGGCGCTGCGGTTTGTCGACGGCCTCATGCAATGGAGCGTGCGGCTGCAGGCTTGTCCATCGACGGCACGTCATGCAACGAGATTCGTGAGGTTTCCGGCAGCGCCAGCCCGCCGATCAGCGCCAGCAGCGCCACGGCCACCAGATAGAAGGCCGGGGCCAAGTTACTGCCGGTGGTCGAGATCAACCAGGTGGCCACCAGTGGCGCGGTGCCGCCGAACAGCGTGTAGGCCATGTTGTAGGTGATGGCCGAGGCGGTGTAGCGGGTACGGGTCGGGAACACTTCCGACAACAGGGCGGCGGTGACCACGCCGCTGAGCACCGCGCCCACCGCCAGCAGCATCACACCGGCCACGGAAGCGGCGAACGACCCGGAGCTGGCCATCAGGAATGACGGCAGCACTGCAACGATCAACAGCGCGCAGGTGGTGACGATGGTCTTGCGCCGCCCGACCTTGTCGGAAAACGCCCCGGCCAGCGGGCAGATGGCGGCGGCAAACAGCAAGGCAATCAGCGCTACCAGCAAGGCGGTGGCACGGCTCAGGCCACCGGCCACTTGCAGGTAGGTGGCGAAATAGGTGGTGAACATATAGAACGACAGCGCCGTCAGCGAGACGAAGGCGCCCAGGCACAGCATGGGCCGGGCTTGTCGGGTCAGGGTTTCCTTCAAGGGTGAATGGGCCACGGCGTGTTCGTCGCTGACGGCCTGGAAGGCCGGGGTTTCTTCCAGCTGCCAGCGCAGGTACAGACCGATCAGGCCCATGGGGGCGGCAATCAGGAACGGCAGGCGCCAGCCCCAGCTGGCCATCACTTCAGCCGACAGCGAGGCTTCCAGTACGTAGGCAAAGACCGCAGCGGTGGCAAATGCCGAGAAGGTCGACACCGGCAGAAAGCTGCCATACCAGGCACGCCGGTCATTGGGCGCATGCTCCATGACATAGGCACAGGCCCCGGCGTATTCGCCACCGGCCGAGAAGCCCTGGGCGCAGCGAATCAGGGTCAGCAACACCGGCGCCATCACGCCGATGCTGGCGTAGGTCGGCAGCAGGCCGATCAGGGTGGTGGCAGCGGCCATCAGCAGGATGGTCATGGCCAGGGTGCGCTTGCGCCCGATACGGTCGCCCAGCATGCCGAAGAAGATGCCGCCCAGGGGCCGGAAGGCAAAGGCCACGGCGAACACGGCGAAGGTCTTGAGCAGCGCCACGCTGGGGTCGCCGCTGGGGAAGAACAGCAAGGCAATGGTGGTGGCCAGAAAGCCGTACACGGCGAAATCGAACCATTCGACGAAGTTGCCAATGGCCGCGGCGACGATGACTTTTCTCAGGGTGGCAGGATCGACCTGCTCGACAGCAGTGGTTGTCATGTGGACCTCGGCGCGTTGATCGGGACTGAATCGATTATCCGCAGCCTGCAAGCCCCGCCTCGCTCTGAAAGGGGCGTCGACGTAGTCAAGACCGACATGCTTGCTACCTGGCAACCATCGTAGGAGCGCGCTCTGCCCGCGACCGAGTGCGCAGCGCTCGCAAAAATTGTGTGGCCGCTGAAAATTTACGACTGCTGCGCAGCCGGTCGCGGTGGTCCGGCATTCCGGCAGAGCGCAGCGCTCGCAAAATTGATTAAACGCCACAATTTTACGACTGCTAACGCAGCCGGTCGCGGGCAGAGCGCGCTCCTACCGCGGTCCTATGGTGGCTGCGCGGGTGATCTGGGTCTTATGGGCGGTGGCCTTGCAGGCCGCCGGTGTGGATGAAGATCAGGCGGGTGCCGGGGGCGAAGCGGTCTTGGCTGACGGCATCGTGCAGCGCCAGCAGGGCCTTGCCGGTGTACAGCGGCTCCAGCGGTACACCGCTGTACGCTTCGCACTGAGCCATGAACGCCAGCAGTTGGGCATCGGTTCTGGCAAAGCCGCCGCGGCTGGCGTCGATCAGTTGATAGCCGCTGCCGGCGTGCTCAACCAGTGCCGCGACATTTTCCGCCACGCCGTGATCAGCCGGCACCGCCAGCGCGCCGTAGACCGGATGCGCACCGGCCTCGACGCGCACCAGACCGGCCAGGGTGGTGCCAGTGCCGGCAGCCAGCCACCAGCCGTGGTAGTCGCGCCAGCCCAGGCCGGCCAGCTGATTGCGCGCCAGGGTCACGATATCCGCACAGCCGACCGTGCCGGCCAGTCCGCCGCCGCCCTCGGCAATCGGGTACAGGCCGGGATACTGCGCCTGCCAGGGCAGCCAGAAACCGGCCTGGTGACGCTCCCGGTAACCGGCGTAACCCAGCCAGTGCACGTGCATGCCGAACGCTTGCAGGTCCTGCACAGTGGGCGTCTGTTGCGCATGGCCGCGCAGCAGGCCGACAGTCGCAAAACCGAAACGCTGGCCGGCGGCGGCCAGTGCGTGCAGGTGATTGGAGTGCGCGCCGCCCAGGCTCATCAGCCCGGTCGCCCCTTGCTGTACGGCGCAGTGCAGGTGTTGGCGCAGCTTGAACCACTTATTGCCACTGATCAGCGGGTCGATCAGGTCCAGGCGCAGGATCGCCACCTCGATTCCGGCCTGGTGCAACCAAGGCAAGGTCAGCGGTTGCAACGGGGCCTGGGGTTGCCAGGCCAGGGCAGCGTGGATCATGGCAGGTCGGTCGGTGACAAGGGGCGCCAGTCTACAGGTCTACAGGGCCGCCGCCAGTCGCGACCCCTGATCGATGGCCCGTTTGGCGTCCAGCTCGCTGGCCACGTCGGCACCGCCGATCAGGTGCACGCGCTGTCCGCCTTCGACCAGCGCGTCATGCAGCTCGCGCAACGGGTCTTGTCCGGCGCAGATGACGATGTTGTCCACCGCCAGCACTTGCGGCTCACCCTCCCCCACACGGATGTGCAGCCCGGCGTCGTCGATCTGCAGGTACTGCACGCCGCTGATCATCTGCACCTGGCGGTTCTTCAGGCCGGTGCGATGAATCCAGCCGGTGGTCTTGCCCAGCCCGTCGCCGACCTTGGAGGCCTTGCGCTGCAAGAGAAATACCTCGCGAGCCGGTGCTTCGACCTCGGGCTTGATGCCGGTGACGCCGCCGCGCGCCTGCAAACGGGTGTCGATGCCCCACTCTTTCCAGAACGCCTCACGCTCCAGGCTGGTGGAGGTGCCCTGGTGCACGAGAAATTCCGACACGTCGAAACCGATGCCGCCGGCCCCGATCACTGCCACCCGATGCCCGACCGGGCGATGCTGGCCGATGACCTCCAGATAGCTCAGGACCTTGGGGTGCTCGATGCCGGGAATCGCCGGCAACCGCGGGGTGATGCCGGTGGCCAGCAGCACCTCGTCGAAGCCCTGCGCCAGCAGCTCCGGTGCGGTGACGCGGGTATTGAGGCGCACCTCGACCCCGGTGTTTTGCAATTGGCGGCCAAAGTAGCGCAGGGTTTCGAAGAACTCTTCCTTGCCGGGAATCTGCTTGGCGATATTGAACTGCCCGCCGATGACGCCGGCCGACTCGAACAGCGTTACTTGGTGGCCGCGTCCCGCCGCCACGGTGGCCGCTGCCAGCCCGGCGGGGCCGGCGCCGACCACGGCGATGCGCCTGGGCTGTTGGGTGGGCACGTAGTTGAGTTCGGTTTCATGACAGGCGCGCGGGTTGACCAGGCAACTGGTCAGCTTGCCGGCAAAGATATGGTCCAGGCACGCCTGGTTGCAGCCGATGCAGGTGTTGATGTCGGCGGCGCGTCCGGCGGCGGCCTTGTTGATGAATTCAGGGTCGGCCAGGAACGGCCGGGCCATGGACACCATGTCGGCATCGCCTTCGCGCAGCACCTGCTCGGCCACCTCGGGGGTGTTGATGCGGTTGGTGGTGATCAGCGGAATCGAGACGGCGCCCTTGAGGTGCGCGGTGACCTTGCTGAACGCCGCGCGCGGCACCTTGGTGGCAATGGTCGGGATGCGCGCCTCGTGCCAGCCGATGCCGGTGTTGATCAGCGTGGCACCGACCCGTTCGACCGCCTGGGCCAGCAGCACGATCTCTTCCCAGTCGCTGCCGCCTTCGACCAGGTCGAGCATCGACAGGCGATAAATGATGATGAAGTCCTGCCCCACTGCTTCGCGTACCCGGCGCACGATCTCCACCGGCAGGCGCATGCGGTTCTCATAGCTGCCGCCCCAGCGGTCGGTGCGCTGGTTGGTGCGCGCGGCCAGGAACTGATTGATGAAGTAGCCTTCGGAGCCCATGATTTCGACGCCGTCATAACCGGCCTCGCGTGCCAGGCGGGCGCAGGTGACAAAGTCTTGGATCTGCTTTTCGATGCCGTCTTCGTCCAGCTCGCGCGGCGTGAACGGGTTGATCGGCGCCTGGATCGCGCTGGGGGCCACCAGTCTGGGGCTGTAGGCGTAGCGCCCGGTGTGCAGGATCTGCATGCAGATCTTGCTGCCGGCGGCATGCACCGCGTCGGTCACGACCCGGTGCCGGGCCGCTTCTTCGGAGGTGGTCATCTTGGCCGCGCCCTTGTAGGTCACGCCCTCTTCGTTGGGGGCGATGCCGCCGGTGACGATCAGGCCGACGCCGCCCCGGGCGCGTTCGGCAAAATAGGCCGCCATGCGCTCGAACCCGCCGGGCTGTTCTTCCAGGCCGGTGTGCATCGAGCCCATCAGGGCGCGGTTGCGCAAGGTGGTGAACCCCAGGTTCAGCGGGGCGAGCAGGTGCGGGTAGGCGGCGGTGCTCATGGTCAGGCTCCAGCAAGGTCATCACGGAAAGGGCGGGAGTCTCGGGGCTCCCTTATCGCTGTGTATCGTTCTGTTGCCCACAGTAAATAGCCCGGCCACCTCACTCAATGACCGAAACTGACAACTCACTGATCGGGATGCGCAACCCGGGCTTGGCAAGCTGTCAGCCGCGCCCTACCCTAGTCGACAATTTTCCAACGGTAGCGGCTGGCCTTCATGCGTAAGATTTTCGGTCTCGGCCTGGTGGTGCTGGTCGCCGCCGTGCTGCTCAGCTACGGGGTGTGGACCACCCAACGGCCCCTGGGCCATTACCTGTCGGACCTGCGCATCGAGCTGGTGGCCAGCGACGGTGTGCCGGCCGGGCGCGGCAACCTGCTGGGCATCGAGGCGCGACTGTACCCCACCGACTACCAGGACCTGAACCGCCTGCACCGCAAGCTGGCCGCCTGGTTGCAACAGGCCCGTGACCAGGGCCTGCTCAACGACAAGACCCTGGTGGTATTGCCCGAGCACATCGGCACCTGGCTGTACGCGGCCGGCGAAAAGAATCAGTTCTACCAGGCCGACACGGTCGGGCAAGCCATGCAATGGCTGGCCTGGAGCAACCCTGTGCAGTTTGTGCGTGCCATGGCGCAGGCCGAAGGCCAGCCCTTGCTGGCAGATGCGTACCTGCGCATGAAGGCAAGCCGCATGGCCCACGACTATCAACAGGTGTTCGGCGGCCTGGCACGCGAGTTTGGCGTCACGCTGGTGGCCGGCTCCGTGGTGTTGCCTGACCCGCGGATCGAAGACGGCCAACTGCACATCGGCAGCGGGCCGCTGTACAACGCCAGCGTGGTGTTTGCCGCCGACGGCCGGCCACTGGGCCAGCCGCAGCGCCAGATGGCCCCGGACAACCATCAGCGGCGCTACATCAAGGCCGCCGATCCTGCCGACCTGCACGTGTTCGACACCCCGGCCGGACGCCTGGGGGTGCTGATCGGCAGTGACAGCCTGCATGCCGATTACTATGCGCGGCTCAACGACCAGGCCGTGCAGTTGATTGCCGTGCCGGCCTTCTTGCCCAATCGCCAACGCTGGAACCAGCCCTGGCGCGACCGCCGCGGTGTCGACCTGCCGGCCGGCAGCCTGACCGAGGCCCAGGCCTGGCAACACCTGACCCTGACCGGCCAGGCCCCGCGCAGCACGGCACGGGCCGGGATCAGCGTGTTCATGCAAGGCCAGTTCTGGGACCAGAGCAGTGCCGGTGAAAGCTTCAGCCATGGGCACCAGGCCGTGCCGGCCGCGCCGCCAGGCGAACCGCCGGCCGGTGGCGCACGCATGATCAACCTGTGGCTGTGAATACGCCACGCCCGACCCTGCGCCTGGGGGACTTGTCGGTGGGGTTTATCCACAGCCTGAGCGATGCCGTGCGCAGTTACAGCCATGACCCGGCCCCGATGCTGGAACAGTACGGCCTGACGCCTGCGCGCATGAGCCAAGCGGGCGCACGGCTGTCGATCCCGCGCTACATGCACCTGGGGCATGCGGCCATCGAGCTGACTGGCCAGCCCGGACTGGGCTTGCGCATGGGTCGGCTCAGCCGCCTGCCACAGCTCGGGCTGGCCGGCGTCACCGCCGCCCAGGCCCCCACGGTGTGCGAGGCGGCGCGCACCTTGCTGCGTTTCGAGCCGTTGTATGCCTCCAACTACCGAGGCCAGTCGGCCTTCGAAGAAGACGCCGAGGGCGCCTGGCTGAATTTTTATTCCATCAGCCCATACAACGCCTACAACCGATTTGTCGTCGACTCGGTGTTCAGCGGCTGGCTGGCGCAATTGACGGCCGTGGCCGGGCAACCGGTTGTGGCTCAGCGTATCGAGATCGAATGTGCGGCGCCGGATTACGCGGGCGACTACGCCCCGCTCAGCGAACAGTCCGTCGTCTTCGACGCGAGCGTCAACCGGCTGCGGCTGGACCGGGCGTGCCTGCAATGGCCCAACCCTGCGCACTGCCCCGGTACGTTCGAGCATCTGCGGCAGTTATGTGAACAGGAACTGGAGCGTTTGACCCGTACACGCAGCCTGCGCGAACGCATCATCGGCCTGCTGGGACCGTTGCTCAATGGTGGAAGGGAACCGGATCTGGAGGCGGTGGCGGCCCTGCTCAAGCTGCCGACCTGGACCTTGCGGCGCAAGTTGAGTGATGAGGGCACGCGTTTTCGGGACATACTCAATGACACTCGCCGCGACCTGGCGATGGCCTATATCCGCGATACGGAACTGGCATTCGGCGAGATCGCCTACCTGCTCGGGTTTGCCTCGGCAGAGGCCTTTCAGCGCGCCTTCAAACGCTGGAGCGGGCAGACTCCGGGGGAGTTTCGCCGCCATCAGCGCCAAGGCACTCGATAATCACAATTCGGTCGCGTCGTCGGCCGGCTCCACCGGGTCAAGTTCAAAGGCGCGCGATTCAAGCAGTTCTTCCTGGTATTCGTCCATGTGGCTAGCCCTCTTGGCTGAAGTTCTTTGACCTGCCCTCGTTGTCTTGGGCGTTGGGTTTACTGACCGCAGGCTTGACATTAAGGTTCGCACATGAAGAAAAAATGTCAGTGCAGCCCGGGCCTGTCAAAGATACGTGTCCACAGTCGGGCAATTTAGTGCAGGCCGGCACTGTCGAGGTGCATGGCATCGACCCTCGAGCACGGTGAAGGCACATGGCTGCTCAACCGGCTTGACGCGCCGCCCCTTCACGCCCTACCCTCGCGGTCATGCACACACTCAAGCAAAACCTCGGCCAGATTATTATTACCGTCATTCCAGTCATGGCGGGTTAGCCGACGTTTGCAAAAAAACCCGCCCTGGAGGCGGGTTTTTTTCTGCCTCCCGGGTCTCGATACGTGAACCAGGAGTCAGCCATGATCATCATCCTTCGCTCTATCA
Source organism: Pseudomonas viridiflava (assembly GCF_900589395.1). Lineage (GTDB taxonomy): Bacteria > Pseudomonadota > Gammaproteobacteria > Pseudomonadales > Pseudomonadaceae > Aquipseudomonas. The sequence goes on from NZ_UUIS01000061.1 coordinate 244,098, forward strand.
CCTCGCCAGCCGCCGCCCCTTGCTCGTTCACCCTGGACAAGGAAACGCCGCGATGAGCCATGGCCAGACCGATCTGCTGAATCATTACGTACGCAAGATCCTCACCTCCCGCGTCTACGACGTCGCCATCGAAACCCCGTTGCACGGTGCCCGGCAACTGTCCGAGCGCCTGGGCAACCAGGTGCTGCTCAAGCGCGAAGACCTGCAGCCGGTGTTTTCCT
>NZ_UUIS01000060.1 GCF_900589395.1 Pseudomonas viridiflava
GCACAAGCAGCCCCCACCGGATTGATGTCGCCCAGAATTTCGTGCCTGACACCAGACTGCGGGAGGCGGCTTGCCGGCGATGGCGATGTGACAGACGCAGCAGATGTACTGGTCTTGCTGGCCTCATCGCCTGCAGAGCAGCCTCCCACCGGATTGATGTGGCCCAGGATCTCGTGCCTGACACCAGACTGCGGGAGGCGGCTTGCCGGCGATGGCGATGGGACAGACGCAGCAGATGTACTGGTCTTGCTGGCCTCATCGCCTGCAGAGCAGCCTCCCACCGGATTGATGTCGCCCAGAATTTCGGGCCTGACACCAGACTGTGGAAGGCGGCTTGCCGGCGATGGCGATGGGACAGGCGCAGCAGGTGTATGGGCCTTGCTGGCCCTGTCGCGACCAGAGCGCCTTCCCACGCGTTCAGCGTTCGACGAAATTCAGCTTGACTGGCCGGCATTACGCCTGCCTATGGACCGCGTCTTGCCTAGCCGCGATTGCGGTCGATGGCAAAGCCTGCCCAGGTCTGGCTTACCGGCATCAGCTCCAGGCTGTTGATGTTGACGTGGGCCGGTGTGTTCATGATCCAGAAGATGGTGTCGGCGATGTCCTGCGGCTGGATCGGCTCGGCGCCGGCGTAGGTGGCGTCGTACTTGGCCTGGTCGCCGTTGAAGCGCACCAGCGAGAACTCGCTTTCACACAGGCCCGGCTCCAGGTTGGTGACCCGCACACCGGTGCCGACCAGGTCATTGCGCAGGTTCAGCGAAAACTGGCCGACGAACGCCTTGGTGCCGCCATACACGTTACCGCCCGGGTACGGGTAGTTGCCGGCCACCGAGCCGAGGTTGACGATACTGGCGCCACGACCATGGCCGATCAGGCGCGGCAACAACAGGCGCGTGGTGTAGACCAGGCCCTTGATGTTGGTGTCGATCATGGTATCCCAGTCATCCAGGTCGCACTTGGGCGCAGGATCGATACCCAGGGCGAGACCGGCGTTGTTGATCAGGCCGCGAAGGGTGGCGAACTCTTGCGGCAGGGTCGCAATGGCGCTCTCGACAGCGGCACGGTCGCGTACATCCAGCACCAGCGTATGCACATGGGTCTTGCCCGACAATTCGGCCTGCAGGGCCTCCAGGCGCTCCTGGCGGCGGCCGGTCAGCACCAGCGACCAGCCAGCCTCGGCAAAACGACGGGCGCAGGCTTCGCCGAACCCGGAAGTGGCACCTGTGATGAATACGGTGGAAGTCATCTCGTTCTCCTGAAAGGGCGCACGGTCGCGCAAGCTGTTGATAAATACACAAGAGCGGCAGAATGCCCGTGCCAGGACCCAAGGATCAAGTGCGACGGGCATCGTCGTCTGTCATGGCCAGCTTATTGATCAAAAAACGATCAACTCTGAACACACCTTGCTGCGTGGGCGTTACAGCAGGTTTTACCCACCTTATCCACAGCCAGGCCCACAGTATCGGGGGGCAAGTCGCAAGCGTTACACACCATGCATGGCAAGGGCTGTGGCACCGCCAGGCCGGTTTTTCACTTGACGCACAGGCCGGTTATGTCACTGGAGCGTCACGAAAAATCCAGGCCGATACGCCGCAGGCCAGTGGCAGCGCTGGATTGCGCAGTCTTTCCAAGGCTTTCCCACAGACTTATCCACAGGCCACGCCCACCTTCAAGCTGTATGAATGAACAGCATAAAACCTGTTGACAAACACCCCTGGCGCGCCTGCAAAAAGCACTGGTCATTTTTTGATCAAACTGCTACAAGCCTTGATTTCATTGGTCTGCAGCCAGCTACCACCAACTTATCAACAGCCCGTTCCACAGTAATCCTGAACAAGTCAGAAGCGTGACAAAACCGGCCATTTCAGGGCATTTGCAAGGTTTTGGAACGGACATCGAAAAAGGTTTTCCACAATTGCAAAAGCAACGCCCCGGACGGAAACCGGCCGGGGCGTGTTGTGGACAACTGACAGGGATGATCAATGCCCGCCCAGATAAGCGTTACGCACCTCCTCGTTGCTCAGCAGCTCCTGGCCGGTGCCTGACAAACGAATCTCGCCATTGACCATCACATACGCCCGGTCGGAGAGTTTGAGGGCATGGTTGGCGTTCTGCTCGACCAGAAAGATGGTCATGCCGCCGGCGGCCAGTTCACGCAGGGTCGAGAAGATCTGTTTGACGATGATCGGCGCCAGCCCGAGGCTGGGTTCGTCGAGCAGCAACAGTTTGGGTCGGCTCATCAGCGCACGGGCGATGGCCAGCATCTGCTGCTCGCCGCCGGACATGGTCATGGCGCGCTGGTTGCGGCGCTCCTTGAGCCTGGGGAAAAGCTCGAACATGCGCTGCATGTCTTCGGCGCAGTGCTTGTCGCCGATCGGGATGGTGCCCATCAGCAGGTTCTCTTCCACCGACATGTCGGGGAACACCCGGCGCCCTTCCGGCGACTGGGCAATGCCGTTGGAGGCGATGTAGTGCGACGACTTCTGGGTGATGTCGGTGCCCTGGTAGATGATCTGCCCGGCCGCCGCCCGAGGCTGGCCGAAGATCGACATCAGCAGGGTCGACTTGCCGGCGCCGTTGGAGCCGATCAGGCTGACCGTCTCGCCTTCGTTGATATGCAGCGAGACCTTCTTGAGGGCCTGGATGGGCCCGTAGTACACGTCGATCTCTTTCATTTCGAGGATCGGATTGCTCATACCAATTCCTCTTCATCCGCGCCCAGGTAGGCGGCGATCACCTTCGGATCGTTGCGTATCTGCTCGGGGCCGCCCTTGGCGATCACGTTGCCATGGTCAAGCACCACGATGTCATCGGAAATGCCCATGACCATGCCCATGTCATGCTCGATCAGCACGATGGTCATGTCGTGCTCGTCGCGCAGCTTGCGGATCATGCCGCTCAGGGCTTCGGTTTCCTGCGGGTTGAGGCCGGCGGCCGGTTCGTCCAGGCAGATCACCTGCGGGCGAGTGCACATGGCGCGGGCGATTTCCAGGCGGCGTTGCTGGCCGTAGGACAGCTCGCCGGCCAGGCGGTTGGCACAATCGACCAGGTCGACTACTTCAAGCCAGTAGAACGCCGTGCTCAGCGCGTCCTCCTCGGCCTTGCGGTAGCCACGGGTGTTGAGAATGCCGCTGATCAGGCTGCGATTGACCCACATGTGCTGGGCCACCAGCAGGTTTTCCACCACCGACATTTCCTTGAACAGGCGAATGTTCTGGAAGGTGCGTGCCAGGCCGGCGCGGTTGACCAGGTGGGTGCCGCCGAACATCTTGTAGTACACACGGCTGATAAAGCTGGCCGGCGACACAAAGTCGGTGGGCTGAAACGACTCGCCCAGCAGCTTGATCACGTTGGTGGTCTTGCCCCGGGTGTGCAGCTCGATACGCCCGCCGGTGGCCTTGTAGAAGCCGGTCAGGCAGTTGAACACGGTGGTCTTGCCGGCGCCGTTGGGGCCGATCAGGGCGAAGATCGAGTTACGCCGCACCTGCAGGCTGACGTCGCTGAGCGCCTTGATGCCACCGAAGTGCATCATCAGGTGCTCGACCGAAAGAACGATCTGATTGTTCATCGGGCAGCTCCTTCCTGAACCAGGGCGCCTTTACGCGGCTTGACGCCGGTACGGCTGATACGAATCAGGCCACGTGGCCGCCAGATCATCATCACCACCATCAGGATGCCGAACAGCAGCACACGGTATTCGGCAAAATTGCGCAGCAGCTCGGGGGTAATGGTCAGCACGAACGCGGCAATCACCACGCCCACGGTCGAGCCCATGCCGCCCAGCACCACGATGGCCAGGATCAGCGCCGACTCGAAGAAGGTGAACGAGGTCGGGTTGACGAAGCCCTGGTACGAGGCAAAGAACACTCCGGCCAGGCCCGCCGTCGAGGCGCCGATGGTGAAGGCCGAAAGCTTGACCAGTACATGGTTCAGGCCCATGGAGCGGCAGGCGATTTCGTCTTCACGCAGCGCTTCCCAGGCACGGCCGATGGGCATGCGGGTCAGGCGATGCTTGATGAACAGCACCCCCAGCACCACCAGGAACAGCACGGTGTAGATGAACAGGAATTTCAGGTCGCCGTTGTATTCGAAGCCGAAATACTCGTGGATCGGAATCCCGCCCTCTTTCGCCCGCCGACCAAACTCCAGGCCGAAGAAGGTCGGCGACGGCACCGGCACGCCGTTGGGGCCGCCGGTGAACGACAGCCAGTTGTTGAGCACCAGGCGGATGATTTCACCGAAGCCCAGGGTCACGATGGCCAGGTAGTCACCGTGCATGCGCAACACCGGAAAGCCCAGGATGCACCCGGCCAGCGCCGCGGCGATGGCCGCCAGCGGCAAGGCCGACCAGAAGCCCAGGCCCAGGTACTGGTAGCCCAGCGCCAGGCCGTAGGCGCCGATGGCGTAGAACGCCACATAGCCCAGGTCGAGCAGGCCGGCCAGGCCCACCACGATGTTCAGGCCCAGGCCCAGCAGCACGTAGATCAGCCCGAGGATGACCACGGTCAGCAGGTACTTGTTGGCAAAGATCGGGAACACGATCGCGATCACGATCAGCGCCGGGATGATCCAGTACAGGCTCGACTTGTGGTCAGGCTTGAGCACATGCACGCCCGACCCGCCTGACTCGATGCCCTCGGCGATGCGCCGGCCCCTGGAGGTCTGCAGGAACAGGCTCAGCAGCAGGCGGCCAACCATGACCACCCCGACCAGCACCGCGACCCGGGCCGGTTGCAGGTTGAAGCTGTAGCCGTCGAGCACCACGCCGACGACCGGACCGAACACGATGAGCGCCAGCAGACCGGCCAGCACCGCATCGATCAGGCTTTTCTTGTAATCGATTGCTTTGATAGGAGCGCTCATGCTTACACCTTAGCCACGAGTGGGCGACCCAACAGGCCTTGGGGACGGAAGATCAGGATCAATACCAGCAGGCCGAAGCTGAACACGTCCTTGTAGTCGGAGTTGATCAGGCCGGAGAACTGCGCCTCGGCAATGCCCAGGATCAGCCCGCCCAGCATGGCGCCCGGCAACGAGCCGATGCCGCCCAGCACCGCTGCGGTGAAGGCCTTGATGCCGATGACGAAGCCGGCATAGAAGTCGAAGGTGCCGTAGTTCATGGTGATCAATACACCGGCCAGGGCCGCCATGGCAGCGCCGATGATGAATACATAGGAAATCACCCGGTCGGTGTTGATGCCCAGGATCGACGCCATCTTGCGGTCCTGCTGCGTGGCGCGGCACATCCGGCCCAGCTTGGTGCACTTGATGATGTAGGTCAGGATCGCCATGCCGGCGAAGGCGGCGATCAGGATGAAGATCTTGGTGTAGGTGATCTGCACGAAGCCGGTGCCGATCTCGAAGCGCCAGGCGCCTTCGAGCAGTGTGGGCACGCCCTGCTGGCGAGCGCCCTGGCTGATCTGCGCGTAGTTCTGCAGGATCAGGGAAATACCGATGGCGCTGATCAGCGGCGCCAGGCGGGTCGAGTTGCGCAGGGGTTTATAGGCCACCCGCTCGATGACGAAACCGTAGACCCCGGTGACCACGATGGTGAACACCAGCGTGCCCAGAATCAGGAAAGGAAACGACTCCATGCCGAAGAACGACAGGACCGCCAGACCGATGGCGGTCAGGTAGGCGGAGATCATGTACACGTCGCCGTGGGCGAAGTTGATCATGCCGATGATGCCGTAGACCATCGTGTAGCCGATGGCGATCAGACCGTAGACCGACCCGAGGGTCAGGCCGTTGACCATTTGTTGCAGGAAAATACCGTCCATCACGCACGCTCACACACTTGAAGGCCGCTCAGGGTCCTGCCTGCCGCACCTCTTCAAAGGACAGCGGCCAGCAGGTAGTCAGGCTCGGAAGAAGCCGGGGCCACGCGTGTGGCACCCGTATCCGGCTCCTGCGCACCGGGCGCAGGAGGTCATTGCAGACGGATTACTTCTGTTTTTCGAGTTGTTTGTACTTGCCTGTCGCGTCCCACTGGTAAACCACATAGTCGGAGATTTTCAGGTCGCCCTTGGCATCCCAGGTCTTCTCGCCCATGACGGTCTTGACCGGGTTGGCCTTGAGCCATTCAGCGGCGGCGTCGCCCTTGTTTTTCTTGGCACCGTTGAAGCCGGCAGCCAGGGCCTGCAGTGAAGCGTAGGCGTAGAGGGTATAGCCTTCAGGCTCGTAGCCGGACTTGCGGAACTCGTCGACCACCGCCTTGCTGTCGGGCAGCAGGCGCGGGTCGGCGCCGAAGGTCATGTACACGCCATCGACGTATTGCGCGCCACCGGCGGTGGTGACCAGTTCGTCGGTGACGATGCCGTCGTCGGACATGAACTTCACGTCCTTGAGGCCCTGTTCGCGCAGTTGGCGCACCAGCGGGCCGGCTTCGGGGTGCAGGCCACCGAAGTACACGACGTCGGCGCCGGTGGAGCGGATCTTGGTGACCAGGGCGCTGAAGTCTTTCTCGCCACGGGTCAGGCCTTCGTACAGCACCGGTTTCACGCCCCGTGCGATCAGTTGTTTCTGTGTCGCATCGGCCAGGCCCTGGCCATAGGTGTCCTTGTCGTGGATCACCGCCACTTTCTTGCCCTTGAGCACATCGACGATGTAGTCGCCGGCGACAATGCCCTGCTGGTCGTCGCGACCACACATGCGGAACACTTCCTTGAGCCCGCGCTCGGTGACGGTCGGGTTGGTGGAGCCGGGAGTGATGGCGATCACGCCGGCATCGCTGTACACCGCAGAGGCCGGAATGGTCGAAGAAGAGCAGAAGTGCCCGACCACGCCCACGACATTGTCCTGGTCAACCAGGCGGTTGGCCACGGCCACAGCCTGCTTGGGCTCGCAGGCATCGTCACCGGCCACCAGCACGATCTTCTCGCCATTGACGCCGCCGGCCTGGTTGATGGCATCGGCTGCGGCCTGTGCACCCTTCATATACTGCTCGCCAAACGACGCATTGGCGCCGGTCATGGGACCGGCGACACCGATTTTCACGTCCGCCTGGGCAAAAGACGACACGCCCAATGCCGTTGCCACGGCCATTGCAAGAAAGCCTTTCCGGTAGAACGTCTGCGACATGAGTGGTGCTCCTGGGTTTTTTTAGTTAGCACTGCAACTACGAAATTGCTTTCAGCAAGCGCCGTGCCATCATTTTTTTATTTTTCCAAAACACAACGCCGGGGCAACATTCGCGCCTTGGCGGGCCAGCAACACAAGGAGGTGCAACCGTCTGTTTCAAATGGTCGCAACCCAAATACAAAAAAGCGCAACCACGACAGAAAAAAAGCAGCAACCCACCCTTCCAGAGATGGGCAACCAGACGGTAACCGGTTCTGTCACCGAAGTGCACACTGGCGGTGCGGGAACGCTACGGGACGCACCATTTTGAGATTAGTGGATTATGGCCGTAACGCCGGAAAAGCTGCCGACGGGCAGGGTCGATCCCAAGGCTATTGATAACGTGGCCGGCCAGAGGGGGCAAACGAGCAATGCGCTGGATGTCATTCCATTGCGGCATGAACTTACGCGTGATGCGCAGGCCCTGTCAGCGGTGCGGGCGCCAGCCTCCATATACGCCCCTGGCTTTTCAAACCAGAGCATGATCCGTATAAAGAGCCCCGCGCATGAGGCGCCACTGAACGGTTAACCGCAGCCAGCCATACACCGCAAGGACGCCGATGAAGTTATCCACCTGCCTGATCCTGTTACTGAGCATGCTGCTGGTCGGTTGCAAGGAAAAACTGGCCACCCTGATCTTTTCAGCCGATGGGGCGCACAATGGTCAAGTGGTCAGCGCGGCATCGCCTTACTCCAACGAATCGAAGCTGGGGCGCGCGTTCGAAAAAATGGGTATTGCCCCTGGCGCACTGCAGATCGAGCGTGACAGCGACGACCCGTGGGTGGTGCACCTGCTGGCGCGCAAGGATGCACTCGATGACCGACAGAGAGAAATGATCAAGTGGTACCTCAAGGGCATCATTGAGGCACGCCAGCAGCCGGCCTTCAAGATGTCGCTGACCACCGCGAAAGTCGATTCCGCTGACACCCTCCCCAGCGGTTACGTTGAGGCGGCCCTGAAGCCGGTCATCTTTGAACCGTACACCTACATGGAAATCCGTGCCCTGCTACCCAAAACCTACATGCCCTACCTCCCCGGGCGGCCGCGCCAGGGGCTGCTGTGTGCCGTGCAGGTAGGGCTGCGGCCGGCATGGTTGGCGTATACCAGGCTCGAACGCATCGAAGGGGCCCTGTTCGACAACCTCGGGACGCCGAATATGCGAGGAGAACTGCACGCGATCTTGCCATCCGCAGCGCAGCGCAAGGTGCAGGTTGCGGTGTCCCTGAACATCGAGAATGCCGACCTCAGAGGGTTATTGAACGAGGGCAAGGTGCGGCTGCACCTGGCTATCAGGCCCCGCCCACTCAGCATGCCCAAGGTGCCGTACGGCGAAGTATCGGCCATCGTGATGCTGAACTTCATTCTGGGCACCGTTGACGCGCCTGCGGATCAGTCAGCCGACAATACCCTCGAGCAGCTCAAGCGCACCTGTACCGACCAGCTGCGGGTTTTGGGCCGGCCCTTTTCATTCAAGGCAGGCTTTGGCCTCGACAGCCTGGTCTATGTGACCTTCTGGGATGAAGAGTGAGCCGTGCCGGCACTGGCGTCCTTCGCATCCCGGCCGCTCCCGAAACCGAATGCAATCCGGGTCGAGTGTGCAATCAGCAGGTTGATAAGCACCTGCAGAGACTGTGAAGCAAAGTGCGCGTGCATCGAGCGGGTGTCACGCCATGCACATTCGATGATCCAGCCCCTGGCACGTCCGGATGGGCGCAACTCGCAACCTCTGCAGTGCTGCGATGGCTCATCGATCAAGGCCAGCAGGGTATTGATTGCCTGGCCAAGCGCGGGGTCCATCGTGGTGTCGAATTCCATCAGGCTACTGACAAGGCGTGGCATGGCATCGGACTCCCTGCGCGAAGAAATAAATGGACACGATTGATCAAGGCCTGCACCACGGCCCTGAACGTGCCGGAAAGTGGTGCAAGGCACAGAGACACCCTACGTGAGCGACCCGAACGGAACATGACAAAGCATTGATCATTCCCGCCAAAGCGATCACGCTCACGCGCGCTGTCGGTCGTGGAGCCCTATGCCGTGCTTGCCAAGTTGATACAGTTTGTCACTTACCCCGGCGTCAGCCTGCTGGACCTGGGCGGGCCACTGGACGTGTTCATCGCCGCCAATCACTACGCCACGCCACCCCGGCAGCCCTACTCGCTTTCGATCATTGCCCTGCAGGCTGATACGCCCGTGCTGTCGGGCTTTTCCCTCAAGGCCCAGCCACTGGAGGCTGAAACAGCACCGGCGCATACCCTTATTGTTCCCGGCGGGCCAGGCATTCAGGCGTTCTGCCAGGACCCCGGGTTTGCTCGCTTTGTCGAACACACCCATACCGCACAGCGCCTGGTTTCAGTCTGCACCGGGGTCTTTGCCCTGGCAGCGGCCGGCAAGCTGGAAGGCCGCCATGTCACGACGCACTGGTCGGCCTACGATGAACTGGAGCGGCGCTTCCCTGACGTGTCGGTCAAGCGCGGGCCCATCTTCATCAAGGATGGCGATGTGTGGACCTCTGCCGGGGTCACCTCGGGAATCGACCTGGCCCTGGCGATCGTCGAGCAGGACCTGGGGCATGCCGCGGCCCTGGAAGTGGCACGGCACCTGGTGGTATTTCTCAAGCGCCCCGGCGATCAGGACCAGTTCAGCCCGTCCCTCGCCCTGCAAGCCAAGAGCCCGCAGTTCTCGGACCTGCATGCCTGGATGACGGCCCATCTGGACAAGGATTTATCGGTGGCGGCGCTGGCGGCGCACATGAACATGAGCGAGCGCACGTTCGTGCGCAAATACCAGGAACATACCGGCCACACCCCGAGCAAACGGGTTGAGGCGCTGCGCCTGGAAGAAGTACGCCGCCTGCTCGTGACCTCCAGCAGCCCGCTCAAGACCCTGGCGCACCGCTGCGGGTTCAACAATGAGTCAACGCTGATCCGGCGCTTCGTCAAGGCGTTCGGCATCACGCCGGCCGAGCACCGGGCACGGTTCGGGCCTCGGTAATGTGATGCTTCACGCCTACGGTGGCCAGGCTTTCAAATTCCCCAGGCGCCGCCCCGGTCGTCAGATTGAATGGGGGACCTGTCCGGATGAAGCAGGCCCGCTTGTTCAAGCCAGTCAACCTGTCACGTTGATCCGCCCCCCTTGAATGTCACGCGGGACAGTCGATCCAGCCCTTCGCCCATATGAAATGAAAACGGCCTGCCCAAATCCCTTGCCAGTTCGTCGCATTGGCGCTGACGCGCATAATAGGCACCTGAGGAAAGAGCGCCATTCTGGTGACTGCCATGACCCAGCCCGTCAATAATGAAGTTAAGGTCCTCGATCCCCTTGAATGGCCTGGATTTCATCCTGACATCGACCTTGCCTTCATCAACAAGCCTGGCCAGTTTCGGATCATGAAACCTGAGGTCGGCTTCAATAACGCCAGCATAGGCACCCTGGGACACGCGTCCAGTGACCTCGGCATTATGATCAGTCTTTTGCCCCTGCCCCGGCTCATCCGAAACCAGCCTCACGGTATAAAAAGGCAAGCCCTTTTTCAGGGAATATGAAATCTCACACTGCATGAGCGATGACGTTGTATTCAACACCAGGTCTATATAATTTCCGACCCTGAGAATGTTTATCGTTGGCTGGCCTTGAGGCTCAAGACTGAACGTCCTGGCCACCTCGGAAAGTTCAGGCGTGCCTTTGCCTTCTGGAGGTTTCACTCGCTCGAGATAAGTGTCCAGCGTGGCGGCATAGCTGGCTGCCTTTCGATCAGCCAACTGCTGTGCCAGATAATATTGAATGCGCGCCCTTTGCAACGGGTCCAGTGAGCGACTGACACGAAGGTGAAGTGCGTGGGCATCTTTTTTATCCGGCAGGACTTCCAGCTGCTCGACATTGACGTCCCGTTTTGATAACGCATCAAGCAACGCCTCCCGATAGTCTATTTTTTCTTCGCGCCCTGGCACCTGGAATCTCCTTTCCACGGCATTATCGCAATGCAAGGTTGCAAACTCTTGCGAGCAGCCTGCCAAAAACAAAAGGCTGGCCAACACGGTGCCTTTAACCGGAAAACAACGGGGTTCATTAAAATACCTTCAACACGCCATTGATATAAAAACCCTACACTGCGACCAGAAAAAGCCTACCGGCGAACTTAATAAAACTTATCCCTTACATAAAACCAGGATAAGCCCTACATGCCATACGAACTTATCCTTTATCCAGTAAACTTCATTAGAACAACCCGCCCGCGTCACTGTCTTGATGAAAGAAATTCCCCCTCCCCCTCCACCGCTGGCATCATGTCGCTCTCGGTACGCACATCGATCAGGCGGCCTGACCCTTGAGCCTCGTGCTGCCAAACCTACTTTTGTCCAGGTCGCGCCGTGCGCGCGGCCATGCCGGAGTCACCCGATGAGCGAGAGCGCTTTCTCCGAACGCATCGTGCAGAACCTGATCGACACCGATTTCTACAAGCTGACCATGATGCAGGCCGTGCTGCACAACTACCCGAACGTGGATGTGGAATGGGAGTTTCGCTGCCGCAATGGCGAGGACCTGCGGCCCTACCTGCCGGAGATTCGCCAGCAGATCGAGCGGTTGTGCGAGCTGTCGCTGGGCGACGAGCAACTGGGCTTTCTGGAAAACATCACCTTCCTGAAGCCGGACTTCCTGCGCTTTCTCGGCCTGTTCCGCTTCAATACCCGTTATGTGAAGGCCAGTGTCGAGAACGATGAGCTGTGCATTCGCCTGCACGGGCCGTGGCTGCATGTGATTCTCTTTGAAGTACCGCTGCTGGCCATTGTCAGCGAAGTGCGCAATCGTCACCGGCACCCGGAGATCGTCCTGGATCAGGCCCGCGACCAGTTGCACGCCAAGTTCGACTGGCTGAGCGCCAATGCCGCCGCCGATGAGCTGGCGGAACTGAAAGTCGCCGACTTCGGCACGCGCCGGCGTTTTTCCTATGCGGTGCAGGAGACCGTGGTCGAGGTGTTGAAACGCGACTTTCCCGGCCAGTTCGTCGGCACCAGCAATGTGCACCTGGCGCAGAAAATGGACATCAAGCCACTGGGCACCATGGCCCACGAGTGGATCATGGCGCACCAGCAGCTGGGGCCACGGCTGATCGACAGCCAGAGTGCCGCCCTCGACTGCTGGGTGCGCGAATACCGCGGCCTGCTGGGTATTGCCCTGACCGACTGCATCACCACCGATGCCTTCCTGAGCGACTTCGATCTGTATTTCGCCAAGCTGTTCGACGGCTTGCGGCATGACTCGGGGGACCCGGTGAAGTGGGCCGAAAAATGCATCGCTCACTACCACAAGCTGGGTATCGAGCCGATGAGCAAGACGCTGGTGTTTTCCGATGGCCTGAGCCTGCCACGCGCCCTGGAGATTTTTCGGGCACTGCGCGGGCGCATCAATGTCAGTTTTGGTATCGGCACCAACCTGACGGCCGACATCCCGGGTGTCAAACCGATGAACATGGTGCTGAAAATGACGGCCTGCGCCGGCCAGCCGGTGGCGAAGATTTCCGATGAACCGGGCAAGGCCCAGTGCAAGGACCCCAACTTTGTCGCCTACCTGCGCCATGTGTTCAAGGTGCCCGCAGAGCCCGGCAAATAAGTCTCCAATCCTCATTTCACAAGGAGCGTTTCATGCAAGCCCTACAACGCCAGATTGCCGAACACCTCAAGGTCCAGCCGCCGTTTGCCGATGACGCTGCGCTGCAGGCCGAAGTGACCCGGCGTGTCGAGTTCATCAAGCAATGCCTGCGCAATGCCCGCCTCAAGGCCCTGGTGCTGGGCATCAGTGGCGGCGTCGACTCGCTGGCCGCCGGCTTGCTGGCCCAGCGAGCTGTGCGTGAACTGCGCGAAAGCACCGGCGACCATGCCTATCGCTTCGTGGCGGTACGCCTGCCCTACCATGTCCAGCATGATGAGCACGAAGCCACCGCCGCCGTCGACTTCATTGCCCCGGATGAGCGCCATACCGTGAATATCGGCCCCAGTGTCAAGGCCCTGGTGGCCGAGGTCAGGGCGTTCGACGACCAGACACCGGCAGCCGTGGATTTCGTGGTCGGCAATACCAAGGCGCGTGCACGCATGGTGGCGCAGTACACCATCGCCGGCGCCTGCCAGGGCCTGGTGATCGGCACCGACCACGCGGCTGAGGCGGTCATGGGCTTTTTCACCAAATTCGGCGATGGCGCCTGCGACCTGGCACCGCTCAGCGGCCTGGTGAAGAACCAGGTGCGCGCCATCGCCCGCAGCTTTGGCGCACCGGAGTTTCTGGTCGAGAAAGTGCCCACTGCCGACCTGGAAGACCTGGCCCCCGGCAAGCCGGACGAGGCAGCGCATGGCGTGACCTATGCCGAGATCGATGCCTTCCTGCATGGCGAGCCGGTGCGCGAAGAGGCGTTCAGGGTCATCAGCGAGACCTATGCCAAGACCCAGCACAAGCGCGAATTGCCTTACGCGCCTTGAGGGCCGGCGGGAAGGGCCTGATGTCGTGCAATGGCCTTTCCCGCTACCGTGGTGCGCCGTTGCCGGCTGAAGAGGGTCGCCGCCCGACGGATCGCCGCCCGACGGATTACCGCCCAGCCAGTCCTGCATGGGGTTATTTCAGGATTACATCGCCCTGCATCACGGCGACGTGGCCGGGGAACGAGCAGAAGAATGTGTATTTTTCTGCCGGGTCGAGCTTCGAGACATCGAAGGTCACCGAATCGCTTTCACCGCCACCGATCAGTTTGGTATGGGCGATGACGCGGGTGTCGCCTTCCTTGATATGTCCGCTATCGATACTGGCGCTCATGCCATCGGTGGCGACACCTTGCATGTCGCTCTTTTTGGTCAGCACCCAGTTGTGGCCCATGACATTCCTGGGCAAGTTGCCGATGTGCTTGAGTTCGACGGTGAACGTCTTGCAGCTTTTGTCGATTTCGACGGCCTGGGTGGTGAATTGCATCATGTCGTTGGATTCGACCGTGGCCTTGCACTCGGCCGCCAGCACCTGGCCGCTGGCCAGGGTCAACAGGGACAGCATCACAAGCTTGGCGCTCATGTAAAACTCCTGAGAATAATAGGGTGTGCCGAGAAGACTGCCTGATCCGGGCCAGGGTTCCAATCATCTGCGGCAACGTGACGCCGCCTGCGGTCAGCCTTCGACCGGCATCACCGTGACGCTGACCTCAGGGTCATGGCTGCCGCCGCCCAGGATCACGCCGCGCAGGGGCGAGACATCGGAAAAGTCCCGGCCCCAGGCCAGGGTGATGTGCTCCAGTGCCGGCTGGATATTGTTGGTCGGGTCGAAATCGACCCAGCCCAGGGTCGGGCAGAACACCGACACCCAGGCGTGCGAGGCATCGGCGCCGATCAGCCGGGGCTGGCCGGGGGGTGGCTGGGTCAGCAGGTAGCCGCTGATGTAGCGCGCCGCCAGGCCGCGCGAACGCAGGCAGGCGAGCATCAGGTGGGCGAAGTCCTGGCAGACCCCGCGCCGGCGCTCCAGCACTTCCACCAGCGGCGTCGCCACTTGCGTGGCTTCGGCGTCGAAGGTGAACTCCTTGAAGATCTTTTCCATCAGGGCCTGCGCGCCCAGCAGCACCGGGCGACCTGGCACGAAGCAGTCATCCGAGAAGTCCGTGAACGCACGCTTGAGGTGAATGTAGGGCGACTCGAAGCGATAGCGACAGGCATCCAGAATGTCGGCATTCAAGGGCTGGGCGCTGTAGGTCAGGGCATTGCGGGTCAGCTCCCAGGCGCTGGACTGCCCGAAGTCCAGCACCGGCCGCTCCAGCACCTCGACACGCAGTTGGGCACTGATCTGCAATTGATCATGCGGGCGCTCGAAGGCCAGGCGGGTCACCGGATTGCCGAACACATCCAGCTCGTCGCGGCGCATGGTCGGCACCGGACTGATGTCCAGTTGCTGTTCCACGCAGCGCTGCCACGGGCTGTTGCGCGGCCACAGATGCGCCAGTTGCTGGGCTAGCGACACCGGGCTGTCATAGTGGTAGTGGGTATCGTGAAAAATCTGGTAGTGAGCGCTCATCAGACGGACACCGTACGCTGGCTGACATCATCGACATGGGCAAAATGGCGCAGTGCCAGGCGATCGGAGACCTGGCCACTGGCATCGCCCACCGCTTGCAGCAGATCGGCCAGCGCTTGCAGCGCCGACGCCACGCCACTGTCGCCGAACAACGGGTTTTCCAGGTTGCCCAGGTCGACACGCGCCAGTTGCCGGGCCAGTTCGGCCAGGCTGTTGTCACCCGGCGAGTCGAAGGTTTCGTTCAGGCGCCGCAACGAGCGCGACACCAGCTTGAGCTGGAACAGCACGGCGTGCGGGTTCTGCTCGTCAAGCAACAGCAGGTCGAGCACCGGGATCAACTGCGGCACGGCCATGTAGCGCGAACGGTAGGTGATGCTGCTGTTGCCCAGCTCCAGCAACCACTCCAGGGCCGGCTGGTCCTTGACCGCAGCGCCGCGCAAAAAGGCCGCCAGGGTGTTACTGAGAAAGCGCAGGCGCTCGATGCGCCGGCCGATCATCAGAAAGCTCCAGCCTTCGTCACGGGTCATGTCGTCCAGGGCAAACCCGGACAACGCCGCCAGCGACATCACCAGGCGGTTGAGAAAGTCCAGCAACTCGCCAAAGTCGGGCGTCTCGGTTTCCAGGCTCTGGGCTTCGCGTTGCAGCTCGACCAGCGCCTGCCAGTTTTCCCGCGACAGCTTGCCGCGCACTTGCGAGGCGGCCCACTGCAAACGCTGCAGGCTGGCGCGCAGGCTGAACACCCAGTCCTCGCCCACCACGGCGGTCAACAGGCGTTGCTCGAGGGTCTCGTCTTCTTCGACCTCGGGCAGCAGCCCCAGGCGCTCGGCCAGCTCGACTGCCGCCTGCAGGGCCAGCGGGTCGTCGCCATCGATGTAGCGCGCCAGCATGATGCGCAGCAGGCGGGCGCTGTCGTCGCAGCGTTCGCTGTAGCGGCCAAACCAGAACAGGTTTTCCACCACCCGCGAAGGCAGGTAAGGGTCGCGGCGAATCAGGTCGTGCACGCCGATGCTGCGCCGCCCTTTCCAGGGTTCGCTGGCATGGGCACGCTCGCCCAGCACCCAGGTGTCCTTGCTGGCCCCGCCGCGCTGCATCGACACCACATCGGCATTGGCTTGTGCGGCCACCCGGGCCAGACCGCCAGGCAGTACCCGATAGCCGTCTTCGCTGGCCACCGCGTACAGGCGCATGCCGATCGCACGCGCCTGCAAGGCGGTGCCGTCGCCCTGCAACACCGGCGCCTGAGACAACTGCGCCAGCTCCTGGGCAACATACGCGTAGGGGCGCGCCTGGATGCGCGCGGCCAGCGCCTGGCGCTGCGCCTCATCCAGGTCACGGCCAAACACTGGCGCAAAACGTTGCGATGGAAAGGCCGGCTTGAACAGCAGGTCGGGCAGTTTCGCCAGCGCCTGCTCCAGCACCGGCGGCTCCCCGCACCACCAGGTGGCGATCGATGGCAACAGCAGTGTCTCGCCGAACAGGTGCTCGCAAATCTTGGGCAGGAAGCCCAGCAGGCCGGGCGACTCCAGCACACCGCTGCCCAGTGCGTTGGCCACCAGCACGTGGCCCTGGCGCACGGCCTCCAGCAACCCTGGCACGCCCAGGGCCGAATCGGTGCGCAGCTCCAGCGGGTCGCAGAAGTCGTCGTCGAGCCGGCGCATGATCGCGTGGACCCGGCGCAGGCCACTGAGGGTCTTGAGGTAGACCCTGGCATCGCGCACCGTGAGATCGCCGCCTTCGACCAGCGGGTAACCCAGGTGGCGCGCCAGGTACAGGTGTTCGAAATAGCTTTCGTTGAAACGCCCCGGCGTCAGCAGCACCACCAGTGGCGCTTCCTGGCCGGCCGGGGCCTGGCGGGCCAGGGTCTGTTGCAGGGTGTCGAAAAAGCCCGCCAGGTGGCGGACCTTGAGGTCGCGGTAGATATCAGGCAGGGCGCGGGCGACGCTCTGGCGGTTTTCCAGGGCATAACCGGCACCCGAGGGCGCCTGGGTCCGGTCGGCGGTCACCCACCAGCGGCCGTCGGGGGTACGGGCCAGGTCCACGGCGTACATGTGCAGGAAGGTGCCTTCCGGCGGCTTGACGCCTTGGCACGGCCACAGAAAGTTGTCATGCCCGAACACCAGCTCCGCCGGCAGCAAGCCTTCGGCGATCAGGGTCTGCGGGCCATACAGGTCGGCCAGCACGGCATTGAGCAGCCGCGCCCGCTGGGCAATGCCGGCTTCGATCTGCTGCCATTCATCGGCTGCGATCACATGCGGCAACAGGTCCAGCTCCCAGGGGCGGTCGGCGCCCTTGGGGTCGGCATAGACGTTGTAGGTCACGCCGTTTTCCTGGATCTGCCGGGTCAGCAAGGCCTGGCGCTGCACCAGTTGCATCGGGCTGCTGCGTTGCAGATGCGCATGCAGGCGCCGCCAGTGCGCACGCAACGTGCCTGGTGCGTCGAGCATCTCGTGATAGGTCCCCGCTGAAAAGGGGTAGCGGTCAAGCAGATCAGGCATGCAAGGCTCGGCAGATGGCGATGGAGACGACAGGTTAGCTCACACGGATGTCACTACGGCGCTGCCGATCCACAACGGCCCGCCGCCTTGCAGGTCATGCAAGGCGGCGGGCCGTCAATCGCGATCAATCAGTTCCGGGGCGCCGGTCGGTGGCAGCGCATATCCAGCGTCATCGGCAGCTCGGCGTTAATGTTGAGCGCCGGCACGCTGAGCTTGCCCGGTGTATGGCCAAAACGGAAGAAGCGCGCCAGGCGCCGGCTTTCCGCTTCGTTGCCATTGACCGGCAAGGTTTCGTAATTGCGCCCGCCAGGGTGGGCGACATGATACTCGCAGCCACCCAGCGAGCGCTGCATCCAGGTGTCGACCAGATCGAACACCAGCGGCGCATGCACCGGGATGGTCGGTTGCAGGCAATTGGAAGGCTGCCAGGCACGGTAACGCACCCCGGCCACGAACTCGCCCACCGTACCGGTCGGTTGCAGCGGCACGGGAATGCCGTTGCAGGTCAACACATAACGCTGCGGCGCAAGGCCCTTGAGACGCACCTGCAGCCGTTCCAGCGAGGAGTCGACGTAGCGCACCGCCCCGCCGCCGGAGCCCTCCTCACCCAGCACATGCCAGGGCTCCAGCGCCTGGCGCAGTTCCAGCTCGATGCCATTGACCTCGTAGTCGCCCACCTTGGGAAAGCGGAACTCCAGGTGCGCGGCGAACCACTCGGCCTTCAGCGGATACCCCGCCTCGTTGAGTTCGGTGATGACATCGGCAAAGTCCTGCTCGATGAAATGCGCGAGCATGAAGCGATCATGCAGTTCGGTGCCCCAGCGCGCCAGCCGCTCGGGCTGGTAAGGCTCGCGCCAGAAACGCGCCACCAGGGCACGCAGCAACAGTTGCTGGGCCAGGCTCATGCGCGCATGCGGCGGCATCTCGAAGGCACGCAGCTCCAGCAGGCCCAGGCGGCCGCTGGCGCTGTCAGGCGAATACAGCTTGTCGATGCAGAACTCGGCGCGGTGCGTGTTGCCGGTGACATCGATCAACAGGTTGCGCAGCAAACGGTCGACCAGCCAGGGCGCGACCTCCTCGCCGGGCGCCGGCATTTGCGCAAAGGCGATTTCCAGCTCGTACAGCGAGTCGTTGCGCGCCTCGTCGACGCGCGGCGCCTGGGACGTCGGGCCGATGAACAACCCGGAAAACAGGTACGACAGCGAGGGGTGGTTGTGCCAGTAGCTGATCAGGCTGCGCAGCAGGTCAGGGCGGCGCAGGAACGGTGAGTCGCCAGGTGTCGCCCCCCCGAGCACGAAGTGATTGCCGCCGCCGGTGCCAGTGTGGCGCCCGTCGATCATGAATTTCTCGGTGGTCAGCCGGGTCTGGCGCGCTTGCTCGTAGAGGAACTCGGTGCGCTCGACCAGCTCATCCCAGCTGGCCGACGGCTGCACGTTGACCTCGATCACACCCGGGTCCGGGGTGATGCGGAAGTTGGCCAGCCGCGGATCGCTCGGCGGCTCGTAGCCTTCCAGCAGGACCGGACATTGCAGCTCTTCGGCGGTGGCCTCGATCACGGCGACCAGCTCCAGAAACGCTTCAAGCTTCTGCAGCGGCGGCAGGAACAGGTACAGGCGTCCTTCACGCACTTCGGCACACAAGGCGGTGCGGGTCAGCCAGTCGGCGGACTCGTCGATCTTCGGGGCGCGCTCGGTGTCGTCGGCCCTGGCGGGCGTCGCCGCGGCCAGGCTGTCGGCATCCGCCAGCGCCGGGAAGTCCTGGTTGGGATCGTTGGGGTGAATGAACGGGTATTCGGCGGCCTTGACCCAGGGTTGCGAAGCCAGCGGCAGGCGATAGCCCAGCGCCGAGTCACCCGGCACCAGACGGCAATGTTCGTCGCGCAGGTACCAGCGTCCGCTCTGCCACTGTTCATCGTTGGCCGTGCGGGCCAGCGGCAGCACCTGGCCGATGACCTTGTCCAGGCCCTGGTTGAACACCTTGCGCAAACGCGCCCGTTCCATCTCGTCGCTCAGCCGCGCGTCAGCGGCGTTGACGTTGACCGGCAACTGGCCTTCGCGCCACAGGTAGTAGAAATTGTCTTCATAGGCCGGGAATGCGAAGTGCGACGCCACGCCCAGGCGCTCAGCGACACTGGCCAGGAAGCGGGCGGCCAGTTCGCTGGTGGCACCGTGGTCGCGCTGCTCATCGGCGATCAACTCGGGATTGCGCCACACCGGCTGGCCGTCCTTGCGCCAGAAACAGTTCAGCGACCAGCGCGGCAGTTGCTCGCCGGGGTACCACTTGCCCTGGCCGAAATGCACCAGGCTGCCGGGCGCGTAATGTTCGCGCAGGCGCTGGAACAACTGCGCCGACAGGCGCCGCTTGTTCGGCCCCAGGGCGGCGGTGTTCCATTCGGCGCCGTCGCGGTCGTCGATGGACACGAAGGTGGGCTCGCCGCCCATGGTCAGGCGTACATCACCCTGCTCCAGGTCATGGTCGATCTGTTGCCCGAGCGCGAGAATCGCGCTCCACTGCTCATCGGTGTATGGCTGGGTCACGCGCGGCGCTTCCCAGATGCGGGTCACCGACATCTCGTGGCTGAATTCGCTGTTGCACGGCTCGACCAGCCCGCTGATCGGCGCCGCCGACGACGGCTCCGGGCTGCAGGCTAGCGGAATGTGCCCTTCGCCGGCCAGCAGGCCGGAAGTGGCGTCCAGGCCGACCCAGCCGGCACCCGGCAGATACACCTCGCACCAGGCGTGCAGGTCGGTGAAGTCGACGTCGGTGCCGGACGGCCCGTCGAGCGCCTGGACATCGGCCTTGAGCTGGATCAGGTAGCCGGACACGAAGCGTGCCGCCAACCCCAGATGACGCAGCAGCTGCACCAGCAGCCAGGCCGAATCGCGGCAGGACCCAGAGGCATTGCCCAGGGTTTGCTCAGGGGTCTGCACCCCAGGCTCCATGCGGATCAGGTAACCGATGTCGCTGTTGACACGCTGGTTGAGCGCCACCAGAAAGTCGATGCTGGGCAACGGTTCGCGCGCGATGCCTTGCAGATAGGCCTCGAACGTCGGCGTCAGCGGCAGCTTTTCCAGGTACGGCGCCAGCTCGCGCAGCTCTTCGCTGGCGTAGGTGAACGGAATCTTTTCGGCATAGGGTTCGAGGAAAAAGTCGAACGGGTTGAACACCGCCATTTCCGCGACCAGATCGACCTCGATGCGCAACTCGTCGGTCTTCTCGGGGAAGACCAGGCGTGCCAGGTAGTTGCCCTGCGGGTCCTGCTGCCAGTTGATGAAATGGTTGTCCGGCAACACCTTGAGCGAGTAGGACAGCACCCGCGTGCGGCTATGGGCCGCCGGCCGCAGGCGTACCACTTGAGGCCCGAGTTCGACTGCGCGTTCGTAGCGGTAATGCGTGACGTGGTGCAAGGCGATATGAATCGACACGGCGTGCCTCCTGCGAGCCTGAACAAGTGCCTGGGCCGCGCAAGACTTATGCCATCGGCGACAGGCCCGGCGCCCAAGGCGTGAATAATGCGCCTAAAGACAAGCTGAGCACCACCTTGGCGCCAGAGTTCATTGTGCGTGCGCAGGCGTGCACAAAAAAAGGGCGCAGGCATGGCATAAACGGATAGCGTCTTTGGGAAGCAAGCGCTATCTGGTTTTTCGACTCAGCGCTTTGCGTTCTCGGACCTTCTGACGATACACACGAAAAGCAGCCCGCTTCTTTTCCAGCAGGCGCTGGGCTTTCAGTTCACGCTCATCAGCCTCTCGCCTGTGCCTGAATTCCAGACATTTCTGGCGAAACTCCCTGTGACGGGGGGTGTTGAGGATGAGCAAACACAGTAATGGTGAGCAGATTCCGAGCGCGTAGATAAGCCGGTCAGGCTCAAACGCAAGGGCCGGCAGGACGATAAAGAAACCTAGGGTCGAGAGGATAATCATCACCCATATCCAGCGAGGCCGTCCTCTGGCAATCAGGTAGTTCGACACTACAATCAGAATCATCAACAGCAAGTAAGCGATCGCTATAGGTGATCCAACCTCGTCAAGAGAAACGCCATGAAAGTAGGTGGTCAAGACAATTAGCAGTGTGCAGCCTGAAGAGGCGCCAACTGAAAACATGCCCACCATGAACGTTGGGATATAGTGCCGTGCGAACGCTCGGCGCGCCCCATAAAACATCAGGCTTTCACTCATCTGCCACCTCAGAATAAATGCCGATGGCAATGGCGCTGATGCTGCCTGACAGAGCACTGCCTGTGACCGCCAGGCTGGCCCCTACAGAATCATGAATCTGCTTCAAGACGTCCTGCCGTAGTTGCACCGCACTTATCCGTTTGGGCAACTGCTCTGTCATTTTTTTGAGCTTGATGAGCTTAGGGGTTAGCCGTGGATCCTTGATCGTTGGTCAGCTTCACTCGCTCCTGACGACTGAGGCCTTTGAGAACATTCTTTAAATCTTTGCCAGTCGATGACCTGACGGCAGCAACCATCCTCACTGTCGTCAACGTAGTTGCCACGCCCCCCAGGAGAGACACGGCGTCTAGAGCCAGGAACAGCCGGTTCAGATCCAGGGTGTTTTCTATTCTCAGGCGCGCATTGGCACGCGCATTGGAAAACCCGTCTTTAAGCATGACCGAATACATGACTGTTTCTCGACGTTTCAAGGTGAAGACCCGAGGATAGGTATTCGCTTTTCACGTCGCTGTAGGACACTTTCTTTCTTATGTATGAACCGTCCGATTCTGCAGGGCGCGTCGTGTAGTCGCTGCCTTATCAATAAAATGTACCTGTCGGCAAGGAACACTTCCTACTGTCTTTCAGGGATCAACAATGGCAATCGATATGTTTTTGAAGCTCGGCGATATCAAGGGCGAGTCACGGGACAGTACACACCGCGACGAAATCGATATACAGGCCTTTTAATGGGGAATGAGCCAGTCGGGTTCGATGCATGAAGGTACGGGAGGTGGCGCAGGCAAGGTCAACATTCAGAACCTGAGTTTGACCAAGTCGCTCGATAAGTCCACGCCCAACCTGATGATGGCCTGCTCCAGCGGCAAGCATTATCCACAGGCCACGCTGACCGTGTGCAAGGCCGGTGGCAGCAGCCCGGTCGAGTATTTGACCATTACCTTGAAAGAGGTGCTGGTCGCCACACAGGGCTGTAACGCTGACAACGGCGACGATGTATTGAGCGAGACGGTGACATTGAACTTCGCCAGGGTCGAAGTCAGTTATCAACCGCAAAAAGCCGATGGCGGCAAGGACGGCGGGGCGATCAAATACGGCTGGAATAGTCGCGAGAACACACAAATGTAAAGCCCAACGCAAGACGCCAACCCGAAGGTTGGCGTCTTGCCGTCAGGCAAACGGTATCAGCGAGGCAAGACGGGCTGTCGCGTCGGCTTGTTGCCGCCTTTCTTGGCCTGGGTACGGTCGCGTGCGGCCTGTTTGTTACGGGCTTCGGCGGCGGCCTTGGCCTGTTCGCGCTTGTCCCACGGCTTGCTGCCGTCACTGGCACGCGGTGGCAGGCCGGTGTGCTGGGTCAGGATCTTGCCGCTGCCTTTGTTGCCATCGCTCTTGCCGACCTTGTGGCTGCCCGACGGCGTCGAGTTCTTGCGACGGGCGCTCTGGTAGCTGTCGGTCGCCGGCTGGTGCAACGGGATCAACTGATCCTTGCCAGGCCCGATCAGGTCGCTACGGCCCATGCGTTCCAGCGCTTCGCGCAGCATCGGCCAGCCCTTCGGATCGTGGTAGCGCAGGAAGGCCTTGTGCAAGCGGCGCTGTTCATCGCTCTTGACGATGGTCAGGTTATCGCTCTTGTAGGTGACCTTGCGCAGCGGGTTCTTGCCAGAGTGGTACATGGCGGTCGCCGAGGCCATCGGCGAGGGATAGAACGCCTGCACCTGGTCGGCACGGAAGCCGTTACCCTTGAGCCAAAGGGCCAGGTTCATCATGTCTTCGTCGGTGGTGCCGGGGTGCGCGGCGATGAAATACGGGATCAGGTACTGTTCCTTGCCCGCCTCTTTCGAGTACTTCTCGAACATGCGCTTGAAGCGGTCGTAGCTGCCGATGCCCGGCTTCATCATCTGGTTGAGCGGGCCTTCCTCGGTGTGCTCCGGGGCAATCTTCAGGTAGCCGCCCACGTGGTGGGTCACCAGTTCCTTGACGTATTCGGGCGACTCGACGGCCAGGTCGTAGCGCAGGCCCGAGGCGATGAGGATCTTCTTCACGCCCGGCAGCGCACGGGCGCTGCGGTACAGCTTGATCAGCGCCGAGTGGTCGGTGTTCAGGTTCGGGCAGATGCCGGGGAACACGCACGAGGGCTTGCGGCAGGCCGATTCGATTTCCGGGCTCTTGCAGGCGATGCGGTACATGTTGGCGGTCGGCCCGCCGAGGTCGGAGATGACCCCGGTGAAGCCCGGCACCTTGTCGCGGATCTCTTCGATCTCGCGAATGATCGACTCATGGGAGCGGTTCTGGATGATGCGGCCTTCATGTTCGGTGATCGAGCAGAAGGTGCAACCGCCGAAGCAGCCACGCATGATGTTCACCGAGAAACGGATCATGTCGTAGGCCGGAATCTTTTCCTTGCCATACGCCGGGTGCGGCACGCGCGCATAAGGCATGCCGAACACGTAGTCCATTTCTTCGGTGGTCATCGGAATCGGTGGCGGGTTGAGCCAGATGTCGGTGTCACCATGCTTCTGCACCAGCGCACGGGCGTTGCCCGGGTTGGTTTCCAGGTGCAGCACGCGGTTGGCGTGGGCATAAAGCACCGGGTCGTTGCGCACTTTCTCGAACGACGGCAGGCGGATCACGGTCTTGTCGCGGGTCATGCGCGGGCTTTCGAGAATCTGCACGACCTTGGCTTCGTTGGGGTCTTCGACCTCGCCCTTGGACTGCTCGATGGCGCAGGCCTCGGTGTCCTGGGTGTTCACATACGGGTTGATGATCTTGTCGACCTTGCCCGGCCGGTCGATGCGGGTCGAGTCGACCTCGTACCAGCCCTTGGGCGTGTCGCGGCGCACGAACACGGTGCCGCGCACATCGGTGATGTCTTCGATCTTCTGCCCGTAGGACAGGCGCTGGGCAACCTCGACCACGGCGCGCTCGGCGTTGCCGTACAGCAGGATATCGGCGCAGGCGTCGACCAGGATCGAGTGACGGACCTTGTCCTGCCAGTAATCGTAGTGGGCGATGCGGCGCAGCGACGCCTCGATGCCGCCGAGCACGATCGGCACGTGCTTGTAGGCTTCCTTGCAGCGCTGGCTGTAGACCAGGCTGGCGCGATCAGGCCGCTTGCCGGCCATGCCGCCGGGCGTGTAGGCGTCGTCGGAACGGATCTTCTTGTCGGCGGTGTAGCGGTTGATCATCGAGTCCATGTTGCCGGCCGCGACCCCGAAAAACAGGTTCGGCTCGCCGAGCTTCATGAAGTCATCCTTGGAGGTCCAGTCCGGCTGGGCAATGATCCCGACGCGGAAGCCCTGCGACTCCAGCAGCCGGCCGATGATCGCCATGCCAAAGGATGGATGGTCGACGTAGGCATCGCCGGAGATGATGATGATGTCGCACGAATCCCATCCCAACTGATCCATCTCTTCCCGGCTCATCGGCAGGAAAGGCGCAGGCCCGAAACATTCGGCCCAGTACTTGGGATAGTCAAATAACGGCTTGGCTGCTTGCATGGCGGTGACCGGTGTTGGTGTCAGGGGAGGCGGATCGCGCATGGGAATTCGCGGCGCGCAATATAGCACAAAAAATGATCAAGTCCGACCGGGATGGTCGGATTATCAGGTAGAGGTCGGTACAGGGGCGTGGCTACAAGACCTGCGTATCAGTCATCGTCAAACTGATAACTGCCCGGCGCCAGGTTCTCGAAGCGGGTGTACTTGCCGATGAACGCCAGGCGCGAGGTGCCGATCGGGCCGTTACGCTGCTTGCCGATGATGATTTCGGCAATGCCCTTGTATTCGGTTTCCGGGTGATACACCTCGTCACGATAGACGAACATGATCACGTCGGCGTCCTGCTCGATTGCACCGGACTCACGCAGGTCGGAGTTGATTGGGCGCTTGTTCGGACGTTGCTCCAGCGAGCGGTTGAGCTGCGACAGGGCGATGACCGGGCAGTTGAATTCCTTGGCCAGCGCCTTGAGCGAGCGCGAGATCTCGGAGATCTCGTTGGTGCGGTTGTCGCCGGCGGCACCCGGGACTTTCATCAACTGCAGGTAGTCGATCATGATCATGCCGATCTCGCCATGCTCACGTGCCACCCGGCGTGTACGGGCGCGCATTTCCGACGGGCTGATACCGGCGGTGTCATCGATGAACAGCTTGCGGTCGTTGAGCAGGTTGACCGCCGAGGTCAGCCGCGGCCAGTCGTCGTCGTCCAGTTGGCCAGAGCGAATCTTGGTCTGGTCGATGCGACCCAGCGAGGACAGCATCCGCATCATCAGCGATTCGCCCGGCATTTCCAGCGAGTAGACCAGCACGGCCTTTTCGCTGCGCAGGACAGCGTTTTCGACCAGGTTCATGGCGAAGGTGGTCTTGCCCATCGACGGACGGCCAGCCACGATGATCAGGTCGGACGGCTGCATGCCGCTGGTCATTTCGTCCAGGTCGGTGTAGCCGGTAGACAGGCCGGTAATGGCGTTGTTGCTGTTGAACAGCGTGTCGATGCGGTCGATGGCCCGGGTCAGCAGGTCGTTGACGCCCACCGGACCGCCGGTCTTGGGGCGGGCCTCGGCGATCTGGAAGATCTGGCGCTCGGCCTCGTCGAGGATTTCCTCGGCGGTGCGGCCTTCGGGGTTGAAGGCGCTGTCGGCGATTTCGCTGCTGATGCCGATCAGTTGGCGCAAGGTGGCCCGCTGACGCACGATCTGCGCATAGGCCTTGATGTTGGCCACCGACGGGGTGTTCTTGGCCAGTTCGCTGAGGTAGCCCAGGCCGCCGACCTGCGAGGCCTGGCCTTCCTTGTCCAGTTGCTCGGACAGGGTCACGACGTCGATCGGCAGGTTCTGATCGGCCAGGCGCGCAATGGCACGGAAGATCAGGCGGTGGTCATGACGATAAAAGTCGCCATCCGAGACTTGATCGAGCACGCGCTCCCAGGCGTTGTTGTCCAGCATCAGGCCACCGAGCACAGCCTGTTCGGCTTCGATGGAGTGAGGCGGCACCTTGAGGGCGGCGGTTTGCAGATCGTACTGCTCGGGGGCGGAGATATCGTTCATGGCCACTGGAATTCGAGGTTACTCATCAGGCTTGCAGAAAGACAAAGGGCACGACCTGTGAACAGGATCGTGCCCGATGTTAATCCTCTGGCGGTCAACCCGCCAGACGACCATGTGCTGCTTAAGCAGCCACCACGACAACGCGAACAGTTGCGTCAACGTCGCTGTGCAGGTGCACGGCCACGTCGTATTCACCGACGTTACGGATGGTGCCGTTCGGCAGACGAATTTCGCTTTTCGACACTTCAACGCCCGAGGCGGTCAGTGCGTCAGCGATATCGTGAGTACCGATCGAACCGAACAGCTTGCCTTCGTCGCCAGCGGTGGCAGTGATGGTCACTTCCAGCTCGGCCAGTTGGGCGGCGCGGGTTTCGGCCGAAGTTTTCTTGTCGGCAGCCAGTTGCTCCAGCTCGGCACGACGCTCTTCGAACGCAGCCAGGTTGGCAGCGGTCGCAGGGGTGGCCTTGCCGTAAGGCAGCAGGTAGTTACGACCGTAGCCGGCCTTGACGTTTACTTTGTCGCCCAGGTTGCCCAGGTTGGCGACTTTTTCCAGAAGGATCAGTTGCATGTGGAAATCCTCTAACTTTTAACCTTCACCGTTCGCAGAACCATTACCGGCGTCTTTCGACCCCCGGCGGCCGCGAAAATCAATCAGGCTGTCGACAATGGCCAAGACCACGAGCAACGGATAGATCAGCTGCATGAATAACAGCAGCGTGATGTACAACCCCACCAGCCAGAACCTGGCCAGGCGCTTTTCAGCCACCAGGCCATGAATCAGGGCCACACCCGCAAACACCAGTGGCACGCTGCACAACGGTGTCAACATGGCCATGTGTGGACCGAAGTTCGGTCCCACCAGCATGCACACCAACAGCACGAACATCGGTATCCGCGGCAGTCTCACGGCGCGAAATTCGCGCCCGAAACCGCCAGGGTTGTACAACAACGCTTGCCAGTAACGCCCCAGCATCAGGGTCAGCACACTGACGATCTGCAACAATGCCGCTATAAGGCCGTTAAGGACCGGTGCAATCAATGACCCCAGGCGGGCCCGCTCTTCTACGCTCATCTGATCGTAGATACCGGGGAGCATTGCCGGCAGGTGTTTCTGAATCTCCTGCGACAACATCTCGATGGGTTCGCGAAACGCCGAACCCAGGATCACTGCATACAACAATCCCCACGCCACGCTGGCGAGCAGCACACGGACCCAGGACTCGCTGGCACGCAAAACCATTGCCAGGCCTAGCGAACCGACCAGCACCATAGCGGTACGCGGTTCACCGAAATACCACCAGGCCAAGGCCGGCAGTAGAGCCCAGGCCAGGATGCCGGCGGCATCACTGAACCCGCGTCGCAGGAGCACAAGGCTTCCTGCGGCAGCACTCAACCAGAACAGCAGCGGCAATGCCGCACATCCGGCCACGATCAAAGTGGCCTGCATACGACCGCGCATGATCAATTCAGCTAAGGCGCGCATGCGATCTATCCCTTGTTACGTCTTGTCGACGACCCGGTCTCAGCGGCCGTGGCTGTCGGTGTAAGCCAGCAAGGCCAGGAAGCGGGCGCGCTTGATAGCGGTGGCCAGCTGACGCTGATAACGAGCTTTGGTACCGGTGATGCGGCTTGGAACGATTTTGCCGGTTTCCGATACGTAGGCTTTCAGAGTGTTGAGATCCTTGTAATCGATCTCTTTCACGTCTTCAGCGGTGAAGCGGCAGAATTTACGACGACGGAAGAAACGTGCCATGTAATAGGCTCCTCAAAAGGTCCGTGGATTACTCGTCAGCGTTATCGCTAACGTCACTGTTGTCGCTGTCATCGCCATCGGCGCTGTCAGAGTGCTCAGGACGGTCACGACGCTCACGGCGCTCGCTGCGGTTCTCTTCAGCCTTGAGCATCTCGGACTGGCCGGTAACGGCTTCGTCGCGACGGATGACCAGGTTACGGATCACGGCATCGTTGTAGCGGAAGTTGTCTTCCAGCTCGGCCAGGGCCTTGCCGGTGCACTCAACGTTCAGCATCACGTAGTGAGCCTTGTGAACATTGTTGATTGCATAGGCCAGTTGACGACGGCCCCAGTCTTCCAGACGGTGAACCTTGCCACCGTCTTCTTCGATCAGCTTGGTGTAACGCTCAACCATGCCGCCGACTTGTTCGCTCTGATCCGGGTGGACCAGAAAGATGATTTCGTAATGACGCATGAATGCTCCTTACGGGTTGTAGCCTGCCACGAAATGTGGTCAGACAAGGAGTGAATGACTCGAGTGTGCCTTGCTCATGGTCAGGCACATGATGGCCTGCCGCGACAGCAAGGGGCGCAATTGTAGAGAAGGGGCAGGTGCGGCGCAAGGCAATTGGTGATTATTTGAACAGCGTATTCCAGACCCGCCTGTTCGCGTCCCATTCTGCCTGTCATTGCCCGACACGGCCGCTGCGCGCCTGCCAGAACGGTTCATGCGGCCAGCGTTGTCCGCGTAGATAGTGGGAGTCGATCGACCGGTGATTTTTCTCCCGGATAAAAAATACCCCGAACAGGCCGGGGTATTTTTCAGGCAGGCAAGCCGCTTACTTCTTGCTCACCGACTTGGCGCTGCGCTGCCTCAAGGCTTCGAACAGGCACACACCGGAAGCCACCGAAACGTTGAGGCTGCTGACGCTGCCCGCCATCGGCAGGCGCACCAGGAAGTCGCAATGCTCGCGGGTCAGGCGGCGCATGCCCTTGCCTTCGGCCCCCATGACCAGCACGATCGGCCCGGTCAGGTCCTGCTCGTACAGCTCCTGCTCGGCCTCGCCAGCGGTGCCGACGATCCATAGACCGCGATTCTGGAGTTTTTCCAGGGTACGGGCCAGGTTGGTCACGGCCACCAGCGGAATCACTTCGGCGGCGCCACAAGCTACCTTGCGCACGGTCGCATTGAGCGTCGCCGACTTGTCCTTGGGCACCAGCACTGCCAAGGCACCGGCCGCATCGGCAGTGCGCAGGCAGGCGCCGAGGTTGTGCGGGTCGGTCACACCGTCGAGCACCAGCAATAGCGGCGGGCCTTCATGACGCTCGAGCAATTCGTCGAGCATCGCCTCGCCCCAGACCTGACTGGGGCTGACTTCGGCCACCACGCCCTGATGCACGCCCTCGACCCAGGCGTCCATTTCGCGCCGTTCGGCCTGGCCGATCTGCACACGATTCAGCCCGGCCAGCTCGACCAGGGTCTGCACCCGTGGCTCGCTGCGCCCTTCGGCCAGCCAGATCTGCTTGACCCGCTTGGGGTGATGACGCAACAGCGCTTCTACGGCATGCACGCCGTAGATTTTTTCCAGGTCACTCATGTCTTGCCCTTGGTCTTGGACCGCGACGGCCCCTTGCGGTGCTTGCTGGGCTTGCCCGACGAGTCCTCAGTGCGCGAAGGCTTGCTCGACGACTTGCCGGCGCCCTTGGCTTCGTTCAGCAGCGCCTGCTTGAGTTCGCGACTCTTGCGCACCTCGGCATTCTTGGCGACCGCATCGCTGGGGTAGTAGGCATCGCTGGCAGTACGCTTGCCAGAGGCCTTGTCCGCGGACTTGTCGCTCGACTTGCGACGCTCGCCGCGGGCCGGCGCAGGTGCGGCTGCCTTCTTGGCCTCGGCCGGTGGCGCAGTCTCGTGCATGCGCTGCTTGCGCTTGCCCGGTGCGACCGTCTCTGCCGTCTTGGCCTTGGCCGACACTTCGAAATCGATCTTGCGCTCGTCCAGGTCGACCCGCATGACCTTGACCTCGACGGTGTCGCCCAGGCGATAGCTGCGACCGCTGCGCTCGCCGGCCAGGCGATGGTGCACCGGGTCGAAGTGGTAGTAGTCGTCCGGCAGCGCGGTGACATGCACCAGGCCTTCGACATAGATGTCGATCAGCTCGACGAACAGGCCAAAGCCGGTCACGGCGGTGATCAGGCCAGGGAAGGACTCGCCGACGCGGTCCTTCATGAACTCGCACTTGAGCCAGTTGACCACGTCACGCGTGGCTTCGTCGGCACGGCGCTCGCTCATCGAGCACTGCTCGCCCAATTGCTCGAGCTGCGGCTCGTCGTACGGGTAGATGCGCGCCTTGGGAATGGTGGCGGCATCGGCACGACGCACATGCGAAGTCTCGCGCTTGGAGCGGATCACGCTGCGGATCGCCCGGTGTGTGAGCAGGTCAGGGTAGCGACGGATCGGCGAGGTGAAGTGGGTGTACGCCTCGTAGTTCAAACCGAAGTGGCCGTTGTTGTCGGCGGTGTACACCGCCTGGCTCAGCGAACGCAGCATCACGGTCTGGATCAGGTGATGGTCCGGGCGCTCGCGCACGGTTTCCAGCAGGGCCTGGTAATCCTTGGGCGACGGGCCGTCCTTGCCCTTGTGCAACGACAGCCCGAGCTCGCCGAGGAACGCACTGAGCTTTTCCAGGCGCTCCGGCGGCGGGCCGTCGTGGACGCGGTACAAGGCCGGAATTTCATGCTTCTTGAGAAACTCGGCAGTGGCCACGTTGGCCGCCAGCATGCATTCCTCGATCAGCTTGTGGGCATCGTTGCGCGTGGTCGGCCGGATTTCGGCAATCTTGCGCTCGGAACCGAAGATGATCCGGGTTTCCTGGGTCTCGAAGTCGATGGCGCCACGCGCATGACGCGCGCCGAGCAGCACCTTGTACAGCGCATACAGCTGCTTGAGGTCCGGCACCACTTCGTTGTACTCGTCGCGCAGCTTGCGCGCTTCGGAGGTACGGCCGTGTTCGAGGAGGGTGCTGACCTTGTTATAGGTCAGGCGCGCATGCGAATGGATGACGGCTTCATAGAAGACGTAGTCGACCATCTCGCCGGTCTTGGAGAAGTCCATCTCGCAGACCATCGCCAGACGGTCGACGTGCGGGTTCAGCGAGCACAGGCCGTTGGACAGTTCTTCAGGCAGCATCGGGATGACGCGCTCGGGGAAGTACACCGAGTTGCCACGCACCTGGGCTTCGTCGTCAAGCGCCGAACCGATCTTGACGTAGCTGGAAACGTCGGCAATCGCCACGTACAGCTTCCAGCCGCCCGAGAACAGGCGCAGCTTGCCCGGACGGGCTTCGCAGTAGACCGCATCGTCGAAGTCGCGGGCGTCCTCGCCATCAATGGTCACGAAAGGCAGATGGCGCAGGTCGATGCGATTGGCCTTGTCCTTCTCTTCGACCTCAGGCTTGAGCCGCGCGGCCTCCTTGAGAACCGCTTGTGGCCAGACATGCGGAATGTCGTAGCTGCGCAACGCCACGTCGATTTCCATGCCCGGAGCCATGTAGTTGCCCACGACTTCGACCACATCGCCTTGCGGCTGGAAACGCGGGGTCGGCCAGTGGGTGATTTTCACCTCGACGAACTGACCCACCTTGGCGCCACCGTTGCGACCGGTGGTGACCAGCACTTCCTGCTGGATCTTGGGGTTGTCCGGCGTCACGAAGCCAATGCCGCTTTCTTCGAAATAGCGGCCCACGATGGATTCGTGCGCACGGGAGATCACCTCGACGATCACACCTTCGCGGCGCCCGCGGCGGTCCAGGCCGGAGACACGTGCCAAGGCGCGGTCGCCGTCGAACACCAGGCGCATCTGGCCCGGGCTCATGAACAGGTCGTCAGACCCGTCGTCAGGGACCAGAAAGCCAAAACCGTCGCGGTGGCCGCTGATGCGGCCCAGGATCAGGTCCAGCTTGTCGACCGGTGCATAGGTGCCGCGACGGGTGTAGATCAGCTGGCCATCACGCTCCATCGCCCGCAGGCGGCGGCGCAAGGCCTCGAACTGGTCTTCGGTGGTCAGGCCGAACTCGTCGACCAGTTGCTCGCGGCTGGCCGGCGAACCACGCTCGGCAAGGTGCTGCAGGATCAGCTCGCGGCTGGGAATGGGGTTTTCGTATTTTTCCGCTTCTCGAGCGGCCTCGGGATCGAGGGACTGCCAATCGGCCATTAGTATTCATTCACCTTTTCGGAAGGGCGCAGTTTCGCATATACAGGATTGAAACGCTAAGCAGCCGTTTCAGCCCCCTGATCACTTTTTTTCAAAAAACCCAAAAAAGAGCTTTACAGGCCATAAGGCCATCCCTAAGATGCGCACCACAACGACAGCCAACGCTGTGTTGAGTTGAAACAGACAGCATTCTCGAACGAAATTGCTGTTGAAAGCAACGAGTTGCCCAGATGGTGAAATTGGTAGACACGCCAGCTTCAGGTGCTGGTGACCGCAAGGTCGTGGAAGTTCGAGTCTTCTTCTGGGCACCAATTCAAAAACAAGGTAATGCCTTGTTTTAAAGTAGACCAGGATTCAATCCAGGTCTCACGCTTCAAATGCAATATCCGCCCAGGTGGTGAAATTGGTAGACACGCCAGCTTCAGGTGCTGGTGACCTTACGGTCGTGGAAGTTCGAGTCTTCTCCTGGGCACCAATTCAGACAAAACCGAGCCAAGTGCTCGGTTTTGTGCTTTCTGGCATATGACTTTCGAGCAACCTGCGTGCCGTAGGAGCGCGCTTGCCCGCGACCGGCTGCGTTAGCAGTCGTAAAATTTTGGCGTTTACACGATTTTGCGAGCGCTATGCACTCGGTCGCGGTGGTCCGGCATTCCGGCAAGCCCCCCCTGCTTGCCGCGAGCCAGCGCCCCACCCGATCACGCCTTGAACTGTCCCAGACTGGCCTTCAGTTGTGCAGCCAGCCCATTGAGCACCTTGCCGCTGGCCGTGGTTGCCGACACCGCCTTGGCCGCACGCTCGGCCTGGGCATGGATCACCTCGACGCGTCCGCGAACAGCCTGTGCGCCTTGCGCCTGATGCACAGCGGCCTGGGTTGCCAGGCCGATCGCGGCATGCACCTGCTCGACCGACTCCTGCACCGACTGCTGCAAGCGGGTGCTGTCACGCAACACTGCCAGCCCCTCCTTGGCCTGTCGGCCAGCCTGATCGATGGCGGCCACTGCCTCCTTGGCGCCACGCTGCAGCGCGCCGATGTGGGCCTGAATGTCGCCCGTCGAACGCTGGGTCTTGCTGGCCAGCGCCCGCACCTCGTCGGCCACCACCGCAAAGCCGCGCCCGGTCTCGCCGGCACGCGCTGCCTCAATGGCGGCGTTCAAGGCCAACAGGTTGGTCTGCTCGGCAATTCCGTGAATCACCTCCAGCACCACTTCGATCTGCTGGCTCTGCTGGGCCAGGCGCTCGATCACCTGCGCACCGGTCTCGACCTGCCCGGCCAGGGCCTCGATCAAGCCACCGACCTGATTGGAAGTCCGTGTGTTTTCGTCGGTCGCACGCTTGATGCCCACCACCTGCTGCAAGGCGGCCTGCATGGCCTGGCTTTCGTTCTGCGCCTCGTCGGCCATGCGTTCCAGCGCCTGCAGGCTGGCCGCCACCTCATCGCGCTGCAACTCGGCGGCAGCATCGGCACCGGCATTGCGCTCGCTCATCACCCCGATCTCGACGCCGGTACGCTGCGCCACGTCACCCGCCTCACGGACAATAGGCTGGAGCTTGTCGACGAAGCGGTTGACGGCCGCCGACATATCACCAATCTCGTCATTGCTGTCGAGCCTGACACGCTTGGTCAGGTCACCCTCTCCCGCCGCCAGGTCATTGAGCGCGGCAATCAGCAGGCGCAATTTGTTGACGACCCGATGCCCGAGCACGGCCGCGACCAGCAGCAGTACGCCCAGCCCTATTAGCGCCAGGCTCAAGCCAATTCTCCAACGCAGTGATTCAGCCGCTTCCTTGACCGCCTTGCGGGTGTTGTCCGCCATGGTGCCGGCGGTGCTGTGCGCCGTTTGCAAGCGGCTGCGCAAGGCCGCCGAACTGCCTGCCGAAGCATCGGCCAGGCTGGCAGACACCAATTGCTCGCCACTGGTAATCAGGGTCGAGAAACGCTTGTCCAGCGCCACCAGGCTTTCTTCGACCTGCGTGGTCGACACGCCCATGCGCAGCTTGCCGATCTCGACACCATTGGGACTTATCGACGCTTCGACGTAATACACACCAGGGTCGGTCCTGGCAGCATCGAGCACCTTGTCCATGGCCCGCTCGCCCTGCCCGTTGGCCAGCAGCGTCTTGATCTTGGGATTGTCGCGGTCCAGATAACGGGTCAAGTGCTCGCCAGCCGCATCGTCATACACCACGAACAGCACGTTGGGATTGCGCTGGGCGCGCCGGGCGAATTCGGACAGGGTCGGAGTGTCGTTATCCCACATGGCGCGCGGCGCTACGGCCGCCAGCAATTCGGCCATGTCGTTGGTCGATTCACGCAGGTTCTTTTCCAGCGTGGCACGCAATTGTGCCTGCTCGTCCTTCAGACGGGTGGACAATCCCTGGCTCAGGCGCTGCTGGGTATTGACCGACAAGGCGTTGAGGCTGGAGGCCACTTCGTTACTGGCCTGCTCCAGCTGTGAGGAGAGTTGTTGCGAATCTACCCCCAGGCTTTGTGCCAGATCCGCTTCCAGAGCGGTGACGGTGCTTCGCGTCAGCGCAACCGCGATCAGGACCTGCACCAAAAGAGCAATGCCGAGTGCAATGAACACCGGCCGCAGCAAGCGACTACGCAGAAGAGACAGGACAGCTGACACAGGAGACACCCCCGACACGAACGCCATTAAAGTGATGGCACTTTTTCTGACGTTTCTACAGCAATTGCCGTGCCGGCAGCAAGACGCAGGTCAAGCAGAAATGACAAAGGGCCGCAATCGCGACCCTTTGTCTGTACAACCGTTTCACACAGCTGCGATCAATCAGGCAAACGGATGACGCAGCACGATGGTCTCGTTGCGGTCCGGGCCGGTGGAGATGATGTCGATCGGGGCATTGACCAGCTCTTCGATGCGCTTGATGTAGGCACGCGCATTGGCGGGCAGGTCTTCCAGGGTCTTGGCACCCAGGGTCGACTCGCTCCAGCCTGGCATCTGCTCGTAGACAGGACGCAGGCCGATGTAGCTGTCGGAGTCGGTTGGCGCATCGATCACGGCACCGGCTTCGTTTTCGTAGCCGACACAGATGTTGATGGTTTCCAGACCGTCGAGCACGTCCAGCTTGGTCAGGCAGATACCCGAGATACTGTTGATTTCGATGGCGCGACGCAGGATCACGGCATCGAACCAGCCACAGCGGCGGGCGCGACCGGTGGTCGAACCGAACTCATGACCACGCTTGGCCAGGAAAGCACCGATGTCGTCGAACAGTTCGGTCGGGAACGGGCCGGAACCGACACGCGTGGTGTAGGCCTTGGTGATACCCAGGATGTAGTCCAGGTACAGCGGGCCGAAACCGGAGCCGGTGGCGATGCCGCCAGCGGTGGTGTTGGAGCTGGTGACGTACGGGTAGGTACCGTGGTCGATGTCCAGCAGCGAACCCTGGGCACCTTCGAACATGATGTCCTTGCCGTCACGACGGAACTCATGCAGCGTCGCGGTAACGTCCAGCATCAGCGGCTTGAGCAGCTCGGCGTATTCCATGCACTCGTCGAGCGTCTTCTGGAAGTCGATGGCTGGCTCTTTGTAGTAATGGACCAGCTGGAAGTTGTGGTAGTCCAGCAACTCGCCCAGCTTGGCGGCAAAACGCTCGCGATGGAACAGGTCGCCGATGCGCAGGCCGCGACGGGCCACCTTGTCTTCGTAGGCCGGGCCGATGCCGCGACCGGTGGTACCGATCTTCAGCTCGCCACGGGCCTTCTCGCGCGCCTGGTCCAGCGCGACGTGGTAGGACAGGATCAGCGGGCAGGACGGGCTGATGCGCAGGCGCTCGCGCACCGGAATGCCCTTCTCCTCAAGCTTGACGATTTCACGCATGAGCGCATCGGGCGCCACGACCACGCCGTTACCGATCAGGCACTGCACGCCTTCGCGCAGTACACCGGACGGGATCAGGTGCAGTACGGTCTTTTCACCGTCGATCACCAGCGTGTGGCCCGCGTTGTGGCCACCCTGATAACGCACGACGGCGGTAGCATGTTCGGTCAGCAGATCAACGATCTTGCCTTTGCCCTCATCACCCCATTGGGTGCCCAGGACTACGACATTCTTACCCATAACACTTGTCCTCATTCACGCAAACTTGGTACCGGCGGTGCCGGCAGGAATAACTCAGGCCAGCGGCAGTACTTGCCAGTGCTCGCCCTGCTGGATCAACTGCCGGTCGCAGCCAGCTTCTCGCGCGGCGCTTACCTGCTGCCCAGGCAAGGCCTGGACGACACGCTGCCCGTCTTTGCGCAACTGGCAGATGTGCTGCCAGAGCGTCGAATCCGTGCTGTCCGGCACCCAGATGCCGCCGGACGGAAGTTCGATTTCAGCCTGTCCCAGGGTCACCAGGGTTTTCAGGTCGGTGGAAAAACCGGTGGCCGGACGCGCCCGGCCGAAGTCAGCGCCGATGTCGTCGTAACGACCGCCCTGCGCAATCGACTCGCCAACACCGGGCACGAACGCGGCAAACACCACGCCGGTGTGGTAGTGGTAGCCACGCAACTCGCCCAGGTCGAAATACAACGGCAGCGCCGGGAAGCGAGCGGTCAATCGCTGCGCGACCACCACCAGGTCATCCAGGGCCGCCAAGACCTGCGCAGGTGCACCGGCCAGACGATCACGCGCGGCCGTCAGCACCTCACGGTCGCCACACAGATCCACCAGCGCGCGCAACATGCCAGCCAGGTCAGCCGGCAGGCCTGCGGTCAGGGTCACGACCTCGTCGATGGCCTTGCGCTGCAAGGCGTCGAACAGCAATTGCTCGACTTCGCCAGACAGGCCGGCCGCGCGCGCCAGGCCACGGTAGATCCCCACGTGCCCCAGATCCATGTGCACATCCGGCACTTCGGCCAATTGCAGCATGCCCAGCATCAGGCTGATGACTTCGACGTCACTGCTGGTGCTGGCATCGCCATACAACTCGGCGCCCAACTGGATCGGGCTGCGCGAGTTGGACAGGGCACGCGGCTTGGCATGCAGTACGCTGCCGGCATAGCACAGGCGTGTCGGCCCTTCGCGCTTGAGGGTGTGTGCATCGATACGCGCCACCTGTGGCGTGATGTCGGCGCGAAAGCCCATCTGCCGGCCCGATTGCGGGTCGATCACCTTGAAGGTGCGCAGGTCCAGATCGGACCCTGCGCCAATCAGCAGCGATTCCAGGTATTCGATATGCGGGGTGACGACGAACTCATAGCCCCAGCTCTGGAACAGATCCAACACCCGACGCCGCGCGACTTCGATACGCGCAGCTTCCGGTGGCAGTACTTCTTCGATGCCATCTGGTAGCAGCCAGCGGTCAACCGTTGCCATTAAGCCATTCCCCTTTATGCGGGCGGCAAGCCGTGCGGCAAGCCTTGAGTGAAGCAGAGAGCGGAGCCATACGGCGGGCACGACAAATACCCGAGAACAGGCCTCGGACCACTCTCCTCGAAAAATCCTGCCACATACCCGAAACGGGATGCGACCAATCAATCGTGCAGACGCAAAAAAGCCGGGATTTTCCCGGCTGCCGCATCATACACACGTTTTTGCATCCGATCACCCCACCGGACGGTTTTGCCGCCCGGCGGGGTGATTCAGATCAAGGCTTGACCTTGTCCAGGTAGCGGAAGAACTCGCTTTTCGGGTCCAGCACAAGCACATCGCTCTTGCTCGAGAAGCTTTCGCGATACGCCATCAGGCTGCGGTAGAACGAATAGAACTCCTGGTCCTGACCGTACGCCTTGGAGTAGATCGCAGCGGCCTGGGCATCACCCTCACCGCGCGCCTCTTCAGACTCGCGATAGGCTTCGGCCAGCAGCACACGGCGCTGACGATCGGCGTCGGCACGAATACCTTCAGCCAGCTCGTTACCCTTGGCGCGATGCTCACGAGCCTCACGCTCACGCTCGGTGCTCATGCGCTCGAACACGCTGCGGTTGACTTCCTTGGGCAGGTCGATGGCCTTGACCCGGACATCGATGACTTCGATACCCAGTTCTTTTTCAGCCATGCGGTTGAGCGAGCCGGTGATGTCCGACATCAGTGCGTCACGCTCACCCGACACGACTTCGTGCAGGGTGCGCTTGCCGAACTGGTCACGCAGGCCCGACTCCAGACGACGCGACAGGCGCTCGTCGGCAATCTGCTTGAGGCCGGAGGTCGCCGTGTAGAAACGCTCGGCATCCTTGACCCGCCACTTGGCGTAGGCATCGACCATGACCGCTTTCTTTTCCAGAGTCAGGAACCGCTGGGTCGGCGCATCCAGTGTCAGCAGGCGGGCATCGAAACGGCGAACCTGGTTGACGTAGGGAACCTTCACATGCAGGCCTGGCTGGACATCGGCCTGGACCACGCGACCGAATTGCAGCAACACGGCACGCTCGGTCTGCGACACGATGTAGAAGCTGTTCCAGGCGACGATCGCCAGCACCACGCCCACGATGAGTGCGAACAGTGATTTATTGCTCATCAGCGGCTCTCCCTGGTACGCGTCTCACGCTGCTGGGTCTCGGTCGCCCGGGTGCCGGCATCGGAGTTCGCGGAAGACGAACTACCGGTCGCAGGCGACGCGGTGTTGTTGCCGCTGCGGGTGTTGTCGATCATCTTGTCCAGCGGCAGGTACAGCAGGTTGTTCTGCCCCTTGTCGCCGGTCACCAGCACCTTGCTGGTATTGCTGAATACTTGCTGCATGGTTTCCAGGTACAGACGCTCGCGCGTGATCTCAGGTGCCTTGCGGTACTCGGTGACCAGCTTGGTGAAGCGGTCGGCCTCACCCTTGGCCCGGGAAATCACTTCGTCGCGATAACCGTTGGCGTCCTCGATGATGCGCTGGGCCTGACCACGGGCTTCCGGGATGACGCCATTGGCGTAGCCTTCGGCCTGGTTGCGGGCACGCTGCTCGTCTTCACGGGCGCGGATCACGTCGTCGAAGGCTTCCTGCACTTCACGCGGGGCTGCCGCGCTCTGTACGTTGACCTGGGTGATGGTGATACCGGTGCGATAGGTGTCGAGGAAACGCTGCAGGCGCTCCTTGATCTCGCTGGCCATCAGCTCACG
This sequence comes from Pseudomonas viridiflava, assembly GCF_900589395.1. Classification (GTDB taxonomy): domain Bacteria; phylum Pseudomonadota; class Gammaproteobacteria; order Pseudomonadales; family Pseudomonadaceae; genus Aquipseudomonas. The sequence goes on from NZ_UUIS01000060.1 coordinate 39,863, forward strand.
GCCTTCGGTCAGGACCTGGTCCATTGCCGTAGAGCCCACGACATGGCGCAAGGCGCTTTCAGTGGCGTGCTGCAGGCTGATTTCAGGCTGGTCGACGTTGAGCACGAAGTCCCGGAGATTGGAAATGCGGTACTGCACGGTCAGCGGCACTTCGACGATGTTCTCGTCTTCGGTCAGCATCTGGCCCTGCTTGCTGTAGGCACGCTCGCGGGTGACGTTTTCCATGTACTTACGGTCGAACGGCGGGAAGTAGATGTTCAGGCCCGGCCCTACGGTTTCGTAGTACTTGCCGAAACGCAGGACGACAGCCTGCTCCTGCTCGTCGACGACATAGATAGCGTTGTACAGCCAGAAGGCCAGCACCACGAACAGGCCGATGCCCAGCAGGCCATAGCTGCCGCTTCTGTTCGAGCCGCCACCATTGCCACTGCCATTGCCGTCGCCACCACGTTTCTTACCACCGCCCAACAACCCTTTCAGGCTGTCCTGCAGCTTGCGGAAGGCTTCGTCGAGATCCGGCGGCCCCTTGCGGTCGCCACCACGACGGTTGCCACCCCAGGGATCCTGATTGTTCGAGTTGCCACCCGGCTCATTCCAAGCCATAGCGCTCTCCATCTGATAAAGCAAAGACGCGCCCTCGGCGCGCCGCCCCATGCTACAGAATGCCCGGGAAAGCCGTGCAAGCGCTTTCCCGGGCTTTTATTGCAAAGTGTGTTGCTCAATGAATTCCAGCGGCTGCAATCCTTCGCGACTCACCAGCCGATTGAGTTCGACACGTGGCAATCGCACCGCCAGCAGGCTGGAGCCTTCATCGTCATGCGCCTCGCTTTGCACCGCGCCCAACTCGAAAAACCGCGCACGCAAGCGCGCAAGATCCTGCGGCAGGCGCAAGGTCGCTACGAACAGATCGTCACCCAGCAACTCGGCGACTGCCTGCTTGAGCAGCTCAAGGCCCCGCCCATCGCGTGCCGACACCCAGACCCGCTCGGGCTTACCATCGGCATTGCGCTGGATGTGCGGCTCGACGCCCTCGACCAGATCGAGTTTGTTATACACCTCGAGGATCGGCAAGCCCTCGGCGCCGATCTCGCCCAGCACCGCCATGACCTGTTCGATCTGCGCCATGCGCTCGGGCTCGTGGGCGTCGATCACATGCAGCAGCAGGTCGGAGTTGCTCGACTCTTCGAGGGTTGCCCGAAAGGCCTCGACCAGCTTGTGCGGCAGGTGACGAATGAAGCCTACGGTGTCGGCCAGCACGATCGGCCCCAGGTCGTCGAGTTGCAGACGGCGCAGGGTCGGGTCGAGGGTAGCGAACAACTGGTCGGCCGCGTAGACCTCGGAGTCAGTGACCGCATTGAACAGGGTCGATTTGCCGGCGTTGGTGTAGCCCACCAGCGAGACCGACGGGATGTCCGCACGCTTGCGCCCGCGCCGTGCCTGGTCACGCTGACTGCGCACTTTCTCCAGCCGTCCCTTGATCTGGCGCAGGCGCACCCGCAGCAGGCGACGGTCGGTTTCGAGCTGGGTTTCACCCGGACCGCGCAGGCCGATACCGCCTTTCTGGCGCTCGAGGTGAGTCCAGCCGCGAACCAGGCGGGTGCTCATGTGTTCGAGCTGGGCCAGTTCGACCTGCAGCTTGCCTTCATGGGTACGGGCGCGCTGGGCGAAGATGTCGAGGATCAGCCCGGTACGATCAAGCACCCGGCATTCGAAGACACGTTCGAGGTTACGCTCCTGACTGGGCGTAAGGGTGTGATTGAAGATCACAAGATCGACGTGATCGGATTTGATCTGGTCGCGAAGTTCCTCGACCTTGCCACTTCCGATCAGGTATTTGGCCGATGGCCGATGACGCGGCACGTTGATAAACGCGACGGTATCAGCCCCTGCCGAGATAGCCAGTTCCTGAAACTCCTGCGGATCTTCGCGCGCCTCAGGGTCTTGACCTTCCAGATGAACGAGTATGGCCCGCTCACCACCGCTGTGGCGCTCAAAGAACAAGGCAGGCTCCTATCAGGCGTTACCGGGCTCGGAATCACCGGCTTCGGTTTCCGAAGCGCTTGGCAGACGGATCGGACGAACCGGCACCACGGTGGAAATAGCGTGTTTGTAAACCATCTGGCTGACCGTGTTTTTCAGCAGAATGACGAACTGATCGAACGACTCGATCGTACCTTGCAGCTTGATACCGTTGACCAGATAGATCGAAACGCCGACCTTCTCCTTGCGCAAGGTATTCAAGTAAGGGTCTTGTAGCGAATGCCCTTTTGACATGTGCCGCACTCCTTTAAGGATCAATAATAAATAAACAAGAATTCAATGGGCTTGGCCGCTACCCCCCAAGGATAGACGGCAATTGCAAGGACTCAGCTCAATATGGAGGCCAATCCCAGGTATTTCAAGGCGCGTGGCAGATTGTCGCGAGCCAGGCTGTCAAGCCAGTACAGATTTTCCCAACTGCGTAGCCAGGTAAACTGCCGCTTGGCCAGTTGGCGCGTGGCAATGATGCCCCTCTCCTGCATTTCTTCACGTGTCAGCTTTCCATCCAGATGATCCCAGACCTGGCGATAACCGACGGCTCTGATAGCGGGCAATCCTGCGTGCAGGTCTGTCCTTGAGCGCAACGCCAGTACTTCGTCCAGAAATCCCTGTTCCAGCATTTGCACAAAACGTAATGCGATTCGGTCATGCAAGACCTTGCGATCAGCCGGTGCTATCGCGAGGTTGGCGACAGTATAGGGCAATTGCCCCTGTCCCGAAGCTGATCCATCGGCACTTTGCGCAATTTGTTGCTCGTGATGCGCCGTCATGCTTTTTCCACTGACCCGATACACCTCGAGCGCCCTGACCAGGCGCTGCGGGTCGTTGGGATGGATGCGTGCAGCCGAGACCGGATCCACTGTTGCCAACTGATCATGCAAAGCCTGCCATCCATGCACCTGCGCCTCGGCTTCGAGCTGTGCTCTTACCCCGGCATCGGCGGACGGCATATTGGCCAGGCCCTCCAGTAGAGCCTTGAAATACAACATAGTGCCGCCGACCAGCAAAGGAATCTTGCCGCGCGCGGTAATGTCGGCCATTGCCTCGAGCGCATCACGGCGAAAATCGGCTGCCGAGTAACTCTGCGCCGGGTCGAGAATGTCGATCAGACGATGTGGAAATTCCGCCAGTTGCTGCCTGGAGGGCTTGGCGGTACCGATGTCCATGCCGCGATAGACCAGCGCCGAATCAACGCTGACCAGCTCGCAAGGCAGCACTTTGGTGAGTTCGATGGCCAGGTCGGTCTTGCCCGCGGCGGTGGGGCCCATGAGAAAGATGGCCGGGGGTAAAGCGTTCATTCAACGACCGCGCAGGAAGAGTTTGTCCAGATCATCCAGGCCCATCTGGGTCCAGGTGGGCCGTCCATGATTGCATTGACCGCTGCGCTCGGTGTGTTCCATATCCCGCAGCAAGGCGTTCATTTCCGGGATAGCCAGGCGCCGGTTGGCGCGCACGGCGCCGTGGCAGGCCATGGTGCCGAGCAGCTCGTTCAGGTGCGCCTGCACCCGGTCGCTGGTGCCATATTCCATCAGGTCGCCCAGTACATCGCTGACCAGCCGGTTGGCCTCGGCCTGCTTGAGCAGCGCCGGGATCTGCCGGATCACCAGGGTTTCAGGCCCCAGGCGATGCAGCTCGAAACCCAGCTGGCGGAAGGTGTCCAGATGCTCCTCGGCGCAATCGGCTTCGCGCTGACTGACCGCCAGCGACTCGGGCACCAATAGCGGCTGGCCGCTCAGGCCTTCCTGGGCCATGGCCACCTTGAGCCGCTCGTACATGATGCGTTCATGCGCAGCATGCATGTCGACCACGACCAGACCGTGGGCATTTTCCGCCAGGATGTAGATACCCTTGAGCTGCGCCAGCGCGTAGCCCAGCGGCGGTACGTCGCCGCCCGATTCAGGCAAGGCGGGCAGCGTCGCTGCCGGGCCCGACGCGCCACCGGCGGCAGCCGCCGGCAACGGTGCAAAGAACTCGCGATAGACCTGCTGCGCCTCGCCGGTCGGAAGGCCCGAGGACGGGCGCGGCGAATACTGATAACCGGCACCGGGGCCTGAGCCCGCGCCGCCTGCATAGGCGCCACCTGGCGGACGTTCCAGCGCATGGGCGGCCAGGCTCATCTCGCCCTGCGGACCGAACTCTCCGGCAGCCACGCCGCTCGGACGCGGGGCTTCGGGCTCGGCCTGGGTGTCGGCCAGATGATCCTGCGGACGCACATCGCCCAGCGCCCGGTGCAGGGTACCGTAGAGAAAGTCATGGACCATGCGCCCGTCACGGAAACGCACTTCGTGCTTGGTGGGGTGAACGTTGACATCCACGGCCGCCGGGTCAACCTCCAGAAACAGCACGAAGGTCGGATGCCGGCCGTTGAACAGCACGTCGCGATAGGCCTGGCGCACCGCATGGGCGACCAGCTTGTCGCGCACGGCGCGGCCGTTGACGAAGAAATACTGCAGGTCGGCCTGGCTGCGCGAAAAGGTCGGCAACCCGACCCAGCCCCACAGGTGCAGGCCATTGCGCTCGATCTCGATCGGCAGCGCCTGCTCCAGAAAACCCGGCCCGCAGATTACGCCGACGCGACGCGCCCTGGCGCTTTCATCGTGGGCTTCATGCAGGCTCAGGACGCTCTTGCCGTTGTGGCGCAAGTGAAAGCCGACGTCGAAGCGTGCCAGCGCCATGCGCTTGATGACTTCCTGCAGGTGATCGAATTCGGTCTTTTCAGCCTTGAGAAACTTGCGCCGCGCAGGGGTATTGAAGAACAGGTCGCGCACTTCCACGGACGTGCCGACCGGGTGCGCCGAAGGCTGCACCCGCGAGTTCATTTCACGGCCCTCGGTCTCGACCTGCCAGGCCTGGTCGGCACCCGGGGTGCGGGAGGTCAGGGTCAGGCGTGAGACCGAGCTGATCGAGGCCAGCGCCTCACCCCGGAATCCCAGGCTCATGACGCGCTCAAGGTCCTCAAGCTCACGAATCTTGCTGGTGGCGTGGCGGGCCAGGGCCAGCGGCAGATCGTCTGCAGCGATGCCGCGTCCGTCATCACGCACCTTGAGCAGCTTGATACCGGCCTGCTCGACATCAATGTCGATGCGCCGGGCGCCGGAGTCGAGGCTGTTTTCCAGCAGCTCCTTGATGACCGAAGCCGGTCGCTCGACCACCTCGCCGGCAGCAATCTGGTTGGCCAGCCGCGGACTGAGCAATTCGATACGCGCCGCCACGACGGTGCTGTCGTCGGCCTGGAAAGGCACGCTGTCGGCAAGCAGATCGGTCATGGCTGGGAAGCAACCTCGGCACTGGGGATTCGCAAGTCCTGACCAACGCGCAACTCGTCGGTTTTCAGCGAATTGGCACTGCGCAACGTGGCGACATTCATGTCGTAGCGGGCAGCGACCATGGCCAGGGTTTCGCCGGAGCGTACGACATGATTGCGCGGGCCTTGGGCCAGCTTGCCATTGTCGCGCAACCAGGCGATGTACGTACCCTGAGGCGGATTCTGCTGGAAGAACTGTTTGACGCCCGCATTGATCGAGCGTGCCAGGGCCTGCTGGTGCGAGGCCGTGGTCAGTTTGTTGGCTTCGTTGGCGTTGGAAATGAAGCCGGTCTCGACCAGGATCGACGGGATGTCAGGCGACTTGAGCACCATGAAGCCGGCCTGCTCGACCCGCTGCTTGTGCAGCGAGGTAATCCGCCCAATATTGCTCAGCACCTTCTGGCCCACGTTCAGGCTCGACGACAGCGAAGCGGTCATCGACAGGTCAAGCAACACACCGGCCAGCATACGGTCCTTGTCGTCCAGGCTGACCGCACCGGCACCGCCGATCAGGTCGGAGCGGTTTTCGCTGTCGGCCAGCCAGCGTGCGGTTTCCGAGGTCGCCCCGCGGTCAGACAACGCAAACACCGAGGCGCCGAACGCGGCCTTGGACGGCGCGGCGTCGGCGTGGATCGAGACGAACAGGTCGGCGCCCTTGGCTCGGGCAATTTCCGTGCGCTTGCGCAGCGGGATGAAGTAGTCGCCCGTGCGGGTCAGCTCGGCACGGTAGCCCTTTTCAGCATTGACCTGGCGCTGCAGCTCCTTGGCGATGGACAGCACCACGTGTTTTTCCACCTGCCCCTTGCCGCCCGAGGCGCCAGGGTCTTCGCCGCCATGACCGGCGTCGATCACCACCACGATGTCGCGCTTGCCGCTGGGCACCGGAGTCAGCTTGATTTCAGGCTTGGCCGGGCTGATCGGCACGGCCGGTGCAGTCGCCACAGTGGTTTCAGGCAGGGTCGGGGCCGGGTTGGCATCGGCGGCGTCATCGAACAGGTCGACCACAAGGCGGTTGCCGTACTGCTGGTTGGGCGCCAGGGTAAAGCTCTTGGGGGTCACGGCCTTTTTCAGGTCGATCACCACACGCAGGTCGGTGGGCGTGCGTTGCGCCGAGCGCATGCTGGTGATCGGCGTATTGGCCGTGGCGATGTCCAGCGGACCGCCCAGGGTGGCGCCATTGATGTCGATCACCAGCCGGTCCGGCGAGGTCAGCGTAAAGACACTGTGCTGCACCGGCCCCGTAAGGTCGAACACCAGCCGGGTGTTATCCGGTGCACGCCACAGGCGCACACTGCGTACCTGGGTAGCCGCCGCCCATACATCCACGGCCAGGGCCATCAACAGCAAACCAAGCACCGCCAGCGGCGCGCGCATGCGCATACACTTCCCCATATCTATTGGTATTTCTGATTGAATTGCACTGCCAGGGCCGAACACCAGCCCTCGCCACGCGAGCCTTGCGGGCTCAGGGTCACAGCGCGACCCTGGCCTTGGTGCCTAATGGTAATGGTCAGGTCAGGCTTTGGCAAAAAGCCTGCACCCAACGATGGCCACTCGATCAGGCACAGAGCGTCGCTTTCGAAGTAGTCGCGGATGCCCATGAACTCGAGTTCTTCCGGATCGACCAGCCGGTACAGGTCGAAGTGAAAGACCTGCAGCGCGCCTATTTCGTAAGGCTCGACCAGGGTAAAGGTCGGGCTCTTCACTGCGCCCTGATGCCCCAGGCTGCGGATCATACCGCGTGACAGGGTGGTCTTGCCCGCTCCCAGATCACCTTCGAGAAAAATCACGCCCTTGCCAGCGGTTTGTTGCGCCAGTTGCGCACCCAGGGCCGTCATGGCCTCGTCGCCATCCACCTGCAGGGTTATTTCAGACACGGTTGATGCTCCTCCAACAAGCGACGAATGACAGGAATAAGATCACTGGCCAGCAGGCCACGTCCTGCAGCACCAGCCTGCTCACCGGCCCGTGCATGCAGCCAGACGCCCAGGCAGGCGGCTTCATAGGCCGCCATGTGCTGGGCCAGCAAGGCGCCGATCAAGCCGGCCAGCACATCGCCCAGCCCGGCGCTGGCCATGGCCGGGTGGCCGCGATTGCACAATGCCATGCGCCCCTGGGCATCGGCGATCAGGCTGCCGCTGCCCTTGAGTACGCACACACCTTGATACTTTTTTGCCAGCGCTCGCGCCGCGGCAGGGCGGTCGGCCTGGATGTCGCCAACGCTGATACCCAACAGGCGCGCCGCCTCACCGGGGTGCGGGGTGATCACACAACCGCCGGGAATGTTCGCGTGGCCGGTGGCCAGCAAGTTGAGCGCGTCGGCGTCCCAGACCTGCGGCGTGTCGGCGCTGGCCACCGCCGACAGCAGGCTGCGCCCCCAGCGCCCCTGCCCCAGCCCGGGTCCGACCACCAGCACGCTGGCGGCGGCGATCGGGTCCATCAATTGATTGGCTGAACTCACCCCGATGCTCATGACCTCGGGCATGCGTACCAGTGCGGCCGGTACATGCTCGGGACGGGTGGCCAGGCTCAGCATGCCGGCGCCGCTGCGCAGGGCGCTTTCGGCACTGAGCAAGGCCGCGCCACCCACGCCGTGATCACCACCCACCACCAACACCCGACCGTACTGCCCCTTGTGCGCCGTGTGCGGGCGTGGCGCCAGTGGCGGCAGGTTGAAACTGTCCAGGCGCTGCGCACTGATCGGTGTTTGGCCGAGCACATCGGGGTCGGCCTGCAGGTCATCGAACACCAGTTGCCCGACACAATCGGGCGCCTGGGCCGTGAACAGGCCCAGCTTCAGGCCGATGAAGGTCACCGTCAGGTCGGCACGCACGGCGCAGCCCAGCACGCGCCCGGTGTCGGCGCACAGGCCCGAGGGAATATCGACGGCGGCCACCGGCAAGCCCGAGGCATTGATTGCCTCGATGGCCGAGGCGTAGGGCTCACGCACCTCGCCGGCAAGCCCGGTGCCCAGCAGCGCATCGAGCACCACGCCGGCCAACGGCTGGCTCAGCCATTGCACGACATCGACACCGGCGGCCTGGGCCTGGGCGCAGGCTGCCGCGGCATCGCCGCGCAAGGCGGCAGGATCGCCCACCGCCAAAACCCGCACCGACCAGCCGGCCTTGTGCGCCAGCGCCGCCACCAGGTAACCGTCGCCGGCGTTGTTGCCATGCCCGGCCAGCACGCTCAGCACCCCGGCATCGGACCGGCGCCGACGCATGGCCCGCCAGGTGGCGTGGGCAGCGCGCTGCATCAGTTCCAGCCCAGGCGTGCCGCTGCCAATCAGCCGCGCATCGAGGTCGCGGACCTGGGCGGCGCTGTACAGCGCGTCGGGTAAACGGGCTTGAGTGTCTGGCATGCGTTCATGAGCTCCAATGTCTGGCAGAATTATACGCACCTTGTCCCTGGTTTCTCCTTTCGCATGCCCGCCACTACTGCACAACTGACCGACGATGACCTTGCCACCCTTGCCCGGTCGATCAAGACCTGGGGCCTTGAGCTGGGCTTTCAGCAAGTCGGCATCAGCGGCCTGGACCTCAAGGAGCATGAGCGGCACCTGCAGCGCTGGCTGGAGGCGGGCTACCACGGCGAGATGGACTATATGGCCGCGCATGGCAGCAAACGTTCCCATCCCGAACAACTGGTGCCCGGCACCTTGCGCGTGGTGTCGCTGCGCATGGACTACCTGCCCGGCGACAGCGAGATGAGCCAGCGCCTTGGCGAGCCGGAAAAAGCCTATATCTCGCGCTATGCCCTGGGCCGCGACTACCACAAGCTGGTGCGCAAGCGCTTGCAACAGCTGGCCGAACGCATTCAGCAGGCCATCGGCCCGTTTGGCTTTCGTGCCTTTGTCGACAGCGCACCGGTGCTGGAAAAAGCCATTGCCGAGCAGGCAGGCCTGGGCTGGATCGGCAAGAACACGCTGGTGTTGAATCGCAAGGCCGGCAGCTTCTTCTTTCTGGGCGAGCTGTTTGTCGACCTGCCCGTGCCGGTCGACGCGCCACACGCCACTGAACACTGCGGACGCTGCACCGCCTGCCTGGACATCTGCCCGACCGCCGCCTTCGTCGGCCCTTATGTGCTGGATGCGCGGCGCTGCATTTCCTACCTGACCATCGAGCTCAAGACCGCCATTCCTGTTGAGCTGCGGCCCTTGATCGGCAACCGGGTGTTCGGCTGCGACGACTGTCAGATCGTCTGCCCCTGGAACCGCTTCGCCAGGCCGACCGGGCAAAGCGATTTCCAGCCACGCCATAACCTGGACAACGCCGGCCTGGCCGAACTGTTCATGTGGGACGAAGAGCGTTTTCTGTCCAGCACCGAAGGCTCACCGCTGCGCCGCGCCGGCTACGAGCGCTGGCTGCGCAACCTGGCGGTCGGCCTGGGCAACGCGCCTTCGACCATCAGCGTGCTGCAGGCCCTCGAAGCGCGCCGCGACTATCCGTCGGAGCTGGTGCGCGAACATGTGGAATGGGCGATCGAACAACACACCCGCAGGAGCGACGCGCGGTCGCGAAGGCCGCAGTGAATCATGCCGATCTTTTCGCGACCGTTGGTTGCTCGCGCCAAGGTGGCACATGATGCCCTGTACCTAATGATCATCCTTGTAGACAAACTTGGGCATTTCCCATTTGAAGCGGATGGCCAGCAGGCGCAGCAAAAGCCCGCCCGACAGGGTGATGAGGATCGCCTGTTCCTGGGGCAGGTTGAAATAACCGCACAGCAAAAAACACCAGGCCGCCAAAAACGAGACGCTGGCGTACAGCTCGCGGCGGAAGATCAGTGGGATGTCGTTACAGAAGATGTCGCGCAGGATGCCGCCGAACACCCCGGTGATGACCCCGCACACCGAGGCGATCAACATGCCGTGGCCGGCTTCGAGCGCGGTCATGCAGCCGATCAGGGTAAAGGCCACCAGCCCCAGGGCATCGAGTACCAGAAACAGCGAGCGCAGGTGACGCATCAAGGGCGCAATGAAAATGGTCACCAGGGCCGCCACGCTGGTCAGCACCAGGTATTCTGGGTGCTTGACCCAGGTCAGCGGGTAATGGCCGATCAACACGTCGCGCACCGAACCACCGCCAAGCGCCGTGACGCAGGCGATCAGCACCACGCCGAACCAGTCCATGCCGCGGCGACCGGCCGACAGTGCGCCGGTCATGGCTTCGGCCGTAATGGCAATCAGGTAAAGCATCAACAACATGGCGGCAGCCCCGGCGACAAAGGCGCGCAGTCTACCCAGCCGCCCTGCGCACTGAAAGGGTGCGGCGAAGTTTATTCGCCGCACCCGGGCAGTGCTGCTTACTTGATGAAATGCTCGCGGTAGTAGCGCAACTCGGCAATGGACTCGCGAATGTCGTCCAGCGCCAGGTGGGTACTGCCTTTCCTGAACTTCAACTCCGGCGACCAGCGTGCGGCCAGCTCCTTGAGCGTCGAGACGTCGAGGTTGCGGTAGTGGAAGTAGTTTTCCAGGCTCTTCATGTGCCGGTACAGGAAACGACGGTCCTGGCAGATGCTGTTGCCGCAGATCGGCGAACTGCGCTCCGGCACCCACTGCCTGATGAAGTCCAGGGTCAGGGCCTCGGCCTGCGCCATGTCGACCTGGCTTTCGCGCACCCGCTGGGTCAGGCCCGAACCGCCGTGCTGGCGGGTGTTCCATTCGTCCATGCCGGCGAGGATTTCATCGCTCTGATGAATGGCGATCACCGGGCCTTCAGCCAGGGTATTGAGTTCGCTGTCGGTGATGATGGTGGCCATCTCGATGATGACGTCATGATCAGGATCCAGACCGGTCATTTCCAGGTCGATCCAGATCAGGTTGTGCTTGCTCTGCATGTTCGGGCTCCTCGGCGTAGGGGCGCAGTTTAGCCTAGCGCGGCGTGCTAGTATCGGCCCCTTGCACCCTTGCTGTTCATTTTTGCGGGCCGGTCGCTGCCAGACGGCATGGCCCGGACCGCACATATCGGAAGTCCCCATGGCCAAACGCCAACTCAATCGCCGCCAGAACTGGCGTATCGAAAAGATCCAGGGCGAGCGCGCCGCCCGCGCCGCCAAACGCGAGTCCCAAGCGGTCGAAATCCTTGAAGGTGGGGATCTGGGCCCTGAGCAGGTCGGCCTGGTGATTGCCCACTTCGGCGTCCAGGTCGAAGTCGAGGCCCAGGAAGGTGAGCTGCAGGGCCAGACCTACCGCTGCCACCTGCGCGCCAACCTGCCGGCGCTGGTCACCGGCGACCGGGTCGTCTGGCGGGCCGGCAATCAGGGCATCGGCGTGATCGTCGCGCAATTGCCGCGCAGCACCGAGCTGTGCCGGCCTGATTCACGCGGCCAGCTCAAGCCGGTGGCCGCCAACGTCGACCTGATCGTGATCGTGTTTGCGCCGATGCCCGAGCCGCATGCCAACCTGATCGACCGCTACCTGGTGGCCGCCGAACATGCCGGCATTCACCCGCTATTGCTGCTCAACAAGGCCGACCTGATCAACGAGCAGAACGCCGTCGTGCTCAACGAGATGCTGTCGGTGTACCGCGGCCTGGGTTATCCGGTGCTGGAAGTGTCGGCGCACCATGGCGATGGCATGCAGCAACTGCAGGAGCGCCTGAACGGCCAGGTCAGCGTATTCGTGGGCCAGTCGGGGGTGGGCAAGTCGTCGCTGGTCAACAGTCTGCTGCCCGACGTCGGTACCCGGGTCGGGCCGCTGTCGGAGTTTTCCGGACAAGGCACGCACACCACCACCACCGCCCGATTGTTCCACTTCCCTAACGGCGGAGAGCTGATCGACTCACCGGGCATTCGTGAATTCGGCCTTGTGCACGTCAGCCGTCATGACGTGGAGGCCGGCTTCATCGAGTTCAACGACCTGATCGGCACCTGTCGCTTCCGCGATTGCAATCATGACCGCGAGCCGGGCTGTGCGCTGCTCAAGGGACTGGAAGAAGGCCGGATTTCACCCCAGCGGATGCACAGCTACCGCTCGATCCTGGCCAGCCTGCCGCAGGACGAATACTAAGCAGCTCAGTTGCCGGCGCGGCGGCAGCGGCCTTCGCGACCGTTGGTCGCTCCTACGGACTGATGCCAATCAGCCAAGTAGCGCCGCAACCATCCGGGCGGCAAACCGTTTCAGCCGGGCACGACGCCACCCGGACCAAAACCTGCCGCCGACCGGGCTTACTGCCTGGGCGGCTGCACACCACCCTGCTCGAACAGGTTCAAGCGCTGGCGTATATCACGCGGCAGCACGCCGGCCTGTGGATCGACCGCAGGGGCCGTGCTGGAGGCGCCAGGCGCCGCCGGTGGGGTCGGCGTGGCCGGCGCACTTGCAGGCGGGCTGGCCGGGGCTGTGCCGGTGCCCTGGTCGCCGTCGATCAACTGCTGGGCCTTCTTGGTCAGGACCACGATGTCGATGCGCCGGTTGATCGGATTGAGCGGCTGGTTGCGGTCATACAGCGCCGAGGAGGCGTAGCCCACCACCCGCGCCACTTGCGACTCGGGATACGTGCCGGCCACCAGAGCGCGACGTGCAGCGTTGGCACGGCTGGCCGACAGTTCCCAGTTACCGAACTCGCCCGCGCCGGCAAACGGCTTGGCATCGGTGTGACCGCTGACGCTGATCTTGTTCGGCACATCCTTGATGGTATCGGCCAGGGCCAGGAGGATGTCTTCGAAGTAGGGTTTGAGCCGCGCACTGCCGGAGTCGAACATCGGCCGGTTATCGGCGTCCACGATCTGGATGCGTAAGCCGTCCTGAGTGATCTCAAGCAGGATCTGGTCCTTGAATTTCTGCAGTTGCGGGCTTTCTTCAACCTTGTTCTGCAGTTCTTGCAGGAGCATTTCCAGGCGTTCTTTCTCGACCTGGTCCGCCTTGGCTTCGGCGTCTTCGGACTCGATCGGCACGGTGTCCGGGCTTGGCGTGCTCTTGATCTCGGGGTTCAGGGAGCGGTCCGGCGCCATTTCCGGCGAGCCACCCAGGTCGATCACATACGGCGAGCCGCTGTCGCTGAAACCGACCGGGTCTTTGAAGTAACCGGCAATCGCCACCAACTCTTCGGGTGTGGCGGCCGACATCAGCCAGAGCACCAGGAAGAACGCCATCATCGCCGTCGCAAAGTCGGCAAAGGCGATTTTCCAGGCGCCACCGTGGTGTCCGCCACCGAAGCGCTTGACCCGCTTGATGATTATCGGCTGATTGTTTTCCATGGCTTAGCGACCGCGTACGGCTTGTTCCAGCTCACTGAAGCTGGGGCGGTGAGCCGGGTACAAAACCTTGCGACCGAACTCGACGGCCAGTGAAGGCGGCATGCCGGAAGCGGACGCCACCAGCGATGCCTTGATGCATTCGTAGACGTTCATTTCTTCCTTGGCGTCGTGCGCCAGGGAAGTGGCCAGCGGGCCGAAGAAGCCGTAGGCCGCCAGAATACCGAAGAAGGTCCCCACCAGGGCCGCACCCACGTGCTGGCCGATGGCGGCCTTGTCGCCGGAACCGAGCGAAGCCATGGTCACCACAATCCCCAGTACTGCCGCGACGATACCGAATCCGGGCATGCCGTCGGCGATGCCGGTGACGGCATGGGAAGGATGCTCGAGCTCTTCCTTCATGCTCAGCAGTTCCATGTCGAACAGGCCTTCGAGCTCGTGCGGCGCCATGTTGCCCGAGGACATGATGCGCAGGTAGTCGCAGATGTACGCGGTCATGCGGTCATCCTTGAGCACGCCCGGGTATTTGGCGAAGATCGGGCTGGAGGCCGGCTCTTCGATGTCCGCCTCGATGGCCATCATGCCTTCGCGGCGGCTCTTGTTGAGGATCTCGTAGACCAGCCCCAGCACTTCGAGGTAATAGGCATGGGTAAAGCGGGTGCCGAACATCTTCAGCGATTTCTTGAACACGTGCATGGTCATATGACCGGGGTTGGCCTGCAAGAAGGCGCCCAGGGCCGCACCACCGATGATCAGGACCTCAAAGGGCTGGAACAGGGCCATGATCTGGCCGTGAGACAGCACGTATCCGCTGAGGACGCTTGCGAAAACGACAATAATGCCGATGATTTTAGCCATAGGTAAAAACTACTTGTTCAGTCGGATTCAGGGATAGGTGCGATGCAACGATGGGGCTGCTGTTCAACTTATCGGCTTCACTGAGCCAGACTGTAGGCTGATCCTGTGAAAAAACCTGTTTCGTCCATGAAGCAGGGTGTAACAATACATGACATCGCAAGGTCTGAATAAGCGTAAACCACAACTGACAGATTCCTAGCCGTACAGGCCGCCCGTATGCCGACAACGCCACAATTTCCACGCCCACGAACGCTCGATGCCTGGGTCAGGCAACTGGACGGCCTGGCGCTGCCCATCCCGCAGCATAATCACGCCCACGTGCGCTCGGCGCTCAATGACAGCCGTCGCTCGCTGCGTGACATTGCCGACATGATGCAGGAAAGCCCGGCACTGGTGCTCAGCGTGCTGCGCGAGGCCAACCAGCATGCCCACGGCCTGGCCGAACAGGCCGAAAGCCTGGAAGTGGCCCTCAACCGCCTGGGCCTGGCCCGCACCGAGGTGCTGCTGGGGCGCTTGCCGGCCAAGCCGGCCGATGAGATTCCCAAGGCGTACCGGCAACTGATCCTGATCAGCCAGCACGCCACCCAGCAGGCCAGCGGCCTGTTTGCCAGCCGCCTGGCACGCCTGTGGCAGGACATTCACCTGGGCAGCCTGTTGTTTCTGTCACCCCTGTGGCCGATGGCACTGGCACACCCTGCGCTGCTGGAGGAATGGGAGCTGCGGGTGATCCACAAGGGCGAATCGAGCCGGCGCGTCGAACAGGAGCTGTTCGGCATCAACCTGCTGGACCTGTGCCTGGCACTGGCTGAAACCTGGCGCCTGCCGCTGTGGGTCACCCGTGGCTATACCGTGCTGATCAAGGAGCGGCGCGAGTGGGTCAAGGCGCTGCGCATCGCCCGCGAAAACCATGAACCCTTGCAGCAGCAGCGTGACATGGACGCCGATACCACCCTGCAGCGCTGGTTCAACCAGCCGGCCAATACCGTGCTGATGGGCAACGGCCTGGCGCTGTCGGCGCAGCAGGCCTGGAACAGCCCGCATTGCCTGCGCTGGGAGCTGCTCAGCAGCCTGTACCTGCAGCAACCACTGGATGACGTCCAGCAGCAGGTGCATCAGAACGCGGCCAGCAGCGCCCGCCAGCATGCAGCCAAAGACCTCTGGCACCCGGCCCAATCACTGCTCTGGCCCTGGGACTGCAGGCGCATCAGCAACAACCACGAGCCCGCCCCGCCGCCCTCGGCCGATGCGCTGCAACGCTGGCGCAAACTGTGCGCCGAACTGCTGGTCGAGCCCACCCCGTTCAATAACGCCATGCATCTGACCACCCTGGCCCGCGATGCGCTGGTGGCCTGTGGCATGCAGCGGGTCATGCTGCTGATGCCCGACAAGACCGCCAGCCTGCTGCGCGTGCACCAGTTGGCCGGCATGAGCACCGACAACGCCGCGCTGCAATTTGCGCTCAAGGACAGCAAGGTACTGGAGCGCCTGCTCGGCCAACCGACCCAGTTGCGCCTGACGCCAGCCAACCACGCCCAGTTCGCCGCGTTACTGCCGCCGGTGTTCAAGACCTTGTTCAAGGGCCAGCACTTGCTGATTCGCTCCTTGAGCTGCAATGGCAAGGTGTTGATGCTGGTCATCGCCGATCAGGGCGGCAGCCCGCTGTCGGATATCGCCGTGCAGGCCTTTGGCAAAACCGCGCAATGCATCGAGCGTGCGCTGGCCAATTTCGTCCAGCCCAAGGCCTGACCGGGCAGCGCTTATCGACGCCCAGGCCCTTTTCCGGCTCGGCCTGGGCTACAATTTGCGCCTTTGCTCATCAAGGGAGGCTGGAAATGTCTGTGTTCAACGACTTGCCGCTGGTCATCGAGCCCCGCGACCTGCTGGCACGCCTGGCAGCGCCGCAGCTGATTGTTGTCGACCTGACCAGCCAGGCCCGCTATGACGCCGGCCACATTCCCGGCGCCCGCTTCATAGAGCCCAAGCGCACCCAGCTGGGGCTGCCTTCGGCGCCGGGCCTGGTCCCGGCCCTGAGCGACCTGCAACGGCTGTTCGGCGAACTGGGCCATAACCCCGATGCGGTCTATGTGGTCTACGACGACGAAGGCGGCGGCTGGTCCGGGCGCTTCATCTGGTTGCTGGATGTGATCGGCCACACGCACTACCACTACCTCAATGGCGGTGTGCTGGCGTGGACCGCCGAGGGCCTGCCCTTGTCCACCGACGTACCGGCACCGGGCACCGCTGCGGTCACCCTGGAACTGCACGAGCAGCCCACCGCGACGCGTGAGTACCTGCAGAGCCGCCTGGGCGCCGAAGATCTCGCGATCTGGGACGCCCGTGCCCCGGAAGAGTTTTCCGGCGTAAAAATCCTCTCGGCCAAAGGCGGGCATATTCCTGGCGCCGTGAATTTCGAGTGGACGCGTGGCATGGACCCCTCACGCCAGTTGCGCATTCGCCAGGACCTCGCCCAAACCCTGGAGGCCTTGGGCATTACCCCTGACAAGGAAGTGATCACCCATTGCCAGAGCCATCGCCGCTCGGGCTTTACCTACCTGGCCGCCAAGGCGCTGGGCTATCCACGGGTCAAGGCCTATGCCGGTTCCTGGAGCGAATGGGGCAATCACCCCGACACGCCGGTCGAACAATGACTCTGCAGCCTGCCGCCTGATCAGGCAGGTCCCCAATCACTACTTAGGAAGATTCATGAAAGAGCGCCTGTTTATTCTCAGTCAGTACCTGTTGCCCCATCACGTGCTGTCGCGCCTGGCCGGCTGTGTCGCCGAATGCCGGGTGCGCTGGTTCAAGAACGCGTTCACCGCGTGGTTTGCGCGCCGCTACCAGATCGACATGTCCCAGGCTCAGGTCGAAGACCTGACTGCCTACGAACACTTCAACGCCTTTTTCACCCGCTCGCTAAAGCCCGATGCTCGGCCGCTGGACGCCACACCCGGCGCAATCCTGAGCCCGGCCGACGGCGCCATCAGCCAGTTGGGCCTGATCGAGCAAGGCCGTATTTTCCAGGCCAAGGGCCACAGCTACAGCGTGCTTGAACTGCTGGGCGGCGATCCGGCCGTGTCGGCGCCGTTCATGGGCGGCGAGTTCGCCACCGTGTACCTGTCGCCCAAGGACTACCACCGCGTGCACATGCCGCTGGCCGGTACCCTGCGCGAAATGATCTATGTGCCGGGCCGCATCTTCTCGGTCAACCAGACCACGGCTGAAAACGTGCCAGAGTTGTTCGCACGCAACGAGCGCGTGGTGTGCATCTTCGACACCGAGCGCGGCCCGATGGCCATGGTGCTGGTCGGCGCGATGATCGTGGCCTCGATCGAAACGGTCTGGGCCGGCCTGGTTACCCCTCCCAAACGCACTCTCAAGACCGTGCGCTACGACGAAGCCGCACGCGCACCGATCCACCTGGAAAAAGGCGCCGAGATGGGCCGCTTCAAGCTGGGCTCCACCGTTATCGTCCTGTTTGGCCCAGAGCAGGTGAAATGGGCCGAACACCTGGCCGCCGAATCCAAGGTCAACATGGGCCAGGCCCTGGCTCACGCCGCGCAGGCCTGAGTCGCAAGGCCCGTGGCAGCCGGTGCGTTCGACACTCGGCTGCCACGGCCAGCGAGTCAGGGTCGCCTGGTTCGACCGGCCTGGACGCAGTGGCTCAAAGCCATATTAAGCTGCGGGATCAGGTCGATGCTGTTACAGTCGGCCCATCGGTGTTGTAGGACACTTTGCATTTGAGCGGTACACGCAGCGGCCTGGTTTCAGGCTGTCGCCAGCGTGCCGATCAGTTGCCACCGTTCGGGCCAGTAAGACGTGGGAGTTTGCCTGTCGCATGAGTAAATTGAGCTTTCCTTTGTTGTTGCGTGTTCCAGCACCGACACAGTCGAGCCTGACCTTCTGTGAAGCCAACCCGCGCGATCTCAAGCGCTGGATTTCGACCCTTCCCAAGGCCAACCTGGGCGAAATGGCCCGGCAATTGTATCAAGGTCTTACAGAACTCAACGTGCTGGTCACCCCGGCTGAAAACCGCCTGCAACTGCTCGAGTGCCTGCGCGCAGAAGTGTATTTCGTCTGCAAGCACCTGGAGCGGCATTTTCTCAATCAGTCCATCGTGCTGGATGAACGTCCGCGCAAGGTCGCCAACCTGTGCCAGGCCCTGCAGAACCACCTGGCCACCGGCTACAAACTGGTCATCCACCAGGTCGCGCCCGACAATAGCCGCGAACAGGCCACCCTGCTCACTACCGCACTGCAACGCGCCCTGCACGGCCTGAACGGCCCACTGGTGCGCGCCAGCCAGCTGTACTGCCCGGTGCAGGATGGCCTGTGGCTTGAACTGCACCAGATCTACCAGATCGCCCGCCAGCAGCAGTTGCACACCGTGCAGGTCGCCGACCCTCAGGCGTTGCATGTGCGCAGCCTGAGCGTCGAACAGACCTACATCATTGCGCTGATGATGGGCTGTGCGCGCTGCAACCAGATGCGCCAGCTCAGCATTGGCAAACTGGCCGAGGCGCTGGAAGCCTGGAGCAGTCAGGTCCGGCTTCAAGAGGCTTATGAAGAAGGCAGCCTGTTCGCCCTCGACCCAGGCGTCGACAAGCCGGCGCGCTACCGCAATCTGTATGGCGAAGAAATCCTCCCGCGCCTGCTGGGGATCAACCCCCTGCAACTGGTCAGCGCCATTTACCGCTATCTGGAACTGCCGATCGAGCAGCGCACGCAGGCCACCCTGAGCGTGCCCTCAGGCGTCAGCACTGACCTGTTGCAGCACCTGGCCGTGGCCTGGGGCGATGTGGCCGAACGGACCTTCCAGCGCACGCCGGGCCAGGGCACCCTCAAGCTGTGCCTGGGCATGAGCGCCCTGCACTATTACCTGGGCGGACGAAAGTCGTTCAGTGAACAACTGCAATTGCCCGCAGTGATCAAAGCGGCAGACTTCAGCCTCAAGCTGGTCAATGACAATGATGACCCCTGGTCCCAGGCATTCGACAGCCAGCGCGGCAATGCCTCATCGACCTTGCTGCCGCTCGAGGAAATCCAGTACCCGCAAGCCGACGGCGAAACCGATGGCTACAATGCCCAACAGGATTTTGCGACCTACGAACTCAACATCGTCAATCACAGCCCTGGCGGCTATTGCCTGGCCTGGCACAAGGAAGTCCCCAGCCAGTTGCAGGCCGGTGAAGTGATTGGGTTGCAGGATGAAAGCGGGCCGGGCTGGAGCATCGCCATCGTGCGCTGGATACGCCAGGTGCGCAGCGGTGGCACGCAGATGGGCATCGAACTGATCGCACCGTTTGCCCAGCCGTGCGGCATGCAACTGGTTGGCGAAGAGCTGAGCAGCCAGTACCTTCGCAGCCTGATGCTGCCCGAGGTGCGCCCGCTGGAAAAACCGCCCACCGTGCTGGCACCGCGGCTGCCTTTCAAGGAAGGCAGCAAGGTGCTGATAAACATCAACGGCGATGAAAAACGCGCTGCCCTCAAGACCCGTCATATCGCCAGTGCCAGCTACAACCAGTTCGAGTACCAGCTATTCGAGGCGCCGAAAGTCGCCGGCAACGAGAAGGGCCGTGCCGGCGAAGAGTTCGACTCGCTCTGGGGAACGCTCTGACCGCGGCCGCCAGCCTTTGAAGCCTGCCGCTTAATGACGACCTTCGCGGTCGCGAAAGCCCAGCAGGTATAGCACGCCATCCAGGCCCAGGGTCGAGATCGCCTGCCTGGCTGACTGCTTGACCAGCGGCTTGGCACGGAAAGCCACGCCCAGGCCGGCAATGGCCAGCATCGGCAGGTCATTGGCACCGTCGCCCACGGCAATGGTCTGTTCCAGGCTCAAGCCTTCCTTGTGCGCCAGCTCACGCAGCAGGTCGGCCTTGCGCTGGGCATCGACGATCGGCTCTACGGCGACACCGGTGACCCGGCCGTCGACCACTTCCAGCTCATTGGCAAACACATAGTCGATGCCCAGCTTTTGCTGCAGCTGCTTGGCAAAGTAGGTAAAGCCGCCCGACAGGATCGCCGTCTTGTACCCCAGGCGCTTGAGTTCGGCGAACAGGTTTTCAGCCCCCTCGGTCAGGCGCAGCGACGCGCCGATTTCGTCCAGCACACCGATGTCCAGCCCTTTAAGCAGCGCCAGGCGCTCCTTGAAGCTGGCACGGAAATCCAGCTCGCCGGCCATGGCGCGCTCGGTGATGGCCGAGACCTGCTCACCCACGCCGGCCGCCTTGGCCAGCTCATCGATGACCTCGGCCTCGATCAGGGTCGAGTCCATGTCGAACACGGCCAGGCGCCGGTTGCGGCGGAACAGCGAGTCCTGCTGGAACGCGATGTCGACATTCAACTCTTGCGCGACGCTGAGAAATTCGGCCTGCAGCGCCTTGAGATCACCGGCTTCACCACGCACCGAAAATTCGATGCAGCCCTTGCTTTTGTCGGCCGGCGTATCAAGTGGCGTGCGCCCGGACAGCCGATCAATCTGGTCGATATTCAAGCCATGACGGGCAATGATCGAACTGACGCACTGCAACTGCTCGGCCGTGACCTTGCGGGTCAGCAGGGTGACGATATGCCGGGCCTTGCCCTGGCCATCGACCCAATGCTGGTAATCCTGCTCGGAAACAGGGGTAAAACGCACTTGTTGGTCGAGCTTGTAGGCGGTGAACAAAACCTCTTTGAGCACCGAGGAACCCTGCACCGTATCCGGAATCTCAACCAGGATGCCAAACGACAGCGTGTCGTGAATCACTGCCTGACCAATATCGAGAATGTTCACGCCACCCTGGGCGAGAGCGCCGGTGATGGCTGCGGTGAGACCGGGACGATCCTCACCAGTGATGTTAATCAGGACGATTTCGCGCAAGGCGCACCCCCGCTATGGAAAAAAACCGCATTCTACCTGCTTTCAAGGCCTATCGGGCACAGCCAGCGCTTTGCCGTCTCTGGGTCGATCGTTATACTGCGCGGCAACTTCTTCGAAAGAGCCGTGCTCTGTGAACCGGCCCACGCCCGTCAAATCCGATAACTTCTTCCTGCTGATCTTTCGTGCCCTGCGTCATCGCCGTGTACCGATTGCGCTGCGTATCGCCAGCCATAACGTGATTCTGGTGGCGCTGGCGCTGGTGATCTATGCCGGGGTCATGGGCTTGCAGTTCAAGCAGGCCATGCACGAGCAGGCCGATGCCCTCGGCCAGGCCCTGACCACTCAGACCGCGACCTCGGCCACCGAACTGCTGGTGGCCAACGACATTCTCAGCCTCAATGTGCTGCTGGGTAACCTGGTCAAGAATCCGCTGGTGGCGCATGCGGCGATCTACAGTGTCGACAATCGCATCCTGGCCGAGGCCGGGCAGCGCCCCAGAAGCGGGCTGCTGGGTGAAAGCCAGGGCCTGTACGAAATCAAGATCACGTTCCAGGACGTGATGGCCGGCCACTTGCGCATCAGCCTGGACATGTCGCAATTCCAGCAGCCGCTGACCATCAGCCTGCAAAGCATGGGCATCCTGGCCGGGATCCTGCTGGCGCTGGCGCTGGCCCTCAGCCTGCGCCTGGGGCGGCACATCTCGACGCCGCTCATGCAGTTGCGCCTGTGGCTGCGTCACATCGACCCCTACACCCCGGGCACCGAGCGCCAGGATGAAGTGGGCGACCTGGCCCGTCAGCTGCGCGCTTCGTTCGCGCCGCCGATCCCGGAGCCGGAGCCAGAGCCTGAGTTCGACCCTGAGCTGGACGAAGACTTGGATGACCCATCGTTTTCGGCCCACGACCAGCCAATCATCGAGAAACCGGCCAGGCCACGCCCACACCAGGTGGCGGCACCCGTGCCGGTGTCGCGCCGCCTGGTGGCCGAGGAAGACCTGGACGACGACGACGCCTTCGCCGACCTGCGCGAGCACGCCGCACCTGCGGTACGCCCGACAGCCATGCCGGTCCCGGTCGCGCCGGTCTATAGCGAGCCCCAGCATACGGCGATCCTGGCTGCCCAGCTGGGCGCGCAGGACCAGTTGCGCCGCCTGCCACGTGCACGCCTGACCGATTTGCAGCAGCGCTACCGCGAATGCCTGGACCAGGCCGCCTCGCTGTACGACGGCGAAGTGCACACCCTCAACGACGGCAGCACCCTGTTGCTGTTCCACAGCCAGGTCAGTGGCGAGGACTACCTCACCAACGCCATCTGCTGCGGCGAACTGCTGCGCGCCCTGAGCCACGCCTTGCAGGTCGAAGTCGCTGACAGCGGCATCACCCTGCAACTGCAACTGGGCCTGACCCTGGATGACAGCCGCAAAGGCCTGAGCCAGATCGACCTGTTGCTGACCAAGAAGGCGCAGGATGCCCTGGCTTTGTCGCAACACAGCCGCAACCTGCTGTTGGTGGAACGCTCGATCAACGACGACGAACTGATCCGCCAGCGTGCGCGCATCCGCCCCATCGCCAGCCCCGAAGGCGCCTGCTGCGTGGAGCGCCTGATGGAGCCCTACCCGTCGATGCTCGAACGCCAACTGGCACGCATGCACGACCTGTAAAACACCACTGGCCGTGGTAGGAGCGCGCCCCTGCCAAGCCGGCGGTGGTTGAGGAAAGCGCGCAGCCCCGGACGGGCCTGCGCGCAGAGGCGCGATCAGAAGCGGAACACTTCCAGATCGGTACGGATGGGTGCGGCCATGGGGATTTTCGGCTTGTCGGCCTGAGGCTTGGCACGCACGATGGGCGCGGACTTTTTCGGCTCTTCGACCTGCCAGGAGACCGGTTTGATCGCCGTGCTGATCTGGTCGGCCAGGCGCTGTAACAGCAGGCCCTGGGCCTTGACCTGAGCGGCCGTAGTGCCGTTGTGGACTTCTTGCAGATGCACCAGGCGGCTGTCGCGAACCCTGCCCTTGCGGTCCAGAAGACGCCATTGCGCATCAAGGATGGCCGGCTGCTTGCTGCCGGAGTCCAGGCGGGTGATCGACAGGATCACCTGGACATCGGGCACGAAATTGGCACCGTGTGCCGGGGCCAGGACCACGCGCTGGCTGTCGAGCTTCCAGGCCACCTGGCGCAATAACAACTGGTCAATGTCGGAAGACAGGTTACCGGCCCAGCGACCGTCGCGGGCGGCAGTCAGGGTGCCGTCGGGCTGGCGTTGCAGAAGGGTTTCGCGTTGCAGGTAGTCAGCGACTGAAACCGGCCCCAGCAGCACGGCCAGTCCGGCACCCTGCCTGGGCTGGCCGGGTTCGCCGCTGTCAAGCTGATACAACGCGGCCGGGGGGTTCACGCTGCAACCGGCCAGGCCAAGTACACCGGTCATCAGCAAAATCATGGGAAGGCGTAGGAAATTCATCGTCCCGTCCAGGAACCTGTGAGCGGCAGGTTACGAATTGAAAGCTCGTCAGCGTCATACAGGCATTGAGCCACGCCTGCTTAAAGACCCCATATCATCCGTGAATATCGGCCATGACTCCAGCGATTCTGCGGCGATCTTCGGGGCAAAACGAAGACCGCTGGCAGTAAATGGGGGTTTTTCAGCCGTTTTCCACCCATAACGCGTCAACGCGCTGAAAACCTCGGGGCAGCTTGTTGCCCCGCCGCCCACGCTCGCCCTTGTAGTGCTCCAGGTCATCGGCCTTGAGTGACAGGGTGCGCTTGCCGGCCTGCAACACCAGGGTCGCGCCTTGCGGGATGACCGCCAGATCGCTCACATACTCTTCACGGCTGGCCACCCGGTCGCCCGGCACGCCAATGATCTTGTTGCCCTTGCCCTTGCCCAGTTGCGGCAGGTCACTGATGCGGAACACCAACAGCCGGCCTTCGGTGGTCACCGCCGCCAGCCAGTTATTCTCGCGGTCGCCCACCGGGCGCGGCGGGATGACCCTGGAGCCTGCCGGCAGGCTCAGCAGTGCCTTGCCAGCCTTGTTCTTGGCTTGCAGGTCTTCGCCCTTGACCACAAACCCGTAGCCGGCATCGGAAGCAATCACATACAGCGCTTCGTCATCGGGCAGCAGCACGCACTCGAAGCTGGCGCCTGGTGGTGGTTGCAGCTTGCCGGTCAGTGGCTCGCCCTGCCCCCTGGCCGATGGCAGGGTGTGTGCGGCCACCGAATAACTGCGCCCACTGGAGTCGATGAACACCGCAAACTGATTGGACCGTCCGATGGCCGAGGTCTTGAACCCGTCACCGGCCTTGTACGACAGGCCGGTGGCATCGATGTCGTGCCCCTTGCCGCAGCGCACCCAGCCCTTTTCGGACAACACGACGGTGACCGGCTCAGTCGGCATCAGCTCGTTTTCCGACAGCGCACGCGCCTCGGCGCGCTCGACGATCGGCGAACGGCGGTCATCGCCATAGGTTTCGGCATCGGCGATAAGCTCGGTGCGCACCAGCTTGCGCAGTTTGGTGTCGCTGCCCAGCAGGGCCTTGAGCTTGGCCTGCTCCTTGAGCAAGGCGTCCTGCTCGCCACGCAGCTTCATCTCTTCGAGCCGCGCCAGTTGCCGCAGGCGGGTGTCGAGGATGTAGTCGGCCTGGATTTCCGACAGCCCGAAGCGGGCGATCAAGTCGGCCTTGGGATGCTCGGCGGTGCGGATGATGTGGATGACTTCATCCAGGTTCAAGTAGGCCGTCAGCAAGCCTTCCAACAGGTGCAGGCGGTGCTCGACCTTGTCCAGGCGGAACTGCAGGCGGCGGCGCACGGTACTGATGCGGAACGCCAGCCACTCGTTGAGCAGCATGCGCAGGTTCTTGAGCTGCGGCTTGCCGTCCAGGCCGATGATGTTGATGTTGACCCGGTAGCTGGACTCCAGATCAGTGGTGGCGAACAGATGCTGCATCAGCTCGCCGGCATCGATGCGGTTGGAACGCGGGATGATCACGATGCGGCACGGGTTCTCGTGGTCCGACTCGTCACGCAGGTCCGCGACCATCGGCAGCTTCTTGGCCTGCATCTGGGCGGCGATCTGCTCCAGCACCTTGGCCCCGGAGACCTGGTGCGGCAAGGCGGTCACCACGATGTCGCCGTCTTCGACCCGGTACACGGCGCGCATGCGCACCGAGCCCTTGCCGGTTTCGTAAAGCTTGAGCAGGTCGGCACGCGGAGTGATGATCTCGGCTTCGGTCGGATAGTCCGGGCCTTGGATATGCTCGCACAGCTGTTCGACCGTGGCCTTGGGCTCATCGAGCAGACGTACGCAGGCGCTGGCCACTTCGCGCAGGTTGTGCGGCGGCACGTCGGTGGCCATGCCCACGGCAATGCCGGTGGTGCCATTGAGCAGGATGTTGGGCAGGCGCGCCGGCAACACGGCCGGCTCATCGAGGGTGCCGTCGAAGTTGGGCACCCAGTCGGCCGTGCCCTGGCCCAGTTCGCTGAGCAGCACTTCGGAATAGCGCGACAGCCGCGCCTCGGTGTAGCGCATGGCCGCGAACGACTTGGGATCGTCCGGCGCACCCCAGTTGCCCTGGCCATCGACCAGGGTGTAGCGGTAGCTGAACGGCTGGGCCATCAACACCATGGCTTCGTAGCAGGCCGAGTCGCCGTGCGGGTGGAACTTGCCGAGTACGTCGCCGACGGTGCGGGCCGACTTCTTGTGTTTGGCGTCGGCGCCCAGGCCCAGCTCGCTCATGGCATACACGATGCGGCGCTGAACCGGCTTGAGGCCGTCGCCGATGTGCGGCAAGGCACGGTCCATGATCACGTACATGGAATAGTTGAGGTAGGCCTGTTCGGTGAAGTCGGCCAGGGAGCGGCGTTCGACGCCGTCCAGGCTGAGGTCAAGGGAGTCGCTCATGCGGGCCTCGTTATTAAGGGGTCGTCTGGCGCAGCAGCAAGGTGCCGCCACGCTGGGTAAATTCGAGTTGTTTCATGGCACTCATGCCCAGCAGGACCTCATCGCCGTCCAGGCTGGGGGTCACCAGCGCGCGCACATCGCGCAGCACGATCTCGCCCAGCTGGACCCGGTCCAGGCGGGTACGAAAGCCCTGCACGCGGCCGTTGGCGGTGCTGACCGTGACCGGTACGCCACGCTCCAGGCCCAGTTCGTCGGCCAGCTCGCCGGGGATGGCGACATCGGTGGCGCCGGTGTCGATCATGAACGGTACGGCGCGGTCGTTGATGCGTGCGGTGCCGACAAAATGCCCCTGGCGGTTGCCCACCAGGCGCACTTCTATCGCCCCCTGGGTGTGCACCGACTCCATGGCAGTATTGGGGTTGTGCTGCTTGTCTTCCCATGCGCCAAAAAAGCGCGTGGCCAGAAACAGGCCCGCCGCCCAGGCCATGATCATCAGGATCTTGCCGGCACGCCGGCCGGGCTGCGGTGAGGTCATGGCGCGCTCCAGCCGCCGGCAGGCGCTGCAAAACGCCAGACGACGGGTCGTTTTTCACCATCGGCGCGGGCGCCGAAGTTATTGTCCGTGCCGATCCAGGCCCCGGTGTCGTCGATCACCAGCGCCTCGGTCAGGCCATAGGGCTGGTCGTAGCGCCGCTGTGGCTGCCGGGCCTCACGACCGAATGACCAGCAGCGCTCGGCCACGCCGTCTTCGGGATCACGCCGGCAAATCCGGTACACCGAACGCTCCAGGGTGAACAACTTGCCCTGGTACAGCGACAGGTCGGCAAAGTCCCACGAGGTAATGGCCTTGTCAGCCCGGCCGGTGGGCGGATGGTCGACCTGGGCATACAACACGCAGTCCGGCGCACAGCGCCATTGCTCGCCCTCACGGCGCACGACCAGCAGGCCGCGCTCCTGGCGCTCGGCTGCCAGCCAGAGCCGCTCGCCCTGCGGATCGACGGCAATGCCTTCGAAGATGGCATTGAAATGCTGCAGCATGCCCTTGGCGCGGGCCTGGGCCACCAGTTCAGGCGGCAAGGCCAGCCAACTGGCCGCCCCTTGCACCGGCACCTTGAGCACGGCGGCGTTGGCCTCGCTGACCACATAGCGGTTGCCCGCCGCGTCGCAACTGATGCCTTCGTAGTCCAGCGCGCCGCCGCGCACCACCGTTGACAGCGTGGCCAGCGAGCGCAGGCGCGCCGGCAGGTCGCTGTGCGGCTCGGGCACCTCGAACTCATGCGCCTCGGCCTGCCACACCGTCTGTGTGCGGTCGAGGCGATAGAGCACGCGGTCATCGCGGTCCGACACCGTCCACAACTGACCGTCGCACAGGGCCAGGCCCGACAGGTTGCCACCGGTCATGCCCTCTACCGGGTGTTCCGAGAGCAGCTGGAGCTGCTGCAGCGGGACCTGGGCGTGGGCCTGAACCGTCAGCAAGGCCAGCGCGGCGAGCCAGGCTCGCCTCAACTCAGGACCTCGGCCAGGTTGCCCTTGGCTTCAAGCCAGGCCTTGCGGTCGGAGGCGCGTTTCTTGGCCAGCAGCATGTCCATGATTTCCGTGGTCGCGGCATAGTCGTCCAGAGTGAGCTGGACCAGACGCCGGGTGTTGGGGTCCATGGTGGTTTCACGCAACTGCGGCGGATTCATTTCACCCAGGCCCTTGAAGCGTGTGACCT
Organism: Pseudomonas viridiflava; assembly: GCF_900589395.1. GTDB lineage: Bacteria > Pseudomonadota > Gammaproteobacteria > Pseudomonadales > Pseudomonadaceae > Aquipseudomonas. Next base: position 67,725 of record NZ_UUIS01000060.1, read on the forward strand.
GCGGCTTGCCGCGTTTTTTCTCGGCCACCAGCCGGTCGAGGATGCCATCGCGCTCGGCTTCGTCCAGGGCATAGAAGATCTCCTTGCCCAGGTCGATACGGTACAACGGCGGCATGGCCACATAGACGTTGCCGGCATCCACCAGCGGGCGGAAATGCTGCACAAACAGTGCGCACAGCAAGGTGGCGATGTGCAGGCCGTCGGAGTCGGCGTCGGCCAGGATGCAGATCTTGCCATAGCGCAACTGGCTGATGTCGGCCGAGCCCGGGTCGACGCCGATGGCCACGGCAATGTTGTGCACTTCCTGGCTGGCCAGCACTTCGCCGCCGTCCACTTCCCAGGTGTTGAGGATCTTGCCGCGCAACGGCAGGATGGCCTGGAATTCCTTGTCGCGGGCCTGCTTGGCAGAACCACCGGCCGAATCGCCCTCGACCAGGAACAGTTCGGAGCGCGCCGGGTCCTGCCCGGCACAATCGGCCAGCTTGCCGGGCAAGGCCGGGCCCTGGGTGATGCGCTTGCGCTCGACCTTCTTGCTGGCCTTGAGGCGGCGACCGGCGTTGTTGATCGCCAGCTCCGCCAGCTGCATGCCCAAGTCCGAGTGCGTGTTGAGCCACAGGCTGAAGGCGTCCTTGACCACCCCGGAGACGAAGGCCGCCGCCTCACGCGACGACAGGCGTTCCTTGGTCTGCCCGGAGAATTGCGGCTCCTGCATCTTGGTCGACAGCACGAAGGCAATGCGTTCCCAGACGTCTTCCGGGGCCAGTTTCACACCGCGCGGCAACAGGCTGCGGAATTCGCAGAACTCGCGCATCGCATCGAGCAGGCCCTGGCGCAGGCCGTTGACGTGGGTACCGCCCTGGGCGGTCGGGATGAGGTTGACGTAGCTTTCCTGCACGCTGTCGCCGCCTTCGGGCAGCCACAGCAAGGCCCAGTCCACCGCTTCTTTGTTGCCGGCAAAACTGCCGCAGAACGGCTCGTCGGGCAGGCGCAGGAAATCGCTGACCGCATCCTGCAGGTACGAGCGCAGGCCATCCTCGTAATGCCACTCGACCTTCTCGCCGGTGGATTTGTCTTCGAAGCTGACCAACAGCCCCGGGCACAGTACAGCCTTGGCCTTGAGCACGTGCTTGAGGCGGCTGACGGAGAATTTCGGGCTGTCGAAATACTTGGGGTCGGGGCTGAAATACACGCTGGTGCCGGTGTTGCGCTTGCCTACCGTGCCGACCACTTGCAGGTCCGAGGCCTTGAAGCCGTCGGCGAAGGTCATCTGGTATTCGTTGCCATCGCGCTTGACCCTGACCCGCACCTGGGTCGAGAGCGCGTTGACCACCGAAATCCCCACACCGTGCAGGCCGCCGGAGAACTGGTAGTTCTTGTTGGAGAACTTGCCGCCGGCATGCAGCTTGGTCAGGATCAGCTCGACCCCGGACACGCCCTCTTCGGGGTGGATGTCCACCGGCATGCCGCGGCCATCGTCGCTGACTTCCAGAGAGTGGTCGGCATGCAGGATCACCTGCACCGAGCGGGCGTGGCCGGCCAGGGCTTCGTCGACACTGTTGTCGATGACTTCCTGGGCCAGGTGGTTGGGCCGCGAGGTGTCGGTGTACATGCCCGGACGCTTGCGAACCGGATCGAGGCCCGAGAGGACTTCGATGGCATCGGCGTTATAGGAACTAGCGCTGGGAGTGGCCATGGGTTCTCGTTATCAAGGGTTCATGAAAGATCGAACAGGGTGCTGCATCGTCGCACGCTTGCCTTTCACAATCGTGAAAGGTCAATCGCCTGCAACACCGGCGGGGCAAAGCCGGCGATTGCCAGCAATTGCGGCAGGCGCGCGGCAAAGCCCTGGTAGCTGTGGTCACCGCCATCCTGGATATCCAGGCTGCAACGGGCGTAGAACGCCTCGGCACGGCGGTAATCAAGGGTTTCATCGCCGGTCTGCAACCACACCCGGATCTGCTGCGGGTCGTCTGGCGGCGCTACTTCCAGCTCGGCCAGGGCCTGCACATGATCCAGGGTCAGCTCCCAGCGCTCGCCGGTGTACAGGTTCTGCTGGGTGCCCAGGAAACCGTCGAACAACTGGTGCGGATTGACCGCCGGGTTGATCAGCACGGCCTTGAGGCCGTGGCGCTGCGCAAGATGGGTCGCATAGTAGCCGCCGAGCGAGCTGCCGACCAGCAGCGGCCGACCCAGGGCATTGATGGCATCGTTGAGCTGGCCGATGGCCTGGCGGGGGTGATGATGCAGCTCGGGCACCCGTACCTGCGCCTGCAGGCCCAGCGAATGCATAAGGGTCGTCAGCTGGGTCGCCTTCTTCGACAGGGCCGAACTGTTCAGGCCGTGGATATACAGCAGGGTGGGGTTATCGCCGGTCACGCCAGGCCTCCGAAAACTCGCAGCGGAACAAAGCCGCGTAGTTTACAGGAGTCTGGGGGTAGAAATGCACCTTCAAACTGTATCAATAACCAGTACCGGTAAAATCCACACCGAAATCAGTGCCGGTCAGCCGGCTGATGCCGGTGTCCAGCTGTCCATCGTCATGCAGACGCAGCCAGCGGTAGCCCGGCGCGGCGGTGTCGAGTCCGAACGCCTCGCTGCCCGGTGCAAACTGGATGCAGGTCGAGGGCGTGGCCAGCAGGCGTACGCCCTCGCGTACCTGATCGAAAGCCTGATGCACATGCCCCCACAGCACCGCTCGCACCTGAGGGTAGCGATCCAGCACGGCGAACAGCGCCACGGCGTTGTGCAGGCCGATCGGCACCATCCAGGCACAGCCGATAGGCACCGGATGGTGATGCAGGCACACCAGGTGATGACGGTCGGGGGCTTCGATGAGCGACTGTTCAAGCAATTGCAGTTGCAGCTCGTCCAGATGGCCGAACACAGAGCCCTCGACCTCCGAGTTGAGCATGGTGATGCGCCAGCCACCGATGTCCGTCACCGGCTCCAGCACATCGCTGCCGTGGGCAGCCTGGCTCATCTGCGCCCATTCGTCGTGGTTGCCCGGCAACCAGCGCACCGGTGCGCCCAGTGGCTCGCTGAGCTGGCGAAACGCCTGATACGACTGCACGGTGCCGTCCTGGGAAATGTCCCCGGTCATCAGCAGCAGGTCGATGTGCGGCTGTTCGACCTGCACCAGGTCGAGCACTTGCTCCAGGCCCGCGCGGGTGTTCATGCCCATCAAGGTACCGTTCGCCTCGGCAAACAGGTGACTGTCGGACAACTGGACCAGCAGGACTGAAGAATCCTTGATAGATGAACTCGGCAACGGCCGTCTCCCGGGGACGATACGTGGCGAATTATGGTAGCTGTTACCGGGTACGGCAAACCGGTAATTGAGTGGTTGGTCACAGCGATGATGATCGAAAGGCCATTATCGCTCTGCCGGCGTCTGGCACACGTCGGCTGTTGTAGGCGCGCTCTGCCCGCGACCGAGCGCGCAGCGCCCGCAAAAATCCGGGAAACGCTCAAAATTCATGGCTGGAGATCTGCGAAACGCTGCAAATTTACGGCTTGTAGGTCTGCGAAACACCACAAATTTACGGCTTGTAAATCTGCGAAACGCTGCAATTTTACGACTGCTGCGCAGCCGGTCGCGGGCAAGCGCGCTCCTACCTCACGGCTTCATATTCGTGGCCGCAGGCCAGGCAGTGACTCAGCCACTCGCCCAGGAACAGGTTGAGCTGGGCCTTTTCGTCGGGTTGGTGCATGTGGGTGTTGGGGTACGGGTAGATGCCGCGAAAGCGCCGGGCATGCTCGGCGCCGATCACTTCGGCCATGCGTGCGTCATGGTAGACCTGCACTTCGAGGCGCGGCACCGGCAGCCAGGGCAGGCTGTGCTCCTGGCTGACTTGCAGGGTGGTGGTGTACGGGCAGTCCAGCAGCACCTCGACCGCCAGCACGCCGAGCATTTGCTCGCCCTGGGTCACGGCCACCCGACGCGAGCTTTTCTGTGTCCGCATGTCGGGCAACAGGCGCATCAGGCGGGCGTAGTTGGCCTCGCATGCTGCCTGCAGGCCGGCAAGATCGACACGATAGCGCTCGCGCAAGAGATTCACGACCATAGTCCCCTTATTTCAGCGCGGTTCAAGGCCAGCCATTGCAAGGCAATGATGGTTGCCGCGTTCATGATGCGGCCATCGGCCACGGCTTGCAGGGCGTCGTCGAACGACCAGACCGTGACGCGGATGTCCTCCCCCTCCGACTCCAGCCCGTGCACGCCACCGGCGCCCTGGCTGTCGCATTGTCCCAGGAACAGATGAACGTATTCATCACTGCCGCCCGGCGAAGGAAAGTACCGGGTAATCGGCCACAAGGCCTGGAATGCAAGGCCAGCTTCCTCTTCTGCCTCGCGATGAGCAACCTCTTGCGGTTGTTCATCCTTGTCGATCAGCCCGGCGACCATTTCAATCAGCCACGGGTTGCCGACTTTCTCCAGCGCACCGACCCGGAACTGCTCGATCAGCACCACTTCGTCGCGTTTGGCGTCGTAGGGCAGCACGCACACCGCGTCGTGGCGCACGAACAGTTCACGGCCGATTTCACGGCTGGTGCCGCCATCGAACAGCTCATGGCGCAGGTACAGCTTGTCGAGTTTGTAGAACCCCTTGAAACAGGTTTCGCGCCGCACGATTTCAAACGCGGAAGGGGTTGAGCGGGGGGTGGTCTGGGTCATGAATGTCTCGCTGCAGGACGCTTTGGCTTCGGGCCATCCTAACGCGCATCGACCACCGGATGCAGCCCCCCTGTCACAAGCAGGGTAGACGCGCAGGCGCCAAAGCATTTCTAATCCGCCCAGTGGCGAACCGAAATCGCGGTTTGCAGTCCAAGCAGCCTGAACACGAACGCCACAAGCGTTTTTTCCGACACCGCCAAGGATCATCAATGTCGTTATCGAAGATCGCCGCACTGGCCTGCCTGGCCGTTACGCTGGGTGCCTGCCAAAGCCTGTTCAAGCCCAACCTGCGTGCCCCGCTGCAGGTCGAGCGCGAAGCCTGGGAGCAGATCAAGCCGGGCTGCAGCAGTGACGAGTGCCCTCTGGTGAACATCGATACCGTGCATTTCCCCGCCGAACCGCGCCTGGACGCCATCGTGCAGAAGAACCTGCTGCAGATGGCCCGCAGCGAGCCGGGCGCGACGCCCCCGGCCACGCTCAAGGCGTATGAGCAGCAATTTCTGAGCAGCGCCCAAGGGCGCAACAGCAGCTACCTGCAGGCCAAGGTTCGCGAGCAGCATGACGGCATCGTGGTGATCGAGCTGTCGAGCTACCTGGAAACCGGCGGCGCACATGGCGACCCGGGGCGGTCGGTGTTCAGCTATTCGCGCCAGCAACAGAAGGTGCTGACCCTGTCTGACATGGTCGTGCCTGGCAAGGAAGCCGAATTCTGGGACAAGGCAAGGCTCGCCCATCAGGCCTGGCTGGTGTCGACCAAGGTCAATGAAGACCCCGAGTTCCTCAAGACCTGGCCGTTCAAGCGCACCCCCAACGTGGCCCTGACCTACGGTGCGGTGATCCTCAAGTACCCGGTGACCACCATTGCCCCGTATGCCATGGGCCATATCGAGCTGAAGATTCCCTATCCGCAGCTCAATGGCGTGATCAGGCCCGAGCTGTTTCCCGGTCGCGGCTGAAACCACGTCCCAGCAGCAGTTGCAACACGCCGGCCACCACCAGGGCCGGCAGGGTCGCACCGACCTGGGGGTACAGATTGGCCAGCAGGTGATAGGTGCTGACCCCACCCAGCCAGGCCAGCAGGCTCAAGGCCCTCAAGCCTGGCACCTGTGACGGCGAACGGCGTCGGCGCAGCACGAAGTGATCGACCAGCACCACGCCGAACAGCGGCGCGAACAGCGAGCCGATCAGCAGCAGGAAGCTTTCGTACTGCGCCAGCGGTGCAAAACAGGCGATCAGCGTACAGAGCACGCCGATGGCAAACGCCAGGCGCCCCACTTTCAGGCCCGACAGCATGGCGCCGGACACCGCCGCCGAGTGGATATCGGCAAAGGCCTTTTCCGACTCGTCGAGCAGCACCATCAGCAAGGGAATGCCCATCCCGGCCCCGGCCAGCGCCAGCAGCAGGGCATTGGCCTGGCCATCGGTGGCAAACGCCAGGGTGTAGCCCACGCCCAGACTCATCAGCCAGCAATTGCCGATGAAATAGCCCAGCACCGTGCCGAAGAACACCGGTCTTGCCCGTCGACCGAAGCGTGAATAGTCGGCAATCAGCGGCAGCCAGGACAATGGCATGGCGATGGCAATGTCCAGACCGGTGGCAAACGGCATCGAACCGTCGCCCCCACGCGCCCATAATGCCGCCAGATCGGCTTTGACCAGCAGGTTCCAGGTCAGCCACAGGCACGCGCCAAGCAGCAGCCAGATACCCCATTGGCGCAGGATTTTGCGCACGAACGTCAACGGCCCGCTCACCGCCAGCAAGGTCGCCAGGCCACCAAAGAACAGTGCCCAGAGCAACGGGCTGGTCCACAACCCGCCTTCGCCGAAAGCCTGCGCGCCCAGCAGGCTGGCCGCATCGCGCATGACGATGATCTCGAACGAGCCCCAGCCCACCAGTTGCAGCAGGTTGAGGACCGCCGGCAGCATCGCGCCGCGCCGTCCCAGGCTGAGCGTGAGCGAGGCCATGGACGACAGGCCGGTGTCGGTGCCGATCACCCCGGCGCCGGCCAGCAGCAGAACGCCGACCAGTGTGCCCAGGGCAATGGCCAGCAACGCACCACTCATGCCCAGCCCCGGCGCCAGCAAGGCGCCGGCCTGCAGAACCATCAGGCCGATGCCCAGGGAAAACCACAGGGAAAACAGATCGCGTCCGCCCAATACCCGCCGCTCGGCAGAGACAGGCAGGTCAGGAGAATAGGTGTCAGGTGTGTTCACATCAGAATCTCAATGGTTAGTAGGAGCACGCTTGCCGGAATGCCGGACCACCGCGACCGAGTGCGCTAGCAGTCGTAAAATTGTGGCGTTTCGCAGATTTATCAGTCGTACATCTATGGCGTTTCGCAGATTTTGCGAGCGCTGCGCACTCGGTCGCGGGCAAGCGCGCTCCTACCAGGGGTCGTATGATCAGACTTTCTGGTAAAGCTGGCTGCCTTCCTTTTTAAAGCGCTCGGCCTGTTCGCGCATGCCCGCCTCCATTGACACATCGACGCTGTCGATGCGCTGGTTGGCGGCGTACTCGCGCACTTCCTGGGTGATCTTCATCGAGCAGAACTTGGGGCCGCACATTGAACAGAAGTGCGCGACCTTGGCTGAGTCCTTGGGCAGGGTTTCGTCGTGGTAGGCGCGGGCGGTGTCCGGGTCCAGGCCCAGGTTGAACTGATCTTCCCAGCGGAATTCGAAGCGCGCCTTGCTCAGGGCGTTGTCGCGGATCTGCGCGCCGGGATGCCCTTTGGCAAGGTCGGCAGCATGGGCGGCAATCTTGTAGGTGATGATCCCGGTCTTGACGTCATCCTTGTTCGGCAGGCCCAGGTGCTCCTTGGGCGTGACGTAGCAGAGCATCGCGCAGCCGAACCAGCCGATCATCGCCGCACCGATGCCGGAGGTAATGTGGTCGTAGCCCGGTGCAATGTCGGTGGTCAGCGGGCCCAGGGTGTAGAACGGCGCCTCGTCGCAGCACTCGAGCTGCTTGTCCATGTTCTCCTTGATCAACTGCATCGGCACATGGCCCGGGCCTTCGATCATGCATTGCACGTCATGCTTCCAGGCGATCTTGGTCAGTTCGCCCAGGGTTTCCAGTTCACCGAACTGCGCGGCGTCGTTGGCGTCGGCAATCGAGCCCGGCCGCAGGCCGTCGCCCAGCGAGAAGCTGACGTCGTAGGCCTTCATGATTTCGCAGATGTCGTCGAAATGGGTGTAGAGGAAGTTTTCCTTGTGGTGCGCCAGGCACCACTTGGCCATGATCGAGCCGCCGCGGCTGACGATCCCGGTGACCCGCTTGGCGGTCAGCGGAACATAGCGCAGCAGCACGCCGGCATGGATGGTGAAATAGTCGACGCCCTGCTCGGCCTGTTCGATCAGCGTGTCGCGAAACAGCTCCCAGGTCAGATCCTCGGCCACGCCGCCAACCTTTTCCAGCGCCTGGTAGATCGGCACGGTGCCGATCGGTACCGGCGAGTTGCGGATGATCCACTCACGGGTTTCATGGATGTGCTTGCCGGTGGACAGGTCCATGACCGTGTCCGAGCCCCAGCGGATGCCCCAGGTCAGCTTGGCCACTTCTTCTTCGATGGAGGAGCCCAGTGCGCTGTTGCCGATGTTGCCGTTGATCTTCACCAGGAAGTTACGGCCGATGATCATCGGCTCCAGCTCGGTGTGGTTGATGTTGGCCGGGATGATCGCGCGGCCACGGGCAATTTCCTCACGTACGAACTCGGCGGTGATTTCCCTGGGGATGCTGGCGCCGAAGCTGTGGCCGGCATGCTGTTGCTGCACCAGCCCGGCGGCACGGGCCTCTTGCAGCTTCATGTTCTCGCGGATGGCGACGTATTCCATCTCGGCGGTGATGATGCCCTGGCGGGCATAGTGCATCTGGCTGACGTTGGCGCCGGCCTTGGCGCGGCGTGGCTTGTGCACATGGGCAAAGCGCAGGGCGGTCAGCTCGGCATCGTTGAGCCGTTGCTGGCCGAAGTTCGAGCTCAGGCCGTCGAGCAGCTCGGTGTCGTTGCGCGACTCGATCCACGGCGTGCGCACATCGGCCAGGCCCTTGCGCACATCAATGACCACCGCGGGATCGGTGTAGGGGCCCGAGGTGTCATAGACCGTGACCGGCGCGTTGATTTCGCCACCAAAATCGGTCGGCGTCACGTCCAGGCTGATTTCACGCATCGGCACGCGGATGTCCGGGCGCGAGCCCTGGACGTAGATTTTCTGCGAGCGGGTGAAGGGCTTCACCGAGCCTGAGTCGACCTGGGCCGATTCACTCAGATGGGGGGCGTTTTTGGTTTTTGTACTCATCACGGTCTCTCCTGACATCCTGGGCGGATTGATTGTCGGAGTGACCTGAAGGGACGGAGGGCGCGCCATGCAACAAAGACGCAGAGCATCGCAACAAGGCGGGTGTTCGAATAAATTGAACGCACGACCCCGGACGACACTCAAGAGGACTCGCCGGGAGCGAGCAATCTTGTTCCCTACGCAGGCGTTAACCTGATCAGGTTCAACGGGATCCGGTTTAACCGATCTCAGCCTCATAGCAAGGCACCCCGACAAGAACGGCGCCAGTCTATGCCGGCCAGGGGTCGCGGCGCCAGCCCTGCGTACAACGCCGGCCATAAATGACCGATATGACCGATTGTTGCGCCCAACGTCAGGCTCTACACTCGCTGACCGGTCCAGGCCGCGATCATTTTCAGGAAGGAACACCTCATGCTGCGCAAACTGTCGTGGGTCATCGCTGTGTCATATGCCTGCAGCCCGCAAGCCTGGGCCTACGACGCCCCGCTCACCGCCAGCACCGGGCTGGTCAACATTTACCAGCAGGCCGTGGACAACAACGCCGACCTGGCCGCCGCCCGCGCCGATTACCAGGCACGCAGCGAAGGCGTGCCGCAGGCCCGTGCCGGACTGTTGCCCAACCTGTCGGCCAGCGCCGAGAACAGCAACATCCGCACCCGCATCGATCAACCCAAGATCACCGCCAGCCGCAGCGGCACGGTCTACCAGGCGACTCTGAGCCAGCCGCTGTTCCGTGCCGACCGCTGGTTCCAGCTGCAGGCCGCAGAGGCGGTGAACGAGCAGGCCGCCCTGGAGCTGTCGGCTACCGAGCAGAACCTGATCCTGCAATCGGCCCAGTTGTACTTCACGGTACTGCGCGCCCAGGACAACCTGGCCGCCACCAAGGCCGAGGAGTCGGCGTTCAAGCGGCAACTGGACCAGGCCAACGAACGCTTCAATGTCGGCCTCTCGGACAAGACCGACGTGCTCCAGGCCCAGGCCAGCCACGACACCTCGCGGGCCAACCGGCTGATCGCCCAACGCCAGGTCGAAGACGCGTTCCAGGCGCTGGTGACCCTGACCAATCGCCAGTACAGCGCCATCGAAGGCATGGTCCACAGCCTGCCGGTGCTGCCGCCCTCGCCCAACGATGCCAAGACCTGGGTCGATACGGCCGCCCAGCAGAACCTTGACCTGCAGGCCAGCAACCATGCCGTCGAAGCGGCACAACAGACCGTGCGCCAGCGCAAGGCCGGCCACGCACCGACCCTGGACGCAGTGGCCACCTACCAGCGCGGCGACAACGACGCCCTGGGCTTTTCCAACCCCAACTACACCGGGCAGAACTACGGCGGTGACGTCGACCAGCGCACCGTGGGCGTGCAGCTGAACATTCCGCTGTACAGCGGCGGGCTGACCAGCTCACAGGTGCGTGAGGCGTACGCACGCCTGACCCAGAGTGAACAGCGCCGCGAAAGCCTGCGCCGCCAGGTGGTGGAGAACACCCGCAACCTGCACCGGGCGGTCAATACCGACGTGGAGCAGGTACAGGCTCGCAAGCAGTCGATCATCTCCAACCAGAGCGCGCTGGAAGCCACGGAAATCGGCTACCAGGTCGGCACCCGCAACATCGTCGACGTGCTCGACGCCCAGCGCCAGCTGTACGCCTCGGTGCGCGACTACAACAACACCCGCTACGACTACATCCTTGACAGCCTGCGCCTGAAACAGGCCGCCGGCACCCTGAGCCCCGACGACCTGCAAGACCTGGCCCGCTACCTCAAGCGTGACTACAACCCGGACAAGGACTTCCTGCCCCCGGACCTGGCCGAAGCCGCCCGCAAGAACTTCGAACGCCCGGCCAGGCGCTGACCGGCAACGCCGCGCTGCATTCGGGGTAGGAGCGCGCTTGCCCGCGACCGGCTGCGTCAGCAGTCGTAAATTTGCAGCGTTTCGTAGATTTGTCAGCCGTAAATCTGCAGCGTTTCGGAGACTTATCAGCCGTAAATATAGGGTGTTTCGGCGATTTTACGAGCGCTACGCACTCGGTCGCGGGCAGAGCGCGCTCCTACCACGGTGATGTGACCCTGAATTTCGGGTCTGGCACCAGACGGTGGGAGGCAGCTTGCTGGCCTCATCGCCGGCACGCCGCCTCCCACAGGAATTTCAGGTCTTGGTGTTAGATCAGCCGGGCGATCAGCCCCAGCAATCGCTGCAAGGCGCCCTGGTTGGCCTTCATGACCTGCAGCCCGGCGTCGGCCATTGTGCGGGCCTGCCCGGGCGCGTTGAACAGGCCTTGCACCGCTGTCGCCAACGCCGGCGCGTCGTTGACTTCGAGCAAGGCGCCAGCGCTGCGCAGCATGGCGGCGATTTCCAGGAAGTTGAACAAATGCGGCCCGCTCAGCACCGGCCTGGCCAGGGCTGCCGGTTCCAGCAGGTTATGCCCGCCATTGGCCACCAGGCTGCCGCCGACAAAGGCACAGTCAGCCAGGGCGTAGAGAAACAGCAGCTCGCCCATGGTGTCGCCCAGCAGCACCGAAGTGGCCGGCACGACCGCCTCGCCCGTCGAACGGCGCACCGTGTCAAAACCTTGCTGCACGCACAGCTCATGCACGCTGGCAAAGCGTTCCGGATGGCGCGGCACCAGGATCAGCAAGGCTTCGGGATGGCTGGCCAGCACCTGGCGATGCGCCGCCAGAATAGGTTCATCTTCACCGGCATGGGTGCTGGCCGCGATCCACACGGGACGGTCAACGGCCTGCCATTGCGCACGAAGGCTGGCCGCCTGCACCAACAGTTGCGGGTCGATGCTCAGGTCGAACTTGATCGAGCCGGTCACCGTCACGCACTCAGGCCGGGCACCCAGTACGCGAAAGCGCTCGGCCTCGGTTTCAGTCTGCACGGCAAAGCCGTTCATTTCGGCCAGCATTGGCCGGGTCAGGCCGGCAAAGCGTCCATAACCGCGTGCCGAGCGCTCGGACAATCGGGCATTGGCCAGCACCACCGGGATACCGCGACGGGCACACTGGTGGAGATGGTTGGGCCACAGCTCGGTTTCCATGATGATGCCCAGCCGCGGCCGCACATGATCGAGGAACCGCCGCGCCGCCCAGGGCAGGTCGTACGGCAGGTAGCAATGCTGGACGCGTGGCTCGTCGGCGAACAGCGCGCGGATGCGCTCGGAGCCGGTCGGGGTCATGCAAGTGAGGGTGACGGGCAGGTCCGGGTAGGCCTTGAGCAAGGCGCGCACCATGGGCGCGGCGGCAATGCTCTCGCCCACCGACACCGCATGCACCCACAGCCCACCGCGCTGCATGGCCGGCAGGCCGAAGCCAAAGCGCTCCTTGATGCGTTGACGATAAGCCGGTGCCTTGCGCGCACGCAGCCACAGGCGCAGCGCGACCAGCGGCAGGCCCAGATGAAAAAGCAGGGTATAGAGCGTTCTGTTCATGGGGGCGAAGTCTACAAGGATCTGCGCTGCGCTGCGCCTACCCGATGGCTTGCAGATGCACGGCAAAGCGTTCGGCCAGCCATTGCGCAGCCGGGCCCAGCGGTTCGTCGCGGCGCCAGGCCAGTTCGGTCACCAGCGCCGGAGGTCGCCATTCGCTGGCCAGTTCGACCATCTGCGCCTGATAGGTCGGGTACTGCACCACATGACGCGGCAGCCAGGCCCAGCCCAGGCCGCGCATCAGCAGCTCGGCCATGGCGTAGAAACTGTCGGCGCGCCAGACCAGCGGGCTGATCGCCTCGCCGCCGGGGTAATCGCTTTGCTGTGGCGTGATCAGCAACTGGCGATGACAAGCCAGTTGCTGGCGGGTCACCTGCCGCTCGCGGGCCAGCGGATGATCGACCGCACACACGGTGACCATCTCGACACTGCCCAGGGTACGGCGCTCCAACGAGGCCGGAATGTGCTCATGGTGAAAGAACAGGCCCAGGTCGGCACGGTGCTCCACCAGTTTGCGCGCGACGTCGCCCTGGGCATTGCTGGCCAGTTGCACCTGCAGGTACGGAAAGCGGCTGGCCAGCTCCTTGAGGCTGTCGATCACCGGCTGATAGGGCATGGCTTCGTCCTGGGCAATGCGCAACAGCGCCTCTTGCCCGCGCATCAGTGCCAGTGCCCGGCCATCCAGGCGCTCGCATTGGCGCAGCAGCTCGCGGGCATCGGCCAGCAACGCCTCGCCGTTGTCGGTCAGGCGCGGCTGGCGCCCGCTGCTGCGTTCGAACAGGGTCACACCCAGGTCCGCTTCCAGCAAGGCGATGGCAGTGCTGATGGCCGACTGCGCCTTGCGCTGCTCGCGGGCCACGGCCGAGAACGAACGCAGTTCGGCCACGCGCAGAAAGGTACGCAGTTGTTCCAGATTCCACTGCTCAGCCATCAACCTATCTCCCCAGTAGATGGCTAATGACTTTACCGCATCTGAGCCTGGCCTAGAATGGCGCCATTGAACAAGGAGTCTGCCCATGAATGCCTATTACCTGCTGGCCATCGCCATCTGCGCCGAAGTCATCGCCACCACCTCGATGAAAGCCGTCAAGGGCCTGAGCACACCGTTGCCGTTGCTGCTGGTGATCGGCGGCTATGCCATTGCGTTCTGGATGCTGATCATCGTGGTGCGCACTATTCCGGTGGGCGTGACCTATGCGGTTTGGTCCGGCATGGGCATCGTGCTGGTGAGCATCGCCGCGCTGTTCATCTACGGGCAGAAGCTGGACCTGCCGGCCATCCTCGGCATGGGCCTGATTGTGCTGGGCGTGGTGGTCATCCAGTTGTTCTCGAAAACCGCAGGGCATTGATTGCCTTTATACTGGCCGGCACCGATTACCTGAGAGGTGCCCATGCCATCTGTTCTTTCCACCGACGTCCTGATCGTGGGCGGGGGTGTTGCCGGTCTCTGGCTCAATGCCCGCCTGCGCCGCCAGGGCTTCTCCACCGTGCTGGTGGAAAGCGGTCACCTGGGCGGCGGGCAAAGCCTCAAATCGCAGGGCATCATCCATGGCGGCGCCAAGTACGCATTGCATGGCGCACTCAGCGGCGCCTCCGAAGCCATTGCCGACATGCCGCGCCGCTGGCGTGAGGCGCTGGACGGCCAGGGTGAGATCGACCTGGCCGGCGTACGCTTGCTGTCCGAGGCGCACTACCTGTGGTCACCTGGCACCCTGGCCGGCAACCTCACCAGCTTTTTCGCCAGCAAGGCCGTGCGTGGCCGGGTCGACCAGGTCAAGGGCGATGACCTGCCACCGGCTTTGCAGCACCCGAAGTTCAAGGGCAAGGTCTATCGCCTGGCCGAGCTGGTCGTGGACGTTCCGAGCCTGATCGAGCGCCTGGCACACCTGGCCGGCGACAGCCTGCTGGCCGGCCAGCACATCGAACCGCTGCACGTCGATGGCCAGTTGATCGGCCTGCGCGTCGACGGCCGCGACATTCATGCCCGGCGCATCGTGCTCAGTGCCGGCGCCGGCACCGCCTCCTTGCTTGAGGCATTGGGCATCCGCCAGCCGGCCATGCAGCGCCGGCCACTGCACATGGTGCTGGTCAAGGGCCCGACCCTCAAGCCGCTGTACGCCCACTGCCTGGGCGGCGGTCCCAAGCCACGCATCACCGTCACCACCCACCCGGCCGCCGATGGCCAGCACGTCTGGTACCTGGGCGGCGACATTGCCGAGGCCGAGGGCGTGGCCCGCGAGCCCGCGGCGCAGATCGCCACGGCCCGCGACGAGTTGCACAAGTTGCTGCCCTGGATTGATCTCGACCAAGCGCAATGGGCCACCCTGCGGGTCGACCGCGCCGAGCCCGAGCAGTCCGGCCTGGTCCGCCCCGACAACGCCTTTGTCGATGCCCAGGGGCGCCTGCTGGTGGGCTGGCCGACCAAGCTGGCGCTGGCCCCGGACTTTGCCGACCGTGTATTGGCAGCACTGGACAAGGACGGCATCAAACCGAGCGCTCAACCACCGCTGGGCGAGCTGCCCAGGCCGCCAATGGCCACGCCGGTCTGGGACCAGTTGCTGCCATGAGCCTGCCGACCCTGCACGACCTGCACCGCCCGCTGGGCAGCACCGGCCTGAGCGTATCGCCGCTGGGCCTGGGCACCGTCAAGCTCGGCCGCGACCAAGGGGTCAAGTACCCCAACGGTTTTCGCATACCCGACGACCGGCAGGCCGCCAGCCTGTTGCGCCAGGCCCGCGAACTGGGCATCAACCTGCTCGACACCGCGCCGGCCTACGGCATCAGCGAAGAGCGCCTCGGCCCGCTGCTGCGCGGCCAGCGCCAGGACTGGGTGATCGTCAGCAAGGTCGGCGAGGAATTCGACAATGGCCTGTCGCACCACGATTTCAGCGCCACGCACACCCGGGCCTCCATCGAACGCAGCCTGAAACGTCTGGAAACCGATTTTATCGACATGGTGCTGGTGCATTCCGACGGCAACGACCTGACAATCCTGACCGACACCGCGGTGTACCAGACCCTGGCCGAGCTCAAGCGTGAAGGCAAGATTCGCAGTTATGGCTTTTCCGGCAAGACGGTCGAAGGCGGGCTGCTGGCTTTGCAGCAGGGCGATTGCGCCATGGTCACCTACAACCTCAATGAACAAGGCGAAAAACCGGTTCTGGACTACGCTGCGGCGCATGGCAAAGCGATTCTGGTGAAAAAGGCGCTGGCCAGCGGTCATATCTGTCTGGAACCGGGTGTCGACCCGGTACGGGCCAGCTTCGGCTTGCTGTTCGGGCATCCGGGCGTGGCAAGTGCCATCGTCGGCACCATCAACCCCGTGCACCTGGCGCATAACGTGGCCTGTGCCGCAGCCGTGATTCGCCGTCAAGCCTGACGTCGGCGGCCGACCCCAACGCAAGGAGGAGCCGATATGCCGCGTACCCTGATCCGTAGCAACCCCAGCAACTTCAAGACCCTTTCATTGCTGGTCGAGGCCACGCCAGAGGGCCTCGGTTATGAAAGCATCGGTATGCCGCTCAACTTTGCCCAGACCCTGCAGCGTCGGCGCAAGATCGAAGTGCCAGACACTGAGCGCTTCACTGTCGAGCTGGCCAACCTGGGAGTGTCGATCCGCCTGACCCTCAGTTGGCAGAACCGCGACTACTGGGTTTTGGTGCGTCAGCGGCGCAAGGACCGTGGCGATGTGGTGCTCAAGCTGATCTCAGGCTATGTGCCGGCCCATGAACTGGCCCTGCCGCTGCACACGGCCATCCAGGAAGTGGCCGAAGAATGCTTGATCGAAACCCCGCAAGGCTGGCTCAGCGGGCGCTACAAGGACACCTGGCTGCCGGCGCCCTACGCCGCCGCCCTGCATTACCGCGAGGCCATGCCGTTTCGCCTCAGCCCCCTGTCGGGCGCGGCGCTGCCGGTACGCTGTGGCAGCCAGGCCCTGCTTGAACGCCCACGGGCCTACGTGCACCTGCCGACCGCCTCGCTGCAACTGATCTACGACATGCGCCTGGAAATCCCGCGCGAGGCCCGGCCGGTGAGCCTGTTTCATGTCGACGAGAGCCTGGAAGACCAGCACCTGGTGGCCCGCCTGAACCGCAGCAAGCCCGACTTGTACCTGATGCCACTGGAAAACGGCAATCCGTTGCCCGAGCTGTACACCCTCAAGCGCGACCGGCTGACGCCGGTGGGTACACGCGGCCTGTACCTGGCCGAGAGCTTCGCCCGCCAGGACGGCTGGGTGGTCAGTGAAGAGCGCATCCGCTGGAAAGACTGGCTGCGCCAGCAAGGCCTGACGCCACCGCCGAAGAACACCGGCCTGACGCGCCTGACCGGCAAAGCCCGGGAACTGCTGCAACGGGCACGTTCCAGGCTGGCGAAGTGACCTTCGCGCTGGTCGCTCTCATCAAACACAAAATAACTTATCGATTTTATTGGCTATTAAATTCACCGTTTGTAGGAGCGCGCTTGCCCGCGACCGAGTGCGCTAGCGCTCGTAAAATTGCGGCGTTTCCGAGATTTCTGCGAGCGCTACGCACTCGGTCGCGGGCAGAGCGCGCTCCTACACCGGGTCCATGTTTGCTGCGCGACAGCATGCCGCCTTGGCGCTGTGTCATTGACACAGGGTGGGCTCCCAAGGAGGTGATCAAGGTCACTCACTGGCCGCGGATTTTCTCGACGATGGCGGTGGTCGAGCTGTTCTCGACCAGGCCGAGCACCTTAACTTCACCGCCATAGGCGCTGACGATGTCGGCGCCGACCACCTGGTCGACACTGTAGTCGCCACCCTTGACCAGCACATCGGGCTTGATGTGGCTGAGCAGGTTTTCCGGGGTGCCTTCGGCAAAGCTGATTACCCAGTCCACCGCACCCAGGCCGGCCAGTACGGCCATGCGCCGGTCGACGCTGTTGATCGGCCGGCCCGGCCCTTTGAGGCGGCTGACCGAGGCATCGTCGTTGATGGCCACGATCAACCGGTCACCCTGGGCGCGGGCCTGCTCCAGGTAGGTGACGTGGCCGGCATGCAGGATATCGAAGCAACCGTTGGTGAAGACGATCTTCTCGTTGTGCGCCCGGGCGTCGTCGACGGCCAGCAGCAGTTGCTCCAGTCCCAGCACACCGCGCTCGGAACCCTCTTCGCGCTGGATCGCCCGACGCAGTTCCGGCGCACTGATGGCCGCCGTACCGAGCTTGCCGACCACGATGCTGGCGGCCAGATTGGCCAGGCCCACGGCGTTGGGCAGGTCTTCACCGGCGGCCAGGGCGGCGGCCAGGGTGGAAATGACCGTGTCACCGGCGCCGGTCACATCGAACACTTCACGGGCCCGGGCCGGCAGGTGCAGCGCTGCGTGATCCGGGCGCAGCAGGGTCATGCCATGCTCGCCACGGGTCACCAGCAAGGCGCCCAGTTCCAGCTCATGCATCAATTGCGCGCCCTTGGCGACCAGGTCGGCCTCGTCGCTGCAATGGCCGACAATGGCTTCGAATTCGCTGAGGTTCGGCGTGATCACGCTGGCACCGCGGTAGATCGAAAAATCCTTGCCCTTGGGATCGGCCAGCACCGGGATATTGCGTGCACGGGCCGCGCTGATCAGCACCTGATGGTTTTTCAGCGCACCCTTGCCGTAATCGGAAAGCACCAGCACGCGCACGCCTTCAAGCAGGGCATCGACCTCGGCACTCAAGGCCTGGCCGTCGGTGGCGAAGGGTTCTTCGAAATCGATGCGCAGCAACTGCTGGTGACGGCTCATGACCCGCAGCTTGACGATGGTCGGCTGATGCGCAATGCGCTGGAAGCGCGCCACCACACCGGCCGCCTCAAGGCTGTTGGCCAGGCTGTCGGCCGCTTCGTCAGTGCCGGTGACACCGACCAGCGAGGCAGGCGCGCCCAGGGCCGCGATGTTCAGCGCCACGTTGGCGGCGCCACCGGGGCGGTCCTCGATCTGGTCGACCTTGACCACCGGCACCGGTGCTTCAGGAGAAATGCGCGAGGTGCCACCATGCCAGTAACGGTCGAGCATGACATCGCCCACCACCAGGACAGGCGCTTGATCGAAACGCGGCATGGACAACTTCATAGAGCAACTCGTACCAGAACTGAACAGGGGCGGAATCTTAGCACAGGGTTTTTACCCGTGGACCGAGCGGGCGGTGATCCGCCCGGACAGTATAAAAAACGGCTGCACTCGGTAATGCTGCGTGCGACCTGGCCTCAGATCGCCCCGCTCGGGACCGGCTCATCCAGGCCCATGGCATGCAACCGGGCGTAATAGCCGTTCTGGGCCAGCAACTGGGTGTGCGTGCCGCGTTCTACGATACGACCACCGTCCATGACCAGAATCAGGTCGGCTTTTTCGATCGTCGACAGGCGGTGAGCGATCACCAGTGTGGTGCGCCCTTGCATGACCTGGTCCAGCGCTCCCTGGATATGCCGCTCGGACTCGGTGTCCAGGGCCGAGGTGGCTTCGTCGAGGATCAGCAACGGTGCGTTTTTCAACAAGGCCCGGGCGATCGCCAGGCGCTGGCGCTGGCCTCCGGACAGCAGCACGCCGTTCTCGCCGACCTGAGTGTCCAGCCCCTCGGGCAGGCGGTCGATGAACTCCTTGGCATAGGCCGCTGCCGCCGCTTGCTCGATGTCGGCACGCGGCGCACCGGCCAGGTCGCCATAGGCAATGTTGTTGGCCACGCTGTCGTTGAACAGGGTGACGTTCTGGTTGACCTGGGCGATGTGCCGACGCAGGTTGCGCAGGCGATAGTCGTTGATGTCGACGCCATCAAGCAGGATCTGTCCGGTTTCATGGGCATAAAAGCGCGGGATCAGGTTGGCCAGGGTCGACTTGCCGCTACCCGAACGGCCCACCAGCGCCACCATTTGTCCGGGTTCGGCGGTAAAGCTGATGTCGTCGAGCACTTGTCTCTCGGTTTGCGGGTAGGCAAAGCTCAGGTTTCTGACCTCAAGACGACCCTGGACCCGCTCACGCTCGAGGGTGCCAGTGTCGACCTCCGGGACCACATCAAGCTGTTCGAAGATGCTTTCGGCACCGGCCACGCCCTTCTGGATGGTCGAGCTGACTTCCGACAGCTGGCGAATCGGCTTGGGCAACAGGCCGGCAGCGGTGATGTAGGCGACCAGGTCACCTGCCGTGGCATCACCGCGCAGCAGCAGCACCAGAAACATCAGAGTGGCCATCGCGGTGTAGATCACCAGTTGCAGCATCGGCGTGTAGACCGCGCCGGTCTTGGTCATGCGCAGCTGTTTTTCGGTATTGCTGTCGCTGGCCCTGGCAAAGCGCGCCTGCTCATATTCTTCGCCACCGAAGCTGCGCACCACGCGATAGCCCTGGATGGTTTCGGAGGCCACATGGGTCACATCGCCCATGGCCACCTGGATTTTCTTGCTCTGCTTGCGAAACTTCTTGCTCGCGCTGCCGACCATCACGGCGATCAGCGGCAGGATGGCGAGCATCACCAGGGTCAGTTTCCAGTTCATCCACAACAGATAGATAAACAGGAACACCACGGTCAGGCCCTCGCGGATCACCACCTTGATGGCGTCGGTGGCCGCCCCGGTAACCATGGTCACGTTGAAGGTGATGCGCGAGATCAAGTGGCCGGAGTTATGCGTATCGAAATAGCGATTGGGCAGCACCAGCAGCTTATTGAACAGCTCGACGCGCAGGTCATGCACCAGCCCCAGCGAGACCTTGGCCAGAAAATAGTTGCCCAGGAACGACCCCAGCCCCTGCCAGGCAGCGATCAGTACGATCAGCAGCGGCACGGCCTGCAGCAATTGCAGCTGGTTGAGGTACGGCACATTGGGAAACAACACCACGGCGGGGTTGGTCAGGCCGTCGACAAAGTACTTGAGAATGCCCGCCAGCATGGGTTGCGTAGAGGCAAAGATCACAAAGCCGACGATACTGAGCAGGAAAATACCCACATATGGCCGCACATACGTCAACAGGCGCAGGTAGATCTTCACGCTGGACGGCGCGGACGATTCGGAAGTTGCCATGGGAATCCGTCGAGTCAAAAAGAGGCGCAATTGTATCACAAGCGCTTTTCGTGGCTGCCGGCTGGGGTAACATGGCCAGCCTTTAAAGCCTTACGGCGCAGACTCCGGAGTATCGATGCAAGCGCTTGACCATGCCCGCTACCTTGATCTGGTCCAGGGTGCAGAAGTCCTCGAAGCCGACGGCACAGGCGACAAGGTGTTGCGCCTGGTCGACGGCTCGATGCTCAAGCTGTTCCGTCGCAAGCGCCTGATCAGTTCGGCGGCCTGGTATCCCTATGCCACCCGCTTTGCCGACAATTGCCAGGTCCTGGCCCAACGTGCGGTGCCATGCCCGCAGGTGCGCTGCGTGTTCCGCATTGCCGCCATCGAGCGCGACGCGGTGCATTACACGCCCCTGCCCGGCCAGACCCTTCGCCAGTTGCTTCACGATGTCAGCCGCGATGACGAACTGCGCCGCCAGCTGGGCTGCTTCATCGCCTACCTGCATGAAAAGGGCATCTATTTTCGCTCGGCGCACCTGGGCAACGTGGTACTGACGCCCGAAGGCACGCTGGGGCTGATCGACATTGCCGACATGAAGACCTACCGGCAACCGCTGCGCAAGGCCCTGCGCCTGCGCAACTTCAAGCACATGCTGCGCTACACCGAAGACCGTC
Source organism: Pseudomonas viridiflava (assembly GCF_900589395.1). Taxonomy (GTDB): domain Bacteria; phylum Pseudomonadota; class Gammaproteobacteria; order Pseudomonadales; family Pseudomonadaceae; genus Aquipseudomonas. The sequence continues at coordinate 88,784 of NZ_UUIS01000060.1, forward strand.
ATTGGCTGCTGGGTGAAGGCAACCCGGCCTTTGTCCAGGCTTACCTGGCGGCGCAGGGCATTTGCAGTGAGACAGAGCTGAAACACGCGCTGGGTTGAATACCGTGACGGGTTACGGGTAGGAGCCCGCTTGCCGGCGACCGGCTGCGTAGCAGTCGTAAAATTGTGGTGTTTCACAAATTTCGAATGCGTTCACAGTCAAAGATTTGTGGTGCTCAGTCAATTTTGCGAGCGCTTCGCACTCGGTCGCGGTGGTCCGGCATACCGGCAAGCGCGCTCCTACACCGAAGATCGCCAATGGCTGCTGGGTGAAGGCAACCCGGCCTTTGTCCAGGCTTACCTGGCGGCGCAGGACATTTGCAGTGAGACAGAGCTGAAACACGCGCTGGGTTGAATACCGTGACGGGTTACGGGTAGGAGCCCGCTTGCCGGCGACCGGCTGCGTAGCAGTCGTAAAATTGTGGCGTTTCACATATTTCTGCGAAACGCTGAAAATCTACGACTGCTACGCAGCCGGTCGCGGTGGTCCGGCATTCCGGCAAGCGCGCTCCTACTGGCGTTCCAGGATCGGGACGGGGCCGCGCTGCACGCGGCGGCCCAGGATCATCGCCGCCGGCAGCAGCACCAGCAGCCACAGTTCGTCAGGATTGCCCACCAGTTTGCTGCCATCGAAGTTGAGCATCATCAGCGCACAGGCCAGGTAGCAGCCCCACGCATCGCGCAGCCGCCAGGCCTGCCACAGGCTCATGCCCATCACCGCCAGGAACAGCACCAGCGACACCGCGCCGGTGTACAGGCCCATGGCAATGAAGACGTTGTGCGGATGCTGGATCGGGATCCCGCCGGTCAGGGTCCGGGTGGTCTGGAAGTCGACCCCGCAGCCCAGTATCCAGCCGCAATGCCCCCATTCGGCGGTCATGATCTCGAACAGTTCGATGCGGAACGAGTCACCGCGCACGAACAGCAGCCTCACCCACTGTTCTTCCCAGCACAGCCACAGGGTCAGGCTGATCGCCGCCACCACGCCCAGCAAGGCCAGGCTGGTCACCCGCGGAAAACGGTACAGCATGTGCAGCCCCCACAGCCCCATCAACACGCCCAGCCCGACCAGGGCCGTGCGGGTCTGGACTACATAGGCGGCGGCCAGCAGGGTCAGCGCGACCGCACAGGCGGCTTCGATCCAGCGCCGCTGCCGGACCCACAGCGGCATGGCCAGGGCCAGGGCACAGACCAGCCAGGCGCTGCTGTAGATGACGTTGTCGACCCGGCCTGGCAGGATCGCCACGCGCTGGCCGAGCACGAACTGGCCGGTGGTCCAGCTGTGCAGGCTGCCGACGAAGATGTACAGGCAGACCGTCCAGAACAGCCCGCGCACGAACCTGCCACCGCTGAACATCGCCACGGGCGTCAGGCCGGCGATGATGAACACGAACAGGCTGACGTACGCAATGTGCTTGTAGAACTGGAAATCGGCCGAAAACAGCGCCGGCACCAGGAACCACAGCATGAAGGCCGCCCAGACACGCCCCAGTGGCTGGCTGAAGACCTTGGCACCGCGCGCCTTGACCAGAAAGAACAGGCCCGGCAGCGCCATGGTGGCGTAGAACAGGTTATTGGTGAACTTGGCCGAGTCATGCAGGATGAAACTCAGCAGGAAAGCGCACAGCGCGGTACCGAAGTAGAGCTGACTCTTGCTGAAGGGAGCGCGAACACCATCAACCGACATTATTGAGTAACCAACCGATTATCAGGCCCGCAATCAGGGTAGCGAACAGCTTGGCGCGCTCGCGGCGTTTGCGGCGTTGTTTATCCACACGCTCCTGGGACACCACTACATGACTGCCAAAGCCGGTGTGCAGGACTGCGTCGTTTTCCAGGATCAAGGCATAGCGGTTTTGCGAAGCATAGACCTGGGACAGCTTCTTTTCGCCGCCGTGGTCAGCATACGGCGCGTGCTCTTTGTAATCTGTCAGGCGACGCAGACCCGGATTGAAGGAAAAGCCCTGCCATTCGGCCTTGTGCGAACCCAGCTTGTAGAACGGTATGCCCTGCACCACCTCGCGCTCGTTGAGAAACACGTACGGGCTGTGCACCATCAGGTCGTGGTTGAAACTGCGCAGCCAGACCTGCAAGGCCTGCGGGTCGTTGACCAGCAAGGTCATGGACTCCTCGATGAAGCCTGGGCGGTAGAAGTCCCAGTCGTCCTCGCAGTGGAACACCCATTGGGTCTCGATCAGCGCATAGGCGGCATCGACCGAGCGCATCTGGCCCAGCTTGGGGTTGTTGACGATGAACCGGGTGTGCGCCTGCCAGTGTTCGGGAATGCAGGTGCGAACCTGCTCGTCACCGGAGTCCTCGGTAATCAGCACGTGGCGAATGGGCGCGGTATTGAAACGGTCGAACGTTTCCAGGGTCCGCTTCAACAGGTCGAAACGGCCACAACTGGTGACAACCAGTGTGATCTCGCTGTTTTCGCTGAATACCATCATGGGCTCCCAATCATTGAATGTTCAAACGGTCTGTGCCAGTCATGCGCCGAGCCAGGACCGTACGCGGTCCATCAGGCCGGGGGCGGCACGTGCCCGCAAGGGCGGCTGCATGGCGTCGACGATGGCCTTGCCAAGGGCATGGAATGTATAGCGTTGCTCTACCAGCGTCTGCCCGTTCCGAGAGATTTCATCAGCCAGCGACGAATCTTCACGTAATTGATGCAGTTTCCTGCGCAATTGGTCGATATCGCGATACAGCACGATATTGCGCATGTCCTCGAAGCCCAGTGCCCGGTTTTCCTCGGCGCCCTGGTCAAACGCCAGCAGCACGCAGCCACAGGCCATGGCCTCGAAGTTCTTGATCATGTACTCGCCCATGCCCACATCGGCACTGACGAAAAAGCGGATGCGGTTCAAGGTGGCGCAGTACTCTTCGCCGGACTTGGTACGCGTCACCAGCAATGGCTCGACCTTGGCCAGTTCATCAAGCAGCGCCTTGCGCCCACTGTAGGCCACGCTTTTGGTGCTGCCCACGAACGCCAGCTCGATGTCGCGTTCACGCCCCTGGCCCTGCACCAGCCCCTGGTCGTAGCCCTTGGGCACGAACACCGCATCGAAGCCCTCGGCGCGCAGGCGCTCGGTCACCATGAAGCCCGAAGTGATCACCCGCGCCCAGGGCAGCTTGCGGTAGTGGGCGCTGAACTTGCCGGTGTACTTGCACGGAATGTAGTTCTGGTAGGCATCGTGTTCGAGGATCACCAGGTTGGGCAGGCTGCGGATGAAGCCCACCTGACGCACTTCCTGCTTGAAGCGCAGGAAGAACACGATGCGCTCATAACGGCTGACGTCCACTTCACGGCGGAAATACCCGCGCAGGTCACGCTGCTCTTCAGAGGTGAGCCAGCGCAGGTCGCATTCACAGTGCGCCGCGATGCCTTCATACAAGCGATCCAGGATGGCGCGCTGCTCTTTCTGGACCAGAAATAGAACTCTCATGGGTTTCCTTGCAGTCGGGCTGCCTGCTGAAGCGGAATCAGATATCGCTGCGCCAGAACAGTTCATGGCGTCGCACAGCCTTACGGAAAAATTCGTTCTCGCCTTCGGCAGGTACGCGCCGCCCGGCCAGCACGCGCTGCAAGCCACGGCGCAGCTTGCGCTTGAAGGGCATGGGCGGTTGCAGGTCGTGCATCATGCCCAGCGCCATGGCCTTGTCGCGACGCACCGGGGCTGCCAGCACCAGGCTGTAAGGCTCCAGCATCTGCCGGTCATCGAAGACCGGCGGCAAGCTGACGCCCTCATGGGCATTGCCCATGGGCCAGCGGTCATTGTCATGCAGGTGATTGGCATAACCCAGAATCATTTCTGGCTGCCAGTCCAGGCCCTGCAAGGCTTCGCGCACTGCCGCCTGGGCGCAGATGTGGTCCGGGTGCGGGTCGATGGTCGGGTGCGGCATGACCAGCACCTGCGGCCGGGCCTGCACGATCAAGGCGCGCAGGTCGGCCAGCAGGTTGTTCCAGCTTGGCACGCCATCGTCGCCGGGCAGTGCCAGGGTATTGAACCGGCGAAACAGCCGCGTTTCCGCCAGGTCGGCCTCGCGCGAAGCGATCGGCTGGTCGGGCGCGGCCTGCATGGCCGGCAGTTGCAGGCAGAAATAGCCCAGTTGCACGCAGCGCGCCTCGGGCACACCGGCCCAGCGCGGCACGGTGATGCTGTCCCAGGCGCGCAGGCGGCCCTTGAGCTGCGCCGCCTCGCTGTTGCCCAGCCCCATGCGCCGGTAATGCCCGGCTTCGATTTCGCCGGCGGTCAGGGTCACGATCCAGGCTTCGTCGGCCTGGCTGTACAGGCCGTAGGCCGCCAGCTCGGCGTCGTCGGCATGCGGGGCGATGACCATGACCCGCTGGCGACGGGCATCGGCCTGACGCCACAGCCACAGGCGCGGCGTGCCGCCAATCCGGCAAAAACGGCCGCTCAGTTGCAGCCGGCCCTCGCTCAGCGACCGCCCCAGGCCGGTCAGGTTCAGGTAGCGCACGCCGTCGACGCCGCGCTCGAAGGTCTGTACATCACCCTCGTCATTGCCGAGCAACTGCACGGCCGGATCGAAGAACCGCCCCAGCCAGGTGCTGCGCACCGTCACCGCCAGGACCAGGGTTTCGTCACCCTGCAAGGCGCCTGGCAGCTCGGCGCCGAGGCAGCCGTTGTCCAGGCGCACGCCTGGCACTTCGTCGTGTTCAGCGAAGCGGTACTGGTAATCGTCGCCCGGCGCATAGAACAGATGATCGGCAAACCAGGCCTCATGAGCCATCCACACCGCCACCGCCAGCAGCGGCACCAGCCACCAGGCCAGCAGCGTGCCGGCGGCAATCAAGGCCAGCAGGATGACCAGCAAGGCCATGCGCTTGTTGCGCCGATGGCGCTTGAGTAACTGCTGTTTGCGGCTCACACCTGAAATACCGGCACGGGGTTGCACCAACGGTCCTTGTATTCGCGGTCGGCGCGGCCGAACGAGAAGCGCAACGGCTTGTTGAGGGCCCGGGCGCTTTCCCACGCGCTCTGGGTATTGATGAAGCTCAGCACGCTGCCAGGGCTGAACCCGCGATTCTCAGGGTCGACGCCGCCATTGACGTACTCGACGCTGACCCACGCCGGCGCCTCGACGCGGTACACCAGTTGCGTGGCAATCGGCGCACCGTCCAGAAACAGCACCGAGCCGACCAGCCATTCGCGCAACAGCTCGATGACCTCGGCCATGCGCGCCGCCCCGGTGGCGGCAAAGCCCCAGCGGCGCTGGAACAGGTCGCAATAGATTTGCGCCAGGGTGACGCTGTCGAACTCGCTGACCGCATGCACCGTGCCGCCGGCTTCTTCGAGCAGGCGCAACTCACGGCGCTGGTTGTAGCGAAACTTCTTCGACAGTTCCTCGGGCGTGCGGGCCATGGCTAGGGACTCGGCCTGCGCCCTGTAGGTGCTGATCCGGCCTTCATTGAGCGCCGACAGGTAACGCCCACGATGACGCAGCGCCACAGTGGCGTCCTCGGCCACCGGCAGGATCAGTTCGGCATTGCCCAGGTCGAACAGGCCCTTCTTGCCATGCCGCTTGAGCTCGCCCTTGTCCAGTGCCAGGGCGCGGCCCCAGGTGGCAATCGCCGCCTTGAGTTCACCGCCCTGCTCCCAGGCCAGGTAGCGCACGGCAATGCCGGCCAGGGCCGAAAGCCGCGCCACCACCTCAGGGTGCGTGGCCACGCTGCCGCCGTAGCGGTGCCAGGTCTGTTCATAGGTGGCGGCGTCAATCGCGGTCCAGCCGCGCTCGCGAAAGCCCTGCAGGAAATTGAGCATCAGGACTCCACGGCCAGCCGGTTGACCTGCGGCAAGTGCCAGAACACCTGGCGCACCGCATGGTCGGAAAAGCGCTTTTGCAGCCGTTGCAACATCTGTTCGGCACAGGCCTGGCGCTGCGGCTCATCGAGGCGCGACAAATGCACCAGCCCTTTGGCCATCTGTCCCGAATCACCGAGCGCAAACAGCACGCCGACGCCTTCGACCACTTCCTTGGCGCCGCCGCACGCGGTGGCCAGCACCGGCACGCCGGCGACCATGGCTTCAAGCAGCACCATGCCGAACGGCTCGTGGTCCGAGCTCAGGGCAAAGACATCGAACGCCTTGAAATAGCGCCGCGCTTCGGGCACCTGGCCCAGAAACAGCACCTGCGGCCCGATGCCCAGCTCCAGCGCCAGGTCCTTGAGCGATTGTTCCAGGCGACCCTTGCCAAGAATCACCAGCCGGCTGTCGGCCGGCAGGTTCGGCAGGGCCTGGGCAAAGCCACGCAACAGCGTGGCCTGGTCCTTGTCCGGGTGCAGGCGGCCGACATTGCCGACCACCCAGGCGTCGGGAGGCAGTTGCAGTTCGTGGCGAGCTTCTTCGCGGCTGCACTGGCGGCCCTGCAGTTGCTCGACATCGATACGGTTGTACAGCGTCTCGATGCGCTCGGCCGGCCACTTGGGCAAGTTTTTGCGCATGTCGTCGCGCACCGCGTCCGACACGCCCAGCAGGCTCAGGCGCTGACGAAACAGGTGCGCAAACAGCCGGCGGCTGCCGCGCTGATAGTCGCCGAAGGCATGGTGCACACCGATCACCGGCAGCTTTGTCGCCAGCAAGGCGATGTACACCGGCTTGAAGCGATGCGCGATGCAGAAGTCGAAGCGCCGCGTGGCGACGATCTTGCGCAGGGCGGCAATGGCGCCCAGCTTCAGGCCACGAATGGCGCTGGAGCTGAACTGCATGAACAGCACCTCGTCCGAGCCGCAGTCGGCGATCACGTCCGGGTTGTACTCGCCGGTCAGGAACACCGTGGTCACCCGGTAGCCCTTGCCGGCGAACAGGCTGGCGTATTGCCGTGCGCAATCCAGGAACGGCCCGTCATAGCCGTGGCAGAACTGCAGCACATGGCGCTCAGCCGACGCTGTCATAAGCCTTCACGCCCTCTTTGACGACCAGGATGTCTTCCATGATCAGGTATTCCAGGTCCGAGCCGAAGAACATGTTCAGCGCATCGGTGGGCGAGCAGATCATCGGTTCGCCACGGCGGTTGAGCGAGGTGTTGAGCGACACGCCGTTGCCGGTGAGGTTTTCCAGCGCCTTCATCATGTCGTAGTAGCGCGGGTTGTACTCGCGCTTGAGCACCTGGGCCCGCGAGGTGCCGTCTTCATGGACGACTTCCGGCACGCGGGTCTTCCACTCTTCGGCGACTTCGAAGGTGAAGGTCATGAACGGCGCCGGATGGTCGATGGTGATCATCTGCGGGGCCACGGTGTCGAGCATCGACGGGCAGAAGGGTCTCCAGCGCTCGCGGAACTTGATCTGTTCGTTGATGCGGTTGGCCACGCCCGGCACGCTCGGGCAACCGATGATCGAGCGACCGCCCAGGGCACGCGGGCCGAACTCCATGCGGCCCTGGAACCAGGCCACCGGGTTGCCGTCGACCATGATCTGCGCAATGCGCTCGGGCATGTTGTCGATCTGGCGCCACTTGGGCTGGCTGGGGTGACGGGCGCAGGCGGCGATCACGTCTTCGTTGCTGTACGACGGGCCGAGGTAGACGTGTTCCATCTTCTCGACCGGCACGCCACGGGCATGCGACACGTAGGCGGCAGCGCCCACGGCGGTGCCGGCGTCGCCCGAGGCCGGCTGCACGAACAGCTCCTTGACCTCGGGACGGGCGATGATCTTCTGGTTGAGCTTGACGTTCAGCGCACAGCCGCCGGCAAAGGCGATCTTGCCGGTCTGCCTGAGGATGTCGCCCAGGTAATGGTCCATCATCTGCAGGGCGAGCTTTTCGAACAGCGCCTGCATGCTGGCGGCATAGTGGATGTATGGCTCGTCGGCCACGTCGCCCACGCGCTTGGGGCCCAGCCATTCGATCAGCTTGGGCGAGAAGTAGAAGCCCTTGCCCTTCTCTTTATAACGGCGCAGGCCGATGACGTTGGCCAGCTCGGTGTTGATCACCAGCTCGCCGTTCTCGAAGGTCGCCAGGCGCGAGAAATCGTACTTGCTGGCATCGCCGTACGGCGCCATGCCCATGACCTTGAATTCGCCGTCGAGCATCTCGAAGCCGAGGAACTCGGTGATCGCGCCATACAGGCCGCCCAGCGAGTCCGGGTCGTAGAATTCCTTGATCTTGTGGATCTTGCCGTTCTCGCCATAGCCGAAGAAGGTCGTGGCGTACTCGCCCTTGCCGTCGATGCCCAGGATCGCGGTTTTTTCTGTGAACCCGGAGCAGTGATAGGCGCTGGCGGCGTGGGCCAGGTGGTGCTCGACCGGCTCGATCTTGATCTTCTTGGGGTCAAAGCCCAGTTGCTCCAGGCACCAGACGATCTTGTTGCGGTAGCGCTTGTAGCGACGGTTGCCCATCAGCAGCGCGTCCAGCGCGCGGTCCGGGGCATACCAGTAGCGCTTGGCATAGTGCCAGCGGGCCTTGCCGAACAGGCTGATCGGCGCGAAGGGAATCGCCACCACGTCGACGTCCGAAGGCTTGATGCCCGCCTGCTCCAGGCAGAACTTCGCCGACTCGTAGGGCATGCGATTCTTTGCATGCTTGTCGCGCACGAAACGCTCTTCTTCGGCCGCCGCGATCAGCTTGCCGTCGATGTACAGGGCCGCGGAAGGATCATGGCTGAGGGCGCCGGACAGGCCAAGGATCGTCAATGCCACTAGGGTCTAGCCTCTTTTGTCTGCATGCAGGCGCCGTGCGCCCGAGAAAAGGTGTGCCCCCCGCACAGCGGGCCGGGACAGCTAAAGCGCGGGATTATAGCCTAATGACTGGAATTTTGGCTGCGCGGGGACCGAATGCGCATTGCTCGCCTGTGCATGAAGGTTCACACACGGCTTATTTGTACCGACATAAGTAACTATTTATTACCTGCCAACGCCTCCTTGCTGTTGATTGAGATCCGTCATAGCCGCCTTGACGGCCCTTACTCAAACCTCAGCGCTTGAAGCGCTTCATGCAAAGAAGGCATGCACACATGCAAACTCTGACCCCCGTCCCGCCGCTGCCCGCCGAGACCCTGCCGGCGGCGCTGGCAGCCCTGGCACGACTGGCAGCACTGCGCACCCATCAGCTCGCCCGGCTGGACGCTCTTCCCGCTGCGGACGATGCCTTGCTCGACGCGCTCCGGGCACCGGACACGGCCTTGCACACCCAGGCGCTCTCACAGCTGCTGCAACGTATCGACCAGTACTGGGACAGCCCCGACACCGTACATGCCACCCGCCACGATGCGTTTGTCGCGGACATGCGCCAGGCCCTGCACGACGAGTTGAGCCTGAAGATTCACGAGGACGATCTCGATGTGCACTATGCCGGCTGCCTGCCCACCGCGCCTGGCTCATCACCTCAATCGCCGGACGCCGCACCTGGCTTCTTCTCCCTGTACATACAGGTCCAGGAAGATGAAAGGATTGAAATGCTTGCAGCACTGGCGATGTCAGGCCCACAAGGGCATACCCTGCTGGTCTTGCCCGGCGTCGGCGCAACGGGCTTTACCAGCCAGAACCAGATGTGCCAGGCAGTGGCCGGCTGGCTCAACGACCCGACCTTGAAGGGCGCGGTGCTCAATACCGTCGAGAAGCGTCACCAGGACCTGTTGGCAAGCATCGATCAGGACCCGGATGCGGACCTTGAGCCGTTCACCCGCGCGCACCTGCAGCTCGACGCCATCGATGGCGATCCTTATGCGCATGCCATGTCCCGGCTGCGTCACAAACAGCGTGAAGATGTCCGTCATGCCTGTTTGCAAGCCAGTCTGGATGATCAACACAAAAACCATGCACGGATTCAGCAGGCCATTGCCATGCGCGGCCTGTGGGGACCTGCCGCCATGCTGGAGCTGCGGGAACTCAACTATCAGGAGCGTGAATACCGCAAAAACCTGCCGGACTGGATCAAGACGGCCAGTCAGCAAGACCTGCGCACCTATGCCATGCAGGTGCAGCACTATCACCAGGCCCACACCGCCATGCTCAGTGTTCTGGGCGCGGCAATGTCCCCGCAGAACTTCGCCCTCGAGCACTTGCGCACACGCCTGTGCAACGACCTGGGTGAAGCGCTGGACCCTGCCGCCATTACTGTCGGCACTCGACGCACACTGGCGTTGACCGGCGAAACCTACACCGTGACCCGCACGCTGGTAGAGCTGGCCCTTTACGGCTTGCACCCGGACGATCGCCTGGCGGGCTCGGCGTTTCTGGAGCACTCGACACTGATGCTTTCAGGCGCCCCGTTGCCGGCCCGCTACGCCTCTCTGACGCCGCATTACCTGGCCGGACTGATCGAAGAGCTCGACCTGCGGCTGGCCTTCAGGGCCTTTCAACGCACCCAATATCAGCAGCAGGCCTATCAGCCGCTCATGCACCTCATGACCCGCCGGCAGGTCATCGCGCTGGCCTTTGCTGCACAGATGCAAGGCCATATCCAGCCCCAGGACTTTGCCCTTGTCGAGGCCCTCGCCCGGCCGACAGCCGACGCCCCGGATGCCAATCTGCGCATCCAGCAAATCAGGCTGGGCGGCCACTTGATGAGCAAGCTGCTGCTGTTCAGCCAATACACCCCTGCAGGCCAGCCGGATCGCCTGGTCATGGTCATGACCGACGCCCCCACGCCTCAACGCCTCAAGACCTTCAGCAATGAAACCCAATTGCTGCACGAACTGGTCAGTTATGCGCGCTCGGAAAAAATGAGCCAGTACCTGCTCGACCAACTGCCAGTCGATGCCCGCACAGACCTTGCCGGGCAACTGGCAGCCCTGAAACTCAAACCCCATCCCCGCCAGGACTTGGTCGAGCTTATCGAACAGCCCGATTTCGACGTTTGCCTGCGCAGCCTGACCGAGGCGCATGTACGTGTGGCGTTGTCCGAAGAGGCCCGCTACACGCCAGAATGGTATCGTCGCGCCAGCCCTGCACAACGCCAGCAATTGCTTGCCCTGGAGGACGATGCCGCCGGTGCGCTGCGCAACTACCAGGCCAAGGCGCATACCAACCTGCAACCGTTGCGTCACTACGCCCATGAGCGCGCCAGCCAGAGAATCAGCACACTGTTGAACGTGCCACCCGGCAGCGTGGACCCCGACCTGATCATCATCACCAGCGCGCGGGAAACCCTCAGCTACACCGACATGCTGCTCAAGGGCTATGACGACAGCATCGATTTCTTCAACACCAGTACCCGTGCCGAGGCGCTGTTCAAGGGGCCACCGGGCGTAGACCTGAGCGTGTTGACGCCTGCGGCGGTCGCCCACTCGGTGCGCGGCCAATGGCTGGCCGACGATTACATCGCCAAGGTCCAGGGCAGCCTGCTCGCCCCTGAATCACAGGGCTATGAATACCGCCGCACCACCAGCCTGTTGATTACCCGCCTGCAAATGAAGAGCGCAGCCTTGCGCAGTTTGCTCAAGGGCCATATCAATAAGGTGCAGTACCAGTGGCTCGAACAATCCATCGAGCAGGCGCACCTGGGCGACGCCGAGACCCGCCGCCGATACCCCCTGTACCCTCTGCAGATTCACCTGGACCAGCCGTTCATCGGTTCGGGACTGAAAGGTATCGACCAGTTGGTCATACCCGACGTCAACCTGATCCATGTCGAAACAGTGCAGGGCTGCATCGCGGTCCTGCCCACCTCCGTCAGGCAGGCAGCGCTGCTGTACACGCCACAGGCACCGGACGGTATCGAGTGGCGCCTGTTCGGCAGCTTTACCGAGTCACTTGGCGCGCCGGGCATGATCGACTACTACACCGATCGCTGCAGCAGCAAGACACGCCATACGCTGTCCCTGCACTTGAAAAGCATGCAGCAGGGCAATGCCAGCAAGCCGCCTTTCTTGCCCAGGGAGCCGATCGCCGATTTTGCCGACACCTGTTTCAACCGCCCGATCCTGCGCAAGCTGCGTGAGGTGCAAGACACCACGACCGGGCGCAACGACATGCTCGCCAAGCTGATATGGAACAGCGTCGAACTGATCGCCACCATCGTCACCTTGCCGTTTCCACCGGCAAGCTTTGCGGTCGGCACGCTGTTGTATCTGCACGATACCGTCCGGGCATTCCAGAGCTTGCGAGACGGTGACACGCCGACCGCCATGGGCTACCTGCTGACGGGCATGCTCAACGGCCTGGGTGCCGCTGGCGACCTGCATTCAGGCCTCAAGGGATTCGGCGGTGTCATGCGCAGGCTTGCTCGTCAGAACCCGCCAGACTCCGTACTGCCCCCGCTGACGCAGCGCACCTCGCTGCCACGCTATGAGGAGCTGTTCCCGGCCAGCCTGCATAACGAGCCCTTTGTACTTGGCAAGGCAGACATCAACGGCCACCACCCGGTCTTGCTGGCGCCGGGCCCGACATCGCCAGACGTGCAGGCCACCGGCCAGTTCGCCCGGCGGGCGGCTGACGGAACCTGGCAGCCACTGGGCCTGCCGTACCGCCAGGCCGGCACGGCAGGCCTCTACAACGGGCGGCCGGCGACGGTGTCGCTGCACGGCGTGCCGCGCATCAGCGAAGGTCATGGCCGGGGGGTGTGCCTGCTCGATGGCAATCATTACATCGAGTTTTCCGGACAGACCTGGCAGGTGCAATACAGTGCATACCTCAAAAGCTGGCAGATCATCGACCCGCAAAACCCGTTTGCCTTTTTTGGCAAACACCCCGTACGCCTGAACGAACAGGGCACATGGCAGCTGGCCGACCGCCAGATATTGCGCGGTGGCGCGCCTGACAATCCCCCACCCTACAAGCCGTTGCAGGAAGACACCACGACACAGGTGCCTCTGGACAACTATCAATTGCCAGCCAAGATGCGCTTGCATCTGGATGTGATCCTGAACAAGGAGCCCTACGATCCAATAGGACTGGGTTTGCATGATTATTTCGAGGTGCATTTCAGCGAGCTGCGCCAAACATTTGCAAACCGTCGCGAGCAACTTTACAAGGACGCTAACGCATTTTTCCTGAGCCAGCCGCCGCTGCCACCCAAACCGGTATTACCGCCATTGCAACGACCCGCGACCCTGGAAACGCTGTTCGGGCATGTTTTCACGCACAGCAATGGCCTGGTATTGGGCGAAGCGCCCCAGTCAATCGCCAGCAAGCGCCTGCTCATTCTCAATATGCCCTTGCTGGTCGAGCAGCGTGTCGAGGTGCTGTACGTCGAGCATGTACTGCTCGACAAACACCTGCCAAAACTGAATCGCTACCGTCATCTGGGCAAGAAAAGCCGCACCGGCTCGCACGAGATCAAGCATTACCTCGACGAGGTCAACCATGCGGCACTGAACAACGGCAGTACCGAGTTCGACTACTACCACTTGATCAAGACGGCTCACCGATACGGCATCGAAGTCCGTCCGCTCAACTCATCAATCAGCTATCCGTTTATCGAACACCCGGTGACCGCCATGGTCGATGACGCCGACGCGGGTCGAAAAATGAGCAATTACTTCGCTCACCTGCTGATCGACAGCGACCTGGCCGAGCATTCCTCAAGACGCTGGGTAGCCTTGCTTGACGACAAGCAGGCAAGCACCCATGCCCAGCTTCCAGGCCTTGCCGAGTTGCAAGGCGTACCCAGCGCCCGTATCCAGGACATTGCCTTCACTCGCCGGACATCAATCACGACGCAAACGTCCCCTTCGACAGTGACCGGTCCGGCCAGCGGGTTCGACGTCATCATCGACTTCGCCAACCCTTACATCATTGCGCCGCCCTCTCCACCCAGCACAGCACTGGACCTGGCGCTCTTCAAGAGAATGGCCAGTAACGAGGGTGTCGACATCAAGGAATGCTGGGCAGGCGACTACGGGTTTCGCTGGCACGAGCCCCATGGATGGTTGCAGACAGGCACTGAACACTGGACACCTGCGCCACCCTTGACCGCGCTGCAGCAGTCATTGGCGCAGACAACCTACGAGGTTGCCAGAGAGGACCGAAGCCTGCTGCACTGGCTGGCCAACTTCGAGCACAAGGGTCTTGATCGGGCGTATCTGATTCGTGCGCCTGAACTGAGCCGGGTACGCACCGCCTTCTTTGAGGTTCGCCGCTCGCTGGAAGCCGATTCACGCGCCATCCTGTCGCACGTGCAACCACCGCGCCCGACGCTACCGGCCGTCTCGCCACAAACCAGCCTGCCGACCTTTCTGGAGACGCTGTATCAACACACCCAAGCCGTCGTGATCGGCGAGTCGCATGCGTCGATTGCCAGCAAAAAACTGATCATCGATAACCTGCCGCTGCTGTCGCAGCACCAGGTCAGGACGCTGTACATGGAGCACCTGCTCACCGACCTGCACCAGGCCGACCTGGATCGCTTTTTCGACACAGGGCAGATGAGCAAGACGCTGCTGCATGACTTGAAGAAGCTGGACGCCGGACACCACACCGACCCCAGCGGGGTCTACACCTTCGAGCAACTGGTCATCAGGGCACGCCAGCACGGGCTGCAAGTACGGGCCATCGACTGCACGGCCAGCTATCACCTCAAGGGGCTCGATGACGTCGTCACCAATACACGCCAGCAAATGATGAACTACTTCGCCTTGCAGACCATTGATCGGCACCAGCAGGTCATCGGCGCGCACAGGTGGATTGCCCTGGTCGGTAACAGTCACGTCAACACCTACCGCGGCATCGTGCCCGGCCTGGCCGAACTCAAGGGCGGCATTGGCCTGCACGTCGTCGACACGTTGCCCGGCCAGGCCAAAGGGGTATTTCCGGACCCCGGGGAAGCGCTCAGGCTTGGCATGACCAATGACACGGTCTATGTCAAAGCCGATTACCGGGTGGAAATCGAGGTTTCCAGGCCCGCGCGCTCAGCGCCCACTGCCGAGCCGCTTGAGATCCGGCTCAACAGGCCTGGCCACTTTCTGGTAGAGCACGGTGACGGCCATCAACACACCCTCGTGCATCGCTCCCGCGACGGCCAGATCCATCGCACGCCGGTACAGGTCAACGACCAGAACAAGCTGTACGTGGATCGGCCCAACTGGACCTCTGTGCACCTTGTGCCTCACGAGGACATCAATGCCTTGGTTCAGGCCCTGGAACGCCTCAACCTGACCCGTGTGAACGCCGGTCACGCGACACTGCCGGCTGACGGTTGACGGCCCGGCTACGACGGTTGTGCCGGGACGCCGGGCAAGCGCTGCTCAAGTAGCGCATGCAGCGCACTGCCCTGTGGCCAGTTGCGCATGAAGCGCGCCCGGTCACGCGCGTAGGCCGCGGCGAACGAGGACTGGGAGCTGTGCTGACACATGGCGTCGAGGTCGATCAGCACCCAGCGCCCCTGATGCCAGAACAGGTTGTGGCCCTTGAGGTCACCGTGGCTGATGCGTTCGCGGCGCAATTGCTCGAACAGGGTATCCAGCGCCTGCAACTCGGCCTCGGGCACCGCGGCGGTGTCTACGTACGGCGCAAAGCGCTCGATCAGGTCGGGGCCGTCGATGTATTCGGTCACCAGCCAGGCCCGGCGGCGCAACCCCAGCACCCGTTCCTCGCGCACCGCCAACGGTTTGGCCGTAGCGATCTCGAGGAACATCAATCGGTTGGCTTCGCGCCAGGAATGCCAGGCCCGGCTCGGGCGCCAGAAGCGCTTGAGCCAGTGGCCAAAGCCCTTGATGTTGTAGCGCTTGATCACCAGTGGCCGGCCCTGGACCTCGACCCGTCCGACACTGGCCGCACCGCCGGTCTTGTACAGGTGGCCGGTGGCGAGCAGTTCGTCGGCCCGGTCCAGCACCGGCTGCATCGCCTCGACTTCTTCGCGGCGGATGGCCTGGAACTGCGAGGCGGTGTCGACCACGCTGAACAGGCTGCATTCGCGCCCGCTCTTGGCCAGGAAGTCTTTCAGGCGCCACTGGCGCACCTTGTCGATCTGCTTTTGCAGCGCTTCCATGGGCAAGCCATGTTCGCCATTGCTGAGCAGGTAATGCACCAGCAGCTCTTCGGTAAACGGCTCGAAACGCTTGGGCAGTTGCGCAAAGAACACACCGAGGTTATCCAGCACTTTTTGCCGCGACAATGGCTGGCCGGGGTGCTCGACGCAGATGCAGGCGCCATCGATCCAGTACGAGCGGCCATCGTGACGCAAGAGGTTGTCCAGGTGCAGGTCCTCCTGCCACAAGCCCTTGAGGTGCAACTGCCCGATCGCCGTCAGCGCCTCACCCAGCACCCCTTGCTGTTCATCGGCCAGGGCCGGCAGGTGCTGCACCGCTTCCCAGGCCTGGCCCAGGCTGCGGGCATTTTCCAGCAGCTCGAACAGCAGCCAGCCGCCCTCGCCGTCCTGCAGGCCGTCGGCCAGCAGCAGCGGCGTGGTGATGCCATGTTCGGCCAGCAGCAGCACACCGTCGCGCTCACGCTGAAAGTGCCGTGCGGCCTTGGGCCCGACCAGCAACTTGGCCAGCACGGTGCGGCCGCGCCACACGCCGGCGCCGACATACCGCTGGCCCGGCAGCACCCGCAGCAGGCTCAACAGTTGCAGCTCGGCGGTGCCCGCCGCATCGGCCAGGGTCAGGCTCATCGGCAGGGCCGGGGAACGCCCGGCGCTCTGGAGTTCGCTTAGGCGCATCAAGGTTTCTCTCTTTGCTTGTGTTTACCGCGTCGGCTCAAGCGTAGCAGCCAGGCCTGCACCGCCGGGCCGTCGCCGGGTGCCTGCAGGTAGGCCGCCAGCAGTTCGCGCTGCTCGGCCGGTGTCCACATCGGCGCGCGCCGAAACAGCGGTTCCAGGTCCTTGGCCAGGTCACGCTGGCCGAACAGCGACGGGCGGGTCTTCTCCAGGTCGATCAGTTGCGCGCTGTACTGCGCGCCCTGGGCCTGCACAAAGATGTGCTTGGGGTAGAAGCAGCCGTGGATCTGGCCGGCACCGTGCAGGGTGCGCGCCAGCAGGCCACAGGCGCGCAGGATCGCCAGGCGCCGGTCCTGGGGCAGTTCGCTCCAGCGCTGCAGCAAGGCGTCCAGGTCAGTCCAGCCATCCAGCGCGCGGGTCATCAGGATGGCCCGGCGCTCGCCATTGACCTTGCGCTCGCCATAGAACACGGCCTGCAAGGCCGGGATACCCATCTGCCGGTAACGGCTGATGTTGCGAAACTCCCGGGAAAACGACGGTTCGCCGAACGGACGATGCAGCGTGTGGGTCAGGTAGTTGCTCTGGCGCTTGAGGTAGAAGCCCTGGCCTTCCAGGTCCAGCCGGAACACGCTGCTCCAGCCGCCACGGCCGGTGTTGGGTTCATCCACCGCATCCAGCGCCAGGTTCCACAGCGCCTGGAAGTCGGCCAGGCCGTGACGCTCCAGCAATGCCTGTTCGGTACTGGCAATGAACGGGTTCATTCGCGCCCCTCGAAAAAACTGACCACATGGCGAATGCGTTTCTTGTCAGCGGCATTGAGGTGCGAACGCTGGCGGTATTGCAGGTAGAAACGCAGGCGCTGGGTGGCCGACAGCTGGTATTTGGCGACCTTGTCCAGGCACGCCAGGTCCTTGGTGATGCGATAACGCAGTAGAAACCCCCACCAGAACGTGCCATTGGGGCAATCGATCAGGTACAGCCGCGCCTGGTCGTCGACCAGCAGGTTGCGCCACTTCAGATCGTTATGCGTGAAGTGATGGTCGTGCAGGATGCGGGTGTAGCGCGCCAGCTGCTGGCTGATGCCGTCGACCCAGGCCGGGTCATCCAGGCGCGGGTCCTTGCGCTGGGCCAGCACCCAGAGGTCTTCGGTGTTGGGCAGCTCACGGGTAATCATCGCCCCGCGCTCGTACACCGCGCCATTGCGTTCCAGCCCCCAGGCCACCACATCGGCGGTGGGAATGCCCCACTTGGCGAAACGCTTGAGGTTCTGCCACTCGGACTTGACCCGTGGCCGGCCCAGGTAGCGACGCAGGCCCTTGCCGGCGCCCACATAGCGCTTGACGTAATACTGCACGCCACCGCGCTCGACGCGGATCACCTCGGACAACGGATCACGGGTCAGGCGCTCGCCCTGCAGGGCGAATACCGCCTCCAGGCTGCCGAAATCCTCGGCCAGTGCCGCGTATTCAGGCGCCAGTGTCCAACCCGCCATCAGAGTGCATCCCCATAGCGCACCTTGCGCTGGTAGAGCTTGTCGGCCTTTTTTTCCAGCCAGCGCAGCAAGGCTGCTTCCTGCGTGAGGATCTGGCGCAGCGGCTGGCGGAAGTAGCCCTTGAGAAAACGCAGCGTGTCGCGTCGGGTCAGGCCGATGTCCAGCGCCGAGAAATACAGCGCCGCCAGGTCCTTGTTGCGCCAGCGCGGGGTAATGACCCGGCGGGTCTGGGCGCGGTGCAGGTCGATCACCGACAGGCGGAAATCGTCCGCCGTGACCGGCTTGTCGGTGTGCAGCAGAAAATGACACAGGTAGCAGTCGCGGTGATTGACCCCGGCGCGGTGCATGCCGCCGACCATGCTGGCCACCTCGGCAATCAGCGCGCGCTTGAGGCGCGGCTCGGGCGGCTCGGCGCGCCAGTTCAGGCTGATGTCTTCCAGGCTCAACGTCGGTGCCAGTTCCTCGGTGACAATGAACGAGTGCTGGGCGGCCGGGTTGCCGCCGCGCTCGCCATAGGCCACGGCGGTCATGGTCGCCACGCCGACCTGATGCAGGCGTTCGATGGCTTTCCATTCCTGGCCGGCGCCCAGCACCGGCAGTTTGGCGCTGAACAGGTTCTTGGCCACCTCGCCCCAGCCGATGCCGCGGTGGATCTTGACGAAATAACCGCGCCCGTCGACCTCGGTGCGCAGGGTGCGCCGGCCTTCCAGTTCGCGGTACACCTGGCCCTGCAAACGCTCGACCTCGGCAAAGGCATCACGCCCGGCCCAGAGCGTCTTGAAGGGCTCAGCGAGAAACAGCTTCATTGATCATGCTCCGCCAGAATCACATCGGCCGCATGCTGCGGCATGCTGTACAGGTCGGCGCTGTCGGCAAAAGCCAGGCCATTGCGGGCCCAGCGCTGCCGCGCCGCGTCGTCTTCGAGCATGTTTGCCAGCACGCGGTTGAACTGCGCCTGTTCGAAAGGCTCATCGGCCACCCGGCCGCAATCGGCCTCACTGATGTAATGGGCATAACCGCACACCGCGCTGACCAGCACCGGCA
The DNA here is from genome assembly GCF_900589395.1 of Pseudomonas viridiflava. Lineage (GTDB taxonomy): Bacteria > Pseudomonadota > Gammaproteobacteria > Pseudomonadales > Pseudomonadaceae > Aquipseudomonas. Next base: position 107,909 of record NZ_UUIS01000060.1, read on the forward strand.
GCCCGGCCACGGCCGCTTCAAGCAGCACCGTGCCGGTGTTTTCGTTGTACGCCGGATGAATCAGGATGTCGGCCCCCAGCAAAAAGCGCGGGATGTCGCTGCGTCCTTTCATGAAGGTCACCTGCTCGCCCAGGCCCAGGGCCTTGGCCTGCAACTGGAAGACCTTGGGATCGTCCTGGCCGATGACAAACAGGCGGGTGCGTTTTTTCAGCTCGCCCGGCAGCGCAGCCAGTGCCTTGAGGCTGCGGTCCACGCCCTTGGTCTTGAACCCGGAGCCGATCTGCACCAGCAGCAGGTCACGCTCGCCCAGGCCGAATTCCTGGCGGAACGCGGCACGAATCTGCGGCGCGTCGGGCGGCGCACGACGGTCCTGGGAAATGCCGGGCGGCAATAGATGAAAGCGCGACAACGGGGTGTGGTAGTGCTTGATGAATAGCGGTTGCTGCACCTCGGAGATCATCAGCACCTGGGTTTTAGCCTCGGGGGCGAACACCGCGCGCTCGTACTCGGCGAAATGCCGGTAGCGGCCCCACTTGCGGTACAACGAGTGACGCAGGTTCTGCGCCTTGTCTTCAAAGCAGCCATCAGCGGCGTAATAGACGTCCAGGCCCGGCATCTTGTTGAAGCCGATCAGCCGGTCGACCGGGCGGCGGGCCAGGTCCTGCGCCATCCAGGCGCTGAGTTTCTCGTTACGCCGGTGGTTGAAGAGGGCCTTGACCGGCGCCACCAGCACCTCGAAGCCGGGCGGCACCTCGCCTTCCCAGATCAGGGTGTAGACACGAATGCTGTGACCGCGCGCCTGGCACTCCTGGGCAATGCGCATGAAGTCGCGTTGCAGGCCGCCAAACGGAAAGTATTTATAGAGGACAAAAGCCAGTTGCATCAGCCAGGTTCCTTTGCCAGCAACAGCGCGCCCAACTGGCTCGCTACTCGCTCGGGATTCACGCGAGTGAAGCACAACGGCCACTCGCGCTTGAGGTCGAACCGCGACTGGTCGTCGGGGGTCGGGTTGTAGGTGCATTTCTTTTGCAGGCACGGCGCACAGGCCGGCCAGTCGCTGGCCAGGTGCACCTGAGAGCGGCCATAGGCACCGGTCAGCCCGGCATTGGTCGGGCCGAACAGCGACAGGGTCGGCACATCCAGCGCCGCGGCCAGGTGGCCGATGCCGGTGTCCACCGCCACGCAGGCCTGGGCCCCGGCCAGCACCCGGGCGACGCCGGCCAGGTTGAGCTTTGGCAGTACCCCGGTGTTGTCCAGCCCTGCGGCGATGCGCTCGGCGCGGGCCTTTTCTTCAGGGTTGCCCCAGGGCAGGCGCACGTCCAGGCCGCGGGCGGCCATGCGTTCGGCCAGTTGCCGCCAGTACAGCTCCGGCCAGTGCTTGGTGGCCCAGGTGGTGCCGTGCAGAAACAGCACGTAGGGGTGTTCAAGGTCGGCCTCGAGCACCTGCAACGGCTTGAGGCCGTAGTCGCCCAGGCCGGCCGGCACTTCGTAGCCCAGCGCCTGGGCAAACAACTGGCGCAGGCGCTCGACCGCATGCTGGCCACGGGCGACCGCGTAGCGCCGGTCATAGAAGCGGCTGGCCACCGGTTCGCGCGCCGAGTCACGGTCCAGCCCGGCCACCGGGGCGTTGACGTAGCGGGTCAGCCAGGCGCTCTTGAACAGGCCCTGGGCGTCGATCACCACATCGTAGGGCGTTTCACGCAGGCGACGCTTGAAGCCCTGCCACTCGCCATTTTTCCAGGTTTGCCAGAGGTGCTTGCGCCAGCGGCGGATCGCCACCGGAATCACCGTGTCGACGGCCGGGTGCCAGGTCGGGATCTCGGCAAAGCCTTCCTCGACCACCCAGTCGAACCGCACGCCCGGCAAGGCTCGGGCCGCATCGGTGAGCGCCGGCAGGGTGTGGATCACATCACCCAGCGAAGAGGTCTTGATCAGCAGAACCCGCAAGATCAGGTCACCTCTATCGGCGTGCCGGTCAGGCGCGTCAACGCCTGGACCACGGCCTGGGGTTCGAGCAGGCGCAGGCAGTTGTAATGACCGAACCGGCAGGTGCGGTCAAAACACGGGCTGCATTCGATGCCCAGGCGCACGACTTCGACCTCATCGGCCAGCGGCGGGGTGAAACCAGGCGAGGTGGAACCATAGACCGCCACCAGCGGCCGGTTCAGCGCCGCCGCCACGTGCATCAGGCCCGAGTCGTTGGACACCACCGATTGCGCACACGAGAGCAGGTCGATGGCCTCGGCCAGCGATGTTTCGCCGCACAGGTTGGTGACTTCTTCGCGCAGGCCGGGGATCAACTCCTGGCGAATGCTCTCGCCCACCGGATGGTCCTTTTTCGAGCCGAACAGCCAGACCTGCCAACCCTGACGGATCAGGGCATCAGCCACCTTGGCGTAGTGCTCGCTGGGCCAGCGCTTGGATTCGCCGAACTCGGCGCCCGGGCACAGGGCCAGCACCGGCTGGTCAAGGCTCAGGCCAAAACGGGCCAAGGCCGCGTCCCGGGTCGTCGGGTCGATACGCAGGTCCGGCCTTGGATAAGGCTTGGGCAGCTCGGCGTCCTTGTCGTAGGCCAGGGCCATGAAGCGCTCGATCATCAGCGGGTAACGCTGCTTGTCGAGGCGCCTTACGTCATTGAGCAGACCATAGCGCAATTCGCCGCGCCAGCCGGTGCGCTTGGGGATGCCGGCAAAGAAGGGCACCAGCGCGGATTTGAGCGAGTTGGGCAGCAGGATGGCCTGGTCGTACTGGCCGGCCAGGGACTTGCCGATCCGGCGCCGGGTCGCCAGTTCCAGGGCGCCGTGGCCCAGCGGGAAACTCAGGGCGGCACGCACTTCGGGCATGCGCTCAAGGATCGGCCGGCTCCACTCGGGGGCCAGGACGTCGATGGCGCATTCGGGATGACGCTGTTTCAGGCACTGGAACAGCGTTTGCGCCATCACCATGTCCCCGACCCAGCTGGGTCCAACGATCAAAATGTTCATCGCCAAGTCCACAAACGATCAGGGAGGCCGGACAGGCTGCGTGCTACAAACACAGACCCTGCCGCCTCCCTGTCTATAAAATTGCGTGCGCAAGCTGTGGGAGGGAGCTCTGCTCGCGATGAGGCCCGTCAGACCGGCACACTTGCAGTGTCCGGTACGCAGCCGTCGCGGGCAGAGCCCCCTCCCACAAGCCCATGCCGATCCTTGGGTAACGTGGACCACCCGGGCATCAGCACAGGCGTTCCAGTTACCCGTCCAGCCATCAATTCAACCCCAGCGCGCTCCAGATCCGCATCACTTCGCGACGCGGCTCGTGAAACTGGTCGCCGCCGACCACACCGGCCTGCTTCTGCAATGCCTGGCGGTGGGCCGCCGAGCGGTAGGCCTTGTAGGCTTCGCGCAGCAGGCCGGCATCGGCGCCGGGCAGCAGTCGGGCCTCTTCAAGGCCTTCCAGAATGCGGATGTTATCGGTATGGCGCAGCAGTTGCGGATGTTCGCGCGACCATGCCAGGGCCGCGTATTGCACCATAAATTCAATATCGACGATACCTCCGGCGTCCTGCTTGAGGTCGAACGGCATGCCCGCCTCGAACGCATTGGCAGCGCGACCTGCCGCCGTGGCCTTGCTGCCGAGGTTGTCGCGCATCTTGGCGCGCATCTCACTGACCTCGGTGCGCAGGGTGGCCAGGTCGCGCTCGCGGCCCAGCACCCCGGCGCGCACCCGCTCGAATGCCGCCCCCACGTCCTGGCTGCCGACCAGCACCCGGGCCCGCACCAGCGCCTGGTGCTCCCAGGTCCAGGCTTCGTTTTCCTGGTAGCGGGCAAAGGCGCCGACCGAGCTGACCAGCAGGCCGGCGGCGCCGGAAGGACGCAGGCGCATATCAACTTCGTACAACTGGCCGGAGTTGGTCTGGGTGGTGATCAGATGGATGATCCGCTGCCCCAGGCGGGTGAAGAACTGCGCGCCGTCGATCGGCTTGGGCCCGCCGGTTTCGGCCTGCGGATCGCCATCATGGATGAACACCAGGTCCAGGTCCGAGCCATGGCCCAGCTCGATGCCGCCGACCTTGCCATAGCCGACGATCACGAACGCTGGATCACACGGCGTACCGTCCGGACGCAGCGGCGTGCCGTGACGCGCCACGGTATGGCGCCAGGCCAGGGCCAGCACTTGCTGCAGAATCGCCTCGGCCAGCCAGGTCAGGTAATCGCTGACCTTCATCAGCAGCAGGCTGCCGTTGATTTCCGAGGCTGCCACGCGCAGGCCGTGGGCCAGCTTGAAGTGCCGCAGGGCCTCCATCTGCTGTTCCAGGTCGTCCTCGGGGATGCGGATCAGCCGCTCATGCAGTTCGGCGGTCAGCTCCGGCGCCTGGGGCGGGCTGAACAGCCGGCCTTCGTTGAGCAGCTCGTCGAGCAGCAACGGGAAGCGGGCAATCTGTTCGGCGATCCACGGGCTGGCCGCGCACAGGGTCAGCAGGCGGCGCAGAGCGTCGGGGTTTTCGGTGAGCAGGACCAGGTACGCCGAGCGCCGGGCCACGGCCTCGACCAGCGGCAACACGCGCTCCAGCACCAGGTCAGGGTTGTCGTGTTCGACCGCCTGGGCCAGCAGGCGCGGAATGAAAGCATCCAGCCGCTCGCGGCCCAGCCGCTGCATCGAGCGCAGTTGCGGGCTGGAACGCAGGTTATGCAGGTACTTGAGCGCCTTTGGCGCGTCCACGAAGCCGCCCTCTTCAAGCTGCCGGCAGGCGGCCTCTTCATCCTGGGACTCTTCCCATAACGGCAGCCATTCGCCGCCCACCATCACTTCGCTATCGGCCTGCTCGTCGTCGGGGTCCGAATCGGGGTCGGCGATCACCTGGCGGAAGTGCCACGACACCCGGCCGCGCCAGTGCATCAGTTGCTCATGAAAGCGGGCCCAGTCATCAAAGCCGAGCATGAAGGCGATGCGCGCACGGTCCAGTTCGTTGTCGGGCAGCATCTGCGTCTGGCGATCGGCGATGGCCTGGAGCGCATGCTCGGTGTAGCGCAAGAACTCATAGCCTTCGCGCAGCTCGTCGGTTACCGCTGCCGGCAGGTAGCCCTGGCCTTCAAGGGTCTTGAGCACCTTGAACAGCGAGCGTTGCTGCAGGCTCAGGTCGCGGCCGCCGTGAATAAGCTGGAAGGCCTGGGCAATGAATTCGACCTCGCGAATGCCGCCGGCGCCCAGCTTTATATTCTCGGCCATGCCCTTGCGCCGCACTTCGGTCTGGATCAACTGCTTCATGGTGCGCAGCGCTTCGATGGCCGAAAAATCCAGGTAACGCCGGTACACGAACGGGCGCAGCATCTCTTGCAACTGCGCACCGGCGGCCTGGTCGCCGCCGACCACGCGGGCCTTGATCATTGCGTAGCGTTCCCAGTCGCGGCCCTGGTCCTGGTAATACTGCTCCAGGGCATTGAAGCTCAGCACCAGCGCCCCGGAGGAGCCATACGGACGCAGGCGCATGTCGACACGGAACACAAAGCCATCGACGGTGACCGGGTCCAGTGCCTTGATCAGGCGCTGGCCCAGGCGAATGAAGAACTCCTGGTTGTCCAGCGCACGCTTGACGCCGACAGTCTCGCCGCCTTCGGGGTAGGCGAAGATCAGGTCGATGTCCGATGACAGGTTCAGTTCCACCGCCCCCAGCTTGCCCATGCCGAGGATGACCATGTGCTGCGCCTGCCCGCTGCGCCGGCCGGTGGGTGTGCCGAGCTGCTGGCAATGGCGCGTGTAAAGCCATTGGTAGGCAAGGTCGATGCAGGCATCGGCCAGGTCCGAGAGGTCGCGGCAGGTTTCGACCAGGTCGGCCTGGCGGGTCAGGTCGCGCCAGATAATGCGCACTTGCTGGCGTGTGCGCTGGCGACGTAGATTACGCCCCAGCTCGTCCTCGGTCGTGGCCGCCGACACCGCTTCGGCCAGGTGTGCGCGCAATTGCCCGGCGCCCAGGCTGTGCTCCAGCTCACCGCTGTCGGCCAGGGCCAGCAGCATCTGTGGGTCACGTGCCACCTGCTCGGCCACGAAATCACTGGCGGCGCACACCCGCTCGAAGGCCGCCAGGCGTTCGGCAGGCCAGGCGTCGAGGCGAGCCAGGTCGGGTTCGGACAACGCGGTAACGGCCGAACGAAAGGTCTGTTGCGCACGGGTCGCCGCAGGCAGCAGGATGGCCGGAATCGCGGCCAGCAAAGGGAGGCTCATGGTCTATCCTTGATCGGCGAACAACGGGCTATGTGCCATGAATACAAGATCGCAGTGACAGCACCGGCTGTCGAACAAAAGTAATAAATTGCTGAGAAAATCATTTTATTAGCAGAAAATGGCAGCCTCTGCCCTTGCAAGCGTATCCGCGTGCAACCGTAGTGTTTTACTTCACAACATCAGAGAGGCGTTTTGGCCCTTTCTCTGTAGTTTTACTACTGGGTGGATCATTCCGAAGGCTGAAATGGTTGGCGATTTGTAGTAAAACTACACGCCGCCGGCACAACCGCCGGCCATCCAAGAATTTATGTCGACTGCCCACAAGGCCAGTCGCGAACTCAGGCGTCCGATTCTGGAAGCCTTTCCGCTCTGGAGCAAGCCATGCAAGACCTTGATCCCGTCGAAACCCAGGAGTGGCTGGACGCCCTGGAATCGGTTCTCGACAAAGAAGGCGAAGACCGTGCCCATTACCTGATGACCCGCATGGGCGAACTGGCCACACGAAGTGGCTCGCAACTGCCCTACGCCATCACCACGCCGTACCGCAACACCATTCCTGTGACGCACGAAGCACGCATGCCTGGCGACCTGTTCATGGAACGCCGCATCCGTTCGCTGGTGCGCTGGAACGCTCTGGCGATGGTCGTCAAGACCAACCTGAACGACCCGGATCTGGGTGGCCACATCTCCAGCTTCGCCTCCAGTGCGACGCTGTATGACATCGGCTTCAACTATTTCTTCCAGGCCCCGACCGACGAACACGGCGGCGACCTGATCTACTTCCAGGGCCACGCCTCGCCGGGCGTCTACGCCCGTGCCTTCCTGGAAGGCCGGATCAGCGAAGACAAGATGAACAACTTCCGCCAGGAAGTGGATGGCAATGGCCTGTCGTCTTACCCGCACCCCTGGCTGATGCCTGACTTCTGGCAGTTCCCGACCGTTTCGATGGGTCTGGGTCCGATCCAGGCGATCTACCAGGCGCGCTTCATGAAGTACATGGAGAGCCGCGGCTACATTCCTGCCAGCAAGCAGAAAGTCTGGTGCTTCCTGGGCGACGGCGAGACCGACGAGCCGGAATCGTTGGGCGCCATCGCCCTGGCCGGCCGCGAGAAGCTGGACAACCTGATCTTCGTCATCAACTGCAACCTGCAGCGCCTCGACGGCCCGGTTCGCGGCAACGCCAAGATCATCCAGGAACTCGAAGGCGTGTTCCGTGGTGCCCAGTGGAACGTCAACAAGGTCATCTGGGGTCGCTTCTGGGATCCGCTGCTGGCCAAGGACACCAACGGTGCCCTGCAACGCCGCATGGACGAAGTCATCGACGGCGAGTACCAGAACTACAAGGCCAAGGACGGAGCGTTCGTTCGCGAGCACTTCTTCAATACGCCTGAACTCAAGGCCATGGTCGAAGACCTGTCCGACGACGAGATCTGGAAGCTCAACCGTGGCGGCCACGACCCGTACAAGGTCTACGCGGCGTATCACCAGGCGGTCAACCACAAAGACCAGCCGACCGTGATCCTGGCCAAGACCATCAAGGGTTATGGCACCGGTGCCGGCGAAGCCAAGAACACCGCGCACAACACCAAGAAGGTCGACGTCGACAGCCTGCGTCACTTCCGCGACCGTTTCGACGTGCCGATCAAGGACGCCGACCTGGAAAAACTGCCGTTCTACCGTCCGGAAGAAGGCAGCGCCGAGGCCCGTTACCTGGCCGAGCGCCGCACGGCCCTGGGCGGTTTCGTGCCCCAGCGTCGCGCCAAGAGCTTCAGCATCCCGACCCCGCCGCTGGAAACGCTCAAGGCGATCCTCGACGGTTCCGGCGACCGCGAAATCTCCACCACCATGGCTTTCGTGCGCATCCTGGCGCAACTGGTCAAGGACAAGGAAATCGGCCACCGCATCGTCCCGATCATCCCGGACGAAGCCCGTACCTTCGGTATGGAAGGCATGTTCCGCCAGCTGGGCATCTACTCCTCGGTCGGCCAGCTCTACGAGCCGGTCGATAAAGACCAGGTGATGTTCTACCGCGAAGACAAGAAAGGCCAGATTCTCGAAGAAGGCATCAACGAAGCCGGCGCCATGTCGTCGTTCATTGCTGCCGGTACCTCGTACTCCAGCCACAACCAGCCGATGCTGCCGTTCTACATCTTCTACTCGATGTTCGGCTTCCAGCGCATCGGTGACCTGGCCTGGGCCGCCGGCGACAGCCGCACCCGTGGCTTCCTGATCGGCGGCACCGCCGGCCGTACCACGCTCAACGGCGAAGGCCTGCAGCACGAAGACGGCCACAGCCACATCCTGGCTGCCACCGTGCCGAACTGCCGCACCTATGATCCAACCTACGGCTACGAGCTGGCGGTGATCATCCAGGACGGCATGAAGAAGATGACCGAAGAGCAACAGGACATCTTCTACTACATCACCGTGATGAACGAAGCCTACACCCAGCCGGCCATTCCGGTCGGCGTCGAGGAAGGCATCATCAAGGGCATGTACCTGCTCGAAGAAGACACCAAGGCGGCGGCGCACCACGTCCAGCTGCTGGGTTCAGGCACCATCCTGCGTGAAGTGCGTGAAGCGGCGAAGATTCTGCGTGAAGAGTTCAACGTCGGCGCCGACGTCTGGAGCGTCACCAGCTTCAACGAACTGCGTCGCGACGGCCTGGCAGTCGAGCGCTCCAACCGCCTGCACCCGGGCCAGAAGCCTCAGCAGACGTACGTCGAGCAATGCCTGAGCGGCCGTAAAGGTCCTGTGATCGCATCGACCGACTACATGAAGCTGTTCGCCGACCAGATCCGTCAGTGGGTCCCGTCCAAGGAATACAAGGTGCTGGGCACCGACGGCTTCGGCCGTAGCGACAGCCGCCGCAAGCTGCGTCACTTCTTCGAAGTGGACCGCAACTTCGTGGTACTGGCCGCCCTGGAAGCCCTGGCCGACCGTGGCGACATCGAACCGAAAGTCGTGGCTGAAGCCATTGCCCGGTTTGGCATCGACCCGGAAAAACGCAACCCACTGGACTGCTAAGACCCGCTCCGGACCGCCCCTGGCACGGGCCTGCACCCCGGAACAGCCGCTGATGCGCCCTGCGCATCCGCTGCTGTTTCGTCGTACAGGCCCGACGCCACAGGCCAAGAGCAGGTTGTGCGAAGGAGAAACATTGTGAGTGAGCTGATTCGCGTACCCGACATCGGCAACGGTGAAGGTGAAGTCATTGAATTGATGGTCAAGGTCGGTGACCGCATCGAAGCCGAGCAGAGCGTCCTGACGCTCGAGTCGGACAAGGCGAGCATGGAAATCCCGGCACCCAAGGGTGGCGTGATCAAGGCCCTGAAGGTCAAGCTGGGCGACCGCCTCAAGGAAGGCGACGAGCTGTTCGAGCTGGAAGTCGAAGGCGAAGCCGCGGCCCCGGCCGCCGAGCCAGCACCCGCTGCCGCCCCTGCTGCGGCCGAGAAACCGGCCGAAGCACCTGCCGCGCCAGCCGCAGCCGAACCCGCTCCGGCGGCCGCTGCCAGCGTCCAGGACATCCACGTGCCGGACATCGGTTCGTCGGGCAAGGCCAAGATCATCGAGCTGTTGGTCAAGCCGGGCGACACCATCGAGGCTGATCAATCGCTGATCACCCTCGAATCCGACAAGGCGAGCATGGAAATCCCATCGCCGGCTGCCGGCGTGGTCGAGAGTGTCGAAGTCAAGCTGGAACAGGAAGTCGGTACCGGCGACCTGATCCTGCGCCTGAAAATCGCCGGCGCCGCCCCTGCTGCCGCGCCTGCACCGGCTGCGGCACCTGCCAAGACCGAGGCTGCGGCACCTGCCAAGGCTGAAGCCGCCGCACCGGCCCCTGCACCGAAAGCCGAAGCCGCCCCGGCTCCGGCCGCACCGGCCAAGGACGGCGCCAAGGTCCATGCAGGTCCCGCGGTTCGTCAGCTGGCCCGCGAGTTCGGCGTCGAGTTGAGCGCTGTCAGCGCCAGCGGCCCGCATGGCCGGGTGCTCAAGGAAGACGTGCAGGTGTACGTCAAGGCCATGATGCAAAAGGCCAAAGAAGCGCCGGCTGCCGGTGCGACTGGCGGTGCCGGCATCCAGCCGATCCCGGAAGTCGACTTCAGCCGTTTCGGCGAAATCGAAGAAGTGCCGATGACCCGCCTGATGCAACTGGGCGCCACCGGCCTGCACCGCAGCTGGCTGAACATCCCGCACGTCACGCAATTCGACCAGGCCGACATCACCGACCTGGAAGCCTTCCGCGTCGCGCAGAAAGCCGTGGCTGAAAAGGCCGGCGTCAAGCTGACCGTGCTGCCCCTGCTGCTCAAGTCGATCGCCCACCTGCTCAAGGAGCTGCCGGAGTTCAACGCTTCGCTGGCACCAAGTGGCAAGGCCGTGATCCGCAAGAAGTACGTGCACATCGGTTTTGCCGTGGACACCCCGGAAGGCCTGCTGGTCCCGGTCATCCGCGACGTCGACCAGAAGAGCCTGCTGCAACTGGCTGCCGAAGCCGCTGCACTGGCCGAGAAGGCGCGCAACAAGAAGCTGACCGCCAACGACATGCAAGGCGCCTGCTTCACCATCTCCAGCCTCGGTCACATTGGCGGCACCGGCTTTACGCCGATCGTCAACGCGCCGGAAGTGGCAATCCTGGGTGTGTCCAAGGCCACGATCCAGCCGGTCTGGGACGGCAAGGCCTTCCAGCCGCGCCTGATGCTGCCGCTGTCGTTGTCCTACGACCACCGCGTCATCAACGGCGCCGCGGCGGCACGCTTCACCAAGCGCCTGAGCGACCTGCTGGCCGATATCCGCACCATCCTGCTGTAAGGTGCGCGCGCCGGTCCGCCTGCAGGCGGGCCGGCCAACCGATTGCGAGCGCCCGCGCTCGAACCTCAACCCCGCCCCTGGCGGGGCTTTTTTTGCCCGCCTCCTTCCCCTGCCACGCCTGGATATTTTTTCTTGAAACCTGCCGTGCGTCACATGCGCACAGGTCGCAATGAGCGCCATATCAGGTACCGTGCAGGTACATGAACCCCGTTCGTCTGTCCTTGTCCGAATTCATTGAAGAATGGACGCATCCGGCCGTTACATTTATGGCATTAAGCCAGTGCGTTCTCTTGTAAGGCCGTGCGGCATCATGCAACCTTGCCACACGCGAAAATAGTCCGGGCGGTGTGCCCGTGCGATCAGTATTCCGGAAGCGAGTTTGTTCATGAAAAGCCAGACCGATGCTGCCGGCAGAACGGCGGCCGAGGTAGTGACGCAATTGCCTGTGCCTTCGCGCCTGGGCATGCTGCGTTTCGAGCGGCTTAACGAAGCCAATTGGGCGCTGCTGTATCTCGATCCGAATTGTGAAAAAGCCTTCGGCCTGCCGCCGACCGAGCTGTGCTCGCTGATTGGCTCACCCTATGCCAGCCTGATGGAACCTGAAGCACGCTATAGGCTGCATGACGATATCCAGTCGCAGTTGAGCAAGGCTTCGTATTACCTGATCCGCTACACCTTGCACACCAGCCTGGGCCCGCTCGGCCTGCTTGAAACCGGTGAGGCCTTCAAGCAGCATAACCGCCAGCTGCTGCGTGGTTACTTCACCGTGCTGGACGGACCACAGATCGACGGCGAGCCGGACAGCCAGGCCGACCTGCAGACGCGCCATTCGCGCCTGCAAGCGGCCCTGGAGGTCAACCAGCGCACCCAGCGCGACCAGCTTGCGCACCTGGAACGCGCCCGCGCCCAGCAAGAGCTGATCCTGCGCCTGACCCGCCACCGCTTCACGGCCAACTCCTTGCTCGAAGCGGCGCAACTGATCACCCGCAGCGCCTGTGAAATCTTCGATGTGGCCTGCGCCAGCATCTGGGACCTGGACGGTAGCCTGCTGCACCCGGTGACCGAGTACGTGCGCAGTAATGACGAGCATCGCCAGCCTGAGTCACTCGACCTCAGTGCATTTCCCGACTACCTCAACGCCCTGCACGATTGTCGCGCCATCGACGCCGTCGACGTCCGCCAGGACGCGCGCACGCGCGAAATGCTCGAGGCCTTGCAGGCCCGTGACATCTGCGCCTTGCTGGACGCCAGCATCCGTATCGATGGGCAACTGGTCGGGGTGCTGTGCCTGGAGCAGATCGGTACGCCGCGCCACTGGTTGTCCGATGAAGTGGCCTTTGCCGGCGAGCTGGCCGACCAGTTCGGGCAAGTGATCAACAACCACAACCGCCGCGCAGCGACCAGCGCCCTGCACCTGTTCCAGCGCGCCGTCGAACAGAGCGCCAACGCCTTTCTGCTGGTCAATTGCGATGGCCTGGTCGAGTACGTCAACCCCAGCTTTACCGCGATCACTCAGTACAGTGCCGAAGAGGTCAACGGCCACAAGCTGTCGGAGCTGCCGGCCCTGGAAAACCTCAGCACCCTGTTCAATGCCCAGTCGAGCCTGGCCAACAGCAACAGCTGGCAGGGCGAGTTCAAGAGCCGGCGCAAGAATCTGGAGCCCTACTGGGGCCAGCTGTCGATCTCCAAGGTGTATGGCGACAACCGCGAGTTGACCCATTACATCGGCATCTATGAGGACGTCACCCAGAACAAGCTGGCCCAGCAACGCATCGAGCGCCTGGCCTACACCGATAACCTGACCAGCCTGGGCAACCGCCCGGCGTTCATCCGCCACCTTGATGAACGCTTCGCCCGCGACAGCGACACGCCCATGAGCCTGCTGCTGGTCGACATCGACAACTTCAAGCGCATCAACGACAGCCTCGGCCACCAGACCGGCGACAAACTGCTGATCAGCCTGGCCCGGCGCCTGCGCAACACGCTGAGCCCGGCCGATGTGCTGGCGCGCTTTGCCAGCAACGAATTTGCCGTGCTGCTCGACCAGACCGGGCCCGAGGCCGGGCACAGCATCGCCAACCAGGTGCTGGCAACCCTCGACAAACCCATGTTCGTCGACAACCAGTTGATCAGCGTGACCGCCTCGGTGGGCCTGGCCTGTGCACCGCTGCATGGGCGCGACCCGCAGACCCTGATGCGCAATGCGGGGCTGGCCCTGCATAAGGCCAAGGCCAACGGCAAGCACCAGGTGCAGGTGTTCACCGAAGCCCTGAATGCCGAAGCCAGCTACAAATTGTTCGTGGAAAACAACCTGCGCCGCGCCTTGGCGCAAAACGAGCTGGAAGTGTTCTACCAGCCCAAGCTGTGCCTGCTGACCGGTCGCCTGAACGGCCTGGAAGCGCTGCTGCGCTGGAACCACCCCGAAAAGGGCATGATCCGCCCTGACCAGTTCATCAGTGTGGCCGAAGAAACCGGGCTGATCATCCCGATCGGCAAATGGGTGGTGCGCCAGTCGTGCCAGATGAGCAAGGCGCTGACGGCTGCAGGCTTCGGGCACTTGCAGGTGGCGATCAACGTCTCGCCCAAGCAGTTCTCAGACCCGGAGCTGGTGCCGGCGATCGCCGCGATCCTCAGGGAAGAAGCGCTGGACCCGGCCCTGCTGGAGCTGGAACTGACCGAGGGCCTGTTGCTGGAAGCCACGGAAGACACCCGCCTGCAACTGGAGTCGCTCAAGCGCCTGGGGCTGTCGCTGGCCATGGACGATTTCGGCACGGGCTACTCATCGCTCAGCTACCTGAAGAAATTTCCCATCGACGTGATCAAGATTGATCGCAGCTTCATCCGTGACATTCCCGACGATGAGGGCGACATGGAAATCACCTCGGCCGTCATCGCCATGGCCCACAACCTCAAGCTCAAGGTGGTGGCCGAGGGCATCGAGACCGCCGCGCAGCTGGCTTTCCTGCGCCGCCATCGCTGCGATGTCGGCCAGGGTTATCTGTTCGACAAGCCTATCAGCAGCTCAGAGCTGATCGAACAGCTCAATCGATACCCGCGCAAACCTGCCGCCTGAGCAGGTCTTCCCTGCTTGGTGGCACTGAGGCACACTGTCGGTCCGTTTTATGACGGCCCCGGTTTGCACAAGGGTCCGTCCCCTCCAGAGGATAGGGTCCATGACACTGCGCTCGGAAATTCTAGTGAACAAGAACGTACTGCCTACTGCCGACCAGGCCCTGCCGGGTCGTGAAACGCCGATTCAGGTGCCTGATACCCACTATGTGAATGGCAACCCGCTGCTGGGGCCGTTCTCGATGAATGTCGAGTTCGCCATCTTCGGCCTGGGCTGCTTCTGGGGCGCCGAGCGGCGCTTCTGGCAACAGGAAGGCGTGGTCAGCACGGTGGTCGGTTATGCCGGCGGCCTGACACCTCACCCGACCTATGAAGAAGTCTGCTCGGGCCTGACCGGCCACACCGAAGTGGTGCTGGTGGTCTACGAGCCGGAGAAGATCAGCTACGAGCAACTGCTCAAGGTGTTCTGGGAAGCGCACAATCCGACCCAGGGCATGCGCCAGGGCAACGACATCGGCACCCAGTACCGCTCGGCCATCTACTGCACCCGGCCGGAACAGCTCGAGGCGGCCCTGGCCAGCCAGGTGCTGTTCCAGGCGGAACTGGAAAAGGCCGGCCTGGGCGCGATCACCACGGAAATTGCCGAGGCGCCGACCGTGTACTTTGCCGAGGCCTACCACCAGCAATACCTGGCCAAGAACCCGCAAGGCTATTGCGGCCTGGGCGGCACCGGCGTCTGCCTGCCGGCCTGATGCAGTGCACTGTAGGAGCGCGCTCTGCCGGAATGCCGGACCACCGCGACCGGCTGCGTAGCAGTCGTAAAAATAGCGGCGTTTAATCAATTTCTGCGAGCGCTTCGCACTCGGTCGCCGGCAAGCGGGCTCCTACCGGTCGGTGTCTGCCTGAATAGCCTGTTCTGTAGGAGCGCGCTCTGCCGGAATGCCGGACCACCGCGACCGGCTGCGCAGCAGTCGTAAAATTGCAGCGTTTCGCAGATTTCTGCGAGCGCTTCGCACTCGGTCGCGGGCAAGCGCGCTCCTACCGGTCGGTGCCTGACCGAATAGCCTGTTCTGTAGGAGCGCGCTCTGCCGGAATGCCGGACCACCGCGACCGGCTGCGCAGCAGTCGTAAAATTGCAGCGTTTCGCAGATTTCTGC
>NZ_UUIS01000058.1 GCF_900589395.1 Pseudomonas viridiflava
TGCGTCGCCTGCACCCTCGCGCATGAAAAGCAGAGCAAAAGCTGTTGCTGTTGCTGTTGCTCTTCTACGCAAATATCACAGACGACACAGATCGCGACTTGGGCGCAGGCCGAGTGGAGGTGTCGCGGAATCGGGGAGCGAGGCAGGGATGCCGAGCCAGCGCCGCTGGGCCAGGGACGGCCCATCGGCGCGGCCCGATGGAGTGGCGCCGCAAGGAGGGAACCCCGCAGGGGCCCAGCCAGGAGCCAGCGGTTTGGTTACTTTGCCAAGACAAAGTAACCCGGCCCGGAGAGGGCCGGAACCCATCTCCCGGAAAGCACACGACCTCACCCTCACCCTCACCCTCACCCTCACCCTCACCAACCTGACGCAAATGTAATCACCCGCCACCCCGCCATATGGCATCTTCACGCCAGATCACTCGAAACGGGACCCCGGCGCGATGCATGGCAAAACTTCAAGACGCACCTTCGTCCAAGGCCTGGCCGCCAGCGGCCTGCTGGGCAGTCTGGGCCTATGGCCCACGCCCCTGCGCGCCAGCAGCGACACCGGCCAGCCCGTTGAACTGAGCGGCCGCGAGTTCGAGCTGTTCATTGGCCAGACCCCGGTAAACATCACCGGCCGGCCGCGCACCGCCCTGACCATCAACAACGGCCTGCCCGGCCCGTTGCTGCGCTGGCGCGAAGGCGACACCGTTACCTTGCGGGTGCGCAACCGCCTCGACGAACCCACCTCCATTCATTGGCACGGCATTGTGCTGCCGGCCAACATGGACGGCGTGCCGGGCCTGAGCTTCGACGGTATCGCCCCCGATGGAATGTACGAATACCGCTTCAAGGTCCGCCAGAACGGCACTTATTGGTACCACAGCCATTCCGGGCTGCAGGAACAGGCCGGGGTCTACGGGCCGCTGATCATCGACGCCAAAGACCCCGAGCCGTTCGAGTACCAGCGCGAACATGTGGTCATGCTCACCGACTGGACCGATGAACAACCGGCCACCCTGCTGAAAAAACTCAAGCAGCAGGGCGACTATTACAACCGCAACAAGCGCACCGTGGGTGACTTCATCGACGACGTCGGCCGCGATGGCTGGCGCAAGACCGTGGCCGAACGGCGAATGTGGGCCGAGATGCGCATGAACCCCACCGACATCGCCGACGTGGGCGGCGCCACCTACACCTACCTGATGAACGGCCAGGCTCCGGACCGTAACTGGACCGGCCTTTTCAAGCCAGGTGAGCGGCTACGCCTGCGGCTGATCAACGGTTCGGCCATGACTTATTTCGATGTGCGCATCCCGGGCCTGAAGATGACCGTGGTTGCCGCCGACGGACTGCATGTCGAGCCGGTCACGGTCGACGAACTGCGCATTGCCGTGGCGGAAACCTACGACGTGATCGTCGAGCCACGCGAGCCGGTCTACACCCTGTTCGCCCAGGCCATGGACCGCAGCGGCTTTGCCCGCGGCACCCTGAGCAGCCGGCCAGGCCTGAGCGCGCCGGTGCCGGCCCTGGACCCACGGCCACAACTGACCATGAGCGACATGGGCATGAGCCATGAAGGTATGGGACAGAGCGACATGAGCGGCATGGACCACGGCAATATGGCAGGCATGGATCATGGCGCTGCTACCCAGACAAACACCCTGACCCACCCCGCCAGCGAGCAGGACAACCCGCTGGTCGACATGCAGACCACCACGCCCTCCGCCCGACTGGACGACCCCGGCATCGGCCTGCGCAACAACGGCCGCCGAGTGCTGACCTATGCCGACCTGCGCAGCATCTTCGCCGACCCCGATGGTCGCGCGCCGAGCCGTACGATCGAGCTGCACCTGACCGGACACATGGAGAAGTTCGCCTGGTCATTCAATGGGGTGAAGTTTTCCGACGCCGAGCCGCTGCACCTGACCTACGGCGAGCGGGTCAGGATCGTGCTGGTCAACGACACCATGATGACCCACCCCATTCACCTGCATGGCCTGTGGAGCGACCTGGAAGACGAAAACGGGCAGTTCCAGGTGCGCAAGCACACCCTCGACATGCCACCCGGCGCCAGGCGCAGTTATCGGGTGACCGCCGATGCCTTGGGCCGCTGGGCCTATCACTGCCACCTGCTGTACCACATGGAAACGGGCATGTTCCGTGAAGTGCGGGTCAGCGAATGAGCGCCGCTGCCATGACCATGACCATGACCACGACCTACACCCTGCCCCGCTCCTTCGTCTGGCTGCTGGGTGCCGGCCTGCTGCTGAGCGGCGCACAGAGCCTGGCGGCCGGCATGGACCACAGCGCTCATGCCATGAGCGGCCATGACATGAGCAAGCATGCCGGGCACGCCATGCCCGCCGCATCGCCTGCACCGCCCTCGCCCGTGCCTGCGCTGACTGATGCCGACCGCGCCGCCGTGTATGAGCATCCTGCCGGGCATCAGGTGCATGACAATGCGATCAACCACCAGATCGTGATCGACCAGTTCGAATGGCAGCACGCCAGTGAGGGCGACGCCCTGGCCTGGAATATCAATGGCTGGATCGGCGGTGACATCGATCGTCTGTGGCTGCGCTCCGAAGGCGAGCGCAGCCAGGGCCGTACCGAACACGCCGAGGTGCAGGCGCTGTGGGGCCATGCGATTTCGCCGTGGTGGGATGTGCTCGGCGGGGTGCGTCAGGACTTCAAGCCCGGCGCCGCGCAGACCTGGGCAGCCTTTGGCGTGCAAGGCATGCCACTGTCCGGCCTGGAAACCGAGGCCACGGTGTTCCTCGGCGAGGCCGGGCAAAGCGCCCTGCGCCTGGAAGGCGAGTACGACCTGCTGCTGACCAACCGGTTGATCCTGCAACCCAGGGCCGAGTTGAACCTGTACGGCCAGGATGACCCGCAACGCGGCACCGGCTCGGGCCTGGCCGACAGCGAACTGGGGCTGCGCCTGCGTTATGAGGTCCGCCGCGAGTTTGCGCCCTATGTCGGCGTGAGCTGGAACAAACGTTACGGCCAGAGCGCCGACTACAGCGACGAGGACGCCAGCCAGGCCCGCCTGGTACTGGGCGTACGCCTGTGGTTCTGAAAGGATCGACTGTCAGTTGCTGAGGTTGCTGAACAGGCAGGCTTTCACTGTGGGAGCGACCAACGGTCGCGAATGCATGCTGCCAGCCGCCGGCGATATTGAATGTACCGGCCCTTTCGCGACCGGTGGTCGCTCCTACAAAGGCCGTGTCGTGACCTGGATCGGGTCCTGCACGAAACCCCGGCAGCAGCGCTCGTGAAGACTGACGTATACTGCGCGGCTTTTATTCAGAGCACGCCATCGTGGCCAACAAACGCTACGCCTGTATCGGTCTGTACAACCCCAAATCGCCGGAGAACGTCGGCTCGGTCATGCGCGCTGCCGGCTGCTACGGCGTGGCATCGGTGTTCTACACCGGCAAGCGCTTCGAGCGCGCCCGGGACTTTGTCACCGACACCAAGAAGGTTCACCAGGACATCCCCCTGATCGGCATCGATGACCTCAGGAAGATCCTGCCGCTGGGCTGCATCCCGGTGGCCGTCGAACTGGTCGAAGGCGCCCGTGCCCTGCCCGAGTACACCCATCCGGATCGTGCCCTGTACATCTTCGGCCCGGAAGACGGCTCCCTCGACCAGGAGATCCGCGACTGGTGCGAAGACGTGGTGTACATCCCCACCGAGGGCTGCATGAACCTGGCCGCCACGGTCAACGTGGTGCTCTACGATCGCCTGGCCAAGGGTAACAACACCCGTTCAGGCCCCGGCTTCGGGCGCGACAAGAACGCACCTTCCGGCAGTCAGTAAGCAACATGCATGGAACAGTTCATCTGGCCGGCAGTCAGTTGTGATTCAACCCCGTCACGATCCTGGAGAGCACCATGAGCGATACCCCGATCATTGAACGCATCGACCGCACCTTGCCACCGCAACGCCCAGAGCAGAACGTCCATGGCTGGGAGCGCATCACTTCGGTGGCCGGCGGCGTGGCACTGCTGGGTAAAGGGCTGCGCCGTGGCGGCCTGTTTGGTCTGGTGCAACTGGCTATCGGCGGTGCGGTACTGGCACGCGGCATCACCGGTCACTGCTCGGCCAAGACCCTGCTGGAAAAAGGTCGCAGTGACCTCAACGGTGCGCGCAGCGACATCGAGCGCGCCGGTGCGCAATTGCACCAGTTGAAGGAAAAGGCCGAGAAAGAAGTGCCCAAGATCATCGAATCGGTGACCGAGCCCAAGCCTCAGGTGTGATTCAGCCAGCCCTGAAGATCAGGTAATCCTCCCAGTCATCCTCGGGCACACTGCCCTCGCTGAGCATGCGCCCTGACTGGGAGATACGCTTGCGGTGCACCGCCTGGCGGTCGCCGCACACCAGGTGATGCCACGACGGCAGGTCCTTGCCCTCGCTCACCAGCCGATAGCCGCATGTGGGCGGCAACCACTTGAACGCTTCGGCCTGCCCCGGCGTGAGCTGGATGCAGTCGGGCACTGCTGCCCGGCGGTTGGGGTAATCGGAACACTGGCAGGTGTCCAGGTCCAGCAGCTTGCAGGCGATACGCGTGTAATAGACGCTGTTGTCGTCTTCGTCTTCAAGCTTTTGCAGGCAGCACAGGCCGCACCCGTCGCACAGCGACTCCCATTCCTGCGAACTCAGTTGTTCCAGGGTCTTGCTGATCCAGAAAGGTTGGGCAGTGGCGGTCATGGTGTGCAGAAACTGTCGGGGCCTTGAAAGGCCGCCAGTCTAGTGCCATGAAGGCCTGGGGCCAAGTACGGTCGACTGTCGGTCGTCAGGCCTGCCCACAAGCCAGACTTGTCAACGAGAATGCGAAACAGTAGTTTTGGCAGGCGTTGTCCCACACCGCTTCAGACCGCTGTCGATGCCTGCCGACCACGGCCCATCCTGCCCTTCCTTTCCTTCTTGCTACGACAGGACCGCCATGAGCACTAATCCTCGTGTTACCGACTACCCCATCGACCCTCAGTTCATCGAGCGCTGGTCGCCACGCGCCTTCGCCGACGACACCATTGCCGAAGAAACCCTGCTGGGCTTTATCGAAGCGGCGCGCTGGGCGCCATCGGCCTATAACTCGCAACCCTGGCGTTTCCTGTATGCACGCCGCGGCACGCCGAACTGGGAACGCTACCTGGGCCTGCTCAACGAATTCAACCGCAGCTGGGCGCAGCACGCCTCGGCCCTGGTGGTGATCATTTCCAAGACCACCTTCACCGCACCTGGCGCCAGCGAAGAAACCCCGGCGCTGTGGCACACCTTCGACACCGGTTCCGCCTGGGGCCTGCTGGCGCTGCAAGCCAGCCTCAGCGGCTGGCACACCCACGGCATGGCCGGCTTCGACCAGGAGCTGACGCGCCAGGAACTGAAAATCCCGGCCGAATACGCCATTCACACGGTGATTGCCGTCGGCAAGCTGGGCGACAAATCCTCGCTGCCCGAGTACCTGCAGGGCCGCGAAGTGCCAAGCCCGCGCCTTGCAGTGAGCGCGCTGGCCACCGAAGGCGATTTCAGCCTGTAATGTGGCCAATCCCAGGCTGACCGCCCAATGGCGGCAGCCTTTTCGTCAGTCTTTCGCCTGGCACCGGACACAAGGTGCCGGGTGGATGAACTGGCTGTGCCTGTACCGCAGCAATCGCGGGCAAGCCCCCGCCCACTGAAGGCGTCAACCTCGACTGATCAGCATTACCCGGGCGGGTCAATAGCCGCGTGCGAAGTCCACCTCGCCGCGCAGCGGTTGGCCGGCCTGGAAGGCACGCAGGTTTTCAACGAACAGCTCGACCATGGCCGGTGGTGAAGTGGGGGCCGAACTGTGCCCGGTGAGCAGCAAGCCGTAGGCCGTCCAGAAGGGATGACGCTGCGGCAGCGGCTCCTGGCGGCAGACGTCGATCACCGCGCCGGCCAGATGACCTTCCTTGAGCGCCTCGACCAGGTCAGCATCGACCACCGCCACGCCGCGCCCGACGTTGATGAACAACGCCGTGGGCTTGAAGCAGGCGAACAGCCTGGCATCGAACAGGTCATGGGTCTGGGCGGTGTTGGGCAGCAGGTTGATGACGTAATCCATGTCGCCGATGACCTCGGTCATCTGCTCCAGGGCCACCACCTGGGCAAACGGCGCCTGGCTGCGCGCCGTCGACGCCACGCCGTGCACCTCGATGCCGAACGGCAGGAGAAACCGTGCCACGCACTGGCCGATGTCACCGGCCCCGACAATCAGCACCTTGCGCCCGGACAGGCTCTGGCCGGTGCGGTTATCCCACTTGCGCTCGACCTGGCTCATCAGCCGGGCCAGCACTTCGCGCTCGTGACCCAGCATGTAGGTCAGTACGTATTCGGCCATGACCTGGCCGAAGATACCCACCGCGCGGGTCAGCCGGTAATCGGTGGGCAGGCGCTCGCTCAGCAGCGGGGTGATGCCGGCCCAGGTCGATTGCATCCATTGCGGCTTGTGGCCCTGGCGCAGCAGGCTGGCCAGCAGGTCGGGCTGGCCCAGCCACACGGGCGCATCGCAGGCCAGGCTGGCCAGCCGGGCCGAGTCGCCGCTGCTCAAGACGTCGAGATCGGGTGCGGCCTGGCGCAGCAACCGGGTGTAGAGGGCGTAATCATGTTCGGCAATCAGGACGCGCATGCAGGACAACCTTGTAGTTCAGACAGGCAGATCACGATGTGAGCGGTCAATGGCGCCACGAGGCCATGAACCGGCTCGATTACATCGGATCGTTGCGACGCAACAGTTCCTCAGGCAGATGCTCGATGTATTCCTCTTCAGGCGGCGGCATCTGCAGGTGATAGCCCTGGGTCTCGAGGTTTTCCAGCACCTTGGCGATGTCTTCCCGGGCCAGCGTGCGCTCCGGGCTCAAGACCAGATCGAACGCATGCTGCGGCTTGCCGAACACGGCGAGCAACCCCTCGGGCACGCGGGTGAGCACATCGCTTTTGAGCACGTAGAGGTACATCTGGTTTTTCTTGGGGCTGCGATAAATGGAGCAGATACGTTTCAAGGCTGTTCTCCGGCATTGGCCAGGCTGTCGAGCAGCGCCTGGCCCATCCGCTCGCGGCGCCATCCACGCAGCGACTCGGGCAATTGGTAAGGCCCTTGGGGGAAGCCGCTCTTGAGCAGCAGTTCCAGGGTTTTCTTGCGCAGCATCAGTTCCGGCGCCATGTCCAGGCGTTCGGCATATTGCTGGCCGATGGCACGCAACGACTTGAGCACGGCCGCCGCTTCGATCGGCAACGGGTCGGGCAAGGCGGCAGGCCACTGCTCGGCCGGGACACTGGCGGCCTGCTGGATCAACTCCAGCAGAAACTCGCCATCCTGGCGCACGGTGCGCGGGTGCATGTCTTCGATGCGCGCCAGGGCCGCAAGATTGTCCGGCTGGGTCTTGGCCAGCGGCCATAACGAATGCTCGCGCAGGATGCGGTTGCGCGGCTGATTGCGCAGGCGCGCCTGCTGTTCGCGCCAGGCACACAGTTCGCGCAGCACGGCCAGTTGCTGGCGCGAGAGCTTCCAGGCCAGCTTGGCGTCGCGATAGACCTCATAGGGATCGGTTTCGCGGCGCAGGTTGGCCACCAGCTCAGCGCCGTCTTCCAGCACCCAGGCGTATTTTTCCTGCGACAGGCGCGGGCGCAGCGCCGTGAACAGTTCAGCCAGGTGCACCGCGTCTTCGGCGGCGTAGCTGATCTGGGTATCGGACAGCGGGCGTTGCAGCCAGTCGGAGCGGGTTTCACCCTTGGGCAGCTCAATGCCCAGCACCTCTTGCACCAGGCGCGAATAGCCCATGGAAAAGCCGATGTTCAGGTAGGCGGCTGCCAGTTGCGTGTCGAACAACGGCAACGGCAGGCTGCCGGTCAGGCGCAGCAGCACTTCGAGGTCTTCGCTGCAGGCGTGCAGCACCTTGATGACATCGGGGCTTGCAAGCAGCGCCGCCAATGGGCGCCAGTCGTCGATCGACAACGGATCGATCAGCCAGGCAATGTGGCCGTCGCTGATCTGCAACAATCCGGCGATCGGGTAAAAGGTGTCGACCCGCATGAATTCGGTGTCGAGCGCGATGAATGGCAGCGTCTGCCATTGCGTACAGTGGCGGGCGAGGCTGTCGTCGTCGCGAATCCAGTGAATATCGATGGCCACACGGCTCTCCCCTTGGATAGTGGCGCGCAGTATATATCGCCACGGGGGGTATCGCGCGTTGGCGCTGCAAGTCTTTGATTGGCTTGAGCCACCGGCGGGGGACCTGCGCGTGCAGCGCCGCAGGTCCCACCGTTCGTCAGTTGGCGCGACGACGGTAGCTGCGGTACTCCGGCACCCAGAAGTTGCGCTCGATGGCCGCCAGCAGAACCTCTTCACTGGTTTCCAGTGCCAGGCCTTCGACCTGGGCCTCTTTGGCCACCGCCAGGGCGATCTTGCGGCTGACCTGCTGGATGTCCTTGAGCGATGGCAGCACGGCATCGCCTTCGCCGGTCACGATCGGCGCGCACTCGGCCAGGGCATTGGAGGCGGCCATCAACATGCGGTCACTGATGCGCGACGCCTTGCAGGCAATCACGCCCAGGCCGATGCCAGGGAAGATGTAGGAATTGTTGCACTGGGCAATGTGCACCGTGCGGTCGTTGATGCTGACCGGGGCGAACGGGCTGCCGGTGGCGACCAGCGCCTGGCCGTCGGTCCAGCGCAGGATTTCTTCGGGGGTCGCCTCGACCTTGGAGGTCGGGTTCGACAGCGGCATGACCAAGGGTTGCGGGCAATGCGCATGCAGTTCGCGGATCACCTCTTCGCTGAACAGCCCGCGCTGGCCGGACACGCCGATCAGTACGGTGGCACCGGCATGCCTGACCACATCGAGCAGCGACGCATAAGGCTCATCGTTGTCGGCCCAACCGGCCACATCGCCGGCCTGTTGCGCCAGGCGTTGCTGGAAGTCCAGCAGGTTGTCCATGCCCTGGGTCAGCAGGCCGAAGCGATCAACCATGAAGATACGCTGGCGCGCCTCGGCCTCGCTCAGACCTTCGACCTGCATGGCGGCAATG
Source organism: Pseudomonas viridiflava (assembly GCF_900589395.1). Taxonomy (GTDB): domain Bacteria; phylum Pseudomonadota; class Gammaproteobacteria; order Pseudomonadales; family Pseudomonadaceae; genus Aquipseudomonas. Next base: position 9,039 of record NZ_UUIS01000058.1, read on the forward strand.
ATGTGCTCGGCAATGCCACAGCCGGCAGAACCGGCACCCAGGAACACCACTTTCTGCTGGCCCAGGGTCTGCTGCTTGGCCTTGCACGCCGCCAGCAGAGTACCCACGGCCACCGAGGCGGTGCCCTGGATGTCGTCGTTGAAGCAGCACAATTGGTGGCGGTACTTCTCCAGCAACGGCATGGCGTTGGCCTGGGCGAAGTCTTCGAACTGCAACAGCACATCCGGCCAGCGGCGCTGCACCGCTTCGATGAACAGAGCAATGAAGTCTTCGTATTCCTGGCCGGTGACGCGCTTGTGGCGCCAGCCCATGTACATCGGGTCGTCGAGCAGTTCCTGGTTGTTGGTGCCGACGTCCAGCACGATGGGCAGGGTGTAGGCAGGGCTGATACCGCCACAGGCGGTGTACAGCGACAGTTTGCCGATCGGAATGCCCATGCCGCCGATGCCCTGGTCGCCCAGGCCGAGGATGCGCTCGCTGTCGGTGACCACGATCACCCGGATGCGGTCCTTGGTGGCGCTGCGCAGGATGTCGTCGATGCGGTCGCGGTCAGGGTAGGAAACGAACAGCCCGCGGTGGGTGCGGTAGATCTTGGAGAACTCCTGGCAGGCCTGGCCGACGGTCGGGGTGTAGATGATCGGCAGCATCTCTTCGAGGTGCGAGTCCAGCAGGCGGAAGAACAGGGTTTCGTTGTTGTCCTGGATCGAACGCAGGTAGATGTGCTTGTCCAGGTCGCTGGCGCACTGCTGGTACTGGTCGTAGACCCGGGTGAGTTGCTCTTCGATGGTTTCGACGGTCTGCGGCAGCAGGCCGATCAGGTTGAAATCGATGCGCTCTTGCGGCGTGAACGCGCTGCCCTTGTTGAGCAGGGGCATTTCCAGCAGGGATGGGCCTGCGTAGGAAATGTATAAGGATCGCGTGGTATTGGTCATTTCTTCTTCGCCTTTTCGTCTCTCATTGATTCTGTGCAAGACCTTGGCGTGCAACCTGGCGTATTGCGTTATTGTTCTTTTTGCCAGTTCTCTCAGGCCGTTATAAAAAATGTGGGGCGTATATTACTCGCCCTTGTTCAGGCTGCGACATAGTGTCGCGAAAAAACGACAGTGTTCGGTCGACTGCCCTGCCCTGCACGGTGCACTGACTGTGTTGCCATCTGACGACAGCCACGGTTTGCAAGGGGTTGAGGGTATCGGCCCGGCAGGCGACGACGCCGCAGGCAGGTTTGCAACAAGGCATTTCAGCCATCGGGCGGCTGAACTTCCCTGTGAGGGCAGCGCCCTAAGGCATTCAATCTGCCCTGTAAGGAATGCCCCATGTCCAAAGCCTTTGCCCGTCTTCTGATCATCAGCTGCGCCCTGGGCCTGGCCGCCTGCGACTCGAAGTCCGAACAGAAAGCGCAGGACGCCCAGGCTCACACCGAAACTGCGCAGAAGAAAACCGAGCAGGCCCAGGCGCACCTGCAACAGGCCGAGCAGCAGAGGGCCGAGGCCGCCAAGGACCAGGCCGCCGCCAGGGATGCGGCCGCCGAAGAAGCGAAAACCTTTGTGCCGACGTCAGAGACGCCACAGCATTTGCAGACCCCCGAAAAAAAATAACGGCGCCTGCGAAACCATCACTTCAGCTTCACGAACTTTTCACAGCCGCTGTCGCATTCTGAACCCGCTCCCAAGTGTGAATCCTTAAGCCCGCTCCCCCATCGCGGGCTTTTCTTTGTCCGCAATCTGGCCAGACCCAACGCCTGGCCCGGTCGATGCCGGGCCAGGCAGGCTGTATCAGCGGGTGACGATCTGACCGACACTGAAACCCTCGACCGCAGCGATCCGGCCGCGCCACAGCACGCCTGAGGCACAGATCGGACTCTGGTCCGTCGAGTAGGTCTTGCAATCTTTCAAGTGAATGAAATGAAAGTCGGAAGTGTCCTGCGCCAGATCACCGGGCTTGAACGACAGGATCATCTCTTTCATCGAGGTCTCGGCACCATTGTCGAACTGGCCAAAAGGCGCAGCCAGATCCTGGGCCAGTTGATCGAAATAGTCATCGTGCGAAATCAGCAGGCCCGACACCAGGTTGCCGCCGATGGACAGGGTGACGCCCAGTTCGACCTTGGTGCTGACGACAAACTTGACCAGCCATTGCAACAACCAGTCGATCTGCTTGCCCTCTGCCTTGAATTGAGCGATGAGTTCCTGATCGCCACGCGGCAATGACTGCAACTGTGCTGCTTGATCTACATCGGCCATCTTCTGAAGCTCCTTGCCATGCACCTGAATGAACCCGACCCCGAGAGGTGCCGGGACTGCAACATCCTGCAGGCGTGCAGGGGAAAGTTTTCCCACCCTGACGCCTGCACGTCCAAGCAGGATAGACGAGGTTGGTGACATGCAAGCAAGTGTGTCAGTGACAAGGCGGTTTTCGGTGCTGCACTTACAGGTCCACGGTCACCCGCTCCACGGCCTGGACCACTTCCCGCGCGCCTTTCTGAATGTGAATGATCGCGGCACCGGCCTGCTCGGCCAACAGCAGTCCCTGCCCGGCCTGAGCCCGGCCGGACTCGATATCCTCGACGGCTTTGTCGGCCAGCAACTGGTTCTGTTGCACGATCTGGACAATCTCTGCGGCCGCGGTGCTGGTGCGCCCCGCCAGTTGCCGGACCTCATCGGCGACCACCGCAAAGCCGCGGCCCTGCTCGCCGGCGCGTGCCGCTTCGATGGCGGCGTTGAGCGCCAGCAGATTGGTCTGCGAGGCAATGCCGCTGATCTTTTCCATCATGCCGCTGATCAACTGCGACTGCTTGCCCAGCGCCTGCATGCTGTGGGTCGCCGACTGCATCTGCCCGGCAATGCTGTTCATGGTCTGCACGGTCTGTTGCACCACCTCGGCACCGTTGGCCGCATCGATGTCGGTCTGGCGAGAAATGCCATAGGCCACGTGCGCGGCGTCTTTGATCTGCGCCTCGCGTTCGACCTGGTCGGTCACCACGCTGGCGAACTTGACCACCTTGTAGAGCCGGCCTTCGGGGCTGTGCACCGGGTTGTACGTGGCCTCGAGCCACACCACATGCCCCCGGCTGTCCAGGCGACTGAAGCGATCAGCCACGTAGTCGCCACGGTTGAGCCGCTCCCAGAATGCCTGGTAGTCGGTCGATGCGCTTTGCTCGGGCGAGCAGAACATGCGGTGGTGCCGTCCCTGGACCTGAGCATGGGTGTATTTCATCGCCTGCAGGAACTGCTCGTTGGCATTGATGACCGTGCCGTCGAGATTAAACTCAATGACCGCCGTGGACTTGACCAGCGCCTGCATTATTTGCGATTGATCGCGAAACTGCTCCATCACCGCGCTCATGTCCGAGCCATAGCCCTGGATATACGCTACACCGCCGGCCGGGTCCCTGACGGCCAGCCAGTGCATTTGCAGCCAGGCCACGGAGCCATCGCCGCGCTTGAAACCGTAACAATCGTGAACCGGCTCGAAGGCGCGAAGGCGGCGGGTGAACGCGGCACGAAGTCCCGGGTTCGCCGCCAGGTCAGGCACCAGGTCTGCCAGGGCGCAGTGGCTCAATGAGGCCCGCACCCGCCCCAGTACCTGCTCGATATTTGCATTGGCTTCCAGAACGGCAAGGTCAGGCGTCAGCCTGATGGACAACATGCCGGCGTCCAGTTGCACCAGTAACCCCTGCTGCGCATCGCGTTCTGCAACGCACCTTCCAAGCTCTTCTTTTAACGCACGGCCGAACATACCTACACCCTCATGAAGCCTGGTCTTTTATGCGCTGCCGGATGGGCAAGTGCGACCTGCGATTGATTGAGCCGCACCCGCTCAGGTCCGAAATTTCATCAGACCCAGCGTGGTCAATTGTTTGTTGGATCGAAACAGAATGGTGGCGCACAGGCCGTCCATCTCGCTCAGTGAGACATTCAGCGTTTGCAGTCGTGCGCTGGCCGGCGCCAGATTGCGAAAAGCCGTGTTCAACAACAACAGTCGCTGCCTGACTTCATCGGCCAGGACCCCCGCCATGCCGAGAATGCGGCGAATGCCCTCTTCAACCAAGGCAATAAGCCGCTCCATTTCATGTTTGAGTTGCACCACTGGAGGCACCATGGCGCCGGCATCGGTGTCGGCCTGTTCTTCATGAAGATGATCAAGGGCCATCAGCAGCGACTTGACGACTTCGACCGCACGGTCAACTTCATTCACCTTCAGTAAGAACGTGCACACCTGAAGATTCATGCGCTGGACACAGGCTTCGAACTCATCCAGCGCCTCCAGTAACAGGCCGGCCATGACGCCTCCTTAGTTGATGATCAATTACGCGCAGGTAATGCCTTGTGCCGCCACAGTGACCGGCGACGACCCGACAAGTTTGAAGTTCTACGTTGCATGACGGCATGGGCAGCGACGTCAGATGACAGAGGATAAATATGAACTCAGTGTCGGTCCGTACTTGACATTGTCCTTGCCCGATTTCTTGGCGGCATATAAATGCCTGTCGGCCTCTCTAAGGACTTCGGAGACATCGCTGCCCCGGGTAAAGACCACCAGCCCGGCACTGACGGTGAACCGGCACGGCAACGTATCGACACTGCGTACGGTCTGCATCAGACGCTGGACGTAATCAAGCGCCTGGGCCTGATCGGACGTATCGAGCACCACGCCGAACTCTTCGCCGCCCAGTCGTCCATAACAATAGCGCCGGTCCACCGCCTCCATGCAGCGCGCCAGCGTACACAGCACCTGATCGCCCACATCATGTCCCCACTGGTCGTTGACGCGCTTGAAGTTGTCGATGTCGAGCATCAGGAAAAAACCGCACGGACTGGACGCCGCCACCTGTTCGAACCGTTGCATCAAGGCGCGCCGGTTGTAGATGCCGGTCAGAAAGTCGGTCTCGGCCATGACCCGGTACTGGTTTTCCAGCAGCAGCAGGTTTCTCAGCGAGCACAAGTACGTGTGGTTATTGACCCACCCCAGCGCCAGCGAGAAGAAACCGAACACCAGCACATACAGCCGGGCATCCGGTACATCCAGGTTTGCATAAGGCCAGACGATCACCCAGGTCAGTACGGCAGTGACCACATAGTCGCTGGTGTTTCGAATCAACAACGAAGCGCCCAGGACGGTAATGACGGCAAACGGCAGGGAGAACGCCTCGTACAGCAGCCCGAACTGCATGAACAGAAACTTGTAACTGGCCACGAAGACAAGAATGAAAACCAGCCCTGAAAACCGCCAGACCCGGTCGGATGGCGTCAACGTCTGCACGCAATAAACCGCCAACATGACCAACAGGGGAATCAGCGCCATCAGGAAAGACATGTGCGACCGGGTAAAGGCATACACCACCACCCAACTGCCCATCGCCAGCCATTCGGCGCGTGCCACGCCGTGATTCAGTAATGCACGAATCCTGTGATCCAGTGATGACAGCAATTTACCTGCTCCAGGTTGTACGCACGTCTTTAATGCTCGCCCTCGCCGTTGCCGATGTTGACCAGCGTGATCGCGAAGTTGGCGATCATCATCCTGCGTGCCAGCGCCATGAAGCTGTCCGTGATCTCGACCGCACTTTTGCACACGTTGAAATAACCGGCCTTTTCACCTTCCTTGACCATGCGGATCAGGTGCGTGCTGGACACCGACAAACGCGAAGACAATTGCGCATAGGTCGAAATCTTGCGGCCTGAGCCGGTCAGGGACTGCGTCTGCAAGGCGTCGCAGAACAGCGCCAGCATGACCATGTGGCCGCCATCACGGTTCATCAGCCAGCGAGACTCAGGCACCAGCATTTCCAGAGTGAAATTGGCATCGAGCACTTTCTGGAAATTCCTGAACGAGTGGCGCACGGTGGGCTCATCGACCCGACGCTCACGACTCGCCTCATCAATGATGCCCAGCGCCGGAAAGTAATAGGCGCTGATGATCTTCACCGTCTCGGTCATGGCCCGCGCCGAAGGCGTGTAGATTCTCAGGCGTCGATCATCCGGATGGTCACTGACATCCATGTAACCGGAAATCAGGAAAAAGGCGAAATAGGACTCCAGGCTGTTTTTCGACAGGTAACCACGCCGCTCGCAGAACTCCTTGACCCGGGACAACGACGGGTAAGGCTCGCAGTAATAATGCGCCAGCAGTGACAGCGCGACCATAAATCGGTCGTACTTCAGGATGCTTTTATAAAACAGCGGTCGACCGAGGTAATGCTGTTCCATCAACTGATAGTGCCGAATGATCCGTCGATCGATATCGGGACATGCAGAAAGCCTTTCCATTTCAGCCTCCAGGCGTTCCAGCAGTGCGGCGCGTTCCATAACCAACCCTGATACCACTCAGACCATCGTCCAAGATATTAAAATGCCAGCAATCAAGGACCCATACTAACGCATTCAGTACGGGTACGCGCATCAACCCAGAAATGTTTTAAATGGACCCTTGCGAATAAAACACACACCGTTGATACGGGCACTACAGCACCTTGCTTATCAGACTTTACAGAGCGTCATAAATAAGCCCTTATTAACCCTTATACGCCATGGACGTTAGCACTGCCGCACTTACATCATTCAATGCCGAACACTGTTCAAGGCTCATTAATGGATCCCAATAAAGACGTTCATGGAGAAACCTCACGTCTTTCACTGGCGCAATACTTTTTCCACCGCCTGTGCCGCCTCGAATATCGACGCCTCGTCATAAGGCGCAAAGCCCAGCACCATCCCCGCCGGCAGAGGCTGATGGCAATAACGCGCCAGCGGCATCACATCCACGCCGGCCTCGGCAATGCGGGCGCAGGCCTGGGCCTCGTCATCCAGTAACAAGCGGCAGGCCACATCGAGCCCGGCACGAATCGGTGGCACTTCGATCAACCCTGGCCAGTGCCTGGCAGCCGCTTCACTCAAGGCTTCGGCACGCAGCGCATAGAGCTTGCGCATACGCCGCACGTGGCGGTCAAAATGACCTTGCTGGATGAAGGCGGCCAGCACCGCTTGGCTCAGGCTGTTGGCATGTCGTGCAGTGAGCGCGGCGGCGCGGGTAAAGCATTCCAGCAGATGCGGCGGCAGCACCAGGTAAGCCAGGCGAATGGAGGGAAACAGCAGCTTGCTGAAGGTGCCGGCCAGGATCACCGACTGGCTGGCAGCATCCATCGACCGCAGCGCCGGGATCGGCTTGGCGATGAAGCGGTACTCGCTGTCGTAGTCATCTTCGAAGATATAGGCGCCGCTGGCGGCCGCCCAGCGCAACAGGGCCATGCGCCGGGCCGGGGACAGCTCGCTGCCCAGTGGCGCCTGCCGCGAAGGGGTCAGGTATGCCAGCGCCGCTTTCGGCGCGCGGCGCATGCCCTCTTGCACACGCATGCCCTGTTCATCGACCGGCACATGCACAGGGGTGTAGCCAGCCACTTCGATCAATTGCCGGGCACCGGGGTAACCGGGGTCTTCGAGCCACACCTGCCCGCCGGGCGGCACCAGCAGCCGCAGGCACAAGTCCAGGCCCTGCTGCACACTGTTGAGCACCAGAACCTGTCCGGCTGACACCTGCACGCCACGGGCAACGGCCAGATACCCGGCGATGGCTTCACGCAGCACCGGCAACCCTTGGGGGTCGGAGTCGAGCAAGGTCGCGGCGCGCGAACTGCGTAATTGCTGGATGTGCAGCTTGCGCCACAGATCGACCGGAAAGGCGCCCACATCCCCCCGGTGCGGAAAAAACGGCCGCAACCCGGGGGTGACCGTACGCCGGGCAAAGATGGGGGTGATCGCCTCCAGCCGCTCGATCCAGCCGGTAGCAGGCGCCGTGCGCGGCAAGGCAACGTCGGGTACGACCTTGCGTTGTACATAACCGGCCTGCAGGGTCGCTTCGGGCAACACTTCACACACCCGCGTGGCACTGCCGGTCCGCGCCTCGACATAGGCTTGCGACAGCAATTGCTGGTAGGCCGCCTGCACCGTGCCGCGCGCAATGGCGTAATGCCCGGCCAGGGCGCGAGTCCCCGGCAGCTTGCTGCCTGCCGGCAAGCGGCCACTGAGAATGGCCTCGCGCAGGCTCTGGTACAGCCAGGTTTGCAGGCTTGTGCCGACGGCGGGCTCGCCCAGAGGCAATGACATGACCCAGGACGGTTGAGAGGTGGAAGCCATGAGCGCCTCAAGTGGACCAACAAGTTTAGTAACAAGCGGATCAATACCATGATCCGCTTGCATTGCACACTCTCCCCTGTCGCAGCCACCTGACGGTTGCCCTTACAGGAGTAGACACTGTGCACTCATCCATCCTCATCATCGGTGCCGGCTTCGGCGGTCTGTGGAGCGCCCTGAGCGCCGTACGCCTGCTGGACCAGCACCAGCGTCTCGACATCACCGTCACCGTACTGGCGCCCCAGGCCGAACTGCATGTGCGCCCTCGCTTCTACGAACATGACATTGCCCCGACTGTCGCGCCACTGGCCGAACTGTTCGACATTGTCGGCATCAATTTTGTACAAGGTTGTGCCACCGCCATTGACGCCGATGCCAGGCGCGTGAGCTATCTGGATCCCGGTGGCCGCGAGCAGCACCTGGGCTACGATCGGCTGATTCTGGCCTCGGGCAGCCAGGTCGCCCGACCCGCCGTGGTGGCAGGCATCAACCAGCACACCTTCGACGTCGACAGCTACGCCTCTGCCCGGCGGCTCGGCGCGCACTTGCACGCTCTGCGCGAGCAGCCGGACACTCCACAACGCAACACCGTGGTGGTGGTGGGTGGCGGCTTCACCGGCATTGAGACGGCCACGGAAATGCCGGGGCGCCTGCGCGCCGTACTGGGCGAGGACGCGGACGTGCGGGTGGTGATCATTGATCGCGGCCAGACGATTGGCGGCGCCATGGGCCAGGCTATCGGCGAGATCGTCGCCCAGGCCAGCGACGAGGTCGGCCTGACCTGGCGCCTGGGCGCATCTGTCCAGGCCGTGGATGCCCAGGGCGTGACGCTCGCAGGCGGCGAGCGCATCGAGGCTGGCACCGTGATCTGGGCCGTCGGCGTCAAGGCCTCGCCTTTGACCGAGCATGTGCAGGGCGAGCGCGACCCCAGCGGCCGCCTGCATGTGGACAACACCCTCAAGGTGCAGGGGCAAGCGGCGATATTCGCCACGGGCGACACGGCCTTCGCCGCCAGTGACGAGCTGGGCAACCACGCTCTGATGACCTGCCAGCACGCCATTGCCCTGGGCCGCTCGGCCGGCAACAATGCTGCCGCCGACCTGCTGGGTGTGGCTACGACGCCCTACAGCCAGGTCAAGTACGTCACCTGCCTGGACCTGGGGGCATGGGGTGCTGTCTATACCGAGGGCTGGGACCGCCAGGTGCTGCTCACCGGGCAAGAGGGCAAGGCCCTGAAGACGCAGATCAACACCCAATGGATCTACCCGCCGGCGGCACACCGGGCCAACGCGCTGGCGGCGGCCGATCCGTTGATTCCTGTAGTGGCGTAACCGGATCACGTACCATGGCCTGCCCGCAAACCCGCCGAGCAGGCCAAGGAGAAAACGGTGCACCCATCACAACCACGCCAATGGCTGTCTCCCTACTGGCTGTTGCTTGTCCTGCCGCCCCTGTTCTGGGCCGGTAATTTCATTGTCGGCCGGGCCGTACGCGACAGCCTCCCACCGATGTCGCTGTCGCTATGGCGCTGGGTGATTGCGCTGGCCTTGATCCTGCCCTTTGCCTTGAAGCACCTGCGCAAGGACTGGCCTTTCTACACCCGGCATCCATGGCTGCTCGCCCGCCTTTCGCTGACGGGCGTGGTGGGCTTTACCTGCCTGACCTATATCGGCCTGCGCGACACCTCGGCAGCCAATGCCCTGCTACTCAATTCCTGCATTCCGGTGCTGATCGCGCTATTCGGTGCGCTGTTCTATCGCCAGCGACTGCATGGCATGCAGAACGCAGGGCTGCTGCTTTCGTGCGCGGGCGTGCTGGTGATCATCACCCACGGCGACGTGCAAGCCCTGCTGAAGCTGAGTTTTTCTCACGGCGACCTGATTGTGTTCTGCGCCATGGTGTCGTTCGCGTTCTACACGTTGTGGTCACGCAGCGTGCCGGCCGAGGTCAACCGGATCGGCCTGATGGCCGCCCAGATTGCCGTCGCACTGCTGGCGCTGATTCCGCTGTGGTGGATCGAAACGTCACAGGGTGCGGTCGCCCACTGGGACGCGGACAGCCTGATGGCCTTGCTGTACCTGGGCGTGTTTCCTTCGGTGCTGGGCTACTTGCTCTTTACCCTGGCCGTAGCCCGCTTCGGCGCGGCGCAGGCGGCGCTGTGCATCCACCTGATCCCGGTGTTCGGCGCGGTGCTGGCCGTCACATTCCTGGGCGAGTCGCTGCACCTGTACCACGCGCTGGGCATGGCGGGGATATTGATCGGGATCTGGCTGGCGCTGCGGGTTCGCTCGACGACGGTCAGACCGCGAGAACGCCGCTCGCTGCCATGAGGCCAGTCCTGCAAGCGGTTACATCTGCACCTTGTAAGGCGTGTGCTTTTCCAGGATCTCAAAGGTTTTCGTCGACTCGTTCCATCGGGCTACACCATTTTGCTGTGTCATGTCCGGTGAGCCCGGCGCGAGGTAGCGGTAGTTCGAGAAATAGAACAGGTTCGAATCGGCCCGGAAGGCTTCTTTCACACCAAAGCGGGCATAGGCATCGTCGGACAGCGCCTCGTTGAACGGTGCGCGATAGACAGTGCCTGTCTTCAGGTCGACGATGCCGCTGGCCGTACAGCCAGTGCCACAGCCATACGTATTGACTACATACTTGCCGGCGAAATTGGGTGTCTGCACACCTTCGCGCACGAACGCAAAGCGCGCACGAATCTGGTCGTTGGCCCCGCTCAGTGCGTGCTTGACCTGTTGCGGCGCGATGGGCGTGGCCGGTGAGTCTTCGAATCGATAAGAACCCGGTTGTGCCGCCTGGGCAAAAGAGGCGGCAACGGACAGTACCGCTATGGCCCACAAAGGGCAGAAGATCCTTTTCATGGCGCAGTTTCCTGGATTAAAGACGGGCCATTCTTGATTGGGGCAACGGGGTTTTCAAGATTGTTTTCATTCGGGTGGCTTATTTGTATTCAAGGTCGACAGTTATCAGGCTGTTCATCAAGGCCTGCTCGCCCCTCTTAGCCTTGCCGTGCGCCGCGGTTGTGGGTATTGATGATGGTTTGCCAGGTGACACGGAGGGATCATGGACGTATTACTCACGATCTTCGCAAGCGGGGTAATGCCGATACTGGCAATTGCATTGGTCGTTTGGGCCTATCGGCACAACCTGAAGAAGTGGCGTTCAACGATTGATGCACAATTGCAGGCCGCCTTGAGTGGACAGGGCGTCGATGCCTACACACTGATCGTGGATAAACTGACTCCACCTGGCACCAACAGGACAGCGGATGTGTACCGCATCCTGCACGATAACCAGGATCGTTATTTCCTGTTCATCAAGACCGGGGAGCACCCAGGGGTGCTCAAGCCCCTGACCAGGGAACGGGCGTTACTGGCGGCAAGCATGAATGGATGAGGCGCTTGAATCAGGTAGCAAACGCATGGCCCTGTTGCGCGCCGTGAGAGGGCTGCAGCAGGCCAGAGCCGTGTGCCGTGTTCATGTGAGACGCGCCGGGTTGATACGAAGCGTTATCCCGGAAACAAAAAACCCCCGCTATCGCCAGGATAGTCGGGGGTTTTAGCTACAGCGGTAATGGCGGAGAGATAGGGATTCGAACCCTAGGTACTGTTGCCAGTACAACGGATTTCGAATCCGTCCCATTCGGCCACTCTGGCATCTCTCCAATGGCGCGCATCATACCAGCCTGAATGCAGATGTCGAGCAGTTTCTGCATTTTTTTACGTGGTATCAAGCGCTTGCGTCACAGGCGTGCTTACAGCGGCACGCCCAGACGGTGGGCCACTTCTTCGTAGGCTTCGATCACGTCGCCCAGACCCTGGCGGAAGCGGTCCTTGTCCATCTTCTTGCGGGTCTCTTTGTCCCACAGGCGGCAGCCGTCAGGGCTGAACTCGTCGCCCAGGACGATTTCGCCGTGGAACACGCCGAACTCCAGCTTGAAGTCGACCAGCAGCAGGCCGGCGTCGTCGAACAGTTTGCTCAGCACGTCGTTGACCTTGAGCGACAGCTCTTTCATGCGCGCCAGGTGCTCGGCGGTGCCCCAGCCGAACGCCACGACGTGGGATTCGTTGATGAACGGGTCGCCTTTGGCGTCGTCCTTCAGGAACAGCTCGAAGGTGTAGGGCTCAAGCTTGAGGCCTTCTTCGACGCCCAGGCGCTTGACCAGGCTGCCGGCGGCGTAGTTGCGCACCACGCACTCGACCGGAATCATGTCCAGCTTCTTGACCAGCGACTCGTTGTCGCCCAGCAGCTTGTCGAACTGGGTCGGAATACCCGCTTCTTCGAGCTTCTGCATGATGAACGCGTTGAACTTGTTGTTCACCGTGCCCTTGCGGTCCAGTTGTTCGATGCGCTTGCCGTCGAACGCCGAGGTGTCGTTGCGAAACAGCAGGATCAAGCGGTCGGCGTCGTCGGTCTTGTACACCGACTTGGCTTTGCCGCGGTAGAGTTCTTCACGTTTTTCCATGATGGGCTCCGCTTGCTAAATGGTAGGGCTAGGCGATCTGTCGCCAGTCGAGCCCACAATCTTGATCGGCCATTTGCAGCCAGTCCGGGTCGCACCCGAGGGTGTCGACGAAACATTGCCGGGCCAGCTGCGGCAGGTTGTTCTTGGAGCTCAGGTGGGCCAGCACCAGGTGTTGCAGTGTCTGCCAGCCCAGCTCGCTCACCAGGCTGGCAGCCTGGTGATTGTTCAAATGTCCCGATTGACCTCCCACACGCTGCTTGAGAAAGACCGGGTAACGGCCTCGGGCAAGCATGTCGCGGCAGTGGTTGGCTTCGATCATCAGGGCATCAAGGCCCTGATAGCGCTCTAGCACATTGGTGCAGTAAGACCCCAGGTCGGTCAGCAGGCCGAAGCGCCGCTGCCCGTCGCTGAAGACGAACTGGGTCGGCTCCAGCGCATCGTGCTCGACCGACACCACGTCGATCTCCAGCGCGCCGATGTGCAGCGGCGTGCCAGCGGTCAGCAGACCGGCGACCTCCACCGGCTTGCGCAAACCGCGCTGAGTGCCGCGGCTGAGGTAGACCGGCACTGTGTAGCGCCGCGACAGCAACCCCACGCCATGCACATGATCAGCATGCTCGTGGGTCACCAGAATGGCGCTCAGTTGCGCAGGGTCGACACCGAGCCTCGCCAGGCGCCGCTCGGTCTCACGCAGCGAGAAGCCGCAGTCGACCAGCACGTAAGTGTCATGGCTGGCGACCAGCGTGGCATTGCCACGGCTGCCGCTGCCCAGGCTGGCGAAGCGCACTTAACCCAGGTGATCCTGAATGACGCTCAACACGCGACGTGCCACATCGGCAGGGGCGACGGTGTTGATGTTCTTCTCGACCGTGACCTGCACGTTTTCACCGACCTTGCTCAGGCGCACCTGATAACGCTCGGCACGTGCCTCGATCTCTTCCTTGCTGGCCTTGCCGCCGAACAGGCCGCTGATCAGGCCGGGTTCGTTCTCAGGCTTGTCGGCACGCTCGGCCAGGTTGATGTAGTAAAGGCCCAGGCTGCGGTTGATGTCCTCGACGCGCCAGTCACCCTGCTCCAGGGCACGCCCCACACTCGACCAGGCGCGGTCCAGGTCGGCGCCCAGGTTGAGCATCGGGTTGCCGCTGCCGTCGACGCCCATCGCCACGCGGCTCGGGGTGTCGTAGTCACGGGCCGCCAGCAGCGACACCGAACCGCCCTGCTTGGCGTTGCGGCTCAGGCCGGCCAGCAGGTCGTCGGTCAGCGAGGCATTCAGGCCGGCGCTGGCGGCGTTGTCGGGAAATTCGACCTCGGCGGTGCTGCCGGCGGCGCGCGACACACTGGCCACGTAGATTTCACTGGTGTTGCGCTGTACGCCCGGCTCGATGCGCACCCGCACGCGGGTTTCGCTGTCGGCGGCGGTGCCGCTGGCGCTCAGGCGACGGGCAACGGACGCCGAAAGCTCGTCCAGGCGCTGCCAGGTGGTGCTGAATTCGCCGGTTTGCGGGCGCTCTTGGGCAATGCGAAAGCCGTTGTCTTCAAAATACTGGTGCGCCACTGACCAGATTTCAGCCGGCGGACGCTGGGCCAGGATCCAGCGTGCGTCACCGCTTTGCTGCAGGCTGAAGTCACTCGATTCGGCCGCGCTGGTGGCCATCGGCACAGGACGTGGAACGATGTATTCGCCCTTCTGGGTGCTGTCGGCCACGTTGCGCGGGATCGGCAACAGCGGGTCCAGGCGCTTGACGCCGGTGACGTCGGCAGGCACTTGCATGGGTGCAGTCTGGGTCGATTCCAGGTAATCGCTGCCGCGATCACGGAAATAACCGTCAGGACCCCAGACCCAGCCACAACCACTGGTGCTGGAGATGATCAGGGCAAGTGCGGAGAATCCGGCCAATCGCTTCATTGCGTTGTACTTCCTCAATTAAACCAGTACGCCGGCCTGGCGCAGGGCCTGGCGCAGCGGTTCGTGACAGGCCTGGCTGAGCCAGGTCAGAGGCAGACGGATACCGTCGGCCATCATGCCCATCTCGTTCAGGGCCCATTTCACGGGGATAGGGTTGGATTCGATGAACAAGGTGTTGTTGAGCGAGGAAATCCGGTCGTTGATGGCGCGGGCCGCGGCGGCCTCGCCACGCAGGGCCGCGGCGCACATGTCACTGACGGCACGCGGTGCGACGTTGGCGGTCACGGAGATGTTGCCCTTGCCGCCCAGCAGCATGAGTTCGACAGCGGTGGCGTCGTCACCGGAATAGACCATGAAATCGCTGCTGACACCGGCCAGGATGTCCCGGGCGCGCTGCAGGTCGCCGGTGGCTTCCTTGATACCGATGATGTTGGCCACGGTCGAAAGGCGGATCACGGTTTCGGCCTTCATGTCGCAGGCGGTGCGGCCCGGCACGTTGTAGAGGATCTGCGGGATGTCCACGGCACGGGCGATGTGGCTGAAGTGCTGGAACAGGCCTTCCTGGGTCGGCTTGTTGTAGTACGGCGTGACCAGCAGGCAGGCGTCGACGCCGGCCGCCTTGGCGTTGCCGGTCAGTTCGATCGCTTCACTGGTGGAGTTGGCACCGGTGCCGGCGATCACCGGGATACGCCCGGCGACCTGATCGACCACGCGACGGATCACCTCGATGTGCTCGTCGACGCTCAGGGTCGCCGACTCACCTGTGGTTCCCACGGCAACGATGGCGTTGGTGCCCTCTTGCAGGTGGAAGTCAACCAGTTTGCTCAGGCTGTCCCAGTCGAGACCGCCTTGTGCATCCATGGGGGTGACCAGTGCCACCATACTGCCCGCAATCATGCAACCGCTCCTGCCGGAAAAAGAGAGCCGTAATGGTACTGGCGCCATCAGCCTTGCACAAGCGAAGTACCACGCTGTGAGCATTCCCCTGAGCGATGGTTTTCGCTACCCTTCTTGCTTTGCTCGGTACAGGTCACCTGCGCCTTGCGTGCAATCGTCCGGTTTTGTCCTCCAAACCCCTGCCCCAGCGCCTTGCAGCCCTGCCGTGCAGGTCTTTACCGACAAATCAGCCAGCCGACGCGGCGCAACCCAGACTTCCGAATCGGTTCTGCAAGAACCGAAATGTACCGACCGTTCATCATCTAGGAATGCTGCATGTCGTCCACCCCCCCAGTTCGCGAACAATTCCTTGTCATCAGTGCCCTTGGCGCCAACCCCATGGAGCTGACCAACGTTCTGTGCCGTGCCAGCCATGAAAGCCGCTGCGCCGTGGTCAGCTCCCGCCTGACCCGCCATGGCGAATGCAGCGCACTGGTCCTGCAGATCTCCGGCAGCTGGGACGCCCTGGCGCGCCTGGAGACCGCCCTGCCGAACCTGAGCAAGAAGCACGCCTTCACCACCAGCGTGGTGCGCAGCGCGACCCTGGAAAGCCGTCCCGAGGCGCTGCCCTACGTGGCCTATATCAGCTCGGCGTACCGTGCGGACATCATCAACGAGCTGTGCCAGTTCTTCATCGACCATAACGTCGAGCTGGAAAACCTTGTGTGCGACACCTACCAGGCGCCACAGACCGGCGGCACCATGCTCAACGCCACCTTTACCGTCACGCTGCCGGCCGGCACCCAGATCAGTTGGCTGCGTGATCAGTTCCTGGACTTCTCCGACGCCCTGAACCTCGATGCCCTTATCGAGCCATGGCGCCCACAGACCCCTACTTGAGGAAATCCCGATGACCGTTGCAGTCGACCAACCCGTCAGCGATTTCCAGGCACAGGCCACTGGCGGCCAGGCCGTCAGCCTGTCCGGACTCCAGGGGCGCCAGGTGGTGATCTATTTCTACCCCAAGGACAACACGCCCGGCTGCACCACCGAAGGCCAGGATTTTCGCGACAGCATGGCGCAGTTCGAGGCGGCTGACACAGTGGTGTTCGGCGTCTCGCGCGACAGCCTGAAGATGCACGAAAACTTCAAGACCAAGCAGGCCTTCTCTTTCGAACTGATCTCGGACAAGGACGAAGCCTTGTGCCAGCTGTTCGACGTCATCAAGCTCAAGAAGCTGTACGGCAAGGAATACCTGGGCGTGGATCGCAGCACGTTCCTGATCGACAAGGACGGCGTGCTGCGTCATGAATGGCGCGGCGTGAAAGTGCCCGGCCACGTGGCCGAAGTGCTGGCCCGCGCGCAGGCCCTGAACCAGGCCTGACAGGTCGTGAAGGCGTCGCTCGGCGCCTTCAGCCCTGCTGCGGACCTACATCAGCGGCGCAACCACCGGCTCCTGGCGCGGCCAGGCATCGAGCACGGCCTTGAACAGGGTCGCCAGCGGAATTGCAAAGAAGATCCCCCAGAAGCCCCACAACCCGCCGAACAGCAACACCGCGCAGATGATCGCCACTGGGTGCAGGTTGACGGCCTCGGAAAACAGCATCGGCACCAGTACGTTGCCATCGAGCGCCTGGATAATGCCGTGGACCATCATCAGGTAGATGAACTGGTCGCCCCAGCCCCACTGGAACAGGCCGATCAGCGCCACCGGCACAGTCACCACCACCGCCCCCACATACGGCACCACCACCGAAATGCCGACCAGCATGGCCAGCAGCGCGGCGTAATTGAGGCCCAGCGCCACGAAGGCCACATAGGTCACCGCGCCACAGATGAAGATCTCGATGACCTTGCCGCGAATGTAATTGGCGATCTGCCGGTTCATTTCATTGGCCACGCGGGTCAGCAGCCCACGTTCACGCGGCAGGTAGCCCCGCGCCCAGCGTCCGAACAGGTGGCGATCCTTGAGAAAGAAGAACACCAGGATCGGCACCAGCACCAGGTAGATCATCAGATTGACCAGCAACGGCAGGCTCGACAGCGAAAAGGTCAGCGCCAGTTGCCCGAACTTGCCCACTTCGCCTCTCGCCACTTCGATCGCCTGCAACACCTGCTCGTCCGAGACCAGGTGCGGGTAACGCTCAGGCAGCAGCAACAGCAGCGACTGCCACTTGGCGAGCATGCCGGGC
This sequence comes from Pseudomonas viridiflava, assembly GCF_900589395.1. Classification (GTDB taxonomy): domain Bacteria; phylum Pseudomonadota; class Gammaproteobacteria; order Pseudomonadales; family Pseudomonadaceae; genus Aquipseudomonas. The sequence continues at coordinate 26,613 of NZ_UUIS01000058.1, forward strand.
AATTCGTTGAACAGGGTGATCAACTGGTGCCACAGCAAGGGCACCAGCACCAGCAGAAACACCAGCAATACGCCGATGAACAACGTGAACACCAGCACCACCGCAACCCGCTCCGGTATGCGCAGGCGCACCAGCAGGCCGACCACACCCTGCATCAGGAACGCCAGGACCATGCCGGCCAACACCGGCGCCAGCATGCCGCCCAGGGTCAGGATCAGGGTGAAGGCCACACACAACAACACCGCCAGCACCACCGCTTCTTCGTCCGAGAAGTAGCGCTGCATCCAGTCGCTAAGCACTTTGTACATCAGGCATCCTTTTGTGCGAGAACGGTTGCCTAGGCCTTGCGCAACCAATAGGTGTAGAGCCCTGCGTCAGCCTGCTCATGCAACAAGGCATGACCTGCCAGGCGGGCGAAACTGCGAAAATCGCGTTGCGAACCGGCATCGGTGGCCGTCACCTTGAGCACTGCGCCACTGGCCAGGCGATTGAGTTCCATCTTGGCCTTGAGCAACGGCAACGGGCAATTGAGGCCGCGCGCATCGAGTTCGGCATCGAACAATGGAGGGGCTACAGCGTCAGACATCGTTTTTCTCCGGGCGGACACATCAATCTGGCAAAAAGTCATCACGACCCTTAGGGTCTGTTGCCGTTTCATCACGACCGCGCCGGCGCCCGTTTTGCCGCGAGGCAAGGCAGGCGCCGCGAAGTTTGGTCATTCCAAATGAGTGGCGAGTAACGCAGTCTCGCGGCAAAACAGGCCCGGCCCTTCGGGTTGCGTGCCAAATCTCGCCATGCGGTGTTGGAGAACTTGAAAAGGGAGCGACCCTTTTCTGCGTCCTCCGCCTGGCCTGGCGAGATTTGGCCCAGCAACGCGGCTCGTGCTGAAACGGCAACAGACCCTAGCACAAGCCGCCAAGAATACCCCACTCTGGCCAGCACGCCATTGAGCCGGCTACAGTAGGTGCACATTCGCCCAGAGCCACCTGCATGAATTTCCTGCGTCCGACATTGCTCACCCTTGCCTGTCTGCTGGCGACCCCGATCCTGGCCGATGACCTGCCTTCACTGGGCGATGCCAGCTCGTCGATTGTCTCTCCCGAGCAGGAGCATCAACTGGGCCGGGCATGGCTGGGCATGTTGCGCTCTCAGGTCGGCCAGCTCTCGGACCCGCAACTGAAGGACTTTGTCGAGACATCGGTCTACAAGCTGGCCGAAACCAGCCAGGTGCAGGACCGGCGCCTGGAGTTCATCCTCATCAACAGCAACCAGCTCAACGCCTTTGCCGCACCCGGTGGCATCATCGGGGTCAATGGCGGATTGTTCCTGTATGCCCGCACCGAGGGTGAATACGCCTCGGTCATGGCCCACGAACTGGCTCACTTGTCACAACGTCACTTTGCCAGGGGCGTCGAAGCCCAGCAGCGCATGCAGGTGCCCATCATGGCCGCCATGCTGGCGGGCATCGTCATGGCCGCCGCCGGTGCCGGTGACGCCGGTATCGCGACCATCGCCGGCACCCAGGCCGCCGCGATCCAGGAACAGCGCCGCTTTTCACGCCAGAACGAGCAGGAGGCCGACCGCATCGGCATTCTCAACCTGGAAAAGGCCGGCTACGACCCGCGCAACATGCCAACCATGTTCGAGCGCCTGATGCGCCAGTACCGCTTCGATGCCAGGCCGCCGGAGTTTTTGCTGACCCACCCGGTCAGCGAGTCACGCATCGCCGACACCCGCAACCGTGCCGAACAGGCAAAGCCCGGCGGCCAGGAAGACAGCCTGCGCTATCAACTGATGCGCGCGCGGGTTGCGCTGTTCTATGAGGAAACCCCAGGCATTGCCGCCAAGCGTTTTCGGGCGCAAATGGCCGAGAACCCGAACGCCGATGACGCCCGCTACGGCCTGGCCATTGCCCAGATCAAAGGCGGCCAGCTCAATGAAGCACGCGACGGCCTCAAGCCCTTGCTCGACAAGTCGCCTAACGAGGTCGCCTACAATCTGGCGCAGATCGACCTGGACATCACCAGCAACCGCCTGGCCGAGGCGCGGCAACGGGCCGACCGCCTGCTGACGTTGTACCCGGGCAATTATCCGCTCAACCAGGCGCGCATTGACGTACAGCTCAAGCAAGGGCGTACCGCCGAAGCCGAGAAGGCGCTTGACGCGCTGCTCAAGCGGCGACCGGCCGATCCGGACGTCTGGTATCAGGTGGCAGAAGCGCGCGGCCTGAACGGCAACACCGTGGGCCTGCACGAGGCACGTGCCGAGTACTTCGCGCTGGTCGGTGATTTTCGCCAGGCCATTCAGCAGCTGGACTTTGCCAAGCGGCGCTCCAACAACAATTTCCAGGTGGCCTCACGCATCGATGCCCGACAGAGAGCCTTGGCTGAGCAGGAGCGCCTGGTCAAGGGCATGATGAACTGAGCCTTTGCCCACTCAATAAAAAGCCCGGCACCTGGCATGGGGATCAGTACCAAAGGGGTTCGCCGGTTCCCCGGCTGACGCTCATTCTGCGGGAGGGAGCTCTGCTCGCGACAAGACGGATAAAGCCGGCACACCTGCGCAGCCTGTTACCCCGCAATCGCCGGCAAGCCGCCTCCCACAATCGGGTGCCAGGCCCGAGATCTTGGGCGATATCAATCCTGTGGGAGGCGGCTTGCTGCGGGCGGCGATCCGACGATGCGGCCAGCAAGGCTCATACACCTGCTGCGCCTGTCCCATCGCCGTCGCCGGTAAGCCGCCTCCCACAGTCTGGTGCCAGGGCTTGACTGATCGGTGCCTGGACGGGCTTCAGGCGTTGCCGGCCTGCCTGAGGCGGGCGGCCTGGGTGAAGTCGAGCATGCGCTGCAAGGGCCGGATGGCATGCGGGATCAGGGCCGGGTCGACGAAGATCTCGTTGCTGCCATCACGCAGGCATTGCAGGGTGCGCTCCAGAGTGTTCATCGCCATCCACGGGCAATGCGCGCAGCTTCGGCAAGCCGCGCCGTTACCGGCAGTGGGGGCTTCAATGAAGATCTTGTCCGGGCACAGCTGCTGCATCTTGTAGAAGATGCCGCGATCGGTCGCCACGATGAACATCTTGTTGGGCAGCCGTTGTGCGGCGGCGATCATCTGACTGGTCGAGCCCACGGCATCGGCCAGGGCAATGACGGCTTCCGGCGACTCGGGGTGCACCAGCACGGCCGCTTCCGGGTACAGCGCCTTCATGTCCTCGAGCTGCTTGGACTTGAACTCTTCGTGCACGATGCAGGCGCCGTCCCACAACAGCATGTCGGCACCGGTCTGACGCTGGATCCAGCGCCCAAGATGCTTGTCTGGCGCCCAGATGATCTTCTCGCCGTTGTCCATCAGGCTTTCGACGATTTCCAGCGCACAGCCCGAGGTCACGACCCAGTCGGCTCGCGCCTTGACCGCCGCCGAGGTGTTGGCATACACCACCACCGTGCGCTCGGGATGCTGGTCGCAGAACGCCGAGAACTCATCGACCGGACAGCCGACATCCAGCGAGCAGGTGGCCTCCAGGGTCGGCATGAACACGCGCTTTTCCGGGTTAAGAATCTTGGCAGTCTCGCCCATGAAGCGCACGCCGGCCACCAGCACGGTGCTGGCGGCGTGGTTATTGCTGAAACGCGCCATCTCCAGCGAGTCGGCCACGCAACCACCGGTTTCCTCGGCCAGGGCCTGGATCACCGGATCGCAATAGTAGTGAGCAACCAGCACCGCATCGCGCGCCTTGAGTTCGGCGGCAATCTGTTCACGGTACTGGGCCTGTTCTTCAAGGCTCAACGCTTTCGGTTGTTTGGCATCGAGATGCGCCTGCACCAGAAAGCGTTCGGAAATCTGCGTCATGTTGGCTGGACCTGAGTGCGCGGTGGCGCGTAATGCAAGTTTACACCCCAAAGGCCACCTTACATGAAGCCAGGCCTTTGCAGGGAAGGCGCTACCAGCGTTGCATGGCTGAAAGCGGCCCGATTCTAACCGCAAAGAACATGCGATAGCGCAAGTTTTTAGCACACCTTGACGTGAGTGATTATCACTTGCACGATACGTTGCATTGACTGTTACGCCCAGCAAACGCGTGGCCTCTGGAACTCTTGAGGCCTTGACGGTCTATGCTTCAAGCCGGGCGCTTGATGCGCCCTACCCTCATGCGCCAAAGGCGGCCGACAGGAAATCACCATGAAGTACGACGATGCCTCCTGGCACTACGAAGGCACCTACCCCAAAGACTTGCCTGACGCCGCAAGCGCCACGCATATCGGCATGTTTCTGAGCTGGATGGTGATCAACGACCGGGTCAGCGAAGCGTTACTTGAAGACGCCGAAGATGAACTGGGCGACCTCAAGGAACGCTCGATTACCGGTGCACAGTTCGTGCTGAGCATGCTGGACGAAAGAATCACCGACCAGGAATTCGACAAGACCGGCAATGCGTTTGCTCTGGCCTACTATCAGGGCCTGGAGAACGACAGTCGCTACATCGATGACTATTTCCAGACGTTCGGTGTGAATGAACAGTCGCTGTACCGGGTCGATGACACCTGGGCCAACTACGACAAGCTCGCCGGCCTTATCGATGCCCGTTACAAGGCCTGGGATGAGGCGGGGCGGCCCGAATACATCGTTTGAGTATCACCACCACGGTGCTGGGCCTGTCGTTTTCGATGCCCGGCAGCACAACCGGGTGCGGCCTCACGCTGGGCGGCAATGCGGCCCGCATCGAACACTGGCCGCACAATCCGGACGGTGAACCGCTGACCCTGGTCGCAACCATCGATTGCGGGCGGATGCGTGAGCCTATCCAGATCGACAGCCTGCCGGCGCAAGGGGTTGTCTATGTGTTTTGCACCTACAGCGCTGACGATTACTTTCTGGACAGCATCACCTTCGACGCTGCCGTGCTGCAGCGCCCGACACGCCCCAGTGGCTATACCGCCGTATTGCCCGCAGGCGACCATCCACTGCAATACAGCCCTGTGTCGAGCATCGAGCAACGAACGGCCACCCTCAGCGCGCGGGCACTTGAGCCGGGCGAAATTCCCGCCGACTCGTTGATCTGCACGACACCACCCTGCTGGGCGCCTGTCGACCCACAGATCGGTGATGACTACCAATTCTTCTGCCAACTGTACTCGGCCGATTTCCCGGCGCCCTTTACCGACGTGTTCTACCTGACCGATGCCGTGGCGCATCTTTACCTGCGCAAGCCGGGCAGCCAGGCCGAAGCGGCGGGCCTGTTCTTCGTCCATACGGCCTAGCGCTCAGGCCAGCGCCTGTTCAAGTGCATAGCGACGGCAATGCGCCAGATAGCCCATTTCATGATCACCCACCAGCTGGACCACGCTGCTCCACAGCCATGACGGAGCATCGAGCGTACGGGTGCGATTTCTCTGCAGGTCGGTCATCCACGCCAGGCGATCGTGCAAATCCATCTGCCGGGCATGGGCCTGGCCAACGATCCGGGCGAGGTAAGCGGCAGCTTCCATGGCCTGACGCGGATCAAGCTGGTCAAGCTCCAGCTTGAGGTCCTGGGGCAACAGTTCGCGGATGAAGAACGAATGCTCCAGCAGGCGCACGGCGAGCATGCGGTTTCCCAGCCCCGGCGACAGTTGCCGGGCGCCCTCGACTACGCGCCTGCCATTATCACGCGGCATGCCAACGCGAGCAGCGCGAGGCGCAGCGGCCGCCACTGCCTGCTTGACGTCCAGCAGGCAATAATCCTCATCATCACCGTCGCTGACCCTCAGCAATACCGCATAGCGGCGCAAGCCCAGCGAGCTGCACCCCTTGACCCAATAAGCGCAGTCCAGCAGGTGCACATCACTGTCATGGCTGCGGCCCTTGAGCGAAGTCACCAGCGCATGAATGTCCGGGGTCAGGCACAGCGCCTCGATGGCCTGGCGCTCGTCCTTGCTCAGCCGCCAGAAATGCTTGCCCAAGGGCAGGGTCATACGACCGCCAGCGATGCGCTCCTTGGCCAGATGCTTCCAGGTACGGCGTACCGCGCTGCGCAAGCCGGCCTTGACCTGCTGCGGGCGCAGCGGTTCCTGGTCAAGGCTGGTTTCGAAAGCCAGCTCGTAGCCGCGCATCATTTCTTCGAGCATGCGTGCGCTGGTCACCCCTGGCAGGTCGGACCCGCGAGCGGCCGTGGCCAGTGACAAGGCGAGACGGACCAGGTCATGGGCGGGGTTACCCACCACCGTCTGGTCAAGGTCGCGAATATGCACGTCAGTATCGCCCTTCAGGTCCCCGGTCGGCCCCAGGTTACCGGCGTGGCAATCGCCACAGATCCATACGGCCGGACCACTGGGCAGGCGGCGACCGGGCTGGCTTTGCAGCCACTCATAGAATTGCACGGTACTGCCGCGTACATAGGCATGGGCGGAGCGCGCCATCTTCAGGTTACGCATCTGATCGAGGTACGGCAGGCGACGAGCAGGATCGGGTGTTTTCATGCGAAACCAGGCAATGAACAGGATGAGCTGTTGACCATCAGACTGTCACAGTTGTTTCAAAGTATTTCAGGAGTTCGGTGTTTTCATGAAAGAAACAGACAGGACAAAGAGGCGGGACGCTGGAAATATTCCGAATACGCGCCATAACGAAAAAACCCACCTGACGAGGTGGGTTTTCTGGTGTTTCTGCAAGCCGGCCAATTGGCTGGCTACCGACACCTGCGGAACCTGACACAAGGCGTGTCGTGAACCTTTTTGCAGCTGCCTTTCAATATGGTGGGTCGTGTAGGATTCGAACCTACGACCAATTGGTTAAAAGCCAACTGCTCTACCAACTGAGCTAACGACCCGTTGCGTGGGGCGTATATTACTGATTTTTATCAGTAATTCAACACCCTCATGCAAAAAAACTAAAAATAATTGGTCGGGTCTGTGACGCCGGCTGCCGCGAAGCCTTCGGCGCGCAGGCGGCAACTGTCACATTTGCGGCAGGCACGCCCTTGATCGTCGGCCTGATAGCACGACACCGTCAGCGAATAATCCACGCCCAACCTGATGCCTGCCGTGACGATATCGGCCTTGCTGAGGTTCTGCAGCGGCGCCTGGATGGTAAAGCCCTGCCCTTCCACACCGGCCTTGGTCGCCAGGTTGGCCAGGCGTTCGAAAGCCTCGACGAATTCGGGACGGCAATCAGGGTACCCGGAGTAGTCCACGGCGTTCACACCAATGAAAATGTCCCGCGCCCCAAGCACTTCGGCCCAACCCAGCGCCAGCGACAGGAACACCGTGTTGCGGGCCGGCACATAGGTGACGGGAATACCTTCGGTGGGCGCTTCAGGGACGTCGATGCTGCTGTCGGTCAATGCCGAGCCGCCCATGCCGTCCAGATTCAGCCCGATCACCTTGTGCTCGATGGCGCCCAGGTCACGCGCCACCCGCGCAGCCGCCTGCAGCTCAGCCCGGTGGCGCTGGCCATAGTCGAAACTCATGGTGTAGCAGGCGTAGCCCTCGGCACGGGCCATGGCCACCACGGTGGCGGAATCCAGGCCGCCAGACAACAGGATGACTGCTTTTTTATCGCTCATGTTCATTTCCCCTCAGCGCCCTGGCTCGTCGTCCCAAAGCAGTTTGTGCAATTGCATCTGCAGGCGTACCGGCAGATTGTCCGCCACTATCCAGTCGGCCAGATCGCGCCCCTTGAGCTGGTGATGGCTGGCCGAAAACAGCACTTCGCCAACACGCTCGTCAAGCCGGTACTGGATCAGCTTGGACACGGCCCAGTCATAGTCTTCGCGTGAGCAGATCACGAACTTGACCTGGTCGTTGGGCGTCAGCCATTGCATGTTTTCGTAGCGGTTACGCGACACTTCCAGAGACCCTGGCGTCTTGAGATCGACCACACGACTCACGCGTGGGTCGACCGCCGAGATGTCCAGGGCACCGCTGGTTTCCAGCGAAACCTGGTAACCGTCGTCACACAGACGCTTGAGCAAGGGAATCGCATTGGGCTGGGCCAACGGCTCACCGCCTGTCACGCAGACGTAGCGGGGCTTCCAGGTTGCAACCTGCTCGACGATGGCATCCAGTGGGGTGATGGTCCCACCGGTAAAGGCGTAGGCGCTGTCGCAATACTGGCAACGCAGGGGACAGCCGGTCAGGCGCACGAATACCGTGGGCAGCCCGGCCGTTCGGGTTTCACCCTGCAGCGAGTGAAATATTTCGGTGATGCGTAGAGTGTCTTGCATAGGGGCCACGGGCGTAACAGCTAAACAGGCTGTCCGCCTCCGTCAGGCACTTCAGGGTATCCGCGCTCGCGTAATACCAGAAAGCGTAATGAGCAAAAATTTCGGGTGCGAATTCTAACGAAAAAAGCCGCGACAAGCGCGGCTTTCTTCAAGAGCGGCCCGGACAATCAGAGGCGTTGCAGGTCGCGCTGCGCCAATTGCGCAGCCGAAGTGCCAGGGTACTGGGCAACGACTTGCTGCAGAATGCCCTTGACCTTGTCGGTGTGACCCAGGCGACGCTCGACGTCGGCCAGTTTGTAAAGCGAATCCGGCACCTTGGCATGCTTCGGATAGGCCTGGCTGACTTTGGCAAACGCCTGGCCGGCACCTTGCAGGTCACCCTTGGCCAGGTTCACTTCACCCAGCCAGTACTGGGCATTGCCCGCATAACCACTGTTAGGGTATTTGCGCAGGAAAGCGGCGAAAGCCTGGCTGGCCTTGTCGAAATCCTTGGCCTTGACCAGGTCGAAGGCTGCTTCGTAGTAAAGCTTTTCCTTGGCCGGGTCAGGCGGCTCGGTCCCCGCTGCCGGTGCAGCATTGCTGACCGGGGCAACAGGCGTCCCACCGGCGTTTACTGCATTGCCAGCGGGTTGAGAATTATTGTTCGCCGCGGCAGCGCCACTGACGATACGTTGGTCGAGTTCCTGATAACGCTCCAGGGCTTCCTGCTTGATGCGCTGGATGTCATTTTGCTGGACTTCGACGATACCGCGCAGACGCGCGATTTCTTCCTGCATCTGTTGCAACTGTAGAAACAGTTGACCCTGTGCGGAGGGCTGGGCCGCAACCCCGCCCCCCGCATAGGCGCCGGACGTACCATATCCCGCTGGCGGATAACTGCTGCCAGAGCCAGAATTGTCACCGACTACAGGTACCGCACCCCACGCAGCAAGCGGAAGGGTGAGAGCCAAAACGGTTAGAGCACGACGGCACGTTCGCATGTCAAATTACTTACGCAGTTCGACGCGACGGTTTTGAGCCCAGGATTGCTCGTCGTTGCCGGTGGCAACTGGACGCTCTTCACCGTAGGAAACCAGTTCCAGCTGAGCTGGGGAAACGCCTTGCAGCACCAGATAGCGCTGAACGGCTTTCGCACGACGCTCGCCCAGGGCCAGGTTGTACTCGCGAGTGCCACGCTCGTCAGTGTTGCCTTCCAGAACGACGCGAGCGCCATTGCCTTTCAGGTCCTTGGCGTGAACGTCCAGAGCGCGCAGGGCTTCTGGCTTCAGGTCCGAGCTGTCGTATTCGAAGTAGAAGGTGGTGATTGCGCGCAGAGCAGCTTCTTCGCTCAGGCTGCCGTCTACAGCACCGGTGTTGGCGCCGTAACCAGCGTTAGGATCTACAGCGCCAGTACCGCCGGCACCGGCATTGTCGCCGCCCTTGGAGGAGCAACCTACTGCTACAGCCATGGCCAGAGCCAGCGCAGCAAACTTACCAAACTTCAGCATTTCCATCTTGAAACTCCTAATGAACCCCAGTGTGTTAAGCAAAAACTTGTGTAGCGCCGCGTCAGTTCAGGTAAGGGGACCAGGACGGTTCTCTGACTTCGCCTTGAGCGGTAGGAAGCGGGAGCCTTACGCGTCCATTGATGGACACGAGCATCAAGACTCCCCGGCCCTGCTGGCGGGTGGCGTAGATTACCATGGTGCCGTTGGGCGCAACAGTAGGTGACTCATCAAGGTTACTGTCTGTGAGGATTTTTACGCTCCCACGGGCCAGGTCCTGAGCCGCCACCTTGAAGTTGGTGAAGCCTTCCTGACGATGGATCATCACCAGGGTCTTCTCGTCTGCCGACAGTTTCGGGTTGGCATTGTAGTTGCCCACGAAGGTCACGCGCTGGGCGCCACCACCGGAAACGCTGGTCTTGTAGATCTGCGGCTTGCCGCCACGGTCAGACGTGAAGTAGAGGGTCGAGCCATCCTTGCCGAAGAACGGCTCGGTATCGATCGAAGAATCGTTGGTCACGCGAGTGATCTGGCGGCTGCCCAGATTCATCACATAAATTTCCGGATTACCGTCCTTGGACAGCACAAATGCCAGGCGGCTGCCGTCCGGCGACCAGGCCGGAGCACCGTTGAGGCCTTCGAAGTTGGTGATCTGCTCACGACGACCGGTATCGATGTGCTGCACGAAGATGCGCGGACGCTTCTGCTCGAACGACACATAGGCGATGCGCTTGCCATCGGGCGCAAAGCGCGGCGACAGGATCGGCTCGCGCGATTGCAGCAGCGTCACCGCACGGGCACCGTCGTAATCGGAACGCTGCAGGGTGTAGCGGGTGTTGGCTTCGGAGAAACGCTCAGCCGTCACGTACAGCATGCGGGTGGAAAATGCGCCCTTGATGCCGGTCAGCTTTTCAAACGACTGGTCGGCAATGTAGTGCGACATGTCGCGCAACTGATCGGTGGTGCCCGACACGTTGCCGGTATACACCTGTTGCTCGGTGGCCACGTTGAACAGGGCATATTGCACCTGCAGGCGACCGCCGGCAGGAACGATGTTACCCACCATCACGTATTGCGCACCCAGCGCTTTCCAGTCACGGAATACGACTTCGCTGGCCTGGACCGGCAAGCTGATCATGTTCTGGCGTGGCAGCGGCGTGTAATAACCAGAGTTGCGCAGGTCGTTGCCGATGATTTCCGCCATGTCGTCAGGCAGGACGTTGCCGCCCTGCCAGCCGAAAGGCACCACGGCAATCGGGGTGGCACGGTCACTTCCGCTGGTGACCATAATGTTCTTTTCCTCTGCGACAGCCAATCCTGCCGCACAGCAAAGAACTACAAGCAGTCCTCGAAGAAGGTTAATCACAAGGCTAGATCCTCAGGTGTGAATGTCATCTTGAATGAACGATAGGGCGCGAACTCAGCTGGTTTGAGCCCCTGCATCTCTGTCAACCGACCAATATTCTTGACCGCTGCTACTGCCGAACTGTCGAACGGACCATCGCCACTGGACCTGGAAATGCTGACCGACGTCACGGTGCCGTCAGGCAACATGCCGATCTGCAGCACCACGGCCATACCCTTGCGCGCCGACGGCGGACGCGCCCAGCCTTCGGAAGCCCGCATGCGGATCAGGTCGTCGAAGCTGCCTGCCGTTTCATTGCCGACTTCGTCAGCCAGGGCCTGTTGACGCTCGGTCTTGTCGGAGAGCAGGTCGGCCAGTGCTTGCGCCTTCTTGTCTTCGGCAGCCTTGCGGGCAGCATCCTGAGCCTTCTTGGCAGCAGCGTCGGCCGTGGCCTTCTTCTTCGCGTCTTCGGCAGCTTTCTTCTTGGCGTCTTCGGCAGCCTGTTTCTTGGCGTCGTCAGCCGCCTTTTTCTTCGCCTCGTCAGCCGCCTTTTTCTTGGCCTCTTCGGCAGCTGCTTTCTTGGCGTCCTCGGCAGCGGCCTTCTTGGCCTCTTCCTCGGCTTTTTTCTTCGCCTCTTCTTCAGCCTTCTTCTTGGCTATATCAGCCAATTGTTTCTCTTCTGCCTTTTTGGCATCAGCGGCTTTCTTCGCATCGTCTGCAGCCGCCTTCTTGGCTTCATCGGCCGCTTTCTTGGCTTCTTCAGCCTTTTGCTCGGCTTTTTCCTCGGCGGCCTTTTCCTGGGCTTCCTTCTGCTCGGCGGCCTTGCGGGCCTCTTCGGCAGCCTTTTGTTCCTGGGCTTTTTGAGCGGCGTCGGTCTTCTTTTGTTCCGCCGCCTTTACAGCTTCCTGTTCGATCTTTTTCTGCTCCAACTGCTCGGCCTCACTCTGCCGGGCAGCGGTTTTCTTCGCCTCGCCTGCGATCTTCTGGTTGGTCTGGGTGGTTGCCTGACTTTTGGACTTGAGCTGGTACAGCGTAGCCTGAACCACCGGCTTGGCTTCAGGCAGCTCGGGGGTCATGGCAAAACTGACGAAGAGCGTGCCAAAGATCAGGATGTGCAGACCCACGGCCCAGACAGTAGGCCAGAAGTAGTTCTCCGAGGCGGACGGCTCTCGAATTGGTTGCATCAGGGCGCCTCGGTAATCAAGCCGACATTGGCAATCCCGGCTTTCTGCAGCCCGCCCATGGTCACCATCACCGAACCATAGTCGACCGCCTTGTCACCGCGAATGAACACCTGTGTCTGCTTGCCGGCATCACGTCCGGAGGCCACGATCTTGGTGACGGCGCTGGTCAGTTGCGGCAAGGTCATGGCCTTGTCCATCTGCTTGTCGGTGTCGACTTCGCTGCCAAGGTTCCAGTAATAGGTCTTGTCGGCCTTGATCGAAATGGTCAGGACCTGATTGTTGTTGTCCTGCGGCAAGGCCTCGCTGGAAACCTTGGGCAGATCGACCTTCACACCCTGGTTGATCATGGGGGCCGTCACCATGAAAATGACCAGCAGCACCAACATCACGTCGATGTAGGGCACCACGTTCATTTCGGCGACAGGCCTGCGTTTTTTGCGACGATCTCGAGCGATCAGAGCCATGGGGAATTAGCGCCTCATTCTTCGCTGGTGTGCACTTTGCGGTGCAGGATGGCCTGGAATTCATCGGCAAAGGTGTAATAGCGATTGATCAGGGTCTCGGTACGCGCCGCGAAGCGGTTGTAGGCCATGACGGCCGGGATCGCGGCGAACAGCCCGATGGCTGTTGCAATCAGGGCCTCGGCGATGCCCGGTGCGACCGTCGCCAGCGTGGCCTGCTGTGCGGTGGCCAGGCCACGGAAGGAGTTCATGATGCCCCATACGGTACCGAACAGGCCGACATACGGGCTGGTCGAACCGACCGTGGCCAGGAACGACAGGCCGGTTTCCAGCTTCTCTTCCTCGCGCGAAATGGCCACGCGCATGGCACGGGCCACACCCTCCATCACTGCATCAGGATCGACGCCCGGCTGCTGGCGCAGACGAGAGAACTCCTTGAAGCCGGCACGGAAGATCTGCTCGACCCCCGAATCCGGGTCCGGGCTGCTACCGGCCTGACGATAGAGCTTGGACAGGTCGATACCCGACCAGAAGCGCTCTTCGAAGCTGTCCAGTGCGCGGCGACCGGCACGAATCATGTTGCTACGCTGAAAAATCATGACCCAGGAGGCGACCGAGGCCGCCACCAGGCTCAGCATCACCAACTGAACGACAATGCTGGCATTGCTGACCAAACTCCACATGGAGGTATGGTCGACGACATTAGCTTCCACGCTGTATCTCCTGCTCTGAATCCGAATAGGTGCCCGTGTCGCGCTGATCATCGGCAAAGGCCGTGCGCAGCGCTTGGGGAATGGCCCGGGGTTTGAAACTATCGGCGCTTACACACGCCACCAGAAACTGCCCTTCACAGAGCAGTGTTGCATCCGTTACCCGCCTGACCTGCTGACGAAATCGCAGGCTGGCACGGTTCAATTCGATGACTTGCGCCGTGACTGACAATTCATCGTCCAGCCGTGCAGGCTTGTGATAACGCGCCTCGCTTGAATGCACGACGAACAACAGGTTCTCATCGGCCAGCCGGGACTGGAGAAAACCCAGTTGCCGCAGCCGCTCGGTACGAGCCCGCTCCATGAATTTCAGATAATTGACGTAGTAGACGACGCCGCCGGCATCGGTGTCTTCGTAATAGACACGACACAGATGAGCGAACGACTGAACCCCGTTTTGCGCGCGCATACTCTAGTGCTTACTCCTCGGGTTGCCAATCAGGTGATACAACTGTTTTTCAACGTTTTGCAAAACCGGCCCGACTGCATCGCGCAACCGGACCCTCAACCCTGACAGGGCACGCTGCAAACGCGCCCCGATGCCATTAGTCGGCAGGATCATCGACTGGTTCCCCAACAACTGGCATATCGCCCATTCTTGATGGGATGTTCAGCCCGAAATGCAGATAGGCATGCCGGGTCACGACCCGTCCGCGTGGCGTACGCATGATGTAGCCCTGCTGGATCAGGTAGGGCTCCAGCACGTCCTCGATGGTATGCCGCTCTTCACTGATGGCGGCGGCCAGGTTGTCGATGCCGACCGGGCCACCGTCGAACTTCTCGATCATGGTCAACAGCAGGCGCCGATCCTGATGATCAAAGCCATGCTCGTCGACATCCAGCAGGTTCAAGGCCTTGTCGGCGGTCTGCCGGGTAATCTGGCCATTGCCGCGCACCTCGGCGAAGTCACGCACCCGCCGCAGCAGGCGGTTGGCGATGCGCGGCGTGCCGCGTGCCCGACGAGCGACCTCGAAGGCGCCTTCAGGCTCGATGATCAGCCCCAGGATGCCTGCCGAGCGCGACACGATGGTCGACAGGTCGGCAATGTTGTAGAACTCCAAGCGCTGCACGATACCGAAACGATCGCGCAACGGGTTGGTGAGCATGCCGGCACGCGTGGTTGCACCGACCAGGGTGAAGGGCGGCAGGTCGAGCTTGATCGAGCGGGCCGCGGGGCCTTCGCCGATCATGATGTCGAGCTGGAAGTCCTCCATGGCCGGGTACAGCACTTCCTCGACAATGGGCGAAAGTCTGTGAATCTCGTCGATGAACAGCACGTCGTTGGGTTCGAGGTTGGTCAGGATGGCGGCCAGGTCGCCCGGACGCTCCAGCACCGGGCCCGAAGTGCTCTTGATCGACACGCCCATTTCCTGGGCAATGATGTTGGCCAGGGTGGTCTTGCCAAGCCCTGGCGGACCGAAGATCAGCGTATGGTCCAGCGATTCGCTGCGTCCACGCGCCGCCTGGATGAACAGCTCCATCTGCTCGCGTACGGTCGGCTGGCCAATGTAGTCGGCCAGGCTCAGCGGGCGGATGGCGCGGTCGATCTGCTCTTCGCGATCACGGCTGCCAGCGGCGCTTATCAGGCGGTCGGCTTCTATCACTTAACCCATCCCCTTCAAGGCACGGCGAATCAGATCGGCACTGCTCAAGTCTTTGTCCTTGATCGCGGAGACGGCTTTGCTCGCCTCCTGAGGTTTGTAGCCCAGGGCAATCAGCGCGCTGACCGCATCGGCCTCTTCCGAGACTGCCGGCTCAAGCACACCAGGCCCGTTGGAAACCAGGGCGAATGTACCCGGCAAAGCCTCCCAGGCCTTGAAGCGATCCTTGAGTTCGACCAGCAGCCGCTCGGCGGTTTTCTTGCCGACCCCCGGAATACGGGTCAACGCAGACGTATCCTGCGCCTGGACGCAGCGAACCAGCTCGTCAACCTCAAGCCCCGACATCAAGGCCAGGGCCAGCTTGGGGCCCACGCCGTTGAGACGGATCAGCTCGCGAAACAGTTCGCGCTCGCGCTTCTCGAAAAAGCCATAAAGCAGGTGTGCGTCTTCACGCACCACAAGGTGGGTGTGCAGCGTCACGCTTTCACCGACATGTGGCAGCCGATACAGCGTGGTCATGGGCACTTCGAGCTCGTAACCGACCCCATTGACATCCAGCACCAGGTGGGGTGGTTGCTTCTCGACCAGCGCACCGCGTAAACGTCCAATCACCGTCAGATCCTATTTCGCCCTTGGTCCACCGAAAAAGTGGACAAAATCGTGGCTGCAAGCAAGTAAAAAAATGCGAACGGATGCTGCAATCAGAGCCGCAACCGCCCACCTCGACTGCGCGCCGCACTCAACCCGTGAGGGGCCAGGCTGGAGCGGGTATGGGCATGGCACAAAGCAATGGCCAGCGCATCGGAGGCGTCGATCTGGGGCTTGCTGGTGAGCTTGAGCAAATGCATGACCATCATCATCACCTGCTCTTTATTGGCGCCTCCGGTACCGGCCACCGCCTGCTTGACCTGGGTCGCACTGTACTCGGCGATTTCCAGCCCTTCTTCGGCCCCGGCCACGATGGCAGCACCCCGCGCCTGGCCCAGTTTGAGTGCAGAATCGGCATTGCGTGCCATGAAAACCCGCTCGATGCCCATGGTAACCGGGCCATAGGCACGAATCACCTCGCGCACGCCACGAAACACAATCTGCAAGCGCTCGTGCAGCTCGCCATCACCGGTGCGGATACACCCGGAAGCCACGTATGTACAGCCACGACCACTGTCATGCACCACGCCATAGCCGGTGATGCGTGAACCCGGGTCAATACCAAGTATAAGAGTCATAGTGCCAGCAGCCCGACGCCGTCACCGACGCCCTATAAATGCAGAAGCCGACGACCTGTCGGTTCACGACAGGTCGACGGCACTCTGGTATTGCTCGAGACCGGATCAGCCTAGCTGTTCCATGATCTCATCGGGGATTTCAGCGTTCGAATAGACGTTCTGCACATCGTCGAGATCCTCGAGCATGTCGATCAGCTTGAGGACCTTCTCGGCATGCTCCAGGTCCAGCACGGCGCTGGTGGTGGGCAGCAGGACGATCTCGGCATCAGTGCCCTTGAAACCCGCGGCCTCCAGCGCATTGCGTACCGCGTAAAACCCGGCGAAAGAGGTGAACACGTCGATGGAGCCATCTTCGTTGGTCACCACATCGTCGGCGTCGGCCTCCATGGCCGCCTCGATCAAGGCGTCTTCATCAATGCCCGGCGCAAAGGAAATCTGGCCCTTGCGATCAAACAGATAGGCCACCGAACCATCGGTGCCCAGATTGCCGCCACATTTGCTGAAGGCATGACGCACGGCTGCAGCCGTACGGTTGCGGTTATCGGTCATGGTTTCGACCATCACCGCCACGCCGCCCGGGCCATAGCCCTCATAGCCGAGCTCGACCATATCATCCGCATCGGTGGCGCCGGCGCCACGGGCCACCGCACGATCGATGGTGTCACGGGTCATGTTGGCGCTGAGCGCCTTGTCCAGCGCCAGGCGCAAACGCGGGTTGGAGCCTGGATCGCCGCCGCCCTGACGGGCTGCCACGGTCAGTTCACGAATCCACTTGGTGAAAACCTTGCCTTTTTTGGCATCCTGACGCTCTTTGCGGTGCTTGATGTTCGCCCACTTAGAATGACCTGCCATTTCTCGCTCCAGATTCTTTCAGAAACACGCTCGCCTCTCGCTTGTCTGCACAAGCGAAAGGCTCGAACACCTGATCCAAGGCGTATGCCACAGGGCGCACATACGCTGCGCCCTGCCCTACCGCTGCCTTACTCGGCCTTTTGCTGCTCGCGCAGGCGGATGTGCAGTTCGCGCAGCGCCTTGGCATCGACGACACCCGGCGCCTGGGTCATGACATCGGCAGCGCTCTGGGTTTTCGGGAAGGCAATGACTTCGCGAATCGACTGGGCGCCGGTCATCAGCATCACCAGACGATCCAGGCCGAAAGCCAGGCCGCCATGCGGCGGTGCGCCGAACTTCAGTGCGTCGAGCAGGAAGCCGAACTTCTCCTGCTGCTCGTCTTCGTTGATCCCAAGGAGACGGAAGACCGCCTGCTGCATTTCCTTGCGGTGGATACGGATCGAACCACCACCGAGCTCGGTGCCGTTGAGCACCATGTCGTAGGCACGTGACAGCGCCTTGCCCGGGTTGGCTTCCAGCTCTTCGGGGCTGCATTTTGGCGCCGTGAAGGGGTGGTGCAACGCCGAGAACGAACCGTCGTCGTTTTCTTCGAACATCGGGAAGTCGACGACCCACATTGGCGCCCACTCACAAGTGTGCAGCTTGAGGTCATTGCCCAGCTTGATCCGCAGCGCGCCCAAGGCTTCGCTGACGACCTTGAACTTGTCGGCACCGAAGAACACGATGTCACCGTCGACTGCGCCAACGCGATCCAGGATGACCTTGAGGTTTTCTTCAGGGATGAACTTGACGATTGGCGACTGCAGGCCCTCGACACCCTTGGCACGCTCGTTGACCTTGATGTAGGCCAGCCCCCGTGCGCCGTAGATGCTGACGAACTTGGTGTAGTCGTCGATCTGGCTACGCGGCATGTTGGCAGCGCCCGGAACGCGCAGGGCGGCAACGCGACCTTTCGGGTCGTTGGCCGGACCGCTGAACACCTTGAATTCCACGCCGGTCAACTGGTCGGCGACGTCGACCAGTTCCAGCGGGTTGCGCAGGTCGGGCTTGTCCGAACCATAACGACGCATGGCCTCTTCGAACGGCATGTGCGGGAACTCGCCAAACTCCACGTCCAGCACTTCCTTGAACAGCTGGCGCACCATTTTCTCGGTCAGGCCGATGATGTCGTCTTCGTCCAGGAAGCTGGTCTCGATGTCGATCTGGGTGAATTCCGGCTGGCGGTCGGCACGCAGGTCTTCGTCGCGGAAGCACTTGGCAATCTGGTAGTAACGGTCGAAGCCGGCCACCATGAGCAACTGCTTGAACAGCTGCGGCGATTGCGGCAGGGCGAAGAAGCTGCCGGGGTGGGTACGGCTTGGCACCAGGTAGTCGCGGGCACCCTCGGGCGTGGCACGGGTCAGGATCGGCGTCTCGACGTCCAGGAAGCCGTTGTCATCCAGGTAGCGGCGGATGCTGGTGGTAATGCGCGAACGCAGGCGCAGCTTTTCAGCCATTTCCGGACGGCGCAGGTCAATGAAGCGATAGCGCAGGCGGGTCTCCTCGCCGACGTCGGAATATTCATTGAGCGGGAACGGCGGGGTTTCCGACTCGTTCAGCACTTCAAGCTCGTAGCCAAGGACCTCGATGCCACCGGAGGCCATGTTAGGGTTGACGGCACCGGCCGGACGGGCGCGTACCTTGCCGACGATCTTGACGACGTATTCGCTGCGCACACGGTCGGCGGCGGCGAAGGAGTCGGCGCGATCCGGATCGAAGACCACTTGAGCCATACCTTCACGGTCACGGATATCGAGGAAAATCACACCACCGTGGTCACGGCGACGATGGACCCATCCGCAAAGGGTAACTTCCTGACCTTCCAGACTCTCGTTCAGTTGGCCGCAATAGTGGCTGCGCATCATGATGTTGTATTCACTTCCGTAATTCGAGATTCAGTGGCGGCTTTGGCCCCTGGCGAGCGCCCGATAATGCAAGAGCACGAGGTGCCGTTCAAGCAGCGGTGTCCACGCAGGGCCATGCCATTGGCAAGACGGAGGATTATATAGAGTTAATCGATATGTTGCAGCCGCACGAACCCATCCGAGGGGAGACAGGTTCGTACCGACCGGGATAGCCCTTGCAATGCAGCACGCACCAGGGCCCGGACGCGATCACCCGACGGCAATCGCGCAGGAAAAGATGTGAGACCGCCTTCAGGCCTGATGCTGGGCCTTGAGCAGGTGCGCCACGCAAACGACCCGGATCAGGCCGCTGAAATTCTTGACGCCGCCGTAACGCAGATGAACCTCCCTGTCGACATAGGACAGGACGGCATTGACCGAGCAGTTATTGGAGCGGGCAATGGCCGTAAGAATATTCCAGTAGACGTTTTCCAACCGCAGGCAGGTCGCCAGGCCATTGAGCCTGACGGACTTGGAATGGGGCTGGGCCAGCGTCATGTTGAAGTCCTCGACGAAGGGATCGTCGGGAATGATCACATGGCGAATTGAATCTTTTACCTCACGTTCAACACCTCGAATCATGGCAATGATGACCTCCGAATAGTCAACTCAAGGGACCTGAAAAAGAAACATTTATAAATAAATAAATGCGTCCTTATAAAGCCCGAAACATGAGCACTTATCCAGCAGGGCCAACACTCAAATGCTGTAGGACATAACCACAACAACATGAGGAATCGGGAATTCGAGAAACAAACTGTCAGAAAGGATCCGAACAGGCGTTAACTATGTATTTGTGCCTGACGGCAATACCTGGAAAACGCCAACGGGCAGCGCAAGCGCGCCACCCGTCTACACAATTACTGGCTTTCCAGCATGGAACGCAGCATCCATGCCGTCTTTTCATGCACTTGCATGCGCTGGGTCAGCAGGTCGGCTGTCGGCTCGTCACTGACCTTGTCCAGCAGCGGGAAGATGCTGCGGGCGGTACGCACCACCGCTTCCTGGCCTTGAACCAGGCTCTTGATCATGTCAGTGGCCGATGGCACACCTTCTTCTTCCTGGATGGAAGACAGACGGGCGTAGGTCGAATAAGTGCCGGGTGCGGGAAAGCCCAGTGCGCGAATTCGCTCGGCAATGGCATCGACCGCCAGGGCCAGTTCGTTGTACTGCTCCTCGAACATCAAGTGCAGCGTGCGGAACATCGGGCCGCTGACGTTCCAGTGAAAGTTATGCGTCTTCAGGTACAACACATAGGTGTCTGCCAGCAGATGGGAAAGCCCGTCGACGATCGACTTGCGATCTTCTTCACTGATGCCAATATCGATTGCCATGTTCAAGCTCCTTGAATGACGATTTGAAAATCACGACAAGGGCACTCTATCAAGACGCGTCCGGTCGTGCAGTACTATCGGGGCGATAGAGGCCTTGCATGCATGCCCCCAACGCCCTGCCGAAGGCTATGACGCCCAGCAAGCCACCGGAGTTCCGACACCGACCACGCCGTCCCCACCCGCCTGCGGCACCTGCTGACAGCTGATTTGAGTAGCACATGGCTTTGCTGTTAAATACACCGCGTGTCGCTGCGAGCCGGCTATCGAATCTCCCGCACCCGGCTTTTGGCGCATAGGCAGGACCAACACCCGTGCATCACGCCTCCCTCATCTTTTAGAAGCGTACCGGGCGTTACCCGCTATTTCCTTGCGACCCATCTTAATGTGAGCTTTTTACCATGTTGAAAATCGTCCACCTGGTAACGGGAGCGGCAGCCTTGCTGCTTTCGTTCATCCCCAGCCTACGCAGCGAAGCGCTCATGCCTCACCTGTTTGCACCTGACGCGTTGTACCTGGTCTTTTTCGGCCTGCTCAACCTGCTGCTGGCGCCTGTCGTCCCGCACTGGAAAAGAGGCCCGCGCCGCACCTTGCAGAATCTGGCCAGCGCCCTGCTGGTCGTCGCAGTCATTGTCCAGACCCTGGCCTTGCTGGTGCCCTTGCAAAGCATTGCCGACCAACCGGCCATCGCCGTCGCCCTGACCGTTGCCCTGGTTGCGGTCGCCCTGCACTTGAGCACGACCCTGTACAAACGCTCGCCCAGCCCCATTGTCCAGAGCCATGACCTGGGCAACCGGGATACCGGCACGGTGAAATGGTTTAACGCCTCCAAGGGCTTCGGTTTCATCTCCCGGGATTCGGGCGACGACATCTTCGTGCACTTTCGCGCCATTCGCGGCGAAGGCCATCGCGTCCTGGTAGAAGGCCAGCGCGTAGAGTTTTCCGTGATGAACCGCGACAAGGGCCTGCAAGCCGAGGACGTCATCGCAGCACTGCCGCGCCGCTGACCTGCAGCACCCACGATAGAAAAAGCCGCGACTCGATCGCGGCTTTTTTTGTCTATTACTTTTTGTCTATTAATAGTGTGGCGGCGGCGCCTCGTCATCAAAGCCGTCACCGCGATGACTCATTTCTTCCTGACGCTTGATGACCATCGCCAACTGCAACCGCAAGCGGTCCAGACTGCGCTGATGAGCCACCAGCGCATCATTGAGCGACTGAATGGTGTCATCCTGAAAGGCCAGGCGGGTTTCCAGCTCCACAACCCGCGACTCAAGGCTCATAACGACGCCTCGAACTCGAAATCACCGGTCAGCAGCGGCTTGAGACGCTCGACGATGGCGGCGTACTGCTCGGCGGTGTAAGGCACGGCAGGTTGCCTGCCCCATACCGGAGCAGGCCAGGCGTTGTCACCGCGCATGCGCACGATGACATGCATATGCAACTGACTGACCACGTTCCCCAAGGCTGCGATGTTCAGCTTGTCGGCCGCAAACACAGCCTTTAGCAGGCTCGCCAGGGCCGTGGTTTCCTGCCACAACAATGCCTGCTCACGGCCATCCAGCTCAAAGAGCTCGGTAATGTCCGCGCGACGCGGCACCAGGATGAACCAGGGGTATTGCGCATCGTTGGAAAGTAACAGGCGGCACAACGGGAAGTTGCCGATAGGCAAGGTGTCTTGTTGCAGGCGCGAATCGAGAACGAACACAACCGTACTCCTGATCGAAAGAGAAAAGACGTCGCCATGCAGTGACGCCATGCAGAGGCGCAAGAATATCAAAAACCCGATGCACCGACCTGCACCCTTGCTGGCGCACGACGCACCGATTCGAGGCCACTGTCATCTGATGGCAGCAATAACAACGCACGCTGTACACCCACGCACAGAGAGGTCACATGACTGCCTGCCAGCGGACATCAGTGACGCGCTCGGATTCAGGCAACCTGGCACGAAAACGCACCAAAACGAAACACAAGTGGGTACCTGGTATACCAATATTGCGGAATTTACTCAGGTAGGCGCACGCAAGGTAACGTTTTGCGAAACACCCTCTGGCTCATATCCATCACCCGACAGACAAAATACCAAGCAGACAATTAAGATAATTTATGTTTTAAAACAGTAAGTTAACGACATAAATTAAAGTCAAACCTGCGATTTTCACAAAATTTTTTCATTTCGACGTGCTTTTAGCACGCTTGTTGCTTTACTACTGTCATGTCTCAAGCAGGGAACAGTCGTGGCAATCCTTTTCGACCAAACCTGGCAAGGCTTTTGCTGTACTCCCTGAGATCAACGTCGAAGCATCTTTTCCAACAGTGACATTTCGACGATTTAAAGGGCTTTTTCGGCGATTAACCCGGAAAAAAACCAAAAATAATGGGTTTGCGACCCTCGCAACCCCGGCCGGCGTGATGTACATTGCGCCAGCATAAAAAGAAAGAGCCGCCCAGATAAAAATACAGGTGAGCGGCAAGAGTCTTCTAAAAACCAAAGGAGCAATCACGATGAGAGTGATGAAGTGGAGCGCAATCGCACTGGCCGTTGCAGCAGCAGCCAGCACCCAATTGGCCACGGCTGCGCCGTTCGTCAGCGACCAGGCTGAGGCCAAGGGTTTTGTCGAAGGCAGCTCGTTGAACCTCAAGGCCCGTAACTACTATTACAACCGCAACAAGAAAGACGGCGCGGTTGATGATAAAGACTGGACCCAGGGTTTCTCCGCCATGTACAGCTCTGGCTACACTCAGGGCACCGTGGGTGTCGGCGTGGACGCTTTCGGCTTCTTCGGCCTGAAACTGGACGGCCAGGACCAATATTCCGGTTCCGGCAACCTGGTAGTCGACAGCCGCGGCCGTAACGAAGACAGCTTCGGCAAAGCCGGTGGCGCCGTTAAGTTCCGCATTTCCAAGACCGAGCTGAAAATCGGCGACATGATGCCGACCAGCCCGGTATTCGCCGTCGGCGGCTCGCGCCTGATTTCCCAGACCGCCAGCGGTATCAGCCTGCAGAGCAGCGAGTTCGCAGGCCTGGACCTGGAAGCCGGTCACTTCTACTCCGGTACCAGCCAGGACGAAACCAATCGTAACGGCAACATCTGGGCAAACTATGCCGGTGTGACCGCCAAGACCGCCGATTTCGCAGGCGGCAAATACTCGATCACCGACAGCCTGGGCGTAGCGTTCTACGCTGCCAATCTCGAGGACGTCTGGAACCAGTACTACGCCAACATCAACTACGCCCTGCCACTGAGCGGCGACCAGTCCCTGGCGTTCGACGCCAACCTGTACCGCACCGTCGACGAAGGCAGCGCCAAGGCCGGCTCGATCAGCAACACCGCCTTCTCCGGCTCGGTTGCCTACTCGTTCCTGGCGGCACACACCGTCACCCTGGCCCTGCAGAAGATCAACGGTGACACGCCGTTCGACTACATCGGCATCGGCGACAACAACCGTGGTGGCGACTCGATCTTCCTGAATAACTCCATTCAGTACTCCGACTTCAACGGTCCGAACGAGAAATCCGCCCAGGTGCGTTACGACCTGAACATGGCACCTTACGGCGTTCCCGGCCTCAGCTTCATGGCTCGCTACGTCAAGGGCTGGGACATCGACGGCAGCAACACGCCTGTCAACAGCGCCTACGCTGGCCTCTACGGTTCAGACGGCGAACACCGCGAGACCAACGTCGAAGCCAAGTACGTGCTGCAATCGGGCCCGGCCAAGGATCTGTCCTTCCGTATCCGTCAAGCCTGGCACCGCGGCAACGCCGACCAGGCCGAAGGCAACATCGACGAGTTCCGCCTGATCATCGACTACCCGATTTCGGTTCTGTAATCGCAATCAGGTTGTTCGCAACACCACAAGCCCGGCTCATGCCGGGCTTGTTCATTCACGGCCCTGCTGCCGCGCAACCGCCCTGCCCTGTACTCGACAAGCCCGGCGCCGTACAATGCCTGGTCATTTTCAGTCTCAAGCAACCGACAACGGCCAACCATGCGCACCAGTCAATTTTTGCTCGCCACACAGAAAGAAACCCCTTCCGATGCGGTCGTGGTCAGCCATCAGCTGATGCTGCGTGCCGGCATGATTCGCAAACTGGCTTCGGGCCTGTACACCTGGCTGCCGATGGGCCTGCGCGTGTTGCGCAAGGTCGAGGCCATTGTCCGCGAAGAGATGAACGCCGCCGGCGCCCTCGAAATTCTCATGCCTGGCATCCAGCCTGCCGAACTGTGGCAGGAATCGGGTCGCTGGGAGCAGTACGGGCCGGAGCTGATGCGCCTGGTCGATCGCCATGCGCGTGACTTCTGCCTGGGCCCGACCCATGAAGAGGTCATCACCGACCTGGCCCGTAACGAGCTTAATAGCTATAAACAGCTGCCAATCAACATGTACCAGATCCAGACCAAGTTCCGTGACGAGATCCGTCCGCGCTTCGGGCTGATGCGTGGCCGCGAGTTCATCATGAAAGATGCCTACTCGTTCCACGCCGATCAGGCATGCCTGCAGCAGACCTATGACCGCATGCACCAGGCCTACAGCAATGTATTCAGCCGCCTGGGCCTGAAATTCCGCCCGGTCGAAGCCGACAACGGCTCGATCGGTGGTGCCGGCTCGCACGAGTTCCACGTTCTGGCCGAGTCTGGTGAAGACGACATCGTCTTCAGCAATGGCTCCGAATACGCCGCCAACATCGAAAAGGCCGAAGCCCTGCCGCAGGAAAAGAGCCGCCCGGCGCCCACTGAAGAACTGCGCCTGGTCGACACCCCGAATACCAAGACCATTGCGCAACTGGTCGAAGGCTTCAACCTGCCGATCGAGAAGACCGTCAAGACCCTGGTGGTGCATGCGGCCGAAGAAGGCAAGCTGATCGCCCTGATCATCCGCGGTGACCATGAACTCAATGAGATCAAGGCCGCCAAGCTCGAACAGGTCGCCAGCCCGCTGACCATGGCTTGCGAGGCCGAGCTGCGCGACGCCATCGGCGCCGGCGCCGGATCGCTGGGCCCGCTGAACCTGCCGCTGCCGTGCATCATCGATCGCTCGGTGGAGCTGATGAGCGATTTCGGCGTGGGCGCCAACATCGACGACAAGCACTACTTTGGCGTCAACTGGGAGCGCGACCTGCCGGTTCCGCAAGTGGCTGACCTGCGCAATGTGGTCAGTGGCGACCCGAGCCCGGATGGCCAGGGCACCCTGGAAATCAAACGTGGCATCGAAGTCGGGCACATTTTCCAGCTGGGCACCAAGTACAGCCAGGCCCTGAAATGCCAGGTACTGGGCGAGAACGGCAAGCCGATCGACCTGATCATGGGCTGCTACGGTATCGGCGTTTCCCGCGTGGTGGCCGCTGCCATCGAGCAGAACAACGACGAAAACGGCATCATCTGGAACGACACCCTGACGCCGTTCCATATAGCCCTGGTGCCGCTGCGCTACGAAACCGACGCTGTCCGCGAGGCCACCGACACGCTGTATGCCGACCTCACGGCCGCCGGCTTCGAAGTACTGCTCGACGACCGCGACAAAAAGACCAGCCCGGGCAACAAGTTTGCCGATATGGAGCTGATCGGCATCCCGCATCGCATCGTGGTCAGTGATCGCGGCCTGGCCGATGGCAATATCGAGTACAAGAGCCGTACCGAAGCGCAGCCACAAGCTGTTGCTCTCGCTGACGTGCTGTCGTTCATCCAGAACCGCCTGCGTCGCTGAGCCTTTGGCGCACCCGCGCAAGCGGGTGCGCCAGGTACGCATCCGCGCGGCCATCCGAATTCAGAGCCCCCATGTTCAAGCGACATAACCTGAGCCTCGGCAGCGCCACCTTGTGCGGCGCCCTGCTGGTCAGCGGCTGTGCCAATCACTTGTCACAACGCAGCGAGCATGAAGAACGCGTCGAGCGCAAACTACTCGAACACACTCTGCAGATCGACGTAGGCGACCCCAAAACGTTGGAGTTGCCACAGCGTCGCGTCCGCATCAATGAACACAAGGCCTTTGAAGTCACCGAATTCGAAGTGACCCGCCACTATGATCGCTACACGCCCTATCATCCCTGGCGCGAAATCTATGAGATCCCGCTGGGCGCTGTGGCCGTGGTAGCCGGCATTGGTGCCAATGTGGTCAACGTCTTTACCTTGGGTAATCTGCCTGAGAGCGTGACGCATGACTGGCTCGACTACGGCCTGGCCGGCGTCAACCCGTTCATGAACGCGCCCTCCCACGGCCGCGCCGAGCAGAACCTGGCCAGCATCGATGAAGCCCAGCAGGACAAACGCGTCGAGCGCACCACCCTGCCCTGGAACGAACGCCCGGTGCTGGTCAAGGCCGGCAACACGACCCACGAAATGAACACCGACCGCATGGGTGTACTGCGCCTTAACCTGCTCGACAGCCCGTTCGCCGAGCAGGACCTGCGCAAGATTACCCGCCTCTATATCAATGTCGAAGACGAGCAGGACAATACGCACGCCAGCGACAGCCTGCCGATCAGCCCCAGCCTGCGCGGCAAGCTGCTCGAAGCACATGAGCTGATCTACGATGATCTCGAGGACGACGAAGTCAGCCAGTGGGTCTATCGGGTCAAGCGCCTGGCGGAACTGGGCCTGGAAGAACAGGCCGCAGAACTGGAACAGAGCCTGATCGAGCTGACGCGCAACGACCCACAATTGCAGGGCGACTTCCTCAAGCTGCTGGCACGCGATGCCGGACGTCTGGTGGCACCCGCGCCTGCCGACGACTGATCTTTCAGCGCTCGAATAACTCCAGCTGCTCATGTGCGCCGCGCAAATCCTGCAGGCGCACACCAATACCCAACAGCCGCACCGGCTTGCTGCCACGGGCAAAAGCCTGGGCCAGCAAGTGCTGATAGCTGCCAAGGTCACGCCCGGCACCGGCCTGCTCCAGCGTAGTCTGGGTAAAGTCATGGAACTTGACCTTGACGAACGGCTTGCCCGGGCGATACTGCCCGTCCAGCCGTTGCATGCGGGTTTCCAGGGTCTGGATCAATTCGGGCAATCGCTCAAGACAACTGCTCAGGTCAGGCAGGTCTGTGTCATAGGTATTTTCCACGCTGATTGACTGGCGGCGGTTGTCGTTATGCACCACCCGCTCATCGATCCCGCGGGCCAGGCTCCACAGCCGCTCGCCAAAACTGCCGAACTCGCGCACCAGTGCCAGTTTTTTCCAGGCCAACAGGTCATGACAGCTGACGATTCCCAGGCGCGCCAGCTTGTCGGCCGTGACCTTGCCAACGCCATGCAGCTTGCTGACCGGCAAGGCGGCGACAAAGTCCTCGATCTGCGCAGGCGTAATGACGAACAGGCCATTGGGCTTTTTCCAGTCGCTGGCGATCTTGGCCAGAAACTTGTTGGGAGCCACGCCGGCCGAGACCGTAATGTGCAATTGGTTAGACACCCGGCGCCGGATGTCCTGGGCAATTCTTGTCGCACTGCCATCGAAACGGGTCGACTCGGACACATCCAGATAGGCCTCATCCAGGGACAAGGGCTCGATCAGGTCAGTGTAATCGCGAAAAATCGTGTGAATTTCGCGCGACGCCTCTTTATAGGCATCCATGCGCGGCTTGACGATGGTCAGGTCCGGGCACAGTTTCAAAGCGTGGTGCGACGACATCGCCGAGCGCACGCCGAAAGCCCGCGCCTCGTAGTTGCAGGTAGCAATGACACCACGCCGGTCTGCCGACCCTCCTACGGCCAGGGGAATATTGGCCAGCTTCGGGTTGTCGCGCATTTCAATGGCGGCATAAAAGCAGTCACAGTCGATGTGGATAATCTTGCGCTGGGCCATGCCGTCCAATCACAGGTTTCAGGAAGGCGTAGTATCTCACTGCTATAGAGCGCTGGCATCCCGGGGCAAGGTCCAGAAAGCGAATGCGCAGGTACGTTTGACTGGCAGCACGCTGACGGTAAACGCTTAACCCGATGAATGCTTGCAGTAAACAGTTGAAGAAAAAGCACTTTTTCAAATTCGCGCTTGACACCCGATCGATAATCCGTAGAATGGCCAACACAGACGCGGGATGGAGCAGTCTGGTAGCTCGTCGGGCTCATAACCCGAAGGTCGTCGGTTCAAATCCGGCTCCCGCAACCAGTTAAAAGAAAAAGCCACTTGAAAAAGTGGCTTTTTTTTGCCCTGATTTCCTGGCCGACCAGGAAGAGGGCGTGCTGTACAAATTCTTTTACACTCAGTGTTGACAATGTTTCGTTTGGCTGTAGAATGCGCCCACACAGACGCGGGATGGAGCAGCTTGGTAGCTCGTCGGGCTCATAACCCGAAGGTCGTCGGTTCAAATCCGGCTCCCGCAACCAGATACAAAAGAAAGGCCACTTGAAAAAGTGGCCTTTTTTGTTGTGTCTGAAAAAGCCTTTCTCTCCAGCAAACCTTCAAAAAACTGTTTAGCGTCGCTGCGTGGAACACCCTATCATCAGCGATGTGACCGTATGTGTCTTGTCAGACCGTTTTTTCCTGCACTGCCGATCCCTTTGTGGCTAGGCTGAATCACAGCTGAACAGCTCTACCCTGCTCCACTGGCTATTCGCTCGTTAGCCGCTGACGCGCTAACATCTCGACATATTTTTTGCGTAGGGATCGGTAACTTGGCTGTAGACCTCAACCCTGTCGCGCACATTTCAGGAAGTAAATGATGCGTGATAATTCGTCAGAAACGCCCGAAGCCGTAACGGCGACTCACCCCATCCAACCTGCGCGGCTCCAGTGGCTGGAGCGCCTGAGCAAGTATCGCCAGCCCATTGGCCTGGCGGTGATGCTGGTGTTGTTCGGCATGGCCTTGATCGCCTGCCGGCACATGCTGATCGAAATGGACTTCTTTGCGCTGCGCGATGCGCTTTACGCCGTGCCCCTGGCGTCATTGGGCGGCGCGCTGCTGGCTGCGGTGATCGGCTATGTGATCCTGATGGGTTACGAGCTCTCGGCCAGCCGCTATGCCGGCGTTGACCTGCCCACCCGTACGTTGGTGCTGGGCGGATTCACCTCGTTTGCCATCGGCAATGCCGTAGGCCTGTCGATGCTTTCAGGCGGTTCGGTGCGCTACCGGCTGTATTCGCGACATGGCATCGGGGCCGTGGAAATTGCCCGGATGACCGTGTTTGCCAGCCTGTCACTTGGTTGCGCCCTCCCGCCCCTGGCAGCCATCGCCACCTTGAGCAACCTTTCTGGCGCATCGCTGGCGCTTAAACTGCCCGTCGACCTGCTGGCCGGCATCGCCATCATCGTACTGGCTGGCAGCCTGCTGATTGCCTATGCGGTGTACCGTCGGCGCTTGCCAGAGCAGGACATCCCGCACGTGTTGCTGGTCCGGGCCGGACGCCGCTCGTTGCGCTTGCCCGACCTGCGCCTGTCCCTGGTGCAGTTGCTGATCACCGCACTGGACGTTGCCGCCGCTGCGCTGGTGCTGTACCTGCTGCTGCCGCAGGCGCCGCCGCTGGGCGCCTTCATGCTGGTTTACCTGCTGGCCTTGGCAGCCGGTGTGCTCAGCCATGTGCCGGGCGGCGTCGGGGTATTCGAGGCTGTACTGCTGGCCGCCTTTGCCAACGAGCTGGGCGCCGCTCCCCTGGCGGCGGCCTTGCTGCTCTATCGCCTGATCTATGTGGTACTGCCACTGTTGCTGGCGTGCCTGACCCTGCTGTTTATTGAAGCCCGGCGACTGCTGCCAACCCGCCAGGCGATGCGCATGGCCTCGGGCCTGGCCGCGCCCATCCTGGCCTTGCTGGTTTTTCTTTCAGGGGTTGTGCTGCTTTTTTCCGGCGCCACCCCTGAAATCGATACACGTCTCGAAAACGTCGGCTTCATGCTGCCGCACCGGTTGATCGACGCATCGCACTTTGTCGCCAGTCTGGTGGGCGTGTTGTGCCTGTTGCTGGCCCAAGGCTTGCGTCGCCGATTGTCTGCAGCCTGGATGCTGACGGTCATCTTGTTGCTGGTCGGCGCCGTGCTGTCGATTCTCAAGGGATTTGACTGGGAAGAAGCCAGCCTGCTGTTATTGACGGCCGCGCTGCTGGCCACCTTTCGGCGCTCGTTCTACCGCCCCAGCCGCCTGCTGGAGCTGCCCTTTTCGCCGCTCTACCTGATCGCCAGCTTCTGCGTGGTGGGCGCTTCAATCTGGCTGCTGCTGTTTGCCTACCAGGACGTGCCTTACAGTCATCAACTGTGGTGGCAGTTCACCCTGGATGCTGACGCTCCACGCGGCCTGCGCTCGGCGTTGGGCAGTGCGGTGCTGCTACTGGTGGTCGGCCTGACCTGGCTGCTGCGCACGGCACGTCCAGTGATCAAACTGCCCGACAGCACCGACCTGGCCAAGGCAGCCGAGATTCTCAAGGCCTCCAGCCAGCCCGATGGCGGACTGGCGCTGACCGGCGACAAGGCGATTCTGTTCCACCCCGACAACAATGCCTTCCTGATGTATTCGCATCGCGGTCGCAGCCTGGTCGCCTTGTACGATCCGATCGGCCCGGCCCAGCAACGCGCCGAAATGATCTGGCAGTTTCGCGACCTGTGCGATGTGCATCACGCTCGCCCGGTGTTTTACCAGGTGCGCGCGGAAAACCTGCCCTATTACATGGACATCGGTCTGACCGCGATCAAGTTGGGCGAAGAAGCCCGCGTCGACCTGCGCCGCTTCGACATCGATGCCAAGGGCAAGGAGATGAAAGACCTGCGCTACACCTGGAACCGAGGCAGCCGCGATGGCCTGTCACTGGAAATCCACGAAGCAGGCCAGGCGCCGCTGGACGAACTGAAGGTCATTTCCGATGCCTGGCTGAGCGGCAAGAATGTGCGCGAGAAAGGCTTCTCCCTTGGGCGCTTCACCCCCGACTACCTGCAATACTTCCGCATTGCCATCATTCGCTTCCAGGACAGACCGGTGGCCTTTGCCAACCTGCTGGAGACCAGCCGCCCCGACCTGTCCAGCCTGGACCTGATGCGCGCCCATCCGGACGCGCCCAAGTCGACCATGGAATTCATGATGATCGGCCTGATTCAATACTACAAAGCCCAGGGCTACAGCCGCTTCAGCCTTGGCATGGTGCCGCTGTCGGGTCTGCAGCCTCGACGCGGCGCCCCGCTGACCCAACGCCTGGGCTCGATGGTCTTCAGGCGCGGTGAACAGCTGTACAACTTTCAGGGACTGCGACGTTTCAAGGACAAGTTCCAGCCTGACTGGGAACCTCGTTACATGGCTGTACCGGCCGGACTCGATCCGCTGGTGGCCCTGGCAGATACCGCCGCCCTGATCGCGGGCGGCCTGACTGGATTGGTGAAACGCTGATGGTTCAACGTTCAAAACGCTCTGCGCTGATCATTCGACGTGTGTGGCGCGCTGCGCTGGTGGTCCTGGCGATTGTCCTGATCGCCGGCATGGGCCTGTGGCTGTGGCAGCGCCCTGCCACACCGGCCACGCTGGAACAACTGACCCTGGCCGATGGCGCCCCCGTGACACGGGTAACACCGGCCGGCCGGGTCAAGACCCGCATCGCCCTGGCAGTCACGGCCAAGGACCGACTCAGCGACAAACAATTGCAGGCCCTGGGCACCGACGCGAACGCACGCATCGTGCAGGTCGTGTTGCCGGCCGATGACTGCGTGCTGCAGCGCAAGACCTTCGAGTCGGCCTTGCAGCAGCTCGACGGGCCGGCCCAGGTGGTCGGCGGTATCGGCCATGGCGGCACCCTGGCCTGGCGCTGGCTGGCCGCACAGACCGACGACAAGGCCCAGGCCATCTCGGTGGGCTTTGCCCTGCAGCATGTCTCCAACCCGCCGCCGGAAGTCGAAGAAGGCGATACACCGCCACAACTCTGCGACGAACCACTGCCCCAGAAGGCCCCGCACGGGCATTGGCTGGCCGCCTTCAACGACGCACCCGATGACCCAAGCGCAGCCTTCGTGCGTGATCAGCCCAATGCCGACACCAGCATCAGCGACTACGACATTCCGCTGCCGCAGGTGCTGACCACAGAATTGCGTCATTTGCTGCTCGGTGAGAACGACGCGGGCGGCCTGGGCGTACCGACCGTCGAGGTGCCGTCAAAGCAGGCCAGTGACACCGTGACCCTGTTTCTTTCCGGTGATGGCGGCTGGCGTGACCTGGACAAGGTGGTGGCCGGCGACATGGCCGACATGGGCTATCCCGTGGTGGGCATCGATGTATTGCGCTACTACTGGGAGCGCAAGTCCCCCGAGCAGACCGCCACCGACCTGACCGACCTGATGAACCATTACCGGCAGAAATGGGGCGCCAAGCGCTTCATCCTGGCGGGCTACTCGTTCGGTGCCGACGTGCTGCCGGCAGTCTACAACCGCATGGCGCCCGAGGATCAGGCCCGTGTCGACGGCATCATCCTGCTGGCCTTCGCCCGCAGCGGCAACTTCGAGATTCATGTCGACGGCTGGCTGGGCAACAAGGGCACCGAAGCGCAGACCGGCCCGGAAATGGCCAGACTGCCAGCCGCCAAGGTCTTGTGCGTATACGGCGTCGAAGAACAGAAAGACAGCGGCTGCACCGACACCACTGCTGTGGGTGAAAAGCTGCAATTGCCGGGCGGCCATCACTTCGACGAAGACTACCCGGCCCTGGCCAAGCGCCTGATCAAGGCCATCAACCAGTGGCAGGGCAAGCCATGACCGCAAATGTCGCAATCCCCTGGGTGATCCGCTTCAGCCGCGAATGAACACAAGCCCCGGCACCACAAGGTGACCGGGGCTTTTTCATTTACATCTCGACCTGCGTACCCAACTCGATCACGCGATTGAACGGCAGCTTGAAGAAGCGCAGGTTGCCGTTGGCATTCTTGAGCATGAAGGCGAACAACGCCTCGCGCCAACGCGCCATGCCTTCCATTTTCGAAGGGATGACCGTCTCGCGACTCAGGAAGTACGTGGTGCGCATCGGGCTGAAGTCCAGCTCATCGAGCGGGCACAGACTCAGTGCCTGAGGCACATCAGGCTCGTCGATGAAGCCGAAATGCAGGATCACTCGATAAAAGCCTTCACCGTGGACTTCTACCTCAAAGCGCTCGTGGGCCGGCACCCGGGGCTGATCCTCGTACATCACGGTCAACAGCACCACCTGCTCGTGTAGCACCTGGTTGTGCAACATGTTGTGCAGCAAGGCATGCGGCACCGCATCCGAACGGGCCGTCAGGAACACGGCCGTGCCCTGCACGCGATGGGGAGGCTGTACACGAATACTGCCGATGAAGATCGGCAACGGCAGGCCACCCTCGTCGATGCGCTCGGCCAGCAGTTGCCGGCCACGCTTCCAGGTGGTCATCAGGATGAACAACGCCGCCCCCGCCAGCACGGGAAACGCTCCGCCCTGCACCACCTTGGGCACGTTGGCGGCAAAGAACAGACCGTCGACCAGCAACAGCCCGATCAGCAGCGGCACGGCCAGCAACGGCGGCCACTTCCACAACAGCAGCATGACCGCCGACACCAGAATCGTGGTGCACAGCATGGTGCCGGTCACCGCGACACCATAGGCCGACGCCAACGCACCTGAAGACTCGAATCCGATCACCAGCAGGATCACCCCGACCATCAGCGCCCAGTTCACCGCACCGATGTAGATCTGCCCTTGGGCATCACTGGAGGTGTGCTGGATGTACATGCGCGGGATGTAGCCCAGTTGAATGGCCTGCAAGGTCATGGAGAAGGCGCCGGAAATCACCGCCTGCGAGGCAATGATGGTCGCCAGCGTGGACAAGGCGATCAACGGCAGCAAGGCCCAGCCCGGCGCCAGCAGGTAGAACGGGTTGCGCACCGCTTCAGGGTGTTCCAGCACCAGTGCGCCCTGGCCGAAGTAGTTGAGCAGCAAGGCCGGCAGGACCAGGATGAACCAGGCCCGGGAAATCGGCTTGCGACCGAAATGCCCCATGTCGGCATACAAGGCTTCCGCACCGGTCAGGGCCAGCACCACTGCGCCAAGGATCGCGACGCCGATACCGGGGTGCACGATAAAGAAACGCACCGCCCACACCGGGTTTACCGCCTGCAGGACTTCCGGAGTGTGCAGGATGCCGTACACCCCGAGCGCTGCCAGCACCAGAAACCAGAGCACCATGACCGGCCCGAACAACACGCCAATGCGTGCCGTGCCGTGCTTCTGGATCAGGAACAGGCCGACCAGCACCACCAGCGCCATTGGCACGATCCAGCGCTCCAGGCCTTCAAAGGCCAGCTCCAGCCCTTCCATGGCAGAAAGCACTGACACCGCCGGCGTAATCATGCTGTCGCCATAGAACAGGGCCGCCCCGAACAACCCGAAGGCGATCATGACCGCCTGCAGCCGTGGAAAGCGCACCGTCGCCCGACGTGCCAGCGCCGTCAGGGCCATGATGCCGCCCTCGCCCTGGTTGTCGGCACGCAGGACGAACACCATGTACTTGAACGAGACCACCCAGATCAACGACCAGAAAATCAGCGACAACACCCCGAGAATGGCATCGTGGGTCACTTCAACCCCATAACCGCCCTGAAACACCTCCTTGAGGGTGTACAGCGGGCTGGTGCCGATATCGCCGTACACCACACCCACTGCCGCCACCAGCAATCCCAGCGGTTTGGCGGTACTTCCTGTTCCGGCCTGACTACTTGTATGACTCATCGAAAACTCCAGAAGCCGGAACCTGAGGCTCGGGCACGCTGCGCCCGGGCTGAATCGTGTTTGAGCTTAACAACAGGAAACAATTGAGTTTGCACGATTTCTTGACAGATTCCGCGCGCAACGGCGCGAAGCATAGCGCAGCACTCGTCTTATTTCTCCGTCAGGCACTGGTCATGTCGCCGGCTGATCGCTAGAATTGCGCACTTTTTGACCAGAGG
This sequence comes from Pseudomonas viridiflava, assembly GCF_900589395.1. Lineage (GTDB taxonomy): Bacteria > Pseudomonadota > Gammaproteobacteria > Pseudomonadales > Pseudomonadaceae > Aquipseudomonas. Next base: position 61,866 of record NZ_UUIS01000058.1, read on the forward strand.
CGCACCCAGCGCCCACGTCGGAGCCCGCGCAGTGCGTTGAGGCCTCCCCCTTCACGCCGAGGTTTGCCATGTCCACCGTCAACACCCCCGCATCCGCGTCCAAAGTCGGATTCGTCAGCCTCGGCTGCCCGAAGGCGCTTGTAGACTCCGAGCGCATCCTGACCCAGCTGCGCATGGAAGGTTACGAAGTCGTGTCGACCTACGAGGACGCCGATGTGGTGGTCGTCAACACCTGTGGCTTCATCGACTCGGCCAAGGCCGAATCGCTGGAAGTGATCGGTGAAGCCATTGCCGAAAACGGCAAGGTGATCGTGACCGGCTGCATGGGCGTCGACGAAAGTGTGATCCGCAAGGTGCACCCCAGCGTGCTGTCGGTGACCGGTCCCCAGCAGTACGAGCAGGTGGTCAACGCCGTGCACTCGGTGGTGCCGCCCAACATCGATCACAACCCGTTGATCGACCTGGTGCCGCCACAAGGCATCAAGCTGACCCCGCGCCACTACGCGTACCTGAAGATTTCCGAAGGCTGCAACCACAGTTGCAGCTTCTGCATCATCCCCTCGATGCGCGGCAAACTGGTCAGCCGTCCGGTGGGCGATGTGCTCGATGAAGCCAAGCGCCTGGTCAAGTCCGGCGTCAAGGAGCTGCTGGTCATCTCCCAGGACACCAGCGCCTACGGCGTAGACGTCAAGTACCGCACCGGTTTCTGGGATGGCCAGCCGGTGAAGACGCGCATGACCGAACTGTGCCAGGCGCTCAGCTCGCTGGGCGTGTGGGTGCGCCTGCATTACGTCTACCCGTACCCGCACGTCGACGAGCTGATTCCGCTGATGGCCGCCGGCAAGATCCTGCCGTATCTGGACATCCCCTTCCAGCACGCCAGCCCCAAGGTGCTCAAACTGATGAAGCGCCCGGCCTTCGAAGACAAGACCCTGGCGCGCATCAAGAACTGGCGCGAACAGTGTCCGGACCTGATCATCCGTTCGACCTTCATCGTCGGCTTCCCCGGTGAAACCGAAGAAGACTTCCAGTACCTGCTCGACTGGCTGACCGAAGCCCAGCTCGACCGCGTCGGCTGCTTCCAGTACTCGCCAGTCGAAGGTGCGCCGGCCAACCTGCTGGACGCCGCCGTGGTACCCGATGACATCAAGCAGGATCGCTGGGACCGCTTCATGGCCCATCAACAGGCCATCAGTGCTGCGCGCCTGCAGATGAAGATTGGCAAGGACATCGAAGTGCTGATCGACGAAGTCGACGAGCGTGGCGCCGTCGGCCGTTGCTTCTTCGACGCTCCGGAAATCGACGGCAACGTCTACATTGGTCTTGAAGACGACAGCACCGTCAAGCCGGGCGACAAGATCATGTGCCGGGTGACCGACGCCGATGAATACGACCTGTGGGCCGAGCCGCTGTAAGCCTGACACGGTGCCATCCAGCCCCGCCGTCGCGGGGCTTTTCATTTGCACTGGGGTGACATGAAATGGATTTCCATTGCCCCGACAGGCACGACTATCCACGGCTGATCGAGTTATGGGAAAGCGCCGTGCGCGCCACCCATCACTTTTTGCCCGAACCCTACCTGCTGCGCCTCAAGGGACTGTTGCTCGACCAATACCTGGATACCGTGACGCTGTTCTGCACGCGCGATGACCAAGGGTTGATCACCGGGTTTGCCGGCGTCAGCCTGGGCAAGCTGCAGATGCTGTTTGTCGGTGCCCACTACCACGGCCAGGGACTGGGCACGCACCTGCTCAACCATGCCATCGAACATTTCGGCATTCATGAACTGGACGTCAACGAGCAGAATCCCCAAGCGCTGGCGTTTTACCTCAGGCACGGCTTCAGGCAGAGCAGCCGCAGCCCGGTGGACGGCCTCGGCCAGCCCTACCCCATGCTGCGCCTGACCCTGAAACCGGACAGACTTGCTCGAAGCTGAGCAGCAAACAGATTAACCGGGCGCGCATGCGTACAATGGCGCCTTTCCACTCTTTGACAACGGCTGCCTTTCATGTCTGAACCCCTACGTCTTTCCAAACGCCTCATCGAGCTGACCGGTTGCTCGCGTCGCGAAGCCGAGCTGTATATCGAAGGCGGTTGGGTGACCGTCGATGGCGAAGTGATCGAAGAGCCGCAATTCAAGGTCGACAACCAGAAGGTCGAACTCAACCCGCAGGCGGTCGCCAATGCGCCTGACCCGGTGACCCTGATCCTGCACAAGCCCGCCAGCCAGAGCCTGGACGCCGCGCTTGGCTCGATCACCCCGGGCACCTTGTCGGTCGAGCACAGTTACAGCAAGCGTGTGCTCAAGGGCCACTTCCTGCGTCAGGAGGCGGTGTCGAGCCTGCAGGCCAACGCCAGCGGCCTGGTGGTGTTCAGCCAGGACTGGAAAATCCTGCGCAAGCTCACCGACGATCGCAGCCGCATCGAACAGGAATACGTGGTTGAAGTCAGCGGCGAGATGATCGCCCACGGCCTCAACCGCCTGAACCACGGCATGATGCACAAGGGCAAGGAACTGCCAAAGGTCAAGGCCAGTTGGCAAAGCGAGAACCGCCTGCGCTTTGCCTTGAAGAACCCGCAACCCGACGTCATCGTCCAGCTGTGCAGCGCCGTGGGCCTGAAAATCGTCGCCATGCGTCGTATCCGCATCGGCGGCGTGTCCATGGGCAAGCTGCCTGAAGGTCAATGGCGCTACATGACCGCCCAAGAAAAATTCTGATGACCGTTTTCCAGGCTCAAGACCTGAAAGGACTCCTGCTTCCATGATCAACAACGATATTCTGCGCAGCGTGCGCTACATGCTCGACATCAGCGACTTCAAGATCGTCGACATCCTCAAGCTGGCCGGCTGCGAACTGACCCGCGAAGAAGTGGCCGCCTTCCTGAAAAAGGAAGAGGACGAGGGCTATGTCGTGCTGTCCGACGAGCTGATGGCGCACTTTCTCGATGGCCTGGTGTATTTCAAGCGTGGCAAGGATGAAAGCCGTGCACCGCAACCGCTTGAGCTGCCGATCACCAATAACATCGTGATGAAAAAACTGCGCGTGGCGTTCGAGCTCAAGGAAGAAGACTTGCACGCGATTCTCGCCTCGGTTGATTTTCCGGTGTCCAAGCCCGAACTCAGTGCGCTGTTTCGCAAGGTCGGCCACAACAACTACCGCGAATGTGGTGACCAGTTGCTGCGCAATTTCCTCAAGGGCCTGACCCTGCGCGTGCGCCCTGCCCAGCCATGAGCCATAGCGTGTCGCCAGTGGGTTTCGTGCGCTCCTGCTTCAAGGAGAAGTTCGCCATCCCGCGCCAGCCGCATCTGGCACCGGCGGCACGCGGCGTGCTGGAACTGGTGGCACCGTTCGACCAGGGCGATGCCGTACAGGGCCTGGAGCAGGTCAGCCATGTCTGGCTGTTGTTCCTGTTTCATCAGGCCCTGGAAAGCACGCCACGCCTGAAGGTACGGCCGCCTCGGCTGGGCGGCAACCAGAGCATGGGCGTGTTCGCCACCCGCGCCACGCACCGCCCGAATGGCATTGGCCAGTCAGTGGTGCGCCTGGACAAGGTCGAGCCCGGCCGCTTGTGGCTGTCGGGCATCGACCTGCTCGACGGCACGCCGGTGCTGGATATCAAGCCGTATGTCCCTTACGCCGATAGCGTGGCCGGAGCGCGCAACGACATGGCCAGCGCTGCACCGGTGCTGATCCCGGTGCATTGGCACGACGAGGCCCTGCAACAGGCTCACACGCATGCTGTGCGCCTGGGCGAGCCACTGATCGAACTGATCGGGCAGTGCCTGGCCCAGGACCCGCGACCGGCGTATCAGGTGCCGGCGCCTGAGCGGCGCTACGGTGCGCAGTTCTGGGATCTGGATGTACGCTGGCATTACCCCGAGCCCGGGCTGATCCGGGTGCTGGAAGTGGTGCCGGCCAACGGCCCATGAAAAAACCCGCCGCTCCTTGTGGGAGCCGGCGGGCTTTTTCTTCAGGCGTCGATCACTTCTCGACGAAGGCGCGCTCGATCAGGTAGTCACCCGGCTCGCGCATGCGCGGCGAAACGGTCAGGCCGAAGCTGTTGAGCACTTCACTGGTTTCATCCAGCATGCTCGGGCTGCCACACAGCATGGCACGGTCGTCCTGCGGATTGATCGGTGGCAGGCCGATGTCACTGAAGAGCTTGCCACTGCGCATCAGGTCGGTCAGGCGGCCTTGGTTGCGGTAGGGCTCGCGAGTCACGGTGGGGTAGTAGATCAGCTTTTCCTGCAGCGCTTCACCGAAGAACTCGTTCTGCGGCAGGATCTCGGTGATGAACTCGTGGTAAGCCACCTCGTTGACGTTGCGCACGCCGTGCACCAGCACGACTTTTTCGAAACGCTCGTAGGTTTCCGGGTCCTGAATGACACTCATGAACGGCGCAAGACCGGTTCCGGTGCTCAGCAGGTACAGGTGCTTGCCGGGCTTGAGGTCGTCGAGCACCAGGGTACCGGTAGGCTTTTTGCTGATGATGATTTCATCGCCTTCCTTGAGGTGCTGCAACTGGGAGGTCAGCGGGCCATCGGGCACCTTGATGCTGAAGAACTCCAGATGCTCTTCCCAGTTCGGGCTGGCGATGGAATAGGCGCGCATGAGCGGACGGCCGGTGGGCTGCTGCAGACCGATCATGACGAATTGACCGTTCTCGAAGCGCAGGCCTGGGTCACGGGTGCACTTGAAGCTGAAGAGAGTGTCATTCCAATGATGAACACTAAGGACACGCTCGTGATACATGTTGCTCATGTACGTGAAAACTCCTGAAGAAATCTGCTCGCGCCGGCACAGGCGCTATTGCGCGCCATTCTAGTGGCAGACACAATATCTGTTAACTGAATTATCAAGATATGGGTTATCGGTTATATAGATATGCGATTTACTCTGCGTCAACTCCAGGTCTTCGTGGCCGTCGCCCAACAGGAAAGCGTCTCCAAGGCCGCGGTCATGCTGTCGCTGTCGCAATCGGCGGCCAGCACCTCGATCACCGAGCTGGAACGCCAGTCGAGCTGCCAACTGTTCGACCGTGCCGGCAAGCGCCTGAGCCTCAATGCCACCGGCCGCCAACTGCTGCCGCAAGCGGTAGCCCTGCTCGACCAGGCCAAGGAAATCGAAGACCTGTTCAATGGCAAGTCCGGTTTCGGCTCGCTGGCCGTCGGGGCGACGCTGACCATTGGCAATTACCTGGCCACCTTGCTGATCGGCAGCTTCATGCAACGCCACCCGGAAAGCCAGGTGAAGCTGCACGTGCAGAATACCGCCCACATCGTGCAACAGGTCGCGCACTACGAAATCGACCTGGGCCTGATCGAGGGCGATTGCAGCCACCCGGACATTGAGGTGCAGTCTTGGGTCGAGGACGAACTGGTGGTGTTCTGTGCTCCCCAGCACCCACTGGCCGTCAAGGGCCAGGCGTCCCTGGAAGAGCTGACCCGTGAAGCCTGGATTCTGCGTGAACAGGGCTCCGGCACCCGCCTCACCTTCGACCAGGCCCTGCGTCATCACCGTAACGGCCTGAATGTACGCCTTGAGCTGGAGCACACCGAAGCCATCAAGCGGGCGGTGGAATCGGGACTGGGGATCGGCTGCATTTCCAGGCTGGCGTTGCGCGATGCCTTCCGGCGCGGCAGCCTGGTGGCGCTGGACACACCGCAACTGGACCTGTCGAGGCAGTTCTACTTCATCTGGCATAAACAGAAGTACCAGACCTCGGCGATGCGCGAGTTTCTGGAACTGTGCCGGGCCTTTACCGCCGGCGTGCAGCGCAGCGACCAGATTGTGCTGCCCAGTCTCTATTGACTGAGCAGTATCACTGCCCAGACCACGGCGATCATGCTCAGGGCAATCAGTTGCGCGGCGCTGCCCATGTCCTTGGCGTTCTTGGACAAGGGGTGCAGGTCCAGGGAAATCCGGTCGATGGCCGCTTCCACCGCCGAGTTGAGTAATTCGACGATCAGCGCCAGCAGGCAGACGGCAATCAACAGCGCATGCTCGCCACGGCTGACGTCGAAAAAGAACGACAGTGGAATCAGCACGACATTGAGCAACACCAACTGGCGAAAGGCAGCCTCGCCCTTGAAAGCGGCGCTCAGGCCATCGAACGAATACCCGGCAGCGTTGAAAATACGTTTAAGGCCGGTCTGGCCCTTGAAAGGCGACATACAAGAACTGCCATGCAAAAAGGATGAGGGAAATTAAGGCCGGTGCGGTCAAAAAAACGTGAACTCGAAGGATTATTGCGCCGGAATCGATTCCAGTTGTTGCAACAGCAGTGCAGCCTGCGTGCGGGTGCGCACACCGAGCTTGCGAAAGATCGCCGTGACATGCGCCTTGATCGTAGCTTCCGACACACTCAGTTCATAGGCGATCTGCTTGTTCAGCAGCCCTTCGCAGACCATGGTCAGCACCCGGAACTGCTGCGGCGTCAGGCTGGCCAGGCCAGCGCTGGCAGCCTTGGCTTCGGCCGAGACACTGACAGCCTCGTCGGCCTGCGGCGGCCACCAGGCATCGCCCTCAAGCACCGCGCGTACGGCCTGCTGGATGGTTTCCAGGGGGCTGGACTTGGGAATGAAACCACTGGCACCAAATTCACGGGAACGTACCACGATGGCCGCCTCCTCCTGGGCCGACACCATGACCACGGGTATCTGCGGGTATTGGCCACGCAACAGCACCAACCCGGAAAAGCCGTAGGCACCCGGCATGTTGAGGTCTAGCAACACCAGGTCCCAATCGGTTTTCTGCGCCAGCCGGGCTTCGATCTGCGCGATGCTGTCGGCCTCGACCAGCCGTGCCTGCGGTCCGAGCCCCAGGCTCAGCGCCTGATGCAACGCACTGCGAAACAGCGGGTGATCATCGGCGATCAGGATATCGTAGGTCATTATTTGATCCTTTTTATACTGAGTACGAATACCCGATCCAGCCACTGCGAATGTCGGCCAACGCTCAGCATGCCTGCGCACTTCGGGGCGGCGCCAAGCATGCCCAGCCGGGCGGTGGTGGTCAAGCGCGATCCGGACAGAGTATGGCAGTTGGCCTGTAAGCCATCCGAGTTATAGCCAGGCCTTGAGTCGCTCGTGCACGACATCGTCCGGATCGATCGGATTCTGATATTTGGCACCCAGGTAATGGGTGGTGAACACATCCAGGTAAGCATCCAGTTGCTGACTGGCCTCGGTGTCGCCTGCCAGTTCCAGGCACAACGCCGCCACCTCGGCGGTGCAGAAATGATCATCACGCCTGGAACGACGCAGGCGATAGCGCGAGATCTGCTCCGGGGCCAGGCTCAAGACCGGAAAGCGCTCCAGGTACGGGCTTTTGCGAAACATCTTGCGTGCCTCTGTCCAGGTCGCATCCAGCAGGATGAACAGCGGGCGCTTGCCCGGCGCTGCAGTCACCTCATTAACCACACGCTCCTGGGCGACGAACTCGCCAGGAAACACAAGGTAAGGCTGCCACTGCGGGTCATCAAGCAGGGCCAGCAGCCGTTGGTCGACGTCCAGGCGCGACCAGCCGAAGGCATGGGTATCCTCGATCACGTCGGCAATCAGCCAGCCGGTGTTGGTGGGCTTCAAGGGCTCGGTGTCATGCATCAACAGGCACATTGCCGAAATCGCCGCTGCCTGTGGGCGCCAGGCGCACAGGCAATAACTGTGGATGACCCGACAACCGGAGCAGCGTGGCGCCCGCGAACCCCGGGCAACGAATGGCTTGGTACTGCGCGCCAGGCGCTCATCGCGCAGGCGGGAGACGGCGTGACTCATGGCGAGACACACTCGCGGGAGGAAAGCATCGGCACAGCGAATAACCCGACAGGACTGAAAAGTGCACGCAGTTTACCAGAGCGCGGTCTGCCAGCGTTTTCGGCACGATGTGATTAATGGCTCATAGCCCTTATACTGCCGTGCCCTGTTGTGAACGCCCATCCAAGTTGTTGGTCAAAGCGCCAGCCCCCGTATCAGGAGAGTTCAATGCTGCGCCTTATCGCCCCTACATTCATGCTTTTGCTCGCAGCCCCGCTGGGTGCCCAGGCAGCGTCGAAACAAGAGTACGAGTTGAGCAAAATGCTGGAACAAGTCGCCAGGGAAAGCAGTGTCGGCACACCGCGTGCCATCAACGAAGATATTCTTGACCAGGGCTACACGGTCAATGGCAACGAGCTGATCAACCACCTCAGCGTCCGTGAAGGCCAGGCCCGGCAAATGCGTGCCAACCCCGACACCGTTCGTGCACAACTGGCCAACAGTGTCTGCCGCAACAACGGCTATCGTCAGTTGATGACCAAAGGTGCCGTGCTCAAGTATCAGTTCACCGAGTACAAGACCAACCGCCCCGTCATCAGTCAGTCGTTCATCAACACCGACTGCACCACCAAGCCTGCAGCCAAGAAGTAAAGTCCACGATCAAGCAGCGTCCGGGCATCCGGCCGCGCGCCGCTGTTCATCGTCGGCGCGCGGCCCGGTAGTCGAGTGCGCGACGAGGCTGGCACCCCTGATGCACAGTTTTTCGCCGCCAGCGGCATCGCGTCGTACAGCGCCTGATCCCCCTCGATTACCTTCAGCAGTCTTCCTGCCCCCGTATCATTACCCGCCATCGACGTTCGCTCACGGTCGTTGTCAGTGTCTGCGCATGCCGTGAAACAGGCCCGAACCGATACCGACAAGCGGCTACAGCACAAACCTTGTTACCCTCAAGGCAGGCTTGCAGCGCTGATGACGACAGGAAATGATCCAGCACCTGCCACCTGCGCTTTTCGTCAACCCAAGGACACAGGCAGGATGGGCACCATTGAAAGGCGGATGCGACCAACAGCGAGCCGCCCTGCCGATTCTGCAGGAGGAGAAGACTTAGATGCCGTACGTACCCAACGATGTTCTGTCCCGACACTTTCAGGAAAAAGGCCTGGGCATCACCGAACAGGTGCACAAACACCTCGAACTACTGGCGCCTGACAGCGCCAACCTGCCGCTTTACCGCGACATGATCCTGACCGTGCTGCGCATGGCCGAGGATGACCGCAATCGCTGGGATGCCAAGATTGTTCTGCAGACACTGCACGAACTGGATAACGCTTTTCGCGCTTTGGCGCGCTTCAAGGGACGCCGCAAGGTCACGGTATTCGGCTCCGCACGCACGCCGCTCGAACATTCGCTGTATGCCCAGGCTCGTGAACTGGGGCAGCGGCTGGCACAGGCCGACATGATGGTCATCACCGGTGGTGGTGGCGGCATCATGGCGGCCGCCCACGAGGGTGCGGGACTCGAGCACAGCCTGGGGCTCAATATAACGCTGCCGTTCGAACAGCACGCCAATGCCACGGTAGAAGGCAGCGAACACTTGCTGTCCTTCCACTTTTTCTTTACCCGCAAGTTGTTTTTCGTCAAGGAAGCCGATGCCCTGGTGCTGTGCCCAGGCGGCTTCGGCACCCTGGATGAAGCGCTGGAAGTGCTGACGCTGGTCCAGACCGGCAAGAGCCCACTGGTGCCCATTGTCCTGCTTGACGCTCCGGGAGGCAGCTTCTGGCGAGGTGCGCTGGATTTTTTCAAGACTCAGTTGCAGGACCATCATTACATCCTGCCAAGCGACATGAAATTGCTGCGCCTGGTCCACAGCCCTGAACAGGCAGTGGAGGAGATTGATCGCTTCTATAGCAACTTCCATTCCAGCCGCTGGCTGAAAAAGACGTTTGTGCTGCGCATGCGCCATCCACTCACCGAGGCTGCACTGACGCATGTGCGTCATGCGTTCGCTGACCTGTGCCTGAGTGGAGGGTTTGAACAGCTCGGTGTTAGCACGCATGAACATGAAGATGCCGCGTACAACCACCTGACGCGGCTGGCCTTCGCCTTTACCGGCCGCCAGCAAGGACGCCTGCGCGAATTGGTCGACTGTATAAACCTGCCACAGAACTGGGCAGATACTTCGTCTTCCAGTGAAGCCGCCACACCTGAGCCGCTGTCTGTGGACTAAGACCTTCCTGACGCAAGCGCGCTCAATCGAAATCGCCACCCCGGCCGCTCAACAGGCGGCCGATCATGTCCATCGGGTAGCCCCGATAGCTCAGAAAGCGGGTCTGCTGGGCACGTTCACGCAGGTCGGCAGGTCGCTTGCCGGCAAACTTGCGTTGCCAGGTCTCTTCCAGCCGTGCACGCCAGTCGACGTCGCATTCATTGAGTGCCTGCTCGATGTCAGCTCTTGCCAGGCCGCGCTGGTTGAGCTCTTCGCGAATACGCAAAGGGCCCTGCCCGGAACGCGCACGCGAGGCAATGAAGCTTTCAAGGTAACGGCTTTCAGACAGGAGACCGTCCTCCACCAGACGGTCCAGGGCGGCGTCGATCATTTCAGAGGGAGCGCCGCGCTGGCGCAGCTTGCGCGCCAGCTCGACACGACCGTGCTCGCGACGTGCGAGCAGGTCCATTGCAGTGCGCCGTACAGCGACGAGGGTATCGAGCACGGTGGCCATGAGCGCTATCAGCTATCGGCGTCGATTTCGGCCATGTCGTCAGCAGACTCGTCGGCCCTTACAGCAACAGCGTCAGCCGCTGCGGCGCCGCCATTAAGCAACTTGTCACGGATCTGCTTCTCGAGCGCGCCGGCGATGTCTTGGTTTTCCGCCAGGAACTTGGCCGAGTTGGCCTTGCCCTGACCGATCTTGCTGCCTTTGTAGCTGTACCAGGCACCGGATTTCTCGAGGAAACCATGCGCCACAGCCAGGTCGATGATCTCGCCGTTCAGGTAGATACCCTTGCCGTACAGGATCTGGAACTCGGCCTGGCGGAACGGCGGGGCCACCTTGTTCTTGACGATCTTGACGCGCGTTTCGCTGCCGACCACTTCATCGCCTTCCTTCACCGCACCCGTGCGACGAATGTCCAGGCGCACCGAGGCGTAGAACTTCAGCGCGTTACCACCGGTGGTGGTTTCCGGACTGCCGAACATGACACCGATCTTCATGCGGATCTGGTTGATGAAAATCACCAGGCAATTGGCGTTCTTGATGTTGCCGGTGATCTTGCGCAGCGCCTGAGACATCAGGCGAGCCTGCAAGCCCACGTGCATGTCACCCATTTCGCCTTCGATTTCAGCCTTGGGCACCAGAGCGGCCACGGAGTCGACCACGATCACATCGACGGCATTGGAGCGCACCAGCATATCGGTGATTTCCAGTGCCTGCTCGCCGGTGTCCGGCTGGGAAACCAGCAGGTCGTCAACATTGACGCCCAGCTTGCCAGCGTACTCAGGATCAAGGGCGTGCTCGGCGTCGACGAAAGCGCAGGTCGCCCCCAGTTTCTGCGCCTGGGCGATGACCGACAGGGTCAGGGTCGTCTTGCCGGACGATTCCGGACCGTAGATTTCGACGATACGGCCGCGTGGCAGGCCGCCGATGCCCAGCGCGATATCAAGGCCCAGCGAGCCGGTGGAGATGGAAGGGATAGCCTGGCGGTCCTGGTCACCCATGCGCATTACGGCACCTTTGCCGAACTGACGCTCGATCTGACCCAAGGCCGCAGCCAAGGCTTTCTTCTTGTTCTCGTCCATTGAAGTCCTCACGTAATCAAATTCATTAAAGGCCTTGCGGCCACGACAACTGTATAAGTAGCCAGTATTATTCCACAGCCCCGAGCGCTCGCCTACCCCTGTTTCGGTTTTTCACCTGCACAAAGCCGGATGAGCCCCTCTAATGCGGCCTTTACCGTTTGTCGGCGTACCTCATCGCGATCCCCGGCAAATTGATGACACCAGGCAATGGTCTGCTCACCGTCGGCCCAGCACACCCAGACCGTACCCACCGGCTTTTGCGGTGAACCGCCGCCGGGGCCGGCCACGCCACTGACCGCCACCGCAAAGCGCGCGCCGCTGTGGCGCTGCGCGCCCAGCGCCATCGCCCGCACCACCTCTTCACTGACCGCCCCGACCGAGTCGAACAATGCACCGGGCACTTGCAGCTGCCGGGTTTTCTGCACGTTGGAATAAGTCACGTAACCGGCCTCGAACCAGGCCGAACTGCCGCTGATCCGGGTGATGGCCTCGGCAATGCCGCCCCCGGTGCACGATTCGGCCGTACTGACCTGGGCCTTGAGCGATAGAAGATGCCTGCCAAGTGCATCGGCAAGCCGGGTGATGTCATCCATGGTGCAGCTCCTGGCAACAGAAAAAATGACAGGCCCGCAGAACGAGCCGCGTGGCGCGAGCCGAGTCTACACATTCGCAGCCGGCACGCACCCAGCCAAATGTATGGGCATCCTTCGCGGTTGTACGGTACGCACCTGCGCCGCACCTGCACGCGTGGTAATCTTGCGCCCATCGCCGAGCCGCCAGCAGACACCCCCTGTTTCACATCGAAACCCGCTTCTGCCCCGGGCGCCGCCCCATTTCTTTACGAATCTGTCTGATCCCACTGATGAATAAAGCCATTTCCGACCTGTCTTCTCACACCCCCATGATGCAACAGTACTGGCGGCTGAAAAACCAGCACCCTGACCAGTTGATGTTCTATCGCATGGGCGATTTCTACGAAATCTTCTATGAAGACGCCAAGAAAGCCGCAAAGTTGCTGGACATCACGCTGACCGCTCGCGGGCAGTCGGCCGGCCAGAGCATTCCAATGTGCGGCATTCCCTATCATGCCGCCGAAGGCTACCTGGCCAAGCTGGTCAAGCTGGGCGAGTCGGTGGTGATCTGCGAGCAGATCGGCGACCCGGCCACCAGCAAGGGGCCGGTCGAGCGACAGGTGGTGCGCATCATTACCCCGGGCACCGTCAGCGACGAAGCCCTGCTCGACGAGCGCCGTGACAACCTGCTGGCCGCAGTACTGGGTGATGAGCGCCTGTTTGGCCTGGCCGTGCTGGACATCACCAGCGGCCTGTTCAGCGTGCAGGAAATCAAGGGCTGGGAAACGCTGCTGGCGGAGCTGGAGCGGATCAACCCGGTCGAGCTGTTGATTCCCGATGACTGGCCACAAGGGTTGCCTGCTGAAAAACGCCGCGGCGCACGACGCCGTGCGCCATGGGATTTCGAACGTGATTCGGCCCACAAGAGCCTGTGCCAACAGTTCTCGACCCAGGACCTGAAGGGGTTCGGCTGCGAAAGCCTGACCCTTGCCATCGGCGCGGCCGGCTGCCTGCTGGGCTACGCCAAGGAAACCCAGCGCACCGCCCTGCCGCACTTGCGCAGCCTGCGCCATGAACGCCTGGACGATACCGTCATCATGGACGGCGCCAGCCGCCGCAATCTGGAGCTGGACACCAACCTGGCAGGCGGTCGCGACAACACCTTGCTGTCGGTCATTGACCGCTGCCAGACCGCAATGGGCACGCGCCTGCTGATCCGCTGGCTGAATCGCCCGCTGCGCGATCTGGCGGTGATCCAGGCACGCCAGAGCGGGATCGACTGCTTGCTTGAGCGCTACCGTTTCGAGGGCCTGCAACCGCAGCTCAAGGAAATCGGCGACATCGAGCGCATCCTGGCGCGCATCGGCTTGCGCAATGCCCGTCCACGCGACTTGGCGCGCCTGCGTGACGCCCTCGGGGCCCTGCCCGCGCTGCAACACGCCATGGCCGACCTGCAAGCGCCCCACTTGCAGCAATTGGCACAGACGACCAGCACCTATCCGGAACTGGCCGAACTGCTGCAGCGTGCAATCATCGATAACCCGCCGGCGGTCATCCGCGACGGCGGCGTGCTCAAGACCGGCTATGACGCCGAACTGGACGACCTGCAGTCGCTGAGCGAGAACGCCGGGCAGTTCCTCATCGATCTTGAAACCCGGGAAAAGGCCCGCACGGGCCTGGCTAATCTCAAGGTTGGCTATAACCGAGTGCACGGTTACTTCATCGAGCTGCCCAGCAAGCAGGCCGAGCAGGCGCCGGCCGACTACATCCGGCGCCAGACGCTCAAGGGCGCAGAGCGCTTCATCACCCCGGAACTCAAGGCGTTCGAGGACAAGGCCCTGTCGGCCAAGAGCCGCGCCCTGGCTCGCGAGAAAGTGCTCTATGAAGCCCTGCTCGAAGATCTGATCGGTCACTTGGCACCCTTGCAGGACACCGCTGCAGCCCTGGCCGAACTGGACGTGCTGAGCAACCTGGCCGAACGCGCCCTGAACCTGGACCTCAATTGCCCACGCTTCGTCGACCAGCCGTGCATGAAGATCGAGCAAGGCCGTCATCCGGTGGTCGAGCAGGTCCTGTCGAGCCCGTTCGTGGCCAACGACCTGGCGCTGGATGACAACACCCGCATGCTGGTCATCACCGGCCCGAACATGGGCGGTAAATCGACCTACATGCGCCAGACTGCCCTGATCGTGCTGCTGGCGCACATTGGCAGCTATGTGCCGGCAGCGCGTTGCGAGCTGTCGCTGGTCGACCGGATCTTTACCCGTATCGGCTCCAGCGACGACCTGGCCGGCGGACGCTCGACCTTCATGGTGGAAATGAGCGAAACCGCCAACATCCTGCACAATGCCACTGATCGCAGCCTGGTATTGATGGATGAAGTCGGACGCGGCACCAGCACGTTCGACGGTCTGTCGCTGGCCTGGGCAGCAGCAGAATGCCTGGCCCAGCTACGCGCCTATACACTGTTTGCCACGCATTACTTCGAACTGACGGTATTGCCCGAAAGCGAGCCACTGGTCAGCAACGTGCACCTCAACGCCACCGAGCACAACGAGCGCATCGTCTTCCTGCACCGGGTGCTGCCAGGGCCGGCCAGCCAGAGCTATGGCCTGGCAGTGGCTCAGCTGGCCGGCGTTCCGGGCCGGGTCATCAGCCGCGCCAAGGAGCATCTGCAACGCCTGGAGACCACCAGCCTGCCGCATGAACACACCTACGCACCGCTCAAGGCCAAGGCCGGAAAACCGGCTGCGCCTCAACAGAGCGACCTGTTTGCCACCTTGCCGCATCCGGTGCTCGAAGAGCTTGGACGTCTCAAGCCCGACGACCTGACCCCTCGTCAGGCACTGGATTTGTTGTACTCATTGCAAAGTCGCCTGTGACGCCGGGCGTTACATACTGTTAGAATCCCGCGCGGTTTTGGAATGCTCTTGACACCTAGCCTGGTCAAGCTGCTATCCGGGCCGCGTGAGGACCCAGCGAACCACAGGTCGAGCGGCAGGCGGACACAGCCACCCCGCCTTGAGACCACTCACTTGAAGCCCATGTTTTCACACGGCTCGGGCGATAACCTCCCGAACCTGGCATCGCTGTCTGACAGACCGATGCTGCCGCCGCCTGAGGAGAGAATTAGAAATGACCTTCGTCGTCACCGACAACTGCATCAAGTGCAAGTACACCGACTGCGTAGAAGTCTGTCCGGTGGACTGCTTTTACGAAGGCCCGAATTTCCTGGTGATCCACCCGGATGAGTGCATCGATTGTGCTCTGTGCGAGCCTGAATGCCCGGCCCAAGCCATTTTCTCGGAAGACGAGATTCCAGCCGGCATGGAGAATTTCATCGAGCTCAATGCCGAACTCGCCGAGGCCTGGCCGAACATTACCGAGCGTAAGGACCCGCTCCCTGACGCCGCGGAATGGGACGGCAAGAAAGACAAGATTGCCGATCTGGAGCGTTGACCAAAAGGCCCTTGCGGGCCTTTTGCTTTATGTACCAGCCGCTTTTCTGCAGGCAAAAAAAGGGGCGGTATAACCGCCCACATTTTTTCCCTGGTCCATTTGATCCTTTTCATCATCCTGATGAATCGCATCCTGCGATGTCCATAGAGGCGTTCTTCCTTGAGCGCCTGTGCCGATCCGTTGGCACAGGTGTGATCATAGTGATTTCCCGCCCAAGGGCAACCCCCCTGATCCGCATCAAAAGTGTCTGAATACTGCATTAAATTCTGAAAAAAACCATTTAAATCAGAGCGATGCCTATTTTCTTATTCTTTGGCAGGAATAATTTTACACACTAAGCCTGCAAACACTGACATCACGCGTAAGCAATAACTTACAAAGCGCTTAGTTGATATCAAAAAGCCGCAAACCTATTGGAAAAGATCAGGCTTAAAGAAACACTTGTAATAATATCGCAATGAAATCATGCCACCCACAAAAAAGCCGATGGCAACGAGCTTGTTGCCATCGGCTTTTATATACGCCAGGTGAACTACTGGAAGAGCGACTCGCTTGAGAGACCATTCTTCTCCAGGATTTCACGCAGGCGCTTGAGCCCTTCTACCTGGATCTGCCGAACACGCTCGCGGGTCAGGCCGATCTCAAGTCCTACATCCTCCAGCGTGCTGCTTTCGTGGCCACGCAGGCCAAAGCGGCGAATCACCACCTCCCGCTGCTTTTCGGTCAATTCGCAAAGCCACTGATCGATGCTTTGCGAAAGGTCGTCATCCTGCAGCAACTCGCAGGGGTCAGTGGGGCGATCGTCGGTCAGGGTGTCGAGCAGCGTCTTGTCTGAATCCGGTCCCAGCGACACATCGACAGAGGAGACCCGTTCATTGAGCCCAAGCATGCGCTTGACCTCGCTCACGGGTTTTTCCAGCAGGTGGGCGATCTCTTCGGCGGAAGGTTCGTGATCAAGCTTCTGGGTCAGTTCGCGGGCAGCCCGCAAGTAGACGTTGAGTTCCTTGACGACATGAATCGGCAGGCGAATGGTACGCGTCTGGTTCATGATCGCCCGTTCGATGGTCTGGCGAATCCACCAGGTCGCATAGGTGGAGAAACGGAAACCGCGCTCGGGATCGAATTTCTCGACGGCCCGAATCAGTCCCAGATTACCTTCTTCGATCAGGTCAAGCAGTGACAGGCCGCGGTTGACATAGCGCCTGGCAATCTTGACCACCAGCCTCAGGTTGCTCTCGATCATGCGTTTGCGACCGGCAGGATCACCGCGTTGCGACAGACGCGCAAAGTGGACTTCCTCCTCCGGAGACAGCAAGGGAGAAAAACCGATTTCATTGAGGTACAGCTGAGTGGCGTCTAGCGCCCGTGTGTAGTCGATGTACTTGTGCTGTTTGAGCGAAGAAGAAGTTTTAGCCTTGGCGCGAGCCGAGACCGGGGTTGACGACTGCTTCTCGCCAGACACCTGCTCCAGGACAATGCCTGCTTCCATAAGGAGCACTTCATCATCGATGTCAAACTCCGGCGCCTCGTTGCTAAGAGCCATTGTTATAGTCCTTTGGTGAGTTCGACCTCAAGCCCCCGCGTCACCTGATTTCCATGGCAACGCCTGAGCCTGTTCCTATTACGCCAGGAACAGGCCGACAACTTTCAACGACGTGGCAAGAATTGCAGCGGATCTACAGGTTTACCCTGGCGGCGAATCTCAAAATGCAGTTTCACCCGGTCAGTCCCCGTTGACCCCATCTCGGCAATTGTCTGCCCTGCCTTGACCTGTTGCCCTTCCTGTACGAGCAGCCTGCGGTTATGACCGTAGGCACTGACGTAGGTATCGCTGTGTTTGATGATGATCAATTCGCCGTAGCCCCGCAACCCACTCCCGGCGTAGACCACTGAACCATCAGACGCGGCTAAAACAGGCTGTCCCAAATTTCCGGCAATATCAATGCCTTTATTCAAACTTCCGTTTGAAGAAAATTTTCCTATCAAAACGCCACTTGCAGGCCACGTCCAACCGCCTGGAGAGCGCCCTGCCGGCGTCTGCGGACTGGTGGCCGCAGGCGGGATGACCACCGGCGTTACAGCAATCGGCTTGCTGATGACCGTGGTTTTTACAGACCCTGAACCGCTGCTGGTGGTGGACGTCGAGGTGGTTACCGGCCCTGAACGGGTTGGCGTACTGGCAACGCTTGCAGCTGCATCCGAACGCCCGTCGAAGCGGATCGTCTGCCCCGGACGAATGGTGTAGGGCTCGGGAATTCTGTTGCTCACGGCCAGCGCCTTCCAGTCCCAGCCATAGCGAAAGGCAATGGAGAACAAGGTGTCACCGCGCTTGACCACATACTGCCCGGAAGTCACCGGCGCACGCTGCTCGACCACATTGCCGTTGCGATCAACTACCCGCACGCCGCCCGAAGGCGAGCTGGAGCAGCCGACCAGAAGGACGCTCAGGGCAAGGCCAATCACCAGACGCTGAAAACCTGTCAAAAACCTAAGCTGCCGAATGACTGTGTGACTCACCCGCCACTCCCTTTCCTGGTGATTGATTTGAGATGCTGCCTTGTAGACCGCACAGGCGACTGGCAGCGAGTGTAACCGGTGTTAAGCGCCCGCGCCCTGAAACAACCGGTTTCTCCTGATAATGCCATGCTGCCATATCGAGGCTGGCAGGCAGGAGGTAGACAGACGTTGGCGTGCAGAATTCCCCGCCGGTGACAGTCACGGCCGTTCAGGCCAGCGGCCCGTTGAGCAAGGGCACAAAACGCACGGCCCCCAGCACACGCCTGGAAAACCCGTGCTCCTCGCGCACGATCATCAGCAACTGCTGAACCTCGCCAGCGCCCACCGGAATGACCATGCGCCCCCCGGGTGCCAATTGATCAAGCAGGGCTTGTGGCACGTCGGTGGCCACGGCCGTGACGATGATGCCGTTGTAAGGCGCCAGCGCCGGCCAGCCTTCCCAACCGTCACCCCAGCGAAACACCACATTGCGCACGTTCAGCTCGACCAGGCGCTCTTTGGCACGGTCCTGCAACACCTTGATGCGTTCGACTGAGAAGACCCGTTCGACCAACTGTGCCAGCACAGCGGTCTGGTACCCCGAGCCGGTGCCGATCTCCATGACTTTGTCCAGCGGACCGGCCTCCAGCAACAGCTCGCTCATGCGTGCCACCATGTAGGGCTGGGAGATGGTCTGGTTATGGCCGATGGGCAATGCCGTGTCTTCGTAGGCGCGATGCGCCAGGGCCTCGTCGACAAACAGGTGGCGCGGGGTCTTGCGGATGACGTCCAGCACCCGTGCATCCGCCACGCCCTCTTCGGACAATCGCTGGATCAGGCGCTCGCGGGTGCGCTGCGAGGTCATGCCGATACCGCGACGCAGCAGGTCATCATGGTCCCGGGACATCAGCGCAACCTCTCGAGCCAGGTATTGAGACCGCTGAAACCGTCCTGAAAGGTCCGGTCAAGCTGTAACGGCGTGATGGATACGTACCCCTGCATCACGGCATGAAAATCGGTCCCGGCACCGCCATCCTCGGCGTCGCCGGCGGCGGCAATCCAGTAACCGGCCCGGCCGCGCGGGTCGACCACCTTGACCGGCGCGGCCGCGCGGGCACGGTGCCCCAGCCGGGTCAGCTGGATACCGCGGACCCGATCCAGCGGCAGGTTGGGGATATTCACGTTCAGGACCGTGCGTGGCGGCAGGTCGAGATGCTCGTGCGCCTCGACCAGCAGACGGGCGTAATGGGCCGCCGTGGCCAGGTTGTCGGGCTGGCGCGAGAGAAACGAAAAGGCCATGCCAGGGCGCTGCAGGAAACGACCTTCGAGGGCCGCTGCCACGGTGCCCGAATAGAGCACGTCGTCGCCCAGGTTGGCGCCCAGGTTGATACCCGAGACGACCATGTCGTACGTGTGCGGCAAGACACCGTTAAGCCCCAGGTGCACGCAATCGGTCGGCGTGCCATTGACGCTGATGAAGCCGTTGTCGAGCACCTGCGGATGCAGGGGCCGATCCAGCGTCAGTGAACTGCTGGCACCGCTGCGGTCTTGATCAGGCGCAATGACCGTGCACTGGGCATAATCTGCCAGCGCCGCATACAGTGCTGCCAAGCCGGGCGCGGCGACCCCGTCATCGTTTGAAATCAGAATACGCATGGGCTATCCGTTAGCCCGACCGGCACCAGATCGACAAGTTCGCGTACCAGAACGGTGGCGAAGCATCCGGGCGGAAGGACAAATTCCAGTTGCAGAATATCAGGCTCGGGATAATGCCACGCCAAGCGGCTGATGGGCAGTCGCAGGATACGACGTTCGTGATCCATGCCCGCCCGCGCCAGCCAGTCGCACAATGCCGCCTCGCTGGACGCTACACTGTTTTCCAGCTCGCCGGTGACGCCGGTGGCAGGCGAAGCACCAGCGCCCCACTGCGGGCCTGTCGGGTGCAGGTCCAGAATCGCCAGGCGCGGATCGTTGCACTCCTGCGGGCCGGCCGGGAAAAAACTGCGGCTGTCGGTGAACGCCAGCAAATCGCCCACCTGGGCCTTGTTCCAGGTGCCTTCGGCCACCCGTGCGGCCAGCACCCGGTTGAACAAATAGCTGCGGGCCGTGGACAATAGCCGCGAGCGTACGGCGCGCTGTTCGGGCAGGGCCTGGCGTGCGGCGTATTCTCGGGCATGGGCCAGGTTACCGCCTTCATGACCGAAACGCTGAGCGCCAAAGTAGTTGGGCACGCCCTGGGCGGCAATCGCCTCAAGGCGCAGCTGCAAGGCACGGGTGTCGGCCTGCAAGCGGGTCAGGCGCAAGGTAAACCCATTGGCGGCATGCGCGCCGCGCTGCAGTTTGCGCCGGTGCCGGCCGCGCGAAAGAATCGTCAGCGTGGCATCTTCGGCCGCCGCCAGATCGGGATCGGCCTTGCCTGGCAACTGGATGCTGAACCACTGGCGGGTCAGCGCCTGACGGTCCTTGAGACCGGCATAACTGACGGTGCGCAAGGGTACGCCCGCCGCACGCGCCAGCCGGCGGGCCGCCTCCTCGGTATTGAGGCCACGCTTTTCGACCCACAGCCACAGGTGTTCGCCATCGCCGGACAACGGAATGTCGAGCACTTCATCAACCTGAAAGTCATCGGCGGTGGCCTTGAGCACTGCGGTCCCCAGTGCCGCTGCGTAGGCACGCGGCCCCAGCAGTTGAAGATCGTTCATGCCTGCAGCAACAGCGCGACGGCATGCACCGCGATGCCTTCTTCGCGGCCGACGAAGCCAAGCTTCTCGGTGGTCGTGGCCTTGACGTTGACCTGATCAAGGTCGACCTGCAGGTCCTGGGCGATCAGTTCGCGCATGGCCTGGATATGCGGCGCCATCTTCGGGGCCTGGGCGACGATGGTGGCGTCGACATTGGCGATCTTCCAGCCCTTGCCCTGCACCAGCGCCAGGACGTGGCGCAGCAGCACGCGACTGTCGGCGCCCTTGAACTGCGGGTCGGTATCGGGAAAGTGCTTGCCGATATCGCCCAGCGCTGCGGCCCCCAGCAAGGCATCGCTCAGGGCATGCAAAAGCACATCGCCATCGGAATGGGCCAGCAGGCCGAAACCGTGTGCAATCCGCACACCGCCCAAGGTAATAAAGTCGCCTTCGGCGAAACGGTGCACATCGTAGCCATGGCCAATACGCATAGAAAAACGCCCTGAAAAAAGTCAGGGCGCGATTCTACCTGCTTTGCAAGGCGCAGGGTCACCACAACAGGGTGCTTTGCCTCAATAAGCGCTCAACGCCGTGGCATGGTGACGCAGATGCTCCTCGATGAAGCTGGCGATGAAGTAATAACTGTGGTCATAACCTGGCTGCAGGCGCAGGTTCAGAGGATGACCGGCTGACTTGGCGGCCTGTACCAGCGCCTCGGGCTTGAGCTGGTTGACCAGGAAATCATCACGGTCGCCCTGGTCGACCAGGATCGGCAGTTTCTGCGTGGCCTGCGCCAGCAGCAGGCTGGCATCCCACTCGCGCCAGCGCGAACGGTCCTCGCCCAGGTAGCGCGAGAAGGCTTTCTGGCCCCAAGGGCAATCGACCGGGTTGCTGATGGGCGAAAAGGCCGACACCGACTGATAGCGGCCCGGGTTGCGCAAGGCACACACCAGCGCACCGTGGCCCCCCATGGAATGACCGCTGATGCCGCGCGCCTGGGAGGCCGGAAAATGCGCCTCGATCAGCGCCGGCAACTCATCGACGACATAGTCATGCATCCGGTAATGCTTGGCGTAGGGCGGCTCGGTGGCATTGAGGTAGAAGCCGGCACCCAGGCCGAAATCCCAGGCCCCGTCCGGGTCACCCGGCACCTCCGGGCCACGCGGGCTGGTGTCCGGTGCCACGATGATGATGCCAAGCTCGGCCGCCAGCCGATGGGCGCCGGCCTTCTGCATGAAGTTTTCATCGGTGCAGGTCAGCCCTGACAGCCAGTAAAGCACCGGCAGCTTGCCGCCCTGCTCGGCCTGCGGCGGCAGGTACACGGCAAAGACCATGTCGCAGCCCAGTACGCTGGACGTATGCTTGTAACGCTTGTGCCAGCCACCAAAGCTTTTCTGACAAGAAATGTTTTCCAGATTCATACGACCTCCAGCGACAAACGATTGAGCACAAGCAGCAAGCAGGGACAGATGCCCTCTTGCCGCGTGAAGCTCAACGCTTGAGGCTCATTCAGAAATGGATGACCGAACGGATGCTCTTGCCTTCGTGCATCAGGTCAAATGCCTTGTTGATGTCTTCCAGGCCCATGGTGTGGGTGATGAAGCTGTCCAGTGGGATCTCGCCGGCCTGCGCCATGTCGACGTAGCTTGGCAGTTCGGTACGCCCGCGCACGCCGCCGAAGGCCGAACCGCGCCAGACGCGACCGGTGACCAGCTGGAACGGACGGGTGGAGATTTCCTGGCCGGCACCGGCCACGCCGATGATCACCGATTCGCCCCAGCCCTTGTGGCAGCACTCAAGGGCTGCACGCATCAGCTGCACGTTGCCGATGCACTCGAACGAGAAGTCCACGCCGCCGTCGGTCAGGTCGACGATCACTTCCTGGATGGGACGATCGTATTCCTTCGGGTTGATGAAGTCGGTGGCGCCCAATTGCCGGGCGATGTCGAACTTGGACGGATTGATGTCGATGGCGATGATGCGCGAAGCCTTGGCCTTGACCGCTCCGATGATCGCCGACAGGCCGATGCCACCCAGGCCGAAGATCGCCACGGTGTCGCCCGGCTTGACCTTGGCGGTGTTGAGCACTGCACCGATGCCGGTGGTCACGCCACAGCCCAACAGGCAGACCTTCTCCAGCGGTGCATCCTTCTGGATCTTGGCCACCGAGATTTCCGGCAACACGGTGTACTCGGAGAACGTCGAGGTCCCCATGTAGTGGAAAATCGGCTGGCCTTTGTACGAGAAGCGCGCCGTGCCGTCCGGCATCAGGCCCTTGCCCTGGGTGGCACGGATCGACTGGCACAGGTTGGTCTTGCCCGACCGGCAGAATTTGCACTGGCGGCACTCGGGGGTGTACAGCGGAATAACGTGATCGCCGACCGCCACCGAGGTTACGCCCTCGCCGATGGCCTCGACGATGGCACCGCCTTCATGGCCCAGGATCGCCGGAAAAATACCTTCAGGGTCGGCACCGGACAATGTGTAGGCATCGGTGTGGCACACCCCCGAGGCGACGACCCGCAGCAACACCTCGCCCGCCTTGGGCATGGCCACATCGATCTCGACGATTTCCAGTGGCTTGTTGGCTTCGAAGGCGACAGCGGCGCGTGACTTGATCATGGGTCTCTCCAGTAGGGTTAAAACAGACCCGGAGTGTATTACGCGGCCGAATGATGAATAATCCAGGCAAAAGCAAAACATTATTGCTGTATAGGGATAATCGATGTACGCCAATCGCTGGGAAGGACTGGATGAGTTCGTGGCTGTGGCTGAAAGCGGCCAGTTCACCGCGGCTGCACTGCGCCTGGGCGTATCGTCCTCGCATGTCAGCCGGCAGATCATGCGCCTGGAAGAGCGCCTGCAAACCCGCCTGTTGTACCGCAGCACCCGGCGCGTCACCCTTACCGAGGCCGGGCAGACTTTCCTGCAGCATTGCCAGCGCCTGCAGGACGGTCGTGAGGAAGCGCTGCGTGCCATTGGCGACCTGAACAGTGAGCCCAAGGGGTTGTTGCGCATGACCTGCGCGGTGGCATATGGCGAGCGGTTTATTGCGCCTCTGGTGACACGCTTCATGGAGGGCTATCCGCAACTGCGGATTGACATCGAGCTGAGCAACGACACCCTCGACCTGGTGCATGAAGGCCTGGACCTGGCCATTCGCCTGGGCCGCCTGCAGGACTCGCGGATGGTCGCCACGCGCCTGGCCCCGCGACGCATGTACCTTTGCGCCTCGCCCTCCTACCTGGAGCGTTACGGCCGGCCGCACAGCCTGTCGGAACTCAGCCGGCACAATTGCCTGATCGGCGGCAGTGACTCCTGGCTGCTGCAACTCAATGGCCGTGAGTTCTCCCAGCGCGTCCACGGCAACTGGCGCTGCAACAGTGGCCAGTCCGTGCTGGATGCAGCCTTGCAAGGCACGGGGCTGTGTCAGTTGCCGGATTATTACGTGCTGGAGCATTTGCACAGTGGTGCGCTGGTGTCTCTGCTGGAGGGCCATCAACCGCCCAATACCGCCGTCTGGGCGCTGTACCCGCAACAGCGACACTTGTCGCCCAAAGTGCGCAAGCTGGTGGACTACCTCAAGCAAGGGCTGGCGCAGCGCAAGGAATATGCGACAGGCCAGGGAATCTGAAAACCCTAGAAACGGCTCTGCCGATGCCGGCGCAACCACTCGAGGTCCTCGGGCCGGGTGACCTTGATGTTATCGGCTCGCCCCTCGACCAGGCGCGGTGCAGCGCCTGACCATTCGATGGCCGAGGCCTCATCGGTGATCGGCACATGCGCCACCAGGCTGTCGGCCAGCGCCCGGTGCAGGGCACCGAGGCGAAACATCTGCGGCGTGTAGGCCTGCCAGATCAGGCTGCGATCGACCGTCTCGGCCACCCGCCCTTGGGCATCGACGCGCTTGAGGGTGTCGCGGGCCGGCACGGCCAGCAGGCCGCCGACCGGATCATCGGCCAGCTCGCTCAACAGGTGGTCCAGATCGCTGCGCGCCAGATTGGGTCGCGCAGCATCGTGCACCAGCACCCAGTCGTCGTCGCCCGCGCCTTGCGCATGCAGGTGCAACAAGGCATTGAGCACCGAATCGGCCCGCTCCCTGCCGCCGGTGACACGCTGGATTCGCGAATCCAGGGCGCAGGGCAAGGTCGGCCAGTAGGGATCATCCGCCGCCAGGCTGATCACCAGCCCCTTGAGCCTGGGATGATCGAGAAAACACAGCAGGCTGTGTTCCAGAATTGTGAGGCCGCCCAGTGGCAGGTATTGCTTGGGACGGTCTGCAGCCATGCGGGCACCAACACCCGCAGCAGGAATAACAGCCCAGAAAGCGGGCATGACGTCGTTCATGGCAAGGTCACCGTGCGAGCTGATAAAGCGTTTCACCGTCCTTGACCATGCCCAGCTCGTGGCGGGCACGTTCTTCGACGGTCTCAAGACCTTTCTTCAACTCCATGACCTCGGCATCCAGCACCCGATTACGTTCAAGCAGGCTGTCGTTTTCAGCGTGCTGGTCCGCAATCTGCTGGGTCAGGCTGGCCACTTGCGCCAGGCTTCCGTTGCCTACCCACAGTCGGTATTGCAGACCGGCCAGTAACAGCAGCAGGACAAGAAACAACCAGTAAGGACTGCGCATGTAAATATCAGTTACCCGGTAATGAGGCGGCAGAGCCAGGACACAGTGACCAACGGCATTGGGCCTGACAAATGCCAGGCCCAATCAACGCAACATCGGCATAAGCCTGCGCGTATTGCGCAAGCCCTGCCGTTTTACCATCTATGGCTTAGCCGCGAAACTCTGCACGACCGCGATAGACCGCCTTGGCGCCCAATTGCTCTTCGATACGCAGCAATTGGTTGTACTTCGAGACGCGGTCAGAGCGGCACAGCGAACCGGTCTTGATCTGGCCGGCAGCGGTACCCACGGCCAGGTCGGCGATGGTCGAGTCTTCGGTTTCACCGGAACGGTGCGAAATCACTGCGGTGTAGCCGGCAGCCTTGGCCATCTGGATGGCTTCGAGGGTTTCGGTCAGGGTGCCGATCTGGTTGAACTTGATCAGGATCGAGTTGGCGATCTTCTTGTCGATGCCCTCTTTCAGGATCTTGGTGTTGGTCACGAACAGGTCATCACCCACCAGTTGTACCTTGTCGCCCAGCTTGTCGGTCAACACTTTCCAGCCTGCCCAGTCGGACTCGTCCAGGCCGTCTTCGATCGAGATGATCGGGTAACGGTTGGCCAGGCCTGCCAGGTAATCGGCAAAGCCGGCCGCGTCGAAGGATTTGCCTTCGCCGGACAGGTTGTACTGGCCGCCTTCTTCGAAGAATTCGCTGGCCGCGCAGTCCAGGGCCAGGGTCACGTCGGTGCCCAGGGTGTAGCCGGCGTTGGCCACGGCTTCAGCGATGGCGCTCAGGGCGTCTTCGTTGGACGCCAGGTCCGGGGCGAAACCGCCTTCATCGCCCACGGCCGTGTTCAGACCACGGGCCTTGAGCACAGCCTTGAGGTGATGAAAAATCTCGGTGCCCATGCGCAGGGCATCGGAAAAGCTCTTGGCGCCTACCGGCTGAACCATGAATTCCTGGATGTCGACGTTGTTGTCGGCATGCTCGCCGCCGTTGATGATGTTCATCATCGGGACCGGCATCGAGTAGACGCCCGGTGTGCCATTGAGGTTGGCGATGTGGGCGTACAGCGGCAGGTCCTGGTCCTGGGCTGCAGCCTTGGCCGCGGCCAGGGACACCGCCAGTATGGCGTTGGCGCCCAGCGAAGCCTTGTTCTCGGTGCCGTCGAGTTCGATCATGGCACGGTCCAGCGCCTTCTGATCCACCGGATCCTTGCCCAGCAGCAGGTCACGGATCGGGCCATTGATGTTGGCGACCGCTTTCAGAACGCCCTTGCCCATGTAACGGCTCTTGTCGCCATCACGCAGCTCCAGCGCTTCGCGCGAGCCGGTCGAAGCACCGGAAGGCGCGCAGGCCGAACCGATGATGCCATTGTCCAGAAGCACGTCAGCTTCCACAGTGGGGTTACCACGGGAGTCGAGAACTTCACGACCTTTGATGTCGACGATTTTTGCCATTGTTGTGAACACTCCAAGATTGACGTAAACGACACAGCAGGGAAAACGGGGCGCAGCCGGCCGCTATCTGGCAGGGCCGGGCGCGCACTTTACCGGAGAACCAGGCTTACGCGGTCTCTACCGGCGCAAAACTTTTCACCAGATCATCCAGGGCCTTGAGCTGGGCCAGGAAGGGTTCCAGCTTGTCCAGGCGCAGGGCGCAAGGACCATCGCATTTGGCATTGTCAGGGTCCGGATGGGCCTCAAGGAACAGCCCGGCCAGCCCTTGGGACAGGCCGGCCTTGGCCAGCTCCAGCACCTGGGCGCGACGACCGCCGGCCGAATCGGCACGACCGCCCGGCATCTGCAGGGCGTGAGTCACGTCAAAGAACACCGGGTACTGGAACTGCTTCATGATGCCGAAGCCGAGCATGTCCACCACCAGGTTGTTGTAGCCGAAGCTCGAACCACGCTCGCAGAGAATCAATTGCTCGTTACCGGCTTCCTCGCACTTGGTCAGGATGTGCTTCATTTCCTGGGGCGCGAGGAACTGGGCCTTCTTGATGTTGATTACCGCACCGGTCTTGGCCATCGCCACCACCAGGTCGGTCTGACGCGACAGGAAGGCCGGCAACTGGATGATGTCGCACACCTCGGCCACCGGGGCGGCCTGATGCGGTTCATGCACATCGGTGATCAGCGGCACGTTGAAGGTGCGCTTGATCTCTTCGAAGATGCGCAGGCCCTCTTCCAGGCCGGGGCCACGGTAGGAGTTGATCGACGAGCGGTTGGCCTTGTCGAAGCTGGCCTTGAACACATACGGGATACCGAGTTTTTCGGTGACCCGCACGTAGTGCTCGCAGATCTGCATGGCCATGTCGCGTGACTCCAGCACATTCATGCCGCCGAACAGGACCATGGGCTTGTCGTTGGCAATCTCGATGGCGCCTACGCGGATGATTTTCTGAGCCATGTACTTGGTATCCCGTATCAGACGTTCTTCTGGTGTTGAGCCAGGGCTGCCTTGACGAAGCCACTGAACAGTGGGTGCCCGTCACGCGGTGTCGAGGTGAACTCGGGGTGGAACTGGCAGGCCACGAACCATGGATGATCCGCCGCCTCGACCACTTCGACCAGCGCACCGTCACCGGAGCGACCGGAAATCTGCAGGCCGGCCTCGATCAGTTGCGGCAATAGCTTGTTGTTGACCTCGTAGCGATGACGATGACGCTCGACGATCACATCCTTGGCATAGCAATCGTGCACCCTGGTGCCCGGCAGCAGCTGGCATTCCTGGGCGCCCAGACGCATGGTGCCGCCCAGGTCGGAGCTTTCGGTGCGGGTTTCGACCGCGCCGGTGGCATCTTCCCACTCGGTGATCAGGCCCACGACCGGGTGCGCGACGGTACGGTCGAACTCGGTGGAGTTGGCGTCTTTCCAGCCCAGAACATTACGGGCGAACTCGATGACCGCCACTTGCATGCCCAGGCAGATGCCCAGGTAAGGCACCTTGTTTTCGCGGGCGTACTGCACGGCCGTGATCTTGCCTTCGACACCGCGCAGGCCAAAGCCGCCCGGCACCAGGATCGCGTCGACGCCTTCGAGCAGGCCGGTGCCCTGGTTCTCGATGTCTTCGGAATCGATGTAACGCAGGTTGACCTTGGTGCGGTTGGTGATGCCGGCATGGCTCATGGCCTCGATCAGCGATTTGTACGCGTCGAGCAACTCCATGTACTTGCCGACCATGGCGATGGTCACTTCATGCTCGGGGTTGAGCTTGGCATCGACCACCGCGTCCCACTCGGACAGGTCGGCACCGCCACACTGCAGGCCAAAGCGCTCGACGACGAAATCGTCGAGGCCCTGGGCGTGCAGGATGCCCGGGATCTTGTAGATGGTGTCGGCGTCTTCCAGAGCGATCACGGCCCGCTCTTCGACGTTGGTGAACTGCGCGATCTTGCGACGCGACGAGACATCGATCGCGTGATCGGAGCGGCAGATCAGCACATCAGGCTGCAAGCCGATGGAGCGCAGTTCCTTGACCGAGTGCTGGGTCGGCTTGGTCTTGGTTTCACCGGCGGTGGCGATGTACGGGACCAGGGTCAGGTGCATCAGCATGGCGCGCTTGGCACCGACTTCAAAACGCAACTGGCGGATCGCTTCCAGGAACGGTTGCGACTCGATATCGCCGACCGTGCCACCGATCTCGACCAGGGCGACGTCAGCGTCGCCGGCACCCTTGATGATCCGGCGCTTGATCTCGTCGGTGATGTGCGGGATGACCTGGATGGTCGCACCCAGGTAATCACCACGGCGCTCCTTGCGCAGCACGTGCTCGTACACCCGTCCGGTGGTGAAGTTGTTGTTCTGGGTCATGGTCGTGCGGATGAACCGCTCGTAGTGGCCCAGGTCCAGGTCGGTTTCGGCGCCGTCGTGGGTGACGAACACTTCACCGTGCTGGAACGGGCTCATGGTGCCCGGGTCGACGTTAATGTAGGGGTCCAGCTTGAGCATGGTGACCTTAAGTCCCCTCGCCTCCAGGATGGCCGCCAATGAAGCCGAGGCAATGCCTTTCCCCAATGAAGAAACAACACCGCCCGTGACGAAGATGTAGCGCGTCATGAAAAACCCTAGAAGTCTGCGTTAAAGCGGTCAGAGCCGCCGGGGAAAGCGAAGGAAGGCCGAAGCCCCCGATTACCCACCAGGTTCACAGTGCAACTCCTGAAACTGCTGCGTTGAAACCGACCGGCCATAGGCCTGCCCATTGCGCCACACGTTAAAGATTGCCCCGTAAACACGGGTTGGAAATCGGCAACTTGGGTCAATTGGAAACCAATGACACAAGCTGTATCAAGAAGGGAGCGTAGTCTACCGGAAAGGGCCTATCAGCTCAAACTTTGGTCGCTCGTCGGTGCACGCCAATGCAGCCGGGCACCGCTGTCGCCTACCTGATCGAGCCCCGCCAGATTGGCCACGGCCACTAAACGACCGTCCTGGAACAGCAGCGGCAAGCGGCCACGCGCAAAGCCAGGCAGTCTTTTTTCATTCAGCAGCCGCTTCAGGTCACGCTGTCCGCGCCCCGGCACGCCGAGCATTTCACCGCCCTGGCGATAGCGCACCTCAAACGGTCCGGGTGGCGCAGCGGTGCAAAACGACAGCGTCCCGTTGCCGGGCAGCGCCAGCGGCTGCGCCGGGTTCGACCAGTGCAGCCGCTCTTCAGGTTGATGCAGCCAGTCACCGGCCAGCCACCACAATTGCCCGTACGCACGGTGCAACTCACCATCGGCCAGGCACCAGACCGGATGCGCAGCAGGCTGTGCATCGCGCAACGTTTTCCAGCCAGCCCAGTGATCGGTGTCCGGCAGGCGGGTCAGCGGCGCCAGCCAATGACGCAACGCATTGCGCTGCCGCGCCTCGGACAGGCCGGCCAGCGGCGCCAGGGCCAGACCCGGAAGCTCCAGCCAGGCAAAGCCGTCGTGTCGCTGCGCGCGGGCCAGGTCCTCGTCCGCCAGTTCATCAAGCAACTGCTGCGCCTCGCCCAGGTGTGCGGCACTGCGTGCCAGGCTGGCCTGTGCCTGCGGCCAGCGCGTCTGCAACAGCGCCAGCACGTGATGGCGCAGAAAGTTGCGCGAGTAATGCGCATCCTGGTTGCTCGGATCTTCGACCCAGTCCAGCCCATGCCGCCCTGCGTAGTCTTCGAGCGCGGTGCGCGACACACCCAGAAGCGGACGCAGCAAACGTCCCTGCCCCAGCGTCCGGTGTGGTGCCATGGCCGCCAGGCCACGCACGCCGGCACCGCGCAACAAACGAAACAGCAGTGTCTCGGCCTGATCATCACGGTGCTGGGCCACCAACAGCCGTTCACCAGGTCCCAGCACCTGGGCAAAGACGGCATAGCGCGCCTGACGGGCGGCCTCTTCAAGGCTGGCGCCGCGGCGAACCTGCACCCGCTCCACGCGCAAAGGGACACCCAGTGCCGCGCAAACCTGACGGCAATGCGCAGGCCAGGCATCAGCGCAGGGCTGCAGCCCGTGGTGCACATGAATGGCATGGATCGGCGGGAGCGGCTGGCGGCTGGACAGCATCACCAGCAGGTGCAGCAGAACGGTGGAGTCCAGGCCACCGGAAAACGCGACATGCAAGGCAGGCGCCTCACCCGCGTCAGACAGCGTCTGAGCAAGGGCTGTATACAGCGCCTCATCACTCATGACGCGTACTCGAGCAAGGCCCGGCCATGGACAGGGCGCCATGGCCGGGCCCGGTCATGTCAGACGCCGTAGCTCATCAGGCGCTCATAACGGCGCGCCAGCAAGGCATCGTTGTCGAATGCTTTCAGCGAAGCCAACTGGCCCAGCAGCTGTTCGCGGATCAGCGCAGCCGCCGCAGCCGGGTCGCGATGCGCGCCGCCCAGGGGTTCGTTGATCACCTTGTCGACGATGCCCAGGCCCTTGAGGCGCTCGGCCGTGATGCCCATGGCTTCGGCGGCATCGGGCGCCTTCTCGGCGGTCTTCCACAGGATCGATGCGCACCCCTCGGGCGAGATCACCGCGTAGGTGGAGTACTGCAGCATGTTCAGTTGATCGCAGACACCGATGGCCAGTGCGCCGCCGGAGCCGCCCTCGCCGATCACCGTGGCGATGATGGGGGTCTTGAGGCGCGCCATGACACGCAGGTTCCAGGCAATGGCTTCGCTCTGGTTGCGCTCTTCGGCGTCGATGCCGGGGTAGGCGCCGGGGGTGTCGATGAAGGTCAGGATCGGCATCTTGAAGCGTTCGGCCATTTCCATCAGGCGGCAGGCCTTGCGGTAGCCTTCAGGACGCGGCATGCCGAAGTTGCGACGGACCTTTTCACGCACTTCACGGCCTTTCTGGTGACCGATCACCATCACCGGCTGATCGTCAAGGCGCGCCACACCGCCAACCAGCGCGGCGTCATCGGCAAAATGGCGGTCGCCATGCAACTCGTCGAACTCGGTAAAGATGTGCTCGATGTAGTCCAGGGTGTAGGGACGACGCGGGTGGCGCGCCATCCGGGCGATCTGCCAGCTGGTCAGGTTGCCGAAGATGCTTTCGGTAAGCGTATTGCTCTTGTCCTGCAGCCGGGAGATCTCGTCGCTGATGTTCAGCGAGTTGTCATTGCCTACCAGGCGCAGCTCTTCGATCTTGGCTTGCAAGTCAGCGATAGGCTGTTCGAAATCGAGAAAATTCGGGTTCATAGGCATCCGTCTTGGGTCGACGGCCAAGAGGCCGGCCGGTTGATCTGTAAAAGCGCCCCACCATACGGAAGCGGCGCATTCAGGTCGAGGTTAAAAAATCGGTACTTTAAGGGGTCCAGGCCTTTACGAAAAGTCAGCGAGCGAAGGTCAGCCAAGGCAAAAATGGGTAAGCAAGCGCAGTGTACGAGTAGTACATGAGCATTCCGAGCCCATTTTTAACGCAGTATGACCGAGCGCACGCACTTCACGTATAGAGCCTAGCGGTACTGGAGGAAGACGTTCTGCTTCCCGAACTGGTCACGCAGCGNCTGGATCAGGCTGTCGGCAGGGTCAATTCGCCAGGTGTCGCCAAACTGCAGGATAGCCCTGGCGTCCATTCCGGTGTAGTCGAGCGTCACCGGACAGGCACCGCGATGGCGCTTGCACAGATCGCCCAGCCAGCGCAGCCGGTCGCCCTTGAGCGCGGCGGCATCCACGGTCACGCGCAGGCTTTCGGCAAGTCCGGTACGGGCATCCTCGATGCTCATGACCCGCTTGGCACGCAGGCGCAGGCCACCGGAAAAATCGTCATTGCTGACTTCACCTTCGACCACCACGATAGCATCGGTCTGCAACAGTGACTGGGCGGCGTGAAACGCTTCGGCAAACAATGACGCTTCGATGCGCGCCGAGCGGTCATCCAGGGTGATGAAGCCCATCTTGTCGCCCTTCTTGTTTTTCATTACCCGAAGGGCAATCACAAGCCCGGCCACTGTCTGGGTGTCGCGTGCCGGCTTGAGGTCAATGATGCGCTGGCGGGCAAAGCGGCGGATCTCGCCTTCGTACTCATCGATCGGATGACCGGTCAGGTACAGGCCCAGGGTTTCCTTCTCGCCACGCAGACGCTCCTTGAGGGTAATCTCGCGGGTCTTGCGATGGTTGGCATAGACGTCGGCATCCTCGGCCTCGAACAACCCGCCAAACAGGTCGCTGTGTCCACTGTCGCGGCTGCGCGCGGTCTGCTCGGCGGACTGGATGGCCTCTTCCAGCGCGGTCAGCAGCACCGAACGGTTGCGGTCGATATTGGCCTGGTAAGCCTTGGGCTCCAGCTCGAAGTACGGCCCCAGGCGGTCCAGCGCCCCGCTGCGGATCAGCCCGTCCAGGGTGCGCTTGTTGACGCGCTTGAGGTCGACCCGCGCACAGAAATCGAACAGGTCCTTGAAAGGCCCTGCCTGGCGTGCCTCGGTGATGGCCTCCACAGGGCCCTCGCCGACGCCCTTGATCGCGCCCAGGCCGTAGATGATCCGCCCGTCGTCACTGACCGTGAACTTGAACTCGGACATGTTCACGTCCGGCGCGTCCAGGCGCAGCTTCATGCTGCGCACTTCCTCGATCAGGGTTACGACCTTGTCGGTGTTGTGCATGTCCGCCGACAACACGGCGGCCATGAACGGCGCCGGGTAATGCATCTTCAGCCAGGCGGTCTGGTAGGACACCAGGCCGTAGGCGGCCGAGTGGGACTTGTTGAAGCCGTAGCCGGCAAACTTTTCTACCAGGTCGAAGATGTTACCGGCCAGGTCGGGCTCGATATTGTTGTTCTTGCAGCCTTCGATGAAACCACCGCGCTGCTTGGCCATTTCCTCGGGCTTTTTCTTGCCCATGGCCCGGCGCAGCATGTCGGCCCCGCCCAAGGTATAGCCGGCCATGACCTGGGCAATCTGCATCACCTGTTCCTGATACAGGATGATCCCGTAGGTCGGTGCCAGGACCGGCTTGAGGCCTTCGTACTGGTAGTCCGGGTGCGGGTAGGCAAGCTCGGCGCGACCGTGCTTGCGGTTGATGAAGTCGTCGACCATGCCCGATTGCAACGGCCCCGGACGAAACAGTGCCACCAGTGCGATCAGGTCTTCCAGGCAGTCGGGCTTGAGCTTCTTGATCAGCTCCTTCATGCCCCGCGATTCAAGCTGGAACACCGCCGTGGTCTCGGCACGCTGCAGCAGCTCGTAGGTCGGCTTGTCGTCCAGCGGGATGAAGGCGATATCCAGCGGCGCCTTGTCTTCCTTGGCCCGCTCGCGGTTGATGGTTTCCAGCGCCCAGTCGATGATCGTCAGGGTCCGCAGGCCGAGGAAGTCGAACTTCACCAGGCCCGCTGCCTCGACGTCGTCCTTGTCGAACTGGGTCACCAGGCCGTCGCCGGCCTCGTCGCAATAAATGGGGGCAAAATCGGTGAGTTTGGTGGGCGCGATGACCACCCCGCCGGCGTGCTTGCCGACGTTACGCACCACGCCTTCGAGCTTGAGGGCCATTTCCCAGATTTCAGCGGCTTCTTCGTCATTCTTGAGGAAGTCGCGCAGGATCTCTTCCTGCTCGTAGGCCTTTTCCAGGGTCATGCCGACTTCGAAGGGAATCATCTTGGACAGGCGATCGGCCAGGCCGTACGACTTGCCCTGCACCCGCGCCACGTCGCGCACCACCGCCTTGGCGGCCATGGAGCCGAAGGTAATGATCTGGCTGACCGCGTTGCGGCCATATTTTTCTGCCACGTACTCGATGACCCGGTCACGACCGTCCATGCAGAAGTCGACGTCGAAGTCGGGCATCGACACCCGCTCGGGGTTGAGAAAGCGTTCGAACAGCAGGTCGTATTCCAGCGGGTCCAGGTCAGTGATCTTCTGCACGTAGGCCACCAGCGAGCCGGCACCCGAGCCCCGGCCCGGTCCCACCGGCACGCCGTTGCTCTTGGCCCACTGGATAAAGTCCATCACGATCAGGAAGTAACCCGGGAAGCCCATCTGGATGATGATATCCAGCTCGAAATTCAACCGGTCGACATACACCTGGCGGCGTTCTTCATAGTTCTCCGAGTCCTTGGGCAATAGCACTTCAAGACGCTCTTCAAGCCCGTCGAAGGACACCTTGCGAAAGTACTCGTCGATGGTCATGCCATCGGGAATCGGGAAGTTGGGCAGGAAGTGCGTGCCCAGCTTGACGTCGATGTTGCAGCGCTTGGCAATCTCGACGGTGTTTTCCAGCGCCTCGGGCAGGTCGCTGAACAGCTCGGCCATTTCTGCCGGGCTCTTGAGGTACTGCTGGTCACTGTAGTTGCGCGAGCGGCGCGGGTCGTCCAGCGCCCGACCTTCACCGATGCACACCCGGGTTTCATGGGCGGCAAAGTCTTCTTCACGCAGAAAGCGCACATCGTTGGTGGCCACCAGCGGCGCGCCACAGCGATCGGCCAGGGCCACGGCGGCGTGCACATGCTCTTCGTCGTTGACCCGATTGGTGCGCTGCAACTCGATGTAGAAACGGTCGGGAAACACCGCCATCCATTCACGCAGCAGCTGTTCGGCCTCAATGGCATTGCCCCCCAGCAGGGCCACGCCGATCTCACCTTCCTTGGCCGCCGACAACGCAATCAGGCCTTCGCTGGCCTGGGCCACCCATTCGCGCTCGATGACCACGAAGCCGTTGCGCTGGCCCTCGGTGAAGCCGCGGGAAATCAGCTCGGTCAGGTTGCGATACCCCAGCGGGTTCATGACCAGCAGGCTCAGGCGACTGAGCGGGGAATCGACATTCTTGCCGGCCAGCCACAGGTCGGCGCCGCAGATCGGCTTGATGCCTGCCCCCTGGGCAGCCTTGTAGAACTTGACCAGCGAACACATGTTGCCCTGGTCGGTGACCGCCACGGCAGGCATGTTCATGCCTGTCAGCGCCTTGACCAGTGGCTTGACGCGCACCAGCCCGTCGACCAGGGAGTATTCGGTGTGCAGGCGCAGATGAACGAAAGAAGCCGACATGAAGATCCTATAACGCTGGAACACGAAAAACGAAGAGCGCGATTGTACCCAGCCAGACCTGAAACGTCAGTCCTGGAGCAGACTGCCTGCGACCCTGTGGCCCAGCGCTGCACGTGCCTCCCAGGCTGCGCGCACCGGTGCAAACGAGCGCCGGTGAATCGGCGTAGGCCCAAGGCGCGCCAAGGCTTCCAGATGAACGGGCGTCGGGTAGCCCTTGTGCCCACCCATGCCATACCCCGGATAGATCAGCTCGAAGGCGGCCATTTCCCGGTCACGGCTGACCTTGGCCAGGATGGACGCCGCTGCAATGGCCGGCACCTTGGCGTCGCCCTGCACCACCGGCGCCGAAGGCACCGACAGCGCAGGGCAACGATTGCCATCGATCAGGGCCAGTTTCGGCGTGATGCTCAACCCCTCGACGGCCCGCTGCATGGCCAGCATGGTGGCATGCAGGATGTTGAGGTGATCGATCTCATCGACCTCGGCGCGGGCAATGCACCAGCACAGGGCTTTTTCACAAATTTCATCGAACAGCTTTTCGCGCCGCGCCTCGGTGAGCTTCTTGGAGTCGTTCAGGCCAAGAATCGGCCGGGCGGGATCGAGAATCACCGCAGCAGTCACCACCGGGCCGCACAACGGGCCACGTCCGACCTCATCGACACCGGCAACCCGTTCTTCGACGAGGGTGAAGTCCAGACCCATTTGCATTGTGTGTACGCTCACAGTCTTACAGTGAAGAAGGGCGGCCGATCAGTGCCAGTACGGCATCGGCGGCCTGGTTGGAGGCATCGCGACGCAAGGTGCGATGAATCGCATCGAAGCCTTCGGTCTGTGCCTGGCCGTTATCGATCAGCGGCCCTGTTTCAGCGGCCAGCGACTCAGGCGTTGCGGCATCCTGAAGCAATTCGGGCACCAGTGCACGACCGGCCAGCAGGTTGGGCAGCGACACATAGGGGCTCTTGACCAGCCGCCTGAGTATCCAGAAGGTCAACGGTGCCATGCGATAAGCCACCACCATAGGACGCTTGTACAGCAGGGCCTCCAGTGTGGCGGTGCCGGAGGCGATCAGCACAGCGTTACAGGCCGCCAGCGCCAGGTGCGAGCCGCCATCGAGCAACGTCACCGGCAAATCGCGGCCTTGCAGCAGTTGCTCGATCTGCAGCCGGCGCTGCGGGCTGGCGCAGGGCAGCACGAAACGCAGCCCGGGCCGCTCGGCCAGCAGGCGCTGGGCGGCGTCGAAAAACAGCGCGCCCAGGCGCCCGACTTCGCCGCCCCGGCTGCCGGGCATCAACGCGACCAGCGGGCCGTCGCCCAGGCCCAACTCGGCCCGTGCGGCAGCGCGATCGGAGTGCAAGGCAATGGTGTCGGCCAACGGATGGCCGACGAAGCGCACTGGCACGCCCTTCTCTTCGTAGAAGCGCGCCTCGAACGGCAGCAGGGTCAGCATCAGGTCGCACCCTTCGCGGATCTTCAGCACCCGTTTCTGCCGCCAGGCCCAGACCGACGGGCTGACGTAATGCACGGTCTTGATCCCGGCGCGGCGTAATTGCAATTCGATATTCAGGGTGAAGTCCGGCGCGTCGATACCGATGAACACATCCGGCCGTTCGGCCGTCAGGGTGGCAGTCAGGTCCTTGCGTCGGCCCAGCAGTTCACGCAGGCGGCCCAGCACTTCGACCAGGCCCATGACCGACAGGCGCTCCATGGGGAAATACGAGGCCATGCCTTCGGCTTCCATGAGCGGCCCGCCGACACCGATGAACGTGGCATCCGGGTGACGCGCCTTGATGGCCCGCATCAGGCCGGCACCGAGAATATCGCCGGACGCTTCGCCGGCCACCAGCGCGATACGCAATGAGGCGCCCATGATCAGCGGGTGATGCCGCGGGTCGAGGACTGGATCGACTGGAGAAAGAGGGCCACTTCAGGAAACACCGAAGCCGGCTCGGCCAGCTCGACAATCGCCTGATCGACGGTCAGTCCCTGGCGATAGACCGTCTTGTAGGCCCTGCGCAGGGCCTGGATGGCCTTTTCGGAAAAACCGCGACGGCGCATGCCTTCAAAATTCATGCTGCGCGCCTCGGCAGGGTTGCCGAACACGGTGACGAACGCTGGTACATCCTTGCCGATGGCGGTGCCCATGCCGGAAAAGCTGTGGGCGCCGATATGGCAGTGCTGGTGCACCAGGGTGTAACCGGACAGGATGGCCCAGTCGTCGACATGCACATGGCCGGCCAGCGCGGTGTTGTTGACCAGGATGCAATGATTGCCGATCACGCTGTCATGGCCGATATGGGCATAGGCCATGACCAGGTTATGGTCACCCAGGGTGGTTTCGGCGCGGTCCTGGATGGTGCCGCGGTGAATGGTCACCCCTTCACGAATCACGTTGTGATCGCCGATGACCAGGCGCGTCTCTTCACCCTTGTACTTGAGGTCAGGGGTGTCCTCGCCTACCGAGGAAAACTGGTAGATGCGGTTATGACGCCCGATGGACGTCGGCCCGCGCACGATCACGTGGGGGCCTATCACTGTACCCTCGCCAATTTCCACACCGGCTCCGATGATCGACCACGGGCCGACCTCCACACTGTCGGCCAGGACGGCCGTCGGATCGATGATTGCGCGAGGGTCAATCAAACTCATAGCTTGCGTTCCGCACAGATGATTTCAGCGGAACAAACCGATTTGCCGTCAACCGACGCCTTGCACTCGAACTTCCAGATCTGGCGCTTGCAGCTGACGAACCTGGCTTCAAGCAACAACTGATCGCCCGGCACCACAGGCTGGCGGAAACGCAGTTTGTCCGAACCGACGAAGTAGTAGAGAGTGCCATCGGCAGGTCTGGCGTCAAGCATTTTGAAGCCCAGGATCCCGGCGGCCTGGGCCATTGCTTCGATGATCAGCACGCCCGGCATGATCGGATGCTGGGGAAAATGACCATTGAAGAACGGTTCGTTGACGCTGACATTCTTGTAGGCACGAATTGTCTTGCCCTCGATATCCAGCTCTACGACACGATCCACCAACAGGAAAGGGTAACGATGAGGCAAGTATTCGCGTATTTCGTTGATGTCCATCATTTCGAGGGAAAGCCTGTAGTAAAGAATGAGAGTGCGTAACGACTGCACGCACTCTTCTGCAAATCGGGCAGGCGGCCTGACGACCTTACCGACCCGATATGAAAGAGATTTCAGCCATCAGATGAATCATTGGCGTCGCGGGTCACGGTCTCGACAACTTTTTCCAGCTTTTGCAGGCGCCGCGCCATGTCATCGATCTTGCGCAACCGGGCAGCGCTCTTGCGCCACTCGGCGGCCGGTTGCATGGCCGTGCCGGACGAGTAGGAACCCGGCTCGGTGATCGAGTGGGTCACCATGGTCATGCCGGTGATGAACACGCCGTCACAGATATCGATATGCCCCACCAGCCCCACGCCACCGGCCAGCATGCAATGCTTGCCGATACGGGTGCTGCCGGAAATGCCGACACAGGCCGCCATGGCCGTGTGATCGCCGATCTGCACGTTGTGCGCGATCTGAATCTGGTTGTCCAGCTTCACACCGTTACCGATCCGGGTGTCAGCCAGCGCGCCGCGGTCGATGGCGGTGTTGACGCCGATTTCCACATCGTCACCGATGACCACGCCACCGATCTGGGCGATCTTTTGCCAGACACCCTTTTCGTTGGCGAAACCAAAACCCTCACCGCCCAGTACCGCACCGGTTTGCACCACGACCCGCTGGCCGATGCGCACATCGTGGTACAGCGTGACCCGCGGAGCCAGCCAACCGCCCTCGCCGATTTCGCAGCGGGCACCGATGAAGCAATGGGCGCCCACGGTGACACCTGCCGCAATGCGTGCACCGCTCTCGATCACCGCATAAGGCCCCACGCTTGCACTGGGGTCGACATGGGCGTCATCAGCCACCAGGGCGGTAGGATGAATCCCGGTCACCGCCTTGGGCTTGGGGTCGAACAGGTGCGACACCCGGGCATAGGCCAGGTAAGGGTCAGGTACCAGCAGCGCATCGCCTGCATAGCTGTCGAGGTCGGCAGGTTTGAGCAGGACGGCCGCGGCCTGGGTTTCGGCCAGAAACTTGCGATACTGCGGGTTGGCCAGAAAACTGACCTGACCGGGCCCCGCCTCTTGCAAGGTGGCCAGCCCGGTGATGTCCTTGTCCTTGTCGCCACGCAAGGTGGCGCCCAGGAACTCGGCCAGCTGGCCGAGCTTGATGGGTGCGCTCATGATTACTTCAGCTGGTTCATGCGCTCGATAACCTGGCGAGTGACGTCGTACTGAGGCTTGACGTCGATCACTGCACCACGTTCGAACACCAGGTCGTAGGCGCCACGCTTGATGACTTCTTCAACGGCCTGGTCCAGTTTCGGCTTGAGCTGCTTGAGCATCTCGCGGTCAGCCGTGGCCTTGGCTTCGTTCAGCTCCTTGGACTGGAACTGATAGTCACGGGCCTTCTGCTTGAATTCCAGCTCAAGACGCTCGCGCTCTGGCTGGGCCATCTTGTCGCCACCGCTGACCAGACGATCCTGGATACCCTTGGCGCTGGTTTCCAGGCTCTTGAGCTTGGTCACTTGCGGACCGAATTTCTTCTCGGCATCCACGGCGTAACGCTTGGCGGCGTCCGATTCCAGCAGGGCCATCTGATAGTTCAGAACAGCGATTTTCAGGTCGGCGAAGGCCGGGGTTGCGACCAGGACGGTGGCCAACAGTACCAATTGGGTCAACTTACGCACAAATACACTCCTACAGAATTCATTGTCGTTGCTTGGAGTCAGACCTTTAGAAGGTCTGGCCCAGGGAGAATTGGAACACTTGGGTTTCCGAGTCGTCATCCGGCTTCTTGATCGGCATCGCCAGAGCAAAGCTCAGCGGGCCCAGCGCCGTGATCCAGGTGACGCCGACACCGACGGAGCTGGCCATGCCGGAGAAGTCGACGTCATTACATTCGACCTTCTGACCGTTCTTGGTTCTGCTGCTGTCGCAATTAGTGTCGAAAACGTTACCCACATCCCAGAATACGGAGGTGCGAAGGGAACGCTGGTCCTTGATGAACGGCAGCGGGAACATCAGTTCTACACCGCCTTGCACCAGGGCGTTGCCACCAAACGGCAGCGGATCCTGATCCGGGTCGGCAATAGTACCTGGTCGACCACCGTCAGCTTCACCCCTGCTAGGCGTACTGCGCGGGCCCAGCGTGCTGTCCTTGAAGCCACGTACCGAGTTGAAGCCACCGGCATAGTAGTTCTCGTAGAACGGCAGGCCGCTGGTCGAACCGTAGCCATCGCCGAAGCCCAGCTCGGTGTGCAGGCGCAGGGTGTAGGTGTCGTTGATCGGGTAGAAGTACTGCCCGCGGTAGTCGACCTTGAAGAACGACAGGTCGCTGCCCGGCAGGGTCGCTTCGGCCACCAGGCTTTGCGAGTGACCACGGGTCGCCAGCACACCCTTGTTCAGGGTCGATTCGGACCAGCCGATAGAGCCCTTGAAGTTGGTGAAGTTGCTGCCTTCTTTGTCGATGAAATCGAAGATTTCTTCGACGGTGTAGGTACCGGTCTTGATCTTGTCCTGCTGCACGTTCAGACCGTAGGTCAGGCGCGCCGTTTCGCTGATCGGGTAGCCCAGGCTGATGCCCGCGCCCATGCTGTCCACGGCGTAGCTGGCCACGTCGACATCGAGGTCGTCGTAGTCGGTGGTGCGGTAGAAGGCGTTATAGCCCAGGCTCACACCGTCCGGCGTGTAGTACGGATCGACGTAGCTGAAGTTGTAGCGGGTCTGGTATTCGCTGCGGGTCAGGCCGATGCTGACCTTGTTACCGGTACCCAGGAAGTTGTTCTGGCTGATCGACCCCCCCAGGATCAGGCCGGCGCTCTGGGCGAAACCGACACTGGCGGTGATCGAACCCGAAGCCTGCTCTTCCACGGCGTAGTTGACGTCGACCTGGTCATCGGTACCCGGCACGGCTGGCGTTTCGACGTTGACTTCCTTGAAGAAGCCCAGGCGATCGAGGCGCACCTTCGACTGGTCGATCAGGTAGGTCGAAGCCCAGCCGCCTTCCATCTGGCGCATTTCGCGACGCAGCACTTCGTCGGCCGACTTGGTGTTGCCACGGAAGTTGATGCGGTTGACATAGGCACGCTTGCCCGGGTCGACCACGAAAGTGACGTCGACGGTACGGTCTTCGTTGTTCGGGGTCGGCACGCCGTTGACGTTGGCGAAGGTATAACCCTCGTTACCCAGGCGGCGGGTGATCAGCTCGGAGGTGGTGGTCATGACCTTGCGCGAGAACACCTGGCCGGGCTGTACCAGCAGCAGCGACTCGACCTGGTCTTCAGGCACTTTCAGGTCGCCGCTAAGCTTGACCGACTTGACGCTGTATTTCTCGCCCTCGTTGACGTTGACCGTGATGTACACGCTCTTCTTGTCAGGGGTGATCGACACCTGGGTGGAAGCGATGTCCATGTTGATGTAGCCGCGGTCCAGGTAGAACGAGCGCAGGCGCTCAAGGTCACCGGAGAGTTTTTCGCGGGCGTACTTGTCGTCGTTCTTGAAGAACGACAGCCAGTTGGTGGTCTTGAGCTCGAACAGGTCAACCAGTTCCTGCTCTGGGAATACGGTGTTGCCCACCACGTTGATGTGCTGGATGGCGGCCACGGTGCCTTCGTTGATGTCGATCTTCAGGCCCACGCGGTTGCGCGGCTGGGGAACGACTTCGGCCTTGACCTCGGCCGAGTAGCGGCCCTGCGCCACGTACTGGCGCTGCAGCTCGTTACGTACGCCTTCAAGGGTGGCACGCTGGAAGATCTCGCCTTCGGCCAGACCGGACTGTTTCAGGCCCTTCATCAGGTCTTCGGTGGAGATGGCCTTGTTGCCTTCGATCTCGATGCTGGCGACCGATGGACGCTCGACAACGGTGATGACCAGAACGTTGCCTTCACGCCCCAGCTGGATGTCCTGGAAGAACCCGGTTTTGAACAGCGCACGAGTGGCTTCGACCAGACGGCCATCATCCGCGTTCTCGCCCACGTTAAGCGGCAAGGCGCCAAAGACGCTGCCGGCGGAAACCCGCTGCAGGCCATTGACACGGATATCGGAGATGGTGAAGGACTCGGCGTGAACTTCAGCGATCATCAGTGCGGCAAGAGCCGCAGTTAGCAGCAGACGTTTCATGAAGTCCTTTATTCCAACTGGCAATAAACAAACTGCCGCCTCAGGCGGCAGATTCGCAATGGAGCGAAACTTTCAGAGTCGACCCAGATCGTTGACCAGTGCGAGCAACATGACGCCCACTACCAGACTGATACCAATCTGAACACCCCAACCCTGTACCTTTTCCGAAAGAGGACGCCCGCGGGCCCATTCGATCAGATAAAACAGCAAATGCCCCCCATCCAGTACTGGAATAGGCAGCAAATTGAGAACCCCCAGGCTTATGCTCAGATAGGCCAGGAAATTCAGGAAGTCACCCACGCCCGACTGGGCCGAAGCGCCCGCCACTTTAGCAATGGTTATCGGTCCGCTCAAGTTTTTTACAGACAGCTCCCCGAACAACATTTTCTTCAGCGACTCAAGCGTCAGTACGCTCATGGTCCAGGTACGCCTGAAGCCTTCTGCCACCGCTTCCAGGGGTCCATAGCTGACTTCACGCAGCATCTCGGCCGGCCACTGGCCGCCCTTGACGCCCGCCCCCAGGTAACCGGTGGCCGCTTCGCCTTCACCGCGTGCGGCCAGGGTCAGGGGTACGACGACCGTTGCACCGTCACGCTCGACGGTCACGGCGATACGCGCATCGGGGCGCTCGCGCACCCAGTCGACCACTTGCTGCCACTCGCTCACCGGCTGCTCGTCCAGCGCCACCAATCGATCACCGGTCTTCAGGCCGGCCGCCTGCGCAGGGCCCTTGCCGTCAAGTTCGGCAAGCACCGGCGCCAGCGCCGGGCGCCACGGCTGGATGCCCAGCGAACGGATCGGGTCGGGCTCTTCGGAGCCCTTGAGCCAATCCTTGAGTACCAACTGATGCGAGCTGTCGGCACTGGCGCCCTGTTCACGCACCGTGACATTGATGGTCCCGCTCTCACCCAGCCGGCGAACCAGCTGCAGGTTGACCGCTGACCAGCCCACGGTAGGCTTGCCATCGACCGCCACGATTTCCTGGCCCGCATTCAAGCCGCCCAGTTGCGCAATGCTGTCAGGCGCCACGGTGCCGATGACTGGCTTGACCTGCTGGCTGCCCAGCATGGCCAGCGCCCAGAAGAACACGATGGCCAGCAGAAAGTTGGCTATGGGACCTGCCGCGACGATGGCAATGCGCTGATAGACCGTCTTGCGATTGAACGACTGCCCGGCCATCTCGGGCGGCACAGGCCCTTCACGCTCGTCCAGCATCTTGACGTAGCCACCCAGCGGTATGGCCGCCACGACGAACTCGGTGCCCTGGCGGTCATGCCAGCGCACCAGCGGCATGCCAAAACCTACCGAAAACCGCAATACCTTGACGCCGCAGCGCCGCGCCACCCAGAAGTGGCCGAACTCGTGGAACGTCACCAGTACACCCAGGGCCACCAGGGTCCCGAGGATCATATATAACGCGCTCATTCAGTTTCTCCGGGGACCGGTTTGCATGCCGGCATCAATCA
The DNA here is from genome assembly GCF_900589395.1 of Pseudomonas viridiflava. Classification (GTDB taxonomy): domain Bacteria; phylum Pseudomonadota; class Gammaproteobacteria; order Pseudomonadales; family Pseudomonadaceae; genus Aquipseudomonas. The sequence goes on from NZ_UUIS01000058.1 coordinate 106,322, forward strand.
TTGAAGGCCTGTACAGCCACCCCTGACACATGATCCGACCGTCCATGGACTTATCGCGCATGGTGCTCCAGCCATTGCACGGCCAGCACCCGCGCCCTGGCATCCATCGCGAATACCGTCTCCAGCTCATCGAGTGCGACCACCGGCTCACGCGACAACACTGACTCGATGATACTGGCGATCTGCAAGTAGCCGATGCGCCCCTCGAGAAAGGCCGCCACTGCCACTTCGTTGGCCGCATTGAGCATCGCCGGCGCGCTGCCGCCCGCTTCAGCCGCCTGCCGCGCCAGGCGCAGGCAGGGAAACCGCTGTTCGTCGGGCGCCTGGAAGTCCAGTTGGCCGATACGGAACAGGTCCAGCGGCGCCACGCCCGAATCGATGCGCGCCGGCCAGGCCAGAGCATTGGCAATGGGTGTGCGCATGTCGGGGTTGCCGAGCTGGGCCAGCACGGAACCATCGACGTAATCGACCAGCGAGTGGATCACACTTTGCGGATGGATGACCACCTCGACCTGATCAGGACGAGCATCGAACAGCCAGCAGGCCTCGATCAGCTCCAGCCCCTTGTTCATCATGGTCGCCGAGTCGACGGAAATCTTGCGCCCCATTGACCACACCGGATGCGCACAGGCCTGCTCGGGCGTGACCGCTTGCAACTGTTCCAGCGGCGTCTGGCGAAAGGGCCCGCCGGAGGCTGTCAGCAGGATGCGACGCACACCGACCGCGCCCAGGCCACGGGCAAAGTCCTGCGGCAGGCACTGGAAGATCGCATTGTGCTCGCTGTCGATGGGCAGCAGCACCGCGCCACTGCGGCGTACGGCCTGCATGAACAGCGCACCGGACATCACCAGTGCTTCCTTGTTGGCCAGCAGCACTTTCTTGCCGGCCTCGACCGCCGCCAGCGTGGGACGCAACCCAGCCGCACCGACGATGGCCGCCATCACGGCATCGACTTGCGGGTGGGCCGCGACTTCACACAGGCCACCCTCCCCCACCAGCACACCGGTGTCCAGCCCGGCACTGCGCAGACCCTCCTGCAGGCGACCGGCCGCCTCGGTGGTCGGCACCACGGCAAAGCGTGGACGGTGCACCACACACAGCTGCAGCAGCTCGTCGAGCCGTGCAAAGCCGGTCAGGGCGAAAACCTGATAAAGATCGGGATGACGCGCCACAACGTCCAGCGTGCTCAGGCCGATCGAACCTGTCGCACCCAGCACCGTGATCTGTTGGGGCAGACTCACATCACACCCCAGTCGGCGGCCCACAGCAGTACCGCAAACACCGGGACGGCCGCCGTCAGGCTGTCGATCCGGTCCAGCACGCCGCCGTGACCAGGCAGTAGATTGCTGCTGTCCTTGACCCCGGACTGACGCTTGAACATGCTTTCGGTCAGGTCGCCCACCACGGAAATCAGCACGATGATGGCCGTGGCCAGCAGTCCGGCGATGAACTGGCCGAACGACCAGTCGCGCATCAGACCGACCACCACAGTGATTATCAGCGTGACCGCCAGCCCGCCATACACCCCTTCCCAGCTCTTGCCCGGACTGACCTTGGGTGCCAGCTTGCGCTTGCCCAGGGCCTTGCCGGTGAAATAGGCGCCGATGTCGGCGGCCCAGACCAGCACCATCACCGACAGGATCAGCCAGTTACCCAGCGGCCATTGCTTGATCAGCACCAGGCCCTGCCAGGCCGGCAGCAGGATCAGCAAACCGATCGCCAGCTTGCACACTGCGCTGGCCCAGTGGTCGCTGGACTCAGGAAAGGTCAGCACCAGCCAGGTCGCCAGCAGCCACCAGATGACAGCCGCCGTCAGCACCCAGGGCGCCAGGCCCGGCAGCAGATACAACAGAAACAGCAGCACCGCGACAGCGGCGGCATAGCCCATGCGCATCGACTGGCTGGTGAAGCCGGCCAGTCGAGCCCACTCCCATCCGCCCAGCACGACGACCAGGCCGATGAACAGGGCAAAGCTTGCCCCCTTGAGCAGGAAGAACCCGCACAAGGCAATCGGCAACAGGATAAGGGCGGTGATAATCCGTTGTTTGAGCATCAGGCGCGGGCTCCGGCTTCTACCTGTTCGCTGGTCTTCCCGAAGCGACGTTGGCGTGAAGCGAAATCGGCCAGCGCTGCGCGCATGGCGTCGTGTTTGAAGTCCGGCCAGAAGAGGTCGGAGAAATACAGCTCGGCATAGGCCAGCTGCCAGAGCAGGAAATTGCTGACGCGCCGCTCGCCGCCGGTACGAATGCACAGGTCAGGCAACGGCAGATCACCGGTGGACAGGCAGGCCTGCAACAGCCCCGGCGTAATGTCCTCGGGCTGCAGATGCCCTGCCTGTACTTCGCGCGCCAGACGCTGGGCAGCCTGGGCAATGTCCCACTGACCGCCATAGTTGGCCGCGATCTGCAGGATGAAGCGCTCGTTGCCGGCGGTAAACTGCTCGGCATCGCGCATGGCGGCCTGCAGCTCGGGGTGAAAGCGCGAGCGATCACCGATGATCCGCAGGGAAATGCCATTGTCGTTCAAGCGACGCGTCTCACGACGCAAGGCGCTGAGGAACAGTTCCATCAACGCCCCGACCTCATCGGCCGGTCGCTGCCAGTTCTCGCTGGAGAAGGCAAACAGGGTGAGCACTTCGACCTTGGCCTCGGCACACACCTCGATAACGGCGCGTACCGCATCCACACCGGCCTTGTGCCCGGCGATACCGGGCAGCAGGCGCCTCTTGGCCCAGCGATTGTTACCATCCATGATAATCGCGACGTGTCGCGGCACCGAAGACAGCACCGCTTGCTTGGTCTTTTCCATTAAAACGCACCGAGCCTTATACGGCCATCAGGTCGGCTTCTTTCTGCTTGACCGCCACTTCGATCTCGGCAACGAACTTGTCAGTCAGTTTCTGGATTTCTTCAGCGGCGCGACGCTCTTCGTCTTCGCTGATTTCCTTTTCCTTGACCAGATCCTTGTACTGGCTCAGGGCGTCGCGGCGGATGTTGCGCACCGCTACGCGGGCATCCTCGGCGGCATCGCGGGCCTGCTTGGTGAAACCCTTGCGGGTCTCTTCGGTCAGGGCCGGCATGGAAATCAGCAGCAACTCACCCAGATTGGTCGGGTTGAGGTTCAGACCTGCACTGCCGATGGCCTTGTCGACCGCCGCCAGCATGCTGCGCTCGAACGCCACCACTTGCAGGGTGCGCGAGTCCTTGACCGTGATATTGGCAACCTGCTTGATCGGCGTTTCGGAACCGTAATAAGGCACCATCACGCCTTCCAGAATGCTGGGGTGAGCCTTGCCGGTGCGGATGCGACCGAACGCATGGCTCAGGGACTCCAGGCTTTTCTGCATGCGCTCCTGGGCGTCCTTCTTGATTTCGTTGATCATTATTGAACTTCCTCGATCAGGGTTCCTTCAGCGCCACCGTGCACGATATTGAGCAGGGCGCCAGGCTTGTTCATGTTGAAGACGCGCAACGGCATCTTGTGGTCGCGGCACAGGCAGATGGCCGTCAGGTCCATGACCCCCAGCTTGCGATCCAGCACTTCATCGTAGGTCAGATGATCGAACTTCTCGGCATTGGGATCCTTGAACGGATCGGCAGTGTAGACACCATCGACCTTGGTCGCCTTGAGCACGACGTCGGCATCGATTTCGATGGCCCGTAGGCAAGCGGCCGAATCGGTGGTGAAGAACGGGTTACCGGTGCCGGCGGCGAAGATGACGACTTCCTTAGCGCTCAGGTGGCGCATGGCCTTGCGACGATCGTAATGATCGGTCACCCCGACCATGGAAATGGCGGACATCACGATGGCCGTGATATTGGCACGCTCCAGCGCATCGCGCATGGCCAGTGCGTTCATCACCGTGGCCAGCATGCCCATGTGATCGCCGGTGACCCGGTCCATGCCGGCCGCACTGAGGGCTGCACCACGAAACAGGTTGCCGCCGCCAATGACCAGGCCGACCTGCACACCGATACCTACCAGTTGACCCACTTCAAGCGCCATGCGATCAAGCACTTTGGGGTCGATTCCGAATTCCTCGGAGCCCATCAGGGCCTCGCCGCTAAGCTTGAGTAGAATGCGTTTATAGCGAGCCTGATGACCACTGCTCTGCTGAGCCATTGCGAATCTCTCCTGCGGCGTTACTTGATAATGAAATCCGTGCAGGCCCCAAGGCCTGCGTCAACTCTAGTCCGGCCCTGCGCAGGCGCCAGAAAATGCTGCCTTGCAGACTGCTTCTACGAGAAAAAATTCCCTTTTCTTCTTTGAAAAAGAGGCCGCGCGCTTCAGCGGGCAGCCTCTCTTGCGACGTGTGAAACCGTCTTACTTCTTGCTGGCAGCGACTTGGGCAGCCACTTCTTCAGCGAAGTTGTCGACCGGCTTCTCGATGCCTTCGCCCACTTTGAAGTAGGTGAAGGAAACGATTTCGGCGCCGGCTTTCTTGGCCAGTTCACCGACCTTGATTTCCGGGTTCTTGACGAACGCTTGCTCGACCAGACTGGCTTCGGCCAGGAACTTGGTGATACGACCCTTCACCATGTTCTCGACGATGTTTTCCGGCTTGCCCTTGATCTTGTCTTCGTTCAGTTGCAGGAAGACATTCTTCTCGCGCTCGATCGCTTCGGCCGACACTTCCGATGGCAGCAGGAACTCGGGGTTGGTCGCCGCCACGTGCATGGCGATGTCCTTGGCCAGCTCGCTGTCGCCGCCCTTGAGGACCACGACCACGCCGATCTTGTTGCCGTGCAGGTACGAACCCAGCACGTCGCCTTCAACGCGGGCCAGACGACGGATGTTGACGTTCTCGCCAGTCTTGCCGACCAGGACCAGACGGGCCTCTTCCTGCGCAGCAATCAGTGGCTCGACGGTGGTCAGCTTCTCGGCGAAGGCTTTCTCGACGCTGGCAGCAACGAATGCCTTGAAGTCGTCTTGCAGGGCCAGGAAGTCGGTCTGCGAGTTGACTTCCAGCAGGACAGCGGCTTTACCGTCGTCCTTGATGGCAATGGCGCCTTCAGCAGCGACGTTGCCGGCTTTCTTGGCAGCCTTGATGGCACCGGAAGCACGCATGTCGTCGATCGCTTTTTCGATGTCGCCGCCAGCCTTGGTCAAGGCCTTTTTGCAATCCATCATGCCTTCGCCGGTACGCTCGCGCAGTTCTTTGACCAGCGCCGCAGTAATCTCTGCCATTTCAAAATCCTCTTGGAAAGGTCTTAAACCAAACCACCCGAACATGCGGGTGTTCAAATTCTTGGAAAACCATCGTGACAGTCACAGATGACAAGCAGACCGTGACCTGGCCACTGGATGTTTTCCGAGGTGGCAAAAAGGGGGCCTAGCCCCCTTTTTGCGCACTGAGTCAACGCCTGGCGTTGGTTACTCAGCCTTCTACAGCAGCAGCCGGAGCTTCTTCAACGTAGACTTCGGTGCCGCCGGCAACGTTGTTGCGGCCACGGATGACGGCGTCAGCCATCGAACCCATGTACAGCTGAACGGCGCGGATGGCGTCGTCGTTACCTGGAATCACGAAATCAACGCCTTCAGGGCTGCTGTTGGTATCGACGATGCCGATAACAGGGATGCCCAGCTTGTTGGCTTCGGTGATTGCAATGCGCTCGTGATCGACGTCGATGACGAACAGGGCATCAGGCAGGCCGCCCATGTCCTTGATACCACCCAGGCTGCGATCCAGTTTTTCCAGATCACGGGTGCGCATCAGCGCTTCTTTCTTGGTCAGCTTGGCGAAAGTACCATCTTCGGCCTGGATTTCCAGGTCGCGCAGACGCTTGATCGACTGACGGATGGTCTTGAAGTTGGTCAGCATGCCACCCAACCAGCGATGGTCGACGTACGGCGAACCGCAACGTGCTGCTTCCTCGGAAACGATCTTGCCAACGGAACGCTTGGTGCCGACGAACAGGATCTTGTTCTTGCCCGAGGCCAGGCGCTCTACGAAAGCCAGGGCTTCGTTGAACAGTGGCAGGGTTTTTTCGAGGTTGATGATGTGGATCTTGTTGCGCGCGCCGAAAATGTACTTGCCCATTTTCGGGTTCCAGTAACGGGTCTGGTGGCCGAAGTGCACACCGGCCTTCAGCATATCGCGCATGTTGACTTGGGACATGATAGTTCCTTGATAAGTCGGGTTAGGCCTCCACGCATCCCAATGACCAACCAGAGGCATTGCCCAAGGCACCCAGGTCATCGTGTCGATACGTGTGTGGGTTAGTGCCTTGCGGGCTACCCCTGCAAAGCGGCGCACTTTATAACACAAAAGCCTGACAAACAAAACCGTACATTTGGCGGTCCCTTGAGGCCGCCAAGGCCCTGCCTCGGCAACCCCATCGCCACTGCCCGCGCGACGGTCTGGTAGAATCGCCGTTTTCCGTATTTTCAAGCCGCGTGCGGCCTGTCGAGAGAGCCTGTATGACTGTCAGCATCAAAAACCACGAAGACATCGAAAAGATGCGAATTGCCGGCCGCCTGGCCGCCGATGTACTGGAGATGATCGAACCTTATGTGAAGCCGGGCGTCACCACCGACGAACTCAACACCCTGTGCCATGACTACATCGTCAACGTCCAGCAGGCCATCCCTGCGCCGCTCAACTACAAGGGCTTCCCGAAGTCGATCTGCACCTCGATCAACCACGTGGTGTGCCACGGCATCCCCGGGAGCAAGCGACTCAAGAAAGGCGATGCGCTGAACATCGACGTTACTGTCATCAAGGACGGTTACTTCGGCGACACCAGCAAGATGTTCCACGTCGGCCCGGTGGCCCAGTGGGTCGAACGCCTGTCGCGCATCACTCAGGAATGCCTCTATAAAGGCATCGAAGTCGTGCGCCCCGGCGCGCGCCTGGGCGACATTGGCGCGGTGATCCAGCAGCATGCCGAGAAGAACGGCTTTTCCGTGGTGACGGAATACTGCGGCCATGGCATCGGCAAGATCTTTCACGAGGAACCGCAGGTGATGCATTATGGCCAGGCCGGCACCGGCCTTGAACTGGTCGAAGGCATGACCTTCACCATCGAGCCGATGATCAACCAGGGCCGCGCCGATACCCACTTGCTGGCCGATGGCTGGACCGCCGTGACCAAGGACCACAAGCTGTCGGCCCAATGGGAACACACCCTGCTGGTCACCGCCGACGGCTACGAAATCTTCACGTTGCGCAGCGACGAAACCTTCCCGCGCACCAGCGCCCGCTAAGGCAGGCCGCTCGATGCCATGCAGCATTTGCCGATAACCCAGAAGGAAAGCAGTTGCCATGCCGCAGGTGGATCCTGATTTGTTCGATCGCGGCCAGTTCCAGGCCGAACTGGCCCTGAAGGCCAGCCCTATCGCTGCCTTCAAGAAAGCCATCCGTCATGCACGCGAAGCGCTCGATGAGCGCTTTCGCGCCGGTCGGGACATTCGCCGCCTGATCGAGGACCGCGCCTGGTTCGTCGACAACATCCTGCAACAGGCCTGGGGCCAGTTCGACTGGAGCCGACAGGCCGACATCGCCCTGCTGGCGGTCGGCGGCTACGGCCGTGGCGAGCTGCACCCCTACTCGGACATCGACCTGCTGATCCTGCTGGACAATGATGACCACGAGCTGTTTCGCGACTCCATCGAACGCTTTCTGACCCTGCTGTGGGACATCGGCCTGGAAGTCGGGCAAAGCGTGCGCTCGGTCAACGAGTGCTCGGTCGAGGCCCGGGCCGACCTGACGGTGATCACCAACCTGATGGAAAGCCGCACCATTTCCGGCCCCGAGCCACTGCGCCAGCGCATGCTCGAAGTCACCAGCACCGCGCACATGTGGCCCAGCAAGGACTTCTTCCTGGCCAAGCGCGCCGAACAGCGCGCCCGGCACCACAAGTACAACGACACCGAGTACAACCTGGAACCCAACGTCAAGGGCTCGCCTGGCGGCCTGCGCGACATCCAGACCATCCTCTGGGTCGCCCGCCGCCAGTACGGCACCCTGAACCTGCACGCCCTGGCCGGCGAAGGCTTTTTGCTCGAAAGCGAGAACAACCTGCTGGCCTCCTCGCAAGAGTTTCTCTGGAAGGTGCGCTACGCCCTGCACATGCTGGCCGGTCGCGCCGAAGACCGGTTGCTGTTCGACCACCAGCGCACCCTCGCCGCCCTGCTGGGCTACCAGGACAGCGACGGCAAGCGTGCCATCGAACGCTTCATGCAGAAGTACTACCGCGTGGTCATGAGCATCGCCCAGTTGAGCGACCTGATCATCCAGCATTTCGAAGAGGTGATCCTCAGCGAGGACGATGGCAGCACCCAGCCGGTCAATTCGCGCTTCCAGCTGCATGACGGCTACATCGAGGCCACCCACGCCAACGTTTTCAAGCGTACCCCGTTCGCCATCATCGAGATCTTTGTGCTGATGGCCCAACGCCCGGACATCAAGGGCGTGCGCGCCAACACCATCCGCCTGCTGCGCGAACACCGGCACCTGATCAACGACGATTTCCGCAACGATATCCGCAACACCAGCCTGTTCATCGAGCTGTTCAAGTGCGAAACCGGCATCCATCGCAACCTGCGGCGCATGAACCGCTACGGCATTCTGGGTCTGTACCTGCCGGAGTTCGGGCACATCGTGGGGCAGATGCAGCATGACCTGTTCCACATCTATACGGTGGACGCCCACACCCTCAACCTCATCAAGCACCTGCGCAAGCTGCAGTACACCGAGGTCTCGGAGAAATTCCCGCTGGCCAGCAAGATCATGGCCCGGCTGCCCAAGCCCGAGCTGATTTACCTGGCCGGGCTGTATCACGACATCGGCAAGGGCCGCGGCGGCGACCACTCGGAGCTGGGTGCGGTGGATGCCGACGCGTTTGGCGTACGGCACCAGTTGCCGGCCTGGGACAACCGGCTGATCGTCTGGCTGGTCAGCCACCACCTGGTGATGTCCACCACCGCACAGCGCAAGGACCTGTCCGACCCACAGGTGATCCACGATTTTGCCCTGTTCGTCGGCGACGAAGTGCACCTGGACTACCTGTACGTGCTGACCGTGGCCGATATCAACGCGACCAACCCGACACTGTGGAACTCCTGGCGCGCCAGCCTGCTGCGCCAGTTGTACACCGAGACCAAACGTGCCCTGCGCCGCGGCCTGGAAAACCCGGTCGACCGCGAAGAGCAGATCCGCCGCACCCAGACCGCCGCGCTGGACATCCTGGTGCGCAACGGCACCGACCCGGACGATGTCGAGCAGTTGTGGTCGGGGCTGGGCGATGATTATTTCCTGCGCCACACCGCAGGCGACGTGGCCTGGCACAGCGACGCGATTCTGCAGCAACCGGCCGACGGCGGCCCGCTGGTGCTGATCAAGGAAACCACCCAGCGCGAATTCGAAGGGGCCACGCAGATCTTCATCTATGCACCGGACCAGCACGACTTCTTCGCCGTGACCGTGGCAGCCATGGACCAGTTGAACCTCAACATCCATGACGCACGCATCATCACCTCCAGCAGCCGCTTTACCCTCGACACCTACGTGGTGCTCGACAGCGACGGCGGCTCGATCGGCAACAATCCCGAACGCATCGAACAGATTCGCCACGGCCTGAGCGAAGCGCTGCACAACCCCGACGACTACCCGACCATCATCAAGCGCCGGGTGCCGCGCCAGCTCAAGCACTTTGCCTTTGCCCCGCAGGTCACCATCCACAACGATGCCCAGCGCCCGGTCACCGTGCTGGAGTTGCTGGCGCCTGACCGCCCGGGCCTGCTGGCACGGATCGGCAAGATCTTCCTGGAGTTCGACCTGTCGCTGCAGAACGCCAAGATTGCCACGCTGGGCGAACGGGTCGAGGACGTATTCTTCATCACCGACGCCAACAACCAGCCACTGTCGGACCCGCAGCTGTGCCTGCGCCTGCAGGAAGCCATTACCGAACAGCTGAGCGTCACCCGCGAGCCCGAAGTGGGGTTTCGCCTGAGCATCTGATCGAGGGCGCCCGCCTGCCGGGCGCCATGCACCTTGAGTTTTCTGCGCCTTGAGAGCCGAAACATGAACAACGCCATGCAACTGCTTCAGCCCTACCCGTTCGAGAAACTGCGCGCCCTGCTCGGCAGCGTGACGCCCAACCCGGACAAGCGCCCGATCGCCCTGTCCATTGGCGAACCCAAGCACACCTCACCGGCGTTCGTGGCCCAGGCCCTGGTCGACAACCTCGACAAAATGGCCGTCTACCCCACTACACTCGGCGTCCCGGCCCTGCGCGAAGCGATCGGCCACTGGTGCGAGCGGCGCTTTGGCGTGCCCGAGGGCTGGATCGACCCGGCCCGTCATGTGCTGCCGGTCAATGGCACCCGCGAGGCGCTGTTCGCCTTCACCCAGACCGTGGTCAACCGCGAAGCCAACGGCCTGGTGGTCAGCCCCAATCCGTTCTACCAGATCTACGAGGGCGCCGCCCTGCTGGCCGGTGCCCAGCCGCACTACCTGCCCTGCCTGAGCGAACATGGCTTCAATCCTGATTTCGACGCCGTGCCGGCCGATATCTGGCAGCGCTGCCAGATTCTGTTCCTGTGCTCGCCAGGTAACCCGACCGGCGCACTGATTCCGGTCGCCACGTTGAAAAAACTGATCGCCCTGGCCGACCAGTACGACTTCGTGATCGCCAGCGACGAGTGCTACAGCGAGCTGTACTTCGACGAAGACTCGCCGCCACCGGGCCTGCTCAGTGCCTGCGCCGAGCTGGGCCGCCAGGACTTCAAGCGTTGCGTGGTGTTCCACAGCCTGTCCAAGCGCTCCAACCTGCCGGGCCTGCGCTCGGGCTTCGTGGCCGGCGATGCCGAGATCCTCAAGGCCTTTTTGCTGTACCGCACCTACCACGGCTGCGCCATGCCGGTGCAGACCCAACTGGCCAGCGTTGCTGCCTGGAACGATGAAGCCCACGTGCTCGCCAACCGCGACCTGTACCGCGAGAAGTTCGATGCGGTGCTGGACATCCTCGGCCCGGTGCTTGACGTGCAGCGGCCTGATGGCAGTTTCTACCTGTGGCCGAACGTGGGCGGCGATGACGCCGCCTTCTGCCGCGACCTCTATCTCGAGCAGCACGTGACCGTGGTGCCGGGCTCGTACCTGTCGCGCGAAGTCGACGGTTTCAACCCTGGCGCCGGCCGCGTGCGCCTGGCCCTGGTCGCGCCGCTGGCCGAGTGCGTCGAAGCCGCCGAGCGCATTCGCACCTTCATCAATAACCGCTGAGCCATAGCGTCATAGACCGCCGGCATCAACCCGGCCGGCCTTACCGTTGTCGTTTGTCGCGCCGCCCCCGTCACCGGGCGGCGCGCCATTGCCCACGACGCGAGCCGTCCATGACCATGATGCGGTCATGAACGTCGACCTCCCCAATGGCCTGGCCTTGGGCGATGTTGAAACCATCAACGCTGGCAAAATCCTGAGCACCGGTCCAAGTACCCGGATCGCCGCCATACAACATACGGCGCAGCGTGAGCGACGACCACTCGTCTGCGCGATCGCACTTGCAAGGCACCTGGCATTTCACACGTGAACAGCCCCAGCAGGGCTTGTTTCCTGTAACCGGACTCAAGGTGATCGCCATGCCAGTCGCAAGCAAGGATAAGTACACAGCCAAGCAGAAGCGCAAGGCCCAACACATCGAAGACAGCTACGAACACAAGGGAATGCCGGAGGAACAGGCCCAGGCGCGGGCCTGGGCCACCGTGAACAAACAGTCGGGCGGCGGTGAAAAGGCCGGCGGATCCGGTACGCAGACATCAGCCCGAGAAAAGGAGACGGCACGGTCGGATTCGGCCAAACGCGCCGCCCAGACGCGTAAGGGTCATGAGCGCACCTCCCCGGCCTCGCTGCAAAGCCAGACCCGCGAAAGCCTGATGAAAGAGGCGCAGGGCAAGGACATCCGCGGCCGCTCGCGCATGACCAAGGCGCAACTCATCGAAGCCTTGAGCCACACTCACTGAGGCGCCCCTCCTCTCACGCCCGGCTCATGCGGCCATGGCCGGGCCGTCTTACGTTGTAAACGGACATGTTCTGCCCCGCGACTGCCTGAGCGCGCAGTGGAGCGACGTGGCATAATCACGGGCTGAATTTTGCGGAGGCAGTGGGGGCGTTTCGGGAAAGGCCGGCTACCCTATAGAAATCAATGGCTTACACTCTCTACGGCATCAAAGCCTGCGACACCATGAAAAAAGCCCGTACCTGGCTCGAAGAACATGCCGTGGGCCATGAGTTTCATGACTACAAGAAAGAGGGCATCGACCGTGAACACCTGACGCAGTGGTGTGACGAACACGGTTGGCAAGTGGTCCTCAACCGTGCTGGCACGACGTTTCGCAAGCTTGACGAGGCGCAGAAGAACGACCTCGACCAGGCTCGCGCAATTGAACTGATGCTGGCACAGCCGTCGATGATCAAGCGTCCCGTGCTCGATCTCGGCAACCGAACCCTGATTGGCTTCAAACCGGAATTGTATGCGGCGGCGTTGCAGTAAGCCCAGGCGCTGCTGGCAACCCCCGCTCACTCAAGAGGAATGTGCATGTCCACCACCCTGTTCAGCCTGGCCTTCGGCGTCGGCACTCAAAACCGTCAAGGCACCTGGCTGGAAGTCTTCTACGCCCAACCCCTGATCAACCCGTCGGTCGAACTGGTCGCCGCCGTCACCCCGCTGCTGGGCTACACCGGCGGCAACCAGGCCATCACCTTCAATACCGACCTGGCCTCGAAGCTGGCCGATGCGCTCAAGCCCATCGACGCCGCCCAGGCCGCGCTGCTGACCCGCCTGGCCGAAAGCCACAAGCCGTTGGTCGCCACCGTACTGGCTGAAGACGCAGCCCTGACCTCGACACCCGAGGCCTACCTGAAGCTGCACCTGCTGTCGCACCGCCTGGCCAAGCCCCACGGCCTGAGCCTGGCCGGCATCTTCCCGCTGCTGCCGAACGTGGCCTGGACCAGCCAGGGCGCCATCGACCTGGCCGAACTGGCCGAGCGTCAGCTGGAAGCACGCCTGAAAGGCGAGCTGCTGGAAGTTTTCTCGGTCGACAAATTCCCGAAAATGACCGACTACGTTGTGCCGAGCGGCGTGCGCATCGCCGACAGCGCCCGTGTGCGCCTGGGCGCCTACATCGGTGAAGGCACCACCGTAATGCATGAAGGTTTCGTCAACTTCAACGGCGGCACCGAAGGCCCGGGCATGATCGAAGGCCGTGTGTCGGCCGGTGTGTTCGTCGGCAAGGGCTCGGACCTGGGCGGCGGCTGCTCGACCATGGGCACTCTGTCCGGTGGCGGCAACATCGTCATCAAGGTCGGTGAAGGCTGCCTGATCGGCGCCAACGCCGGTATCGGCATTCCGCTGGGCGACCGCAATACCGTCGAATCCGGCCTGTACATCACGGCCGGCACCAAGGTCGCACTGCTCGACGAGCACAACGAGCTGGTCAAGGTGGTCAAGGCGCGTGACCTGGCCGGCCAGACCGACCTGCTGTTCCGCCGCAACTCGCAGACCGGCGCGGTGGAGTGCAAGACCCACAAGTCGGCCATCGAGCTGAACGAAGCACTGCACGCTCACAACTGATGTTATCGGCGTGGCAGGACCTGCCGCAGTGAGCGCAGGCCCTGCCACGATCGACCGAGCCGGATGGACCAATGCCCCTCATTTCTCCCTGGCGCGCGGACTTTCCAGCCCTCGACGCCCTGCAACGGCAAGGCCAGACCTACCTGGACAACGCCGCTACCACGCAAAAACCCCAGGCATTGCTCGATGCCCTGAACCATTACTACACCAGCGGCGCGGCCAACGTGCACCGTGCCCAGCACTTGCCTGGCGCGCATGCCACCCAGGCCTTCGAAGCCTCGCGGTACACGATCGGCCAGTGGCTCAATGCCGGCGAGTCCGGACAGATCATTTTTACCCATGGCGCCACCTCGGCCCTGAACCTGCTGGCCTATGGGCTGCAGACGCGCTTCACCGAGGGTGACGAGATTGTCATCAGCGCCCTGGAACACCACGCCAACCTGCTGCCCTGGCAACAACTGGCCCGCCGGCGCAACCTGCGCCTGGTGGTGCTGCCGCTGGATGGCCATGGCCTGATCGATCTTGAGGCCGCCGCCACACTGATCGGCCCGCGTACCCGCCTGCTGGCGGTCAGCCAGTTCTCCAATGTGCTCGGCGCCTGGCAACCGTTGACCCGCCTGCTGGCCCTGGCCCGTGCTCAAGGCGCGCTGACCGTGGTCGATGGCGCCCAGGGTGTGGTGCATGGCCGCCACGACGTGCAGGCACTGGGTTGCGACTTCTATGTGTTTTCCAGCCACAAACTGTACGGCCCCGAAGGCCTGGGCGTGCTCTATGGTCGCCATGCCGCGCTGGCCCACCTGGCCCCCTGGCAGTTCGGCGGCGAGATGGTGCTGGACGCCGACTACCACCACGCCGAGTTCCGCCCGGCACCGCTGGGGTTCGAAGCCGGCACGCCGCCCATTGCCAGCGTCATCGGCCTGGGCGCCACCCTTGAATATCTGCACGGGCTCGATCAACAGGCCGTGGCCGATCACGAGGCGCGCCTGCACCGGCGCCTGCTCGAAGGCCTGCAGCAACGCGAGGCGGTACGCGTGCTGGGTGCACCGGAGCTGGCCCTGGTCAGCTTTGTCGTTGACGGTGTCCATCATGCCGACCTTGCTCACCTGCTGACCGAACAGGGCATTGCCGTGCGTGCCGGTCACCATTGTGCAATGCCCTTGCTCAAGAGCCTCGGCCTGCCGGGCGCCATCCGCGTTTCGCTGGGGCTGTACAACGACTCTGACGACTTGCTGCGCTTCTTCAATGCCCTGGACCGGGGCCTGGAGCTGCTGAGATGAGCCTGCCTGAAGGCTTGACCGCCCAGGCCCGGGCGGCGCTGGAGGCTTTCGGCCAGGCCCAGGGCTGGGAACAGCGTGCCCGCCTGCTGATGCAGTGGGGCGAGCGCCTGGCGCCCTTGAGCGACGCGGAAAAATCCGACGAGCATCGGGTGCACGGTTGCGAAAGCCAGGTCTGGCTACTGGCCCGGGAACACGACGGCCACTGGCATTTTCGCGCCAGCAGCGATGCGCGGCTGTTGCGCGGCCTGCTGGCGGTGCTGCTGGTGAGGGTCAACGACCTGCCGGCGCAGGCCCTGCTACAGGTCGACCTGCACGACTGGTTCGAACGCCTGGGGCTGGGCCGACAGCTCTCGCCATCACGCAGCAACGGTCTCAATGCCGTGCTGCAACGCATGCGTGAGCAGGCTCAGTCCTGAGCGGGCGTCACCGAGGCAGGCTCAGCCTTGACCCGCTCCGAAGGCCGGCGTGCACCGGCAACCAGTTTGTCGACCGCACGGCTGGCTGCGACCATGCCGAAGGTCGCGGTGACCATCATCACCGCGCCAAATCCCCCGGCGCAGTCCAGCCGCACGCCGTCACCAACAAAGGTCTTGCTCTGGCACACACTGCCGTCGGGCATCGGGTAGCGCAGTTGCTCGCTGGAAAACACGCATGGCACGCTGTAGGTGCGATTGGCAGTGCGTGAAAAGCCGTAATCACGGCGCAGGGTCGAGCGCACCTTGGCGGCCAGCGGATCGTTGAAGGTGCGGTTCAAATCAATGACCTGGATCTGCGTCGGGTCGATCTGCCCGCCGGCGCCACCGGTGGTGACCACCTGGATCTTGCGCCGCTTGCACCAGGCAATCAGCGCGGCCTTGGACTTGACGCTGTCGATGCAATCGACGACGAAATCCAGCTCCAGCGTAATGTGCTCGGCCAGCGTCTCGACCGTGACGAAGTCAGCCACCGCATGCACCACGCACGCCGGATTGATCGCACGGATGCGCTCGGCCATGACCTCGACCTTGGCCCGGCCCACGGTGCCGTCCAGCGCATGCAACTGACGATTGACGTTGCTGACACAGACATCGTCCAGGTCAAACAGCGAGATCTCGCCCACCCCCGAACGCGCCAGCGCCTCGGCCGCCCACGAGCCCACGCCACCAATGCCGACCACCGCCACATGGGCCGCTTGCAGGCGTGCCAGCCCTTCATTGCCATACAACCTTGCGATACCGGCGAACCGTGGATCTATTACGCTCATGGACCTGACCTCGAAAACCGGCGCGCAGTATAAGGCGCCTGCGTCATGAAAACAGTCACCTGTCGAATGAGCATGGCCATTGATCGACTCATGTTTACCTGTCCGGTCGACGCTGATCGCTCTGCGCCGGGTATCGCGCGATTGCACGACTCAGACGTGTGACGCCGCCGTCCGCTGCCGAAGCGGTCGAGACCCATCAAGACGGTCAGGAAACCCTAGACTTATCAGGGTTTCTACACTCTTCTCGACAGTGCTTGCCGCTCATGACATTGCTTCTTGTTGGCCTGTGCCTGGTGTTTCTCGGGCTGCTGCTGATCGTTTTCTATACTCGGCCACGAGTCTATCTGGATGCGCCCGACTGGCCAAAGCAGGTCAGCGGCATCAATTACGCCCCGTTTCGCCCGGGCCAGACGCCTCACAAAAAGAGTTACCCCTCGACAGCGCAGATTCGCGAAGACCTGGTACAGCTGCGCTCGCTGACCTCGCACATCCGCACGTACTCGGTGGAAGGCACCTTGAGCCATATACCCGAGATTGCACAATCACTGGGGCTGGCCGTCACGCTGGGCATATGGATCTGTAAAGACAACGAACGCAATGACCAGGAAATAACGCAGGCTATCGCCCTGGCGCAGCGTTTCACCTGTATCAAGCGTGTCATCGTAGGAAATGAAAGCCTCTATCGCGGTGATGCCACTGTCGAGCAACTGGTCAATTACTTGCAGCGGATACGCCGGCAGGTGCACCTGCCTCTTTCCATTTCCGAACAATGGCATCAATGGCAGGACGTTCCGGGCCTGGCCGAACATGTGGATTTCATTGCCGCGCACGTATTGCCCTACTGGGAGGCCCGGCACTTTCTCAAAGCACCTGCCTATGTCGCCGAACGCGCCTTGCACCTCAAGCAGTTGTTTGCGGGCAAACCCTTGCTGCTCTCGGAAATCGGCTGGCCCAGCCGCGGCCGTTTCATGCAACGGACCGACGCATCACCCGCGCAACAGGCCCTCTGTCTGCGCCAGCAAATCAGCTCGCTTGACCGGTTGGGGCAAGAGTACTTCGTGATCGAGGCATTCGATCAGCGCTGGAAAACCGACGAGGGAATGGCGGGGCCTCACTGGGGTATTTTCACCGCGCAACGCCAGTGCAAGATTCAAATGAGCGGGCCGGTGCAGATGCCTGGCGACTGGGTGGCGCTTTTTGCAAGCCTGTCAGGCCGGTTGAAAGCCTCAAGGGTCAAATGCCTGTTCACCACAGCCTTGTTACTCTGCGCACTGCTGACGCTGACCGGGATCAGCCACATACCGACAATGCCCTTGTGGTTCAGCGTGTCGGTGAGCCTGGGCTGGGCGGCGTACACACTTGGCATTCTGGGTGTGGAAATCCATGAATGGCTTGAATCGCTTTTTTCTCCTGTTTCTCCCCGACTGTTCCTGCCCATCCATGATGCCGATCGCTACCGCCCAACGCTGTCCATCCATATCGCCTGCCACAACGAACCGCCCGCCATGGTCATCAAGACGCTCGATGCCCTGGCAGGGCTGCAATACACGGACTTCGAAGTCATGGTGATCGACAACAACACCTGTGACCCGGCCATCTGGAAACCGGTGCAGACGCATTGCCAGCGCCTGGGACCACGCTTTCGGTTCTTCCATGTCGATCCACTGCCAGGGTTCAAGGCCGGCGCACTCAACTACCTGCTCGAACGCACCTGCGACACCGCCCAGATCATCGCAGTCATTGATGCCGACTACTGCGTCAACCGCAACTGGCTGTACGACATGGTGCCGCACTTTGCCGACCCGGACATTGCCCTGATTCAGTCTCCCCAGGACTACCGGGACGCCAAAGACACTCTTTTCAAACGCTGCTGCAATGCCGAATACCGCAGCTTTTTTGCTATCGGCATGGTCATTCGCAATGACCACAATGCAATCATCCAGCATGGGACGATGACCCTGATCAGGCGCTCGGCGTTGCAGGCTCTGCGTTGGGCACCGTGGTGTATCTGCGAAGATGCCGAGCTGGGCCTGCGTCTGATGGAGCACGGCTACTCGACGGGCTATTTGCCCGTCAGTTACGGCCAGGGGCTGATACCTGATAACTTTTCGGACTTCAAACGGCAGCGATACCGCTGGGCCTATGGCGCGATGCAAATCATCAAGCAACATTCAAACAGCCTGATCTACGCCAGGAAAAGCCCGCTGAGTACCGCCCAGCGCTACCATTTCCTGGGCGGATGGGTGCCATGGATGAGCGAAGCGATCAACTACCTGCTGACTTTTGCCTGCCTGTTCTGGTCACTCGTCATGCTCGCCTGGCCCGTGCAGTCAGGTCCTGTTCCCTGGCTGTTTTCAGCGCCGCCGATACTGATATTTCTGGTGCGCACAACAAAGCTGTTCAGCCTCTATGACCGGTTCGTCAACACTGACCTGCGCGAAGCCTTTGCCGCCACCCTGGCCGGCATGGCGTTATACCCCACCCTGGGCAAGGCCGTTCTGGCGGGATGGTTCACACGCACACTGCCCTTTTTCAGAACGCCCAAGACGGCATCGACTCATGGCTGGTCAATTGCGTTGGCGCATGTTCGCGAAGAAGCTTGCCTGATGCTGTCATTGTGGGCTGTAGCGGCAGGCCTGGCCTTGACCCGCGATCTGACTGCGAACATGGCAATGTGGCAAGCACTGCTCCTGGTTCAGTCGCTTCCTTGCACGGCGGCGGTGGCAATGTCGCTGATATCGTGCAGGAACGCCGCCATGACGGTACAGCGCTGAGCAAACGGCTATCGCGCTAATGAGCGGCCTTCGTAGCCGCATTTTGCTTTAAGATAACCGCCTTTTCGCCCCACGCCCTGTACCGGAGTCCTGTTCATGACGGCCCCAGCCGACCTTTCGCCCACTCTTCAACTGGCCTGCGACCTGATTCGCCGGCCGTCGGTCACGCCGCTGGACGCCGATTGCCAGACCGTGATGATGCGGCGCCTGGGCGCGGCCGGCTTCAGGCTCGAACCGATGCGCATCGAAGACGTGGACAATTTCTGGGCCACCCATGGCAACGGCGACGGCCCGGTATTGTGCTTTGCCGGGCACACCGACGTGGTGCCGACCGGTCCGGTACACGCCTGGCAGAACGACCCGTTTGACGCCTTGATCGACGAACAGGGCATGCTCTGCGGGCGCGGTGCGGCCGATATGAAGGGCAGCCTGGCGTCGATGGTGGTGGCGGTCGAGCGCTTTGTCGGCGATTACCCGGACCACAAGGGCTCGGTGGCCTTTCTGATCACCAGCGACGAAGAAGGCCCGGCGCACCACGGCACCAAGGCGGTGGTCGAGCGCCTGGCCGCGCGCCAGGAGCGCCTGGACTGGTGCATTGTCGGCGAGCCGTCGAGCACCACGCTGGTGGGGGATGTGGTCAAGAACGGTCGGCGCGGCTCGCTGGGCGCCACCCTGACTGTGCGCGGCAAGCAAGGCCATGTGGCCTACCCGCACCTGGCCCGCAACCCGATCCACCTGGCCGCCCCGGCCCTGGCAGAGCTGGCCGCCGAGCACTGGGATGAAGGCAACGATTTCTTCCCGCCGACCAGCTTCCAGATTTCCAACCTCAATTCCGGCACCGGCGCGACCAACGTGATCCCCGGCGACCTGGTGGCCGTGTTCAACTTCCGCTTTTCCACCGAGTCCACGGTCGAAGGCCTCAAGCAGCGGGTTGCGGTCATCCTCGACAAGCACGGCCTGGACTGGCACATCGACTGGGCGCTGTCGGGCCTGCCGTTCCTGACCGAGCCGGGCGCGCTGCTCGACGCCGTATCGGCCAGCATCCGCCAGGTCACCGGCCGTGAAACCCGGGCCTCGACCAGTGGCGGCACCTCCGACGGGCGCTTCATTGCCACCCTGGGTACCCAGGTGGTCGAACTGGGGCCGGTCAACGCCACCATTCACCAGGTCGACGAGCGCATCCTGGCCAGTGACCTGGACGTACTGACCGAGATCTACTACCAGACTCTGGTCAAGTTGCTCGCCTGATGCTGATCTGTCCAATCTGTTCGGCGCCTTTGAGCGCCGTCGAGCATGGCGTTGCCTGCCCGGTCAATCATCGCTTCGACCGCGCACGCCAGGGTTACCTGAACCTGCTGCCGGTGCAGCACAAGAACAGCCGCGACCCGGGTGACAACCAGGCCATGGTCGAGGCACGCCGGCGCTTTCTCGACGGCGGGCACTACGCCCCGGTGGCTCGGCGCCTGGCCGAACTGGCGGCTGAACGTGCGCCGGCGCGCTGGCTGGACATCGGCTGCGGCGAAGGCTATTACACCGCACAACTGGCCCAGGCCCTGCCTGCAGCCGACGGCTACGCCCTGGACATTTCTCGCGAGGCGGTCAAGCGCGCCTGCAAGCGCGACCCGGCGCTGACCTGGCTGGTCGCCAGCATGGCACGCATTCCGCTGCCCGACGCCAGCTGCCAGTTCCTTGCCAGCGTCTTCAGCCCGCTGGACTGGCTTGAAGCCAGGCGCCTGCTGACACCCGGCGGCGGCCTGATGCGTGTCGGTCCTACCCGCGGCCACCTGATGGAAATGCGCGAAAAACTGTACGACGAAGTGCGCGACTACGCTGACGACAAGCACCTGGCCCTGGTGCCTGAAGGCATGGCGCTGGCGCACAGCGAGACCCTGACGTACACACTCAAGCTGATCGACAACCAGTCCCGCGCCGACCTGCTGGCGATGACACCGCATGGTTGGCGCGCCAGCGCCGAGCGGCGGGCAGCGGTCATCGAGTACCCCGGACCGTTCAAGGTCACCGTTTCCATGCGCTACGATTATTTCGTCCTGCACTAAGCACTTATTCGAGGTCACCATGCGTCAACCCGATATCGAGATCTACCTCAAGGACGAAGACGTCGACCACAAGGCCATTACCGCCTGGCTGAGCGTGGCGCTCGGTCCGTGCAGCGAGTGGACGCAACGCGGCCAGACCTGGAAATGCACGGCCGGCGCGGTGCCGGTGACCTGGCTGCCCAAGGCTGTGGGCAAGTGGAACAGCCTGTACCTGGAAAGCGACCAGACGCCGTGGACCGACGACATCGCCTGCGCCCGCGCCGCCTTTGCCGCGCTGGGTGTCGAGGTGCGCTGCGCACCGGGCACCTGGGTGGAAGAGGAAGGCGAAGAAGACGCCGATCGCTGGATCCGTGTCAGCGCCGATGGCGAACAGGAGATTGTCTGGCGTACCTCATGAGCCGACGCGCGTCGGCCTGTGGGCACGGAACATTCCCACAAAACATGACACCAATGGACCACAACAGCCTTTTTGCCGTTGGCTGGCAGATACGGCACACTGGCGCCCCGGCCGCTCATGTCCCTCATTCAGCAGAAGCGTATGACTCGTTCCCCCCTGCGTCGCCTTGTGTTCGGTGCCCTGCGCCGCCTGTTGTACCTCTGGGTTCGCTCTGAAACCATCAATCAGTCGTCCCTGGGACTGGACCTGGACCGCAGCAAGCCGGTGTTCTACGCCTTGCAATCACCGGCCCTGAGCGACCTGGTGGTGGTCGACCGCGAATGCACCAAGGTCGGCCTGCCGCGCCCGGTATTGTCGGTGGCCGTGGGCGAACTCATGGAACCGGCAGCGTTTTTCTACCTGACCCCCGAGCCGGACTGGCTGGGCCGCCACGACAAGCGTGGTGCACCGCCGACCCTGGAGCGACTGGTGGCGACGCTGGGTGAACACCCGGGGCTCGACGCCCAGATCATCCCGGTCAGTGTGTTCTGGGGGCAGTCGCCGGATCGCGAATCCAGTGCCTGGAAACTGCTGTTCGCCGACAGCTGGGCCGTCACTGGTCGCCTGCGCCGACTGGTCACGATCCTGATCCTGGGCCGCAAGACGCGGGTGCAGTTTTCCGCCCCGATCCATTTGCGCGACCTGATCAGGCAGGACAAGGGCCCGGCCCTGACCCTGCGCATGACCCAGCGCCTGCTGCGTGTGCACTTTCGCCACCTCAAGAGTGCGGTCATCGGCCCCGACGTTTCGCACCGGCGCAACCTGGTCAAGGACCTGCTCCAGGAACCGCTGGTCATCGAGGCCATCAACGAAGCGGCCCAACGCGACAACATCTCCACGGACAAGGCCCGGGAACAGGCGCTGGGCTACGCCAACGAAATCGCCTCGGACTACACCTACACGGTGATCCGCTTCATGGAAGTGGTGCTGAGCTGGTTCTGGAACAAGATCTATGACGGCATCAAGGTCAGCCACATCGAGAACGTACAAAAGGTCGCACCGGGCCACGAGGTCGTCTACGTGCCCTGCCACCGTAGCCATATCGACTACCTGCTGCTGTCGTACCTGCTGTTTCGCAATGGCCTGACTCCGCCGCACATCGCTGCCGGCATCAACCTGAACATGCCCGTGGTCGGCGGCCTGCTGCGCCGTGGCGGGGCGTTCTTCATGCGCCGCACGTTCAAGGGCAACCCGCTGTACACCGCCGTCTTCAACGAATACATGCACACCCTGTTCAGCAAGGGCTTCCCGGTCGAGTATTTCGTCGAGGGTGGACGTTCGCGCACCGGGCGCATGCTGCAACCCAAGACTGGCATGCTGGCCATTACCCTGCGCAGCTTCTTGCGCAATTCGCGCATGCCCATCGTCTTCATTCCGGTGTACATCGGCTATGAACGGGTACTCGAAGGCCGTACCTACCTGGGCGAGCTGCGCGGCGCGACCAAGAAAAAGGAGTCGATCTTCGACCTGTTCAAGGTGTTCAGCGCCCTGAAAAAACGCTTTGGCGAGGTCGCGGTCAACTTTGGCGAGCCACTGCACCTGGACGCCTTTCTCGACCAGGAACAGCCCGACTGGCGCGCACAGGCCCTCGCGCCGCAGGACCGTCCCGAGTGGCTCAATGCGACCACCCATCGCCTGGCCGACCAGGTGGCGCAACGGCTCAACGCCGCAGCCGCCATCAACCCGGTCAACCTGGTGGCCCTGGCGCTGCTGTCGACCCCGCGCCTGGCCCTGGACGACCTGGCCCTGGAGCGCACGCTGGACCTGTTCCTGAGCCTGTTGCGCCAGGTGCCCTACTCGCCGCACATCACCCTGCCCGACGGCGATGGCAAGGCACTGATCGCCCATGTCAAAGGCATGGAGCTGCTGGCCGAGCAGAAAGACGCGCTGGGGCGCATTTATTACCTGGACGAGCAGAACGCCGTCCTGATGACCTACTACCGCAACAACGTGCTGCACATCTTTGCCCTGCCCTCGCTGCTGGCGTGCTTTTTCCAGAGCTGGTCGCGCATGAGCCGCGAACTGATCTTGCGCTACGTGCGTGCGCTGTATCCGTTCCTGCAAGCCGAGCTGTTCATCCGCTGGCCACTCGAAGCACTGGACGAGGTCATCGAGCAGTGGCTGGCCACCTTCGTCGAGCAGGGCCTGCTGCGCCTGGAAAACGATGTCTACCTGCGGCCCGAGCCCAGCTCACGCGAATTCGTGCAACTGAGCCTGCTGTCCAAGGCCATTACCCAAACGCTGCAGCGCTTCTACATGGCCATTGCCTTGCTGCTCAACAACGGCCAGCACAGCCTGAGCGCCGAAGAGCTCGAAGACCTGTGCACCGTCATGGCCCAGCGCCTGTCGATCCTGCATGGCCTCAATGCCCCGGAGTTCTTCGACAAGAGCCTGTTCCGCCACTTTATCCAGACCCTGCTCGACCTCGGCGTGCTGCGCAAGGACGGTAACGGCAAGCTCAGCTATCACCCGTTACTGGGCGAACTGGCAGAAGGCGCGGCCAAACGCGTGCTGACCGCCGAGATCCGCCTGTCGATCCGCCAGGTGACCTTGCAAAGCAATGGCGATGAGCCTGCCGCCCCCACCCAGGAGACGCCGGAATGAAAACACTTGCCCTGATCACCCTTGCCGGCCTGCTGAGCGCCTGTTCGACGATGCCGACACAGATGGGCCGCCTGGACGGCGAGGTGTTCTACCTGCAGCGCATGGCCCTACCGCCGTCGGCCACGCTCGATGTCACCCTGCAGGACATCTCGCACGCCGACGCCCCGGCCGTCATGCTGGCCCGGCAGAGCGGCCCGATCCAGGGCCAGGTGCCCCTGCCGTTCATCCTCAGGTACCGACAGGACCAGGTGCAGCCTGGCCATCGCTACGCCGTCAGCGCCCGCATCGAATCCGAAGGCCGGTTGCTGTTCATCAACACCGAGCAGCACACGGTCGCGCTCGACGCCGACACGCCGCAATCCTTGCGGATCCGGGTCAACCCGGCACGTCCCTGATACGCTGCGCCCCGTCTTCTCTTGCACAAGGAAACTGCCATGCCCCGCTCCTCGTTTACCCTTGCCGGCCTGTGCGCAGGCCTGTTGCTGTCGGTCAATGCCTTTGCCCTTTCGCTGAACGACCTGTCACAGTCGGACGCCAGCGGCGGGCTCAAGGATGCCTTGACCCAAGGCGCACAGATTGCGGTCAAGCAACTGGGCACTCCCGGCGGCTTCAGCAATAACGAAGAAGTGCGCATCGAACTGCCGGGCAACCTGGGCAAGGTTGCCAAGAAGATGCGCCAGTTCGGCATGGGTGCCCAGGTCGACCAGTTGGAAACCAGCATGAACCAGGCCGCCGAGGCTGCCGTGCCCCAGGCCCAGGCGCTGTTGGTCGATGCCGTGAAGAAAATGACCGTGGCCGATGCCAAGTCGATCCTCGGCGGCGGCAAGGACTCGGCCACCCAATACCTGGACAAGAGCAGCCGCGAAGCCATCCGCGCCAAATTCCTGCCGATCGTCAAGCAGGCCACTGACAAGGTCGGCGTGGCGCAGAAATACAACGCGTTTGCCGGTCAAGCGGCCGCGCTTGGCGTGCTGGACACCAAAAGTGCCAATGTCGAGAGCTATGTCGCCGAACAGGCGCTCAACGGCCTGTTCGAGATGATCGCCAAGCAGGAAGAAAGCATCCGCGCCAACCCGGCAGCGGCCGCCACCAGCCTGGCCAAGAAGGTGTTCGGCGCGCTGTAGGACTCATGCAGATCCGTCAGGCCTCGACTCGGGCCTGTGGGAGGCAGCAAGCTTTGCTGGCGATGGCTGTGTGACAGGCACAGCAGGTGTGTTGGTCTTGCCGGCGATGGCCATGGAACAGGCGCAGCAGATATATCGGTCTTGCCGGCCTCATCGCCGGCAAGCCGCCTCCCACAGGTTTGATGTGGCCCTGAGTTTCGGGCCTGGCACCAGACTCGTGGGAGGCGGCTTGCCGGCGATGGCCATGGAACAGGCGCAGCAGATATATCGGCCTTGCCGACCTCATCACGGGCAGATCGGGGCGGCGATCCGCCTCAGCCGGGAAACAGACACCGTCGATTGGTGGTGCTGCCCTTCGCGGCTGAAGCCGCTCCTTGCCTCACACCGGCTTTGTGACCCTGAACCACGCCGCATACAGCGCCGGCAGGAACAGCAACGTCAGCGCGGTGGCGACAATCAGCCCGCCCATGATCGCCACCGCCATCGGTCCGAAGAACAGGCTGCGTGACAGCGGGATCATCGCCAGCACCGCCGCCAGGGCGGTGAGGACGATGGGCCGGAAGCGCCGCACCGTGGCCTCGATGATCGCCTGCCACGCGTCCAGCCCCGAAGCGATGTCCTGTTCGATCTGGTCCACCAGGATCACCGAGTTGCGCATGATCATCCCCGACAGCGCGATGGTGCCAAGCATGGCGACGAAGCCGAACGGCTGGTTGAACAGCAGCAGGAACAAGGTCACGCCGATCAGCCCCAGGGGCGCGGTGATGAACACCATGAACATCAGCGAAAAGCTGCGCAACTGGATCATCAACAGGGTCAGCACCACCACGATGAACAGCGGCACCCCGGCGTTCACCGAGTTCTGCCCGCGGGCCGAGTCTTCCACCGTGCCGCCCACTTCCAACAGGTAGCCATCGGGCAGTTCGGCGCGGATCGCCTCCAGGTTGGGCAGGATCTGATTGACCAGGGTCGCCGGTTGCTCACGCCCGTAGATATCGGCGCGCACGGTCACACTGGGCAGACGGTTACGGTGCCAGATCACGCCTTCTTCAAAGCCATATTCCAGCGTCGCAATCTGCGCCAGCGCGATGCTGGCACCGTTGCTCGTCGGCACCGCCAGGCTCGAAAGGTCCTGCAGGCGCTCGCGCTCGCTGCGGGTGCCGCGCAGCACGATGTCGATCAGCTCGTCGTCTTCGCGAAACTGGCTGACGCTGGCGCCGGTCAGCGACGATTGCAGGAACGCCGCCACGTCACGACTGCTGACCCCCAGGGCCCGTGCCCGATCCTGATCGATGTTCAAATGCACGACTTTGCTCGGTTCTTCCCAGTCCAGGTGCACATTGACCACGTGCGGGTTCTCGCGCACTTTCTCTTGCACCTGACGCGCCAGCGCCCTGACCACCTCGATGTGCTCACCGGTGACACGAAACTGCACCGGGTAGCCCACAGGCGGTCCGTTCTCCAGGCGGGTGACTCGTGAACGCAGGGCCGGGAAGTTTTCGTTCAACATGCCAATCAGCCAGGTGCGCAGGGCCTCGCGGTCTTCGATGCTCTTGGCCAGGACCACAAACTGGGCAAAGCTGGCCGCCGGCAACTGCTGGTCCAGTGGCAGGTAAAAACGCGGTGAGCCGGTGCCCACATAGGCCACATAATTGTCGATGCCGGCATGGTCCTTGAGCATCTGTTCCAGGCGCTTGACCTGCTCGGTGGTGTTGCTCAGCGAGGCGCCTTCGGCCAGTTTCAGGTCGACCATCAATTCCAGGCGCCCGGAAGCCGGGAAAAACTGCTGGGGCACGAAGCGGAACATCACCACCGACAGCACGAACAACCCTACCGTGGCGACGATGACCGTCTTGCGCCGCCGCACGCACCAGGCCACCACCCGGCGCACGCGCTGGTACATCGGCGTGGCGTATGGGTCAGGTGCGTGGCTGTCGCCGTGCTTGAGTGCATGCCGCCTGGCCAGGTCGGGCAGCAGGCGGTCGCCCAGGTACGGCACGAACATCACCGCCGCCACCCATGAGGCGAGCAACGCCAGGGTGACCACCTGAAAGATCGAGCGAGTGTATTCGCCGGTGCTCGACTGCGCCGTGGCAATCGGCAAGAAACCTGCCGCCGTGATCAGCGTGCCGGTGAGCATCGGAAACGCCGTGCTGGTCCAGGCGAAACTGGCCGCTTTCAGGCGGTCATAACCCTGTTCCATCTTGATCGCCATCATCTCCACGGCAATGATCGCGTCATCCACCAGCAGGCCCAGCGCCAGCACCAGTGCCCCGAGCGAGATCTTGTGCAGGCCGATGCCGAGCAGGTACATGCTGGCAAAGGTCATGGCCAGCACCAGTGGAATCGCCAATGCCACCACCATGCCGGTGCGCATGCCCAGCGAGAAGAAGCTGACCAGCAAGACGATGATCAAGGCCTCGGCCAGCACCTGGACGAACTCGCCGACCCCGGTCTTGACCGCCGCCGGCTGGTCGGACACCTTGCGCAGTTGCATGCCGGCCGGCAGGTTGTTCTGCAAGCGAGTAAATTCGGCTTCCAGTGCGCGCCCCAGGATCAGGATGTCGCCACCGGCCTTCATGGCCACCGCCACGCCGATTGCGTCCTGGTCCATGAAGCGCATGCCCGGTGCCGGCGGCTCGTTGAAGCTGCGGTGCACCTCGGCCAGATCGCTGATGCGCAAGGTGCGACCCTGCACACGGATCGGGAAGTTACGGATTTCATCCACCGAGACAAAGCGGCCGCTGACCCGCAGGTGAATACGCTCCTGGGACGTTTCAAAGAAGCTTGATGAGGCCACCACGTTCTGCTCTTCCAGCGCCTGCTGCACCTGCGACAAGGCAATGCCCAGGGTCGCCAGCTTGACGTTGGACAGTTCGATCCAGACCTTCTCGGCCTGCAGGCCGATCAGTTCGACCTTGCCGACGTCCTTGACCCGCTGCAGGCGCACCTGGACCCGCTCGGCGTAGTCCTTGAGCACCGCATAGTCAAAGCCAGGACCGGTCAGCGCGTAGATATTGCCGAACGTGGTGCCGAATTCGTCGTCGAAAAACGGCCCCTGCACCCCCGCCGGCAAGGTCTGGCGAATATCACCGACCTTCTTGCGCACCTGGTACCACAGCTCGGGCAACAAGGCTGAGACCAGCGAGTCGCGGGCCACGAAGATCACCGTTGACTCACCTGGGCGCGAAAACGATGACAGGCGCTCGTACTCGCCGGTTTCCATCAATTTCTTTTCGATGCGGTCGGTAACCTGACGCGCCACTTCCTCGGCGCTGGCACCGGGCCACAGGGTGCGGATGACCATGACCTTGAAGGTGAACGGCGGGTCTTCGCTCTGCCCCAACTTGCTGTAGGACAGCGCACCGACCACCGCCAGGACGATCATCAGGTACAGCACGACCTGGCGATGGCGCAACGCCCATTCGGAAAGGTTGAAATGCATGCGGGTCTACTCCTGGCCGGTCAGCTTGACGACCCGATTACTGCGGTCCACCGGGCGCACCCGCTCCCCCTCGCGCAGCACATGCACGCCGGCGGCCACCACCCAGTCGCTGGCGCGCAACCCGTCGAGCACCGGCACGGTTTCCTGGCCCCAGGCGCCGAGCTGCACCGGCACCCGCTTCAGGGTGCTGTCCGGCTCGACCCGCCAGGCATAGCTGACGCCGTCGTAGGCGCTGATGGCCGACAACGGCAGCGCCAGCGAAACGGTCTGCCCCGTGGCAATGTACACCCGAGCACTCTGGCCCAGCTCGGCCGGCACCTTGCCGGCGTCAAACGCAATGCGGGCAGCAAAGGTTCGCGAACGCGGATCGGCCGCCGGCGACAGCTCACGAATGCGCCCCGCCAGTCGCAGGTCGCGCTGGGTCCAAAGCTCCACGGTGACCGGCTGGCCGACCTTGAAGCGGGCGATGTTCTGCTCCGGCAGGCTGATGACGACCTCGCGCTCGCCATCGACCGCCAGGCCGAACACCGTCTGCCCGGCGGCCACCACCTGGCCGACCTCGACCGAGCGCCGGGCAATCACGCCGTCCTGCGGAGCGCGCAAGACGGTGTAGTCGGCCTGATTGTCGGCCACGGTCAACTCGGCGCGCAGCTGATTCAAGCGTGCCTCGGCGGCACGGTAGTTGTTGTCGGAGGTGTCGTACTGCGACTGGCTGACCATCTGCTTGCCCAGCAAGGTCTTGTAGCGCTCACGCTCCAGGCGGACCAGTTGCAGGTTGGCCTGGGCTGCGGTCACCTGGGCGCGCATGGCGTCACGTTGCAGGCGCACATCCTGGGCATCCAGCTCGGCCAGCGGCTGATTGGCCTTGACCCGCTGCCCCTCCTCGACCAGCCGGCGACTGACCTTGCCTGCAATTCGAAAGGCCAGTTCAGGTTCGAACCGGGCACGGACTTCACCGGGGAAATTGTCCGCGGCTTGCGAAGAAGGCAGTGGCTGCACCACCATCACCGGACGAACGGTAACAGGCGCTGCAACGTCCTGGCCACAGGCGGCCAGCAGCGTGATCAGCCCTGCACACAGGCAGAAAATCAGGGGTTTGCGCAACATGATGTGAAGAGTCTTCTAGGCAGGAGGCTTGGAATAATTGTACTGGCGAGTATATTAAAAATTATAAAACTCACCAGTACATTATTAGAACCAAAATGCCTGATCTTCTTCCCAACAGTGGTCCGGGTCGCCCTAAAGACCTGGAAAAACGTAACGCCATTCTCGAGGCCGCCAAGAACCTCTTCGTGCGCCATGGTTATGCCGGCACCAGCATGGATGCCATTGCCGGTGAAGCGGGGGTTTCCAAGCTCACGGTCTACAGCCATTTCACCGACAAGGAAACCCTGTTCACCGCTGCCGTCATGGCGCGCTGCGAAGACCAGTTGCCTGATCTGTATTTCACCTTCGATCCCGGCCAGCTGCTGGAACCTGTACTGCTGACCATCGGCCGGGCATTCGAGCACCTGGTCAACAGCCCCGAGTCGCTGCAACTGCATCGCCTGATGTCCGACCTCGGTATCCGTGACCCGCAATTGTCGAAAACCTTCTTTGCCGCCGGCCCCCAGCGGTTGCTCGACAGCATGCAGGGCTTTCTGGCACAGGTCGACGCCAGTGGTCAGTTGCGCATCGACTCGCCCGCCCAGGCGGCCAGGCATTTTTTCAGCCTGGTCAAGGGCGTCGACCACTTCCGCCTGTTGGTCGGTTGCTGCGAGGCACTGGACGAGGCCGAGGTCGAGGCCCATGTGCAAGACGTGGTTCGTCTGTTCATGCGCGCCTACGCCCCCTGCCCTGCCCGGCCTGATCTGTAGGAGCGCGCTCTGCCCGCGACCGGCTGCGTAGCAGTCGTAAAATTGTGGCGTTTCGCAGATTTACAGCCGTAAATTTGTAGCGTTTCGCAGATTTACAGCCGTAAATTTTCAGCGCTTCGCAGATTTTGCGAGCGCTGCGCACTCGGTCGCGGGCAGAGCGCGCTCCTACGACATTATCCAGTCGCCTCTATTTGAGCGCCTTTTTCGGGTAGATGTCGTAGCGGTTGGACTTGCCCTCCAACGTATAACCGGGCCTGGTGCCGTCGATACACGGCGCCTTGCGCGGGCGCTTGACCACCACGCGGTGGCTGGCCAGCGCCAGGGCCGCCTGCAGCAAGGCCGGGGCGTCGAGGTCATCGCCCACCAGCGGACGGAACAGGCGCATTTCCTTCTTCACCAGGGCGCTTTTGTCACGGTGCGGGAACATCGGGTCCAGGTAGATGACCTGCGGCGGCTCGCCCTGCCACTGGCCGATCAGCTCGATGGCGTTGCCGGCCAGCAACTGCATGCGCTGCACGATCTTGCCCACCTCAAGATGCTGCCGACCACGCGCCAGGCCATCTTCGAGCAAGGCGGCGATGATCGGCTGGCGTTCGATCAGGTGCATGTCGCAGCCCAGGCTGGCCAGCACGAACGCATCCTTGCCCAGGCCGGCCGTGGCATCCAGCACCCGTGGCCGCACGCCCGGCTGCACCCCCACGGCCTTGGCGATCATTTGCCCGCTGCCACCGCCGAACAAGCGTCGATGGGCTGTGGCGCCTTCAACGAAATCCACCCGCACCGCACCCGGTGCATCCTTGCCCAACTGCTGCAATTGCAGGCCATGGGCAGTCACTTGCAAGGCAAAATCCGCCTCCATGTCCTGCAGTGGCAAGCCCAGGCGCTGCGCCCAGTACCCGGCCTGTTCGTGCCCGCTCGCCTCCAGGGCCTCGACCCGCAGGCGACTGCCCGTTTGCTGCTCGCTCATTACGTTTACACACTCGAAAAATAAATTAAGGATCGGCCAGAACAGCCGATAACCTGGGTATCCGGCATTTTGCCAGAGCCAAGGCCAGTACTGATCGCTATGTCAGAGAATGTTCAATCCATAGGCTACTTGTCGCATGCTGGCGACTACAGCCTTCGCAACAACCGGGCACTGGGTGGCGTCACCCAGCTCTGGTCTGATGCGTTCGCCCGGGCGATGGCTGAACAGATTGGCGATGGCAGCCCGTTTCCGGCCACGGCTGCACCGGCCGAAGTCTACAGCAGCGAAGGCGAACCACTCGCCGGCGCCCGGACCCTGAGCCAGATCGTCGATCAGCGCAACCTGCCGGTCACCGACACCGAGGTACGCCCGCCGGAGCCGCTGTTCCTGCCCATTGCCGAGTTTGAAACCGACCTGTTGCCACCAGCGCCCGAGCCTTTCGATGCCCTGGCCCTGATCGAGCAGCAACGCGGCCTGGAATTCGACACCCAATGGGTACGTCCGACCGTGTTCCATGCCTACGATGATCGCGCCGAACCCGGCCAGGCGCCAAAACCCCGACCGCTGAACCTGCCCATCGCCGAGCTGGAATGGAACCNGGCCGACAAGCCTGCGGCTGCGTTCGATGAAGCCACGCTGGTCGCCCAGCAGCGCCAGCTGGATTATGACAATGGCTGGGCCCGGCCGTTGATCCTGAACAACCTGCGCCAGGTCGCCTGATCACTGCGCGTCAACGGCATATCCGCCAAAACCCCATGTCCATATGAAAGTGATTACGGTGCGCGGCGTTGTACTCCGGCCCCAGCACCGTATTGAAGTGCTTGCAGGCCGCTTGCTGCACGGCCTTGAGAAACTGCCCCTTTTCGCCCGGATCGTTCCAGTCCTTGAGCAGATCGATGCGCTGCCCGTTGGCCAGGCGAAAGCCGGCGATGTCCAGGGCGTTGGCGCTGGCGTGCTGGCTGAGGCGACCTTCACTGCGGTTGTACATGTTGCGACAGGCAAAGCTGCCCAAATGATCAATACGCGTGACGCGCTGCCCCAGCACGGCTTCGGCGGTCGGTTGCAGGCTGTGGTATTCGAACAAGGCGTAAGCCACGGCCAGCGGACAACTGGCCAGAAAACTGCTGCTCAGCGCCACGTCACCACCCTGGATGCGCACAGTATTGGTCAGCGCACAGCGTGCCGACGCCGGGCTGTCGGCCTGACGCTTGTAGCGCAAAGCAGATGAGGCAAGCGCCTGGTCGCACAACACCGGGTCGTCCTGCAAGCGCGAGAGTTTGAACGCGGTCAGCAGGTTTGGCTCAGCGCGCACATCCAGCGGCGCCCAGGGGTTCCAGCGCGGCGGCACATCGATCCAGCCACGCCACACCGCCACAACCGGCAAGGCACACACCAGCAGGATCACAAGCAATACACGCATCAGGCAGCCCTTGGCAAAGATCAGTTACACCATTGACCTCATAACAGGCCCAACTGCTCCACATGTGGACCGCGATCAATCTGCGGCAGAGGCGCCAGGCCTGGCAGACGGCTCATCAATTGCGCATGAAAACGCAGCGCCAGCTGCGGTGCGCGGTGGTTGTCAGGGGTGTGCAAGTACACGTAGGGGGTGCGGCCCTCTTCGATCCACACTGCGACCTTTTCCACCCACTGGGCCATGAACGGATCGTTGGCCTCAAGCTCCGGCCGGCCGATAAAACGCACCTGCGGACTTTGCGTCATCGCGGCCGGACGCACGGGCACCTTGGGTTTCTTCGATTGCGCATGCAATACGGCCGGGTCGCTGGACACACAACTGAACAATGCCCGTGAATCCAGGCAAATGCGCTCTATGCCACGGTCGAGCAAGAGGCGATTGAGCAGGCGCTCTTCATCGCCTCTCTGAAAGAACGCCTGATGCCTGACCTCCACGGCCACGGGCAACCGGACTTCATCCAGGAAGGTGGCCAGCTCAGCCAGGCGCTGCGGCGAGAAACTGGCCGCCAGCTGCAGCCAGAATGGCGTGACCCGCTCGCCCAGCGGCGCCAGTAAGGCCGCAAACGCCTGCGCAGCGTCGATCTGCAGGCGCAGGTCGCCGTCGTGGCTGATATCGCGATGAAATTTGGCCGTGAAGCGGAAGTCGGGCGGCATGATCTCAGCCCAGCGCTGCACCGTGGCCGCCGCCGGGCGGGCGTAGAACGTGGTGTTGCCTTCCACCGTGTTGAACACCTGGGCATACAGGCTCAGGAAATCGGTGCTGCGCGCATCACTGGGGTAGAAGTCGTCACGCCAGGCGTTTTCGCTCCAGGACGGACAACCGAGGAAATACGGCAGACGGCTCACGATCACACGTACAGATCAAGCTCCGCGCCGTCCATGTCCCACTCACCGACAAAGGTGGCAGTGGTCAGGTAGCTGGCCAGGGCATTGGCCACGCGGGAACTCATGGAGCGCGTAAAGATGATGTCTTGCGGGCGGGCCGGAACATTGGCAGTAGGCGTGTCGCTGGCTTCACGACGGGCCGTCCTGGCCGGCTGCGGGGGCAGTTCGACATCGCTGTCGAGTTGCTCGAACGTGCCCTCAAGCGTGGCGGCACTCTTGCGAGGCTGACGCTTGATGGGGTACGAGCGTGATGAAGGACCGTCTATGCGCATCGATGGTTACTCGGCGTCTTGTAGTGGCAATTTAACGTCACGGATAGGCGCTTTGGCAAACATCCGAATGCTAAACAGACCACACTTATTGCCATTTATTTGAACCATAAGTCGCCTCGATAGCGTTGGCCGATAAATGGTAGATGGCCGATTGATATCTTTTATTGCCAGGCAAGCCCATAACCGCCTTGAATGGCGGGCACCTGCCTGTTGATCAGACACTCGGAAAAGGTGGATACAAGGGTATCGTCCGCTGTCCGGCGATCTTGAATCACTGCCCCTTCGGCGTGGCCACCTTGTCACGCAGGTACACCGGCTGTGCGTCATCGGCCGGCAGGGCTTCGCCGCGTTGCCAGGCAAAAGTGGCAAGGCTCAGCAAGTCATGGGCATGTGGCAGCAGGCTGGCGTCCATGCCCTTGAGACTGACCGGCAGGCGCGGTGCATACCCCCAGCCGGTGCCGGCCCCGAACCAGTCGCCTGCAGCATCGCCTGGCAGCAGCACCTGCTCGGGCGGCAAGACGGCCTCGACGCCGACCAGGCGCATTTCGCCGGCAGTGGCGCGATAGCAGCCCCAATAGACCTCATCCATGCGCGCGTCGATGGCCGCGGCCACTTGGGTCGCACCGTGCTCGCGTTGCGCACGCTGCGCCAGTACGGCCAGGTTCGACACCGGCAGCACCGGACGGTCCAAAGCGAACGCCAGGCCCTGCACCACACCGATGGCAATACGCACTCCGGTAAAGGCACCCGGCCCGCGACCGAAGGCAATCGCATCCAGCGCCGAGCGGGCAACCCCGGCCTGAGCCAGCAGGTCCTGGATCATCGGCAGCAGCTTCTGGGCGTGCAGACGCGGGATCACCTCGTAGTGGCTCAGCACCTTGCCGTCATGCAGCAAGGCAACCGAGCAGGCTTCAGTGGCAGTGTCCAGGGCCAGCAAGGTGGTCATCGAGGTATCCGTCGCAAAATAAAAGTGGCGCAGTATAAATGACAAATGGCCCGCAAGCGGGCCATTGTCATATAAGTCAGGGGTCAATCAGCTCAAGGCGGCCAGCACCTTGGTGGTGATCTCATCGACCGAGCCCACGCCAGGAATATGGCTGCACTTGGGCTTGCCCTGCTCGGCACCCAGAGTGCTGTAGAACTCGACCAGAGGCTTGGTCTGCGAGTGATAGACCGACAGGCGATGGCGCACGGTTTCTTCGGTGTCGTCCTTGCGCTGGATCAGCGGCTCGCCGGTGACATCGTCGAGGCCTTCGGTCTTGGGCGGGTTATAGATGAGGTGGTAGACACGCCCCGACCCGTCGTGCACACGACGACCGGAAATGCGCTTGACGATCTCTTCGTCGTCCACGGCGATTTCCAGCACGTGATCGATCTCGACACCGGCGTCCTTCAGGGCTTCAGCCTGGGGGATGGTGCGCGGGAAGCCGTCGAACAGCACGCCGCCCTCGCAGTCTGGCTGAGCCAGGCGGTCCTTGATCAGGCCGATGATCAGGTCATCGGACACCAGGCCACCGGCGTCCATGACGCTCTTGGCCTTGAGGCCCAGCTCGGTACCCGCCTTGACGGCCGCGCGCAGCATGTCGCCGGTGGAGACCTGGGGAATGCCGAACTTTTCAGTGATGAACTTTGCCTGAGTACCTTTTCCGGCGCCCGGAGCTCCCAGCAGAATCACGCGCATCGTCATGCTCCTCAAATTTTTATATGGAAATCATCGGATTCGCCTCTTGGGCCAATCGAAAACTAAATAGACGGCCAAAGGCCAAAAGGTTGATCAAGATACACAGCCCACACAGGGCGCACAAGCCGCCCAAGGTCGCAGCTACGCCGCGCCCGGCAAGCCTTACAGTGGTGGGCTGAATGAATTGAGAAGGCCCGCCGCCAGGTGACGGCGGCAGGCCTTGCGCAGGCAGCGCCGATCGTCAACCGGTATTGCGCAAACCGGCCGCGATACCGGCCACCGATACCAGCAGGGCCCGCTCCAGCGGGCTGTCCAGACGCGCTTCGCGCTCGCGGGCACGCGCCAGCAGCTCGGCCTGGAGCAGGTGCAAGGGGTCAAGGTAAGTGTTGCGCAGGCTGATGAACTCCAGCGTCTCGGGACTGTGTGCCAGCAACTGCTGCTGGCCGGTCAGCCCCAGCACCACTTCACACGCCTGCGACAATAGGTCGCGTAAATGTGCGCCTAAATGAAGCAACCCGGGACTGACCAGGCGCTCGTCATAGAGCCGGGCGATGTCGCTGTCGGCCTTGGCCAGGACCATTTCCAGCATGTCGATGCGGGTGCGGAAGAACGGCCACTGCTCACGCATCTGTGCCAGCAACGGGCCTTCACCGCGTTCCAGCGCCTGGCTCAGCGCCGCTTCCCAACCCAGCCAGGCTGGCAGCATCAGGCGCGTCTGGGTCCAGGCGAAGATCCACGGGATGGCACGCAGGCTTTCGACTCCGCCTTCACGGCGCTTGGCCGGACGACTGCCCAGCGGCAGGCGGCCCAGTTCCTGCTCGGGCGTGGCCTGGCGGAAGTACTCGACGAACTCGGGGTGCTCGCGTACCACGGCGCGGTAGGCCTTGACCCCATCGCCGGCCAGGCGGTCCATCATCTGCCGCCAGGCCGGTTCCGGCAGCGGTGGTGGCAGCAGGGTCGCCTCCAGCACCGCCGCCAGATACAGGTTGAGGTTCTGTTCGGCAATGCCCGGCAGGCCGAACTTGAAGCGGATCATCTCGCCCTGCTCGGTGGTGCGGAAACGCCCGGCCACCGAGCCTGGCGGTTGCGACAGAATTGCCGCATGCGCAGGACCGCCGCCGCGCCCGACCGTGCCGCCGCGACCGTGGAACAACAGTAATTCAACCTGCTGCTCGCGGCAGATCCTGACCAGGTTTTCCTGCGCCCGGTACTGCGCCCAGGCCGCCGCCGTGGTGCCGGCGTCCTTGGCCGAGTCCGAATAGCCGATCATCACTTCCTGCGGGCCATGCAAGCGCGCCCGATAACCGGGCAAGCCCAGCAGGCGTTCCATCACAGGCCCTGCGCTGTCCAGGTCGGCCAGGGTTTCGAACAGCGGCACCACGCGCATCGGCCGTTGCAGGCCGGCTTCCTTGAGCAGCAACTGCACCGCCAGCACGTCAGAGGCTGCCCCGGCCATCGAGATCACATAGGAGCCCAGCGAGGCGGCAGGTGCAGCAGCCACTTCGCGGCAGGTGGCCAAGACCTCGGCGGTGTCGGCGGCCGGGGTGAAGTGCGTCGGCAACAAGGGCCGGCGGTTCTTCAATTCCCGGGTGAGAAAATCGATGCGGGCTTCTTCATCCCACTCTTCGTAGCGGCCCAGGCCCAGGTAATCGGTGATCTCCGTCAACGCCGCGCTGTGCCGGCTGGAGTCCTGCCGCACGTCCAGGCGCACCAGGAACAGACCGAACGTCACCGCACGGCGCAGGCAGTCGAGCAGCGGCCCGTCGGCGATCACGCCCATGCCGCACTCATGCAGCGAATCGAAGCACAGCTGCAGCGGCGCCAGCAGGTCGCGGTTGTCGTGCAGCACCGCTTCAGGCGCCGGCTGAGGGCTGGCCAGCGAGGCCTGCGCCCAGTTGCGCGTGGCCCGCAGGCGCTCACGCAGGCGCTTGAGTTCGGCGCGATACGGCTCGGCGCTGTCGCCGACCTGCGCCCTGAGCGCGGCATTGGCCTCCTGCATCGACAGGTCAGCGGCCAGGTGGTCGACATCACGCAGGTACAGGTCGGCGGCCATCCAGCGCGCCAGCAGCAAGACTTCGCGGGTGACGCTGGCCGTGACATTGGGGTTGCCGTCACGGTCGCCCCCCATCCAGGAGGCGAAGCGGATCGGCGCCGCGTCCAGCGGCAGGCGCAGGCCGGTGGCGGCGTGCAGCGCCTGGTCGGCCTTGCGCAGGTAATTGGGCACCGCCTGCCACAGCGAATGCTCGATCACCGCAAAGCCCCATTTGGCTTCGTCCACCGGGGTGGGTCGGGTACGACGGATTTCTTCGGTGTGCCAGGCTTCGGCGATCAGGCGCTGCAAGCGCGTGACGATCTGTTCGTATTCCTGGCTGTTGAGGTCGCGGTGGTCCAGAGCAGCCAGTTGCTCGGCAATGGCATCGTACTTCTGGATCAGGGTGCGGCGTGCCACTTCGGTGGGGTGAGCGGTCAGCACCAGCTCGATATCGAGCTTGCCCAGTTGCCGGGCCAGGGCCTGCTGACTGTGCCCGGCGCCCTTGAGACGTTCGAGCAGTTCAGGCAGCACACGATTTTCGAAGGCCGACGGCTTTGCGTCGTCACGACGGCGCAGGAGCTGGTACTGCTCGGCGATGTTGGCCAGGTTGAGGAACTGGTTGAAGGCCCGGGCCACGGGCAGCAGTTCGTCATCTTCAAGGCTGGCGACACTTGAGGAGAGCTGTTCGGCACCTTCGGCCGAGCCACGCCGGCCGGCTTTGGCGGCCTTGCGAATGCGCTCGATGGTGTCGAGAAAATCCGCGCCTCGCTGTTCGCGGATGGTGTTGCCGAGCAGTTCGCCCAGCAGGTGGACGTCTTCACGCAAACGGGCATCTATATCGGCCATCCTAACCTCCTGCGGTTTGTTGTTATGTTACGAACATTGCCTCAAAAACCTCACTGCGCCAAATCCTTTGTCATCGAACCACTGCCGCTTCGTTGCAGTCACACCTTTGACTGTATCAATAGCACCGGAGGCATCATGAACAGTTTCAAGGACCTGCTCAACGAATGGGAAACCCAGTCGCGCCAGCAACAGGAGCGCAGCGAGGTGACCCTGAGCCTGTACCGGCATGACCTGGTCAAGATCCAGGCCCTGGCCCACGCCTATGGCATCAGCGAAGCGCAAGTGACCGAAGGGTTGCTGCATGTTGCGCTGGAACAGGCCGAAGCGGCCATTCCCTATGTCCAGGGTGCCAAAGTCATCCGTGTCGAAGAAGGTGATGCGGTGTACGCCGATGAGGGCCGGACACCGGCATTCGTCGAAGCCGAGCAACGCATTCTCAAGACGCAGGCCCCGCACCGCTGAGCCTGCGCGGGCGTTTTCAAGCTTGATTTGCGGCCGCTGCCGACCGGCTGCGCGTGCACTCCTGCGCGCCTTGAATCCGTTAATTACCAAGCAATTTCAATGACGTGGGAAAAACCTCACTCATCAGTACAGAAATTGAAGTGAACTATTCAAAAACCTCACGGGTCCCAGCCAATAGCCATTACAGGAAGACCGCAGGTAGCAGCCGCTCACAACCCTGATACCTCTGACTCCGGCACCGACTGTCATGGAAAACCAAAGCACTTGGAGTTAAACAATGGAGTTGATGACCATGAACACCCTCACTGCCAAAACCTCGTTCAAACGTCTGCGCGGGCTGAAACTGGCTGCGTTGGCCCTGGGAAGCACTCTGGTCCTGGCCGGCTGTGCTGGTAACCCTCCTACCGAGCAGTACGCGGTGACTCAATCGGCCGTTAACAGCGCCGTCAGTGCCGGTGGCACCGAATTCGCCGCTGTCGAGATGAAAGCTGCGCAAGACAAGCTGCGCGCCGCCGATGTGGCCATGCAAGACAAGAAATACGACGAAGCGCGTCGCCTGGCCCAACAGGCCGAGTGGGATGCCCGCCTGGCCGAACGCAAGGCACAGGCCGCCAAGGCCGAGAAGGCCGTGCAGGATGCTCGCCAGGGCGTCAACGAACTCCGTGAAGAAGGCATGCGCCAGGTCCAGTAAACCGACCCCTTGCCCTTTGCTTTTCACGTATTCGCCATTGATTTGAGGACGACACTATTATGCGCAAACAACTGATGATCCCTGCCCTGCTGGCCATGAGCGTTGCCCTGGCGGCCTGTGCCACCAAGCCTAACCCGACGCTGGAACAGGCTCGTACCAACTACACTTCGTTGCAGACCAACCCTGAGGCCACCAAGGTCGCTGCGCTGGAAACCAAAGACGCCAGCGAGTGGCTGGACAAGGCCGACAAAGCCTTCCGTGATGGCGAAGACGCCAAGAAAGTCGACCAATTGGCCTACCTGACCAACCAGCGCATCGAAGTGGCCAAGCAGACCATCGCGCTGCGTACCGCCGAAGCCAACCTGGGCAAAGCCAGCGCCGACCGCGCCAAGGCCCGCCTTGACGCCCGCGACGCTCAGATCGCCAAGCTCAAGGAAAGCATGAACGCCAAGCAGACCGAACGTGGCACCCTGGTGACCTTCGGTGACGTGCTGTTCGACTACAACAAGGCCGAGCTCAAGCCAGGCGCACAAGGCGATATCTTCAAGCTCGCCCAGTTCCTGCAGGAAAACGCCGACCGTAAAGTGATCGTCGAGGGTTATACCGACAGCACCGGTTCCGCGACCTACAACCAGGGCCTGTCCGAGCGTCGCGCCAACTCCGTGCGCATGGCGCTGGTCCGTGCCGGTGTCGACCCATCGCGCATCGTTGCCCAGGGTTATGGCAAGGAATACCCGGTTGCCGACAACAGCAGCAACTCCGGGCGTGCCATGAACCGCCGTGTAGAAGTCACCATCTCCAACGACAACCAGCCAGTAGCCCCGCGCTCCAGCATGCGTTAATCACGCCGTTGTCGTCCCAAGCCCCGCCTGCCTTGCGCAGGCGGGGCTTTTTTTGGCCTGTTGCGGGTGAACAAGAAACCCTCGCGCCTGACAAGGGTCACACCCTCGCCACGCTTTACACACCCTTTGCACACGACGCGCCACGGCGTACATGGAGAAGTCTTAGCCCATGGTTGATAAAAACCCACCCGTGCCCAAGTCGGCACTCAATGCACCGGTGTTCTGGACCTCGGCGATCCTGTTGCTGATTCTGGTGTTGTTCACCAGTATTTTTCGTGACACCGCCCAGACCCTGTTCGGTCACATCCAGAACTGGATCATCACCAATGTCAGCTGGTTCTACATCCTGGCGGTGGCGATCATCCTCGGCACTGTGGTGTACCTGGGTGTCAGCCGCTATGGCGATATCAAGCTGGGCCCCGACCACAGCACGCCCGACTACAGCAGCACCACCTGGTTTGCCATGCTGTTCTCGGCCGGCATGGGCATCGGCCTGATGTTCTTTGGCGTGGCGGAACCGGTCATGCACTTCCTCAACCCGCCGGTCGGTGATGGCAACACCATCGAAGCCGCACGCGAAGCGATGAAGATCACCTTCTTCCACTGGGGCCTGCACGCCTGGGCGATTTACGCCATCGTCGCGCTGATCCTGGCGTACTTCAGCTACCGCCACGGCCTGCCGCTGACCTTGCGCTCGGCGCTCTATCCGTTGATCGGCGAACGCATTCACGGTCCCATCGGCCATGCCGTCGATATTTTCGCCATCATCGGCACCGTGCTGGGCGTGGCCACCTCGCTGGGCTTTGGCGTGGCACAGATCAACACCGGCCTGAACAGCATGTTCGGTCTGCCGATCAACACCGGCGTGCAGATCGGCCTGATCATCGGCACCACGGCGCTGGCCACCCTGTCGGTGGTCTCGGGCCTGGACAAGGGTGTGCGCCGGCTTTCGGAACTGAACCTGGGCCTGGCCGTGCTCTTGATGCTGATGGTGGTGCTGCTCGGTCCGACCGTGCTGATCCTGCAGACCTTCGTGCAGAACACCGGCGGCTACCTGACCGAAATCGTCAGCCGCACCCTGAACCTGTATGCCTATGACCCCACCGACTGGATCGGCGGCTGGACCCTGTTCTACTGGGGCTGGTGGCTGGCCTGGTCGCCCTTCGTGGGCCTGTTCATCGCACGTATTTCGCGCGGCCGCACGATTCGGGAGTTTGTGACCGGGGTGCTGCTGGTGCCCACCGCGTTCACCCTGTTGTGGATGACCGTGTTCGGCAACACCGCCATTCACTTGATTCTCGACCAGGGCATGACCGACCTGGCGGCGGCCATCAACAAGGACACGGCCCTGGCCCTGTTCGCGTTCCTGCAGCACTTTCCGTTCGCCAGCTTCATTTCGGTGGTGGCGATCATCATGGTGGTGGTGTTCTTTGTCACCTCGGCCGACTCCGGCGCCATGGTGGTCGACATGCTGGCTTCCGGCGGCACCGACAAGACCCCAGTGTGGCAGCGGATCTTCTGGGCTTCGGCCATGGGCGTGGTGGCCATTGCCCTGCTGCTGGCCGATGGGCTCAAGGCACTGCAAACGGCGACCATCGCCAGCGCCCTGCCCTTTACCATCGCCCTGCTGTTCAGCATGCGCGGCCTGCTCAAGGCCCTGAAGCTGGACGCCACCAAGCGCGGCCTGCGCCATCACGCCCTGTCGCCTTCGGTAGCCCGTACCCCGGGCAGCTGGCAGCGGCGCCTGCGCAACATGGCGATGTTTCCGCGTCGTTCGCACGTGGTGCGCTTCATCAGTGAAGTGGCCAAGCCCGCCTGCCTGTCAGTGGCCGAGGAATGGCGTCGCCAGGGCTACAGCTGCAGCGTCGAGGACGGTGAAGACGGACGCGTGCGACTCACCGTGGGCCCAGCCGACAACCCGGAGTACCTCTACGAGGTTCGCCCGCAAGCCTACGCCATGCCCAGCTTCGTGATGGGCGATACGCAAAGCGAAGAGCGCAAGTACTTCCGCGCCGAAGTGCACCTGCGCGAAGGCGGCCAGGACCATGACGTGATGGGCTGGTCGAAGGAGGACGTCATCGGCGACATCCTCGACCAGTACGAACGCCACATGCACTACCTGCACCTGGTCGGGGACTGATACTAATAAACGGGCGGGGCCATGCGCCCTGCCCGTTTCGCTCCCTGCCAGCGACTACTGGCGCGGCACCTTCTCGATCCGTCCGCCACAGCGGGTGAAACAACTGTCGTAGGACGAGGTGCAATGACGGGTGTCGGGCCTGGAGGGCGAAGAGGGCTCGCCGCCACACGCATATTTCCACGTGCCTTCACTGCTCATGTTCGACATGCAGGATCGGTAGTTGGTCATCTGCCAGTTGTAGAAGGCCTGATCGCCCTGTACCGAGTGCTGCGCCTTGTCGACGCAGGCCGCCTGCTGACCGGAGCACTGCTCCACGCACTGCTGTCCCTCGGCCGTTGCCGGCGGCACATGACGGTATTCGACGCAACCACCCAGCAGGGCCCCCAGCAACGCGGCAGTGAACAATGGCTTGATAGACACGGCTTGCTTATCCTTTTCCAGTGCATGAAGTTTCCGGCGCTGAGCAACAGCGCGCGGAAAATCGACTGCAATAGACCTGGGTTCTGGATCCAAGTTCTTCAGGGCGTTACCAATCGCAACTCCCCGTCCGCATACACCACCTCACGCCCCACCCACGTCATGTCCACCTGCGGCAACACCGCCGAAGGCTTGCGCAGTTCACGCAGCAGGGTCGAGCCGTGGGACAGGCGCCCGCCCATGCGGGCAATCACCGCACGCGCGGCCTGGTAATGGGCGTAACGACCGGGGTCGAGGGTGTCCTCCAGCAGAATGTCGCGGCCCAGGATGCCTTGCACCTGGCCGGGGTAGATCATGAAGCCGGCGGCCTGTTCGGCACCCTCGCGGCCGTCCTGCCAGAAACTGCCGGCGCGGCTGCGAATGTCCGGGTGCGGTGCAAACCAGTGCTCGCGCTCAGCCTGGGGCATGGCGTGGTGCAGGCGGAAAAACACCCGCATCAGGTTGTCGCGGTACCACTCGCGCACTTGCAGGTAATAACCGCGCAGCCCCGGCAGGCCTGCCGCATGCGCCAGGCGCACCCGCAGCGGCCAGTGCGGGAAGGCTTGCAGCGGCAGGTCGGTCAGGGCCGGGCGCGGGGTGCCCGGATCGGTTTCCCAGGGCAGCCGGTGTGGGCAATCGTGCAGGTCATCGTAGGCGGTGGGTGGCCGGCCCAGCGCATCGCCACCGCTGCTGGCCAGGGCGGTGGCGATGCACAGGTTGCCCTGCACCACGAAGACATAGAACCGCGTGAACCAGTCGGCCAGTTGCTGCCCGTCCGCGCCTTGCCGGCTCAGCGTGGCCAGCTCCCGGTCAAAGCGTTGCAACTGCCGTTCAAGCGTCGGTAGATGCCCGCGCGCCTGGCGCTGCATGCGCATGAACACCGGCAATGAACGCAGCAGACGTACCGGCCGCCAGGGCAGGGGCGGTGTCGCGCCGCCCACCTCGCCGGCGTAGCGGCTGGCGGCGATGCCCCAGTCCGCCAGGCGGGCGAGAAACAGGTCATTGTTGATGTACGACGCACCACCGAATACGGCGGTGAACGGTTCGTTGTCCTGCAATACCCGCGCATCCCAGCGCGCCATGATCGCCGGTATGCTGGCCGCCGCCCGGCGCTGGCCATATTCGACAAAACGGCTCGGTTGCGGCGGCAGGATCTCGGCGATGTTGGCGGCGGTCAGGTGCCGGCGCCATCCATAGTCGCTGATCGGCCGGTACTGCAACAGCCACAGTTGCTGGCCGTCCCAGGCCCACTCGACATCACCTTGCACGTAGTGGAACACCCGCAGCACGCCTTGCAGAAAGTCCCACAGCTGTTGCTGGCGCAAACCATGGGCCGTGGCAAAGGCGCCGCTGCTCCAGCCTTCACCCAGCCTGGAAATGACGGCCCGCTCGGGGCTGGCGTGACCGTCGGCCAGCGCCTCCAGATGGCCTTCGACCCACTCCAGCTCCACGGCCAGGTGGCGCACAAAGGCAATGCCCGACAGCACTGGCGTGATGAAGCGCTGCACCACCACTTCCTCGACGCCCGCGTTGCGCAACGCGCTCACACGGTCGGCCACTTCAACCGCCGGTACACGCAGGTAGGTGGTGCTCAACCCGGCATTGGCCGAGTCGGCCTGGTCTTCGCCATAGCTGGACGAGCGCACCGCCCAGAGTGCTTCGGGCTGGCTGGCCAACAAGGCCGGCAGGCGCCCGTCATCGGC
The DNA here is from genome assembly GCF_900589395.1 of Pseudomonas viridiflava. Lineage (GTDB taxonomy): Bacteria > Pseudomonadota > Gammaproteobacteria > Pseudomonadales > Pseudomonadaceae > Aquipseudomonas. The sequence continues at coordinate 151,159 of NZ_UUIS01000058.1, forward strand.
CTGGTGCAGCGACAGCGCGGTGGGCACCGGTTGCCCGGCCAGTTCGGCCAGGCGCAGGCGCCCGCCCTTGGTGTGGGCGACAAAACCCGGCGCGCCCGACTCCAGCCATTGGGCAAATTCGGCCGGCGCGTCGATCCACGGGTAATGGCCCCAGCCCGGCTTGAGGCAGATGGTAAGGTCAGCCCGCGCCAGGATCGCCGACCAGGCGGCGGCCTGTTCGATGCCCAGCACACCGTCCTGATCGCCCCACACCAGTTCCACCGGGTCCTTGATCCATTCCAGCAGCGGCAAGGCTGTGTCGGCGCGCAACAGGTCCCAGTACGGCACGAATGCCCGGCACTGCGCATAGCCCTCGCCCATGCGCCGATACTGGGCGGCGCTCCAGGTCTGCCTTGAAAACTTGCCGGCAAACAACGTCGGGCGATGCGCCAGCAACCAGTGAATGGTCTTGCGGATCGGCATGGGCGACATCAGCGCCGGCAAGTGCCGCTGCCATAGAAAGGCCCCCACCGGCGCCAGCAACACGCTGCGCGAGAAATGCCCGGGACGGCGCTGCAAGGCGTGCAGCACCAGCAAGGCGCTGACACCCACGGCCATGATTGCGCTGCCTTTTACCGTCGCCCCCACCAGCGCCTCGGCATAGGCCGGCAGGTCCTCGCACGGTGGCGCCGGGTTGGCGCCGAACCCCGGCAGTTCCAGCGGTATCACTTCATAGCGCTGAAAGTACCCCAGCACGTCATCCCACCAACGGGCGCTGCTGCCGTTGCCGGCCAGCAGGTACATCACCGGCTTGCTCATGCCTCACCCCGGGTCTGCTTGTCATGGCGATACAGCCAGAACAAGGGCGGCAACAGGGCCAGCAGCGCCAGTGAATCGATCAGCAGGTGCGACCAGATTCCGGCCTGCAGCGAAAAAAACAGGTCCTGCGGCGCCCACAGCAGCAGCCCGGCGATCAGCCAGGCCCAGACCCTGGGCTGGCGGATCTGGCTGCCAATGTGCACCAGCGCCAACATGTACAACGAAAAGCTCTGCACCGTGGCACCGAACAACGCCAGCCACCAGACCTGCTGCTGGCGGGCAGACACCGGCGCCGCCTCGGGCCAGAAAGCCTGCTCCAGGGAAGCGAGGTAGCCATCGAACAGCATGGAGCCGCCCGCCCAACTGACTAGCAGGCCACCCAGCAGATGAGCCAGGGCCACGGCGTACAGCCAGTACACCAGTGTGCGTCGCAAGGTCGAAGGTGAGCGCGGCATTGCAGGTCTCGAATGAGGCTGAAGGACGGGCGAGTGTAATCGAACTGACCGGACAAGCAGGCCACAGAAGTGAGTGACGCTTTACGAATGCGGGTGTTGCCGCTCTGGCCCTACCGCCTCCTCACCCCGCATTGATGTCGCCTACTGATTCCGTGCCTGACACCCGTCTGGTGCCAGGCACGCCATTCAGGGTCAGATCAACCTGTGGGAGGGGGCTTTGCCCGCGATGAGGCCGGCATGAGCGACATCTGTGCGATGCCTGTAAGTCAGCTATTGCCGGATCACCATCCGGAGCAGAACGTCCCTTCAAAGCCGATCAAGCCTCGCCACGTCCTCATCACTGAGCATCAGGGTCGCGGCCCGTGCCAGGCTTTCGACCTGGGCCACGCTGGTGGCGCTGACGATCGGCGCGGTGACGCCCGGCTGGCGCAGCAGCCAGGCCAGGGAGACTTCCGAAGGGGTGGCCTGATGGCTGGCGGCGATGTCGTCCAGGGCGTCGAGCATCGCCAGGCCGCGGGCGTCCAGGTACTTGGCGACGCCCTGGCCGCGCGGGCTCTTGCCCAGGTCGGCCGGCGAGCGGTATTTGCCGGACAAAAAGCCCGACGCCAGGCTGTAGTAGGTCACCACGCCGATATTGGCGTGAATGCACAACTGTTGCAGGTCACCCTCAAAGCCCTGGCGGTCGTACAGGTTGTATTCGGGCTGCAACACCTGGTACGCGGGCAACCCGGGCTGCCCGGCCGCGCTCAGCGAATCGGCCAGTTGCTGGTAATCGAGGTTGGAGGCACCGACGCTGCGAATCTTGCCATCGCCCAGCAGTTGCCCGAACGCACTCAGGGTTTCCGCATAGGAGGTTTCGGGATCAGGCCAGTGCGAGAAGTACAGGTCGATGTAATCGGTCTGCAAGCGATTCAACGAGTCTTCCACGGCCTGGCTGATCCAGCGCTGCGACAGGCCCTTGCGCCCTTCGCCGCCCATGTCCGCGCCCACCTTGGTGAACACCTTGATCTTTTCGCGCAGGCCGGGTCGCGCCTGCAGCCACTTGCCGATGAGCGTTTCCGACTCGCCGCCCTGGTTGCCCTCGGCCCACGCCGAGTACACATCGGCGGTGTCGATGGCGTCGAAGCCATGGTCGATAAAGGCATCCAGCACGGCAAAGCCGGTCTGCTCATCGAGGGTCCAGCCCAATACATTGCCACCGAACACCAGTGGTGCAATGTCGATGCCGGTGGTTCCCAAAGTGCGTCGTTGCATGATCGTCTCCCTGGCGCGTGCATTCTGAAGTCTGCACATCGGAACACTCGATAGCCCTGCCGGTTCGATACAAACCCGGTTAAAACGCAGCATTGATGAAATAGTGGGCGACGGCGTGTCCCCTTTTTGCCGCTGGCGTGTCATGAGCTACAAGTGAACCCATAAAAGAGAGCCTTCCAATGCCCGCACTGCCACGCCACAGGTCGTTCCTGGCGTCATCGATTTCCCGCTCCACGCTGTGCCTGCACCTGACTGCTGGCCTGGCCATGGGCCTGTTGCCCCTGACGGCACCCGTAGCCCTGGCCGCCAGTCAGCAGCAGAGCTACACCATTGCGGCCGGCGATCTGGGTGCGGTACTGACGCGCTTTGCCGGGCTGGCCGGGGTCAGCCTGTCGGTGGACCCGGCGCTGGTCAACGGCCGGCGCAGTGCCGGCCTGAACGGCACCTACAGTGTGGAGAGCGGCTTTGACCAGTTGCTGCAAGGCAGCGGCCTGCAACTGCAACCGGTCGGCAGCGGCAGCTATACCCTGATGCCTGCACCGGCGGCAGCAGCGGCCGGCACGCTGGAACTCAACGCCACCGACATCGTCAGCACCAGCATCCTGTCGTTCAACGGTGATGGCGAGCGCTATGCCGGCGGCCAGGTGGCGCGGCGCGGTTCGCTGGGCCTGCTGGGCTCGCGCGACTTCATGGACACCCCGCAAAGCATCACCACCTACACCAGCGAAGCGGCCAAGAACCAGCAGGCACGGACCCTGACCGACCTGGTGGCCAGCGACCCGTCGGTGCGCGCCACCAACCCGGCCGGCGGACGCTTCGAGCAGTTCACCATCCGTGGCTTCAGCCTGTTCAACACCGATGTGTCGTATAACGGCCTGTACGGCGTACTGCCCACCTACTCGATCGACATGGAAATGGCCGACCGCATCGACGTGTTCAAGGGCACCAACCAGTTGCTCAACGGCATTTCGCCGCGCGGCAGCGTGGGCGGCGGCATCAACGTGGTCGCCAAGCGCGCCACGCAAAAGCCGATCACCGAATTCACCGGCAGCGTGGCTTCCGACAGCCAGGTCGGCGGTGGCGTGGACATCGGCCGGCGCTTCGGCGACGAAGACCAGTACGGCATCCGCTTCAACGGCGTCAAGCAGTCGGGTGATACCGAATGGGACCACCAGAACGTGGACCGTGAAATGTCGGTGCTGGGCCTGGATTTCCGCGGCGAGCGCCTGCGCGTCTCGGCCGACATCGGCCGCACCGAGCGCGACACCGATGCCCCGCAGGAGCGCATCCAGGTCGGCGCCAACGCCCGCGTGCCCAGCGCCGGCTCGATCAACAGGAACTACGCCCAGCACTGGAGCCAGGCCAGCACCAACGACACCTTTGGCGACCTGAACGCCGAATACGACCTGAGCGACTCGTTCATGGTCTACGGTGCAGTCGGTGCCCGTGAAAGCAACCACGACTTTCTGCGCCATGCGGTCAGCGTCACCAACGACGCCGGCGACTTCACCATTTCGCCGCGCTATTTCACCCGTGACGAAAGCGTGCGCACCGCCACCGTCGGGGCGCGCAAGTGGTTTCACACCGGCCCCGTCAGTCATGAGCTGAACATCTCGGCCACGCACTTCTACATGGACTTCACCAACGGCGGCTCGCGCTACGCCAGCGCCGGCGGCAACATCTACAACCCCATCCAGCGTCCGGAACCGGGCACCCCGACCCGCCAGGACTCGAAGGACTACACCGAGAACCGCTTCGACAGCATCGGCATTGCCGACACCCTGGGCTTTTTCGATGACCGCCTGCTGCTGACCCTGGGCGGGCGCTTCCAGCGCGTGCAGGTCGAGGACTGGAGCGACGGCATCAAGGGCCCTACCGCCTATGACGAGAAGAAGTTCTCGCCCTCCGGTGGCGTGGTGTACAAGGTCACCGACCAGTGGTCGCTGTACGCCAACTACATGGAAGGTCTGAGCCTGGGCAAGATCGCGCCCTCGACCTCCATCAACGAAAACCAGATCTTCGCGCCGTTCATCAGCCGCCAGGTCGAACTGGGCACCAAGTACGACCTGGGCTCGGTGGCCTTCACCGCCAGCGTGTTCCGCATCAAGCAACCGGCCTACGAGACCAACGCCACCACCCGCGTGTTCGGTCCCAGCGGCAAGCGCGAGAACACCGGTGTCGAGCTGAGCGTCTTTGGTGAACCGGTCGAAGGCGTGCGCCTGCTGGGCGGCCTGATGTACATCGACAGCGAGCTGACCAACACCGCCGGCGGTATCTACGACGGCAACCGCGCCCCGGCCACGCCCAAGTACAACGTCAACCTGGGCGCCGAATGGGACGTGCCGGGCGTGCAAGGCGTGACCCTGACCGCACGCGGCATCCACTCCAGCTCGCAGTACCTGGACCAGGCCAACAGCAAGTCGATCGACGGCTGGGAACGCTTCGACCTCGGCGCCCGCTACGCCTTCAAGGTCGAAGGCAAGGACATCACCCTGCGCGCCAATGTCGAGAACGTGCTGGACAAAGCCTACTGGGCCTCGGCCGGCGCCTCGGATGACAGCGAGCCGGGCCTGACCCTGTCGACGCCACGCACCTACCTGCTGTCGGCCACCGTTGGTTTCTAGAACTCCATCACCAAGGCGGGTGCTGCTCAATGCCCCGCCGCCTGATTCAACAAGTGCCGGATCTTCACCGGCACGCCTTCTTCCTGGAACCTTCGTGCGGCCACTTCCAGCTTCTGGTCGGCGCGGGTCACGCGGTCGTGATGGCGCAGGTGCTCGACCCAGGATTCCTCGAAAAAGTACTCCTGCCACAGCCGGGGGTCCTGCGCGTCCTGCATCAAGCCCCATGAAAACGCACCATTACGCTGGCGCATGTGGCTGACCGCCTGCATGGCGTGGCTGAATTTCGCCGCGTGCTCCTGGGCAATCCGGTACTCCACGGTGATCATCACCGGTCCACGCTCGGCTGGCAGCGCCTCGTCGAGTTGCGGCGCGGCCCAATGCTTCGATGGCTGCATCTCGTCCATCTCGCCGGTCGGCAGCGGGAAGTGCCAGCGCAGCAGGATGCCGATCAACAACACCACGCCGGCGCCCATGAAAGCCGCATTCATCGACACATGGCTGGCCACCGCACCCCACCCGGCCGCACCACCGGCTGAACAGCCGAAGAACACCAGAATGTACAGCGACACCGCCCGCGCCCTGACCCACGACGGCACCGTGGTCTGTACCGCCACTTGCAGGCTGCTCAACACCGCAATCCAGGCCACGCCACTGATCAGCATCAGCGGCGCCAGCGCCGCCATCGAACGCACCCACGCCAGGCCGAACAGCACCAGCGCATACACCACACTGGCACCCACCACGATCAGGTCGGCGCTCAAGCGCGCCCGCAACCTGGGCAGCAGCACCGCGCCCACTACCGCACCGATGCCCACGCAGCCCAGCAGAATGCCGTAGTCCAGCGCCGTGCCGCCGATCTCGCGGCGCACCAGCAACGGCAGCAAGGCCATGCCCACCACCGCACCGACAAAGAACGCCGCCGTGCGCACCAGCACCGCCCGCAGCGACCGCGAACCGCGGGCATAGCGCACCCCGGCACGCATCGCGCCCCACCAGCGCTCGGCCGGCAAGGTCGCCGGGGCCGGCGTATGGCGCCAGGCATACAGGGCCACGATCACCGCCAGAAACGACACGCTGTTCAAGGCAAAGGTCAGCCACGGCCCGCTCAGGCTCACCAGCACCCCGGCAATCGCAGGACCAATGGCACGCGCCACGTTCATCGCCAGGCTCGACAGCGCCACGGCGGCCGGCACGTCCTCACGGGCGACAATCTCCGGGGCCAGCGCCGACCAGGCCGGCATCATCAGCGCGCTGCCGATGCCCATGGCAAAGGTCAGGGTCAGCAACAGCGGCACCGACATCTGCCCGGTCACCGTCAGCAGCGTCAGCGCCAGGGCCACCAGCGCCATCCAGCCCTGCACGGCCAGCAGGTAGCGGCGCTTGTTGACGATGTCGGCCAGGGCTCCGGCCGGCAGCGCCAGCAAAAACACCGGCAAGGCGCCGGCCACCTGCACCAGCGCCACGGCTTGCGGGCTGGCCGACAACGAAGTCATCAGCCAGCCGGAACCGACTTCGTGCATCCAGGTGCCGATGTTCGAGGCGATACTGGCCAGCCACAACCACAGGAAGACGCGGGTGTGCAGGGGTTTCCAGGGCGATGCGGTTGATGCAACGGGCAATGTGGCGGTCGGCGTGTGCATGGCGGCTCTCACAAATCCTTGGGCTGAAAAAAAGCCTGCAGGTCAAGGCAGGCTTTCAGGGCATGGGCAGCGGCTTAGCCTTTGTGGGCGGTCAGCGCGGCGTAGCCATTCATCAGGTTGCGGTAGTTGGGAATCCGCTGCGACAGCAGGTTGCCCAGCCCTTCAATGTCGTTGCGCCAGTCGCGGTGCAGCTCGCAGGCCACCGAGAACCAGTTCATCAGTTGCGCACCGGCCTGGCTCATGCGGTTCCACGCCGCCTGCTGCACGGTCTCGTTGAAGGTGCCCGACGCATCGGTGACCACAAACACCTCGAAGCCTTCAGCCAGCGCCGACAGGGTCGGGAACGCCACGCACACATCCGTCACCACACCGGCAATGATGATCTGCTTGCGGCCGGTGGCCTTGATCGCCTTGACGAAGTCTTCGTTGTCCCAGGCATTGATCTGGCCAGGGCGGGCGATGTACGGCGCGTCCGGGAACATCTCTTTCAGCTCCGGCACCAGCGGGCCGTTGGGGCCTTGCTCGAAGCTGGTGGTGAGGATGGTCGGCAGCTCGAAGAATTTGGCCAGATCAGCCAGGGCCAGCACGTTGTTCTTGAACTCGTTGGGCGAGAAGTCCTGCACCAGCGAGATCAGGCCGGTCTGGTGGTCGACCAGCAGGACAATGGCGTCGTCTTTGTTCAGGCGGTTGTAGGTTGGTGCGTTGGTGGCTTGAGTGGTCATGGCGTAGATCCTTTATCTGAGAGTTTTGAAGTTCGGTCATCAGGGGTGTCGCTCAACATGGGTACAGATTAAGGATTCATCGCGAAGGGATAAATCGGCTGAAACGGGTTTTACTGTCAACTCGAAGTGGACAATTCAAGTGAGGCCGGCGTCAGGGAATGCCTATAGGGCTCGACACTTCGCTACCATGTGCCACTTCCTTACTGGCTGCGATGAACCGCTATGGCCCTGGCCGCTCCGCCCGACCTCACCGACACCGCTGTTCCCGTGCAACCCCTGGCGCGCACCTACCCGCGCGGGCTGTACATCGAGCCGCACCAGCATGTATGGGGCCAGGTGCTGTATGCCGCTTCCGGGGTGATGTGGGTCGAGACGCCCGGCGAGGCGCTGGTGGTTCCGCCGCAGCGGGCCGTGTGGCTGCCGCCGGGTGTGGATCACGGCATTCGCGTGGTGTCGGACCTGGAGATGCGCAATATCTACCTGCGCCCGGCGATTGCCCGCACCCTTGAGGGCACCGTGCAGGTGTTCGAAGTCGGCGGCCTGCTGCGCGAGTTGATCATCGGCCTGGTGGCCCTGGACCGTGAAGGCGAGCCGGACTACTACGACGCGCTGGTCACCCTGGCCCTGCTGGAATTGCAGCGCGCCCGGCGCTCGCTGATCCGCATCCCCATGCCCGACGACGCCGACCGGCGCCTGATGAACCTGTGCCAGGCGGTGATCGACGAGCCGTCGTTGAGCATTGCCTTCGAGCAGCACGCCGAAACCGCCGGCGCCAGCGTGCGCACCCTGGCACGCCTGTTCCAGACCCGCTTGGGCATGGGCTTTGCCGAATGGCGCCGCCAGGTGCAACTGGCCACCGCCGTGGCCCGGCTGATCCAGGGCCAGCCGGTCAGCACCATCGCCCGCACCCTGGGCTACTCGCCCAGCAGCTTCAGCGACATGTTCCGCCGCGAACTGGGCATGGCGCCCTCGCAATACACCACAACCCCGGTCTTGTAGGAACCCACCCTGTGTCGCTGACACCGCGCCAAGGCGGCACGCCAAGGCGGCGCGCCAAGGCGGCGCGCCAAGGCGGCGCGCCAAGGCGGCGCGCTGTCGCACAGCAAACACTGTGCTGTGGGAGGGAGCTCTGCCGGAATGCCGGACCACCGCGATCGGCTGCGTCAGCAGTCGTAAAATTGCAGCGTTTCACAGATTTCTGTGAGTGCTTTGCGCTCAATCGCGGCATTCCGTCAGATCGGGGCGCGAATCGGTGTCGCATGACCGCCCCCCGTCCAATCCCTCAACCTGGCCGATAACCAGAAGTCCTTGGCCGGCAGCCGCCGCGTCCTCTCCCTAGACTGCGGGCATTCCCTGATTGCCCGGAGCTCATCATGAGTTTTGTCATTTCCCTCGCCATTGGTCTCGCTGTCGGCGTGCTGTACAGCGTGCTGGATTTTCGCTCGCCGGCGCCGCCCGCCGTGGCGCTAGTCGGCCTGCTGGGCATGCAGCTGGGCGAAAAGGCCTGGCCGATGGGCAAGCAACTGCTCAGCCAATGGCTGTCCTGAACCTTTCTTCTCTTGCGACTGGAGTCACTGATGAACGCACTGCAATTTTCCCGCACCGGCGACCTGGCGGCCCTGGCCTGTGTCGAGTTGCCCGTCCCGGTACCTGCCGACGGCGAGGTGCTGATCGAGGTCAAGGCGGCAGGGCTCAACCCCAGTGATGTAAAAAACGTCCTCGGACGCTTTCCGTACACCACCTTGCCGCGTGTACCGGGGCGTGACTTTGCCGGCGTGGTGGTCGAAGGGCCGCAGGCGTTGCTGGGCAAGGCGGTGTGGGGCACCGGCAAAGAGCCGGGGTTCTTTCGTGACGGCTCGCACGCTCGCTGGCTGACCCTGCCGGCCAGCGGCGTGGCGCTCAAGCCTGAAGCGCTGAGCTTTGCCCAGGCCGCCAGCCTTGGCGTGCCATACACCACCGCCTGGGACGCCTTGCAGCGCAGCCAGGTGAATGCACAAACCCGCCTGCTGGTGATCGGTGGCAACGGTGCCGTAGGCAGCGCCGCCCTGGCACTGGGGCGCGTATTGGGGGCGCAGGTGCTGGGCGCGGTGCGCCGCCCCGAACAGCAACAGGCACTGGCCGCCGACGGCTTCGACAGCATCGTGCTGGGCCAGCCAGAGGCCTTGGCCGGGCAAGTGGACGCCCACTTCCAGGGCGGCGCCGATGTGATCTTCGACACCACCGGCTTCTGGCTGCCGGCCTCGGTGGCAGCATTGGCCACCTGGGGCCGCATCGCAATCATCGCCGCGCCCGTCGACGGCCAGGTGCAACTGCCGTCCCTGGCCCTGTACCGCAAGGGCGGCTCGGTGGTCGGCATCAACTCGCTGCTGTACGACTGCCAGGCCTGCGCGGCCATGCTCGATCAGTTCGGCCGCTTCTTCGACCAGGGCCTGCTGGCCTTGCCCACCGGTCTGGTGGAGTCGCCGCTCAGCGAAGGGCTGGCGCGCTATGCCGAAGTCAACGAAGGCCGCAGCGACAAGATCATCCTGATGCCCTGACCTCAGCTGTCGAGCGTCAGTATCTGCAGAAAGAGCGCGAAAAAGCCGAAGAACACCCAGAAGATGCTGAACAGCCAGGGCGCTCGCTTGGAGAACAGCAAGGACTTCTTCGGCCCGGTCTCGCTCGATTCCCAGTCACTGAACAGCGGCGAGTCGTCATAGGTCAGGCCGATGACCGGCTCGCTGCTCAGCAACTGCCCCTGCTTGTGGTGCCAGTGCTCGATGATCTCGCACGCCGCACGAATCCCCGGCCAGGCGCTCACGGTGTTGAGCAGCCCCAGCAAGGCCAGCATCGGCGGGATGACTACGGTGAAGATCATGCCCCAGTCGGGGTTGGTGTTGGCCATCGACGAGGCGTAGGCAATTACCAGGAACGACTGCGCCGTGAGGTAGGCGTTGGTGCGGTTGGACAGGTTGGTGGTCTCGTACTGGATCTCGCGCCGGTAGAAATCCAGGCGCTCCTTGGGCGTGCCAAAGAGCCGGGTGTTCTGGTCTTTCACCACTTCTTCAGGTGTTTCGTCGGTAATGATTCTGGGCACGCGGTTAACCCTGCAATGAACGATCAGCCCGGTAGACTGCCGGGGCGGGTGTGCGGTTCGAATGGTGTGACGCAAGGTCATATCCATCCGATCGCGTTATCCTCTGCCGATCATTTCCTGCCAGGTTCACCCCCTATGCCGTCCTCATTCAACGATGCCTTCACAGCCCTCGAACACTGGCTCGGCCAGCCGCTGGCGCCGGCATTGCGCACGCATCTGACCCGCCTCAACGGTGCCGGCTACGGCGACTACATCCGCTTTTACGCGCCCGATGAGTTGCTGGAACGTAACAAAACCTACGAGGTGCAGTCTTACTGCCCAGGCTGGTTGACCATTGGTGACGATGGCGGCGGCCGGGCGGTGATGGTGTCGCCCGGCCTGGAACCGGCGACGGTGTTTCTGGTCGATCATGGCAGCATGGCCCGCGAGGAATTTCACGCGGTGGCCGATGAACTGCGGGCATGGATTGAGTTGGACTGCCCGTTGCCGAGCGACTGACACGTACGAGGCATCGCATGAGCAAGGCACTGTTGAAGGCCGCTGCGGCCGGGAACAACGAGCAGCTACAGGCGTTGCTGGACGCGGGCGCCGAGATTGATTTTGCCGAGACAGGGCGTGGCAGTACGGCGCTGATCGATGCGGCCATTGCCGGGCATATCGAGACGGTGCGGCTGCTGATTGACAAGGGCGCCGACCTTGACCGCCATGACGGCAGCATGGGCTTTACCGCCCTGGGCTGGGCGGCGCATTCCGATGACCGGCACATCCTTGAGTTGCTGCTCGAGGCCGGGGCGGCGGTGGACCTGACGGGCAACGATTTCCAGCGCTCGCCCTTGATGGTGGCGGCGTTGCAAGGCCATGCCGAGGTGGTCGCGGCTTTGCTGGCCGCCGGTGCCGACCTGCAGGCGCAGACCCGTGACGGGCGTAATGCCTTGTCTATGGCGCAGGAGCGCGGGCATGCCGGGGTCGCGGCGCTGTTGCTGAGCCACGGCGCCCGGCCACCGGTGGTGCCTGAGGAGGTGTACCTGCCGTGGCCGCCGGTGGCGCCGGACCTGTCCGATGTCGACCACAGCGACCCGGCCAGTGTGCTGCGCGGCTATATCCTGGCCATGAATCGCTGGGAGACCGACTGCCATGAGCACAGAAAGCAGGTCGATATCCATGACCTGGACTGGGACTTCATTCGCACGGGCATGGCGCAAGTGTTCGAGCGGTTCTGCACCCTCAAGCCGCGTCCGCAGGGCCGTGGCAACAGCATTGGCTGGCCGCCGGACTACACGCCCGGCGAGGCCCTGGTGAGCATTGAGTCCAAAGGCCGGCGCGCGATCCTGATGACCCGTCAGGACGCGGATGGGCCGATGCGCTACGAGGTGCTTTACACCCTGGTGCGCACCGGCGACACCTGGCGCCTGGATTCAAGAAAGACCCGACCCTGGGGCACCCTGAATTGGGACAAGGGCATTCTCTGATTCACAACCAAGGAGTTTTCATGAGCCTCGATAACCCCGCCATGCATGAGCATGTGTTCCTGCAAGGCATGTACGCCGACGACTACTTTCCCGACGAGGTGGTCGACCTGTGCAAGGACGTGCTGATCGACCTGTGCCGGCAGATTGAACAGCAGCAGCCGACCACGCTTGCGGCGCTGTACGTGCTGAGCCATGCCGCCACCGAACGCCTCAACGCCTTGCAGGACACCTTCGAGGCGCACGGCAGTGAACTTGAAACCGCCGCCCGCGATGCGCTGGCCGAAGACTTTTCGTGGATCGCCAACGCGTATGGCTTTGCCGAGGCCGACCTGGAAGAAATGATGGCACCGCGGGAATGGTGATGAGTTGCATGCTCAAACATAAAATAACGCACTGATTTTACTGGCTACTGAATTCACCCCCGTAGGAGCGCGCTTGCCCGCGACCGGCTGCGTTAGCAGTCGTAAATGTGTGGCGTTTCATAGATCCCGGACGGGGTAGCAGTCGTAAATTTGTGGCGTTTCCGCGATTTTGCGAGCGCTACGCACTCGGTCGCGGGCAAGCGCGCTCCTACGGGATGTGCACCAGGGCGGGTTGCGCGGCCAGTCTTACACCTGGAAATGCCGGGCAACCTGCGTGCTGAAGTGCGTGCAGTTGATGCGCAGGAACGCCTGGTAATTGCGCTCCACAGCAAACACCGAACCGGGCAGCAGCAGGATGTCGTGCTGCGCCAGCCGCTGGATAAACCCCTGTTGATCGGTGATGTCGGGGTGTTCGGCCCAGACGAACATGCCGCTTTCAGGCGCGATCTCGAACTGCCAGCCACGGCTTTTCAATTTTCGTGGATCGCCAACGCGTATGGCTTTGCCGAGGCCGACCTGGAAGAAATGATGGCACCGCGGGAATGGTGATGCGTTGCATGCTCAAACATAAAATAACGCACTGATTTTACTGGCTACTGAATTCACCCCCGTAGGAGCGCGCTTGCCCGCGACCGGCTGCGTTAGCAGTCGTAAATGTGTGGCGTTTCATAGATCCCGG
>NZ_UUIS01000057.1 GCF_900589395.1 Pseudomonas viridiflava
GGTCCAGACTCTCATCCGAACCGTTGTAACTCTGCGGAATCACTTCGCCACCGGCAAAGCCCTCCTCCGTGACTTCGGTCCAGCGTACGCTCGGGCTCCACAGCGATTTCAGGCCGGAGCGGTCGACGCCGGGGATGTAGAACACCTCGTCGCTGATCTGGCGCAGCGTCTCCATGTACTGCTTGGAAAAGATGTCGCCATCCTTGGCCTCCACCGAGATACGCACGGTGTTACCCAGGTTCGCGAGATCGTTGCGGTGAGCCATCATGTTCTGGATGAACGGATGGGACAGCGGAATCATCTTCTCGAAGCTGGTGGACGGGCGAACCTGGGTGGCCTGC
>NZ_UUIS01000073.1 GCF_900589395.1 Pseudomonas viridiflava
ACGCAGCCGGTCGCGGGCAAGCGCGCTCCTACAGCAGCCATTCAGTCCGTCATCCGCTGCTCAACCCATCACCAGCGGGTACAGCGACAGCACCAGCAGCAACGCCATCACGCCGTTGAAGATCCGCAGCCCGCGCGGGTCGCGCAGCACGTTGCGCAGCAGGCTGCCGAAGCCGGCCCAGATGCTGACACCCGGCAGGTTGATCAAGGCAAACACGGCGGCAATCACCAGCACATTGGTGAAGTAGCCCTGCATCGGCGTGTAGGTACTGATCGCGCCGATCGCCATGACCCAGGCCTTGGGGTTGACCCACTGGAACAGCGCGGCCGCCATGAAACTCATCGGTTTGCCCTGGGGCTTGTCATCTTCGTTGGCCGGCCCTGAGGTGGCGATCTTCCAGGCCAGGTACAGCAGGTAGGCGCCGCCGAGATAACGCAGCAGCGTATAGAGCACCGGCCAGGTCTGAAACAGGCTGCCCAGGCCAAAACCGACCGCCAGCACTAACACCATGAACCCGGTGCTGATGCCCAGCATGTGCGGCAGCGTGCGGCGAAAGCCGAAGTTCACGCCCGAGGCCAGCAGCATCATGTTATTGGGGCCCGGCGTGATGGAGGTCACCAGCGCGAACAGGGCAAAGGCCAGCAGCAGATCAAACGAGAGAGACATGACGACAGTCCAGGGCAGCGGTGAACAAGACGTTCACACTAACCAGCCAGGCTGGACAAACACACGGACAGTTACACGAAAGTTGCGACAGTACAGTTTCAGCCACTTAAGCGGGCCACGGAAACTGTCAGCCCTGGCGATCCTGGCCGATCACACCGGCGTCGACGCTGACTTCGGCACTGCGGTCGAATTCACGCACCTGCTGAATCTGCGGCTCGGCCAGCAACTGCGCCTTGCGGGCATGGTACTCATCGAACGACAGGCCGCGACGGTTGAGGTCTTCCAGCGCCAGCTGGCGGGATTCCTCGGCGCTGAAAGGGCGTTGTTCGACCGCATGATGGGTCGAGCAACCGCTGACGACGGCAACGGTGAGCAACAGGGCAAGGGCAGTGATACGGTTCATGGCGACCTCCGTGGTCGTTTCGATTCGGGAATGAGCAAAGCTTAATCCCGTGCCGTCCCGGCCAAAAATCACCGCCTTTGATAGTCACTATCTGTTCATCGATACCTGCTCGATCAGCACGTCACGCAATGCCTGGGCGGCCACGGACAGGGGCTGCTCACCCTGGGTCATCAGGCCGATGCGCCGCTCGATGCGCGGCCCCACCAGCGGGATGCAGCGTGCGCCCAGTTCCTGCATCTGGCCGATGCACAGGGCCGGTACCGCACTGACGCCCAGGCCATGGGCGACCATGCGCCCCACCGTTGCCAACTGATGGCTTTCGAAGGCCACCGCCAGCCGGCCATGCAGCGGCGCAATGGACTGCTCCAGCAGCAGGCGCACCGCCGAAGGCCGCTGCAAGGCGATAAAATCCTCGCGCAGCAGGTCGCTCCAGTGGATTTCCTCGTGCCCCGCCAGCGGCGAGTCCGCCGCCACCACCGCCACGAAGCGGTCCAGCCAGAACGGCGTGAAGTGCAGCAGGTGGCCAGGCTCGGGCTCAAAGCCGATGCCCATTTCAACGCGGCGCTCGCGCACCATCTCCAGCACCTGTTCGTTGATCACGTCATGCACCGCGACGTTGACCCGTGGATAGCGCTGCCTGAACACCTTGAGCGCTTCGGGCAGGCGGTTGCCGGCAAACGACGGCATGGCCGCCAGCGACACCCGGCCCATCTGCAGCGTGAAGCGCTGGCGCAGCAGTTCTTCGGTGTTGTCCCAGTCGGCCAGTAGCTGCCGGCCCAGCGGCAGCAGGGTCTCGCCCTCCGGCGTCAGGCTTACGCTGCGGGTGGTGCGGGTCAATAACTGGCCACCCAGCGACTCCTCAAGATTCTTGATGGTCAGGCTCAGGGCCGGCTGGGACAGGTGCAGGCGCTCGCCGGCCTGGGCGAAACTCAGGCATTCGGCCACGGCCACGAAGGCACGCAGTTGTTTGACGTTCATTGTTTTGCTTTTCTTATCAAATCATCAGAAAAACAAAATTAACAAATCATTGCCCAAAGCAGAAGATGGCCAGCATGCGATCGCGCAACGCTCCCAGACAATTACAACGACAACAAGGCGGATCATCATGGCCGGACTCGACAAACGAGTAGCAACCTATGAACAGGCCCTGGCCGGGCTTACCGATGGCATGACCGTGCTGTGCGGCGGCTTTGGCCTGTGCGGCATCCCGGAAAACCTCATTGCGCAGATCAAGCGCATGGGGACGCGCGACCTGACCGTAGTGTCCAACAACTGTGGCGTCGACGGCTTCGGCCTGGGCATCCTGCTCGAAGACCGGCAGATCCGCAAAATGATCTCCTCCTACGTTGGCGAGAATGCCCTGTTCGAGCAGCAACTGCTCAACGGCGAACTGGAAGTGGACCTCACCCCGCAAGGTACCCTGGCCGAGAAACTGCGCGCCGGCGGCGCCGGCATCCCGGCGTTCTACACCGCCACCGGCTACGGCACCCCGGTCGCCGAAGGCAAGGAAAGTCGTCAGTTCAAGGGCCGCAACTACATTCTGGAAGAAGCCATCACTGGCGACTTTGCCCTGGTCAAAGGCTGGAAGGCCGACCACTTCGGCAACGTGATCTATCGTCACACCGCGCAGAACTTCAACCCGCTGGTGGCCACCGCCGGGCGCATCACCGTGGTCGAGGTCGAAGAGATCGTCGAACCGGGTGAACTCGACCCTGCACAGATTCACACCCCTGGCATCTACGTCGATCGGCTGATCCTGGGCACCTTCGAGAAACGCATCGAAAAACGTACCCTCAAGGCCTGAGCAGGAGCATTCGAGCATGGCACTTTCACGCGAACAAATGGCTCAACGAGTCGCCCGTGAACTGAAGGACGGCTACTACGTCAACCTGGGCATCGGCATTCCGACCCTGGTGGCCAACTATGTCCCCGACGGCATCGACGTGATGCTGCAATCGGAAAACGGCCTGCTGGGCATGGGTGAATTTCCCACCGAGCAGACCCTCGACGCCGACATGATCAACGCTGGCAAACAGACCGTCACCGCCCGCACCGGCGCCTCGATCTTCAACTCCGCCGACTCCTTCGCCATGATCCGTGGCGGGCATGTCGACCTGACGGTGCTGGGCGCCTTCGAAGTGGACGTCAGCGGCAACATCGCCTCGTGGATGATCCCCGGCAAACTGATCAAGGGCATGGGCGGTGCGATGGACCTGGTGGCCGGCGCCGACAACATCATCGTCACCATGACCCACGCCTCCAAGGACGGCGAATCCAAGCTGCTGCCACAGTGCAGCCTGCCGTTGACCGGCGCCGGCTGCATCCGCCGGGTGCTCACCGACCTGGCCTGGCTGGAGATCGAAGACGGCGCCTTCATCCTGCGCGAACGGGCACCGGGGGTCAGCATCGAGGAGATCGTTGCCAAGACCGCCGGCAAGCTGATCGTGCCGGACGATGTGATCGAAATGCAGTTCTGACTTTTGATGCTTCAGGACCCCTGCACTGTCAGGGGTCTTTTTCGTATTGACTAAAAATAATAACGAGGTTTCTCATGTCTGCTCCTATCCAGGAAAGCCGCTCCGCCCGCTTTGCCTTGCGCTGCTCGGCCTGGGCTGAACGCTGGTTCCCCGATGCCTGGGTGTTCGCCGCCCTGGCCGTCTTGATCGTGACCCTCGCAACCCTGGCCATGGGCGCCAAGCCGGCCGCGGCTGCCAAGGCCTTTGGCGATGGCTTCTGGAGCCTGATCCCCTTCACCCTGCAAATGGCCTTCGTGGTCATCAGCGGCTATGTGGTCGCCAGCTCGCCGCCGGCGGTGCGGCTGATTGATCGCCTGGCGCGTATCCCGAAAAACGGGCGCAGTGCCGTGGCCTGGGTCGCCCTGATCTCGATGGTCGCCTCGTTGCTGAACTGGGGCCTGTCGCTGGTGTTCGGCGGCCTGCTGGTGCGCGCCCTGGCACGCCGCACTGACCTGAAAATGGACTATCGCGCCGCAGGCGCTGCGGCCTATCTGGGCCTGGGCGCGGTCTGGGCGCTGGGCATTTCATCGTCGGCGGCACAATTGCAGGCCAACCCGGCCAGCCTGCCACCGTCGATCCTGTCGATCACCGGCGTGATCCCGTTTACCGAAACCATTTTTCTCTGGCAGTCCGGGGTCATCCTGCTGGCGCTGGTGGTGATCTCGATCATCGTCGCCTACGCCACCGCCCCCGGCCCCAACAGTGCCCGTGAAGCCAAGGACTGCGGCGTCGATCCGGCCTTCAACCTGCCCCCCTTGGCACCGCGCACGCGTCCGGGTGAATGGCTGGAATACAGCCCGATCCTGATCCTGGCGATGGTCGCGCTGGGCGTGGGCTGGCTGATCAACGAATTCAGCAGCAAGCCGGTGATCACCGCGATATCGGGACTCAACACCTATAACTTTCTGTTCATCATGCTCGGTGCCCTGCTGCACTGGCGCCCGCGCAGTTTCCTGGATGCGGTGGCCCGCGCCGTGCCGACCACCACCGGGGTGCTGATCCAGTTCCCACTGTATGGCTCGATCGCCGCCTTGATGACCACGGTCAAGGGCAGTGACGCGCAGACGCTGGCGCACCATATTTCCCTGTTCTTCACCAGCATCGCCACCCACGACACCTATGCATTGCTGATGGGCGTGTACTCGGCGGTGCTGGGCTTCTTCATCCCCTCCGGTGGCGGCAAGTGGATCATCGAAGCGCCTTATGTGATGCAAGTGGCCAACGAACTCCAATACCACCTGGGCTGGGCGGTGCAGATCTACAACGCCGCCGAGGCCTTGCCGAACCTGATCAACCCCTTCTACATGCTGCCGCTGCTGGGCGTACTGGGCCTGAAGGCGCGTGACCTGATCGGCTTCTCGTTCGTGCAGTTGCTGGTGCATGCGCCCATCGTGCTGTTCCTGCTCTGGGCGCTGGGCACGACCCTGACCTACATCCCCCCGGTCATGCCATAAGGGGTCTTGCGACCGTGGAATGTCAGGCGTTTGACTGACACCCCACGGTCGCGCTGACGTCAGTCTGGCCACTGGCGAGCAGCGCGCCGCGCACAAAGCCGCTGGCCAGTTGGCGCTCGATGAAGTCACGCACATACGCCGCGCCGGCCTCGCGCCCGCGCGGCACCGCCATGGCCTGGCGGATTGCGGTAAAGGCGCCGTCCAGCACCCGGTAGCGCGGGTCGCTGGCCGCCACCTGTTCCAGCGGCTGGCGCACCCCGGCAGCCGCCTCCAGGCCCTGCGCGATAAACAGCTCCACCGCCCCGGCCGAGGTCTCGGCCCGCTCCAGGCTGGCGTGCTGCAAGGTGCGGCTCAGGTACAGGTCATAGGCGGCGCCCTGCCCCACGGCCAGGCGCAACCCCGGCTGATCCAGCTCTTCGACGCGCTGGTACGGTGCTTGGGCATTCACCAGGTAAGTGCCTTCGATCAGCACATAGGGTTCGCTGAAATCGATCTGCGCCGCCCGTACCGGTTCGATGGCCAGAAACGCCAGGTTCCAGGCACCCTGCTCCAGCGCGGAGAATACCTTGCCGGCCGCCTCAAAGGTCTGCATGCGCAGGCTCACGCCCAGCTCAAGGGCCAGCGCCTTGGCCAAGGCCACCGAAACCCCCTGCAGCGTGCCCTCGGCGGTCTGTTGGGCCAGCACCGGGTTACCCAGATTGATGGCTGCACGCAGCACACCCTCGGGGGCCAGGTCAGCCAGTACGGCAGGGGTGACAGTGTTCATCGGGTGCTCCTGAGACTTGATCGAAAGGGTCGGGGTCGTAGACGGTACAGCAAACGGTCAGGCAATTCCCGGGTCATGACGGCACGTGGGCATCGGCCTGGGTCGGCCCTTCGGGCGCCTTGTTGGTGACGCGCATCAAGGCCGTCATCAGGAACGCGGCTAGCAGCAAGGCGCTGAGAAACAACAGCCCGGTGGCGGCGCTCTGGCTGTTGCCCTTGACCACGCCAATCAGCGACGGCCCGACGAAGCCGCCCAGGTTGCCGATGGAGTTGATCACCGCAATCGACACCGCTGCCGTGGCCCGGTCGAGAAACAGCGTTGGCAACGCCCAGAACGGTGACTTGAAGCTGTACAGGCCCGACAGCGCCACGGCGATCATGGCCATGGCCAGCAACGGATTGCCCGACAGGCCGGCACCGATCAGCCCGATGGCAGCGACCAGCAAGGGAATGGCCGAGTGCAATTTGCGCTCGTTGCGCCGGTCCGAGCTGCGCGACCAGAGGATCATGGCCGCCGTCGCCACGATGTACGGCACCATCGCAATCAGGCCGATCTGCGTGTGGGTCAGTTCGCTGGAAAAGCCCTTGATGATCTGCGGCATCCAGTAGCCGACGCCCAGGCTGCCGCACTGATACACGAAATAGATAAACGACAGGTACAGCACCTTGGGATGGGTCATGGTCTTGAGCACGCCCAGGCGCTTGACGTGTTTACGGCTCTGGCGGTCGCGTTCAAGCTCGGCCAGCAGCCAGGCCTTCTCATCAGGCGTCAGCCACCTGGCCTGTTCAGGCGTGTCGGTCAGGTAGAAGTAGCACATCACGCCCAGGAACACCGCCGGGATGCCTTCGAGAAACAGCATCCAGCGCCAGCCACTCCAGTCGAACCAGCTGACGTTGTCCATGATCCAGGTGCTCAGCGGTGCGCCGATGATGTAGCTGACCGGAATCGCAGCGGTAAACAGCGCCACCGTGGTGGCCAGTTCTCTGGCGCGGAACCAGAAGGTCAGGTAGACGATGATGCCCGGAAAGAAACCGGCTTCGGCCACCCCGAGCAGAAAGCGCAACACATAAAGCTGATTGGCGGTCTGGGCGAATGCGGTCAGCGCCGCGATACAGCCCCAGGTCACCAGGATGCGGGCGATCCACACCCGGGCACCAAAGCGGTTGAGCATGACATTGCTGGGCACTTCGAACAGAAAATAACCAATGAAGAAGATCCCGGAAATGAAGCCGAAGGCCTCGCTGCCCAGCGCCAGCTCCTTGTTCATTTCCAGTGCGGCATAGCCGATATTGGCCCGGTCCAGGTAAGAGACGATGTACAGCAGGAACACGAACGGAATGATCCGCCAAGTGATCTTGCGCACGATCGCCTGTTCATCAAGCGTCTTATTGTTGTTCATGACGGCCTCACACGGAGCGAGCCGGTGGCCGCTCCTGTTTTACAAGAGATGAATCAGGACGAAAACACCAGGCACACCGGGCTGCCGGTCGTGATCGAGAACCCGGTGGGCTGGACGCTGCCGTGTTCTCGATCAACCGCCATCGACACGATGCTGTCGCTGTCCTCGTTGAGCACGAAGACAAACCGCTGGTTGGGCGTCAGGGCGAAGAAGCGCGGGGTGCGGCCTTCGCTCGGGGCGAACTGCACCGGTTCCAGCAGGCCGCTGGCCGGATCGATGGCAAACACCGCCAGGCTGTCCAGGCCACGATTGGAGGCGTACAAGAACCGCCCGCTGCGGTCGACTTCGATTTCCGAAGCCCGGCTGTTACCGGTGTAGCTCGACGGCAACGACGGCAGCACCTGCAAAGGATGAAGCGCGCCATCCTGCGAATCGAAGCGGTAAGTCGTGACCGTCGAGTCCAGTTCGTTGACCGCATAGGCAAAGCCGCCATGCGGGTGCAACGCCAGGTGCCGGGGGCCGGCGCCTTCGCGGGTTACCACGAAAGGTTGCGGGGCAGGAACCAGCCGGCCGTCCTCGAAGCAAAAGCTGAAGATGCGATCCAGGCCCTTGTCCGGCACCAGCACGAAACGACCGCGGGTATCGAACAGGTTGAAGTGCGGCTTGGCGAATGGCTGCTCGACACGGTGCGGCCCGACCGGACCTTGCAGTTGCACCAACTGCCTGACCTGGCCCAGCGCGCCATCGGCCTCGACATCGAGCACCGCCAGCGAGCCGCTGATGTGGTTGGACACCACCATGAATCGCTCGGTCGGGTCCAGCGCCAGGTGCACCGGGTTCTGGCCTTCGCAGCACTGGCGATTGATGAAGCTCAACTGGCCGCTGGCCTTGTCGACCGCAAAGGCGCTGACATGGCTGTCGTCACCGTGCACGGTGTAAAGCCGATCGCCCTGGCGGTTGAGCGCCAGGAACGAGGGGTTGAGCAGATCGCCCAGCACCTGCACTCGCGTCAGCCGCCCTGCGTCCTGATCCACGGCATAGACACTGATACCCTCGCCACGCGCGTTGCGTGCACGGGTGGTCCGCGACCCGACATAAGCGTACATAGAGGTTCTCCTGAAAACAGTCATGAAGGAGGGTCGCTGTCAGCGGCGTGTGCGCTTGACCACCTTGCGGATCACGTAGGGCAGCACACCACCGTGGCGCAGATAACGCACTTCCTGCAGTGAGTCGATGCGCAGGCTCAACTCGACCTGCCGGGGGCCTGCACGGTCACGGTCGATCACCAGCGTCACCGGGTTATCGCCCACGACCAGGTCGTCCAGGCCGATGAAATCGAAGTGCTCACCGCCATCAAGCTGCAGGTCATCCACGCAGGCACCGGCCTTGAACACCAGCGGGATGACGCCCATGCCGATCAGGTTGCTGCGATGGATACGCTCGATGCTGCGCGCCACCACCGCCTTGACCCCCAGCAGGGCCTGGGCCTTGGCCGCCCAGTCGCGGCTGGAGCCGGCGCCGTAGTTGATGCCGGCGAACATCACCATCGGCGTCCCCTGCGCCGCATAACTCTTGGCCGCGTCGAACAGCGGCAGGCAATGACTGTGGTCAGCGTTCCAGGCCCAGGCGCCGACACCCGGTGGTGGGTCAAGCAGCCGGTTTTGCACCGACTTGTTGGTAAAGGCACCGCGCAACATGACTTCGTGGTTGCTGCGCCGGGTCGAGTACTGGTTGAGGTCCTGCGGGTCTTCGCCACGCTCAAGCAGCCACTGGCCGGCCAGGCTGTCAGCCGGGATCGCGCCGGCCGGCGAGATGTGGTCGGTGGTGATGTTATCGCCCAGCACCATCAGCACCCGCGCTTTTTCAATCGCCAGGCTGCGCTTGGGCTCGGCCTGGATATCGGCCAGGTACTGGGGGCGGCGCAGGTAAGTCGACGCCGGGCTCCAGGCAAACTGCACGCTGCCCTGGGCCGACAACGCCTGCCAGTGATGAGTGCCATCCCATACCGTGGCCAGCCGCTGGCGAAAGAACTCGGGCTTGACCGAGCGTGCCACCTGGGCGGCAATTTCGGCATCGGTCGGCATCAGGTCGTGCAGGTACACCGGCACGCCATTGGCGTCATGGGCCAGCGGCTCGCGTGTCAGGTCGATGGCGATGGTTCCGGCAAGGGCATACGCCACGCAGAGCGCCGGCGACGCCAGGTAGCCGGCCGGTACCTTGGGGTTGACCCGGCCTTCGAAGTTGCGGTTGCCCGACAGCACCACCACACCTTTGAGGCCCTGGTCGGCGAACACCTCGACATGGGCCTCAAGCTGGCCGGAGTTACCGATGCAGGTCATGCAGCCAAAGCCGGCCAGGTCGAACCCCAGGGCGGCGAAGTCTTGCAGCAAATCAGCCTCGCCCAGGTAATCGGCCACCACCTGCGAGCCAGGCGACAGCGAAGTCTTGACCCACGGCTTGCGTTGCAGGCCAAGGGCCCGGGCCTTGCGCGCCAGCAGGCCGGCCTGGATCATCTGCGCCGGGTTGGCGGTGTTGGTGCAACTGGTAATGGCCGCCATGACCACCGCGCCATGGGTGATCGACTCGCCGAACGACGGCTCGAAGAACGTCACCGGCGCCGGTGCATTGATCCGTTGGTCGCCGCCCAGCACCTCATTGCGAAACGAGGCCGCCGCCCCCGACAGCGGCTGGCGCTGGTGGGGTTGATGCGGGCCGGCGACGCTCGGCTCGATGCTCGCCAGGTCCAGCTCGATCAACTCGTCGAACGCAGGCTCTGGCATTGCGTCACGACGCCACAACGGCTGCGCGTTCATGTAGGCGACCACCTGCCGGCGCAGCGCCGGCGGGCGGCCAGTGAGTTCCAGATAGCTCAGGGTTTCATCGTCGAAGGGGAAGAACACCACCGTAGCGCCGTATTCGGGGGCCATGTTCGATACGGTACCGCGGGCCGCCCAGCTCAGGGCCGACACACCGGGGCCGGTAAACTCGACAAACTTGCCCACCACCGAGCGCTGGCGCAGGATCTGGGCGACATGCAGGGACAGGTCGGTGGCCGTGACCCCCGCGCCCAACCGGTTGCTCAGGCGAATACCGATGACCTTGGGAAAGCTGATCGGTACCGGCTCGCCGACCATCGCCGCCTGGCCTTCCAGCCCGCCTACGCCCCAACCCAGCACGCCGAGGGCATTGATCATCGGCGTGTGGCTGTCGGTGGCGACCATGTCATCCGGGTGCAGCAGGCGCAGGCCATCTGCAGTACGGCTTTCCCACACCACCGTGGCCAGGGCTTCCATGTTCATCTGATGGATGATGCCGGTGCCGGGTGGAATCACACCGAAGTTGTCGAGGCTCTTCTGCGCCCACTTGATGAAGCGGTAGCGCTCGCCGTTGCGCCGAAAATCGATGTCCAGGTTCTGTTCGACCGCATCGGGCTCGGCATAACGCTCCACGATCACCGAATGGTCGATGGTCAGGATCGCCGGAATCAGCGGGTTCATGGCCTGCGGATCGCCCCCCAGCTCAGCCACCACATCACGCATGCCGGCAAAGTCGGCCAAGGCCGGCAGGCAGGTGGTGTCGTGGAACATCAAGCGGTTGGGCTGGAACGGTACTTCGCAGTCCGGCCCTTGCCCGGTGGCGCGGGCCAGCACTGAAGGCAGTGCCTGGGGCGAACAGCGCGCCACGTTTTCGAGCAGGATGCGGATGGCATACGGCAGTGTTGCCAGCCGTTCGGCCGGCAGCAGTTTGTACAGGTCGACGTAGGCAAAGGTGTCCTGGTCGATCACCAGGTGCGAGAGAAGGTCACAGGCGGGCTCGGTCATGCTCGTATCGCTCGGTTTTTGTGGGGTTCGCGGTGATGGCTCAGCGCTGATGAAGCGATACTAGGAGGTGCACACGGCGATGAAAATTGGTCAATCGCCACGGCAGCGTTCGCCATTGGAGAACGCTTGCAGGCTGACAGATCGCGGTCAGCTGACGGTCAGATGATCGATGAAGGTCTTGAGCGTCGGCGAGGCCGCGTCGTATTTTTTCACCGCCAGCAACAACGAGCGATGCGCCCAGGGTTCATCCAGCGTCACCGCCTTGAGTTTGTGGCTGCGCAGGTACTGCTGGATGACACTGCGCGGCAGGATCGCCAGCCCCAGGCCCGCCGAAACCATGCGGCACATGCAGTCGAAACTGCTGATGCGGATGCGCAATTTGAGCGCCATGCCGAGCTTTTCGGCTTCAGCGGTGAGCAAGGTGTGCACCGAACTCTCAAGGTGGGGCCCGACGAATTCGTGCTCCAGCACGTCCTTGAAACGTACCGATTTGCGCCCGGCCAGTGCATGCCCGGTCGGTATCAGCAAGGTCAACTCGTCATCGCGGTAGGCAAAGGTTTCCAGCCCCTGAGGCGAGGTCTGGACGGCAATGATGCCCAGATCGGCGCGCCCGTCGGCCACGGCACGCACCACCGCCGACCCTACCCGCTCTTCGATGTCGAAGCGGATATGCGGGTAGCGCTCGGCAAAACCGGCCACATCCTGGGGCAAGAATTGCGACAGTGCCGAGGTGATGGCGTGGATGCGGATGTGCCCTTTCACGCCGCTGGCGTAGTCGCTCAGTTCACTGTCGAGCTGGGTCAGGGTCTGCTTGAGCTGGCGGGCATAGAACAGCAATGACTGCCCGGCCGGCGTCAGCTCCACACCGCGCGCATTGCGAATCAGCAGCGGGGAGCCTATCTGCGCTTCAAGCTCGCTGATGCGTTTGCTGATCGCCGACACCGCCAGGTGCTTGATGCGCCCGGCACGGGTCAGGTTGCGCTCCTGAGCCACGGTGATGAACAGGTCCAGGCTGGTCAGGTCATAACGCACAAATACAGTCCTATCGAGACGAAACCGGCGTCAGCACAGGCTGGCCGGCAAAGAAGGCCAGCAGGTTGTCAGCCACCAGGCGCACCGAATCATGCGAGGCCTCGGGCGACAAGCCGGCGACGTGCGGGGTCAGCACTACGTTAGCCAGGCGCTTGAAGGCGTCGGGCACGTTGGGCTCGTCGTCGAACACGTCCAGTGCGGCGCCGGCAATGCGCCGCGTTTGCAGGGCATCGAGCAAGGCGGCGGTGTCGACCACGCTGGCGCGGGCGATGTTCACCAGATACCCCTGTGGCCCCAGGGCCTGGAGCACGTTGGCATCGACCAGGTGCCGGGTGTCGGCACCGCCCGGCGTTGCCAGCAGCAAAAAGTCAGAGGCCTGGGCCAGTTCGAGTACCGAGGCGTACCAGGTATAGGCGCTGTCCTGGCGCGCCCGGCGGTTGTGATAGCCAATGTGGATATCGAACGCGGCGGCACGGCGGGCAATCGCCAGGCCCACCGCGCCCAGGCCGACGATGCCCAGGCGTTTACCGGCCAGCGACGGGCACATTGCCTTGCGCCACTCGCTGCGGCGCACCGAGGCGTCGGCCTGCGGGATGTCACGCACCAGCGCCAGCAGCAATGCCAGCGCATGGTCCGCCACGGTCGGGGCGTTGACGCCGGCGCCGTTGGTAACCTGGATACCGCGCGCTTCGGCCGCCGGCACATCGACTTTTTCATAGCCTGCGCCACTGACGCAGATGATGCGCAGGCCGGGCAAGGCGTCCATCTCTTCGGCAAAGAAACCCAGCGGTCCGCGGGTGACCACCGCTGTGATCTCATCGGCGTGCCGGGCAATGGCCTCGGCGCGCAGCGCGGCGGTGGGCGCGCGCAGCAAACGAAAGCCGCTGTCTTCCAGAATCGGCAGGTATGCGTTGAGGTTTTCGACCAGCACCAGCACCGTCATTGTCATGGGTATGCGTCCACAGCCTGTTCAAAGGTGCCGACAGTAACCCGAGTCGCCGCTTTGTGCAGCCCTCCTTTGACCGATCAGCCCTGACGCTTGGCGCGATACATGGCCTGGTCGGCATGGCGGAACAGTTGCGCCAGGTCAGTGGCATCCTGCGGATAACGGGCAATGCCGATGCTGGCGCCAATGCTCCAGGGCCACCCTTCCAGTTGCATCGGCACCTGCAAGGCACTGTGGATCAATTGCGTGACACGCGCCGCGTCAGTGTCGGCCTGCACCCGCTCGAGCAACACCACGAACTCGTCGCCGCCGATGCGCGCCACGGTGTCGCTGTTGCGTACACAGGCCTTGAGCCGTCGTGCCACCTCTTGCAGCAAGGCGTCGCCGGCCGCGTGCCCGAGGGTGTCGTTGACCTGCTTGAACTTGTCCAGGTCCAGGTACAGCACCGCCAATTGATCGCCATGGCGCTGGGCGAACTCGATCGCTTCTTGCAGGCGCTCCTGCAGCAGCATGCGATTGGCCAGCCCGGTGAGCTGGTCGTAACGAGCCATCGACTGCAAACGTTCGTGCAACTGCTTGCGCTCGATGGCCGCCGCCACCTGACCGCACACGAACTGCAGCACCGATTGATCCTGCGCGGTGTAGGCCAGGCTCTCGCACGCGCCCTTGATCATCAAGGCACCGATGATGCCGCTTGTGGACTGTAATGGCACCGCAAACCAGGGTGGCGCGTGCGGGTCAAGACGCTCACGCAGGGCCTGCGGCCAGGCCGTGGCGTGGTCGGGAGCAAACACCAAGGGCTGGCCGCTGCGCATCACCTCAAGGGCCAGGGCCTGGGCAGTGGCCGGGTCGGCCTCGTCGTCGACGTGGTAGGCAAACGTCACGTGATCCGGCGGCTGACCGCAAAGGACAATCGACAGGTTGCGCGCCGGCAGCAGGTCATCGAGTACTTCATGGATACGTCGGTAAAGGTCCGGCAGCTCATCACAGCCATTGGCCGCCTCGGAAATCTGCAACAGGCTCAGGCGCAGGTGCTCGGCGCGCTTGAACTCAGTGATATCGCGGGCTACGGCAATGCGCAGGTGATCCACCTCCGACCAGCGTGCCGACCACATGATGTGCACCACCTGACCGTTCTTGTGCAGGTAACGGTTCTCGAAATGCAGCTTGGGCTGTCCCTGCATGATTTCCTGCGCCGCTGCCTGCGTGCGCGCCCGGTCGTCCGGGTGGACCAGACGGATCATCTGGGTGCCGATCAATTCCTGTGGGGTATAACCGAAGATCCGCTCACACGCGGCGTTGACATAGACATAGCGTCCCTCTGTGTCCACCACGCAGATCGCGTCCATGAGCATATCGACGAAACCTTCCAGGGCCCGGTGAGTGGTGTTTTCCATGAGACCTGCCTGGGAAATTGGGGACATTCATACGCTGGACTCATTGACCACACAGACTGAACTGCCAGCTAGACTGCCTGCTTGCGCGCTCAATAGTGCCTGCATTGAAGGCTTACGGCCATTACTGCATGCCGGACACCGCTGTCAGGCGGTGGCAGGCGACAGACGGCGCGTGGCGACTTTTTCATCATCGCAAGGAATCTGACCATGCAGGATGTTGTATTGCCCCGTTTCTCCACGACCAGGCAGTGGCTTGCCCAGGCATTGATCGGCCTGGTGCTGAGCACAGGCACCGTCCTGGCCAGCGAGCCTGTCGGCAAGGCCTTGAGCGAAAAGGCCGGCATCCCGTGGCCGGCAGTCATCGCACACCGAGGGGCCTCGTTCGATGCACCCGAAGAAACCGTGCCGGCCTATGTCCTGGCCCGCGAGCTGGGCGCCGATTACCTGGAGCTGGACTTGCAGCGCAGTCAGGATGGCGTCCTGATCGCGCTGCACGACGATAACCTGCGCCGTACCACCAATGTCGCCGAGGTGTTTCCGGCGCGTGCCGACGAGCCGGTCAACCGCTTCACCCTGGCCGAACTCAAACAGCTTGATGCCGGCAGCTGGTTCAACAAGGCTCACCCGGACCGCGCGCGTGCCGCCTTCAAAGGGCTGAAGATTCTGACCCTCGATGAGGTGATCGACATTGCCGAGGGCGGCGCCAACAAGCCCGGGCTGTATATCGAGACCAAGGCCCCGGGTCAGTTCCCGGGCATCGAGGCCGACCTGCGCAAGGCCCTGGACCAACGCGGCTGGCTCGCTGGGCGTCCGGCCGCTGCCGCCGGGCATGTCAGCGTTGCCCAGCGCCCCGGCCGGGTGGTGCTGCAAACGTTCGATAAAAACAGCCTGCAGTTGCTGCACAAGGCCATGCCGCAGGTGCCCAAGGTCCTGTTGTTGTGGATCGGCCCGGGCTCGATCCCAGGCAAGTCCGATGTCGCGTTCAAGGACTCGGGGTTCAAGGACCGGGCCAGCTACTACGCCGCCCAGGAGGTCAAATCCGAAGCCGATTTCCAGGCCTGGATCGACTGGGCCCGGGACAACGGCGCGCTGGGCACCGGCCCTTCCTCACGCCTGGCCAAGGGCGGCGAGCAAAGCTACATGGACCTGGTAAAACCGTGGATGAACCGCCTGACCCACGACAAGGGCCTGATCATCCACCCCTACACCGTGGACGATGCCGCAGACTTCAAGACCATCAGCGCCGCCGGTGTCGACGGCTTTTTCACCAACCGGCCAGCCGAGCTGCTGCGTTATTACCAGCGACCGGCCAAAGAGGACAGTGAAGCGCTGCTCAAGCGGCACGGTTACTAAGCCTGGTTGCCAAGCCTGCATGGGCATTACAGCCTGTTTCTGGTGTAAGCTCGCAGGCTGTTGCGCAAACCCCATGAGAGGCTTATGCAGTCCCCCTTCAGACGCTCGACCCTGGCCGCGCTACGCGGTTTTGCCTTGTCAGACCAGGCAATCACCCTGATTCCCAGCGCCGCCGACTACCGTCGGTGCCTGCTGGAACAGATTGCCTCGGCCACCCGGCGCATCTACATCATTGCCCTGTATGTGCAGAACGACGAAGCCGGCCAGGAAATCCTCGACGCCCTGTACGCGGCCAGGCAGGCGCGCCCGCACCTGGACGTTCGCGTGCTGGTCGACTGGTTCCGGGCCCAGCGCGGCCTGATCGGCGCCGGTCGCCAGCCGGGCAACAGCGCCTGGTACCAGGCCCAGCATCTGGAGTATGAGCAGGAAGTGCCGGTCTACGGCGTGCCGGTGCAGACCCGCGAACTGTTCGGCGTGCTGCACCTCAAGGGCAGTGTGATCGACGACAACGTGCTGTACACAGGTGCCAGCATCAACAATGTCTACCTGCACAAGCAGGACAAATACCGGCTCGACCGCTACCACCTGATCCATAGCCCGGCCCTGGCCGACAGCTTCGTCGATCTGGTGGAGCGCGAAATCATCGCCTCCCCGGCAGTGCATCGCCTGGACCTGCCGCAACCGCCAAGTTCACGCAGCCTGCGTGGCGAGATCCGCGCGTTTCGTGGCCAGCTCAAGCGCGCAGCCTACGACACCTCGACCGGCACCACCGACAGCGACGTGCTGCGCATCACACCGTTGCTGGGGGTCGGGCCGCGCAACAGCCTGAACCGCACGATCTGCGAACTCATCGCCAGCAGCGAAAGCCAGCTGACCATCTGCACGCCGTATTTCAACCTGCCTGTGGCCGTGACGCGGGAAATCAACCGGGCGCTCAAGCGTGGGGTCAAGGTCGACATCATCATCGGCGACAAGACGGCCAACGACTTTTTCATTCCCCCGCAAGAACCGTTCAAGGTCATTTCAGCCCTGCCCTACCTGTACGAGATCAGCCTGCGCCGCTTTACGCGCAAGCATCAGGCAGCCATCGCCCGCCAGCGCCTGAACGTGCACCTGTGGAAAGACGGCGACAATACGTTTCACCTCAAGGGCATCTGGGTCGATGAGCGCTATACGCTGCTGACCGGCAACAACCTCAATCCCCGGGCCTTCAACCTGGACCTGGAAAATGCCCTGCTGATCGACGACCCGCAAGGTCAATGGCAGCAGACGCGCGCGGCAGAAATCGCCCACCTGATGCAGCACACCCGGCGCGTCGGCCATTTCGAAGAGTTGCAGACCCTGGCCGACTACCCCGAGGGGGTGCACAAATTTCTGCGCAGGGTCAGCCGGGTCCGCATCGAGCGCCTGCTCTACCGGATCCTCTGATCAGGCGATCAGCTGCGCGGCCCGCAAGGCTTGCAGGGCCTGCAGCCAGCGCGGGTGCTGGCGGTATTCGCTGGCGGCATGGGCCTGGCCGCGCATGCGCGCCAGCCGCGGCGATGGCGTGACATGCAGGCGTTGCGCCGCGCTCAGGGCCAGCTCGGCCGCCGCCCGGTCATTGCACACCAGGCCCATGTCGCAGCCGGCGCTCAGCGCCGCTTCGATACGGCTGGCCGCATCGCCGACCACATGGGCGCCGGCCATTGACAGGTCGTCACTGAAGATCACCCCGTCAAATTGCAGCTCGCCGCGCAGGATGTCCTGCAGCCAGCGCCGCGAGAAGCCGGCGGGCTGTGCGTCGACCTGCGGGTAGATCACATGGGCAGGCATCACGGCGGCCAATTGCCGGCTCAGGCGGGCGAAAGGCACCAGGTCCTGGGCCCGGATACTGTCCAGGCTGCGCTCGTCGGTGGGGATGGCCACGTGCGAATCGGCTTCGGCCCAGCCATGCCCCGGAAAGTGCTTGCCGGTGGCGGCCATGCCGGCCTCGTTCATGCCCTGGATAAAGGCACCGGCCAGTTGCGCGGCGCGCTCGGGATCGCCCTCGAAGGCACGGGTACCGACCACGGCACTGCGCTGGTGGTCAAGGTCCAGGACGGGTGCAAAACTCAGGTCCAGCCCCACCGCCAGCACTTCGGCGGCCATCACCCAGCCACAATGGCGGGCCAGTCTCTGCGCCTGCGGGTGCGCGGCGATCGAACGCATGGCCGGCAAACGGGTAAATCCCTGGCGCAGGCGCTGCACACGGCCGCCTTCCTGGTCGACAGCCAGCAGTAAATCAGGACGAATTGCACGAATGGACGCACTCAGCTCGCGCACCTGGCGCGGGTGCTCGATATTGCGCGCAAAGATAATCAGGCCACCCACTTGCGGGTGGCGCAGGAAACTGCGGTCTTCAGCTGTCAGCCAGAGGCCTTCGACATCGACCATCAAGGAGCCTTGCAGGCCAGAACTCATAGGAAACCTTCACACCATTGCCTTGGATCAGGGCCGCATGGTGCTTGATCCTGGCGCCTGGTGCAATGCAGCGGCTCAGGCTTTGACCACACCTGCGGTGCCGTTGGGCGCGGTGGCAGTCTTGGTGCGCGGTCGCGGCTGGGCGGTGATCATGTCCGAATCGGTCAGCCCGCTGTCAGCCCGCATGCCGGCGGCCAGGAACGGCACCATCAGGCGCATGACCTGCTCGATGGAGGTGTGTACGCCAAAATCGTTTTCGGCAATCGCCCGTAGCGCCTTGATGCCGGACATGCTGAACGCGGCAGCCCCGAGCATGAAGTGCACGCGCCAGAACAGCTCAATGGGCGGTATGGACGGCGCGGCCTCATTGACCAGCACCATATAACGGCGAAACACCTTGCCGTAGGTGTCTTCCATGTAACGGCGCAAGTGGCCCTGGCTCTGGCTGAAGGCCAGGCCCAGCAGGCGCATGAAGATCGACAGGTCGTTGCCACTGCGTGGCTGCACGGCCATGGCCTGCTCGACCAGGATGCCCAATAGCTCTTCGAGGTCAGGCTTGTGTTCCGGACGGGTCTGGCGACGCTCCAGCTCACGGTCGAGGCTGGCACAGAAAGGCCCCAGAAAGCGTGAGAACACGGCCTGAATCAAGGCCTTCTTGGAACCGAAGTGATAGTTCACCGCCGCCAGGTTGACCGAGGCCTTGCTGGTGATCAGCCGCAGCGAAGTCTCGGCAAAGCCGCGCTCGGCGAACAATTGCTCGGCAGCATCAAGAATACGTTCAACGGTTTCTGACTGGGCCATGGCTCTCTGCCTGACAAAACAATCGTTTGAAACATACGTTTCAGGCAGGTGGGTTGTCAAGTCAGTGGTTCATTTTGTGGCCGAACAGTCACGTATTCAAGCCGGTCTGACAAGCGCATCGCGTCGCTTTGCAGAGCTGGCCGTCTGGCGAAAAAATAAACAGGGCGATTGCCAAGACGCTTTCACTGTATATAATCCCAGTCACTGTACAAAAATCCAGAGCGCCCACCATGATCAAACTGACGCCACGCCAGGCCGAAATCCTGGGCTTCATCAAGCAGTGCCTAGAAGACAACGGCTACCCGCCTACCCGTGCCGAGATCGCCCAGAAGCTGGGCTTCAAGTCGCCCAATGCCGCCGAAGAACACCTCAAGGCCCTGGCCCGCAAGGGTGCCATTGAAATGACGCCCGGCGCCTCGCGCGGCATCCGCATTCCGGGCTTCGAAGCGCGGGCCGACGACAGCAGCCTGCCGGTCATCGGCCGTGTGGCTGCCGGCGCCCCGATTCTCGCCCAGCAGCACATCGAAGAGTCGTGCAACATCAACCCGGCCTTCTTCCACCCCAGCGCCAATTACCTGTTGCGCGTGCACGGCATGAGCATGAAGAACGTGGGCATTCTCGACGGCGACCTGCTGGCCGTCCACACCACACGTGAAGCCCGCAACGGCCAGATCGTCGTCGCCCGCATTGGTGATGAAGTGACCGTCAAACGCTTCAAGCGCGAAGGTAACAAGGTCTGGCTGATTGCCGAGAATCCCGATTTCGCCCCTATCGAAATCGATCTCAAGGAGCAAGAGCTGGTCATCGAAGGTTTGAGCGTTGGCGTGATCCGCCGCTAAGGGAGAACATTATGCAGTTCCATTCGGTGCCCAATACCCAACTCCACCTGTTCGAGGCGTTCCTGGCCCAGCCCATGCCTGTGCCCATGGATGTGCCGATGATCACACCCTTGCAGCCAGTGCTCCATGAGCCGGCTCCGGACGTATTCAGTGAAGTGTCGTTGCGTGGTGCCGCCGGGAACTGCCTGAGCCTCCTGGCCCCCATGCTCCGGGAACTGAGCCTGGGCCCGAATGCGCGCTGGCTGACGCTGGTCGCGCCGCCGCCAAGCATGACCCAGAGCTGGCTGCGCGAGGCCGGTTTGAATCGGGAGCGAATCCTGCTGTTACAGCCCAGTGGTAACCAGAGCACGTTGCAACTGGCCCGTGAAGTCCTGCGCCTGGGACGTAGCCACACGGTGGTGAGCTGGTTCAATCCGCTCAGCCCGGCCGCCCGTCAACAACTGACTGCTGCCGCGCGCATCGGCGATGCCCAGAGCCTGAACATCCGCCTGGGTTGAATACAGCCAGCGAAGCGGGACTCAGTGCAACACGCGAGGCCCGTCTTCATCCTTCTCCATTACACCCTCTGCCAAGCGCCCTGCCATCTGTACGCCTACGCTCAGCATGGCCTTGGCAACTTCGACGTGCTGCCCCTGCAGGAAGACCTTGGCGTCCTCGGAAAAATTCAGGGTCACCAGCGAACCTTCGTCATCGGCACGACGCAGCTCGATACGACCGTCGGGAAGTTCGACGATTTCAAGAAAAGAAGTAGGCATCAGTACAAATACTCCACGAAAGGCGGACAGTGTAACAGTCCGCACTGTCGCATACATCACAGGTTTCAGAACTCGTTCAGGCCTTCGCGATAACGCACAGCCAGGGCCTTGAGCGATTGCCGCCAGCTTTCCAGCTCGTCATGGTCCAGTTCCGGCTCAGGCTCGCGGTCCAGGTTCACCGCCACGATCATCGGCTGGGTGACATCGCCCTTGGGCTTGACGATCTCCCGGGGCGGCTCGAACAACGCGCCATAGGCGGCCAGCAAGCGGGCCACCCAGGTAGGCGAGTTCTGCGCCAGCTCGATCAGTTCGCCCAGCTCCGGAATCGCCACGCTCTCGATGACTTGCGGGGAGAGCAACTGCTCGGCACGCGGCGCATTGGCTTGCGGCAAGCGGTAGTAACCGGCAATTTCATGACACAGGCCCAGCAGGGCACCGTAAAGATGAAACAGCACCGCTTCACGTTCTGCCTGAACCTGCGCCTGGGCGTTGATGGCCTGGCCCTGCTCGGCCTTGTTCAGGGCTTGCAGCGCAAGGCCGGCGAAATAGATCTTCTGGTTGGTACGGGTATAACGCTCTTGAGCCATGCGGCTAACTCCCCTGAGTCACAAATGGAACGGGCGTTGGCCGAAGGCCAGGCACCCTTGCCGGGATTAACCGGCAAGGGCTGACCCGATCAGCGCTTGTCTTCGACCTTCCACGCCTTGCCGTCGTAGAACGCGCGCCAGCCGGTCGGCTTGCCTTCCACTTCGGTCTGCACATATTGCTCCTTGGTCTTGCGGCTGTAACGCACGACCGCTGGACGACCCTCGGCATCCCTGGCCGGTGCGTCGCACAGGAAGTGATACTTGGGATCGATCTCTTCACGGTGCGGCAGCAGCTCGATCACCAAGGGGGCGCGGGTTTCACGGTTTTTCGGGAACTGGCTGGCGGCCAGGAACAACCCCGAGGCCCCATCGCGCAAGATATAGGTGTCGTCGACCTTCTCGCACTTGAGCTCCGGCATTTTCACCGGGTCCATCTTCGGTGGCGCCGCCTCACCGCTTTTGAGCAGCTTGCGGGTGTTCTTGCATTCGGCATTGGTGCAACCGAAGAACTTGCCAAAACGGCCGGTCTTGAGCTGCATCTCGCTGCCGCATTTGTCGCACTCAAGGCTTGGGCCTTCATAACCCTTGATGCGATAGGTGCCCTCTTCAATCTCGTAGCCGGTGCAATCGGGGTTGTTACCACAGATATGCAGCTTGTGCTTCTCGTCGAGCAGGTACGCGTCCATCGCCGTGCTGCAGATGGGGCAGCGGTGCTTGCCGCGCAGGACCCGCGATTCAGACTCGCCCTCGTCATCCTCGGCAATCTCGTCGCCGGGGGTGAGGTTGATGGTGGCCTTGCAGCGCTCCTTGGGCGGCAGGCTATAGCCCGAACAACCCAGGAAGACGCCGGTGGAGGCGGTGCGGATCTGCATCGGCCGGCCACAGGTCTTGCACGGGATGTCGGTCATCACCGGCTGGTTGGCACGCATACCGCCTTCGGCGGCCTCGGCCACTTCGAGCTTTTTGCGGAAATCGCCGTAGAACTCGTCCAGCACGTTTTTCCAGTCGCGCTCGCCCTGGGCCACGTCGTCGAGGTTTTCTTCCATGCCGGCGGTGAAGCCGTAGTCCATCAGGTTGGAAAAGCTCTCGGCCAGGCGCTCGGTGACGATGTCACCCATTTTCTCGGAATAGAACCGGCGGTTATGCAGTGCGACATAGCCGCGGTCCTGGATGGTGGAAATGATCGCGGCATAGGTCGATGGACGACCGATACCGCGCTTTTCCATTTCCTTGACCAGGCTGGCTTCGGAGAAGCGTGCCGGTGGCTTGGTGAAATGCTGGCTGGGCTCCAGCGCCAACAGCTCCAGTGCCTCGCCCTCGGCCATGTCCGGCAGCACGCTGTCGTCGCCTGGCTTGGCGATCTGCGGCAGCACCTTGGTGTAGCCGTCGAACTTGAGGATGCGGCCCTTGGCACGCAGCTCGTAGTCGCTGGCACTGACGCTGACCGTGGTCGACAGGTATTGCGCCGGCGGCATCTGGCAGGCCACGAACTGGCGCCAGATCAACTCGTAGAGGCGCTCGGCATCGCGCTCCATGCCCGTCAACTTGCTCGGGTGTGTGTTGACATCCGAAGGCCGGATCGCCTCGTGCGCCTCCTGGGCGCCTTCCTTGCTGCTGTAGAGGTTGGGCGCCTCAGGCAGGTACTTCTTGCCAAACTCGCTCTCGATGAAACTGCGGGCCATCTCCAGGGCATCGCTCGACAGGTTGGTCGAGTCGGTACGCATGTAGGTGATGTAGCCGGCCTCGTAAAGGCGCTGGGCCATCATCATGGTCTTCTTCACGCCAAAGCCGAGGCGATTGCTTGCCGCCTGCTGCAGGGTCGAAGTGATGAACGGTGCCGACGGCTTGCTGCTGGTGGGCTTGTCTTCACGCTTGACGATCTGATAGCTGGACGCCTTGAGGGTCTGCAGCGCGGCCGTCGCCTGGGCTTCATTGAGCGGCTTGAAGGCCTCCCCCTTGTGCCGGGCAACCTCGAAGCGCACCTGGGCACCCTTGGCAGTGCCGAGGTTGGCGTGTACTTCCCAGTACTCTTCGGGATTGAACGCACGAATCTCACGCTCGCGCTCGACCACCAGCTTCACGGCCACCGATTGCACACGACCGGCCGACAGGCCGCGGGCGACCTTCTGCCAGAGCAGCGGCGAGACCATGTAGCCCACAACCCGATCAAGGAAGCGTCGGGCCTGCTGGGCATTGACGCGGTCGATGTCCAGTTCGCCCGGCTGGGAGAAGGCTTCCTGGATGGCTTTCTTGGTGATTTCGTTGAACACCACGCGCTTGAAGCGCTCGTCTTCACCACCGATGGCTTCGCGCAGGTGCCAGGCAATGGCCTCCCCTTCGCGGTCCAAGTCCGTTGCCAGGTAGATGGTGTCGGCATCCTTGGCCAGCTTGCGCAGCTCTTCGATGACCTTTTCCTTGCCCGGCAGGATCTCGTACTGGGCTTTCCAGCCCTGGTCCGGATCGACGCCCATGCGCGCCACCAACTGGCGGCGGGCCTTCTCCTTGGGGGTCAGCACCGGCGCATCACCGGCAGCAGCCTTGCCGCGCTTGGCAGCAGGCTCTTTGCTGGCACTGGCCGAACCGCTGGTGGGCAGGTCACGGATATGGCCGATACTCGACTTCACCACGTACTGGTTGCCCAAATACTTGTTGATGGTCTTGGCCTTAGCCGGGGATTCCACGATGACCAGCGATTTGCCCATGGATCAGTAAATTCCTGAATACGATAAATGAAAGACAGACGCGAGCCTGCTAAAGGCACCGCTATATATAGTGGCTACAGGGTGAGGTCAAGCACGGGACTGTGCAGCAAAACCGTCGCCGGGTCGATCACCTGATGCATAAAACACGCTCTGGCTCGCGCTTTGCCCCCATGAAAACAGGCCCTGTAACCACCTGCTTCACAGTTTTACGACAGCGGCTGCCACGCCGCAGCGACTTTTCAGACAGCCTGATATGCCGTTTTGACTCAAGGCCTGGAAAAAAGACTTTCCTCGGCCTGGACCAAAGCAAAGCGCGGCACAGGCTCGCCGTCAACCTCGACGGTCTCCTGAAACATGTCCAGGGGCCTGACCCACAGGCCGTAATCACCGTACAACGCCTGGTAGAACACCACGTATTCCTCGGTCTCGGAATGGCGCGCGACGCTGAAAACCCGGTACTCGGGCCCCTTGTAGTGACGATAAAGACCGGGCTGCAACTGCATCAACAGAGTCCTCTTGAATGGGGCAGAACCTGCCCTCGAAAAACCGTATCTGAAAAATACAAAAGCCGGGGCACATGGCCCCGGCCGGTATCAGACGCGCGAAATCAGACGCGCTCAAAGACAGTCGAGATACCCTGCCCCAGGCCGATACACATGGTCGCCACACCCAGGCGACCCTCACGCTGCTTCATGACATTGAGCAAGGTGCCCGAAATTCGCGCCCCGGAGCAACCGAACGGGTGGCCCAAGGCGATGGCGCCGCCGTGCAGGTTAACCTTCTCGTTCATCTTGTCCAGAACCTTCAGGTCCTTGAGCACTGGCAGGGCCTGTGCAGCGAAGGCTTCGTTGAGCTCGAAATAGTCGATGTCGGCAATCGACAGACCGGCGCGCTTGAGGGCCTTCTGGGTCGCCGGCACCGGGCCGTAACCCATGATCGCAGGGTCTACACCGGCCACCGCCATTGAGCGGATCACCGCCAGCGGCTCAAGCCCCAGGTCCTTGGCACGCTGGGCCGACATCACGATCATGCACGACGCACCGTCGGTGATCTGCGAGCTGGTGCCGGCCGTGACCGTGCCGCCCTTGGGGTTGAAGGCCGGCTTGAGGGCCGCCAAGCCTTCAAGGGTGGTGTCGGGACGAATGGTCTCGTCCTCGGCGAAGACCTTGAGGAAACCGTCTTCGTCATACCCTTGCATCGGGATGATCTCATCCTTGAAACGCCCCTCCACCGTGGCCTTGTGGGCCAACTGGTGGGAGCGCAGGGCGAAGGCGTCCTGCTGCTCACGGCTGATGCCGTGCATCTTGCCCAGCAGTTCGGCAGTCAGACCCATCATGCCGGAGGCCTTGGCCGCATGCAGCGACAGGTGCGGGTTGGGATCCACGCCGTGCATCATGCCCACATGGCCCATGTGCTCGACGCCACCGACCACGAACACATCGCCGTTGCCGGTCATGATCGCCTGCGCGGCGGTGTGCAGCGCGCTCATCGACGAGCCGCACAGGCGACTGACGGTCTGCGCGGCGGCGGTGTGCGGGATCTGGGTCAGTAACGAGGCCATGCGCGCAATGTTCCAGCCCTGCTCCAGGGTCTGGTTGACGCAGCCCCAGATCACGTCTTCGACTTCGCCCGGATCGACCTTGGCATTGCGCTCCAGCAACTTGCTGATCAGGTGCGCCGACATGTCTTCGGCGCGGGTGTGGCGGTGCATGCCGCCCTTGGATCGACCCATGGGCGTGCGACCGAAGTCGACAATCACCACGTCTCTCGGATTCAGGCTCATAGGTTTACTCCTTGACAGCCGCAGGACCAAAGAAGCTCTGGCCGGTACGGGCCATTTCGCGCAGCTTCGCGGTCGGTTGATACAGGGCGCCCAGCTCGGCGTAGCGATCGGCAAGGGCGACGAATTCGGCAACGCCGATCGAATCGATGTAACGCAGGGCGCCACCACGGAACGGAGGGAAACCGATGCCGTAGATCAGGCCCATGTCGGCCTCGGCGGCGGTTTCGACGATGCCGTCTTCCAGGCAGCGTACGGTTTCCAGGCACAACGGGATCATCATCCAGTTGATGATGTCGTCGTCGCTCAGCTCACGCTGCTCGTAGATGACCGGCTTGAGCACATCGAGCACGGTGGCATCGGTGACCTTTTTCGGCTTGCCCTTCTTGTCGGTTTCATAGGCATAGAAGCCCTTGCCATTCTTCTGCCCCAGGCGCTTGGCCTCGTAGAGGGCATCGATGGCCGAGCGACGATCGTCCTTCATCCGGTCCGGAAAGCCTTCGGCCATGACATCACGACCGTGGTGGCCGGTGTCGATACCGACCACGTCCATCAGGTAGGCCGGGCCCATGGGCCAGCCGAACTTCTCCATGATCTTGTCGATGCGCACGAAGTCCACGCCAGCGCTGACCAGACGGGCAAAGCCGCCGAAATACGGGAACAGCACGCGGTTGACCAGAAAGCCCGGGCAGTCATTGACGACGATCGGGTTCTTGCCCATCTTGCGGGCGTAGGCGACGGTAGTGGCCACAGCCTCTTCGCTGGATTTCTCGCCGCGGATGACTTCGACCAGCGGCATCATGTGCACCGGGTTGAAGAAGTGCATGCCGACGAAGTTTTCCGGACGCTTGAGGGCCTGGGCCAGCAAGCTGATGGAAATGGTCGAGGTGTTGGACGCCAGAATGGTGTGCTCACCCACCTGCGCTTCGACTTCGGCCAATACGGCCTGCTTGACCTTGGGGTTTTCCACAACCGCCTCGACCACCAGGTCGACGTGGCCGAAATCACCGTAGGACAGGGTCGGACGGATGGTGTTGAGGGCCTCGGCCATCTTGGCGGGGGTCAGGCGGCCTTTTTCGACACGATTGCCCAACAGCTTGGCCGCTTCGTTCAGGCCCAGCTGGATGGCTTGCTCGCGGATGTCCTTCATCAGGATCGGCGTGCCCTTGACGGCCGACTGGTAGGCAATGCCGCCCCCCATGATGCCGGCACCGAGTACGGCCGCCTGCTTGACCTCGCGGGCCTGGGCGTCATAAGCCTTGGCCTTGCGCTTGAGCTCCTGGTCGTTGAGAAACAGGCCGATCAGGCTCTGCGCCGCCGACGTCTTGGCCATTTTGGCAAAACCGGCCGCTTCCACCTCAAGCGCCTTGTCGCGCCCGAAGCTGGCGGCCTTCTGGATGGTCTTGATGGCTTCGACCGGGGCCGGATAGTTCGGCCCGGCCTGACCGGCTACAAACCCCTTGGCGGTCTCGAAGGCCATCATCTGCTCGATGGCATTGAGTTTGAGTTTGTCGAGCTTGGGCTGGCGCTTGGCCTTGTGATCGAACTCGCCGGCAATGGCGCGCCTGACCAGGTCAAGGGCGGCCGCCTGCAGCTTGCCCGGCTCGACCACGGCGTCGACCGCACCGACTTTCAGCGCATCTTCAGCGCCGTTTTCCTTGCCGGAGGCAATCCACTCGATGGCGTTGTCGGCGCCAATCAGGCGCGGCAGACGCACCGTACCGCCAAAGCCCGGGTAGATGCCCAGCTTGACTTCGGGCAGGCCGATCCTGGCGGTGCTGGCCATTACGCGATAGTCAGCGGCCAGGCACATTTCCAGGCCGCCCCCCAGGGCGATGCCGTTGATGGCCACGACAGTAGGCACTTCGAGGTCTTCGAAATCGCTGAAGATACGGTTGGCCTGCAGGTTGCCCGCCACCAGGTCGGCATCGGGCAGCTTGAAATTCTCGACGAATTCGGTGATGTCGGCACCGACGATGAAGCCGTCCTTGCCGCTGGTAACGATCACACCCTTGACCGAGGCATCGGCCTTGAGGGTATCGACCGCCTGGCGCAGCTCGTTGAGCGTCAGACGGTTGAACTTGTTGACGGACTCACCCTTGAGATCGAAATTCAATTCGACGATGCCACTTTCAAGAGCCTTAAGCGTGATGGCTTTACCTTCGTAAATCATCAACTGATCTCCACGATATGGAAGCTGAACAATACACGCCGGATATCAAGCTCCGACGAGACTACGACGTCGCCGTCAATGAACACGCCAAATCAAAGGCAAACCCGCCGACGCGGCAGTCAGGATTCTGTCAGAAATGTCTGACACCAAACGATCAATTCATACGCCCGTTTGATTTGGGTAGCACACCTTCATCCAAAACTGGCCAATTGTCAATTCACCGCAAAAACCAGTGAAACCGGGCCGGCACAGGACCTGCACTGCCGGCCTGACCGGCACGCGCAGGCCGGCGCCTGCGCCACCGGTCGTGACGACACTGCAAAGTATGGGTCAAAGTTCGTCGGCTGCCCGTGCACCGTGGCGGTTCACGGCAGCAAATGCCGAAGAAAAAAAGCGACAAAAAAGAGCAAAGCAGCTAGAGTCCAGCCATTGCCTGACCCCCGCCGCACAGCCCGACACTGCGGCATTGCACCGTCAGCACCAGAAATTACCGGCCTGCCTGGCCACACCCAAGCCCGATGTTGCTATCGGGCTTTTTTATGCCTGCCGTTCAGGCCTTGCGTCAGGCGGCGAGCGCCTTGAGTGTGGCATTCATATGTTGCAACACTTCGGCACTGCCACGCTCACCCCAGTACACCGCAACCATCTGCGCATCGGCCTCGACCTTGTAGACATCGGCCGGCAATGCCCTGAAATGGCTCATCAGCCGCTCGTCTTCACACGTCTCGCGCCAGCGGTTGACCCAGACGCCAGGCTCGGTCTGCCAGTAGGCCCAGCAGGTGGTCTGCCCGGCCTGGCGGGGTCGATGGTACTGTGCGCACGAGCCTGGCGGCTCGCGCAGCAGCCAGTGTGGCCATTCCTCCCGACTGAGCTGCATGCCCAGCCCCAGGCGTCGCGCCTCGAGGCGCAAGGCCATGCGGCCGCTCTGCCGACGGGTGGGCATCATCCACACCAGGGGGCTCAACATCACACAAATGATTGACAGAATGATCCAGCTCGTCATATTTCTTGCCCCCGCCTCACCAAGGCCTTACAAAATCAATAAAACGCTGGCCCACAACGGCCTGCCCAGAAGGGCGCGAAAGGGTCATACTCGCCGCATGCACTGTTCCGGAGGATACCCTCATGCCGTACAAACACATCCTGGTTGCCATAGACCTCACCGAAGAATGCGACCCGGTCATTCGCAAGGCTCGCGAACTGGCTGAAGCCAGCGGCGCCACGCTGTCGACCGTCCATATCGTCGAACCCATGGCCATGGCATTTGGTGGCGATGTGCCGATGGACCTGTCGCAACTGCAACAACAACAGATCGATCAGGCCAAGACCAAACTGGAGCACATCAAGCTCAAGTACCCGGACATCAAGACCGGCAAAAGCCATCTGGAGTACGGCCAGCCGCGTCAGGAAATCCACAAGCTGGCACGGGAACACGATTGCGACCTGATCGTGGTCGGCAGCCACGGCCGCCACGGCCTGGCCCTGCTGCTGGGTTCGACCGCCAATGACGTGCTGCACGGCGCGCCCTGCGACGTACTCGCCGTGCGCCTGAAGAAAGGCGAGTAAACGACCTGCATCGAAAAACGCCCGGATAATCCGGGCGTTTTCGTTTCATCAGTCGTCCAGTTCAGCCCAGCGCTCAAGCAGCGCGTCCAGCCCGGCCTGCATGGTCTCGACCTTGGCCAGCATCGCCGTCACCTCGGCGGAGGGCCGCTGGTAGAACGCCGGATCAGCGATCTCGGCGCCCAGGGTCGCCAGCTGCGCTTCAGCCTGCTCGATCTGCCCCGGCAAGGCCTCCAGCTCACGCTGCTCCTTGTAACCGAGCTTCTTCCTGGCTGCCGGTGCCGCTGCCGCCGGTGTGGCGGCTACAGGCGGCACCACCGCGCTCTTGAGCTCGGCCTTGCCCGACTTGCTGTCGGCCACGCCCAGCAGGCGCGGCGAACCGCCCTGGCGCAGCCAGTCCTGATAACCGCCCACGTATTCGCGAACCTTGCCTTCACCTTCGAAGACCAGGGTGCTGGTCACGACGTTGTCAAGGAATGCCCGGTCGTGGCTGACCATCAGCACGGTGCCCTTGTAATTGGACAACACCTCTTCAAGCAGCTCCAGCGTCTCGACATCCAGGTCGTTGGTCGGCTCGTCGAGCACCAGCAGGTTGGCCGGCTTGCTGAACAGTTTGGCCAGCAGCAACCGCGCCCGCTCGCCCCCGGACAGCGCCTTGACCGGCGTGCGGGCACGCTGCGGGCTGAACAGGAAGTCACCCAGGTAGCTCAGCACATGCCGGCTCTGGCCGTCGATGTCGATGAAGTCGCGACCTTCGGCAATGTTGTCGATCACGGTCTTTTCCAACTCCAGCTGGTGGCGTAGCTGGTCGAAGTAGGCCACTTCCAGCTTGGTACCGGTCTCGACCGTGCCGGACGTCGG
The DNA here is from genome assembly GCF_900589395.1 of Pseudomonas viridiflava. Taxonomy (GTDB): domain Bacteria; phylum Pseudomonadota; class Gammaproteobacteria; order Pseudomonadales; family Pseudomonadaceae; genus Aquipseudomonas. Next base: position 30,254 of record NZ_UUIS01000073.1, read on the forward strand.
CTGCAGGTTGTCGAGCATCAGCTTGAGCAAGGTGGTCTTGCCGGTACCGTTGGCGCCCAGCAGGCCGATGCGGTCTTCGCGCTGCAGGACCATCGAGAAGTCCTTGATCAGCTGCGGACCGCCCGGGTGCGCAAAGCTGACGTTGTCCAGCACGATGACCTGCTTGCCGGACTTGTCGGCCGACTCGATCAGGATATTGGCCTTGCCGGTGCGCTCACGACGCTCGCCACGCTCGACACGCAGGGCCTTCAGGGCGCGCACGCGGCCTTCGTTACGGGTGCGGCGGGCCTTGATGCCCTGGCGGATCCAGACCTCTTCCTGGGCCAGGCGCTTGTCGAACAGCGCGTTGGCTGTCTCTTCAGCGGACAGCATGGCTTCCTTGTGCACCAGGAAGCTGGCGTAGTCGCCGTTCCAGTCGATCAGGCCGCCACGGTCCAGCTCCAGGATCCGGGTCGCCAGGTTCTGCAGGAACGAGCGGTCGTGCGTGATGAACAGCACCGCACCCTGGAAATCCTTGAGGGCTTCTTCAAGCCAGGCAATGGCGCCGATGTCCAGGTGGTTGGTCGGTTCGTCGAGCAACAGCAGGTCAGGCTCGCACACCAGCGCCTGGGCCAGCAGCACGCGCCGGCGCCAGCCACCGGACAATTCGGCCAGGGTCTTGTCGGCCGGCAGTTGCAGGCGGCTCAGGGTGCTGTCGACTACCTGCTGCAGGCGCCAGCCATCACGGGCCTCCAGTTCCTGCTGCACGTGCATGAGCTGGTTGAGGTCGTCTTCGGTGACGCAGTTCTGCGCCAGATGGTGGTACTGGGCAAGCAGTGCGCCGACACCGTCCAGGCCTTCGGCAACCACGTCGAACACCGTCCGCTCGTCGGCTTCGGGCAATTCTTGCGGCAATTCGCCGATCTTGAGCCCTGGCGCACGCCAGATCGAGCCTTCATCAGGCTTCTGACTGTCCTTGACCAGCTTCAACATGCTGGATTTGCCAGTGCCGTTGCGGCCGATGATGCACACCCGCTCGCCACGGGCGATCTGCCAGGAGACCTTGTCCAGCAATGGCATGGCGCCGAAGGCAAGGGACACATCGCTGAATTTGAGCAGGGTCATGATCTTCTCCAAAAACCGGGGGCGCATTCTACCTGAGATGACGGGCGAATGTCGGCATCCGATGACCGGGCACGCGCCTTGATGCCCGGCACTGATGGCCTGCAGGGCAAAGATTTATTTCCAGGTGAGTCTCGATGGGCGGCAGTGCTTTCAACCGGAGGTGGCAAAAGGCTAAGCTAGCGGCACTTTTCACGACTCACCAGCCCGGAAGTCCCATGCGCGGTCGTTTGTTCAGTCTTGTATCCTGCCTGCTCCTTTCCATCACGGCCGCCACGCATGCCCAGGCGGCGGACCTCAGCCAACAGCGCAAGCTCTACGATGAGGCCAAGCGTGCCCTGGCGCGGGGCGACACCGGGCCGTACATGGCCAGCAGCGTGGCCCTGGCCGACTACCCGCTGCAGCCTTATCTCGAATACGACGAACTGACCGCACGCCTCAAGAGCGCCAGCAACCTCGAAATCGAGAAATTCCTGGCCGAGCACGGCGACCTGCCCCAGGCCAACTGGATGAAACTGCGCTGGTTGCGCTGGTTGTCCGAGCGCGGCGACTGGGCGACCTTCGTCAAGTACTACGATCCGAAGATGAACTTCACCGAACTGGACTGCCTGTATGGCCAGTACCAGATCGGCCACGGTCAGCGCGCCGAAGGCTTCGCCAGCGCCGAAAAACTGTGGATGACCAGCAAGACCCTGCCTGGCGCCTGCGATGCCTTCTTTGCGCAATGGGCCGCTGCCGGGCAGTTGACCGAAGAAAAACGCTGGCAGCGGGCCAAGCTGGCCGCCCAGGCCCGCAACTACACCCTGGCCAAGAGCCTGGTCGACGGCCTCACGTCACTGGCCCCGCAAGGCAAGCTGCTGCTGGCCGTGGCGCAGAAGCCCGAGATGCTCAACAACCCGGCGCAGTTCATGCCGGTCGACGAAGCCATGTCCGATGTGGTCGGCCTGGGCCTGCGCCGCCTGGCGCGCCAGGACCCGCAGAAAGCGCTGGCGATGCTCGATGGCTACGCCACCACCCTGCGGTTCTCGCGCGAAGAAAAAGTCGAGATCGCCAAGGAGATCGGCCTGACCCTGGCCCGGCGCTATGACGACCGCGCGCTGGACGTCATGACCCGCTACGACCCCGATCTGCGCGACGACACTGTCAGCGAATGGCGCATGCGCCTGCTGTTGCGCCTGGGCCGCTGGCAGGATGCCTACGACCTGGCGCGCCGTCTGCCGCCGACGCTGGCCAACACCAACCGCTGGCGTTACTGGGAAGCCCGCGCGCTGGAACTGGCGCAACCGAACAATCCGCAGATCCCGACGCTGTACAAGGATGTGGCCAAGGAGCGTGACTTCTATGGCTTCCTGGCCGCCGACCGCACGCAAAGCCCTTATCAGCTCAACAACAAGCCGTTGCTGCTCAGCCAGGCGCTGATCACCAAGGTGCGCAATACGCCAGGGGTGCGCCGCGCCCTGGAGTTCCATGACCGTGGCGAGATCGTCGACGGGCGCCGTGAGTGGTATCACGTCAGCCGGCACTTCAACCGCGACGAAATGGTGGCCCAGGCCAAGCTGGCCTACGACCTGAAATGGTACTTCCCGGCCATTCGCACCATCAGCCAGGCGCAGTACTGGGACGACCTGGATATCCGCTTCCCGATGGCCTACCGCGACACGCTGGTGCGCGAAGCCACCCTGCGCGGCCTGCATTCCAGCTGGGTGTTTGCCATTACCCGCCAGGAAAGTGCATTCATGGACGATGCCCGCTCAGGCGTTGGCGCCAGCGGCCTGATGCAACTGATGCCGGCCACGGCCAAGGAGACCGCCAAGCGCTTCAACATCCCGCTGGCGTCACCGCAACAGGTACTCAACCCGGACACCAACATCCAGCTGGGCGCTGCGTTCCTGAGCCAGGTGCATGGCCAGTTCAACGGCAACCGGGTGCTGGCCTCGGCGGCCTACAACGCAGGCCCCGGCCGCGTGCGGCAATGGCTCAAGGGCGCCAATCACCTGGCGTTCGATGTCTGGGTCGAGAGCATTCCGTTCGACGAAACGCGCCAGTATGTGCAGAACGTGCTGTCGTATTCGGTGATCTACGGCCAGAAGCTCAACGCGCCGCAGCCGCTGGTGGACTGGCATGAGCGGTTTTTCGATGATCTGTGAGACCTGAGCGGCCAGGGTCCACGCTTGCGGCCGGGTTACTTTGCAAGACAAAGCAACCCGGCCCCAAGAGGGTCGAAACCGTTGAAAGACCGCTGCAAACCCGGACAACACCGTATAAACCCCGACATGGGCAGGCAAGCCATCGCCGGCAAGCCGCCTCCCACCGTCTGGAGCCAGGCATGAGTCCGAAGGGGCCCTACTCCAGCACCTCGACCGCCATTCCCACCTCCAGTTGCCCTTCCCCATCGCTCACTACGTTCTGCCCGAACAGGATCTCGCCCTCGACCTGCCGATAGCTCCTGAGCGTGGTCAGCGGTTCGCGATCCGTGCTGCGCAAACCAGTGGCAGGATCGATGGTGGTCAGGATGCAGCGCGAGCAAGCCTTGAGGACCCGCAACTCCAGCGTCCCGATACGAATGCGCTTCCAACCGTCTTCGGCATAGGGCTCGGCCCCGCTGACCACCAGATTGGGCCGGAAACGCAGCATCTCCTGCGGCCGGCCGATGCGCGCCGAAAGATCGTCCAGCGAGCCCTGACCGATCAGCAACAGCGGAAAACCATCGGCAAACGCGACCTTGTCATTGATCGTGCCATACCCGTCCGGCAGCCAGCGCGCGCGCGCCTGGGGCATGTACACCATGCGCGTCGGCTTGCCGATGAAGGCACTGAGCCAGGCGGCGGCCTCCTCGCCGGCATCGGGCACCTGCAGGCTGTCGCGCCAGACCGTCACCCCCCGCAGGGTATCGGCCTGATCGGCGGGCAAGGCCACGTCCAGCGAGGCAACGCCGTCAGCGGCAAGGGTGACCCCGCCGCTGGCATTCCACAGCACCGAGAGTTGCGACATGTGCGGCAAGGCGCGCTGGGTCAGAAAACGCCCGGTGCCGGCATCGACCAGCATCCAGCGTCGATCACCGGCCAGCCCCAGCGCATCGAGACGGGCGCGGTCGAGCACCTCGGGCCTGCAGGATTTGAGGGGGTAGCGGTACAGCGCGCTGAGTTGCAACATGGCCGGCTTTTCCTTGTATGACCCGAACTTCAAACGATTCGCGCCACAGCTTACAGGCTTTGATCAGCCCTCAAGCACCATCTTCAGACGCTCACGCACCACGTCGACCAGCTTGTCGGGCTGAAATTTGGACAGAAAGTTGTCACACCCCACTTTCTTGACCATCGACTCATTGAAGCTGCCCGACAGCGAAGTGTGCAGCACCACATACAGCCCCTTGAGGCGCGGGTCGTTACGGATTTCGGTGGTCAGGCGGTAGCCGTCCATCTCCGGCATTTCAGCGTCGGTGAACACCATGAGCAGTTTTTCATTCATGTCCAGGCCCGAGTCGGCCCAGGCCTTGAGCATGTTCAGGCCCTTGAGACCATCGCTGGCCATGTGCAGCTTGAGACCCAATTGCGACAAGGTATCGCGCAACTGGGCCAGGGCCACCTTGGAGTCGTCCACCAGCAGCACTTCCAGGCCGCGAGCGTGATCCAGGATCGGGTCCTCGAGCTTCTCGCGCGAAACCTTGGCGTTGTAGGGCACGATCTCGGCCAGGACCTTTTCAACGTCGATGACTTCAACCAGCTGGTCGTCGACCTTGCTGATGGCGGTCAGGTAATGCTGACGACCGGCGCTGGCCGGCGGCGGCATGATCGCCTCCCAGTTCAGGTTGATGATGCGATCGACGCCGCCCACCAGAAACGCCTGCACCGTACGGTTGTACTCGGTGACGATAATGGTGCTGTCGGGGCCCGGCACCAGCGGGCGCATGCCGATGGCCTGGGACAGGTCGATCACCGGCAGGGTCTGGCCACGCAGGTTGACCACGCCACAGACAAACGAATGACGTTGCGGCATGAGTGTCAGCTTGGGCAGCTGCAGCACTTCCTGGACCTTGAACACGTTGATCGCGAACAACTGGCGACCGGCCAGGCGAAACATGAGGATTTCCAGGCGATTCTCGCCCACCAGTTGTGTGCGCTGATCTACTGTGTCGAGAATGCCGGCCATTTATAGCTCCTGAAGCGTTGATAACGATGGGTCTGCCAGCCGGTTTATCGGCTGCAACATGCCAGACCTTAGCGACCCTTTGCGGCTATTTGCGGGCTGTCGAGATCGCTGATGTCATACAGGCATCATGCTTTAGCGGCCTGGTAATTGCCAATGCTCGATGCATGTGCTGTCGCGCAGGCTGAAAGCCCGGCTGTGGGCGGGCTGACCGTCACATTCATGCAACATTCAGAAATGCCCTACAGACTTTCCAATGAAACCAAAATTAACTGTCAGGCATTCATTGCGTGGCCCTGCGCCGCCATCCATCAGGTATGGAGATCAAGGATGCTGAACAGTAATCAATGGCTGCATCGACACGATCAATTCCTGAGCCAGTCGCAGACGCTGCTGCAACGCTCGGAGGATTGCGTGGCTCATCTGGAAATGATCACCGACGACGAAGACGCCATTACCTGCCTGCAGGCAACCCTGCTCGGCCTCACCGAAAAAGCGGCCGGCGCCTCGCTTGGCGATATGGCTGCATTCATCGACCAGTTGCGCCAGCGCCTGGCGCAGTTGGTCAAGGCCAATGGCCTGGGCCTTGAGGCCATCGGCGCGCTCAGGCACTGCCTGGGCCTGCTGGCCTGGCAACTGGAGCTGGTCGACCCGCACACCGGCGAGTTACCCCAGGACGATGATGACCAGCAGCATCTGCTGGCCCGGCTGGCCGACCTGGCTGCCACCGGACCGGACCGTACAAACACTTGACCCGGCGTTCAGTCGGCGCGACTGAGCCAAGGGGTCTCGCTGGCGCTCAGCAGCGCAGAGCCGACCGGCAGGTGCACGTGCAATGCCGCCGGCCGCGCACTGAAACGCATGTGCCTGATCGACAGCGGCTCGCCATCGAGGTTGATATCAAGGCCCTGCGCCGACTTGATCTCGACCCACGGCAGGCGCGCGCGGATAAACATGTTTTCCAGGCCCAGCCCGCCGGACAGCAGGCTCTTGAGGGTACCGACCAGCTCCTGCGGGGCGGGCAGAATGCTGATGTCCAGCAAGCCGTCATCGGCCAGGGCCGTAGGGCATAGCACATGGCCGCCGCCAGCCTGGCGACCGTTGCCGATACCCAGCGCCAGCAGGTCACCGCTCCACTGAAAATCCGGACCGCTCAACTCGCCGTAGGCGGCGTGCAGCTCACTGAAGCGACTCAGCCCGGTGAACAGATAGGCCGCGCCGCCCAGGACTTTTTTCAGGTCTTCGGAGGTATTGGCCGTCACCTGGCTGCCGAAGCCGCCGGTGGCCATGTTCAGGAACAGTTTGCCGTCCACCTCCCCCAGATCCACCGGACGCGCCGGAGCGTCCAGCAGGTCCAGGGCGGCATCGATTTCCAGCGGCACGCCGGCGGCACGGGCAAAGTCGTTGGCCGTGCCCAGGGGCAGGATCACCAGGCTCAACGGATCGTCATCGCCGTCAGGCACCTCACTCAGGGCCAGCGCCTCGGCGATGTCGCGCAAGGTGCCGTCGCCACCGCCGGCAATCACTCGCCGATGCCCGGCTGCCAAGGCCTCGGCGACCAGGCGTTGCGCATCGCCACCTTCCCAGGTCAGGCGCACATCCAGGTCCCAGCCTTGCTCGCGCTTGCGGTTGACGGCACTGCGTACATCCTCATTGAGCGACTGCTTGCCATGAAGAATCAGAATCGCTCTGCGTTGAGCCATGACGGTCCCCTGTAATCGATAGATGGTTGTCACCCGCCCCTGCCGCCGGGCGATACCTGCATATGACCCTGGCCAAAACAAAAGCGCTCGCCCGTACCGACAATTTTTTCGCACTCGTCCCGGCCTGGACACGCGCCCGGTTTCATTGGGGCAAAAAGCTGCCATACCCCCGCCGCAGGGACGCCGCCAGGCAAAACTGAACGCGGAAACCCGACGTTTTTTGTTGCATGGGCTTTACTGTCAAAAAGCCTGACCGAAGCGGTTTCTGTCATTCGCTTCAGAGAAGTCCTACGGCAAAACAAGGCATTAGCGACAGCGCTCGTTTTCAGCTACGTGCGAGTGACCGAACGCCAAGGTATTTCAGCCCTGCAAACGCCAAAACAATGACTATATTTTTCCGGGCAACCCAACAGACATTTTTTTGACCCTTGCCTGCCAAGCATGGAATTTCAAGGACGGTCGCTTGAGTAAAGGATCGACACGCAGTAAGGAGGCCCTATGCGGTTGCAGCCCGTCGACAGTCTGTCGCTGACCCGAACCAGTCTTGTCGAATACTTCCTGTTCGGCATTCGCCTGGCCCATGGCCTGGCCTGCGTAATGCCAGGGCTGGTGATCCTGGCACTTGCACCTGCGATCCAGGTCGATCAGGCCAAGGGTGAGTTGGGCATGCTGCTGGTCTTCGGCCTGATCTGCGTGATGATGTTCCAGGCCCTGGGCGTGTATTGCGAAGCGCTGTTCAGCAACTCGCTGCGTCTGCGCATGATCCTGTTCGCCTGGACGGCGGCTTTTGGCCTTTTGTTGATCATGCATCACTTCATGCAGGTGCTGCAGTCGGTGAGCCAGGACGCGCTGCTGGTCTGGTACCTGTCGACCCTGGCCTTGCTGTGCCTGCTGCGCCTGCTGTTGCTGGTGCTGTTTCGTCACCTGATGAAAAAAGGCCTGTTCCTGCAGAACGCGGTGATTCTTGGCGCGACCGAAAACGGCCTGCGCCTGGCCGAATACCTGCTTCAGCATCAGGACATCCGTTCAGGGGTCAGCGGTTTCATCGACGATCGTATCGGGCGCATGCCCAAGACCGTCGCCAACCTGCCGCTGCTGGGAAACACCGGTGACCTGGAACGCCTGATCCGCGAAGACAAGGTCACGCAGGTGCTGGTGGCCCTGCCCTGGACAGCCGAAAACCGCATGGACTACATCATTCGCGAGCTGCGCCGGTTGCCGGTCAATGTGCTGCTGGTGCCGGACATGATTGCCTTCCGGCACACCCACAACCGCATCACCGAAGTGGCCAGCCTGCCGATGTTCAATGCCTCGGATGTGCCGCTCAACGGCTGGTCGCCGTTCATCAAGCGGGCCGAAGACATCGTGCTGTCATCGCTGGCCGTCGCCCTGCTGTCGCCGGTCATGCTACTGATCGCCATAGCCATCAAGCTCGACTCCAAGGGGCCGGTGCTGTTCCGGCAGAAACGCTATGGCTATAACAATCGCCTCATCGAGGTCTTCAAGTTTCGCTCCATGCATCAGCACCAGGCCGATGCCACAGCGGAAAACCAAACCACCCGCCACGATGCCAGGGTCACGCGGGTCGGTCGCTTCATCCGTAAAACCAGCCTGGACGAGCTGCCACAGCTGTTCAATGTGGTGGCCGGCACCATGTCCATGGTGGGCCCGCGCCCCCATGCCACAGCCACCAAAGCGGCCGGCATTCTCTTCGAGCAGGCGGTCAAGGAGTACACCTCGCGTCATCGCGTCAAACCGGGCATTACCGGGCTTGCGCAGATCAACGGTTATAGGGGTGAGACAGATACCGTGGAAAAAATCGAGAAGCGCGTCGAATTCGATCTTGAGTACATCGAAAACTGGTCCGTCTGGTTCGATCTCTACATCCTTCTGCGCACGGTTCCGGCCGTGCTGCTCAACCGAGAGGTTTATTGATTGATGAGTACCCTCATCCCTTGCATCATCGCCGGCGGTTCCGGCACCCGGCTTTGGCCGGTCTCGCGCCAGGCCATGCCCAAGCCGTTCATGCGCCTGCCCGATGGCGAGAGCCTGCTGCAAAAAACCTTCAACCGCGCCACCGGCATTCCCCAGGTCGAACACCTGCTGACCGTCACCAACCGTGAAGTGTATTTCCGCACGGTGGACGACTATCGGCCACTGAATAAAAAACGCGCCAGTCTCGATTTCATCCTGGAACCGGTGGGACGCAACACGGCACCGGCCATCGCGGCCGCCGCGCTGCACGTGGCAACCTTGTACGGCGAAGATGCGCAACTGCTGATTCTGCCGGCCGACCACCTGATCTCGGACACCGAGGCCTTCCAGGCGGCGGTGGCACAGGCCCGGCACCTGGCCGGGCAAGGCTGGCTGGTGACCTTCGGCATCGTTCCCGACAAAGCGGAAACCGGCTTTGGCTACATCGAAAAAGGCCAGAAGCTCAACGGCGACGGCTACCAGGTGGCGCGTTTCGTCGAAAAACCCGATGTCGCCACCGCCCAGGCCTGGGTCAGCGGCGGTTTACACCTGTGGAACGCGGGGATGTTCTGCATGCGCGTCGACAGCCTGCTGGCCGAGCTGCGTGTGCACGCCCCCGAGGTGCTCGACGCGGTCAGCGCCTGCCTGGCCCACAGCACCACCAAGCAAGGCAGCAATGAATTGCAGGTCGAGCTGGACAACGATCTGTTTGCCCAGGTGCCCGACATTTCCATCGACTACGCCCTGCTGGAGCACTCGGCCAAGGTGGCGGTGGTGCCCTGTCAGTTGGGCTGGAGCGACATCGGGTCGTGGCAGGCCCTGCGCGAACTGACCCCGGCCGATGCCCAGGGCAACCGATGCAACGGCCAGACCGTGCTGCACGAGGTCACCAACTGCTTCATCGACTCGCCCAAGCGCCTGGTCGGGGCCGTCGGCCTGGACAACCTGATCATCATCGACACCCCCGACGCCTTGCTGGTCGCCGACGGCAACCGCAGCCAGGACGTCAAGCTCATCGCCCAGGAGCTCAAGCGCCAGGACCATGAAGCCTATCGCCTGCACCGCACAGTGACCCGGCCGTGGGGCACCTACACCGTGCTGGAAGAAGGCAAGCGCTTCAAGATCAAGCGCATCGTGGTGCACCCGCAGGCTTCACTGTCGCTGCAAATGCACCACCACCGCAGCGAGCACTGGATTGTGGTCAGCGGCATGGCCACGGTCACCAATGGCGAGCGTGAGTTCATGCTCGACACCAATGAGTCGACCTTTATCAAGCCGGGCCACACCCACCGCCTGGTCAACCCCGGGGTCATCGACCTGGTGATGATCGAAGTGCAAAGCGGCGAGTACCTGGGCGAGGACGACATCGTGCGCTTTACCGACATCTATGGGCGTGTACCGGTCCAGGCCGCCAAGGCCTGAACCGTTGTGTGACCGACCGCGTACGCCTGGCGTACGCGGTACTTGAAATCCGGCGTTGTGGGCCGGCATGTTTTCCCCGTCAGGGAGCTGTATTCATGGATCGGATGTATGTGCGCCCTTTCAAATCCGTGCTGCTGGCAGCCTGCCTGCTGGCGCTCGGAGCCTGCAACACCCCGGCCAGGGTCGGTGTACCGGACGACACCGCCTTGATCGAGGCCGGCCGTACGGCCGGGCTTGCCCTGGCTGGCAAGCCGTTGCCGGCGCAGAAGATTCGAGCCGGCGACACCTTGCGTATCGTGCGCAATACCGGCGAGCCGCCGACCATCTCGGCCTTCACCGCCAACACCCTTTATGAACTGACGCTGTTCCAGGTACTCACCGACGGCACCTTTGCCTATCCCTGGGTCGGCACGGTACACGCTGCCGGCCTGACGGTCCCGCAACTGACCGCGCACTTGCAGGAACAGCTCAAGGGCATCTATCGCGAGACCGCGATGACCATCAACATCAACCAGGCGCCGGGCAACACCGTGTTCATCGGCGGCGCGGTGCGCAACTCGACCAACCTGCCGGTCACCATCGCCACCACCCTGGACCAGGCCATCATCGGCGCCGGCGGCGTGGCCCCCGATGGCGACGCACAACTGGTCGCGCTGTTGCGCCAGGAAGACAACGGCCTCTACAAGACCTATTTCTTCGACTACAGCAAGATGCTCTGGTCCAGCCCCCAGGCGCCCCGGGGCCCGGTGCTGCTGCAACGCGGCGATGTGGTGTTCGTGCCCAAATCCACGGTTGGCAACAAGGCCGATGGCGTCAACCTGTACTTCAACCAGTTGATCCCGTTCTCCAAGTCCCTGGGCTTTGGTGTGAATTACGAGTTGCAGAACTAACCGTCAGGGAAAAGACACATGATCAACATCCGTTCATTTCGCGATGTGCTGCGCCTGTTTTTCATCTTCAGGCGTGAAGTGCAGACCACGGTACTGGTGACATTCATCATCGTGGTGCTGGGCGCGTTCCTGCTGCCCAACCGTTATGAGTCTACCGCCCTGTTGCTGGTCAAGCCGGGCCGCGACAGCAGCACGGTGCCGATCGAGCTGTCCAACCGCCAGTCGATCGTATTGCCCAGTGCCCTGCGCGACCCGCTGCTGGACGAAGAGCGGATGCTCACCGGCCGGCCGATCACCCGCACGGTGGCCGAAAAGTACCTGGCCGAAATGTCCAGGGCGCGAGAAGAAGCGGGTTTCATCAGTTCGGCCAAGAACCTGCTCAAGGATTCGGTCTACGCAGTCTTCGACACCGTGCACCGGTTGTTCGAGCTGATCGGCCTGGCCGAACGGCGCTCGGCGGTCGAACGCCTGGCCGAGAACCTGGAAAAGGGCTTCAAGGTGCGCCACGAACCCGGCTCCTCGGTGATGGAGCTGACCTTCACCTGGGACGACCCGGCCGTGGCCCAGGACGTACTCAGGAACTGGATCGAGGAATACCAGTTGCAGCGCACCAAGACCCTGGGCCGAGTCAGCCTGTATACGTTCTTCGACACCGAGGTCAAGGAAACCGGCGCCAATATCATCATCTACAAGAAACAGATCCAGACCTACCTCAACCAGCTGGGGGCGGTGAGCATTGCCCAGCGCCTGGCCGACACCTCCCAGGGCCTGAATGACCTGCGCACCGAACGCAACAACACCATCCGCGCCATCGCCTCGACCAAGGCCGGCCTGGAAACCCTGAAGAAACAGCTGGACAGCCAGCCCAAGACCGTTTCGGCCGGCCGTGAACTGACCCTGAACCCCAACCGCCAGGACCTGCAGAACCGCATCAATGCCAAGGAAGTCGAGCGCCAGGAACTGCGCCGCACCTTCTTTGACACGGCCCCGCCGATCCGGGCGATCAGCGAAGAGATCGACAACATCAAGGCGCTGCTCAAGGCGCAGCAAGAGACGGTGCAGCGCTCGGAGAGCATTACCCCCAACCCGATCTACAACCGTATGCAGAACGTCTACGCCGACCAGCAGACCAGCTACGCGCGGCTGCTGACCCAACTGACCGAGCAGGACCGGCAACTGGCCCAGCTGGAAAAGGACCGGCTGCAGGCCCTGAGCCTGGAGCCTGAACTGTCACGCCTGCAAAGCGAACTGGACGCGGCCGAGAAAAGCTACGCCCTGTACTCCGACAGCCTGGAAAAGGCGCGCATCGACCGCGAGCTGGACAACAGCCAGATCAGCAACATCGCCCTGATCGAAGAGGCCACCCTCAACCCCAGCCGGGTCTTCCCCAAGAGCTTGCTGATGCTGGTGCTGGCCTTTCCGTTGAGCCTGCTGGTAGGCGTGCTGGCGCTGTACTTCTTCTACCTGCTGGACCAGCGCATCCACGATGGCGACAAGATCGAAAGCCGCTTCGGGGTGCCGGTGTGGACCAGCCTGCCGGACCTGGAACGCGCCCAGGAACGCACCGCCGCGTTCACCTCCAACCTGCACCGGGTGTACGGCATCCTGCCGCTCAGGCAAGTGGCCGAAAAAGGCCTGGCCATCGGCTTCACTTCCGAACACCCCGGCGAAGGCGTGAAGTTCGTGATTGCGCGCCTGAAAAACGTCCTGGTCGAACACGGCCACCGGGTCCGCACCGAAGGCCCGGGCCCGGCCAGCCCAGGCGAGATCGTGCTGATCGACGCCTCGGGCCTGTATGGCAACGATCAGCCGTTTGTCCTGCTGCGCGAAGCTGACCTGATCGTGCTGGTGGTGCGTGCACAACGCACCACCGTGCCGATGCTCGAAGACGCCTTGACCACCCTGAACACCGCCTTCAAACGGGTCGACGGCATCATCCTCAACCGTCGGCGCTTCGAGGTGCCGGAAAAAGTGCTGCGGTTCATCAAGCGCATAGGGAGCCGTGCCTGATGCGTATTGCCCTGCTCGCCCCGCTGCCGCCCGAACAGAACGGCATTGCCGATTATGCCGGCCATCTGCGCCAGGCCCTGCAGGCGCTGGATGTCGAAGTGCTGACGCCGTTGCAAGGCGTGGGCAACGACGCGCAACTGGCCCGGCAGCGAGTGCTCGACACCGACTGGCAAGGTTTCGACCTGGTGCACGCCGAACTGGGTGGCGGCCGGCTGGCCGAGTTTCGCGCCCTGCAGGTCCTGCGCCAGCGCTGGCCGCAGCTGCCGTTGACCGCCACCGTGCATGACCCGGAACGGCTGGTCTGGCGCCTGGAAAACCTGCCCTGGCCGTTGTCACTGGCCAACCGCCTGCCGGCGCCTGCCGCGCAGGTGGCCACGGTGCTGGCCGACCCGTTGTGCCTGCGCCAGGAACGGCTCCTGGCCAGGGGCATGACGCGCCTGGTGACCCTGACCGCTGCCGGCAGCCAGAGCCTGCGCCAGCGCATGGGCCTGCATGCTCGACAAATGGTGGTCATCCCCCACGGCAACCTGGACATTGCGCCGGTGCCACTGCCGCCCTTGCAACCGCTACGCCTGCTGTATTTCGGCTTTATCTACCGCGGCAAAGGCATCGAAGACCTGCTGGACGCGCTGGCAGGCCTGTTCGTCAGCCAGCCGGGCCTGCGCCAGAGCGTGCGCCTGACCCTGGCCGGCGGCAGCGAGCCGGAAATGGCCTTTGCCGGTGGCGGCAGTTACCTGGAGCAGTTGCACCTGCACATCCGCCAGCTGGGTCTGAGCGACCTGATTGACTGGCAGCTGGACCTGCCGGCCGAGCACATTGCCGACGTGATCCAGGCCCACCATGTGATGGTTTTGCCGTACCGCGAGTCGAGCAAACTCAGGCTGCTGGGACGGCTGCGCGGCACCAGCGGCGCCTTGTCGTGGGCGGTGGCCTGCGGACGCGGGGTGATCACCTCCGATGCCCGCTCGTTTGCCGAGGAGGTCTCGCACGGCAACGGCACGCTGTACCCGCAAGGCAATGTGCCTGCGCTGCGCGCCGCCTTGATGCAGCTGTGCAGTCAGCCGCACCAGGTGCTCGACTGGGCCGAACGCGCCGCCCGGCTGGGCCGGCAGCGGGTCTGGCCGCACACCGCCGAACGCTTTCGCGAAATGTTCCAGCATGCCTGTCAGGCGAGGTGAATGACCATGCACACCCACTCCATACCCTGGCTGGCCACGGCGCTGCTGGCCGCCGGCCTTGTCTGCAGCGGTGACAGCCTGGCCGAGACGGTGCTCAAGGCCCCGCGCCCGGTCGAGTGGCGCGACTTTCTCGGGGTCAACGTGCAATTTCCCTACTTCGACCCCGAGGTGTACCAGCAGCAGATGGACCGCCTCGATGCCCTGGGGCTGGGCTGGGTACGCCTGACCCTGCACTGGCCGCTGATCGAGCCTGCGCGCGATCAGTTTCAGTTGCAGACCGTGGATGCGGCCATGGCTGCGATGCAGACCCGTGGCTACAACACCCTGGCGTACCTGGTCGGCTCGGCGTCGTTTGCCAGCAGCGCACCAATGGATGCCGAAAGCCGCGACCAGTACCCGCCCGTCGACTTCGCCCTGTTCGCCTCGCGCATGGCACGCCTGGCCCAGCGCTACCCGCAGGTCGACACCTGGCAGGTCTGGAACGAGCCCAATATCATCTGGCGCCCCAAGGAAGACCCGGTCGCCTATGGCCGCCTGCTCAGCGTCACCGCCGAGGCGATCCGCAGCGTGGCGCCGGGCAAGTCGGTTGCCACTGCCGGAATGGCCTATTACAGCCAGATGCACAGCACACCGGGCTACATGCTGCAGACCCTGGTCGATGGCGGCCTGGGCCAGCAGAACATCGTCGCAGCCTACCACCCGTACTCCGAATTCCCTGAGGGTGATTCACCGCCGGACCGGGACTTTCTGGTGCGTGGCAACGCCATGAACCAGTTGCTGCATGGCAACGGCGTGCAAAACGTCTGGGCCACCGAATGGGGCTGGTCCAGCTACGCAGGGCCGGTGGAAATGCAGGCGATCATCGGCCTGCGCGGCCAGGCCGACTACACGCTGCGCCGCCTGGCGTTGATGAGCGCCATGGATTACCAGCGCATCTTCCTGTTCAACCTGAGCGATCTGGACGAACGCGCCAGCGCCCGTGACCAGGGCTACGGGCTGGTCGACCTGCAAGCCAACCCAAAGCCGGTGTATATGGCCTTGCAGAATTTCCTGGCCATCACCGGCCCGCGCTTGCTGCCGGCCGACCCTCCGGCGGTCAGCGGCGTGCCACGCGACCTCTATGCCGTGCCCTGGAGCCGCCCGGACGGCACCCGTTTGTTGATGGCATGGAGCGCCAGCAGCGCCAGCCTGACGTTCCCGAACATTCGCGAAGCGGTGGTCCATGATCCGCTGGACGGCACTCGCAACACGCTGGCCAGCCGCCAGGGTGTGACCCTGGCCCTGCGTCCGACCCTGCAGATTCTGGAATGGAAGCCCTGAACCATGCGCATTCTCTGGACCCTGCCCTACCTGCCCTGGCCCACCACCAGCGGCGGCAAGACCCGCGAGTTCCACCTGCTGCGCAACCTGGCGGCACGCGGGCATCGCATCACCTTGCTGGTGCAGTCCAAGACCGACCCCGACCCGCAATGCCGCCAGGCCCTGGAACCCTGGCTGGAACGCCTGATCGTGTTGCCCAGGCGCCCGTTGCGCAGCCTGCGCACATTACTGGTGGCCGCCTTCGCCCCGGCGCCCATGCTGGCCGGCATCAACGGTTACGCCCCGGATCTGGAACGCACCTTCGAGGCGCTGCTGCAAGAAGACTGGGACGTGATCCAGATCCAGCACACCTACGCCTTCCAGCCGTTCGAGCGCGCCCTGCAACGCAGCGCCAAGCCGTTCATCCTCACCGAGCACAACGTCGAGTCGGCACTCGGGGCGGCCAGTTACGACAAGCTGCCACGCTGGGCGGCGCCGTTTGCGTTGTATGACCGCTGGCGCTACCGACGCTGGGAAACGCGGATATTGCGTCAGGCCAGCGAACTGATCTCGGTCACCGAGGGCGACGCCAAGGCGCTGTCGCGCCTGAGTGGCAAGCCGGTGTCGATCGTGGTCAACAGCGTCGATTGCGGCTATTACGCCAGCGTGGAGCCCGACCGCGAGAGCCGTCACCTGCTGTTCATCGGCAACTACGAATACGCCCCCAACGTGGATGCGGTGCACTGGGCGCTGCAAGACATCATGCCCCGGGTCTGGGCGCTCCAGCCCGGGGTGCACCTGACCCTGGCCGGCTTCGCCCTGCCGGCCCACTGGCGCGAGCAATGGCCTGACCCGCGCATCGAGTGGGCGGGCTATGTGCCGGACCTGCGTGCCTTGCAACGCCGCTCGACCCTGTTCTTTGCGCCACTGCGCCAGGGCGGCGGCTCCAAGCTGAAGATCCTCGAGGCCATGGCAGCAGGCCTGCCGGTCATTACCACCGGGCAGGGCGTTTCGGGGCTGGGCGTGGACAACGCCGAACACTACCTGGGCGCCGAAACCGCCGAGGCGCTGGCGCAACTGATCTGCGATTACATCGACAACCCCTTGCGCCTGGCACAGATCGGCGAAGCCGGTCGTGCCTACGTGCGTGCCCGCCACGACTGGTCAGTGTCGGCCGCTCAGCTCGAAGGCATCTACACCCGACTCATGCCCCCTCAACCAGGAGCGCGTCCATGCGTATAGGTCTCGATTACCGTGCCGGCGCCGGTTACCCGTTCAGCGGGATCGGCCGGCAGAACCTGGCCCTGGAAGCAGCCATTCGTGCCAACCCCCAGGACAGCCTGCAATTGTTTGGCGTAGCCCCTTATGACCATCCGATCCGTCGCCGGCTGTTCGCTCCGCGCTGGGCCACGCCGCTCGGTGCGGTGCACCGCCTGCCGGAGCGGTTGAAATTCGAAGGGCTGTTCTTGCCCGGCGCCCTGCGCGATGCCGGGATCGAGCTGTATGTAGCCACGATCAACATGGGCCTGCCGCTGGGCCGCAAGCCCGAAGGCCTCAAGTACGTGCTGCAACTGCATGACCTGTTCCAGCTGACGGAAAACAACAGCCACGGCTCAAGGCTCAAGGCCCGGGTCTACCGCTGCACCGACCGGCTTTCGATCGTCCATTCGCTGCGCGTGGCCGACCGCGTCTGGGTACCGTCGCATTTCACCGCCGAGCAAGTGCGACGGCTGTTTCCCTGGGCACAGGGCAAGCTGCGGGTGGTGCCGCATGTGGTCCCAGGCTTTGGTGAGGAACCTGCCGACATCAGCCTGCTGCAATTGCCCGAGCGCTATTGGCTGTGCGTCGGCACCCGCGAACCGCGCAAGAACATCGCCTGGCTGGTCGAGGCCTGGCAGACCGCGCGGCTGCGCACCCCGCAGGTACCGGACCTGGTGCTGGTCGGCGGCGATGAGCCCCTGAGCCCCGCGCAACGCGCCCTGTCTGGCCTGCATGTGCTGCGCGGGCTGGAAGATGCCCAGTTGCATGCGCTGTACGCCGGGGCCGAGCGGCTCTGGCATCCGTCGCGCGCCGAGGGCTTTGGCCTGCCGGTGATCGAAGCGCTGAGCACCGGTACCCCGGTGGCGGTGGCCAGCGGCTCCTCGCTGGACGAGATCACCCCGCCCGACAGCCCGCGCTTTGTTCCCGGCGACAGTGCGGCCCTGGTGCGCCTGATGGGCGTGCTGGCCAGTGCAGGCCCCCAGGACCGCCAGCCGCTCAAGGACTGGGCGGCGCAGTATGGCGTGGCGGCGTTCGAGCAGCGGATCCATGACGCCCTGGAGGAACTGCGCTGATGCCCATTGCCCTGCCCGTCGGCCTGATGCTTGCTGTGTTGGGCGGCCTGCTGATCTGCCTGGCACCGGTCTCCAAGGTGCTGCTGGCGCTGGCCGGGATGGCGTCGGTGGTCACGGTGCTGCGCCGCCCGCAACTGGGGCTGCTGCTGTTCTGCGTGCTGGGCACGTTTATTCCCTATTCCACGATCCAGATCGGGGTGCGCACCACGGTATCGGAAGCCTTGATCATGCTGACCTGGGGCAGTTACCTGTTGCAGTCGATGTTTTTCGACAAGCCCAGGCTGCCGGCCATGCTCAATGCCGAGCGCCTGTTACTGGCGCTGATGCTCTACAGCGCCTTTCCGTTCGTGGTCGGCGAGGTCACGGTGATCGCCGAAGGCAACGGCCCGATCAACTGGGTGCGCTGGTTGTTCAACCTGTCGGTAATGTTTCTGGTACCGCGGCTGCTGCTTGACCGTCGGGTGCTGGAACAGGCGGTCATGGCGATCATGCTCGGCACCCTGGCGTTGCTGCTGCTGTCGATCCCGGTGTTTGTGGTCAACCGCTCGGCGGTGTCGTTGATCCCGGTGCTGGGGGTGCTCGGCTACAGCGGTGTCGACGTGCTGAGCAGCAGCCTGCTGGCGCTGGCCAACCGCATGGGCTCACCGTGGATGCACCCCAACGTGGCGGGCGGAGCGCTGGCGATGATCGTACCCCTGGCCTTTTGCCTGGGCATGACCCGCAGCGGCGGATCACGCCGCCTGGCGCTGGCGGTGACGGTACTGGGCGTGATCGGCCTGCTGCTGACCGGCTCACGCGGCGCGCTGCTGAGCCTGGTCGCGATCATGCTGTGGATGGCCCGGCGGCGCATTCCGCACCTGGGGCGCCTGCTGCTGGCCGGCCTGTTTGCCGGGATCGCCCTGCTGTTGTTCTACCCGCCGTTGCAAGACCGGATCATGGGGCTGTTTTCCGACGACGACGCCAGCACCGCCATCCGTTTCCTGGAGTACAGCCACTTTCCCGACGCGATGGCCACCTTTCCGTTTGGCATCGGCTTCAAGGTCGACCCGCCGGTGATCAACTACACCGAGTTCGGCATTTCCAACCTGTGGCTCAATTTTGTCTACAAGCTGGGCCTGCCCGGCATGCTGCTGTTTATCGCCATCACCGTGAGCTGGTGGCGGCAGGTGCGCCCGCACAAGGGTCCCATCGTGTTGAGCGCCGACAACGCCATCGCCCTGGGCACCCTCAGCGGCGTGCTGGCCGCGCTGTTCAGCGGCCTGTTCGACCATTACTTCAGCTTCACCAGCGTGCTGGCGGCCTTGTTCTGGCTGTTTGCAGGCATCAGCCTGCATGAGTCCAGGCGCCTGCGCGACAAGGTGGTGGCCGATTTCAAATCCCACGCTGCGCCACCCGATCCCGGAGAACGCCCATGAAACATCGCCTGATGCATTCTCATAACCTGCGCGAGGCGCTGCCTGAGTACGCCGAGAAAATGGGCGTGAGCCTGGACGCGCTGCAAGCGACCTGGCAATGGATGCTGGACAACGAAGTGGCCTTCGAAACCCGCATCAAGGACACCACCTTGTCGTTCATCTGCTACCTGAACATCGAACCGAACATCGAGCCGCCCCTGGCGCGACGCTTCTATCGGTTGCTGGCCAGCGAGATGCACGGCGCGCTGATTCCGCTGTACGGCCTCAACTGGCCGACCCTGCGCGACCGCATGCTGCGGGTCTGGGAGCAGGTGTACAACATGCTGATCTGCAAGATTCCCAGCCATACCGTGCGCCTGGCCTGGCTGCGCCTGGGCGGGGCGAAGATCGGCAAGGGCTCGACCGTATGGCGCAACACTGAAGTGCTGGGCGTCGACAGCCTGCGCATCGGCGCCGACAGCACGGTGGGCTGGCACTGCCAGCTCGACGCACGCGGCGGGCTGATTATCGGCGACCACGTGACCATTGCCTCGCATGTGCTGATCATCGCCGGCGGCCACGACCTCAAGGAACCGGAGTTCTGGGCGGTCGGCGGACCGGTGTTCATCGGCGACTACGCCTGGATCTGCAGCCGCGCCCTGCTGTCGTTCGGTGCCGACATCGGCGAGGGCGCGGTGGTCGGCGGTGCCAGCGTGGTGTCCAAGCCCATCGCGCCGTATGCCATCGTCAGCGGCCCGAACGCCGAGATCAAGGGCGAGCGGGCACGCAACCTCAAGTACAAGGTGGGCGGCAAAGGCCTGTTCACCCTGTTCCACTGACGCGCGCGCCGTGCTCGGCTCGACCCTCTGGCTGACCCTGGCCACCCTCACCGGCCTGGCTGCCGGCTTTGCCCGTGAATGGCTGCTGGTCGCGGCCTGGGGCGCCGGGGCACAGAGCGATGCCTTCCTGGTGTCGATGTTCCTGCCCGAAGCCTTGCGCATGGCGCTGGCCGGTGGGTTGCTCAGCGCCGCAGCGCTGCCGCTTTATCAGCAACGCGATGAGCGACAGCAACGGCGCTGGCTGGCCGGCCTGACCCTGCCGCTGCTGCTGGGCGCGGTGTTGCTGGGGCTGTTGCTGAGCATGGGTTCGGGGTTGTGGGTTCGCCTGGTCGGTCCGGGCTTGCAGGCCGGTGCCTATGCGCAAGCGGCCAACAGCCTGCAATGGCTGGCCTGGTGCGCACCGGGCTTTGTCCTGCATGCCTTGCTGTGCGTACCGTTGCAGGCCAGGGCGCGCTTTGTCCTGGCCGGGCTCGGCTCGCTGCTGTTCAACCTGCCGGCGGTGCTGTACCTGGCAATTGAGCGCCACGCCGCCAGCGCCACGGGCCTGGCTGCTGCCTGCCTGCTCGGCAGCCTGTTGATGCCCGCCGTGTTGATGCCCAGCCTGTGCCGCCTTGGCTGGCGACCCTGGCAACGCGACGCCGAAACCCTGGCGGTGCGTGAATTGCTGCAGCGGATCGGCCCGTTGCTGGGCAGCAACCTGGCCAGCCAGGGTCTGGCGCTGCTGGAGCGCATGGTTGCCTCGCTGCTGGGCGAAGGCGCCGTGACCTGGATCAACCTGGCACGCAAGCTGATCAACCTGCCGCTGATTGCCCTGATGAGCCTCAACCAGGTGCTGCTCGGGCTGATGAGCGCCAGTGCCGCACAGCAACGCCTGGAGCTGTTGCGCCGTGGCCTGGCCAGCGCCACGCTGTTGACCTTGCCGGCGGTGGCCGGGCTGATCGGCGCGGCCGGCGCGCTGGTGGTGCTGCTGTTGCCGCAACAGACCCACGACGGCCCCTTGCCGGGGCTGTTGGCGTGGTTTGCCACGCCGCTGGTGTTCAATGCCTGGAATGCCTTGCTGGCGCGGTATGCCTATGCCGCTGGCGACACGCGCCTGCCACTGCGCTGCGAATTGCTCGGCAGCCTGTGCAACGCTGCACTGCTGGCGCTGCTGCCATGGACGATGGGCATCAATGGCATTGCCCTGGCAGCCCTGGGGGGTGCGCTGGTCACCGGGGCCCTGTTGCTGCGCCGCCAGGGGCTGGCGCAAGTGCTGCCCTGGCGTGCTCACGGGCTGGTTGCGGTGCTCGTCATGCTGCCGGCGGCGCTGCTGTTGCAGCCGTTGCAATCGACCCTGCTGCAACTGGGCCTTGCCACGCTGTATGGTACGGTCCTGCTGGCCGCACTGGGCGTGTGGCTCAAGCCATGGCGGGCGCAGGCCATGGGTTGAAATGGCTTTCAACGCGACGGCTGCGCGCTCGCACTGACCGCACCTCAAGGACTTGCCAATGATTGATTACGACATAGAACGCTACGACAAGGTGCACCTCTGGATCGGAACAAGCCTTGCGCCTGAACACGATTACCAGCGCTACTTCGAGCTGGACTACAGCGCTGAACTGGATGAGCCCGGCTACATCGTGTGTGGGTTCTGCAAGGACATCGGCCTGCAATGGTACGACGAAGACTTCATCGGCATCCTGCCCAGGACTCAAAAGCCGCAAGCGCTGGACGATCTGCTCAGGGACGCCCCTGTCGATCCCGGCGAATGGGCGCGCGTCAAGGCTGAATGTGCCCGCCTGGGGCTTGTGCAGGCCAACGCCCTGGTCTGGTACTCCGATGGCGGCGTCGCGGTTTCGCCGCCCTACAAGGACAGCTATAACGGTTTGCAGTACATCGGTCTGTTCGAAGGCAACTGAACCGCCTGTGCACATGGCCTTTGAGGCGTGCGAACCCTGCCATTGCGTGTGAGAACACCATGCTCGAAAGCAACAAACACATTGCCCTGACTGGCGAAGAAGCGCTTGAAGTGCTGGCAGAGATAGAGTTCATCCTGATTTCGCTGCACCAAATGGGCAGTTACTACCGCGACAAACCTGTCGCGCAGTACCGCAAAGCCACCACCGATTTCATTGATGATAGAAACGTCACTCATCGGCTGGCCAATGTCAGAAAGATCATCAGCAGAAAATTCGACGCGACGCTCGGGGAGGATGAAATGGACGATATCGAACGCCATTTGCAAAGTCTGCGATTCTGGAAGCCCTGAAGCGGTGCGCGTGGACCGGCCAGTCATCACGCGCAGGTGAATGGCCCGGTTAGCCAGGCAGCACCGCACAGATCGTCTTGAGCGTCTGGCGCAGCCAGCGGTGCGCCGGGTCCTTGTCGAAGCGCGGGTGCCAGGCCTGGATCACCGTCACTTCTTCCAGATCAAGCGGCACATCGAAGGCGCGCATGCGCAACCCCAGGCCCTGCATGCCCCAGATCACAGGTTCCGGCAGCGGCAGCAACAGGTCTGAACCGGCCACGCCAAAGATGGCCGAGTGAAAGTGCGGGGTGATCAACGCCACCCGGCGCTGCAACCCCAGCGCCGCCAGCGCCGGATCGATCGGTCCCTGGGCACGACCGCGGCGCGAGACGCTGACATGGTCGAACGCGGCAAAGCGCTCAGGGGTGATGGGCGCCTCGAAAATCGGGTGGCCTTCGCGCGCCAGGCAACAGAACCGAGTGGTGAACAGGCTTTGCATCTTGATTTCCGGGCCGAAGTTGCGGCGCGAGGCAATGTAAAGGTCGATGCGCCCTTCGCGCAGGGCATCGTCGTCGCCCATGCCCTCGGGCACGAAACGCAAGGTGCAGCCCGGTGCACCGGCGCGCATGGCGTCCATCAGCCGCGCGCCAAAGGTGCCGAAGAACACATCGTTGGAGCGCACATTGAAACAACGTTGCAAAGTGCCCATGTCAACCTCGTCACGGGCCTGGAACACCTGCCCGGCCTGCTCCAGCAGCTCGCGCACCTGAGCCTGCAATGCCTGTGCCCGGGGCGTGGGCACCAGGCCGCGGCCGGCGCGCACCAGCACCGGATCGCCCAGCGCTTCGCGGATGCGGGTCAGGGTACGGCTCATCGCCGCCGGGCTCAGGTGCATGCGCCGTGCCGCGCCCACCACGCTGCCCTCGTCGAGCAGGGCATCGAGGGCGATCAAAAGATTAAGGTCCGGGAGTTGCATGACGTCATCCGTTGTCAGAGGCTCATGATGATAGCGCGAAGCCAGGCGGGTCGCCGCCGCCGGTGAAATCGCGCATCATGTGCCCACTGTTGTAAGGGAGTTTTCCATGCGCTTGATATCCACCCTCGTGCCGCTTGCGGCGTTGTCATTGAGTCTGACGTTCAGCGCCATGGCCACCGCCGATGAAGTCGTTAACCATGAAGAGGGTCGCCTGCAGGAGTCGATCAACAGCTACCGTAGCCAGGTGCAACCCTGTGCCGGGCAGGCCTCGGCCGAACTGCCGCCGCTGGCCCGCGACCCGCGCCTGATCATGCCGGTCAGCAACACCACCGACCTGCGCCAGGCCATGACCCAGGCGTCCTATCCGATGGTCACGGTGCAGGCCATCACCCTGTCGGGGCCGCGTGATGCCGAGGCCGCCATGCAGGCGATCCGCGAAAGCTTCTGCCAGGTGGTGCTCGACCCGCAATTTGTCGACATCGGCATCAGCCGCGAGGGCCGCGACTGGCGCATCGTGCTGGCACGTCCATTGCTGACCGCGCGCCTGGGCAGTTCGCAAAACGAAGGCCAGGCGATCCTGAGCTTTCTCAATACCGCCCGCAGCCAGCCGCGCCAGTGCGGCGAGCAGTCGTTCAATGCTGCCGCACCCCTGAACTGGAACGCCAGCCTGGCGGCGGCCGCCGAAGGCCACAGCCGCTCGATGGCCAACAACAATTTTTTCGATCACAAGGGCCGCAATGGCGATACTCCCGGTGATCGTGCCGAGCTGGCCGGCTACCTGGCCCAGCAGATTGGCGAGAACATCGCCGCCGGGCAGGACAACGCGCGCAAGGTGGTCGACGGCTGGCTGGCCAGCCCCGGCCATTGTGCGGTGCTGATGAACCCCGGCTACAGCGAGGTGGGCGCCGCCTACGCCGCTGACCCGAAAAGCAACGCGGGCATCTACTGGACAGCGCTGTTCGGTGCGCCGGCCCAGGGCGGCGCCGAGTGAGCGATTCAGGGAATCTTGTGCGCCGGCTGCGGCCCAATCTCAGGTGATTCCCTGATGGAGAACGACCATGACCGCCTCGAACGATAAAGAACACGCACAACGCGAAGACCTGGACCACAAGCCAGAAAATGCCGGCAACGTGGGTGAGCAGAACAAACAGGCCAATGAAAAAGGCGAGCAGCCAAGGCCCCGGGAGCAGCCCGACGGCACGGCCGAAGAAGGGCCTCAATAGGTCACAGCAACCCTCGGGCGGCACAGACCTTGACCACCTGCTCGCGCAGCCAGCCGTTGGCTTCCAGGCGTTCGGCCTGTTCGCTCCAGATCATGTCCAGGGTAAAGCCTGGCAACCGGGACGGCAGTTCGCACACGCCCAGCCAGGGCTCGTTGCCCAGCAGGGCTTCGATACGCCGCGGCAGCGCCAGCACGCAATCGCTGCCTTCGAGCAATTGCAAGGCGGCGCGGTAGCTGTTGCTGCGCACGGCAATTTCACGGGTCAGGCCCTGCTGGCGCAGCCAGCCATCGACCATGTTGTTATCCGACGTCCACGGCGTGGGGTAGACATGCCGCCTGGCCGCGTAGGCCTCAAGCTCCAGCCGGGCGTCGACCGGCAGGCTCTGGCGGTCCATCACGCACACCAGATCGTCCTCAAGCAGCACCTGGCTGCACACACCCGCCGGCAAGCGGTGAAAGCCCGGGCCAAAGCACAGCGCCAGGTCATAGCGACCCTCTTGCAGGGCATCGGCCGGCAGGTCCCGGTCGAGTTTGTGCACATTGACCGTGACGGCAAACCCCGCCTCGTCAAAACCGCGCATCAGGTGCGGCAACACCAGCAATTCGAAATATTCGGGCGCGCACAGGTTGAACACCGTGGCTTGCTGGCGCGGGTCGAAGGTCATCAGCCCGTCATGGCACAGGTTGACCTGATGCAGGATCTGTTGCACGTGGCTCAACATGGCCACCGCCTTGCGGGTCGGGTGCATGCCATTGCGGGTGCTGATGAACAGGTCGTCGTCGAACTGGACGCGCAGTTTTTTCAGGCAATAGCTGACGGTCGACTGGCTGACGTGCAGCGCCTCGGACACCAGGGTCAGGTTGCGCTGCTCATAGACCGACACGAAGACCATCAGGTCCTGCATGTCGAGTTTGCGAAGGGCGTTGCTGTTGAGCATGGTGAGGTCTCGCCGGCGCTGATCGGATCCGCCGATAGCACAATAGCATCAAACCCTTTCAGGCGGCAGGCGCCGTCGCCGTTGCCTGCCTGATCTGCAGGTGACGAGCGTAGGTGCGCGGATCAAAGCGCACTACCATCAGCAGCATGATTGCCACCAGCATCAGCAACGACCACCAGGCGGCACTGAAACTGCCCAGTTGATCGCGCAGCACCCCGGCCAGCAAGGGCGACAGGCTGGCGATCAGGTAACCGATGCCTTGCACGAACGCAGTCAGGGCGCCGGCGCGCTGTGGCTCATCGAGGTGGTCCATCGAGACGATCAGGCTCATGGGGAACAACCCGCCAATGCCCAGCCCCAGCAGGCTGGCCCACACCAGGCTGGCCTGTTGCGGCGCCAGGATCAGGCCGGCAAAGCCGCACAGCATCAAGCCCAGCAACGCTGCCACTACCCAGCGCTTGTCGCGGCTGCGGTTGGCCAGCGCCGGCACCACCAGCCCCGACACCACCTCCATCAGGGTCAGGTAACCGAGCAGCAGGCCGGCATGTTGCTCGCTCCAGCCCTGCTCCACGTAATAAGGCGCCAGCCACGCCAGCACGCAGGTGTAGGCCGCCGTGCCCAGGCCGAAGAACACGCCCAGCGTCCAGGCCCGCGGCAGACGGGCAAACGAAACGCCGCGCGAGGCCACGGGCGAGCTGCCGTCGTGCAAGCGGCGGCGCTGCCAGGTCCACAGCATCAGCCCCAGCACCGCCAGCACGGCCCAGATGGCCAGGCCCGCACGCCAGCTGCCGGTCAGGCTCAGCACCGAGGGCGCCAGTGACGCCGACAGCGCCGCGCCGCCCATGATCGCCGTCACGTACAGCCCCATGCACAGCGACACATGGTCCTTGAAGCGGGTCTTGATCAGGGTCGGCATCAAGGCCTGGACCATGGCAATCCCCAGACCTGCCAGCACGGCGCTGACAATCAGGTAAAGGCTGGAATCAGCGAACAGACGTGCCACGGTGGCCAGGCCGATCACCCACAGCGACAGGCTGATGCTGCGGTACAGCCCCAAATGGCCGGCCAGGCGCAGGCCGAAGAACATCGCCAGCCCCATGGCCATGACCGGCAGCATGGTCAGCAACGACGCCAGGCCGAACCCCAGCGGTATCTCCAGGCGAATCGCCGACAACAAGGGCCCCACTGCCGCCATCGACGGACGCAGGTTCAAAGCCACGCCGATCAGGCAGGCCAGTAGCCCGAGACGCTGCAGGCGGGTCATGGGCAACGAGGGGGTCGAGGCATCTTGCACGGGAGGCTCCTGTCCGGGTCAGGCCCCCATTAGGCAAAACCGCGCACGGCTGGCGCAAATCAGAAAACAGCGCGCCCTATCGAAAAATCAGGATCAGGCGTTCTGCTGCCTGCCGGCACACGTCCCCCGGCATCCGGGCCTGGGCGCCTGCGTCTGCACCTCCTGCTCAGGCGCCTCCTCGACCTCAAGCCACCAGCTATCACCGTGACTGGGGTACTGCAGGTAAAACGCCTGGCCCATGCGGGGCGTAGTGATGTTGACGTTGTGCTCCCAGGCCAGTGCCAGGATGCGGTCGAACGGCTCGTGCCACGTATGCATGGACAGGTCGAAAGTGCCGTTGTGGATCGGCAGCAGCCAGCGCCCGCGCAAGTCCTTATGCGCCTGCAGGGTTTCTTCAGGCTGCATGTGCACCATCGGCCACTCGACGTTGTAGGCACCGGTTTCCATCAGGGTCAGGTCGAACGGGCCGTATTGCTGGCCGATCAGCTTGAAGCCGTCGAAGTAACCGGTGTCACCGCTGAAAAAGATCCGCTGCGAGCCGTCAATGATCGTCCAGGAACACCACAGGCTGCGGTTGCTGTCCCACAGGCTGCGCCCGGAAAAATGCTGCGACGGGGTGGCGATGAATTCGATTCCCGCCACCTCGGTGGACTGCCACCAGTTTAACTGGCGCACCTTGTCGGCCGGCACACCCCACGCCACCAACGTGTCACCGACGCCCAGCGGCGCCAGGAAATACCCGGTGCGGGCCTGCAGGGCCAGGATGCTCATGCGGTCCAGGTGATCGTAGTGGTTATGCGAGAGAATCACTGCCGCCAGCGGCGGCAAGTCTTCAAGGCGGATCGGCGGCTGGTGAAACCGCTCGGGACCGGCCCATTGCACCGGCGAGGCACGCTCGGCAAACACCGGGTCGGTCAACCAGAATTGGCCGCGCAGCTTGAGCAGCACGGTGGAATGGCCCAGGCGCCAGACACTGTTGTCGGGCGCTGCCAGCAGTTGCTGGCGCGACAAGGGTTGCACGGGAATCGGAGCGGCGGGACGGGTGCCGGCCGGTTTATTGAACAACTGGTCCCAGAACACCCCCAGCGTGCGCATCAGGCTCAGGGGCTTCATGGGGGCGGCGTTGCGGTAGCGCCCCTGCTCGCGAGGCAAGACTGGCAAGGTCGTGACGTCCGGGGTTCGGTGGGTCTTGGCCATGGGGGCGCAGCTCCTGAGTGTGCAGATGACGATGAAGGCAAGGTAACAAGGCGAAAAAATTACACTACACGGTGTAGTTTTAAGCTTGCAGGAATGCGTCAGGCAAGTAAACTGCCAAGTGTAATTTTCTCTAAACGCCTGTTTGAAGCCACGGAATCTATGACCACCCCCCTGCGCCTGACTGATCAAAAACGCGAAGCCATTGTGTTGGCAGCCATTGCCGAGTTTCGCGACCGGGGGTTTGAAGTTACCAGCATGGACCGCATTGCCGCCCGTGCGCAGGTGTCCAAGCGCACGGTCTATAACCATTTTCCGAGCAAGGAAGAACTGTTCGCCGAGATCCTCCAGCGCTTGTGGATCTGCGCCGCGCCCCAGCCCGACGCCGCCTATAGCGCAGAGCGCGGCTTGCGCGAGCAGTTGCGCGACCTGTTGCAGGTCAAGATGGACACGCTCAACGACAGCAATTTCCTGGGCCTGGCACGTGTGGTGCTGGGTGCAACCATGCATTCGCCGGACCGCGCCCAGGACTGGATGAACCGCCTGAACGAGCGTGAAGAAACCTTCACCGTGTGGATTCGTGCCGCCCAACAGGATGGCCGTCTCAAGACCGTAGACCCGGACTTTGCCGCCACCCAGATCCACGCACTGCTCAAGGCCTTTGCCTTCTGGCCGCAACTGACCCTCAACGCCCCGCTGCTGGACGAACAAAAACGCCATGATGTCGTGGAGTCGGCGCTGGACATGTTTCTGGGTTGGTATCAATTACCCTGAATATAAAGCTTGAACCTGCCTTCATGGCCCATGCGATCTATCCCAGCACCCGCCCCCGGCATTCGCCAAAGCCGATCGACACCTGCCCTTCGCCCCGGCAGCGAGCGCGCAGGATGACTTCATCGCCGTCTTGCAGAAACCGGCGTTCTTCGCCATTGCCCAGCACCACGGCCTGCTGGCCGCCCAGGGTCATCTCCAGCAGGCTGCCCAGCTCGCCGGCCTGCGGGCCGGACAAGGTGCCAGTGCCCAGCAGGTCGCCGGCCTGAAGCGTGCAACCGTTGACGCTGTGGTGGGTAACCATCTGCGCCACGGTCCAGTACATGTGCAGGCTGTTGCTCAATCCCAGGCGTTGCGGCGGCATGTCCTGCCGGCGCATGCGCTCGGTGAGCAGCAGCACCTCAAGCTCGATGTCCAGCGCGCCGCCCTGTTGGTCGGCCGGATCGAACAGATAGTCCAGAGGCGCCGGGTCGCCGGCCGGTCGCGCCGGTTGTGCACGGCGAAACGGCGCCAGTGCCTCGGCACTGACCACCCAGGGCGACAGGCTGGTGGCAAAGCTCTTGGACAGGAACGGCCCCAATGGCTGGTATTCCCAGGCCTGGACATCGCGCGCCGACCAGTCGTTGAGCAGGCAGAAACCGGCAATGTGCCCGGGCGCATCGGCAATGGCGATGGCCTGGCCGTGCACGTTGCCGGGACCGATCCAGACCCCGAGCTCCAGCTCGTAGTCCAGCCGGCGACATGCCGCCAGCACCGGTGCCGATTCGCCCGGCGGCAGGATCTGGCCATGCGGCCGGGTGATCGGCGTGCCGGAAACACACAAGGTCGAGGCCCGCCCGTGGTAGGCAATGGGCACGTATTTGTAGTTGGGCAATAAGGGATTGTCCGGACGAAACAGGGTCCCGACATTCGTGGCGTGATGAATGCCGACATAAAAGTCAGTGTAGTCGCCTACCTGCGCAGGCAGATGCATGCGGCACTCGTCCATGGGCACCAGGCAGGCCGCCAGCGCCTGGTGGTGCAGGCTGTCCTGGTCGAACAGCACCCGCAAGGCGCTGCGCAGTGCCTGCCAGGCTTGAGGGCCCAGGGCAAAGTAGGCATTGAGGCTCGGCCCGCTGGCGGTTTGCGCTGCCGTGCAGGCCAGCCCTTCGAACAACCCGGCCTGCACCGCCGCCCCCAGGTCCAGTACGCGGTCGCCGATGGCCACCCCGCCCCGACGACGTTCGTCCAGGTGGCTGAAGACACCCAGTGGCAGGTTCTGCAGGGGAAAGTCCGGATGACCGTTGGCCGAAGCCAGCCAGCTGCGGCGTTGCATCGCGGTGCTCATGACTGCGGCTCCCGCCCGAAAGTGCGGGCCATGCCGTCCCAGCAATGGTCGTAATCGTTTTGCAGTTGTGGGCATTCCAGCGCATGGCGGCTGGGGCGCAGCACATGACCGGTTTCGAACATGAACGCCAGGGTATTTTCGATCTTGTGCGGCACCAGTTCAGCGGCCATCGCGTTCTGCACCGTGAGATGATCGGGCCCGTGGGCACTCATGCAGTTGTGCAGCGAAGCACCGCCAGGCATGAAGCCTGCGGCCTTGGCATCGTAGACACCTTCGATCAGGCCCATGAATTCGTTCATCCGGTTGCGATGAAACCACGGCGGACGAAAGGTGTTCTGCGCCACCATCCAGCGGGGCGGGAAGATCACGAAATCGACATTGGCCTGGCCCGGTACGGCGCCCGGTGAGGTCAGCACGGTAAAGATCGACGGGTCCGGGTGATCGAAGCTGACCGTGCCCAGGGTGTTGAACAGGCGCAGGTCATAGCGGTACGGCACGTTATTGCCGTGCCAGCCGACCACGTCGAACGGGGAATGACCCAGGGTCGTGGTCCACAGCCTGCCGAGAAACTTCTGCACCAGCGCCATCGGTTCCTGACGATCCTCGAACCAGGCGCACGGCGCCTGGAAATCCCGCGGGTTGGCCAGGCCATTACTGCCGATCGGCCCCAGGTCTGGCAGGCGCAACGGGCAACCGTGGTTCTCGCAAAGGTAGCCGCTGGCGGTGGCATCGAGCAGGTGCACACTGAACTTCAGCCCACGCGGCAGCACCACGATCTGCTGTGGCGCCACCTCGATCAGGCCCAGTTCAGTGATGATGCGCAAGCGCCCGTGCTGCGGCACGACCAGCCATTCACCATCGGCGTTGAACAGCGCCCGCTGCATGGACTGGTTGGCCGCGTACACATAGACACTGACCCCCTCGGCACGCTCGGCTGCGGCGGTGCGGGCCAGGGCCACCAGGCCGTCGAGAAAGTCGGTGGGTTCGTCCGGCACCTCGAAAGCGTCCCAGCGCAGCCGGTTGGGGGTCGGCGTGCCGTCCTCAAGGCCCTTGATCTGGCGTGCCAGTGGCGTGTAGGCCGGATGGGCTGCCGACGGCATGATCCGGTACAGCCAGGTACGCCGCGCTTCGCTGCGCGGCACGGTGAAGGCCGTGCCGGAAAACTGCTCGGCGTACAGCCCCAGTGCCGGGCGCTGCGGCGAGTTCTGTCCGACCGGTACCGCGCCGGGCAGCGCCTCGCTGGTGAAGTGGTTGCCGAAACCGCACTGGTAATCCAAGGCAGGCAAGGTTGTCATGGCCGTCTCCTGATGTTGTTCTTGTGCCATCGCCATCATTCGCCTGCCAGCACCCCACGCCGCACCTGATCACGTTCGATGGACTCGAACAATGCCTTGAAATTGCCCTCGCCAAAGCCCTCATCGCCCTTGCGCTGGATGAACTCGAAAAACACCGGCCCCAGCAAGGTGCCGGAAAAGATCTGCAGCAACAACCGTTGCTGGCCGCCTTCGCAGGTGCCGTCGAGCAGGATGCCGCGCGCCTTGAGCTGGTCGGCCGGTTCGCCATGACCTGGCAGACGCTCTTCGAGCATGTCGTAGTAGGTGTCCGGCGGTGGGGTCATGAACGGCATGCCCAGTGCCTTGAGCGCGTCCCAGGTCTTGAGCAGGTCATCGGTGCAGAACGCCACGTGCTGGATGCCTTCGCCGTTGAACTGCATCAGGAATTCTTCGATCTGCCCGGCACCGCGCGAGGACTCCTCGTTGAGCGGAATGCGGATCATGCCGTCGGGCGCGCTCATGGCCCGGGAAGTCAGGCCGGTGTATTCGCCCTTGATATCGAAGTAGCGCAGCTCGCGGAAGTTGAACAGCTTTTCATAGAAGCCGGCCCAGTAGGCCATGCGCCCGCGGTACACGTTGTGCGTCAGGTGATCGATGAACTTGAGCCCGGCGCCCACCGGGTGACGGTCCACGCCCTCGATGAAATTGAAGTCGATGTCATAAATAGAGGTGCCTTCGCCGAAGCGGTCGATCAGGTACAGCGGCGCGCCACCGATGCCCTTGATCGCCGGCAGGCGCAGCTCCATGGGGCCGACGGCGATTTCCAGCGGCTGGGCGCCCAGCGCCAGGGCGCGCTCGTAGGCCTTGTGCGAGTCCTTGACCCGGAACGCCATGCCGCACACCGACGGCCCATGCTCGGCGGCAAAATACGATGCCAGGCTGTGCGGCTCGTTGTTGAGGATCAGGTTGATGTCGCCCTGGCGATACAGGCTCACCGCCTTGGAACGGTGGATCGCCACTTCGGTAAAGCCCAGCTTGTGCAGCACCGGTTCCAGGACGCCAGGCGCAGGCGCGGCCAGCTCAATGAATTCAAAGCCCATCAGGCCCATTGGGTTGTCGTAGAGATCAGCCATGGTCTGGCTCCTTGCAGAAAATGAACACGCGGGTGGAAGGTGGCGTTCAGTGTCTGCAAGGGGGCGCGCAGGAGATGCCCCGCACACTACGGGCAAGGAAGTCTCCGAACAGCAACTGCAAGGCGAGGATTTTCATGCCCTGAGACTAGCCTGAGTTGCCGATTGTGCATAGCGCCAGCACGCCAGAGCCTGTGCCCTACGGGGCGACGAACGTAACGTGTCCCTGCAAGCCTTTGATTTGAAAATATTTACCTCAAGGCCAGGCACACAATCAGCACGATGACAGGCGCGGATCGGCCGTCCGGGCATAGACATCCCGGCCATTGCGCCACAATGATCAGGGCCGGTTGCCGTTTGAACAGCAACCGCTATGCTGCCAGACCCGACCCTGAACAGGCGCTTGCCGCCCCCTTGCAAAGGATGCTTCATGAAAATCAAAGCCGTGATGACCCAGACCGAAATCAGCCAGATCCTGGCAGCCTCGCGTCAGGAAGCCCTCGCCCACGGATGGGCCGTGTCCATTGCCATCGTCGACGATGGCGGTCATTTGCTGGCCTTTGAACGCCTGGACGGCGCCAACCCGATCAGCAGCTACATCAGCATTGAAAAAGCCCGCACTGCCGCCCTGGGCCGCCGCGAGTCCAAGGGCTATGAAGAAATTGTCAATGGCGGCCGCACCGCCTTTCTCGGCGCCCCGCTGCTGACCCCGCTGGAAGGCGGCGTGCCGGTGATCGTCGACGGCCAGGTGATCGGGGCGGTCGGCGTGTCCGGGGTCAAGTCCGAAGATGATGCGTATGTAGCCAAAGCCGGCATCCAGGCCCTGAACGCCGACTGAGCCACCCAGCCGCACGCCTTTCGAGTCATTTGCGGGTGCCGCCCGACACGGATCAGCGTTGATCCGCCCCGCACTGGCCATTTTCGAAAGGAGCGCCCCGATCATGGATTACGTCCGCTGCAACCGCCTGGCCGTCGCCGCCAGCCTGCATCGTTTCATCGAACAGCAAGTGCTGGCCGACACTTCTCTGGTCCCGGAGCTGTTCTGGGAACGCTGTGAGGCTCTGGTGCATGAACTGGCTCCGCAGGTACGCGACCTGCTGATGGAGCGCGAGCGGCTGCAACAGGCCCTTGCCCACTGGCACCAGGCGCACACGCCGGCCCCGGCGGCCGGCAGCGCCTGGCGCGAGCATCTGCAACATATCGGCTACCTGCAGCCCGTGCCGGCCCCCTTTCGGGCCACCACCGCCAACGTCGACATGGAAATCAGCGACCAGTGCGGGCCCTGCCTGCACGTGCCCGGCACCCCGCTCAAGCCGTTGCTCGAAGCCGCCAACGCACGCTGGGGCTCGCTGTACCAGGCGTTGTACGACAGCGACGTCATCGCCATGGCGCCCGGCTGTGAACATGACGCCGGGCGCAATCCACAGCGGGCGGCCAACGTGGTGGTGCATGCCCGCGAGTTGCTGGACGCTGTCGTGCCCCTGGCCATCGGCAGCCATGTCGACGCCCGCCACTACCGGATCAGTAACGGCCAACTGATCGTCACCCAGGCGAACGGTGAACAGACCGGCCTGCGCCATCGAAGCCACTACCTGGGCTTTCAGGGCGACCCCCGGCAACCCACCGCGATCCTGCTCAAGCACCATGGGCTGCACCTGCAGATCTGTATCGCGGCGCAAAGCCGGGCCGGGGTCTGCGATGTCGCCGGCATCAGCGATGTACTGCTGGAAGCGGCGGTGTCGGTGATCATCGACACCGGCACGACGCTGGACCGGATCACCCTCTTCCAGCACTGGCTGGGTCTGATGCAGGGCACTCTGGCTGGCCTGGCGGCCGACCATCGCTATCAGGCCGCCGCCGGTGGCGAGCTGAGGCTGCCGGGGCGCGCCTTGTCGATGTTGCGCGTCAATGGTCTGCACCGGTATTGCCCCGCCATGCTCGACGCCCACGGGCAGGCCATTCCAGCCTTGCTGCTCGACACGCTGCTGGGCAGCCTGATTGCCCTGCACGACCGGCAACGGCGCGGCAACGCCAGAAGCGGCAGCGTCTATTTGCTGGTGCCCCACCTGCAAGGGCCTCAAGAGGCCGTGTTCGTCGACAGGCTCTTCGAGCGCCTGGAAGCGCTGCTGGACCTGCCCGCCTGCACGCTCAAGGCAGGGTTGATCGACCAGCACTGGCGCACCACGCTGAACCTTCAAGCCTGCGTGCAGGCCTTGGCGACACGCATCGCGTGGCTGGGAACCGACCTTTCACCGTGCGATGCCAGTGTCGATATCGACCACCGCGCCTGCGTAGAGACCGTGCAGCACCACAACCGCCTGGTCGGCCTGGCCTGTGGCCTGAGCGGACGGGCGCAATGGTTCAGCACAGAGCCGGTCGGCTCGCCCGCCGCCGCCACCTTGCAGGCACTGCACTACCACCACATCGACTATCTGCAGCGGCAACGGAACCTGCAGCAGCAAGACCCGGCTCAGCAATGCGCGGCACTGCGAGAGCAGTTACTGGACATGGCGCAGGCGCACAGTGGGTAGAATCGCGACTCGATCAGGGCAAGGAAACAGGCATGGACAAGTTGCTGGCGATAACGCTGTTCGTCGAAGCGGTCGATAGCCGCGGGTTTTCCGCCGCCGCGCGCAAGCTGGGGCTGGCGACGTCCTCGGTCAGCCGCGCGATCAATGCACTGGAAAGCGAACTAGGCGCCACCTTGCTCAACCGCTCGACCCGGCAGATTTCCGTGACCGACGCCGGGGCACGCTATTACCACAAGGCCCGGCGCCTGCTGGAAGACCTGGCCGAGGCCGATGCGCAAGTGGCCGACCGCGGCCTGGAACCCGTGGGCAGCCTGCGCGTGTGTGTGCCGGTGGAGTTTGGCCGAAGGCTGATTGCGCCGCACCTGGGGCGACTGCTCAAGCAGTATCCGGGCCTTGCGCTGGACATCAGTCTGAGTGATCGCTTCGACGACCTGCTCGATGGCCGCTTCGATGTTGCCATCCGTTTGGGTGAGGCGGCCACCGACGCCGAGGTGGTGTGCCGGCACCTGGCGGACTTTCAACGCTGGAGCGTGGCCAGCCCGGCCTATCTTGCCACCCATGGGCAGCCTGAACGCCCCGAGCACCTGGCGACCCACGCCTGCCTGCGCTTCAGCTATGGCGCAGCGCGCCAGGTGTGGTGCTTCAAGCGCCTGCAGGAACAGATTGACGTACCGATCCAGGGGCGCTTGCGCAGCGACAATGCCGATGTCCTGCGCCAGGCTGCCCTCGACGACACAGGCATCGCCCTGCTGGCCGACTGGCTGGTGGCTGAAGATGTCAACGCCGGCCGGCTGGTGCGGGTGCTGCCTGAGTGGCAATGCAACCCGGACCAGGCCAGCCATGGCATCAACGCCCTCTACCTGCCCAACCACCGCGGCTCACGGCGCGTGACCGCCTTTGTCGATTTCCTGCAGGAAGTCCTGAATATCCAGTTCAACCCCCTGTAGGAGCGCGCTTGCCCGCGACCGAGTGCGTTAGCAGTCGTAAATTTTCAGCGTTTCGCAAATTTTTCGGCCGAAAACCATAAATTTTCAGCGTTTCCACAATTTTGCTAGCGCTACGCACTCGGTCGCGGGCAAGCGCGCTCCTACACCCCACGATGTGGATGCATGATGCCTTTGCGCCAAGCGCAACGCTGCGTTGCGTCTTGGATGGATTCTCTCTGCTTCACGCAAAACTTAACCTTCATGGCACTGCTCACTCACGCCTTGCCGGAGTCACCGCCATGAATGCCAGCCTTGCTGTCCCCGCCTCGTCAACACGCGTGCTTTCGCGCCTGTTGGTGATGGTCTTTGCCTTTTGCTGCGGCGCCATCGTCGCCAACATCTATTACGCCCAGCCGGTGGTCGGGCTGATTGCCGCTGACCTGCACCTGAGCCCCGGCAGTGCCGGTCTGATCGTTTCGCTGACCCAGATCGGCTACGCGCTGGGCCTGTTGTTCCTGGTGCCACTGGCCGACCTGGTGGAAAACCGCAAGCTGATGATCTGCACCTCGCTGGTGGCCGCAGCCAGCCTGTTGCTGGCCGGACTCAGCCAGCACGGCAGTGTGTTCCTGGCCCTGTCGCTGCTGATCGGCTTCAGTTCAGTGGCCGTGCAGATGCTGGTGCCGCTGGCCGCGCACATGGCGCCCGAGCACAGCCGCGGCCGGGTGGTGGGGTCGATCATGGGCGGCTTGCTGCTGGGCATTCTGCTGGCCCGGCCCCTGTCGAGCCTGGTGGCCGATCATTTCGGCTGGCGGATCATGTTCATGGGCGCGTCGCTGGTGATGCTGGGGATCATCGCGTTGCTGTCGTTGCTCATTCCGCCTCGGCTGCCTGAACATCGCGCCAGCTACGCCCAACTGATGGGTTCGCTGCTGACCTTGCTGCGCCGCTACCCGCTGCTGCGCCAGCGCTCGCTGTACCAGGCCTTGATGTTTGCCGCCTTCAGCCTGTTCTGGACCGCCGTGCCCATCGAGCTGATGCAGGCCCATGGCTTGTCGCAAAGCCAGATAGCCGTGTTTGCCTTGGTGGGGGCCATTGGCGCCATTGCCGCGCCGATTGCCGGACGCCTGGCCGATGCCGGCCATACCCGCCGCGCCTCGCAGGTGGCCATGGCCCTGGCGCCACTGGCCATGCTGATCGGTGTGAGCCAGCCCGGCGCCAGCCTGTGGGGACTGGCCCTGACCGGCATCCTGCTGGACTTTGCGGTGCAGATGAACATGGTGCTGGGCCAGCGCGAGGTCTACGCCCTGGATCCGGCCAGCCGCGGGCGGCTCAATGCGCTGTACATGACCAGTATCTTTCTGGGTGGCGCCCTCGGTTCGGCACTGGCCGGCGTGCTCTACCAGTCGTTTGCCTGGAGCGGCATTGCCCTGGCCGGCGCGGTGCTCCCGGCGCTGGCACTGCTGTTGTTCGCGACCAAGCGGTGATCGCTCAAGAACTCTCGCGCACCACCAGCTCGAAACCCAGGTCAACCTGGGTTTCGAGCGTCTGCTCATCGATCAGCGCCAGCAGCATCTGCGCCGCCCGCTGGCCGACGGCCTCACGCGGGGTGCGAATCGAGGTCAGGCGCGGCACCATGTGCGCCGACCCCGGCAGGTCGTTGAACCCCACCAGCGCCACCTGCCCCGGAATATCGATGCCACGGCGCAGGGCTTCCAGCGCCGCACCCTGGGCCAGGTCGTCGTTGCAGAAGAACACCGCATCCACGTCGGGGTGCGCCTCGATCAGTTGGCTGAACAGCTCACAGCCCAGGCCGATGGACGAAGGCAACGGTGACATGAGGTGCAGGTCCGGATCGTCCAGGCCCGCCTCGACCAGCGCCTGGCGAAACCCTGCCCCGCGTTGCAACACACGCGGGTCGAGTTGTGCGGCCATGTACGCCAGGCGCGTGCGCCCGCGCCCCAGCAAGTGGCGCGCGGCGGCGGCACCGGCCTGGTGCTGGGAAAAACCGACACAGTGAGCCTGTTCGGTCATGTCCAGCTCCATCATGTGCACGCACGGCACTTCACTGGTCGCCAACAGGCGTCGCGCCGCCGGGGTGTGGTCCAGGCCGGTCAGCAGAATGCCCCGCGGTCGATTGATCAGGTGGTTGCGCAACAGTTTTTCTTCTTCACCCGGGTTGTAGTGGTAGTTGCCGATCACCACTTCCAGCCCGCGTGGACGCAAGACGTTCTGGATCGCTTCCAGGGTCTCGATGAACAACTGGTTGGAGAGCGAGGGCACCAGCACCACCACGGTCGGGCTGCTCGAAGACGCCAGCGCCCGGGCGGCCGGGTTGGCCACGTAACCCAGCCGCTGGGCCGCGGCCTGGACCTTCTCGGCCAGCGCCGGGGCCACTGTGGCGACCCCGCGCAAGGCGCGTGAAGCGGTGATAGGGGAAACGCCGGCCAGGTTCGCCACTTCATTGAGGGTCGGGCGGCCGGTGGAGCGGGAACCAATACGTGCCATGTGTTGCCAACTGAAAGAGGGGTTGCCAAGGTGCCAGGTCGGCACTAAGGTAGCGCTATCTCATCGCCCGTGGCAATGAATTGCGCCTCTCGCCTGCTGCCTGCCAGGCATCCGGAGCTGCGCGATGCGAATAGTACCTACAAAAACAACGACAAGCGCTGGAACAGTTCAGCTGACCTTGAGCCCAATGCGCCAAAGACAGCGCTGTCTTCAGTAAGGATGGCCACAGTGACAACAGACAAGACTGCTATTTCTGCCCTGGTAATCATGGGCGTCTCCGGCTGCGGCAAAAGTGAAGTCGGCCAGTGCATTGCCGACCATGCCCACGGACGCCTGATCGAAGGCGACAGCTTCCATCCAGCGGCCAACATCGAAAAGATGAGCGCCGGCATTGCCCTGAACGATGAAGATCGCGCCGGCTGGCTGACCCGCCTGGGCGAAGAGCTGGCCAATGCCGTGGCCAAGGGTGAACGCCCGGTGCTGACCTGTTCTGCGCTCAAGCGTCAGTATCGCGAACGCCTGCGCGAAGCGGTGCCCGAACTGGGCTTCGTGTTCCTGGAGTTGTCTGCGCAAATGGCTCGCCAGCGCTGTGCGCAACGCCCCAATCATTTCATGCCTGCCAGCCTGGTCGACAGCCAGTTTGCCGCACTGGAACCCCCCATTGGCGAACCGCGCACCCTGGTGGTCGACGCCAGCCAGAGCATCCAGGCCCTGGGCCAGCAGGCCGCCGACTGGTGGCAGGCTTCACGATAAGGCAAAGGCCCGGGCCTGCTGCCCGGGCGCAAAAGACAGCGCTATCTTTTATGAACATTCACACGCCCAACCGCTCCATAAAATAATGACAACCGGAGAACACTCATGTTCGGAATGACCCACGAGACCTACCTGTTGGTCGACGCGCTGGTTACGATCGTCGGCCTGGTGATATTGATCACCAAATTCAAGGTTCACCCTTTTGTCGCCCTGACCCTGGCAGCCGGTTTTCTCGGCCTGACCAGCGGCATGCCGGTGGAAAAGGTCATGAAGGCGTTCCAGGACGGCTTCGGCGGGGTGCTGGGCTTTGTCGGCATCATCCTGGGCCTGGGCACCATGCTGGGCAAACTGATGGCCGACTCCGGTGGCGCCGACCAGATCGCCCAGACCCTGATCCGCATCTTCGGCAAGCAGAAGGTGCATTGGGCCATGATGTTCTCCGCCTTTCTGGTGGGCATCCCGCTGTTCTTCGAAATCGGCTTCGTGCTGCTGATTCCGCTGGTGTTCATCGTCGCGCGGCGCACGGGTGTGTCGATCATCAAGATCGGTATCCCGCTGCTGGCCGGCCTGTCGGCAGTTCACGGCCTGGTGCCGCCGCACCCGGGCCCGCTGCTGGCCATCGGCATTTTCGGTGCTGACATCGGCAAGACCATTTTCTACGGCCTGCTGGTCGCCCTGCCGACTGCCATCATCGCCGGCCCCATCTATGGCAAGTGGATTTCCAAATACATCCCTGGCAGCCCTTCGCAAGAATTGATGGACCAGATCGCCAAGGAATCCAACACCCAGAACCTGCCCGGCTTCGGCATCACGCTGGTGACGATCCTGCTGCCGGTGTTTCTGATGCTGCTCAAGACCTTTGCCGATGTGGTGCTGGCCGAGAACAATATTTTCCGTATCTGGATGGACTTTATCGGTCACCCGATCACCGCCCTGCTCGCCGCCCTGCTGCTGGCCTTCTACACCTTCGGTGCAGCGCGTGGCTTTGATCGCTCGCAGATCATGAAAATGCTCGACCACAGCCTCACCCCGGTGGCTGCCATCGTGCTGATCGTCGGTGCCGGCGGCGGCTTCAAGCAAATGCTGGTCGCCAGCGGCGTGGGCGATGTGATCGGTCACATGGCCGTGCAGGCACAGCTCAACCCGATCATGCTGGCCTGGCTGGTTGCCGCCGTGATCCGGATCGCCACAGGCTCCGCCACCGTGGCGACCATCACCGGTGCCGGCATCGTCGCCCCGGTTGTCGGCCTGATCCCGGGGGTCAACCGTGAGCTGCTGGTGCTGGCCACCGGTGCCGGCTCGCTGATTCTCTCGCACGTCAACGATGCAGGCTTCTGGCTGGTCAAGCAGTACTTCAACATGACCGTCAGCGAAACCTTCAAGACCTGGACGGTCATGGAAACCATTCTCTCGGTGGTCGGCATCATCTTCATCATGCTGCTGTCGACCGTGATCTGATCCCCCGCTTCAACCCTGCGGCTGTCGGACGGTTCTTGCGACAGCCGCACATTTATTCAACACCCTCCTGCCCCCCTGTCGACTGGTGCACAGCGTCATGCACCGGCTCGAATCCCATTGTGCAAATTCATGCACAATTGCTTTTTCCTACCCCATATCATCTGAGTGCAATTGAATTATCAGAAAGCTCAGGCAATGATGCGCGCAAACGCCTACGCTAAAAGTCGGCGAGGGACTACGTAATCAGATGCAGTGTCCTAC
This sequence comes from Pseudomonas viridiflava, assembly GCF_900589395.1. Lineage (GTDB taxonomy): Bacteria > Pseudomonadota > Gammaproteobacteria > Pseudomonadales > Pseudomonadaceae > Aquipseudomonas. Next base: position 71,330 of record NZ_UUIS01000073.1, read on the forward strand.
ATTGCAACGAGCGCGCAGTGATCATGTCAATCTGGATCCAATCCAGACTTTTTGCAGCATTTACCAGTAAATACGGGCATTTACAGGATAAAACGGGCAGAATTGCCCGACTCCTGACTGTGTTGATGCAAATCGAAGTGACAGGGTAATGAACCGAGGGAATTATATTCACCGCTGCAACGTCATACTGATGGACGCATTTGGATGCACTCGGCAACAATCACCACGCAAAGGCAAACGCCAGCCTCTTGATAGAGGCGTTACAAGAGGCCATCAAGGAAAAGATTATGTTGATACTCACTCGCAAAGTAGGCGAAAGCATAAACATCGGTGACGACATCACCGTGACGATTCTTGGTGTTCAAGGGCTACAAGTGCGCCTGGGCATCAATGCACCGAAAAACGTTTCCGTGCATCGTGAAGAAATCTACAAGCGTATCCAGGCAGAACTGGCCCCGACCCAGAACTCCCAATAATTCCTGGCGCTCCCCCCTCGATTCAAGCCATCCGTCCGCACAGCCGTGCCTGAGCGGATGGGTCGCATCACGGCACCCACCAGGGTGCCGTTTTCAGTTGCCGCCTGCGCAGCGGTGTGCGTGACTTTGATCAGCCTGCAACAGGCCATTGGTCATCTTGCCGGAACACCGGCCGTCCCCCTTGAGTCCATCTGAAGCGAACACCCTGTTCGATGCCCGCCCGTTGTGTGCAGTGAGCCGCGCATTTTATCCGTCAACCCGAACGGTGAATGACCATGGCAAACACCCACGAAACGCCTGCTGGCAGCAATGCCCGCAAAGACGGCTCCCTGATCCAGGACCCGCTGGATCCGTTGTACGCTGAAACCGCCGCCCATGGCGATCAGCTTGACCCCTCGCCGCCCCCGACTGACATGGACACCCAGAGCCTGGCCGGTTACATCGACGAACTGGCTGAACGCATCGCGCAACTGGCCGACAACCTGCGCAACCAGAACGCCGACCAAGCGCTGCAGCAGGCCGTCAGGCTGGCGCAGGACAATCCGACGCTGTTCATGCTGGGCAGTGTGGCGCTGGGCTTCGGCCTCTCGCGCGCGTTCAGAACCGACAGCCCGCAGGATCCAGCCCAAGCCGCCAGCGCACCAGCCGACCTGTCGATGCCTTCGACACCCACCCAGCAATCCTCCGGCATGGCTTACAACACCGTGCCGCCAGGCCCTGTGGGCAGCGCCAGCCTGAACGATCCGGAGGTGACCGCGGCCGGACCTGTCCCCGACCTGCCCACCACTTCCAGAAAAGGAGCCTGACCATGAGTGATCCTCTTCACACGCCAGGACCGGACAGCGACACCTCGGTGCTGGGACTGGTCCGGCAACTGGCCCATGAAGTGCCCCTGTTGGTGAGCAAGGAAATAGCCCTGGCCAAGGCGGAGTTTCGCGAGTCGCTGGCGACCACGCGCAACGGCGTGCGCTCGATCGCCGGCGGCGTCATGTTGATGCTCGCGGGCCTGGTGGTGGTCTTGCTGGCCGTCGTACAGATCCTGGCCTGGTACATCGCCTTGTGGCTGGCCGCGCTGGTCGTCGGCATTGCCGCGATGATTGCAGGCGTCGTGCTGCTCAAGGCCGGCAACCGCCAGTTTGACCTCTCGCACCTGACGCCCGAGCGCACCGCCAACGCCCTGAACAAGGACAAGCAAACCATCCAGAGGAAAGCATCATGAGCAACGACAGCACGTTCGACACCGCAGGCCAGGCCGCCGCCGACCACAAGAGCCCTGAAGAACTGGAGCGCGAAGTAAACGCCCAGCGCTCCAGCATCGGCCAGATCGTCGACGCCCTGGAAAGAAAGATGTCGCCCGGCCAATGGGTCGATCAGGCCCTGGCCTACACGCGGCAAAACGGCGGCGAGTTCGTCGGCAACCTGGGGCAGAGTGTGCGGCACAATCCGCTGCCCACTCTGTTGATGTCGGTGGGCGTGGCCTGGCTGATGATCGGCCAGCGCAGCACTGCTGCTTCATCGACGGCGTCCCCGTCCGGCTCGATGCTCGAGCCGCTCGCCGACAGCGTGGGCAGCGTGGGCAGCGTCAAGGACAAGGTCCAGGCCACCGCTTCGCGCCTGAAAGAGAAGGCCCGCCAGCTCAAGCCCGAGAAAACGGTGACGCAAGGCACTCTCAAGGACAAGGGTCAACGCTTGCAGACCGGCCTGAGTGACCTGGCCCATCAACAGCCACTGGTATTGGCTGGTATCGCGGTGGCGCTGGGGGCCGCCCTGGGCCAGAACCTGCCATCGGTCGAGCGCAAGTGGACCCGGCACGATCCGCTGCAAGGCAACACGACGGGCCTGGGTTGAACCCGGGCAGCGGCCCTGCACAGGCAGGGCCGCGCACGGCAATGGCTCAGTCGGTTGCCTCCAGGCGCGCAGTAATGCGGTCCTTGAGCAACAGCCGATGCGCTTTGAGCTTTCTGAGGTCCTGGTCGCCGATGCCCCCCGCCAGTCCCTTTTCGGCCTCGATGACCTCCTGATCAGCCTGCTGGTATTTATGGAGCAAATGCTGCAGCTGCTCGTCGCTTCTGCCACGGGCCAGAACATCTTCCTTGCTCAAGTGCAAATCCGCGTACAGATCATGTTTGACTGGCATGAATCGGCCTCCATCGGAGAAAAAGGAACCCTAAGGGTAGCAGGCCATGGGCGTTGCAACGCAAGGAGCCGGCCTCGGGACTCATGCCTGGCGCCTGCGCCGTGCCTCGAAGGCGCGCAGATGCAGGCACGCCACATCGAGCATCGACACGCCCGCCGGCATAATCCCCAAGGCCTGGCGACGCGCCAGCAAATCACCCAAGAGATGCTCGCCCTCGGTGGCCGTGCCACGCTCGATGTCACGCAACAATGATGCGCTCAAGGTCGAGCCTGGCTGCGTCAGCATGGCCAGGCACCGCTGCTGCGCCTGGGCGCTCAAGGGATGACCGGCCGCCAGGGCAATACGCGCGCATTCTTGCAAGGTTGCCACTACCAGCGCCTCGCCACCGCCTTGCAGCACATCGCCCAGAGCCGCGCGCATCGTGCCGGTCACGGCGGCCAGGGTGGCGATAAAGCACCATTTATCCCACATGTCCTGCACGATGTGCTGGCTGAAACTGGCGTCGAAGCCGGCATCGGACAGGGCCTCGGCGACCCGAAGAATCCGCTGGTTGGACGCCCCGCTGAGTTCACCGAAGCGCAACTGGTGATGCTCGCCCAGATGCAGGATCACCCCTTGGGCATCCTGGTCCAGCGAGGCCAGGCATTGTCCGCCCAGTACGCTCTGTCGACCGAAGCACTCCGTCAGGCGGTCAAGATGGGCCATGCCATTGAGCAGCGGCAGGATCGCCGTGCCCGCCCCGACGGCGGGTGCGACATCGCTGATCGTTGCCGGCAGGTCGTAAGCCTTGCAGGTCAGCACGATCAGGTCATACGGCCGGGACAACTGATAGGCCAGGACACACGGCGGGGACGGGTAATGTATATCGCCATGTGGGCTGCGCACCCGCAGACCGTCGCGCTCCAGGCGCTCGGCACGGCGTGCCCGCACCAGAAAAGTGACATTGCGACCGGCTTCGAGCAGCCGGCCACCGAAGTAACCGCCTACAGCGCCGGCACCGACAATCAGAATGCGCATTTGAAATGGCTCTCCCTGGCTTGATCCTGGCGATCATGGATCGGACGTCAGCCTCAATCGATAAGCGCCAGGCAATGAAGTTCAACCTGTACAGCGATAGCGGCTTTTTGCGCCGTCAGGCGACGTTGCCGCTCGCCAATGCGTGCGCAAACGTGCCTGTCACTCTACAGGATCGCACCGCAAACGCCCGCAGCGCAGGGAGTGCACGCTTGAAGGCGGTCAGCCCTTGCCGACCAGGCCTGGCAGCAACAGATGCATGCGCTCATCCAGGACCTGCACCAGGCTTTGTCGTGGATGATCCGGGGCAAGCAGCGCCAGGCGTTGCAAGCGGGCCTTGAGCGCCTCGATCACTACACGGCTGGCATCATGGTGAAATTGCCACACGCCGTAGATCCGTCCTTCGAACGACGGTTCGCTGCCCAGCTGCGGATCCGCCGCCAGCCCCGAACCGATACCAAACAGGTACAGGCCGTCCAGCCGCCGCCCTTGCTGGTCCAGCGGGCAGCCATTGGCATCGGAATCCAGGCCACCCCGGGCCTGGCGCAAATGGATAGGCGTGCCATCGGCGTGGCTGAGCACAGGCAGTACAGGCTGATACCCGGTGCACTGGATCACCGCGCCCGGCTCGGCCAGCGCCTGGGCTGCCCGCTCCAGATCACCGGAGGGGCCGTTATGCGTCTGCATGCGCTGCACGCCGACGCCGGTCTTGCCAATGCGCGATCGTGCCAACACTTCGCGGCCGATATCGAGCGCCCGGTAGCGCAGCCCGCCCGACCGATTCACCCGCCCGGACAAGGGGCACACATCGTCGTGTGGATCGAACCGGAAGCCCTGCTCCTGCGCCTGTTCGACCGTTTCATAAAACAGCCGGATCGGCGTGCGGTGGATCAGTGTCACTTCACGTAAACCGGCGAACTCCAGCGCATCGGCCAGGTTTTCCAGGACCGAAAAGGCGCTGTGCGAGCCACCGACCACCGTGATGCGCTGTTGATTGGCAATGAAAGGGACCAGGTGTTCACGCAATTGCACCGCATTCATGCGCAAAACGGCATCGGAGCCCAGAACATGAGCCGAACGCGACAGGTGCAGCCCTTGGGCGGCCAGGTGCTCGACCAGGTGGCGAGGGTCCTGGCGGCCACCGAGATTGAGCACCACTCCCTGGCAGAGAATACGGCGCTCGCAGCCGGCGGTCTCGACCCGTACGCACAACTGACCCGGCTGCCAGATCACCTCGGTGATGGTGGTGCTGTGCCAGATCTTGACCCCGTAATGCTGCACGATATGGCGCAGCACCAGTTGCGAGGCTTCGGCCATCAGCTCACCGGCCTCGGCCAGAGGCGGTGCACTGTGGGCCTGGCGACGGATGCGCCAATAAGCCGGCGAGTACTCCAGCGGCTCGAAAATATCAGCCAGCCGGGGGTCGCGCAGGCAGTCGATGAATACGTCGCCGACCGAATTGGCGGTGATGCAATAATTGCCAAGGCTGCCGACGCCGGGGGTCTCACTGGCGTCGACAATGATCAGGCCGTTGCGTGCCAGTTCGGCAAGCGTTCCGGTTTTCAGGGCATTGAACAAAAAGCCCATCCCTGCCACCCCTGCGCCACCGACGACGCAGGCACAGGTCACTTGCAGATGATCTTCGAACATGGTGTGTCTTCCTTGGCCTGTTGATAAACGGTTCCCGCCTTGCGTCCACGGAAGTGAGCGCTTCCGGCGCAGGAAACAACAGCTTACATTCCGGTAATGGGGGCTTTTGAATCATCAAGTTGCACAACTAACTGAATAGACCCGAATGCACGTCAAAGTTATAACGCACTGGCACAAACGTTTGCGTCGCACTTCAACAGTGTGACGAACTCACGGCGACAGGTATAAACAGGAAGGGTTCAAACAATAAACAACCACGCTACCGCTCAACGCGACAGCGCCGACGTGAAACGGCAAGAAAAAGAGGACGACCTGAGGGTCATGATTCAGGGCACGGGTTGAACGTGATGGTTACAAAGATCAGGCAACAGTGTCAAACAACCGGCCCAGCGGGACAGGCACTGCCGGGAGCCCTGCAGGCGCACGATTTCAAGGGCAATGTCGCTCAACATCCGCAAACAGGAAGGGTCGGGACAGGCGCTTGCGATTCACCAAGCCCGGTTGTTTTTTTATATGGGCCTTGCGCACAGCCACCAGAAAACAGCGCCAACAAACTGACAACGCCGCAGGTCGACACAAGCGCAGTGTCGACCAGGGTGTTCAAGGGTGCCGCAGGGCTTCAGGCGCGACGCGAATAGACCTGTGGACGGCTGACGCTGTCCAGTTCTTCGCGCAGGCCGGCCACCAGGTCATTGATGGCCCGGCTGCTGTCCAGACGCATCAGGTCGATGCCGGTCACCAGCAGATCGACACGGCCGGTGCGGGGTTCCGCGATCTGAATGGTCATGGAGCGATCCGGGGCAATGGTGCAGGTACAACTGAGCGGCAGAAAAGCACCTTCAACAATACTGCGTAGTTCGAGCGTAGACAGTCCACAAGCGATCATTTGCTATCTCCTTATTGCGGGCACCCTGAATAATCCTTCAGGCGCTTGCGCTTATTGGTATTAACATCCGGGCAGGCATCGGGCAGGCCCAATAACGGCCACCGCAGGCAGCGGTTAACTTCAACCCTTATACGCGTTGGACGCGGCGCCAGCAACGAAGTTTCGACGCACCGCAGAACAACCTGTTATTTATTTGATAACGGACAAGGAAAAAACGTTTCATCTAATAAAACAGTTAATCTTCAGGCGCGCGGGGGATAAAAGTTGTTAACGTTTGAACCGGGGGTGTTAAGCGAAACGGCCTCGACCGGACCTGCCGGGGCAGGTCCGGTGCCGGCGTCAGGAAATTATTCCGGGCGTGTCAGGCGCAGGTGGATCAGGGCCACTGTCGCCCCCTGCTTGTCACGGCGCTCTTCGATGGCGAAAGGACGAAAGCCGAGCCTGGAGTAGAACACCAGCCCGGTGACGTTGTGGTTGTAGCACGAGGAGGTCACTTCACGGGCTTCGTGCTTGTCAAAGGCGACCTCCGCCATGCAGGCGATCAGGTAACGTCCCACGCCTTTGGAGCGGGCATGGCTGGCGATGATCACATTGCCCAGGGTGCAACGATCACGAAACACACAGCGCACGAAATTGGCATAGCCGACCACTTCGCCATGCAGCTCGACCACCGTGGGGTCCGAGCGCTGCTCCAGCGACTCTTTCAATTGTGCCGGGGTGAACGGGTACACCGCCTGGGGGAACATGTAGAACAGCTCATCGGGATTCTGAGGAAGGGCACAGACGGCGGTGATGTCTTTTTCTTCCATGGGACGATGTAGGAACATTGCGAATACCTTTTGAAGAAATTGAAAAACACGCGCTGCAGCGGGACAGTGTGAAATCCTGTGACGCAGGTCGAATAAACCATATCAGCCCCGGCAGCCGCCAGACTTTTAACGCGTCGAGCCCAAATGGCCCGCTGCCCGGGCCTGGCGATGCCGATCAAGGTGCACAATGATCACTGCGTCATGCTGCACAGCCAGCGGTCAACGGTGCACGAACGCTCAGGCTCGGGCAATATCCTGTAACCGATAATGTCTGTTCCGGCAGCCTGGGGCACGGCATAAACAGCCTCTATTTCAATTTCATGAACGGATGGACCTGCATGCCGCTACCTGACCCTGCCCCCCGAAAATGGCGCCGCCTGATCCTGGCGCTGATGGCCGTGATCATCGTCGGCCTGCCCGTGGGCTGCGTCGTGCTGGAGCGCAAGGAACGTGAACTGGTCTTTCGCATCGAGCCCGGTACGGCCAGCTGGTACGCAGGCCTGCCTGCCGGTGTCGAAGAACTGGAACTCAAGACGCAGGCCTTTGGCAATAAACAGAACATCCATGCCTGGTGGTGGCCGGCGCCGCGCAAGGACGCCGCCACCGTGTTGTACCTGCATGGCTCGCGCTGGAACCTCACCGGCCAGTTGTTTCGCATCGAACAATTGCACGCGCTGGGCTTCTCGGTGCTGGCCATCGATTACCGGGGGTTTGGCCAGAGCGCAGGCGAGTTGCCCTCGGAAAAAAGCGTGTATGAAGATGCACGCATCGCCTGGGAACGCCTGAAGCTGTTGCAACCTGACCCCAACCGACGCCTGATCTATGGCCATTCGCTCGGGGGCGCAGTGGCGGTCGACCTGGCCGCCGAGCTGGGCCGTGAAGCCGCCAGAGACAACAGCCCGGTGCCGGCACGCGGCCTGATCATCGAGTCGACCTTCACCAACCTGGCCGACGTGGCCACCTCGATCGCCAGCAGTTATACGTCATTGCCGGTGCGCTGGCTGTTGTCGCAGAAGTTCGATTCGCAAGACAAGATTGCCGAGATCCACATGCCGGTCCTCATCGTCCACGGTACAGCCGACCGCTACGTCCCTTCGCGCTTCAGCGAAGAATTGTTCGCCGCCGCCGCCGAGCCCAAGCATCTGCTGCTGATTCCCGGCGGCACCCATAACAACAGCATGCGCCTGGGCCGCCAGGCCTACAGCCAGGCCATCCAGGCGCTGCTCAAGACGCCAAGACCTGCCATCCAGGCCAGCAAGCCAGGCGCCAGGGCCGGCCAGGCCGGATGACGGACGCGTCTTACTCGAGTTCGATCATGGCGTGCATCCGGCTGGCCAGCGCTTCCAGGGTGAACGGTTTGGTCAGGATCCACATGCCAGGGTCCAGATGGCCGTTGCCGATGATGGCATTCTCGGCATAGCCGGTGATGAACAGCACTTTCAAGTCCGGGCGCAGCAAGCGGGCAGCATCGGCCAGTTGCCGGCCGTTCATGCCGCCGGGCAGGCCAACGTCGGTCACCAGCAGGTCGACACGCACATCGCTTTCAAGAATACGCAGGGCGCTGGCCCCTTCCGGGGCTTCAAGCGCCGAGTAGCCCTGGTCGGCGATCACTTCGCCCACCAGCATGCGAATGGTCGGCTCATCGTCGACGATCATCACCGTGCGCGTGTTCATGGCCTTACGCACAGGCTGCTCGCCATCGGCCTGCAGCGCCGGTGGCTCCAGCTCGTCGCCATAATGGCGCGGCAGGTACAGGCACATGGTGGTACCTTGGTCCGGCTCGGAATAGATACGCACCTGGCCGCCGGACTGGCGCACGAACCCGTACACCATCGACAACCCAAGCCCGGTGCCCTGCCCCAGCGGCTTGGTGGTGAAGAACGGATCGAAGGCCCGGGACATCACTTGCGGTGTCATGCCGGTGCCGGTGTCGCTCACGCACAGCGACAGGTACTGGCCGGGTGACAGGTCGCGAAACCTCGACGCACGCTCATCAATCCATTTGTTGGCGGTTTCAATGGTGATCCGCCCGCCGCCGGGCATGGCATCCCGGGCGTTCAGGCACAGGTTGAGCAGGGCATTTTCCAGCTGCGGCGCATCGATGAAGGTCGACCACAGGCCTACGGCCGTCACCACCTCGACAGTGATGTGCGGCCCTACCGAACGGCGGATCAGCTCTTCCATGCCCGTCACCAGCCGATTGACGTCCACCGGCTTGGGGTCCAGCGTCTGGCGCCGGGAGAAGGCCAGCAGCCGGTGGGTCAGTGACGCCGCCCGCCGCGAGGCCTCCAGCGAGGCGGCCACGTACCGCTCGATTTCGCCGTAGCGGCCCTGGCTCAGGCGCGTGCGCAACAGTTCCAGCGAACCGTTGATCCCAGTCAACAGGTTGTTGAAGTCATGGGCGATACCGCCGGTGAGCTGCCCCACCGCTTCCATTTTCTGCGACTGGCGCAGTGCCTCTTCGGCCTGCTTGAGGCGCTCCTGCTCCAGCAGACGGTCACTGATGTCGTAGGCAAACAGGTAAGCCCCCACCATCTGGCCTTCGACATTGCGCAAGGGGCTGTAGCGGATTTCAAAGTCACGCGCCGACTCACCGAAGCGGGTGATCTCGATGAACTCCTCGCCCCCCAGGGCACGCGCCCACAGCAGGCGGACCTGTTCACGGATCTCAGGCTCGCCGCTCAGGGCTTCAAGCAGGTTGTTGCCCACCCGCGGCACCACCCCGAACAACCGTTCGAACTCCCAGGTCGCCACGGCATTGACCGCCAGCCAACAGTAATTCATGTCGATCACATGGATGCGGGCATCGGTGCCATTGACCACGTCGGCCAGCACGTTGCGCTCGGCCACCGCCTCGCGCACCCGGGTTTCCAGAGTGGCATTCAACTCGTGCAGGGCACGCTCGGCGTTCTTGCGCTGGGTGATGTCCTGAAACAGCACCGCCACCTGACGGCGCTCGGCAGGCTCGATACGAAAAGCCGTCAGGGCCAGGTAACGCCCGGTGGCCATCAGCTCACGTTCGAAACGGATCGGCACGCCGGTGTGCAGCACCCCGCGATACAGCTCGACCCAGCCATCGGCCTCGGCGCCGACCATCTCGCGCACCTTCTGCCCGACCACATTGGGAATCCCGGCATGAAAGGCATACGCGGCGTTGGCTTCTATATGGATGTAATCGCTCAACGGGCCATGCGGTCCATCGAAGAACTCGATGATGCAAAACCCTTCGTCCATCGAGTCGAACAGAAAGCGATAGCGCTCCTGCGAGCGGGCCAGGGCGGCATCGGCCTGCTGGCTGCGCAACGACAGCTGATCATGCAAACGATGGTTTTCGGCTTCCAGGGCGCTGACGCGGTGGCGCAGGGCTTGAATATCGTGATCGGTCACAGCGTTACATCCTGAAATTGAGACGCCGATCCGGCACGGGTGGGGCGGATGCCCGCACTGGCAAGACGACCGGCTCACGCTACGAGAAAAACCGGCCGCTGGCAAAGACAATCCAGCGCCGGCAAGGACACCGTGCAGTCGGCGTTCATCCGAAAATGCAATTAATCGTTCAACAACTTAATAAGAACCATTACCATGCACGTCGCATTTGCCATCGCCTTTCGCACAGGATCGATCTTCATGACCGCCACCGTCTCCCAGCAACGCATCGTGGGCGAGCTGTACAGCCAGCATCACGGCTGGGTCGTGCAATTGCTGCGGCGCAAACTGGGCGACCGGGAATCGGCCCTGGACCTGGCGCAAGACACCTTCGTGCGCATCCTGCGCAGCGAAAAACTGCCGCCGATCCGCGAGCCGCGCGCTTACCTGAATATTGTTGCCAGCCGGCTGTGCATCGAACACTACCGCCGCCAGGCGCTGGAGCGGGCGTACATGGACTCGCTCGCCCTGCTCGAGCCCGACCTGTGGCCGTCTCCGGAAACCCGCCTGCTGGTGCTCGAAGCCCTGGATGAAGTCGGCCGGGTGCTGGACGGGCTGGGCGCCAGGGTGCGGGAGATCTTCCTGCTGTCGCAACTCGATGGCCTGACCTACCCGCAGATCGCCGAACAGGTGGGCCTGAGCGTCAACAGCGTGCAAAAAGCCATGCTCAAGGCGTTGCGGCATTGTTATGTCGCGGTCTATGAGCAATGAGCCTGTTCCAGCCGCTCGACAATCGCCACCCGATCGACCCGCACGTGCTGGAGCAAGCCATGCTCTGGGCCGTCACGCTGCAATCGGGCACCGCCGACCATGCCCAGCGCGCCGCCTGTACCGCCTGGCGCCAAGCCGCCGCCGAGCATGAGCAGGCCTGGCAGCGATTGATGGGCATCGGCCAGGACCTGCGCAGCGGGGCTGCCAGCCTGCCGGCGCGACACACTCGGCAATTGCTCAAGGCGCGCAGCGGCACCTCGCGGCGCACCCTGCTCAAGGGCTTTGTCGGGCTTGGCGTGGCGGCCGCCACCGGCTGGGGCGCACATGAGCGGGTGCTGCTGCCGCAATTGTTCAGCGACTACCACACCGGCACCGGCGAACGGCGCACCTTGCGCCTGGGCAGCCTGGACCTGCAACTGGACACGCAAACCCTGCTCGACATTGAGCATCGGGGCAGCGGACAACAGCTCATGCTGACCCGTGGCCGGGTCTGGCTGGAAAATGGCACCGACCAGGACCTGGCCATTCGCACCCCCAACGGCTGGGTCAGGCCGGCGGCGCAAGCCCGTCTGATCGTCGCCCAGGCCCGCGATACTCACGTACAGATGCTCAGCGGCCATGCCTTGCTGCAACCTGATCGCGGCACACCCCAAGACCTGAATGCCGGTCGGCAGACGCGATTCGACGCCGGACACGTCGCCCGACCCGAAGAACTGGCGCAGGCGACGACCGCCTGGATCCGCGGTCAATTGATCGCCGAGCGCACCCCGCTGGGTGAAGTCATCACCGAACTGGACCGCTATCGACGCGGCCTGCTGCGCTGCGACCCGGCCGTGGCCGGGCTGCAAGTCTCCGGCGCCTTTTCCCTGGACCGCCCCGACGCCAGCCTCGACCTGCTGGCCCGCACCCTGCCGGTGCAGGTCAACACCGTGCTGGGCTACTGGACCAACGTCGTCCCGGCCTAAGGCCTGCTGCGTAGGAGCACGCTTGCCTGCGACCGAGTGCGAAGCGCTCGTAAAATGGATGCAACACTGCAAATTTGTGGTTGCTAACACGCTCAAAATCTGGGAAACGCCACAAATTTACGACTGCTGCGCAGCCGGTCGCGGGCAAGCGCGCTCCTACAGCCGGTCAGTTCATGTCCAGCCCGTTGTTTCGCTACTGCCTGCCTCTAAACGGTCTCAATGCAAATAAAACTATTTTTCATCTACCAAGGCAGTTTTCTCCGTCTCGAGCATCAAGACAAGTGTAGACGCTGAATAACAGCGCGCCCTTGCCTTCATTTATCAAACGGATCGCTCTAATGCTCACCCGCCCTACCCCGCTTGCCCGCGCCCTGCGCGCCACCCTGCTTGGCCTGTCGATTGCCGGTACCAGCGCTGTCGTTCTGGTAGCCCCCGCCCAGGCGGCCACCGACGACGTCCAGCGCCACGCCTTTGCCATCCCGACCGGCAGCCTGGACATGGCCCTGGGTGCGCTCGGCCAGCAGGCTGGCGTGATGATCGCCGTCGACTCTTCGCTGACCCAGGGCCTGCGCAGTGCCGGGCTGCAGGGGCGCTACAGCGTCGAGGAGGCCTTGCAGCAATTGCTGGCCCCGGCCAACCTGCAAGCGCTGGCGGCCGGCGGCGGCTATCGGGTGGTGCCACGCGTGGCGGTGAGCAATGGGCAGGTGGAACTGGGCGCGACCACGGTCAATTCCAACCAGTTGGGCACCACCACCGAAAGCACCGGTTCCTATACCACCGGCGCCACGACCATTGGCAAGAGCACCCAGTCGCTGCGTGAAACGCCGCAGACCGTAACGGTAGTCACGCGCCAGTTTCTCGATGACAAGAACCTCAACAGCCTGGACAAGGTGCTGGAAAAGACCCCCGGCATCAGCTTTCAATACCGTAACTTCGGCGGCCACCTGTATACCTCGCGCGGCTTCAGCATGGCCGCCGAAAGTTTCCTGTACGACGGCGTACCAGGCCAGGCCTACCAGGTCACCGGCTGGATGAAGCCCGACACCGCCATCTATGACCGCATCGAAGTGCTGCGCGGTGCCACCGGCCTGCTGGTCGGGGCCGGCGAACCGGGCGGCGCGGTAAACATGGTGCGCAAACGCCCTACTGCCGTGCCGCAGTTCTCGATCACCAGTCGGGCCGGTTCCTGGGACAACTACCGCATGGACCTGGACGGCAGCGGCAGCCTCAACGAGTCGGGCAGCGTGCGCGGGCGCCTGGTGGCCGCCTATGAAGACGCCGGCTCCTACATGGATGCCCGCGACAGCCGCACGCCCCTGCTGTACGGCATTGTCGAAGCCGACCTGAGCGACGACACCACCCTGACCATGAGCCTGCGCCGGCAGACCAACGTCATCAACGGCTACTCGATCTATGGCCTGCCGCGCTACAGCAACGGCAACGCCCTGGACATTTCGCGCTCGACCAACCTGGCCCAGGACTGGAACCGCCTGGAAAGCGACATGAACGAGGTGTTCACCGAGGTCGCGCACCGTTTCAACGACACCTGGACCAGCAAGACCTCGCTGACGTATTCCGAAGGCAGCTTCGACCAGGCCATCGCTTACGCCCGCGGCGCGATCAACCCGGCGACCCTGGCCGGCTCGCGGTTTCAGGGCGTACTGTTGCGCAGTGACGAGGTCAAGAGCACCGGCCTGGACAGCCACCTCAACGGCAGCTTCGACGCCTTCGGCCTTGAGCATGAGGTCACCCTCGGCGCTACCTGGTCACGCCAGGCATTCAATACCAAGCAGGCCACGGTCGCGGTCAATTCGCCGATCAATATTTTCGGCGTCAACCATCATGCCCTGGCCAGGCCGTCGCGGCCGGCCTGGGGCACCGACATTGATGCCACCGAAGAGCGCTCCGGGCTATACGGCAACGTCCGTCTGCGCCTGGCGGAGCCGTTGAGCCTGGTACTCGGCGGCCGCGCCACCTGGTACAGCTACGACTACGACGTCAAGACCGGCGCGGCCAACAGCTACACGTCCAAGGAAACCCGTGAGCTGACCCCCTTCGTGGGCCTGCTGTATGACCTGAACGAGAACTGGACCTGGTACACCAGCTACGCCGACATCTTCACCCCACAGGGCAACTACCGCGACGTCAGTGGCTCGCCGCTGGACCCGGCGGTGGGCACCAACTATGAAACCGGCCTGAAAGGCGAGCTGTTCGACAAGCGCCTGAACCTGTCGATGGCACTGTTCTATATCAAGCAGGAAGATGTGGCCGTCGAAGACGTCGACAACTCCGGCGCCTGCCTGAGCAACGACTCGTTCGGCACCTGCTATTCCAACGGCACGGTCAAGCGCAGCAAGGGTTTCGACATCGAGGCCAGCGGTGAAGTATTGCCGGGGCTGCAAGTGTTCGGCGGTTATACCTACAACATGGTGCGCAGCAGCACCTCCGAACAGCTGACCTACGAAACCCCGAAACACATGCTGCGCCTGAACGCCAGCTACAACCTGCCCGGTGACTGGAACCGCCTGACCCTGGGCACCGGCGTCACCACCCAGTCGGCGTATGCGGTGCCCAACACTGCAGGGATCGACTACGGCGTGGCCGGCTATGCCATCTGGGACGCCCGCGCTAGCTGGAAGCTCGACGAACACTGGAAAGTGTCGCTCAACGCCGAGAACCTGTTCGACCGCAAGTACTACACCACCTCGGCGGCCCTGGACCGCTCGAACCTGTTCGGCGAGCCCCGCAGCTATGTGCTGACTTTGCGCGGGGACTTTTAACCGGCCAGCACGACCGGCACATCTACTGCGCCTGTCACACCGCCATCGCCAGCAAAGCTGCCTCCCACAGTCGGGGCCAGGCACAAGATCCTGGGCAACACCAATCCTGTGGGAGGCACTAGATCCTGGACAACACCAATCCTGGTGCCAGACACGAAACTCAGGGTCACATCAAACCTGTGGGAGGCGGCTTGCCGGCGATGAGGCCAGGACAGCCGACAGATAGGTAGCGCTTGTAAACCCGTGATTGCCAGACAGTTGCTGCCTCCCACGGTCTTGTGCGTAGGCTTGTTTCTAGCGCAACCCGCCAAAACGCTGGTAGAAACTCTCACCCACATCCGGCAACGGCCCGTCGGCCGTTTCCAGTGCGGCGTTCAGCCATTCCTCGGATCGGGCGCACACCAGCCGGTAGATATTGCGGCACAGCTGGCGTGCCGCACGTCCTTCCCAGTCGCCGGGCAGCAGTTCGTCAGGCAGTTGCGGGTCACGCAGCAGCAGGCGGCGGTATTCGTGGACCAGCAGGGTGCGGGCCAGGAAACAGTCTTCGCCGCGCAGGCTGTCCTGCTCGCGCAGCACCTGCCACAACGGGCGAAACAGCTTGATGAACTCGCTGTAGTGCTTGCCCAGCTCGTCGATGTTCCAGCTCTCGCGCACCTGCGCCCGCAAGGCCTTGGACGCCAACACGTCCTGGCTGCGGGTCTCGAACACGATGCTGTCTTCCAGCGCATCAAGCTCCTGCAACGTGGCATTGACATCGGCCTTGTCGCTGCGCGGGCTGGCCAGCATGGTCGGGGCAATGGCACCGAAGCCCTGCCACTCCAGCTCTTCACGCACCTGCTTGCGCTTGTCAGCCGGCAGTTGCGACAGCGCCACCAGGCACCAGGCGCCGTCCCAGGCCGGCACGTTGACGTTGTACACCCGCTTGAAAGCCTTCTCGAAACGCCGCCGACCGGTGCCGGTCAGGCTGTAATAACTGCGCCGCCCGACCTTCTCGGCCGTCAGCCAGCCCTCCTTGCTCAGGCGAAAGATCGAGGTGCGGATCAACCGTTCATTGATGCCCATCGGTTCGAGCAACTGGATCAGGCTGCCCAGCCAGACTGTGCCGCCGTGCGGCTCGATGGCATCGCCATACAGGGTGATGATCAGCGAGCTGGCACGAATCGGCGTGCGCTCCTGAAAGCGCTGGATAAGGTGGTTCAACGGAGCAAGGGACGACATGGGCCTACCGGGCGACGACGATAAAGACGTCGAATATACCCGCCCGGCACCGATTGCGGCGAGCCTGCCCATCAACCGCCGGCCTTGGGACGAAATGCACTGTCGCTGATGCGCGGACGCTGTGGTTCGATTTCACTCAGCGGCTCGCACGCTACCAGCGACGCCAGGCAGCGGCGGGCCAGTTGCTGGTACTCACGGGTACCGGCCTGTTTCCAGGCCACTTCGTCATCGCTGAGTGCCCGCTTGACCGCGGCCGGCGAGCCGATCACCAGCGACTGTGCCTCACACCTGAAGCGCGCCTTGACCAGACTGGTGGCCGCCACGAACGAACGCGCGCCGATCTCGGCATAGTCCATCACCACCGCATTCATGCCCACCAGCACGTCCTCGCCGATGCGACAGCCGTGCAATACCGCGCCGTGGCCGACATGGCCGTTGCGCCCCACCACCGTGTCGCTGTCCGGAAAACCGTGCATCACGCAGGTGTCCTGAATATTGGCGCCCTCTTCGAGCACGATGCGGCCGAAGTCGCCGCGCAGGCTGGCCAGCGGGCCGATATAGCAACCAGGGCCGATGATCACATCGCCGATCAGTACGGCTGTGGGATGCACGTAGGCCGTGGGGTGGACCACCGGGGTCACGCCATCGAGGCTGTAGCACGTCATGACAAATCCTCCTCCAAGAGATGCCGTCGCATGGCGACTGCTTTAAATTCTTGTATCACAACATTCAACCACAGAAAAAACATAAGTGACGTATCGAATTTTCCTTTAGCCATAAATGGCTGTAAAAACCCCGAAATAGAAGGTCCTTGGCAATTAAAACCTTTTGAGAAACGCGACCCCCAAAAACAATCAAGACACAAAAAATCACAAGCAAGCATATTGTCTTGTATCGCTTAATGCTTATACTCAGCCCAGCACGGCCCCGCGTGGGCCCATTCCAATAATCAGCGGCGCACACGACGCCGCCCGTGCCGCCGGAGGATTCTCGAATGCCTCAAACCCTTGCCGTGACCACCCCTATTACCGGCGTGCGCCTGATCACCCTGCAACGCCCGCAGGCACTCAACGCGCTGAACACCGAGCTGCTGGGCGAGCTGGCCGCCGAACTGGAAGCAGCCGAGCACGACAGCCAGACCCGCGCCGTGGTCATCACCGGCAGTCGCAAGGCCTTTGCCGCCGGCGCCGACATCCACGAGATGGCCGAGCGCGACCTGGTGGGCATTCTCAATGATCCCCGCGTCGGCTATTGGCAACGCATCGGCGCCTTTCGCAAACCCTTGATCGCGGCCGTCAACGGCTTCTGTCTGGGCGGGGGCTGCGAGCTGGCCATGCACGCCGACATCCTCATCGCCGGTGAAGACGCCCGCTTCGGGCAGCCGGAAATCAACCTGGGGATCATGCCCGGGGCCGGCGGCACCCAACGCCTGTTGCACGCCGTGGGCAAGTCGCTGGCCATGCAGATGGTCCTCACCGGCCAGCCGATCGACGCCCGACATGCCCAGCGCGCCGGCCTGATCAGCGAAGTGACGCAGCCGGAATTCACCGTCGAGCGCGCCCTGCAAGTGGCTGCCAGCATCGCTGAAAAGGCGCCGCTGGCGGTGCGCCTGGCCAAGGAGGCGCTGCTCAAGGCGCAAGACCTTGATCTGGCCTGCGGCCTGCGTTTCGAGCGCCAGGCATTCACCGTGCTGGCCGGCACGGCCGACCGGCGCGAAGGCATCCAGGCCTTCCAGGAAAAACGCCGGCCGACCTTCACCGGCCAGTAACCCCTCATTCCTATAAGAGAGCGCAAGCCATGGACTTCCAGCACATCCTGTTTTCCATCGAGGACGGTGTCGCCCTTCTCAGCCTCAACCGCCCCGAGCAGCTCAACAGCTTCAATACCGCGATGCACCTTGAAGTGCGCGAAGCCCTCAAGCAGGTGCGCCAGCACAACGAAGTGCGCGTATTACTGCTGACCGGCGAAGGCCGGGGCTTTTGTGCCGGACAGGATCTGTCGGACCGCAATGTTGCACCCGGTGCCGAAATGCCCGACCTGGGCCTGTCGATCGAGCAGTTCTACAACCCGCTGATCCGCAGCCTGCGCGACCTGCCGCTGCCAGTGATCTGCGCGGTCAATGGCGTGGCCGCCGGCGCCGGCGCCAACATTCCCCTGGCCTGCGACCTGGTGCTGGCGGCGCGCTCAGCCAGCTTTATCCAGGCGTTCTGCAAGATCGGCCTGGTGCCCGATTCGGGCGGCACCTGGAACCTGCCGCGCCTGGTCGGCCCGGCCCGCGCCAAGGCCCTGGCACTGCTGGGCGAGCGCCTGAGTGCCGAGCAGGCCGAGCAATGGGGGCTGATCTACCGGGTGGTCGACGACGCCGACCTGCGCGACGAGGCCCTCAAGCTGGCCCGCCACCTGGCCACCCAGCCGACTTATGGCCTGGCCCTGATCAAGCGCGCCTTCAATGCCAGCGCCAGCAACAGCTTCGACGAACAACTGGAGCTGGAGCGCGACCTGCAACGCCTGGCCGGGCGCAGCGAGGACTACCGCGAAGGCGTGTCGGCCTTCATGAACAAACGCACCCCCACCTTCAAAGGACGCTGAGCGATGACCGCACTCGATACACGCACCGTCGTCGCCGTGATCGGTGCCGGTGCCATGGGCGCCGGCATCGCCCAGGTGGCCGCGCAGGCCGGGCACCCGGTCAGGCTCTACGACACCCGTGAAGGCGCCGCCGCCCAGGCGATTGCCGGCATCGACCGACAGCTGGGCCGCCTGGTCGAAAAGGACAAGCTCGACGGCGAGGCCCGTCGCGCCACGGTCGCACGCCTGCAACCGGCGGCCAGCCTGCAAGACCTGGCC
Source organism: Pseudomonas viridiflava (assembly GCF_900589395.1). Taxonomy (GTDB): domain Bacteria; phylum Pseudomonadota; class Gammaproteobacteria; order Pseudomonadales; family Pseudomonadaceae; genus Aquipseudomonas. Next base: position 90,249 of record NZ_UUIS01000073.1, read on the forward strand.
GAAGCGGGCCTGGTGATCGAAGCCATCGTCGAAAACCTGGAGGTCAAGCGCGGGCTGTTTGCGCAGCTCGAAGCGGTCTGCAGCGCCGAGTGCATCCTGGCCAGCAACACCTCGTCATTGTCGATCACCGGCATTGCGGCGGGCCTGACCCATCCGCAGCGGGTCATCGGCCTGCATTTCTTCAACCCGGCGCCGCTGATGGCGCTGGTCGAAATCGTGTCAGGGCTGGCCAGCGACCCGGCCCTGGCCCAACGCCTGTACGCCACGGCGCAGGCCTGGGGCAAAAAACCGGTGCACACCCGCTCGACCCCGGGCTTTATCGTCAACCGCGTGGCGCGGCCGTTCTATGCCGAAAGCCTGCGCCTGCTGCAGGAAGGCGCCGCCGACTGCTCCACCCTCGACGCCCTGCTACGCGATGCCGGTGGTTTTCGCATGGGTGCCTTCGAACTCACCGACCTGATCGGCCATGACGTTAACTATGCGGTCACCTGCTCGGTCTTCGACGCCTACTACGGCGACATGCGTTTTCAGCCTTCGCTGATCCAGAAAGAACTGGTGGATGCCGGTCGCCTGGGACGCAAGAGCGGCCAGGGCTTCTACGCCTACCACGAGGGCGCCGAGCGCCCGCAACCGGTTGAAACCCACAGCACCGCCTGCGTCGACAGCTGCGTGGTCGAAGGCGACCTGGGCATCGCGGGCCCGCTGATCGAGCGCCTGCAACAGGCGGGCATCACTGTCACCCGGCGCGACGGCCACGGCCTGCTACGCGTCGGCGACGCCACCCTGGCACTCAGCGATGGCCGGCTGGCCAGCCAGCGCGCCCGCCAGGACGGCCTGCACAACCTGGTGCTGATCGACCTGGCGCTGGACTACCAACGCGCCGAACGCCTGGCCATCAGTTGCGCCGCCGGCATTTCACCTCAGGCACTGCAACAGGCGATCGCCGTGCTGCAACGCGCCGGGCTCAAGGTCAGCCTGCTCAGCGACACCCCGGCGCTGGTGGTGCTGCGCACCGTGGCCATGCTCGCCAATGAAGGCTGCGACGCGCTGCTGCACGGCGTGGCCAGTGCCGCCGACATCGATCTGGCCCTGTGCGCTGGCGTCAACTATCCACGCGGGCCGCTGGCCTGGGCCGATGCCATCGGCCTTGAGCCGGTGCTCAAGACCCTGGAAAACCTGCAGGCCGCGTACGGCGAGGCGCGCTATCGCCCCTCGTTGCTGCTGCGCCGCTGCGTCGAACAAGGGAGCACCCTGCATGACCACTGATCCGCAACAACTGGCCGAAATCTGCGCCAACACCCTGTTCGAGCGCGATGCCGCCAGCAAAGCCATGGGCATGCGCCTGCTGTCGATCAGCCCCGGTCACGCGCAAATGGTCATGACCGTACGCCCCGACATGCTGCAAGGCGTCGGCACCTGCCACGGCGGCCATCTGTTCGCCCTGGCTGATTCGGCCTTTGCCTTTGCCTGCAACACCCATAACGCCGTCACCGTGGCCCTTGGCTGCAGCATCGACTATGTGGCCCCCGGCCGGCTGGGCGACGAACTCACCGCCACCGCCAGCGAGCAAAGCCGCAGCGGGCGCACCGGCAACTACGATGTGCGCATCGAAAACCAGCACGGGCAGTTGATCGCCCTGTTTCACGGCAAGTCCTACCAGGTGCGCGGCACCCTGATCGACCCGGAGCTTTCCCAATGAGCCACTCCTTGACTGACGCACTGATCATCGACGCCATTCGCACCCCTATCGGCCGCTACGCCGGCGCCTTGTCCGGCGTGCGTGCCGACGACCTGGGCGCCGCGCCGATCCGGGCACTGATCGAACGCCACCCGGAACTGGATTTCAGCCACATTGACGAGGTGTTCTACGGCTGCGCCAACCAGGCCGGCGAAGACAACCGCAACGTGGCGCGCATGTCGGCCCTGCTGGCCGGCCTGCCGGTCACGGTGCCCGGCACGACGCTCAACCGCCTGTGCGGCTCGGGCATGGACGCGGTAGGCAGTGCCGCACGGGCCATTCGCACCGGCGAAGCGGGGCTGGCGATTGCCGGCGGCGTCGAGTCGATGTCGCGGGCACCTTTCGTGATGGGCAAGTCCGAGCAGGCGTTCGGCCGCGCCGCTGAGCTTTTCGACACCACCATCGGCTGGCGCTTCGTCAACCGGCTGATGCAGGACCAGTACGGCATCGACTCGATGCCCGAGACCGCCGAGAACGTCGCCGAGCAGTTCAACGTGTCCCGCGCCGACCAGGACGCCTTCGCCCTGCGCAGCCAGCACAAGGCCGCCGCCGCCCAGGCCAGTGGTCGCCTGGCCCAGGAAATCGTCCCGGTGACCATTGCCCAGCGCAAGGGGCCTGCCAAGATCGTCGAACACGATGAACACCCACGCGGTGACACCACCCTGGAGCAACTGGCCCGGTTGGGCACGCCCTTCCGCCAGGGCGGCAGCGTTACCGCTGGCAATGCCTCGGGCGTCAACGACGGCGCCTGCGCCTTGTTGCTGGCCAGCCCCGAAGCGGCCCGCCTGCATGGCCTCAAAGCCCGCGCCCGGGTGGTGGGCATGGCCAGCGCCGGGGTCGAGCCGCGCATCATGGGCATCGGCCCGGTGCCGGCCACCCGCAAGGTACTGGCCCTGACCGGCCTGTCGCTGGCCGACCTGGACGTGATCGAACTCAACGAAGCCTTTGCTGCCCAGGGCCTGGCCGTGCTGCGCGAACTGGGCCTGGCCGATGACGACCCGCGGGTCAACCCCAACGGCGGCGCCATCGCCCTGGGCCACCCGCTGGGCATGAGCGGCGCGCGTCTGATCACCACCGCGCTGCATGAACTGGAAGCGCGCCAGGGCCGCTATGCGCTATGCACCATGTGCATCGGCGTTGGCCAGGGCATCGCCCTGATCATCGAGCGGGTCTGAAACACAAAGACTTCTGACACGCACACAAAAGCGCGAATACCGGCGCGGGGAGTATCCTCGCCATTGACACTCAGGGCACCGTGGCCCGCACAAAAACAATCGAGTGAACCATGAACATGATCGCCACCAACACCGCCTTGCTCGACCCTATCGAAACCGCCAGCATCGACCAGTTGCGCCAGCACCAGCTCGATCGCCTGCGCTGGAGCCTCAAGCACGCCTACGACAACGTGCCGCTGTATCGCCAGCGCTTCGATGAAGCCGGCGTGCACCCCGACGATCTGCACCACCTCGACGACCTGAGCAAATTCCCGTTCACCGGCAAGAGCGACCTGCGCGACAACTACCCCTACGGCATGTTCGCCGTGCCGCAAAGCGACATCGTGCGCCTGCACGCCTCCAGCGGCACCACCGGCAAACCGACCGTGGTCGGCTACACCCAGAACGACATCGACACCTGGGCCAATGTGGTGGCGCGCTCGATTCGCGCCGCCGGCGGACACCGGGGCGACAAGGTGCATATTTCCTATGGCTACGGGTTGTTCACCGGTGGGCTGGGCGCGCACTACGGCGCCGAGCGCCTGGGCTGCACGGTGATCCCGATGTCCGGCGGGCAGACCGAGAAACAGGTGCAGCTGATTCGCGACTTCCAGCCCGACATCATCATGGTCACGCCGTCGTACATGCTCAACCTGGCCGACGAGATCGAGCGCCAGGGCATCGACCCGCATGACCTGAAGCTGCGCCTGGGCATCTTCGGTGCCGAGCCGTGGACCGCCGAGCTGCGCCGCGCCATCGAAGAACGACTGGGCATTACCGCGCTGGACATCTATGGTCTGTCGGAAATCATGGGGCCGGGCGTGGCGATGGAATGCGCCGAGACCAAGGACGGCCCGACCGTGTGGGAGGATCATTTCTACCCCGAGATCATCGACCCGGTCACCGGTGCCGTGTTGCCGGACGGCGAGATGGGCGAGCTGGTGTTCACCTCCTTGTCCAAGGAGGCCCTGCCGATGATCCGCTACCGCACCCGCGACCTGACCCGCCTGCTGCCGGGCACGGCGCGGCCGATGCGACGCATCGACAAGATCACCGGGCGCAGCGACGACATGCTGATCATTCGTGGGGTCAATGTGTTCCCGACGCAGATCGAGGAGCAGATTCTCAAGATCAGGCAACTGGCCGAGGTCTATGAGCTGCACCTGCACCGCAACGGCAATCTGGACAGCGTGGATGTGCATGTCGAGCTCAAGCATGACTTGCAAGGCATGGAGGCCGACCAGCAGAAGCGCGTGGCCGATGAGCTGGGGCGGCAGATCAAGACGCATATCGGCATCAGTTCGCGGGTGTTGATCCAGCCGTTCCATGCGCTCAAGCGATCCGAGGGCAAGGCGTGCCATGTGTTTGACAATCGCCCCCGGGGTTGAGGCTCGCGCGGTCGATGGCAAGCCCGGATTACTGGCCTGGCACGCGACCTGTGGGAGGCGGCTTGCCGGCGCCCGCTTGCCGGCGCCCGCTTGCCGGCGCCCGCTTGCCGGCGATGGCTGACTTACGGTCATGGGTAATCAAAGTGCTGGCTGGCGACTATTGATACGGGGTTGTTCGGGGCTGCTTTGACTGGCCTTTAGAGAGGTTCCGACCCTCTTCGGGCCGGCTTACTTTGTCTTGGCAAAGTAAGCAAACCGTTTGCTCCTGGTTCCGGCCCCTTCGGGGTCCCCTCCCTGCGGCGTCGCTCCGGGGGTCGCCTGCACCCTCGCGCATGAAAAGCAGAGCAAAAGCGTTTGATTTTGCGTGCTCTTGATCTTGATCTTTTACACAAATAGTCCAGACGACACAGATCGCGACTTGGGCGCAGGCCGAGTGGAGGTGTCGCGCAATCGGGGAGCGAGGCAGGGATGCCGAGCCAGCGCCGCTGGGCCAGGGACGGCCCATCGGCGCGGCCCGATGGAGTGCCGCCGGAACGAGGGAACCCCGCAGGGGCCCAGCCAGGAGCCAGCGGTTTGGTTACTTTGCCAAGACTAAGTAACCCGGCCCGAAGAGGGCCGGAACCTCTCTGACAGACAGACCACAGCGTTCCTGCAAAACATTCCTCTTGCATCGCCTGCCCCATCGCCTTCGTGACCGTTGGTCGCTCCTATGAATTAAAACGCATAAACCAACAATATAAATCACATTCCGTATCGCTTATCTAACCAAGCGAACACCCATGAAACCCCGCAGAAACCAACAAAACCCCCTAAAAGCCAAGAAAAACCCACCAAAGCGATACACAAACCAAAAACAAAACATAAATTTACGTTTGATATTTTTTTCGGTATCGCTTACAACTACACCCATGGCGCAAGCCACCCGATAACCGAGCTGGAGACACAGCATGTACGCACAACTGGTCGAGACCGGCGTCAAGCGGATCAAGTCGCTGGATGAGATGTCCCCCGAAGAGCGCGCCTTCCAGGAAAAGATCGACGCCGAGATCAAGATCGAGCCCAAGAACTGGATGCCCGACGCCTACCGGCAGACCCTGATCCGGCAGATCTCCCAGCACGCCCACTCCGAGATCGTCGGCATGCTGCCCGAGGGCAACTGGGTGACCCGCGCCCCGACCCTCAAGCGCAAGCTGCAACTAATGGCCAAGATCCAGGACGAAGCCGGCCACGGCCTGTACCTGTACAGCGCCATGGAAACCCTGGGTGCCGACCGCGACGAAGAATTCGCCAAGCTGCACAACGGCAAGGCCAAGTACTCCAGCATCTTCAACTACCCCACCCTGACCTGGGCCGACATGGGCGCAGTGGGCTGGCTGGTCGACGGCGCTGCCATCGTCAACCAGGTGGTGCTGCAGCGCACCTCCTACGGTCCGTATTCGCGGGCGATGGTGCGCATCTGCAAGGAAGAAAGCTTTCACCAGCGCCAGGGCTACCAGCTGCTGCTGACCATGATGCAAGAAGGCACCCAGGCCCAGAAAGACATGGTCCAGGACGCCATCAACCGTCTGTGGTGGCCGTCGCTGATGATGTTCGGCCCCAGCGACGCCGAATCGCCCAACAGCGCCCAGTCCATGGCCTGGAAGATCAAGCGCCAGAGCAACGACGAACTGCGCCAGCGCTTCGTCGACCAGACCGTGCCGCAACTGGAACTGCTGGGCTGCACGGCGCCGGACCCGGACCTGAAATGGAACGAAGAACGCGGCCACTACGATTTCGGTGAAATCCAGTGGCAGGAATTCTACGAAGTGCTCAAGGGCAATGGCCCCTGCAACCAGGAGCGCGTCGCCAAGCGCCGCGAGGCGATGGAAGACGGCGCCTGGGTTCGTGAGGCCGCCGTGGCCTACGCCAAAAAACAACACGCCAGGCGCAACGCCGCCTGAGCCATAAAGCACCCTGATGCGGAGAACCCTGCCATGTCCCAATGGACCCTTTTCGAAGTCTTCGTGCGCAGCAAGCACGGGCTCAACCACAAACATGTCGGCAGCGTGCACGCCGCTGACGCCGCCATGGCCATCGAGAACGCCCGCGAGCTGTACACCCGTCGCAACGAAGGCGTGAGCCTGTGGGTGGTGCCGTCGGCGCTGATCACCGCCTCCTCGCCGGACGAGAAGGACCCGCTGTTCGACCCGGCCAGCGACAAGATCTACCGCCACGCCAGCTTCTATGAGCTGCCGCCCGAAGTCGGCCACATGTGAGGAATGGGTCATGAGCGAAAAAGACGATCTGATCCAGTATCTGCTGCGCCTGGGCGACACCGCCCTGATCCAGGGCCAGCGCCTGTGCGAATGGTGCGGCGGTGCGCCGGCGGTCGAAGAAGAACTGGCGCTGATGAACGTCGGCCTGGACCTGGTCGGGCAGTCGCGCAACTGGCTCGAATACGCCGCCGAGCTGCTGGCTGACGGCCGCGACGCCGATCACCTGGCCTTTCGCCGTGACGAGCGCGCCTACCGCAACCTGCTGCTGGTCGAGCAACCCAACGGCGACTACGCAGTGACCATGACCAAGCAGTTCCTGTTCGATGCCTGGCACTTGCACGTGCTGCACGGGCTGAGCACCTCCAGCGATGCCCGCATCGCCGGCATCGCGGCCAAGGCGGTCAAGGAAGTCACCTATCACCTGCGCCGCTCCGGTGAGTGGGTCGAGCGCCTGGGCGACGGCACCGAAGAAAGCCATGCGCGCATGCTCAAGGCGGTCGACAAGGTCTGGCGCTTCACCGTCGAGCTGACCGCCGGTGACGAGGTCGAGCAACGCCTGTTCGAGGCCGGCATCGCCCCGGACCCGAGCGAAATCGCCAGCGCCTGGCACAGCAAGGTCGCTGATCAGTTCGCCCGCGCCACCCTGCCGCTGCCGGCCCCGGCCAGCCATTTCTACCTGAGCGGCCGCCAAGGCCTGCACAGCGAACACCTGGGCCTGCTGCTGGCCGAAATGCAATTTCTGCAAAGGGCCTATCCCGATGCGACCTGGTGAGCTGATCGCCGGCGACCGCGGCGCCCGGGCGGTGCAGGCCGACGACCTGACGCGGGCCTGGGCGGTGCTGGATGCGGTCATGGACCCGGAAGTGCCGGTGGTCAGCGTGGTCGAGCTGGGCATCGTGCGCGACCTGGACTGGCAGGCCGGTCACCTGCATGTGGTGGTCACCCCGACGTATTCGGGTTGCCCGGCCACCGAGGTGATCGAGCAGGACATCGCCCAGGCGCTGGAACAGGCCGGCTTTGCCGCGCCGCAACTGGAACGCCGGCTGACCCCGGCCTGGACCACCGACTGGATCACCGGCAGCGGCCGCGAGCGTCTGCGCGCCTATGGCATCGCCCCGCCCGAAGGCAGCGCCAGCAAGCGCAGCCTGCTGGGCGAAGCGCCGCAGATTCAGTGCCCGCAGTGCGGCAGCACGCACACCGAGCAACTCAGCGAGTTCGGCTCCACGGCCTGCAAGGCGCTGCACCGCTGCCGCGACTGCCTGGAACCCTTCGACTATTTCAAGTGCATCTGAGCGGCATGCTCGCCGGAGAACAACAATGAGCAAATTCCATAGCCTGGTCATCAAGGATGTTCGCCCCGAAACCCGTGAGGCGGTGTCGATTGCCTTCGAGGTGCCTGCGGAGCTGGCCGACAGCTTTCGCTTCACCCAGGGCCAGCACCTGGTGATGCGCACGCACATTGGCGGCGAAGAAGTGCGTCGTTCCTACTCGATCTGCACCGGGGCCAATGACGGCGAGCTGCGCGTGGCGATCAAGCGCGTGGCCGGCGGGGCCTTTTCGGCCTACGCCAACGAAACATTGAAGGTCGGCCAGCGCCTGGATGTGATGCCGCCGTCGGGGCACTTTCATGTGCCGCTGGACCCGGCGCGCCAGGGTCATTACCTGGCGGTCGCCGCCGGCAGTGGCATCACGCCGATCCTGTCGATCATCAAGACCACCCTGCAGAACGAACCGCACAGCCAGTTCACGCTGATCTACGGCAACCGCTCCAGCAACGCGGCGCTGTTTCGCGAGCAGCTCGAAGACCTCAAGAACCGTTACCTGCAACGCCTGAACCTGGTGTTCGTGTTCAGCCGCGAACAACAGGATGTCGACCTGTACAACGGCCGCATCGATGCCGACAAGTGCGGCCAGCTGTTCAGCCGCTGGATCGACGTCAAATCCCTGGAGGCGGCCTTTATCTGCGGCCCGCAGGCGATGACCGAGACCGTGCGCGAGCAACTGGTGGCCAACGGTCTGGCCGCCGAGCGTGTGCATTTCGAACTGTTTGCCGCAGCCGGCAGCAGCCACAAGCGCGAAGCCCGCCAGGCCGCCGCGCAGCTCGATGCCGCGATGAGCGAGATCACCGTGATCAGCGATGGCCGCGAGCTGTCGTTTGCGCTGGCGCGCAACAGCGTCAGCGTGCTCGACGCCGGCAACGCCCAGGGTGCCGAACTGCCCTACTCGTGCAAGGCCGGGGTGTGCTCGACCTGCAAGTGCAAGGTGATCGCAGGCGAAGTGGAAATGGACAGCAACTTTGCCCTGGAAGACTACGAAGTGGCCGCCGGCTACGTGCTGTCGTGCCAGGCCTTCCCGCTCAGCGACAAAGTGGTGCTGGACTTCGATCAGCTCTGACCTCCCGGTAGGCGCGCGCTTGCCCGCGACCGAGTGCGCAGCGCTCGCAAAATTGCTGGAGCGCCATAGATTTACGACCTGACAATCTGCGGAGTGCCACAGATTTACGATCTGAAAATCTGCGAAACGCCATAGATTTACGATCTGACAATCTGCGAAACGCCATAGATTTAAGATCTGACAATCTGCGAAACGCCATAGATTTACGACCTTACAATCTGCGAAACGCCACTATTTTACGACTGCTAACGCAGCCGGTCGCGGGCAAGCGCGCTCCTACGGGGCACCCTGATACACCTTTGATAATGCTCATCTCGACAATCACAACAACAGAGAGCCGCCATGACCCAACAAGAGCTTGAACGCTTGCAGCAGCACCCCGACTTCATCGACCTGGTGCGGCGCAAGCAGCGCCTGACCTGGTCGCTGACCCTGACCATGCTCGCCATCTATTACGGCTTCGTGCTGGTGATGGCCTTCGCCCCACAGGTACTGGGCCGCTCGCTCAGCGGCGGGGTCATGACCTGGGGCATTCCGCTGGCCATCACCGTGATCGTCCTGTCGTTCGTACTCACGGCGTTCTATGTGCGCCAGACCAACCAGGTGCTCGACCCGCTGGCCGCCCGTCTGTTGCAGGAGACCCGCCCATGAAGGCCGTGTCGCTTTTTGCCCTCACCGGCGGCCTGTTGCTCAGCGGTGCGGCCCTGGCCGCCGAGCCGGCCACCCGGCCGTTGAACTGGCATGCCATCGGCATGTTCCTGGTGTTCGTGCTGTTCACCCTGGGCGTGACCCGCTGGGCGGCGCTGCGCACCCGTTCGACCAGTGATTTCTACACCGCCGGCGGCGGCATCACCGGTTTCCAGAACGGCCTGGCGATTGCCGGCGACATGATCAGCGCGGCGTCCTTCCTGGGCATCTCGGCGATGATCTTCATGGCCGGCTACGATGGCCTTCTCTATTCGCTGGGCGTGGTGGCGGCCTGGCCGATCATCCTGTTCCTGATTGCCGAGCGCCTGCGCAACCTGGGCAAGTACACCTTTGCCGACGTGGTCTCGTACCGCCTGGAACAGACCCCGATCCGCATCACCGCCGCCCTGGGCACGCTGATCGTGGCACTGATGTACCTGATGGCGCAGATGGTCGGCGCCGGCAAACTGATCGAGCTGCTGTTCGGCATCTCCTACCTGCAAGCGGTGCTGCTGGTCGGCGTGCTGATGGTGTTCTACGTGACCTTCGGCGGCATGCTGGCCACCACCTGGGTACAGATCATCAAGGCGGTGATGCTGCTGTGCGGTGCCAGCTTCATGGCCTTCATGGTGCTGCGTCACTTCAACTTCAGCCCCGAGGCGATGTTTGCCGGTGCTGCGGCCGTGCATGCCAAGGGCGTGGCGATCATGGCGCCGGGCGGCATGCTCAGCAACCCGATCGACACCCTGTCGCTGGCCGTGGGCATGATGTTCGGCACCGCCGGCCTGCCGCACATCCTGATGCGTTTCTTCACCGTCAAGGACGCCCGTGAAGCGCGCAAGAGCGTGCTCTACGCCACCGGTTTCATCGGCTACTTCTACCTGCTGCTGATCGCCATCGGCTTTGGTGCCATCGTCATGGTCGGTACCGATCCTGCTTTTCGCAACAGCGCCGGCGCCATCATCGGTGGCGGCAACATGGTCGCGGTGCACCTGGCGCAAGCGGTGGGCGGCAGCCTGTTCCTGGGCTTTATCTCGGCGGTGGCATTCGCCACGATCCTGGCGGTGGTGGCCGGCCTGGCGCTGTCCGGCGCCTCGGCGGTGGCCCATGACCTGTATGCCTGTGTGATCCGCAAGGGCAAAGCCACCGAGCGCGAAGAAATGCGCATGTCGCGCCTGACCACCCTGGTGATCGGCGTGCTGGCGGTGATCCTCGGCATCCTCTTCGAGTCGCAGAACATCGCGTTCCTGTCCGGGCTGGTGCTGGCGATTGCCGCGTCGGTGAATTTCCCGGTGCTGTTTCTCTCGATGTTCTGGAAGGGCCTGACCACCCGCGGTGCGGTGGCCGGCAGCCTGGCCGGACTGATCTCGGCGGTGGTGCTGCTGGTGCTGAGTCCTGTGGTGTGGGTCAAGGTGCTGGGCAATGACAGCGCGCTGTTCCCGTATTCGAACCCGGCGCTGTTCTCGATGACCTGCGCCTTTGTCGGCGCCTGGCTGTTCTCGGTCACCGACCAGTCGGAACGCGCCCAGGCCGAACGCGGCCGCTACATGGCGCAGTTCATTCGCTCGATGACAGGCTTTGGCGCAGCAGGCGCCAGCCGGCACTGATCAACCTTACCCGGACGGAATAACAAGAATGCACACGATCCGTATCACTGCCTCGCTGCTGGCCGCTGCCAGTGCCACCCTGGCCGGCAGCGCCATGGCCGGCTTTGTGGAAGACAGCAAGGCCAGCCTGGAAATGCGCAATTTCTACCTGAATCGCGATTTTCGCCAGAGCAACGCGCCCCAGGCCAAGGCCGAAGAATGGGCCCAGGGCTTTACCGCACGCTTCGAATCGGGCTTTACCGAAGGCACGATCGGTGTGGGCGTCGATGCCATTGGCGAGCTGGGAATCAAGCTCGACTCCAGCCGCGACCGGCGCAACACGGGCCTGCTGGCCTTTGACCCGGCGAGCGGCGAACCGGTGGACGACTACAGCGAACTGGGCGTGGCGGGCAAGTTGCGTTTCTCCAAAACGGTATTGAAGGTCGGTACCCTGCAACCGACCTTGCCGGTGGTGACCTACAACGACACGCGGCTGCTGTCCTCGACCTTTCAGGGCGGCATGCTGACCTCCAGGGAAATCGACGGCCTGACCGTCAATGCCGGGCGCCTGACCCGCGCCAACCTGCGTGACTCCTCCAGCCGCGACGACATCGGCTACGGCGCGGCCAGCAGCGACGCCTTCGACTTTGCCGGCGGCAGCTACGCGATCAACCCGACACTCACGGCCAGCTACTACTACGGCAAACTGGAGAATATCTATCGCCAGCACTTCGTGGGCCTGGTGCACACCCAGCCCTTGGGTGAAAAGCTCAGCCTGCGCAGCGACCTGCGTTATTTCGACAGCGGCAACGACGGCCAGCAACGTGCCGGGCGCATCGACAACCGCAACATCAACGGCATGTTCACCCTGACCCACGGCGGGCATAAATTCGGCCTGGGCTTCCAGCAGTTGTCCGGCGACAGCGCCTTTCCGTTTCTCAATGGAGGCGACCCGTACTCGGTCAACCTGGTGACCTTCAACACCTTCACCCGCGCCGGGGAGGACGCCTGGCAACTGCGCTACGACTATGACTTTGCCGCCCTGGGCGTGCCGGGCCTGACCTTCATGACCCGCTATGTCGACGGTCGCAACGCCCGCACCGCCACCGGCGACCACGGCGAGGAATGGGAACGCAACACCGACATCGCCTATGTGCTGCAAAGCGGCCCGCTCAAGGGCCTGAGCCTGCGCTGGCGTAACCTGACCTTTCGCTCGGGCAACGGCCTGAGCACCGACCTGGACGAAAACCGCCTGATCGTCGGCTACACCCTGGCGCTCTGGTAAAGGCACTCGATACCGCCCTGTAGGAGCGCGCTCTGCCCGCGACCGGCTGCGTTAGCAGTCGTAAATTTGTGGCGTTTCGCAAATTTTGAATGTGTTCACAACCACGAATTTGTAGCGTTTCATCAATTTTGCGAGCGCTACGCACTCGGTCGCGGGCAAGCGCGCTCCTACCAGGCGCCCGTCCTTGAATGATTGGAATGACCCATGGAGACTTTCCTGATGAGCAACGCCCCTACCCTGCAAAGCTTCATCGGCGGCCGCTGGATCGGCCAGCATGGCGCCTCGATTCTGCGCAGCGCCATCAACGGCCAGGGCATCGCCCGCACCCATGAAGAATCACCGGATTTCGGCGAGGCGCTGGATCACGCGCGGCAACAGGGCCTGAGCCAGTTGCTGGCGCTGGACTTCCAGCAGCGCGCCGCACGCTTGCGCGACCTGGGCAAATACCTGCTCGAACACAAGGAACAGCTCTACGCCTTGTCGCTGCACAGCGGCGCCACCCGTGCTGACAGCTGGGTCGACATCGAAGGCGGTGCCGGCACCCTGTTCGCCTACGCCAGCCTGGGCCGGCGCGAACTGCCGTCGGGCAACCTGGTGCATGAAGGCCCGGCCATGCCGCTGGGCAAGCTGGGCCAGTTTGTCGGCAGCCACATCCTGGTGCCGCGCGGCGGCGTCGCGGTGCACATCAATGCGTTCAATTTCCCGATCTGGGGCATGCTGGAAAAGTTCGCGCCCAGCTTTCTGGCCGGCATGCCGTGCATCGTCAAGCCGGCCACCGCCACCAGCTACCTGACCGAAGCCACCGTACGCCTGATGCACGCCTCCGGCCTGCTGCCCGCCGGCAGCCTGCAACTGATCATCGGCGGCACCGGTGATCTGCTCGACCGCCTCAACGGCCAGGACGTGGTGACCTTTACCGGTTCAGCCGACACCGCCGCCAAGCTGCGGGTCAATGCCAACCTGATTCGCCAGTCGGTGCCGTTCAATGCCGAGGCCGACTCGCTGAACTGCGCCATCCTGGCACCGGAAGTCACCCCGGACGATCCTGAGTTCGAGCTGTTCATCAAGGAAGTGGCGCGGGAAATGACGGTCAAGGCCGGCCAGAAGTGCACGGCCATCCGCCGCGCCATCGTCCCGGCCCGGCACATCGACGCGGTGGCCGAGAAGCTGCGCGAGCGGCTGGCCAAGGTGGTCACCGGCGATCCGTCGGTGGAAGGTGTGCGCATGGGCCCGCTGGCCTCCCACGCCCAGCAGAACGATGTGGCCGAGCGCGTGCAGGCCCTGCTGGCCAGCAGCGACCTGCTGATGGGGGCCGGCGACGGCTTTGCCCCGCGTGGCGAAGGCGTGGCCGAAGGCGCGTTCTTTGCCCCGACCCTGCTGCGCAGCCGCAACCCGCATGCCGAGGGCGGCGCCCATGACATCGAAGCCTTTGGCCCGGTCAGCACACTGATGGCCTATGACGACCTGGACGAAGCCATCGCCCTGGCCGCCCGCGGCAAGGGCAGCCTGGTCGCCAGCCTGATCACCAAAGACCCGAAGGTCGCGGCCAAAGTGGTGCCGGCCGCTGCTGCCCTGCATGGCCGCTTGCACATTCTGGACCGCGAATCGGCGGCCGAATCCACCGGCCACGGCTCGCCCCTGCCGCAGCTCAAGCACGGCGGCCCGGGCCGCGCCGGTGGCGGCGAAGAGCTGGGCGGCCTGCGCGCGGTCAAACACTACCTGCAACGCACCGCCGTGCAGGGCTCGCCGAGCATGCTGATGGCGGTCACCGGCGAATACGTGCGTGGTGCGGCGTTGTACGAGACCGAGGTGCACCCGTTCCGCCGCTATTTTGAAGACCTGCACATCGGTGAGTCGTTGCTGACCCACCGCCGCACCGTGACCGAAGCCGACCTGGTCAACTTCGGCTGCCTGTCCGGCGACCACTTCTATATGCACTTCGATGACATTGCCGCCAAGCAATCGCAGTTCGGCAAACGCATCGCCCACGGCTACTTCGTGCTCTCGGCGGCGGCAGGGCTGTTCGTTTCGCCGGCACCGGGCCCGGTACTGGCCAACTACGGGCTGGACACCCTGCGCTTCATCAACCCGGTGGGCATCGGCGACACCATCCGGGCGCGGCTGACCTGCAAGCGCAAGATCGACCAGGGCAAGCTCAGCGCCAAGGACGAACCGCAAGGCGTGGTGGCCTGGGATGTCGAGGTCACCAACCAGGACGGCGAGCTGGTGGCCAGCTACGACATCCTGACCCTGGTGCTCAAACGCCCGGCCTGAGGTAACGCCTCATCCTGCACCCCGACCACTTCAACCCGGTCGCGGTGCTGTTTGGCGCGGTACAACGCATGGGGCAGCCCGGGGCGAGAGGATTTCCAGCCCCTGCATGTGTCAGCCATCGGCCTGCTCGACCCGATTGCGCCCGCCCCGCTTGGCCTTGTACAAGGCGCTGTCCGCCTGGCTGTAGGCGCTGTCGAAACAGGTTCCGGCCGGGCTGGCACTGACCCCGAAGCTGGCACAGATGCGCCGGTCGACCGGCGCCGGGAACACGTGGGCGGCGATGGCCGTG
Source organism: Pseudomonas viridiflava (assembly GCF_900589395.1). Classification (GTDB taxonomy): domain Bacteria; phylum Pseudomonadota; class Gammaproteobacteria; order Pseudomonadales; family Pseudomonadaceae; genus Aquipseudomonas. Next base: position 105,359 of record NZ_UUIS01000073.1, read on the forward strand.
CACATGGCTTCGGCCAGGGCCAGGCCCTCGGACAACGCACCGCCCGGCAGCAGCACGGTGAACTCCTCACCGCCTACCCGGCCGATCACCCCGCGCTGACCGACAATCTGGCGCAGGCACTCGACGATGCCGCGAATCACCGCGTCGCCGGCCGGGTGGCCAAAATCGTCATTGACCTGCTTGAAGTGATCGATATCGAGCACGATCAGTACTGCGCCGGTGCTTTGCAGCATGCCCCTGGCCTGTTCGATCACCGCGCCGCGGTTGAGCACACCGGTCAGTGCATCGTGGGTGGCACGGTACTCCAGTTGTTCGGCCAGGGCCTGCAATTGCAGGTTGAGGGCGTTCATGTCGCGCTCGGCCCGGTCGCTGCGGGTAATCAGGCGCCTCGTTTCACGAATCAGCCGCTCGAAATGCCCGGTCAGTTCGGCCAGTGACTGGCGATACATGGCCGTATCGGCATCGGCCAGCGCCAGGATCGAGCGCGCCTGCAGCAAGGCCTCGGTCTCGCCGCTGAACAGGTCCAGCGCCTGGTCGGCCCGAACGCTGGACACAGAACCTGCAGTTGCCATGACCCATGTTCCTCAGGAAATCGACACAGGGTGGTCGTTGAAGGTCAAGGCCGTGAAGTCCGCCTTCAACTCTTCACCAAACTCGAAGATCGTTTCGTCTTCTTCGTCGTAATACCAGTTGACCACGATGGTGTTGCCCGCCCCGACAGCGGCGTCGAGGGTGTCGAAAATGCTGAACAGCATCTTGGTACTGGAGCTGTTGAAGTACGCCAGGGCAATGTTCGCGGTGATCGAGGCACCGCTGCACTGCGCCAGAAAATCGCGCAGCCGCTGCACCACCGGCGCATAGAAGGCGGCAGCATTTTCAGGGTACGACTCGCCCTTGAGGCTCAACACGTGCTGGTCGAAGCGAAAGTCGACCTCCGGCGAGGTGGCAGTGGCTTCGACAAAAAAGTTGTCCATGGCAATCAATCACTCCTTCAAATAGTGGCTTTGAGGCAGAACAAGGTGGTGTCCGGGTCTTGCGGCCTGGGCTGGAAGCTGTACTCCAGCGGGGCACTGGCATCGCGAGCCATGGTCAGAAAACCCAGCCCCGCGCCCTTGCTGCCCTCGGGGGTTTCGGCACGCAGCGATACCTTGTAGGCCTGTTTGATTTCCTCGATCGACATGCCGCGCAGCGGTTCGAGGCTGGCGCGCAGACGCTCGACTTCGCTGCTGGCCACCGGGTTCGCACACAGCATCACAAAGCGGTCGTGGTCGGTGCTGATGCACACCGCGCCCTGACGCAGCCCGGGCGCATCGTCAGCCGACTCGCCCAGCGCATCGGCAGAGTAATGCACGATGTTCTGCGACAACTCGATGAACGAGGAGAACAGCTTGCGTCGGGTCGGGGCACCGACGCCGGAGACTTGCAGTTGCAGCTTGACGACTTCGGCCATGGCCGAAACCACGCTGTGGGAGAAGTAGCCCATGTGGTAGAAAATCACATTGCGCTGCTGGGCAAGGTCGAAAAAGCTGGTGTCCTGCGGCGCGGTGGCGCCTGGCAAATTAGTCATCAACGCTCCTGAGTCGCGCGCAAAAGAAAGTCAGATCGTCACGCCGGTTCTGCTGGCCTTGCCAGTGCTCCAGCGCCTGCAACACCTGCTGGCCGATCTCGGCAGCCGGTTCATCACGGTTGGCCTGCAGCGTCTCCAGCACCCGGCGTTTGCCGAACGCGATGCTTTTGGCGCCGCCAATCTGGTCGGTCAGCCCGTCGGTGGTGATGAACAGCAGGCTGCCGGGACAGACCGGCACGTTCTGCACCTGCCAGTGGTAGTCCGGTGCGCTGTCGACATAGCCCACGCCCATGCGCTGGCCGGCAACGACCTCGAACTGCTCGGCCTGCGGGTGCAACACGTGCAGTGACAAGCGGGCGCCGGCAAAGCGCAGGGACCAGGTGTGAATATCGAACCAGAAGAATGCTGCATCCAGGCCATCATCGGACGATGAGGCGCCGTCCCGGCGTTGGGTCTGGTCCTGGCCGAGCATGTGCTTGACGCTCTTGTTCACCGCCGACAACAGCGCGGCCGGGTTGCGCGGCCCGTACTGATCCAGGGCCTGGCTCAGCGCCGAAGACGCGATCAGGGTCATGAACGCGCCCGGCACGCCGTGGCCGGTGCAGTCAGCAATGGCGCCGAACCAGCCGTCAGGGTACTGGCCGAAATGATAGAAATCGCCGCCCACCACATCACGCGGCTCCCAGACCAGCGCCGCATCGGGCAGGATCGCCGCCAGCGCCTCGCGTGAGGCGCGCAGCATGGCGCGCTGGATAACGCTGGCGTACTCGATGCTCTGCATCATCTGGCGGTTCTTCTCGGCCTGCATGGCCGCGACCACGGCAATCAATTGCAAACCGCTGCCCAACCCGGCGAAGCGACCTTGGCGCGTGACCACAAAGCCATCGGCCAGGGCCTTTTCACCGAACTCGACGGTCTTGAAAGTCAATTCCTCGATGCTCATGCCGGCATCGACGATCAACGGCTCCTTGTCCATGAAGGCAATGCAGCTTTTCTTGTCGTACAGCTCGCGGTGATACAGCTTGCTCATCTGCGACATGAAGATATTGCGGTTGATCAGGCCGATCGGCCGCTGCTGCTCGACCACCGCCAGGCACACCAGCTCGCGCTGGTCGGTGAAGATCTCCATCACCTGCGAATTGGGCGCCTCGACATCGATGGCGGGTACGTCGTTGCACAAATCGCCGGCACACTGATGGTCCCGAGGCACTCGGGGACGCATGAATTGAAAATGCTCTGCTTTCATTGCCAGGCCGTTGCACGTGCGTAAATGCATGACCCTAAACCGGCGATGTTAAAGTGATATTACAAAGCACCCAATGCCGATGAACGGTGCTCTTTTCACTGGGTATCGAATCTCCTTGTGTAGGAGCGCGCTCTGCCCGCGACCGAGTGCGTAGCGCTCGCAAAATCTCCAAAACGCAGAAAATCTGCAGCGAATGACCGAAAAATTTATGAAACGCTGAAAATTTACGACTGCTAACGCAGCCGGTCGCGGGCAGAGCGCGCTCCTACGGGGGGTCAATTTCAAGTCAGAAGGTTCTTTTGTACTTGATCAATGCACGCGGCTCCTGACGCCAGTCCCTGATCAAGCCCACCCCGGAATCAGCGTTTCAAGCAGCCACGCCCCGGCCGGGCCCAGGCTGCGCTGGCGCGACCAGATCACATCCACCGCCGAGCGGCGTGGCCAGCCAGGCACATCGAGTTCCTTGAGTCGCCCGCCGGCATAACCGGACACCAGCCAGCGCGGCAGGGCCGACCAGCCAAAGCCGAATGCCGCCATGTCCATCAGCAGCAGGTAGTTGGGTGCCGACCACTGGCTGCAATTGCCCGCGGGCAGGTCGTCGGTCGGAACGGCATGTTCAACCAGGGTATTGAGGCGCAGGGCACGGTGCTGGTCCAGTTGCTGGTAATTGACCGTGTCGAACGCTGCCAGCGGGTGCTTATGACCAACGAACAACCCGAAATCGGCGCATTCGGCAATGGTCGCGTGACCGACTTCCGGCGGGTAGCCGGCCTGCGCCGAAAGCAGCCCCAGGCAGGCGCGGCCGCTCTGGATCAGGTTGACCGCATCGCCGTGCTCGGCGAACACGCATTCAAGCTCCAGGTCGGGAAAGCGCTCGTCCAGCTCGGCCATGCGCACTTCGAACTCGGCGAACTGGTTGGCATCGGAAAGCACCAGGGTCAGGCGCGGCTCGATGCCCTGGGCCAGGCGTGCGGCCGTGCGTTGCAGGCGGTCGGTGGCGCAGAGGATGTCTTCGACGCGCACCAGCATGGCCTTGCCCGCCTCGGTCAGCACCGGCTGGCGGGCCGAGCGGTCGAACAGTTCCAGGCCCAGGTCGATTTCCAGCCGGGCGATGGCTTCGCTGATGGTCGACTGGCGTTTGCCCAGCCGGCGTGCCGCAGCACTGAACGAGCCCAGGGCATTGATTTGTACAAAGGCTTCGAGCGCCTCGGGGGAATAACTCATGGCAGCCGCCTCTATCGGTTTTTCCGATGGTAACCAATTTCTCGAGTACAGACTAACCGATGACAATCAGGCCTCTTTTGTAATCCGGTGCTGCTGCCATGACCTCATCCCAACCGGCCCTGCCGGCCAAAACCCTAAAGGAGCGCGTTGTGCATGCGCTGCTGTTCGAAACTCTGGGTGTGCTGATCTGCGCGCCATTGCTGGCCTGGCTATTGGATTATTCGCTGGGAACAATGGGCGCGCTGACGATCATGATCTCCACGGTCGCCATGCTCTGGAACATGCTGTTCAACACCCTGTTCGACCGCCTGCGTCGCCGCTTGCGGTTTGAGATGACTTTTGGCGCACGCGTGCTGCATGCATTGGGTTTCGAGGGCGGGTTGATTCTAGTGGTCGTGCCGATGGTGGCATGGTGGCTGTCGATCAGCTTGTGGCAGGCGTTCTGGCTCGACATCGGCGTGCTGCTGTTCTTCTTGCCCTACACCATGGCGTTCAACTGGGGCTACGACGTGCTGCGCGAGCGGGTGATGCGTGACAAACCGGCCACGGCCAACGGTGCGTGCAACAACTGATACGGTCAATGCCCGACGAGCTGTACGAGGCCCTCGCCGGCCAGTTGTCGCACACTGTGTCGATCAACAATCAGGAGTGTTAATCGATGAGCACAGACATTCTCAAGCTGGCGGCCTTCAGCGATGGCGACCAGGGCGGCAACCCGGCTGGCGTCTGGATCGGCGAGGCGTTGCCCGACGAGGCGACGATGCAACGGATTGCTGCCGAGGTCGGCTTTTCCGAAACCGCCTTCGCGGCGCCGCTGGATGACGGCTGGCGCGTGCGTTATTTCTCGCCGCTGGCCGAAGTGCCGTTTTGCGGCCACGCCACCATTGCCCTGGGTGCAGCGCTGGCCGCCCGCAACGGTGATGGGGTGTTCAAGCTGCAATTGAACCAGGCACAAATCACGGTCGAAGGCCATGCGCAAGGCCAACTGGTCTCGGCGGCCTTGCAATCGCCGCCCACCCACAGCCAACTGGCCGATGAGGCGCTGGTGGACGAAGCGCTGGCGCTATTCGGTTATCGCCGCGACGAACTGGACCTGTGCATCCCGCCGGCACGGATCAATGGCGGTGCCGGGCACCTGGTACTGGCCTTGAACAGCCGCGAGGCGCTCAGGGCCATGCGCTATGACCAGACGGCCGGCCATGCGCTGATGGTGCGGGAGAACTGGGCGACCATTGTGTTGGTGTTCGCTGAAAGCGAGCAGTCGTTCCATACCCGCAACCCGTTCGCCTTCGGCGGCGTCTATGAAGACCCGGCCACCGGTGCGGCCACCGCGGCCCTGGCCGGTTACTTGCGCGACATTGGCTGGCCACATGGCGGGGTGATCGACATCCTGCAGGGCGAAGACATGGGCAGCCCGTCGCGGCTGCGGGCCGAGATCACCGACCAGCCTGGCGCTTCGATCCGGGTTTCGGGGATGGCGCGGTATTTGTGATTGGGTGTTTGGCTGTTGTGTGCTTTCTGTGAGAGGGGTTCCGGCCCGAAGAGGGTCGCAACCCCTCTCACAGACCGCCATACACCATCCAGACACTACACCACTTAAAAGAAAATCCGGAAAATCACGTATCAAGCCCTCAACCGTGCCCCACTGACCGCCACCCCCAGCAGCATCACCGCCACGATCATGAAGGCCGTCGCCAGGCTGCTCACATGCGCAATAAAGCCGATCGCCGCCGGCCCCATCAAAATCCCGGCATACCCCAGCGTGGTCACCGCCGGAATCGCCACGCTTTCGGGCATGGTGGTCTGTCGGCCTGCAGCGCTGTAGCACACCGGCACGATATTCGAACAGCCCGCCCCCACCAGCGCATACCCCAGCAATGCCGCCTCCCAGGCCGGCACCACAGTCGACAACGCCAGCCCCACAGCCGCCAGCAGTCCGCCGAGAATGATCACCCGATTGGGACCGACCCGGCGCACAATGGCATCGCCAAACAACCGCCCCAGCGTCATGGTCACCGCAAACACCGCATACCCCAGCCCCGCCCAGGCCGTGTCCATGCTGCGCACCGAACTCAGGAACACCGCGCTCCAGTCCAGCATGGCCCCTTCGGCCAGAAACACGGTAAAGCACAACAACCCGATGAACAGCACCACCCCGCGCGGAATGGCAAACGACGGCCCGTCAGTCGAACCGCCATACGGCAACAGGTGCGGCCTGGCCTTGAACAAGGTCAACAGCGTCAACACCACGACCACCAGGATCGCCACCAGTGGCGAGGCCCCCAGCCCCAGCAGCGCACTGACGCCGGCCGCCCCCACGATGCCGCCCAGGCTGAACAAGCCGTGAAAACCCGACATCATGGTCTTGCCGCTGGCACGCTCGACGATCACCGCCTGGATATTGGCCGTGCAGTCGACCCCTCCCATGCCGATGCCGAACACAAACAGGGCCGCCACCAGCAGCGGCAGGCTCGACACCGTCGCCAGCAACGGCAGGCACAGGCAGATCAACAGCGTCGAGCCCACCAGCAGTCGCCGGCAGCCCCAGCGCGCCGCCAAGGCCCCAGCCACCGGCATGGCGCTGATCGACCCGACGCCCAGGCACAGCAGCAACAGGCCCAACATGCCGTCATCCAGCCCGACGCGGGCCTTGGCGTAAGGCACCAGTGGCGCCCAGGCGGCCATGCTGAAACCGGCGATGAAAAAGGCCAGCCGCGTGGCGGTCTGTTGCTGCTGGGCGGTACTGTCCATAGCGGTACTGCCCGTGGCGGCGTCAGGGTGTTCAAAAGAGGTCATGCAAACTCCTTGTAAAGGGCGGCGTAAAGGTCGATGGGCATGCGCAATCAGACGCGCCAAGACCGTAGGTGTTCAGCCCGGCACCTGGCCGGATAAAGCGTTAAGCCGTGCGCTGAAAGTGACCGTGAGCGACCTGGGCGCACTATTTTCCGCCAACTTGCACCACAATTGACTACGCAACTGTTCTGAATCGTGAACAGTGCCTAGAATACGCGCAAATCTGCCCCGATTCGGTGCAAGTCCTCACACCCTCATACCCTTCCAAGAGTCCGTCGTGCACAAAGGCATCGCGCTGTCGGTACTGGCTTCCTGCCTGTTCGGGGTCATGTACTTCTATACCTCCTTGATGACCCCGCTGACCGGCGAGGAAATCTTCGGTTGGCGCATGTTGCTGACCGTTCCTTGCGTGACGCTGTTCATGCTGATCAGTGGCGACTGGCCGCTGGTGCGTGCCCTGGCCGTGCGCCTGTGGCGCCAGCCGGCGCTGGTGGCAGGCGTGATGCTGTCATCGGTGCTGATGGGCGCGCAATTGCTGCTGTTCATGTGGGCGCCCTTGCACGGGCGCAGCCTGGAAGTGTCACTGGGTTATTTTCTGCTGCCCCTGACCATGATCCTCACCGGGCGCGTGGTGTATGGCGAGCACTTGTCGCACCTGCAAAAGATCGCGGCGGCCTTCGCCACCTTCGGGGTGGCCCATGAAGTCTGGCGAATGGGCAGTTTCTCCTGGGAGACGCTGGTGGTCGCCATCGGCTACCCGGTGTATTTCGTGCTGCGCCGCAAGCTCAAGACCGATAACCTCGGCGGGCTGTGGTTCGACATGCTGTTCATGCTGCCCATCGGTGTGTGGTTCATCGCCAGCGGCGACCCGGCCGCCGCCCAGGACACACCGCGCCTGTACCTGCTTATCCCGCTGCTGGGGGTCATCAGCGCCTCGGCGCTGGTCAGCTATATCATTGCCAGCCGCGTATTGCCGTTCAGCCTGTTTGGCCTGCTCAGCTATGTCGAGCCGGTGTTGCTGGTGGGCGTGGCGTTGCTGCTGGGCGAAAGCATCAGCGGCGACGAATGGCTGACCTACATCCCGATCTGGATGGCAGTGCTGGTGCTGGTGCTCGAAGGCGCCAGGCACCTGCTCACGCAGCGTCGCCGGGACCGGGTTTGAGCCGGTGGTAACGTGGATTGACGGTGCCTGTTTCCCGGCTGAAGCGGATCGCCACCCGACCGGTCCTACACGTTAATGCCGACCCGTCAAGCCTCGACGCGGACCTGTGGGAGGCAAGCTCTGCTGGCGATGACGGTGCGATAGACGCAGCAGGTGTGTTGGCCTTGCTGGCCCTTTCGCGGGCAAAGCCCCCTCCACTGAGTGGGTGTCGCATTGGATTACGTGCCTGGCCCCGACTGTGGGAGGCAGCTCTGCTGGCGATGGCGGTGTGATAGACGCAGCAGGTGTGTTGGCCTTGCTGGCCCTTTCGCGGGCAAAGCCCCCTCCCACAAGATGATGTGGCCCTGGATCTTGTGCCCGGCACAAGACCTGTGGGAGGCAGCTCTGCTGGCGATGACGGTGCGATAGACGCAGCAGGTGTGTTGGCCTTGCTGGCCCTTTCGCGGGCAAAGCCCCCTCCCATAAGATGATGTGGCCCTGGATCTTGTGCCCGGCACAAGACCTGTGGGAGGCAGCTCTGCTGGCGATGGCGGTGTGACAGGCGCAGCAGGTGGGTTGGCCTGGCTGGCCTGCATCACAAGCGCGATCTGCTTTTGAGGATTCGTCCTACATCACCCGCTGAATTAGCTGATTTCAGTTTTCGCCCCGACTCTTGATCCTCTATCTCCCCGGCGTACAGGTCACTGTCTGCGTCACCGTGTACGCCGCCCCTTCATGAACACTCCCACTGATGAACGCCTGAGCCACGTGCGAGCGGGCATCTGTGCCTAATGCAGCCGCCTCATGTAAACCCTCAGCGGTAAAGGATCACCGATGACTGCGTCTCGACTCTTGCCTGAATTTACCCAGCACAATCGCCTGCTGCGCTTGCACACCTGCCTGGGCGAAGACGCGCTGCTGGCCGAATACCTCTGCGGCTGGGAGGCACTGGACCACGGCGGCTTCGGCCTGCAACTCTGTGCCTTGTCTTCCAATGCATCGCTGGCCATCGCAAAGCTCATCGGTGCCCCGGTGCTACTGGAAATGCTTTGCGATGACTCACGCACCGAGCTGCGGCCCTTTCATGGCCATGTCCGCAGTGTCGAGCGCGTTGGCAGCAATGGCGGATTCACCCGTTATCGTTTGCACATCCAGCCCTGGCTATTGTTTCTGGGCGAGCGTCAGGACAGCTTTGCCTTTCACGACATGAGCGTGATCGACATTTGCGAGCAGATCTTCAGGTTTTACCGGCACGACACCCTTCAGCCGCAGTGGCGCTGGCAGGTCGACGCCTTGTCGTACCCCAGACGTAGCCTGACCACGCAATATCAGGAAACTGACCTGGCGTTTGTCGAGCGTTTGCTGGCCGAAGAAGGGATTGCCTATCACTTTGAACATCGTGGCGATCGGCAGTCGCTGACACTGGGTCAGCACACGCTGGTGTTGTCCGACTGCAATGCGCGCTTGCAGGCCGGTGTTGCGGTCGCCGTGCCGTTTCAGCGCTGCGATGTCACCGAGACCCGAGACAGCATTCAACAGTGGTCCACCGAGCATCACTGGACGCAAGCGCAGGTGCAGCGCCAGAGCTGGGATCATCGCGCACGCGTGGTGAAGGTGGCCCACGCCAGCAGCAATGATCCGAGCATCCCCGGCAGCCTGGATCGCGACACGTCCGGCCCCTATGCCTGGATCGATCCCCGTCAGGGCAATCGCCGTGCGCAACAGCACCTTGAAGCCGCTCAGGTAATACGGCATCAGGTGCAGGGTCAGGGCAGTTGGCGTCGTCTGGCGCCGGGCATGGCCCTCAGCCTGAGCGGGCATGGCACGGCATCGGCAAGCGACGCGTGGATTTGCCTGCGGGTCGAGCATCGGGCCCGCAACAACCTGGATGTACACTTGCAGGCCGCCCTCGAAGCGAGTCTGGGCGCACTGTCTGGACCTGACGAGGCGTGGCACGGCTTCGGCGACCTTCAGCCCGGTGATGCGGGGTTGTTTTATCGCAATCGCTTCAGCGTGCTGCCCGCGACCCAGACCTACCGCCCGCAGACCGCGGCAGGAGACGGTCGCCGCCTTCACCCCGAGCCCACGGTACGTGGCGCACAAACGGCCATCGTCGTCGGCAACGGCGAGCCGCTGCTGACCGACCGCGATCACCGGATCAAGGTGCAACTGCACTGGCAACGCGGCGCCAAATCCGCCAGCCGCCGAGGCCACCCGCAAGACCTCGACAACGCCCCGGCCAACGGCCAGTCCGGCACCTGGGTGCGGGTCGCCACGGGGCTGGCAGGTCATAACTGGGGCAGTGCGTTTGTGCCGCGCCCGGGTCAGGAAGTGTGGATCGACTTTCTCGAAGGCTCGATAGACCGTCTGGTGGCGGTTAAATCGCTCTACAACGGCCAAGGTCGGGCCGATGCCGGTCACAGCCGGATTGCCGGCGGTCCGTCGGGCAGCACCGCCAACACCCCGGTCTGGTTTCCCGGCAACGGCCATGCCGACGTGCTGCATGGCTTCAAGACTCAGGATCTGGCGCAGAGCCGCATCGGTACAGGCGGTTATCGCCAGCTGCAACTGGACCACACGCCCGAGCAAAGCCGTGCCCAACTGTTCACCACCGACCAGCGCAGCGGCCTGACACTGGGGCATATCAAACAGTGCGAAGACAACCGGCGCCTCAAGGATCGTGGGCTGGGTATCGAACTTGCGACCCAGGCGCACGGCGCCATTCGGGCCGGCGACGGCTTGCTGCTCAGCACGGCGCGACCGGCACAGCCCATGGATGCCAAAAGCGTGCTGGGCGACCTGGAAAAATCTCAGGCCCTGCTCGATCAACTGGCCGACGCCGCACGGCAACACCATGCCGTCTTGCCGAACGAAACCACGCCACTGCGGGCCAGCGAAGCGCTGTATGACAGCCAGCAATCCCTGTTGGCCACCGCCAGCGGTCAGCGCGCCGGGCAAGGGACAGGCGGTGGCGAAGGTCAGGCAAGCGCCTGGCAACAACCGATGCTGGTCCTGCACGCCGGCGCCGGGCTGCAAAGCTTGACCCCGCAGAGCCAGATCTGGGTGGCCGGCACCCACGCAATCTTCAACGCTGGCGCTGATTTGAACCTCATCACTCAGGGCAAAGGCCAGTTCATTGCCGGTCAAGGGCTGGCGCTGTACACCCAGGGCGACAAACCCAAAGGCGGCCCACAGCAACAGACCGGCATCGCGCTGCATGCCGCCAGCGGTCAGGTGCGTCTCCAGGCCCAAACTGACAAAGCCCAACTCATCGCCAAGCGCAGCGTCATGCTGGCCAGCACGCAGGCCGGGGCGCATGTGCAGGGCAAGATCCATTTGCTGCTGACCGCCCAGGATGCGGCGGTCAGGCTGGAAGGGGGCTGCATCGATATTCGCGGGCCGGGGACCATGGCGTTGAAGGCGCAGGTGCATAAGTGGGAGGGGCCAATTGCGGCGCAGGGTTTGGCTAAGCCCGTGAATAAGGACGAGTTGAAACTCTGCAGTTTAAAAATGACCGATGCTGACAAGGCGCGTGGTGCCATGACGCCTGTTGGGAAGTTGCCATGACGCTGCCTCTTGAGCATCGACTGATCATCGAATCGCCTTATGCACTGCTTAATCCGCTCTGGGTAGAAAAGGAACTGTGGCAGGACCTTCCGCATATGGCCTTGAAGCCTACCCGCCTTGATGCCGATGCCGGACTGCTTCCGGTTATGCTGATCCTTGATGAACTCTCACTCACGCAGCGATTGGCGTTAATAAAGCGTGTGCAATGCTGGCAAGTCTCCAATGACTATCCGTTTTTTTGCGCACTGATTGAAAGCACTAAACCCGCAAAGCAAGTCGCGCGCCATTTCAACCGCCAGTTACTGCTGCGTAGGCCGGGCGAGCAGTTCAGCGTGTTGCGGTTTCATGATCCCAGGGTCTTTGAGCATTTACGCTGGATATTGATGCCGACCCAATTGGCTACCCTGATGGGCGCGGCAGACGCCTGGTATTGGCAGGACACAGATGGACAATGGCAGTGTGAAGTACGCCCCGAACTCAAAACCCTCACGATGGTGCTGTTTCAGCACCAGTTAGACACGCTGGGTCGGCTCGGCGTCCTCAATCGCATATTGGATCACCTGCGCCTTGAAGCGTTGAGCACGCGGTTCGACATGGACGTTCTCCGGCAACTGGATGCCGTGCTAAGTCGCGCGTACAACCATGAAGGTCTGCGCGAAGACGCCGACGTTCAGTTATACGCCTGTCAGGCCGTGACTCTCCATCGCGATATCCATCAACACCCTCTCTTGATCGATGCCTTGAACCAGGTGCGTGCAGGCCACTGTACCTATGAGAGTGCCTGCCGGAAGGTCGATCACCAAGAACTTCAAGCCTGGATCCACAGGGATGCAGTCATTCGCAAGGAAACCCCATGAGTCAGTGCGACCCTTCAAAAATTTGTTCAGTGTGCGACCAGAGTGGCCTCGCGATCATGCCGCTGCGTTATGCCGTCGCCCAGCCCGCGAAAGTGAGTGCGCCCGTTATTAAAGCGCCTTTTGGCGCCGGACTGGACCTCATCCCGCTGCCTGAAGAAAGCGCAGCGTATACCCTGCGTCAACTGCGTGGCGGTTATCTTTATGTCTTCAATGAAGTGCGCGGCACCTGGCACGGCTACGTAGTGACCGCCGATGCCTATCTGCTGGAATACAACATCCATAACAAGACCCCGCCCAATCTTGACGGCGCCAAACCGTGCAGCCGCATGGCGGTGTCGGCCTCGTCGCGGTGCGTGATGATTCCCGATGCCCACCTGGCCGGGCGCATCTGGCTGGGTTTCAGCGATACCGCCTGGACCACCCGGGTGTTCAAGCAGAACCGCGTACAGGCCTATCGCGAGCAGCACATGCGCTGCATTGATATCGGTGCATGGGCCACCCGGGACGGGAAAATCACCGAGTCGCATCTGGCGGCGATGAGCAAGGCCGCAGAATACGTCGCGGAGTACGCTGTGCCTGAAGAGCATTTCAGAAACGGCATCAGGATCGAACACGAAACCGCCTATCGGCACTCCCCGCAGGACTTCATTAATAGCCACGGCGAGCTTGAGGCCTTTTTACAAAGCGCCAAAAAATTTGGCAAAGGCCTGCCACCCGCCATGGTTGCCCTGTACGACCCCGTGGGCATCACGATGGAAATCAACCACCTGATCCTCGGCGAAGCCAAAAAATTTGAAGACGCCGAAGACCGCGACTGGAAGAAAACCACCTCGTCAGCCATCGCCGGCCTGCGCCAGATGATGGAAGAGGATGCTGTGGCCACAGCGCTGTCCGCCCACCAAGGCGAACGATACGCCACCCTCGACGGCCAGCGTTTGTATCCCGAATGGGATGACGAGATGCGCGAGCGCAACGAACTGACGTTTGCCACCTTGCCGCCTGCGCAGGAAGAAAAAGTTCGTCGCGAAGCCTGGGCGCGCTACACCGATAACTACAACGAAGACGAACGACTGGCGTTCGAGGCCAAGCTTGAGACGGACCTTGAACACTTCATGCAGAAAACAATTACGCCACTGGTCGACGCCTTTATCGGCTGGTATTGGAGTGACCGTTTTCGCCACAGCATGGTCGGCAACCACGATCCCGAAGAGTGGGACAGCGGTCTGTGCTACACCCACATCGCCAACCTCTGTCTGAGCGGCCTGACCGGGCACCAGAAGATCGTCGACAAGCTGCTGGAAGATCTGCGCGGGCATTACAGTGACCTGCACAACGTTACCCTGCGCGCGCTGGTACTCAACGAGAGTCAGGCCGCCAGCCGCCTGGAAGAGGCCGCCACCGCCGAACTGGCGTTGGGCAATCCGTTTGCATGGCGCAACATCCTCAATGCGTTTGACCATGTCGCCAATCTATTGGGCGAAGACCGGGTCAAAGGCGGACTGGCCCTGGCTGCCGGGTTTGCGCACCAGATCTCCGGGGCCATTGTCAGTACCTTGGCATCGCCTCTGAAACGGGCCGGTGAAGAGGCACTGGACCTGACCATCCGCTACCGGATGATGGCCGTGCTGGGCATGTTGACGGGCAAACCGATCGTCAGCCTGCACATCCAGGCTTCGCAAGCGCAAATGGTGCACATCATCAGTGAAAAAGTGGCCTTGATGCAGCCGGGCATCAAGCGCATTGCGTTGCAAAAGCGGATCAGCCAGGAACTCCAGGCGCTGGAAAAAGAACCCGGTGTCCGCACCCCGACGGGTGAAAAAAACGCCCGCAAGAAAAAGATCTTCACCTGGCGTTTGATGTACGACGAAAGCGTCCTGAGGGCCATGAATACCGATGAGCATGGTCGCATCAAAGGCGAAGCTAGCCTGTTGGTCAGCCAGAGCAAACTGCGCGAGGCCATCTCCGATCAGGCTCGGCAATGGCCCACATTCATGAAGCTGGATGTCGGGATGGACGTGGTGGGCGGCATTCTGGATGGGTGGAATGCCGTGATGGCGGCCAAGCAAATAGAGAAAGAAGGCTGGACGACCAAGTCGGGGGTGAACATGACGGCGGCCTTGTTCAGTCTGACAGGCGCTGGAGCGGATATTGCGCATCGGGTGTGGAGCAAGTATCCGGTTGAGCAGATGCGGCTGGGGAAGAGCCTCAGGAAGATGGTTGAAGGCAAGGCAGCCAGTATTGGTGGTCTTGAAAAAATAGCGCGTGTCCTGGGATCCATTGGTGGAATTCTGACTGCGGTCGTTGATGTGATAAGCGCGTTTGAGGCAAAGGCACAAGGTGACGTTCCAATTTATCGATTGCGTTTACTTACGGCAGCATTAGGAATCGCTATTGCAATTGCCACACTGCTTAACTTAATGACAGCAGGCATAGCTTTTGTTGCATTTCTAGTCCTTGCCGGCTTGTCGCTGCTGGGCGAATGGCTTATTAATTTGGTGCGAGATAACAAAATAGAAGCCTGGTTAGGCCAGACCCCCTTTGGCATTGATCGTCCCGAAAAATTTGAATCACTCACCGCCCAGAATAAAGCATGGCAAAAGCTGATTAACCCGAACAATGGTATGTTCCAATGAGCGAGTACTCAAGACTGTTCGACGGATGGCTTACCCGCTACAAGCTCAATCGACCTCTGAATAAATACGAGCTCGCCAATCGCCTCAACATCGAAAAGCCGATAGATCTGCCACCTCTGGACAAAGGAATTATCAAACTCAACAGCAACTTCATCGAATACGTTGACCGTTATTTTTTTTGGCGCGGCTGGGCGGCAATGGGGGGGGGACTTGCAGCAAGCACTTGGCTGTATTTCACATATCTAGCTGGCACCACGATATACGCCCCATTTAACAATGGCAGACACCCAAGTAACGCACTCATCATTGAAGGCTGGATTACAACCATATTGCTTGCTTGCTTTTTTATTATCACCTGCATATACACAATAAAAAAAGACTTCCTCTGCTATACACACTACCCCATCCGCCTCAATCGGAAAAACCGAAAAGTTTATGTATTTCAGCATAACGGCCCTGCTGGAATACTAGAGACCGACTGGGAGAAAGTCTATTGGATTATAGGCAAAATAAAAGACACCCCAAACATGACTTACGACCTGCGCGGCCATATCCTCGACGATGACGGCCTTATTCGCCACACCTTTTCAGTGGGACATTGCAGCAAGAACTGGGTTGAAACATTGCAGCACTGGGAAATGATCCGACGTTATATGGAAGACTCCCCGGCTGACTTACCATTTCCACCCTTGCGCTTGTTTGTCTGCACAAAGCCCACACTCAGAAACGCTTTCATCTATCAAGCAATTGCAGTTGACGGATTTAACTCATTGCCATTACTGATATTTGCAAGTAGTTGGGCGTTTTTCCGCTGGATCTCGCAGAGAACCTGCCGCAAGCCGCAGTGGCCAGCAGACATAGAAGCAGCCTGTCAGATTGACGACGATGATCCCTACCGACAGCCCGAACCTTGGCGGATGGGGGAAGTTCCCGGCATGACTGAAGAAGATCACCAGAAAGGCACTGAATACACATTGCAGGCAAATGCAACTGCTGCGGTGTATGCACAGGCCCATCCGGAGCCCCGAGTAAGTGACTGAGTTCCAGCAGAGTCCGGCCCTGAAACGGGCCGGTGAAGAGGCACTGGACCTG
Source organism: Pseudomonas viridiflava (assembly GCF_900589395.1). Lineage (GTDB taxonomy): Bacteria > Pseudomonadota > Gammaproteobacteria > Pseudomonadales > Pseudomonadaceae > Aquipseudomonas. The sequence continues at coordinate 121,479 of NZ_UUIS01000073.1, forward strand.
ACCATCCGCTACCGGATGATGGCCGTGCTGGGCATGTTGACGGGCAACCCGATCGTCAGCCTGCAAATCCAGGCTTCGCAAGCGCAAATGGTGCACATCATCAGTGAAGTGGCCTTGATGCAGCCGGGCATCAAGCGCATTGCGTTGCAAAAGAGGATCAGTCAGGAACTCCAGGCGCTGGAAAAAGAACCCGGTGGATTTCTGACTGCGGTCGTTGATGTGATAAGCGCGTTTGAGGCAAAGGCACAAGGTGACGTTCCAATTTATCGATTGCGTTTACTTACGGCAGCATTAGGAATCGCTATTGCAATTGTCACACGGCTTAACTTAATGACAGCAGGCATAGCTTTTATTGCACTTCTAGTCCTTGCCGGCTTGTCGCTGCTGGGCGAACGGCTTATTAATTTGGTGCGAGATAACAAAATAGAAGTCTGGTTAGGCCAGACCCCCTTTGGTATTGATCGTCCCGAAAAGTTCGAATCAATAGTCGTACAGAGCGAAGCGTGGCAAAAGCTTTTCAACCTGAAAATCGGAGCACTTCAATGAGTGAGTACTCAAGACTATTTGACGGCTGGGTGACCCGTTACAAACTTAATCGACCGCTGAATAAATACGAGCTTCATAATCGCCTCAGCGTCAAAAAACCAGTAGAGCTGCCGCCTTTGGACAAGGGAATTATTAAACTCAATAGCAGCTTCATGGAATATGTGGATCGTTATTTTTTCTGGCGTGGCTGGGCAGCAATGAGTGGAGGCATTGCTGGGGGTCCAATGCTATTTTTCACATTATTATTCGGATTGACGATATACACCCCACCGAATAGCGGCATCATGTCCGTGGAGCATGTTTTAGCCGGTTGGTTTGCAACCATTTCATATGGCTCGATGGTCGTCTGGATATATTTTCTGGCAATAAGGCGGGATTTTTTCTGCCACACTCATTACCCCATTCGATTCAATCGAAAAAATCGAAAGGTCTACATATTTCAACGTAAAAGCCTTGGCGGAATATTAGAGGCTGACTGGGAGAAAGTCTATTGGATTATAGGCAAAATAAAAGACACCCCAAACATGACTTACGACCTGCGCGGCCATATCCTCGACGATGAGGGCCTTATTCGCCACACCTTTTCAGTGGGACATTGCAGCAAGAACTGGGTTGAAACATTGCAGCACTGGGAAATGATCCGACGTTATATGGAAGACTCCCCGGCTGACTTACCATTCCCACCCTTGCGCTTGTTTGTCTGCACAAAGCCCACACTCAGAAACGCTTTCATCTATCAAGCAATTGCAGTTGACGGATTTAAATCATTGCCATTACTGATATTTGCAAGTAGCTGGGCGTTTTTCCGCTGGATCTCGCAGAGAACCTGCCGCAAGCCGCAGTGGCCCGCAGACATAGAAGCAGCCTGTCAGATTGACGACGATGATCCCTACCGACAGCCCGAACCTTGGCGGATGGGGGAAGTTCCCGGCATGACCGAAGAAGATCACCAGAAAGGCACTGAATACACATTGCAGGCAAATGCAACTGCTGCGGTGCATGCACAGGCCCATCCGGAGCCCCGAGTAAGTGACTGAGTTCCAGCAGAGTCCGGCCCTGAAACGGGCCGGTGAAGAGGCACTGGACCTGACCATCCGCTACCGGATGATGGGCGTGCTGGGCATGTTGACGGGCAAACCGATCGTCGGCCTGAAAATCCAGGCTTCGCAAGCGCAAATGGTGCACATCATCAGTGAAAAAGTGGCCTTGATGCAGCCGGGCATCAAGCGCATTGCGTTGCCCCGACTGTGGGAGGCGGCTTGCCGGCGATAGCGATGGGACAGGCGCAGCAGATGTGTGGACCTTGCTGGCCTCATAGCGGGCAGAGCGCCCTTCTACCTGTTCGGCATTCGACGAAGACTGATCGGCATTAGTCTTAGGCGTCGGTAAAGCGCTGCAGCTGCATTTCCTGCAACCGGCTCAGGGTGCGGCGGAAGGGAAATTCCAGGTAGCCCTGGGTGTAGAGCTGGTCCATCGGTGTCTGCGCCTCGATGTACAGCGGGATGCGCCGGTCGTAGCACTCGTCGACCAAGGCGATGAAGCGCCGCACGCTGTCATCCTTGGGCGACAGTTGCGGCAGCTCGCGGTCACCGGCCTTGACCTGCTCGACCCCGTCCTCGGTGCCGCGAGCGATCTTCGCCTCACGCTGCACCGCACTCAGGGCCGGCACCTCACTGATCAGCACCACGGCAAAGCGGTCGCACAGGGCGATAAAGTCCATGGCTGCCAGTGGTTGCTCGCACAGGTCGCGGTAGCGGCACCACAGCACAGTGTCGGTGTGCTGCACCACGTTGATGCTGCGATGGCCGAGCATCACCTGGGTGTCATGGGCCGGCTGGCCGCCGGTCAGTGCCTGGAAAATCTCGCCCAGCGCGCTGTCTTTGGCGCCCGGTTCCTTGACCCAATAGCGTTGCAACAGTTGCCCCGGGTGCAGGCGGTGATCTTCACCGCCGTCGACCTCGACCACCTGCATGTAGCGCTCGATGGCCGCAATCGCCGGCAAGAAGCGCTCGCGGTTATGGCCATGGCTGTACAGCTGGGGCGGCGGGATGTTGGAGGTGCAGACCAGCACCACGCCTTCTTCGAACATGGTTTGCAGCAGGCCACCGAGGATCACCGCATCGCCGATGTCAGTGACGAACAGCTCATCGAAACACAGCACCCGCACCTCGACCGCCAGCTCACGGGCAATGGTCGCCAGCGGCTGGGCGGTGCCGGTCAATTCGAACATGCGCTTGTGCACCCAGCGCATGAAGTGATGAAAATGCTGGCGCCGTGCGGGCACCTGCAGGCTGTCGTAGAAGCGGTCCATCAGCCAGGTCTTGCCGCGCCCGACCGGCCCCCACAAGTAGATGCCCCGTGGCGTGCCCTGCCCGGCCAGGGCCTGCCAGCAGCGCTGCAACTGCTCGGCCGCCTCGCGTTGCGACGCATCAAGCTGGAAGCCGTTCTGCAGGGCGTGTTCGTAGGCTTGCAAAGGGGGCAACGGGGTCATCGGTCACACTCCTCGTAGAGTCAATGCTGCACGCCCGCCCGGCGCAGCATGCTGCGGCAACGCTCGGACAAGTGCACCACGCGCAGGTGTTTGCCGGCTTTTTCATAGCGCTCGCGCAGGGTCTTGAGCGCGGCGATGGCCGAGTAGTCGACAAAGCTCAGGTGCGCGCAGTCCAGGGTCACCTGGTCGGGGTCCTGCTGCGGCGAGAACTGCTCGAGAAAGCGGGTGGTCGAGGCAAAGAACAGCGTGCCGCGCACCTGGTAGACCTTGCCCTGTGCGTCTGTTTCGTGGATGTCGGTGTACAGGTCGCGGGCGTGTTTCCAGGCAAAGTCCAGGGCCGCGACGATGACGCCGAACAAGACCGCCATCGCCAGGTCGGTCAGTACTGTGACCACGGTCACCGCCACGATGGCCAGCATGTCGCTGGTCGGCACCTTACGCAAGATCCGCAGCGACGCCCAGGCGAAGGTCTGCTGGGCGACCACGAACATCACCCCGACCAGCGCGGCCAGCGGAATGCGCTCGATCAACGGCGCCAGGAACAGGATGAACATCAGGATCATGACCCCGGCCACCACCCCCGATAGCCGTCCGCGACCGCCGGAGTTCAGGTTGATCACGGTCTGGCCGATCATCGCGCAACCGCCCATGCCCCCGAACACTCCGGACACCATGTTGGCCGCGCCCAGCGCCACGCATTCGCGGTCCGGAAAGCCGCGACTCTCGGTGATTTCATCGGTGAGGTTCAGGGTCAGCAGGGTTTCCAGCAGGCCGACCATGGCCATCACCACTGCATAGGGCGCGACGATGTACAGGGTTTCCAGGGTCCACGGCACCTGGGGCCAGGTAAAGTCCGGCAGGCCACCGGCGATGTGGGCCATGTCGCCCAGGGTGCGGGTCGGCAGGTCGAGCAGGTACACCGCAAGCCCCACGCCAAGAATCGCCACCAGCGCCGGTGGCGTGGCGCGGGTCAGGCGCGGCAGCAGGTAGACGATGGCCATGGTCACCGCCACCAGCCCCAGCATGATGTACAGCGCCTGGCCGCTCAGCCAGATGTCGTCATGCTGGAAGTGCTCCAGCTGGGCCATGGCAATGACGATGGCCAGGCCGTTGACGAAGCCGAGCATCACCGGATACGGCACCAGTCGCACCAGCTTGCCCAGGCGCAACAGACCGAACAGGACCATCAACGCGCCGCTGAGCAAGACCGTGGCCAGCAGGTATTGCACGCCGTGCTCGACCACCAGCGCGACGATGACCACCGCCATGGAGCCGGCCGCGCCGGAGATCATCCCCGGCCGGCCGCCGAACAGCGCGGTCAGGGTGCAGATGATGAAGGCGCCGTACAGGCCCATCAGCGGGTTGAGGTGGGCGACCAGGGCAAAAGCGATGCACTCGGGCACCAGCGCAAAGGACGTGGTCAGTCCGGCCAGGACATCAGCGCGAATACGTTTGGGTTTCATCAATCACCAGGCAACCTGTGCAGCCGGACAACGGCGCAAAAGGCTGGCATGTTACGCAATGCCGTGGAAGGCGGCCAGCCACACGATGCGCCGATACGCAAGGCAACATTTTGTGACTGAATGTTTATTGAGCCCTGCCGGGCAATCCGTAGGGTCACGCCTTTGACAAGGACCGGAATCATCTGAATGAACAGAACATACTTTTGTACCGCCGCCGCCCTCATTGGCCTGCACACGGTCCAGGCCTGTGCCCAGACGCCCGCAGCGCCCGGGCCGGACCACCCGGTTGCCCGGCACCGGGCGGCGCTCGATCAGGCCAGGACGCAAAGCGCCCGGCAGGATCAGTTGATCAAAGAGGCCATGCAACAGGTGATCAAGCAGCACGACATTGCCGGCATGGCCATCGCCGTCACCGACCACGGCAGCCGACGCTTCTACAACGACGGCCTGGCCTCGAAAAGCACCGGACAGGCGGTCAGCAACCAAACCCTGTTCGAACTGGGTTCGATCAGCAAGACCTTCACTGCCACCCTGGCCACTTGGGCCCAGGCACAAGGCACGCTGGCCTTGAGCGAGCCGATCCAGACCTACCTGCCCTACCTGCAAGGCAGTCGCCTGGGCCAGGTGCCGGTGCTGCACCTGGCCACGCACACCGCTGGCGGCTTTCCCCTGCAGGTGCCAGAGCGGGTGCAGGACGCCGAGCAACTCAAGGCGTATTTCAAGGCCTGGCAACCGCAGTACCTGCCCGGCACCCACCGCAGCTATGCCAACCCGAGCATCGGTCTTTTGGGCGTGATCGCCGCCAAGCGTCTGGGGCTGCCGTTCGACCAGGCGATGGAGCAAAAGCTGTTTCCGGCCCTGGGCCTGTCGAGCACCTACCTGAACGTCCCCGCCGACCAGCAAGCGCTGTATGCCCAGGGTTATGACCGCCAGGATGCCCCGGTGCGTGTAAACCCCGGCGTGCTGGCCGATGAGGCTTACGGCGTAAAATCCTCCAGTGCCGACCTGATTCGCTTCGTCGAGGCGCAATTGCAACCGGATGCCTTCGACAAACCCCTGCAGGCGGCGATCCGGTCGACGCAGGTCGGGCACTTCACGTTCGGCCCGGTCACCCAGGCGCTGGCCTGGGAATACTACCCACCGCCCGTGCGCCTGGAGGCCCTGCTGGCCGGTAACGCCAATGAGATGGCACTGCGCACCCAGCCAGCGACGGCCCTGACCCCGCCGCAGGCCCCACCGGCAGGCGCCTGGGTCAACAAGACCGGCTCGACCAACGGCTTCGGTGGCTATGTCGCCTTCGTGCCCGAACGGCAACTGGGCATCGTGATCCTGGCCAACCGCAATTACCCCAATGCCGAACGGGTGCGCCTGGCGCAGCAGATCGCCGATATCCTGGCCTCGCGCCAGGAGGCTGAAATCCGCTAGAACATCTGTTCCAGACGCCTCATTGCAACCTGCCAACGTCTTTTGGCAGGCTTGAAAAACGAGCTGAACCTCGCCTGAACAACTGCCAGAAATTCGCCATCAAGGCAAAAACAACTAGATCTTATTCGGGAATGACTATCATTATGTTACGCATTGTTTCAGTTGTAACACACTGAACCTTTCACCCGTCCGCAGTCATCCCCGGTGAACAATGCTCGTTCCTTTCCTGATCATGTTGCGCGAAGGCATCGAAGCCGCGCTTATCGTTGGCATCATTGCCAGTTACCTCAAGCAGACCGGTCGCGGCCAATGGATGCCCGCCGTATGGATCGGTGTGTTCCTGGCCTGCGCCCTGGCGCTGTTCGTCGGCGGCGGCCTGGAGCTGATGAGCGCCGAATTCCCGCAAAAGCAGCAAGAACTGTTCGAAGGCCTCGTCGGCCTGCTGGCCGTGGGCATTCTCAGCTCCATGGTGTTCTGGATGCGCAAGGTCGGTCGCTCGATCAAGACTGAACTGCACCAGTCGCTGGACAGTGCCCTGGGCGGTTCGCGCAACCAGACCTGGGCGCTGATCGCCATGGTGTTCTTTGCCGTGGCCCGCGAGGGTCTGGAAACCGTGTTCTTCCTGCTCGCCGTGTTCCAGCAGAGCAGCGATGCCAGCGCCCCGCTCGGCGCCCTGCTGGGCCTGATTCTATCGGCCGGCTTCGGCATTGCCCTGTACCGCGGCAGCCTGCGCCTGAACCTGAGCCTGTTCTTTCGCTGGACCGGCCTGTTCATTCTGGTGGTGGCCGCCGGCATCCTTGGTAACTCGGTGCGCTCGCTGCACGAGGCCGGGGTCTGGAATCACTTGCAAGAGGTGGTGTTCGACATCAGCGCTACGCTGCCAATGGACGGCCCGACCGGTTCGGTGCTGGCCGGCATGTTCGGCTACCAGGATGCCCCGACCGTCAGCGTGCTGGGTGCCTGGCTGATCTACCTGGTCGGCGCGCTGGTGCTGTTCTTTCTGCCTTACCGCGAACAGGCGCATCCTGTGCGCCCGTCCGCCACGAATCATTAGTCCCGAGGGGAACCCATGTCCAATTCACCTTCCGGGCTTTCCGAGAAAGCCTGGTCTCCCCGTGTCCTGCGTCTGGCGGTGGCCGGCTCCGTCGTGCTGATGATCGCCGCCGGCGGGATGTTCTATTACGCCTCCAAGATGGCGGCGCACAAGCGTGCCGCCAATGCCGGCGACGAGACGGTGATCAACATTCACCCGCGCAGTTGCGAACCCAATGCGCTGACGGTGCCGGCCGGCAAGAACAGTTTTCGCATCGTCAACCAGTCCGACCGCGCGGTGGAATGGGAGATTCTGGACGGCGTACTGGTGGTCGAAGAGCGTGAAAACATCACCCCCGGCATGAGCCAGGTGATCAACGCCAACCTGATGCCGGGCGACTACGCCATCACCTGCGGCCTGCTGAGCAACCCGCGTGGCACCTTGCACGTGACCCCGACCGCCGAGTCCGACGCCCTGGCCAAGGCACGGCCGTCGATGACCGCCTTCATCGGCCCGCTGTCGGAATACCGCGTGTACCTGAGCCAGCAAGGCACGCAACTGATCAAGGCCGTTGCCGCCCTGCAACAGGCCATCGACGCCGGCGACCTGGATGCCGCCAAGGCCGCCTACCTGCCGGCCCGCAGCGCCTACCAGCGCATCGCACCGGCCGCCCAACGCCTGGCCGAGCTGGACAACGCCATCAATGCCCGTGCCGATTACTTTGAAAAACGCGAGCAGGACCCGGGCTTTGGCGGCTTCCACCGCATTGAGCATGGTCTGTTTGCGCAAAACAGCGTCCAGGGCCTGGCGCCGGTGGCGCAACAGCTCAATGCCGACGTCACCCGCCTCAAGCAGGAACTGCTGGCGCAAAGCATCGCGCCCGAGCAACTGACCGGCATCGTCATGCGCAACCTGCTGAGCCTGGCGCAGAACCGCAGCAAGGGTGAAGAGGAGCGCTACAGCCACACCGACCTCAATGGGTTTGCCGGCAACCTCGAAGGTGCGCGCAAGGTCATCGACCTGCTGCGCCCGCTGCTGGAGCGCAACCACGCCCAGTTGCAACAGCGCCTGGATGCCGCCAGCGCAGCGCTGGACGAGACCCTGAACGGCCTGAAAACCGAGACCGGCTACCGCCCTTACGACCAGGTCGATGACGCCGCCCGCCAGCAAATCGCCGACCGGGCCAAGGCCCTGGCCGACGCCCTGCATGAAGTCGACCCGGCCCTGGGCCTGTCGAGCCTGTAAGTTATGGAGCCCCCGATGAGTAACCCAGACGCCAACAATGCCCCCGATTCGCTGCAACGCCGCCGTGTGCTGATGGGCCTCGGGGCGGCCGGTGCCGCCATCGCCGGCAGCAGCCTGGCCGGCCAGGCCCTGGCCGCCGCGCCCGCCAAGGTCACCGAAGCGCCCAACAGCGAAAAGACCCAGGACAGCAACCCGTTTCATGGCGTGCACCAGAGCGGCATCGTCAACCCACGCCCGGCCGCTGGTATGCTGGTGGCCTTCGACGTGCTGGCCGCTGACCGTGCCGACCTGGAGCGGCTGTTTCGCACCCTCAACGAGCGCATTGCGTTTTTGATGACCGGCGGGCCGGTGGCCGATATCGACCCCAAGTTGCCGCCGCTGGACTCCGGCATCCTGGGCCCGGTGGTGACGCCGGACAATCTGACCATCACCGTGTCGGTGGGCGAGTCGCTGTTTGACGAACGCTTCGGCCTGGCCCCGGTCAAGCCCAAGCGCCTGAGCCGCATGGTCGGTTTCCCCAACGACGCGCTGGACGCGGCCAGTTGCCACGGCGACCTGAGCATCCAGTTCTGCTCCAACACCCCGGACAGCAATATTCACGCCTTGCGCGATATCGTTAAAAACCTGCCGGACCTGCTGCTGGTGCGCTGGAAACAGGAAGGCACGGTGCCGGCCCAGGCGCCGAAAAAGCCCGGCCAGCCGGCAGAAAGCGCACGTAACTTCCTGGGCTTTCGCGACGGCTCGGCCAACCCCGATTCCAACGACCAGAAGGTCATGAACGAACTGGTGTGGGTCCAGCCCGGCAGCGACGAACCGGCCTGGGCGGCCAACGGCAGCTACCAGGCAGTGCGCATCATCCGTAACTTTGTCGAGCGCTGGGATCGCACGCCGTTGCAGGAGCAGGAGTCGATCTTCGGCCGCAAGAAGGCCAGCGGCGCGCCGATGGACGGTCAGGTGGAAGCCGACGTGCCCAACTACGCCGCCGACCCGCACGGCAAGAAGACCTTCATGGACTCGCACATCCGCCTGGCCAACCCGCGCACACCTGAAAGCCAGAAAAACCTGATCCTGCGCCGGCCGTTCAACTATTCCAACGGCGTGAACAAGAATGGCCAGCTGGACATGGGCCTGCTGTTCATCTGTTACCAGGCCGACCTGGAAAAAGGCTTCATCACCGTGCAGACCCGCCTCAACGGCGAACCGCTGGAGGAATACCTCAAGCCGGTCGGCGGCGGTTATTTCTTCACCTTGCCAGGGGTGACCAACGACCAGGACTTCATCGGTCGTTCGCTGCTGGCGGCGTCCTCCTCACCATCGGCCTGAACCTCAACCGCAAGAGTGCAATGAACATGAAAAAGACCCCGCTTGCCTTGCTCTTCGCCCTGAGCACCCCGCTGTCGGCCTTTGCCGCCCCTGCTCCGCTGGATCTGGTGGGTCCGGTGTCGGACTACAAGATCTACGTAACCGAAAACATCGACGATCTGGTCAGCCACACTCAGCAATTCACCGACGCGGTGAAAAAGGGCGACATTGCCACGGCCAAGAAGCTGTATGCGCCGACGCGCGTGTTCTACGAGCGTGTCGAGCCGATCGCCGAGCTGTTCAGCGACCTGGACGCCTCGATCGACTCGCGGGTCGATGACCACGAACAAGGTGTCGACGCCGAGGATTTCACTGGTTTCCACCGCCTGGAACATGCGCTGTTCGAAAAGAACACCACCAAGGATCAGGGTGCGATTGCCGACAAGCTCAACGCTGACGTCAAGGACCTGCAGACCCGCATCGCCGGGCTGACCTTCCCGCCGGAAAAAGTCGTCGGTGGCGCCGCCGTGCTGCTCGAAGAGGTCGCCGCGACCAAGATTTCCGGTGAAGAAGACCGCTACAGCCACACCGACCTGTATGACTTCCAGGGCAACGTCGACGGCGCCAAGAAAATCGTCGACCTGTTCCGTGGCCAGGTCGAGCAACAGGACAAGGCGTTCATGGCCAAGGTCGACAAGAACTTCGCCACGGTCGACACCATCCTGGCCAAGTACAAGACCGCCGACGGTGGTTTCATGACCTACGACAAGGTCAAGGACAACGATCGCAAGGCCCTGATCGGCCCGGTCAACACCCTGGCCGAAGACCTGTCGACCCTGCGCGGCAAGCTGGGCCTGAACTGATCGACCATGCCTGTGCCTGTGCCTGTGCCTGTGCAGGCGCCCACCCTGTGTCACTGACACAGCGCCAAGGCGGCACGCCAAGGCGGCGCGCCAAGGCGGCGCACTCCTGCACAGCAAACACTGGACCAGGCAGGAGCCCGCTTGGCGTGGGCCGCACTCGGACGGCCGGCTGCGCAGCAGTCGTACATGTGCGGCATTTCATCAATGTCCGTGAGCGCTTCGCGCTCAATCGCCGGCACGCCGCCTCCCACAGTCGGGTGTAAAGCCCGAAATCCAGGGCCACATCAGCATGGCAATAAAGCGCGGCCTTGCATGAACATTACGCCTTGGGCCTGTGCTCAATGCTGAGTTCATAAAAGGTCGCCCTGCCGCCATCGGTGTCGCACCCGGTGTTGTCTTGGGTGTAGACACCGGCCTTGAAATACAACGGCAGCCCTTGCCATTGCCGGTCCAGGCTGGCTTCCCAGTGCTGGTCGCAGGTATTGACGCTCAACGTGCCACCCGGGCTCAGGTGCAGGCTATAGCTGAAACGCTGTCGCAGCGCGATTCCCTGGGCCAGGCTAATCACTTCGATTTCGGCGTCTGGGCTGCGCCTGAACTTGGCGACAATCTCGCCGTTTTGAGTGGCACTCTTGTACTGATACTCGACCTTGAGCAATGGCTGGGTACTGTTGGCACAGTGGATCTGGCCGATGACGATCTTGCCGCTGGCCGGTACTTGAGTCACTTGCAGTGCGGCGCGCAGGAAATGGTGAGCGTCGGCGCATGACCAGTTGTGCAGGCATCCATCCTTGGTTTCACGTAATTCGCTGCGCGGGTACTTGGCGTTTGCAGTGGTGGAGCCGGTGACCGGTGCCCAGAAGGTCAGGGTATTGCCGGGGCTGAAGTAATCGTCCTGGTAACCGTCGAGCAATTGCGCTGTGTCGATGGTCATCGCCGGGGTGCCGACCGGAATGCAGAGATTCCAGGTAGAGAGTTCGATCATGGTAAGGCTCGCAAGGTGCGTACTACGCACCGACAGAGTACGACTGGAACGGGCGCATTGCGCCCATCTGTCACATTCCGGCCCTGCCTTGCTACCCCGCTGAGGAACACCCACAGCGCTTCCTGGTTGATGAACACACCCACCAGGCACGCTGGCGCTGGTTCTGGCCGTGTCCGGGCAGTCCATGAAGACCGGTTGCCTGTTAACTATAGGTCAATCATTTGACTTGCCTGCATGCACGCGCTCATCAAACACAGAATGACTTACTGATTTTATTGGATATGACATTCAGTCTGCGGGAGGGGCGTTGCCCGCGATTGGGCGCGAAGCGCTCACAGACATCTACGAAACGCTGCACCTCTACGACTGCAACGCAATAGATCGCGTTGGTCCGGCATTCCGGCAGAGCCCCCCACAGGTAGCATGTTTGCTGCGCGACAGCCCAACGGCCTGATACGGCCCTTCAAAAAATTTTCATTTGACTGAAACGTATTGTTACATCACCCTAATAGTTAGCAAGCTACTAATATCTCGACTAACAGTTTCCTTCCTAATGACTTATCGGTGACTTCATGAACACCCAGACCCAGCACCGGGCGATCAGCGGCGGGCTGGTCGCCGCCTCGCGTCACTGGCGGCGTCTGTGCCACACCACCTTGTCGAACTATGGCATCAGCGAAGCCTGCGCCGGCCCGCTGCTGGCCATTGCGCGGCTGGGCGATGGCATCAACCAGGTCAAGGTGGCCCATGCAGCCGGCATGGAAAGCCCGACGCTGGTGCGCCTGCTCGATCAACTGTGCAAGGCCGGCCTGGTCTGCCGTGCCGAAGACCCCAATGACCGTCGCGCCAAGGCCTTGTGCCTGACCGACAAGGGCCGCGACCTGGCCGTGTCGATCGAAGTCGAGCTCAGCCGGTTGCGCACCGAGGTGCTCAAAGGCATTGCCCCGGCTGACCTGGAAGCGACCTTGCGCGTGTTGCAGGCCTTCAGCGATGCGGCCCTGCCCGAGGCGGGGGTGCTGTGAAAGGCTTTGACGCCAAGCAATTCTTTGCCGGCTTTCCGCCGGGCCGCGACTGGTTCTACGGGGTGCGCACCTTCGGCGCCTCGATGCTGGCGCTGTACATCGCCCTGATCATGGAAATGCCCCGTCCCTACTGGGCCATGGCCACGGTGTACATCGTCTCCAGCCCGTTTGTCGGCGCCACCAGCTCCAAGGCGCTGTACCGTGTGCTAGGCACCCTGGCCGGGGCCAGCGCGGCGGTGCTGCTGGTGCCGATCTTCGTGCAGACCCCATTGCTGCTGGCGGTGGTGGTGGCGCTGTGGACCGGCAGCCTGTTGTTTCTGTCGCTGCACCTGCGCACCGCCAACAATTACGCCTTGATGCTGGCCGGCTACACCATGCCGATGATCGCCCTGCCGGCAGTGGACAACCCGCAAGCGGTGTTCGAACTGGCGGTGTCGCGCAGCGAGGAGATCTTCCTCGGCATTCTGTGCGCCTCGGTGGTCGGTGCGATGTTCTGGCCCCGGCGCCTGGCCCCGGTATTCCAGGGCGCGGTCAACAAATGGTTTACCGAAGCCTGCACCTACAGCGAGCGCTTTCTGGCGCGCGACATCAAGGGTGAGGAAATTGCCGGGCTGCGCAATGCCATGGTCGGCGGCTTCAACAGCCTGGAAATGATGATCGGCCAGCTCAGCCACGAAGGCGCCCGCAAACAGACCGTGCGCCATGCCCGGGAACTGCGCGGGCGCATGATCCACTTGTTGCCGGTCATCGACGCTCTGGACGATGCGCTCTGGGCGCTGGAGCGGCGCAGCCCCACCTTGTGGGCGAGCCTTGTGCCGCTGCTGGACGACACGCGCCAGTGGCTGGCCAGCACCGCCCAGGACCCGCAACGTACGCACTGGCAGGGTTTGCACCAGGCACTGGAGCAGTTGCAGCCGGACGCGGCCCGCCTGGATCAGCGCGACGACCTGTTGTTGTCCAACGCCTTGTATCGCCTGGGCGAGTGGATCGACCTGTGGCTCGATTGCCGCACCCTGCAACAGGCCATCGACCGCGACGACGCCACGCCCTGGCAGGCGGTGTACCGCCACTGGCGCCTGGGGCGGCTGTCGCCGTTCCTGGACCGCGGGCTGATGCTGTATTCGGTGGCCACTACGGTACTGGCGATCATCGTCGCCTGCGGGCTGTGGATCCTTACCGGCTGGCACGACGGCGCCAGCGCGGTGATCCTGGCGGCGGTGGCGTGCAGCTTCTTTGCCGCCATGGACGACCCGGCGCCGCAGATCTACCGGTTCTTTTTCTGGACGCTGTTGTCGGTGGTGTTCGCCAGCCTGTACCTGTTCGTGGTGCTGCCCAACCTGCACGACTTTGCCATGCTGGTGCTGGCCTTTGCCGTGCCGTTCATCTGTGTCGGCACCCTAACGGTGCAGCCGAAGTTCTTCCTCGGCACCTTGCTGACCATCGTCAACACCTCGTCGTTCATCAGCATCCAGGGCGCCTACGACGCGGACTTCCTGAACTTCATCAATGCCAACCTGGCCGGGCCTGCGGGGCTGCTGTTTGCCTTTGTCTGGACGCTGATCATGCGCCCGTTCGGAGTCGAGCTGGCGGCGCGGCGCATGACCCGCTTCAGTTGGCGCGACATTGCCAGTCTGAGTGAAACAGCCAGCCTGGCCGAGCATCGGCGCCAGGGCGTGCTGATGCTCGACCGCCTGATGCAGCAACTGCCGCGCCTGACCCAGACCGCCCAGGACACCAGCGTGGCGCTGCGCGAGGTGCGCGTGGCGCTGAACCTGCTGGACCTGCTGGCCTGGATTCCACGCAGTACCGCCACCTGCCAGCCGGCGCTGCGCCAGGTGGTGGCGCAGGTGGGCGATTACTTTCGTGCCTGCCTGAAGGCCGGTGTGCGCCTGCCAGCGCCCACCGGCCTGTTGATGACCCTGGACCGCACCCGCCGTACGCTCAATGCCCAGGCCATGGGTGACAATCCTGCGCGCCTGCACCTGCTGCACGCCCTGAGCGGCCTGCGCCTGGCACTGCTGCCGGGCGTCGAGATCGTCAGCGTCGACGGTGAGCTGATCGAACAACCGCCGCAAGGCCTGGATGGAGCGCCGTCATGATTGGCGAACTGGACATCAGCGGAATCTTCATTCCCACGTTCCTGGCGGTGATGGGCATCGCCTGGCTGCTGTTTCTGGGCCTGCATGCGGTGCTGTCACGCACCGGTTTCTATCGCCTGGTCTGGCACCGGGCTTTGTTCAATACCGCTCTGTACGCCCTGCTGCTGGGCGCCGTAGACACTTTTAGTCGGTACCTGATGACATGAAAAAGCCGATCCTGACCCTGGGCCGTGTGGTCCTGACCCTGCTGGCGGTGGTGCTGGCCGCCGTCGTCGTGTGGCGCATGGTGATGTACTACATGTACGCCCCCTGGACCCGCGACGGGCACATTCGCGCCGACATCGTGCAGATCGCCCCGGACGTTTCCGGGCTGATCCAGCAGGTCGAGGTCACCGACAACCAGAAAGTGCACAAAGGCCAGGTGCTGTTCACCATCGACCAGGACCGTTTTCGTTTGGCCCTGCGCCAGGCCCAGGCCACGGTCGCCGAGCGCCAGGAAACCTGGGAGCAGGCCCGCCGCGAGAGCAGACGCAACCGTGGCCTGGGCAACCTGGTGGCGCGTGAGCAGCTCGAAGAAAGCCAGTCCCGCGAGGCCCGTGCCCTGTCGGCACTCAACGAAGCCAAGGTCGCGGTGGACGCCGCCCAGTTGAACCTTGACCGCTCGCTGATCAAGAGCCCGGTGGACGGTTACCTCAACGACCGCGCACCGCGTCCGCATGAGTTCGTCACGGCCGGCCGTCCGGTGCTGTCGGTGGTCGATGCCGCCTCGTACCACATTGACGGTTATTTTGAAGAAACCAAGCTGGGCGCCATCCACATCGGCTCGCCGGTCGATATCCGCGTGATCGGCGACAACGCCCGGCTGAGCGGCCATGTGGTCAGCATCGTCGCCGCCATCGAAGACCGCGACCGCAGCAGCGGGACCAACTTGCTGCCCAACGTCAACCCGGCGTTCAGCTGGGTGCGCCTGGCACAACGTATTCCGGTGCGCATCGCCTTTGACGAGGTGCCCGCCGATTTCCGCATGATCGCCGGACGCACCGCCACGGTGTCGATCGTCGATGACAGCCGTGTAAGGAGTGCACAGTGATCAAGCCTGCTACACGCCTGTTGATGCTGGGCCTGACCGCTTTGCTTTCGGCCTGCCAGACCGTCGGCCCCGACTACCAGCAACCGGCCGAAGCGGCGATCAACCGGCCTGACCTGCAAGGCTCGCTGGCCGGTTCGGGCAATGTGGTGTCCGCCCCGGTGCCGGCGCACTGGTGGCGGCTGTACCAGGACCGGCAACTGGATGAACTGGTGCGCCAGGCACTGGCCAGCAATACCGACCTGCGCATTGCCGCTGCCAACCTGCAACGCTCACGCTTCCAGACCGCCGAGGCCGAGGCCGCCGGGGGCTTTACCAGCAGTGCCAAGGCCGGTGCGCAGCGCTTGCAGGAGTCGGGCGAAGCGTTTTTGCTGGCCGACAAGGTGCCGGTGGCCAATGTCGGTGACATCGGCCTGACCACCTCGTACCAGTTCGACCTGTTCGGCACCTTGCAGCGCGGCATCGAGGCGGCCCAGGCCAACGTCGACGCCACCCAGGCGGCGGCCGACACCGCGCGCATCACCGTGGTGGCCGACGTGGTGCGCGCCTACACGCAGGTGTGCGCGGCCAATGAAGAACTGGCGATTGCCAATGAGTCGCTCGACCTGCAACAGCAGAGCGTGACCCTCAGCCAGCGCCTGCGCGATGCCGGGCGCGGCGACGAAACCCAGGTCACCCGCTCGCAGACCCAGTTCAAGTCGCTGCGTGCCGAACTGCCGCGCTACCAGGCCTTGCGCCAGGCCGCGCTGTTTCGCCTGTCGATGCTCTTGGCCAAGCCTGTGGCGCAACTGCCGGCCGGCGTTGGCGATTGCCATGAGTTGCCGCATGTGGCGCAGATCATTCCGGTGGGCGACGGCGCCGCCCTGCTCAAGCGCCGACCCGACATCCGCCAGGCCGAACGCCATTTGGCCATGGCCACCGCCCGGATCGGCGTGGCCACCGGCGAGTTGTATCCGGACATCAGCATCGGCGCGTCGGTGGCCACCATCGGCATCATCGATAATCTGGGCAAGCCGGCTGCCAACCGCTGGAGTTTCGGCCCGCTGATCAGTTGGACCGTGCCCAGCAACGGCAGCCGCGCCCGCATCCACCAGGCCGAAGCCTCGGCCCAGGCGGCACTGGCGCGTTTCGATGCGGTGGTGCTCAACGCCATCCGCGAAACCCAGACCGGCATGGCCCAGTACACCGCCCTGCTCGAGCGCCGCGATGCGCTCAAGGACGCCGAGCAATCGGCGCGCGAAGCGGCCGACCAGACCCACCGTTTCTACCAGGCGGGACGTGCATCGTTTCTCGCAGACCTGCAGGCCACACGCACCTACACCGACATGCGCGCACAACTGGCGGCGGCCAATACGCAGGTGACCATGGGGCAGATCGACCTGTTCCTGGCATTGGGTGGGGGGTGGGAGAAGTAGGTTCAAAGGCTGCGGCAAAGCCGTCATCTTCGGGGGTTGACAGTCTGCCTTCGCGCGCTGACGTTCGCTCCGACAGTGGATGTACCGAACCTTTGAAGCGGATACGCGATAGCGCGGTGCCCAAGCCTTATAGAACTGCCACCCTTGCACCCCCGTCTGCTTTGCCCCAGCATCGGCCGATCTTTCCGTCGAGCACTTCCATGACCACCGCCACAAGCCGCCGCGAGCGGCTGCACACCGTGATTTTCCAGACCGATACGCCGGCCGGGCGACGCTTTGACCAGACCTTGCTGGTGGTCATCCTGCTCAGCCTGCTGGTCACGATCATCGACAGCATCCAGAGCATTCATCGCGACTACGCCACGTTCCTGGCCTGGATCGAGTGGGGCTTCACCTTGGTGTTTGCCGTCGAGTACCTGCTGCGCCTGTACTGTTCGCCGCGCCCGCTCAAGTATGCGTTCAGCTTCTATGGGCTGGTCGACCTGCTGGCCATCGTGCCCGGCGTGCTGGCGATCTACTACAGCGATGCGCAGTACCTGCTGATCGTGCGCATCATCCGCATGCTGCGCATCTTCCGGGTGCTCAAGCTGGGCACTTACCTGCGCCAGGCGCACTACCTGCTGGCCGCGCTGCAGGGCAGCAAGCAGAAGATCATCGTCTTCCTGGTCAGCGTCTCGACCCTGGTCACGGTGTTCGGCACGCTGATGTATGTAATCGAAGGCCCGCAAAACGGCTTTACCAGCATTCCCAAGGGTATCTATTGGGCCATCGTCACCCTGACCACGGTGGGCTTTGGCGATATCGTGCCCAAGACGCCCGTGGGCCAGATGGTGTCCTCGGTGGTGATGATCATCGGTTATTCGATCATTGCCGTGCCCACCGGGATCTTTACCGCCGAGCTGGCCAATGCCATGCGCGGCGAGCAGCTCAAGCACGATTGCCCGGTGTGTGCCAAGAAGCACCATGAGCACGGCGCGGCGTTCTGTTCGCGATGCGGTAACGCCTTGTTTGCCAAGCAGAACGATTCGGCATAAGGAAATACTGTTTTAATCTTTAATGGCGCGGTGACACCCCGCTATGATCGCGGCAGTTTGCCCAAGGCGTTTTTTACGCCTGCATAAAAAACCACACTCATGACAGCTGTTCATCAAAAGGAATATGCCGTGAAGAAACTATTCGCCGCCTCGCTACTGGCCGCCGGCCTGGCCCTGGGCAGCACCGCCCAGGCTGCACCGACCCTGCTCAACGTCTCTTACGACGTGATGCGCGACTTCTACAAGGACTACAACGCCGCCTTCCAGAAGCACTGGCAGGCCGAGCACAAGGAAGACGTCACGGTCCAGATGTCGTTCGGCGGCTCCAGCAAGCAGGCGCGGGCAGTGATCGATGGCCTGCAGGCGGATGTCATCACCATGAACATGGCCACCGACATCAATGCCCTGGCCGACAACGGCGCCCTGGTGCCCAACGACTGGGTAACCCGTCTGCCGAACAACAGCGCGCCGTTCACCTCGGCCACCGTGTTCATCGTGCGCAAGGGCAACCCCAAGGCGCTGAAGGACTGGAACGACCTGGTCAAGGACGGCGTGGAAGTCATCGTGCCCAACCCCAAGACCTCGGGTAACGGGCGCTACACCTACCTGTCGGCCTGGGGTTATACGCTGAAGAATGGTGGCGACGAAGCGGCGGCGAAGAAGTTTGTAGGCGATCTGTTCAAGCATGTCCCGGTGCTCGACACCGGCGGCCGTGGGGCCACGACGACCTTCATGACCAACGGCATCGGTGACGTGCTGGTGACGTTCGAGAACGAGGCGGAAATGATTGCCCGCGAGTTCGGTCGCGACAAGTTCGAGGTGGTCTACCCAAGCGTTTCGGCCGAAGCCGAGCCGCCGGTGAGTGTGGTCGACAAGGTCGTGGACAAGAAACAGTCCCGTGCTCTGGCTGAAGGCTACCTGAAGTACCTGTGGTCGCCTGAAGGCCAGGAAATTGCGGCCAACAATTACCTGCGCCCACGCAATCCCGAGGTGCTGGCCAAGTTCCAGGATCGCTTCCCGAAGGTCGAGTTCCTGTCGGTGGAGAAGACCTTTGGGGACTGGCGTACGGTGCAGAAGACGCACTTTATCGACGGCGGGGTGTTTGATCAGGTTTATCCGGGGAAATGATTGGGTGATTTAGATTGAGGGGGGCTTGCGGGATGTGGTGGTCTTTTAGAGGGGTTCCGGCCCGAAGAGGGTCGGAAACTCTCTAAAAGCCCAACACAGCAAGCCCAAACCCCTCATATCCCCAATAAAACGCCACCCCAAAAACCCTACCGGTCAGTTCCCGAACTCACGCCCCAACCCGGCCGGCACGCCGCTGCTGTCGGTCGCCTGCCACGGCCCGTCAGGCTGCGTCGACCAGTTCCAGCCGCTGTCCCACTGGTAATAAGTGCGCTGGCGATAAAACGTATTGGTTTTGCCATCCAGCACATACACCCCCAGGCGCTGGTCCCAGTGACTCTTGACCCCAGGCGGCGGCGCAAAGCTGGCCGAGGTCTTGGCCGGGGCCTTGGGCGCCTTGACCGGTTGTTTGGGGCTGGGCGTCGAACGCGGTGTACCGGAGCCCGGCAGGCTCTGGATCGGTTCGTCACTGCGCGGCCCCTGTGATTGCGGCGGCTTCATCGTCGTACAGGCGCTCAGGCCTATGACGGCGGCCAGCAAGCCGGTGCGGACAAGGTGCCAGGTGATTGCGGGCATGTCAGGTTCCTACTGATCGGGACGGTCGATGGTCAATGTCTGTTGGCCTGCACGGGCGCGCTCCAGAGGCGGGCTGCTGCCCACCCACTCACCTCGGGTCGGCTGCCCGGCCCGCGAGATGCGTGCAAGCAGTTGGACTTGCGCAAAGTTCGACAGTTTCAGTTGCGGCATCATTGCATCGCTGTCGCCCAGCTCGACCTCGATCGGCAATTGCGCCACCGTCACCCGCTTGACCGCCAGCGGTGCCGGCGGACCGTCAACCGCGCGGGCAAAGATGAATACGCTGTCGCCGGGCTGGACCTGGTCCTGCAGGCCCGCGGCCAGCTGTACACGCACCTTGAGTGTCGCCGCCGGCGCACTCGGCGCCGCTGCTGCGCCCTGCGCCAGGCTGGCCTGGGCCCGCGCGATACCGCCTTGCAGCGCCTCGCGGGACGGGTCCTGGGGCGGCAGCAAGGCTTGCAGGCGCGTCCAGTACTCGACAGCCTGCGCGAAGCGCTTGTCTTCAAAGGCCGCAATGCCCAGCAGGCCCAGGCTGGTGACCTCGTTGGGGTCGGCCTTGAGTGCCTCATCGGTCAAGGCCTGGACCTGGGGGCTGAAGGTCTTGTCGGCGGCAAAATACACTGCCTGGGCCCACTGCCCGAGCAGTTCGGGCTGACGACCGGCCAGGGCGGCGGCGCGCTCGAATTGCCGGGCGGCATCGGCCGGGCGTTGCTGGGCCATGTAACTGCGGCCCAGAAAGTAAAAGCCTTCGGCCGAGTCCGGCTGGGCCTCGACGGTGCGTTCCAGGCGCCGGGTCATGTCGGCCAGGGACGTGGGCGGCTGGGCGAACTCACGCGACAGGGCGACCCGCTCACTGGCGCCGTAATGCAGGTAAAGACCCAGCGCCAGCACCGGCACCAGCACGACCGCCAGCAGCGGCACCGCCTTGCCCAGGGCGCGATGCGCGGCGGCGGGTGCGACGCCGGCGGTATCGGCCAGCAGCTCGCGTGCGGCTTCGGCCTGGCCGCTGTCCAGTTGCCCGACGCTGAGCACACCAGCGCGATGCTGCTCCTGCAACTGCGCCAGGCGCTCCTCATACAGCGCGACATTGAGCGCGGTACGGTCCTGCCCGGCAGTAAGCGGCCGGCGGCGCAGCACCGGGATCAGCAACAGGCTTGCAGCCACCAGCAACAGGAGCCCGGCAGCCATCCAGAAATCGATCATTGAGGGGTGTTATCCAGAAGGTGGGCGAGGCGCTGGCGCTCCTCGTCGCAAAGGTGCGCAGCCGCCCCGGTGGATGCTTGCCGGCGACGGCGCACGGTCACGCCGATCACCACGGCGCCGAGCAGCAACAGCAGGGCCGGGCCAAACCACAAGAGCCAGGTGCGCGAGGTCAGCGCCGGCTTGTAGCGCACGAACTCGCCATAACGATCCACCATATGGTCGACGATCTGCTGGTTGCTGCGGCCCTCCTCCAGCAAGCGGTAGATTTCCTTGCGCAAGTCGGCGGCAATCGGCGCATTGGAGTCGGCGATGTCCTGATTCTGGCACTTGGGGCAGCGCAGTTCGCGGGTCAGCTCGGCGTAGCGGGCCCGCTCGGCCTCATCACGAAAGCTGTGGGCTTCAATGGCGGCATCAGCCATGGCGCTCAACCCCAGGCTCAACACAGCAGCGATCATCCAGCGCTTCATGGGCGGGCCTCGTCGACCAGCGCCTGGTAGCGGCCGGCCAGTTGCTCGCGCCAGACCTGATCGTCGACGACGCCGACAAACTTGTGGCGAATGATGCCTTTGGCGTCGATCAGGAAGGTTTCCGGCGCCCCGTACACGCCCAGGTTCAGGCCCAGGCTGCCGTCGTCATCGCGCAGGTTCAGTTGATACGGGTTGTGAAAGTCCTTGAGCCACTTCTGCGCCTCGGCGTTGGTGTCCTTGTAGTTGATGCCGTGGATCACCACGCCCTGCTGCGCCAGGCGATTGAGCACCGGGTGCTCGACCCGGCAGGCCACACACCAGGTGGCCCAGACATTGACCAGCGCCGGGCGCCCGAGCAAGTCCTGACGGGTCAGCACCTTGTCGCCGGCCACCTCGCGCAGGCTGAACTCAGGGAACGGCTTGCCGATCAGCGCCGAGGGCAGTGCCGCCGGGTCGAGAAACAGCCCGCGAAACAGCAGCGCGCTCAACCCGAGAAAGACCAGCAGCGGAAGCAGCAGGATCCAGCGTTTCATGACAGGGCTCCAGAGGGCTTGAGGGCTTGGCGGACCGTGTGGCCGACCTTGAGCCGATAACGCCGGTCGGCGGCCGCCAGCACGCCGCCCAGCCCGGTCAACAGGCCACCGAACCAGATCCAGCGCACGAACGGCTTGATATGGATACGCACCGCCCAGGCGCCGTTGTCCAGCGGCTCGCCCAGCGCCACATACAGGTCGCGGGTGAAACCGGCGTCGATGCCGGCTTCGGTCATCATCGACTGCTGCACGCTGTACAGACGCTTTTCCGGGTGCAGTACGCTGACCAGGCGCTCATGCTCGAACACCCGCACGGTGCCGCGATCAGACGTGAAGTTCGGCCCGTCGAAATGCGCGGCGCCCTCGAACACAAAGCGGTAGCCGCCCAGCTCGGTGGCCTGCCCCGGGGCCAGGCGCAGGTCGCGTTCAATGCTGTGCTGGCTGGACAACACCACGCCCAGCGCGCAGACCACCAGCCCGGCGTGCGCCACCTGCATGCCCCAGTAACTGCGGGTCAGGCTGCGCAGTCCTTTGAGCAGGCCCTTGTGGCGGGTCTTGTCGTGAATATCGCGCAGCGCACCGAACACCACCCAGGCGGCCAGCAAGACTGTGGCCAGCACGGCCCACTGGCCCTCGCCCAGCACCAGGCCCAGTACCAGCGCGAACGCCATGCTGGCGATCAGTACCGGGGTGAGCATGCCCAGCAACCAGCGGCCGGGCGTGGCTTTCCAGCGCACCAGCACGCCGACCGTGAGCACCGCCATCAGCAGCGCCATCAGCGGCACGAACAGGGTATTGAAGTACGGTGGCCCGACCGACATCTTCGCCCCGCTCAGGGCGTCGATCACCAGTGGGTACAGGGTGCCGAGCAGAATCATCGAGGCGGCGACCACCAGCAGCAGGTTATTGGCCAGCAGCAAGGTTTCGCGCGACCACAAGGCAAAGCCGACCTGGCTCTTGACCACCGGCGCGCGCACGGCAAACAGCGCCAGCGAGCCGCCGACCACAATCAGCAGGAATACGAGAATGAACACCCCGCGCGCCGGATCGGTGGCAAAGGCATGCACCGAGGTCAGCACCCCGGAGCGCACCAGGAAGGTCCCCAGCAGGCTCAGGGAAAACGCCGCGATGGCCAGCAGCACGGTCCAGCTCTTGAACACCCCGCGCTTTTCGGTCACCGCCAGCGAGTGGATCAAGGCGGTGCCCACCAGCCAGGGCATGAACGAGGCGTTTTCCACCGGGTCCCAGAACCACCAGCCGCCCCAGCCCAGTTCGTAATAGGCCCACCAGGACCCCAGGGTGATGCCCACGCCGAGAAAGGCCCAGGCGACGATGGTCCACGGCCGGGACCAGCGGGCCCAAGCGGCGTCCAGCCGACCGCCCAGCAAGGCGGCGATGGCAAAGGCAAAGGCCACGGAAAAGCCGACATAGCCCATGTACAGCATCGGCGGATGCACGATCAGGCCGATGTCCTGCAACAAGGGGTTCAAGTCGCGGCCGTTGGCGGGCATTTGCGGCAGGATGCGCGTAAACGGATTGGAGGTCAGGATCAGAAACGACAGAAAGCCCACGCTGATCATGCCCATCACCGCCAGCACCCGCGCCAGCATCACCGCCGGCAACTGCCGCGACAGCACCGACACGGCGAAGGTCCAGCCGCCCAGGATCAGGCTCCAGAGCAGCAGCGAGCCTTCATGGGCGCCCCACACCGCACTGAACTTGTAATACCAGGGCAAGGCGCTGTTGGAGTTGTGCGCCACATAAGCCACGGAAAAGTCGTCGCTCATGAACGCCTGGGTCAGGCAGCCGAAGGCAAACAGCAGAAAGCCGAATTGCCCCCAGGCGGCCGGACGGCCCAGGCTCATCCACAAGGCATCGTTGCGCCAGGCGCCGATCAGCGGCAGGCTGGCTTGCACCAGGGCAAAGCACAGCGCCAGGATCATGGCCAAATGGCCGAGTTCGGGAATCATCGGTCAGCCCTGTTTGACGGGTGGCAGTGAGGGCACCGGCGCCGCCGGCAAGCGGCCGCTGTCCTTGAGCGCCTTGGTGACCTCCGGCGGCATGTACTTCTCATCATGTTTGGCCAGCACTTCATCGGCCTCGACCACACCATCGGCATTGAGCCGGCCCAGGGCGACGATGCCCTGCCCTTCGCGAAACAGGTCGGGCAGGATGCCGTGGTAGCGGATGGTCACCGAACGGTTGAAATCGGTGACCACGAACTGCACCGCCAGCGAGTCGCCCGAGCGTTGCAACGAGCCTTTCTGGACCATGCCGCCGGCGCGGATGCGCGTGCCTTGCGGCGCTTCGCCGCTGGCAATCTGGGTCGGGGTGTAGAACAGGTTGATGTTTTCCTGCAGGGCACTGAGGGCCAGGCCTATGGCGGCACCGATCCCGACGACCAGCGCGAGGATCAGCAGCAGGCGCTTCTTGCGCTGTGGATTCACGATCGCGACTCCCGGCGCACACGACGCGCCTGTTCCTGCAGGTAACGGCGTCGCGCCAGCAATGGCAGGATCACATTGATGGCCAGCACGGCGGCAAACAGGCCATAGGCCGACCAGACGAACAGCCCGTGGCGGCCCATGGCCAGAAAATCACTCCAGGATGCAAAACTCATGACAGGTGCTCCGTTGCGGCAGCGGGCAGGCCGAGGGCTTTGCGCACCTCGTCCTGCACCCAGCGACTGCGGGCCTCGCGCTTGAGCACGGCCAGGCGCATGCGCAGTAACAGCACGGTGGCAAAAAAGGCATAGAAGCCCAGGGTGGTGAACAGCAGCGGCAGCCACATTTCGGCCGGCATCGCCGGCTTCTCGGTGAGGCTGAAGGTCGCACCCTGGTGCAGGGTGTTCCACCACTCGACCGAGTACTTGATGATCGGGATGTTCACCACCCCGACAATCGCCAGCACCGCACAGGCNTTGGCGGCGCTGTCGCGGTTGCTGATGGCGTTGCCCAGTGCGATCAGCCCCAGGTACAGAAACAGCAGGATCAGCATCGAGGTCAGCCGCGCATCCCAGACCCACCAGGCGCCCCAGGTCGGCTTGCCCCAGATGGCGCCGGTCAGCAGTGCCAGGGCGGTCATCCAGGCCCCGATCGGCGCCGCACACTGCAAGGCCACGTCGGCCAGCTTCATGCGCCACACCAGCCCGACCACGCCGCACACGGCCAGCATCACGTAGCAGGATTGCGCCAGTATCGCGCTGGGCACATGGATATAGATGATCCGAAAGCTGTTGCCCTGCTGGTAGTCCGGTGGCGCGAAGGCCAGGCCCCAGACCACGCCGATGCCCAGCAGCAGCACGGTCAGCGCGACCAGCCACGGCAGCCAGCGGCCACTGAAGTCGTAGAAGGTTTTCGGTGAGCCCAGGCGGTGAAACCAGGCCCAACTGAAGTTGCTTTTCATCAAACTGCCTTTATCACGGTAGGCGGGTGTCGACTGGTGGCCGTCGCACAACGGCCCCAGCACCTCGATTATTCGGCCACGCTGATTTTCAGCCCCTGGGCAATCGCCAGCGGCGCCAGGGTCAGGGCCAAGGCGGCCAGGCTGCCCAGCCACAACAGGTAGCCGGTGGCCGGCAGGCCTTGCAAGGCCGCCTGCAATGCGCCGCTGCCCAGGATCAGCACCGGGATGTACAGCGGCAGGATCAACAACGCCAGCAGCAAGCCGCCACGCTTGAGCCCGACGGTCAGCGCGGCGCCCACGGCGCCCAGCAGGCTCAACGTCGGGGTGCCCAGCAACAGCGAGAGCATCAGCACCGGCAGGCACGCGCCGGGCAAGCCCAGCATCAACGCCAGCAAGGGCGCCAACAGCACCAGCGCAAGACCCGAGAACAGCCAGTGTGCCAGCACCTTGGCCAGAACCAGAAGCGCCAGCGGGTGCGGCGAAAGGACCCACTGCTCCAGCGAGCCGTCTTCAAAGTCACTGCGAAACACGCCGTCCAGCGACAGCAACACGGCCAGTAAGGCCGCGACCCAGACCAGCCCCGGCGCCAGGGTTTGCAGCAACGTCGCCTCGGGGCCGACGGCCAGAGGAAACAAGGCGATCACGATCGCGAAAAACACCAGCGGGTTGAGCAGCTCGGCCGGGCGGCGGGCCAGCAGGCGCATTTCGCGCCTCAGCAACAGGATAAACACCCAGCTCATGGCCGCACCTGCCCCAGTTCAAGCAGGCGATAACCGGCAGGCCGGCAGGCCAGCGAGTGATGAGTGGTCAGCACCAGCAGCCCGCCCTGCTCGCAATGCCCGGCCAGACGCGCCTCAAGTTGCGTCACGCCCTGGGCATCGAGGGCGGTGAACGGCTCGTCAAGAATCCAGATGGGCGGGGATGGCAGGTACAGGCGCGCCAGCGCTACACGGCGCTGCTGCCCGGCCGACAGGGTGTGGCACGGCACGTCCTCGAAGCCACGCAGGCCGACCTGCTCCAGCGCCTGCCACAACGCGGCGCTGTCGGCGCGCTGGTTCAGGGCGCACAGCCAGGCCAGGTTCTCCAGCGGGGTCAGCACGTCCTTGATACCGGCGGCATGGCCAATCCACAGCAAGTGCCGGGACAGTTTCCCCCGCTGGCCGGCCAGCGGCTGGCCATTGAGGCGAACTTCGCCCTCGGCGGGCGGCATCAAGCCGCACAGCAGGCGCAGCAGGCTGGTCTTGCCACAGCCGTTAGGGCCGCTGACCTGGAGCATGTCACCGGCACCCAGATGCAGGTCCAGATGCTCGAACAGCAACCGCGCATCGCGCTCACAGCCAAGGTCACAGGCGTGCAGGGTCGGCGTCATGGGGCACAGCCACTGCCACGTGGCCATAAGGGGATCGGCAAGCCTGCCTCCAGGGGAAAGAAATGGGCGTTCAAGTCAGCCTTGAAACGGCCGTTACATTGATGCAACTTGATTGCGAATCCGGCAAAAAGGGCCGGCATTATACATGGGCGTCCTGCTCCCAAGAGGTCTAATTCAATTGGTTGCAGCTCAATGACAGGTGATATCACCCAGGTTCCGCCGGCCAATGCCGCCCTGGCGCAGTTGCGTGGCAACGCCGCCGCCGGTCAGGTCATGACCCTGTTCAACGCCGCCGCCAGCATTCTGGGCGACGGTGAAACCGCTGAGGCCCAGGTCATCAGCCTCAAGCAGGTTGCCCCGAACTTTCAGATGCTGTTGCGCCTTAACCTGGCCAACGGCACCCAGACCAGCGTCGCGGTCAACAGCAACGTACCGCTCACGCCCGGTACGCTGTTCCAGGTGATCCAGGCGTCCCCTGGCCAGTTGCTGATGTCGCTACAGCAGGTCAGTGCCGCGCTGAACAACGTGACCACTGAACTGGACCCGCGCCAGGCGCCGCCCGGCACCTTGTTGCAGGGCAAGGTCATGACCAGCCAGGCGCTTGGCCAGGCCTTGGACGACATCGGGCGCGCCGGCACATCCTCACCAGGCGGCCATGCAGGTACTGCCAGCGGCGCACCTGCGGCTTATCGTTCGCTGGTGCTGCTGCTCAACAGCCCGCTGGCCGGCACCACGATCAGTGTGCAAAGTGCTCAGGCGCTGACCATCGGCAGCCTGCTCAGCGCGCGGGTGCAGGATAACCAGTCATTGAGCTTCGTGCCCTTGCCCGGGCGTCTCGACCAGTTGGCCGTGGCCCAGCAACTGGGCGTGCAGCAGAGTCGCCAAGGCTCGCTGGACACCTTGCTCACGGCCTTGCAGAACCTGCCCGCCAACTCGACCAGCAGCACCCCGGCCTTGCAGGCGAGCATCCAGCAATTGCTGGCAGACCTGCCCGACTTCCAGCAACTGGGCACTGCACGCGGCCTGGCCCAGGCGTTCAATGCCAGCGGCCTGTTCATGGAGGCACGCCTGCTGGCCGGACAGAACCTGCAACAGACGCCGGACCTCAAGGCCAGCCTGATGCGCCTCATTGCCCAGATCCTGCCCGGTCTGCCGGCCAACACGTCGTACGGCGCGATTGCCGCGTCCAACACCCTGGCGCGCGTGATGCCCAGTGCCATCCGCAATGCCCTGGGCACCTTGGGGATGGTCGCGGCGCGCAGTGTGCCGGACAGCTTTCCCCTGCCCTCGCGCCAAGTGGCGACCGGCGAAAAGGATGATCTGGAGATGCTGCTGAAGCTGGCCGCCGCCGCCGTGTCGCGCCTGCAAAGCCATCAGCTCGGCGCACTGGAGCACACCCGCCAGTTACCCGATGGCACGCAGGTGACCAGTTGGCAACTGGAAGTGCCGGCCCGCAATGCTCATGACATCGTGCCCCTGCAGGTCAAGGTGCAGCGCGAGGACTCGCCACCGGACGAGGGCCAGGGCGGACAGAAAAACGAGGACAAGGAGGTGCAACGCGAACAGTTGTGGCGTATTGATCTTGCGTTCGACCTGGAGCCGCTGGGCCCTTTGCAGGTGCATGCACGACTGGTGCGCGGCACGCTGTCGAGCCAGCTGTGGGCCGAGCGTGAAGCCAGCGCCGGGGTGATCGAACGCGAACTGGGCCACCTGCGCGAACGCCTGGTGGCCTGTGGCCTGAGTGTCGGCGAGCTGGCCTGCAGCCATGGCAGCGCCCCGCAAGGGGCACGCACTTCGCTTGAGCAACGCTGGATCGACGAGAACGCCTGATGAACCAAGACCTTGCTGCCCCCCGCCAGGCTATCGCGCTGACCTACGACGGCCAGCAGGCGCCGACCCTGAGCGCCAAGGGCGACGACCGCCTGGCCGAGGAAATCCTTGCCATCGCCCGTGAACACGAAGTGCCGATCTACGAAAATGCCGAACTGGTCAGCCTGCTGGCACGCCTGGAGCTGGGTGACAGCATTCCGCGCGAACTGTACCTGAGCATCGCCGAGATCATCGCCTTTGCCTGGCACCTCAAGGGCAAGTACCCGGTGGGCCTGGGCCCGGACGATCCGCCGATCGAGAAGGACATCACGCCGAAATGAACAGACGCCCGCGCTGCCGCGCAGCAAACAGGGGGCCAGGTAGGAGCGCGCTTGCCCGCGACCGAGTGCGTAGCGCTCGCAAAAATGTGTGAAACGCTGAAATTTTACGACTGCTAACGCAGCCGGTCGCGGGCAAGCGCGCTCCTACTCAGGAACGCGCTTCAGAGCTTGTTGTT
Source organism: Pseudomonas viridiflava (assembly GCF_900589395.1). Classification (GTDB taxonomy): domain Bacteria; phylum Pseudomonadota; class Gammaproteobacteria; order Pseudomonadales; family Pseudomonadaceae; genus Aquipseudomonas. Next base: position 150,493 of record NZ_UUIS01000073.1, read on the forward strand.
ATGCCGGTGCAGCTTGCTGACCAGTTGCGCCTCGGCCTGGGTCAGGCCGCAGGACTGGGTCAGTTCCTCGACGCTGGCACCCATGCCGACCAGGCGTGCGGCCTGGGCGAAGGTCAGGGTCGAGGGGTCGCGCTGTTCCAGTGACGTGATTTTGTCGGGCAACAAGGCCACGGTCGCACGCAGGTCGTGCAGCTCTTCGCCCATGCGAATGGTCCCGCTCTGGAAATTGTCGACGCGACGAGCCAGGTCGCGCATGCGCTGTTCACGCGCGCTATTGACCTTGTCGCGTTCGGCATCCAGGCGGCGCTGACGCTTGATGTGGCTCACGAGCATCAACAGGGTGCAGACCCAGAGAATGCCCAGAACTATGACGGCGGCCTCAAGCATTGGTCAGATGTTCTCCAGCTCGGACCACTCTTCTTCAGTCATCATCTTGTCCAGCTCGACCAGGATGAGCAGTTCGCCGTTCTTGTTGCACACGCCCTGGATGAACTTGGCCGACTCATCGTTACCCACGTTCGGTGCGGTTTCGACTTCGGACTGACGCAGATAGACCACTTCGGCGACGCTGTCGACCAGAATACCGACCACTTGCTTGTCGGCCTCGATGATCACGATGCGGGTGTTGTCGCTGACTTCCACCGGCGGCAGGCCGAAACGCTGGCGGGTGTCGATCACGGTCACCACGTTGCCGCGCAGGTTGATGATGCCCAGCACGTAGCTTGGCGCACCCGGTACCGGGGCGATTTCGGTGTAGCGCAACACTTCCTGGACCTGCATCACGTTGATGCCGTACGACTCGTTGTCCAGACGGAAGGTAACCCACTGCAGGATAGGATCTTCGGAACCCTGTGCAGACGACTTGTTCATGCTTCAACCCCTCAGGTGTGTGCTGTGCAGGCGGCGCACGGTGCGCCGACCGATGATTTATCGTTTCTTGTCCAGCCGCTTGACCGCGCCACTGGCAATCAGCTCGGCCAGTTCGGCCACATCCACCAGTGCGCACATGTGCTCGATCACTGTCCCGGCCAGCCAGGGCCTGTGACCGCGCTGAACGCGCCACTTGATCTCGTTGGGGTCCAGGCGCAGCGAACGGCTGACCTGATGGACCGCCAACCCCCATTCGTAACCCTGGACCGAAATCACATACTGCAAGCCCTGGCGGAAATCCTCGCGGTAACGCTCGGGCATGATCCAGCGCGCGGTGTCGAGCACCTTGAGGTTGCCCGCCTGGCACGGCAGGATGCCCAGGAACCAGTCAGGCTGGCCGAACAATGGCGTCAGCTCCTGGCCATCCAGTGGATAAATGGCGCCCAGGCACACCAGCGGTACGGCCAGGGTCAGGCCGGCGACATCGAACAGCAGGCATTCGAAGGGCTCGGCGGCCCACTCCGGACGCTGACTGCCCGCCGGTGGCGGCGGCACGATCAGGCCCAGCGATTTGTTCAATTCGGCCACCGGCTCGACCAGCGCCTGTGCCGGCTCGGTCACCTGCAGGGCCACCGGCGCGACGATCACCGCAACGTCCGGCGGCACCAGCGCCTCGACCGGCACCGCAACGGGGGCGGCCAGGGCCACCGGCACGGCGACCGGTGCAGGGGCCGCGACCGCCAGGGCCAGCGGCTTGCGCACCGGGGCCTGGGCATCACGGGCCTGTTCTTCAAGCACCGCGGCCTGGAATTCATCCAGGCTGCTGGCAGGCTCAGGCGCCAGCGGCGCCTCTTCGGTGGCGTCCTGGAGCAAGGCATCCAGATACGACTGCAACGCCAGCTGTGGCCGGGTTGCGACATCTACGGGGCGGATCATGTCAGTGCCCAACGGAAAAAAGTGCCAGGGGTGCTTGCCCGAAGTATCGGCTGCAAGCACAGCGAACTTGAGCACGGAGCCCACAAACAGTTAGCGATCACCTCAGGCCACCTGCGTTGTCAGTTGCTCGGCGAGCAGGTGTTTGAGCAACGCCCGGTAAGCCAGTACGCCCCGGCTCTTGCTGTCGTTCTGCGAGGGCGTGATGCCGGCACGGCTGGCATCGCGCAGGCGCGTGTCGACCGGTACATAGGCTTTCCAGACATGCTCGGGAAACGAGTCGCGCAGCAGTTTCAAGGTGCCCATCGAGGCCTGGGTGCGACGGTCGAACAAGGTCGGCACGATGGTGTACGGCAACGGTGTCTTGCGTGAGCGGTTGATCATCGCCAGGGTGTTGACCATGCGTTCCAGGCCCTTGACCGCCAGAAACTCGGTCTGCACCGGAATCACCAACTGTTGGCTGGCCGCCAGCGCGTTGACCATCAGCACGCCCAGCAAGGGCGGGCTGTCGATCAAGGCATAGTCAAAATCCTGCCACAACTGTGCCAGGCTTTTCGCGACCACCAGGCCCAGGCCATTCTGCCCCGGCGACTGGCGCTCCAGGGTCGCCAGTGCGGTGCTGGAAGGCATGAGGAAAATGCGCTTGTCACTGGTGGGCAGCAGCAACTGGCCCGGCAGGTCATGTGGCACCACGCCCTTGTGCTGGAACAGGTCAAAGGCACTGTGTTCCAGCTCGTCGGGATTGTGCCCGAAATAGCTGGTCATCGAACCGTGCGGGTCGAGATCGACCACGACCACGCGCTTGCCCGCATCGGCCAGCAACCCGGCCAGGGCAATGGTCGTGGTGGTCTTGCCGACCCCACCTTTCTGATTGGCGACTGCCCAGACTCTCATTCGGTGTATTCCTTGCGCACGGCAACTTCCATACCGAAGTTCGGTTAGCGAACGGGTGACGGAGAATTGACAGCATTGTTGCCTGACGGCGGTCTTGCCGGTGCCGGTGCAGTTTGTGTGCCAGCACGACGCAAGGCCGCATCCGGTTGCGCATTGGCCGAGCCACTGCTGGTCAGGCTGCGACGTACATCGAGGTTACGCGAAATGACCAGCACCACGCGGCGGTTCTCGGCGCGCCCCTTGGGCGTCGAATTGGCGGCCACCGGCTGGAACTCGGCATAGCCGACCGAGGCCATGCGCGCCGGGTTGACGCCGTACATGGCCAGCAAGCGCACGATGCTTGAGGCGCGTGACGAGGACAACTCCCAGTTGGTCGGGAATTGCGCGGTGTTGATCGGCTGATCGTCGGTAAAGCCTTCGACATGGATCGGGTTGTCGAAGCGTTTGACGATGGTCGCGACCCTTTCGATGATGCCGAAGGCCCGGTTGCTGGGCATGGCATCGCCGCTGCCGAACAACAGGCTGGAGTTGAGTTCGATCTCGATCCACAGCTCATTGCCGCGCACGGTCATCTGGTCGGACTTGATCAGGTCACCGAAGCCTGCACGCACGTCATCGGCAATGGTCTGCAGCGGGTCAATGCTGTTCTGGCCAATGCCGGCGTCAGTCTCCTCGCTGTCCTTGAGCAACGGCTCGGCCGGCTTGACGGTCTGCGGCCGTTGCTCGCCGATCGGGATCGGCTGCATCGTGCGCTCGGGGTCATTGAACACCCCCACCAACGCCTGCGACAGGATCTTGTACTTGCCCTCGTTGAGCGATGAAATCGAATACATCACCACGAAGAAGGCAAATAACAGGGTGATGAAGTCGGCGTAGGACACCAGCCATCGCTCGTGGTTTTCGTGTTCTTCGCGCGGACGACGACGGGCCATGACGGCTACTCCATGAAGCCTTGCAGCTTGAGTTCGATGGAGCGCGGGTTCTCGCCTTCGGCAATCGACAGCAGCCCTTCCAGGAGCATTTCCCGGTAGCGCGATTGACGCAGGGCGATGGCCTTGAGCTTGTTGGCCACCGGCAGCAGAAACAGGTTGGCGCTGGCCACGCCATAGATGGTGGCCACGAACGCTACCGCGATACCGCTGCCCAGCTGGCTGGGGTCGGCCAGGTTGCCCATGACGTGGATCAGGCCCATGACCGCGCCGATGATACCGATGGTCGGGGCATAGCCGCCCATGCCTTCAAAGACCTTGGCGGCCTGGATGTCGCGGGTTTCCTGGGTGATGAAATCCACTTCAAGGATGCTGCGGATGGTTTCCGGCTCGGCACCGTCGACCAGGAGTTGCAAGCCTTTGCGCGCATAGGGGTCCGGCTCGATGTCGGCAATCGACTCCAGGCCCAGCAGGCCTTCCTTGCGGGCGGTCAGGCTCCAGTTGATGATCCGGTCGATGCCGCCGGACAAATCGAAGCGTGGCGGGAACAGGATCCAGGGGAAAATCTGCATGCTGCGCTTGAATGCACTCATCGGCGACTGGATCAGCGAGGCGGCCAGGGTGCCACCGAGCACGATCAGCGCCGCCGGGCCGTTGATCAAGGCACCGGCGTGACCGCCTTCAAGGAAGTTGCCGCCAATGATCGCAATGAACGCCAGGATCAGACCAATCAGACTCAGGACATCCATTACAGGCAGGCCTCGACCAGGTGCCGGCCGATGTCATCGAGGCTGTAGACCGCATCCGCCAGGTCGGCCTTGACGATAGCCATGGGCATGCCATAGATCACGCAACTGGCCTCATCCTGGGCCCAGACATTGCTACCGCTCTGTTTGAGCATGCGAGCGCCTTCGCGGCCGTCGGCACCCATGCCGGTCAGCACCACTGCCAACACCTTGTCGCCGTAGGACTTGGCTGCCGAGCCGAAGGTAATGTCGACGCAGGGCTTGTAGTTGAGGCGCTCGTCACCGGGCAGGATTTTCACCGTGCCACGGCTGTCGATCATCATCTGTTTGCCACCGGGTGCCAGCAACGCAAGCCCCGGACGCAGCACGTCGCCGTCCTCGGCCTCCTTGACGCTGATCTTGCACAGCTTGTCGAGGCGTTCAGCAAAGGCTTTGGTAAAGGCGGCAGGCATATGCTGAATCAGCACGATGGGTGCCGGAAAATTGGCAGGCAGTTGCGTCAGCACGCGTTGCAGGGCCACGGGGCCGCCGGTCGAGGTGCCGATGGCCACCAGCTTGTACGACTTGCGCCGTGGCGTGGGCGAATGATGCGCCGGTGCGTGATGGGCCGGGGCCGCCGGGGCCGGGGTGCGCGTGGGCAGCGGCCGGGCGGCGGCCGCAGCCGACGCCGGGGCTGGCACGGCGCGGCGCGGCGTATCGAATGCCGGTGCTGCCGGTGCTGCCGGCGTGGGTGCCGGGGCACTGTGGCCACCAAAGCGACGGTTGCTGCGGGCAATGGTGTTGATCTTCTCGCACAGCAACTGCTTGACCTTGTCAGGGTTGCGCGAGATGTCTTCGAAATTCTTCGGCAGGAAGTCGACCGCACCGGCGTCCAGGGCGTCCAGGGTGACCCGCGCGCCTTCATGCGTCAGTGAGGAGAACATCAAGACGGGTGTGGGGATGCGTTGCATGATGTGACGCACCGACGTAATGCCATCCATCATCGGCATTTCGTAGTCCATGGTGATCACATCGGGTTTGAGCGCCAGGGCCTGCTCGATGGCCTCCTTGCCATTGGTGGCTGTACCGACCACCTCGATGAGTGGGTCCGAAGACAGGATTTCCGTAACTCGGCGGCGGAAAAAACCGGAATCATCCACCACCAGGACCTTGACTGCCATAAACACTCCAATAGGCGCCCGGGGCCGCCTGAGCGGCCCCGGCACCGGAATCAAATCCGCCGCGAGGCGTAACGCTTGAGCATGCTCGGAACGTCGAGGATCAACGCAATGCGGCCGTCACCGGTGATGGTGGCGCCCGACATGCCTGGCGTGCCTTGCAGCATCTTGCCCAACGGCTTGATCACCACTTCTTCCTGGCCCACCAACTGGTCGACCACAAAGCCGATGCGCTGGGTGCCCACCGTCAGGATCACCACGTGCCCTTCGCGCTGCTCTTCATGCGCAGCCGAACGGATCAGCCAGCGCTTGAGGTAGAACAGTGGCAGGGCCTTGTCGCGCACGATCACCACTTCCTGGCCATCGACGACGTTGGTGGTCGACAGGTCGAGGTGGAAGATCTCGTTGACGTTGACCAGCGGGAAGGCAAAGGCCTGGTCGGCGAGCATGACCATCAGGGTCGGCATGATGGCCAGGGTCAGCGGCACCTTGATGACGATCTTGGAGCCCTGGCCCTTGGTCGAGTAGATGTTGATCGAGCCGTTGAGCTGGGAAATCTTGGTCTTGACCACGTCCATGCCCACGCCTCGACCGGACACATCGGAAATCTCGGTCTTGGTCGAGAACCCCGGAGCGAAGATCAGGTTGTAGCAGTCGGTGTCGCTCAGGCGGTCGGCGGCGTCCTTGTCCATCACGCCGCGCTTGACGGCAATGGCGCGCAGCACCGAAGGGTCCATGCCCTTGCCGTCGTCGGAGATCGACAACAGGATGTGGTCGCCTTCCTGTTCGGCCGACAGTATCACCTTGCCGCCACGCGGCTTGCCGGAAGCCTCGCGCTCTTCGGGGGTTTCCACACCGTGGTCCACCGCGTTGCGCACCAAGTGGACCAGCGGGTCGGCCAACGCCTCGACGAGGTTCTTGTCGAGGTCGGTTTCTTCACCGACCAGCTCCAGGTTGATTTCTTTCTTGAGCTGCCGGGCCAGGTCACGAACCAGTCGCGGGAAGCGACCGAAGACCTTCTTGATCGGCTGCATGCGCGTCTTCATGACGGCGGTCTGCAGGTCGGCTGTCACCACGTCCAGGTTGGACACGGCCTTGGACATGGCTTCGTTGCCACTGTTGAGGCCCAAGCGCACCAGGCGGTTACGCACCAGCACCAGTTCGCCGACCATGTTCATGATCTCGTCCAGGCGCGCCGTGTCGACCCGCACGGTGGTTTCGACCTCGGCTGCAGCCGGCTTTTCCGCCGCCGGTGCAGCGGCGCGAGCCGGCGCAGGAGCGGCAGCACGGGCCGGGGCCGCAGCGGCAGCGGGTGCCGGCGCGGCTTTGGCCACCGGTGCCGGTGCAGCAGCCTTGGCCGGCGCTGCGGCCGCAGCGGCCGGAGCGGCGACAGCGGCAGGTTCGAACTTGCCCTTGCCGTGCAGTTCGTCGAGCAGGCTTTCGAATTCCTGCTCGCTGATTTCGTCCGAAGCCGGTTTTCTGGCAGTGTCGACGGCCACTTTGGCAGCCGCCACGGGAGCGGTGCCAGTGGCGACAGGCTTGGCCTTGTCGGCGTCGAACGAACCCTTGCCATGCAACTGGTCAAGCAGTGCTTCGAATTCGTCGTCGGTGATTTCATCGCCTGCCACGGCAGGCGCGGCCACTGGCGCCGGTGCCGGCGCGGCGGCGATCGGTGCAGCGGCGATGCCGGCGTCGAACGAACCCTTGCCGTGCAACTGGTCGAGCAGTGCTTCGAATTCGTGGTCGGTGATTTCGTCGCTCGCCGCCACCGGCGCGGGTGGCGCAGAGGCAGGTGGCGGCGTCACAGCGGCGGTGGCGTCGGACTTGGCACCGTGCAACGAATCGAGCAACTGCTCGAATTCGTCATCGGTGATTTCGTCGCCAGCGGCCGGCGCTGCAGGTTCTGCAACCTGTTGCGCCACCGGCGCCGGGGCCTCGTCGGCCGCTTGCGGATCGGCCAGACGCGCCAGCGCCGCCAGCAGTTCAGGCGTGGCCGGGGTGATGTCGCTGCGCTCGCGCACCTGGCCGAACATGCTGTTGACGGTGTCCAGTGCTTCGAGCACTACGTCCATCAGTTCTGAGTCTACGCGTCGCTCACCCTTGCGCAGGATGTCGAACACGTTCTCGGCAATGTGGCAGCACTCCACCAGCTCATGCAGCTGGAGGAAGCCGGCGCCCCCTTTAACAGTGTGAAAACCGCGAAAAATTGCATTGAGCAAGTCTGCGTCATCGGGTCGGCTTTCCAGCTCGACCAGTTGTTCGGACAATTGCTCCAGAATCTCGCCGGCCTCTACCAGAAAATCCTGAAGGATTTCTTCATCGGCGCCGAAGCTCATGGGGGTGCTCCCTAAAATTAACCGTCAAGACCTAGAAGCCGAGGCTCGATAACAAGTCGTCCACATCATCCTGACCGGAAACGACATCTTCCCGTTTATCGGCATGAATTTGCGGACCTTCACCTTGGGCGAGATTTTTTTTCGGATTATTTTCCGCCAACAGTGCTTCACGATCATGTTCGATGCCGGCAAAGCGATCGACATGGCTGGCCATCAGCACCAGCTTGAGCAGATTGCTTTCAACCTCGGTGACCAACTGCGTGACGCGCTTGATCACCTGACCGGTAAGGTCCTGGTAATCCTGGGCGAGCAGGATGTCGTTGAGGTTGGTGGCCACGCTGTGGGTTTCCTTTTCGGTTCGCGAAAGAAAGCCCTCGACGCGCTTGGCCAGCGCACGAAACTCTTCAGCGCCGATTTCCCGGCGCATCAAGCGTCCCCAGTCAGCGCTCAACGCCTTGGCGTCGTCGCTCAGGCCGTTCATCAACGGCGCACTCTGCTCCACCAGGTCCATCGTGCGGTTGGCCGCACCCTCGGTCAGGCGCACAACATACGACAGGCGCTCGGTGGCGTCCGTGATCTGGGACACCTCTTCGGCCTGGGGCATTTGCGGATCGATCTGGAAGTTGACGATTGCGCTGTGCAATTCACGCGTCAGCTTGCCCACTTCCTGATAAAGGCCGCGGTCACGAGTCTGGTTGAGCTCATGGATCAATTGCACGGCATCGCCAAACTTGCCTTTTTCAAGGCTCGCGACGAGCTCGTGCGCATGTTTTTTCAGGGTCGACTCAAAGTCGCCCAGCGAATCTCTGTTGTCCATAGCGCCCTCGCGGCATGCATCAGCTATTGACGCGCTCGAAGATCTTCTCGATCTTTTCTTGCAGTACCTGGGCGGTAAAAGGCTTGACCACATAGCCGTTCACGCCAGCCTGGGCCGCTTCGATGATCTGCTCGCGCTTGGCTTCAGCGGTCACCATCAATACCGGAATGTTCTTCAGACGCTCGTCCTGACGCACCTGACGCAGCAGGTCGATGCCCGACATACCGGGCATGTTCCAGTCAGTGACCAGAAAATCGAAAGCCCCGCTTTGCAGCATCGGCAATGCGGTCAGGCCGTCATCGGCTTCCGACGTGTTGGTGAACCCCAGATCACGCAACAGGTTTTTTATGATCCGCCGCATCGTTGAAAAATCATCAACGATGAGGATTTTCATGTTCTTGTCCAATTCGACCTCCAAGCAGTCCTGAACGAGCCCGGCTCCCGGACCCGCTGTTCACTCAATACTGGCACAACGCATTTTCGACCGTTTGCCGCTTTCACAGGCCGGGTACATGGACACGGGCAAACGCCTGAAACAGTCACCCCGAAAGGTGCTGACAGGCTCCTGCCTTGTCCGGTACTCGACACATGAAGCCTTGCACAGCCGGTCTGCAGCCGCCCGGTCCACGTTGTGCAGAAACGACGCGCTCGCCGGGTCTTTGCACAATCTGGAACACTCCGGACGCTGTCAGCGCGCGCGCCACTCCCCCAAACGCCCCCGCAAACGTGCGGCGCACTGGCTGTGTAACTGGCTGACCCGTGATTCGCTGACCCCCAGGACCTCACCGATTTCCTTGAGGTTCAGCTCTTCGTCATAGTACAGCGCCAACACCAGACGCTCGCGCTCCGGCAGGTTGGCAATGGCATCGGCCAACGCGGCCTGGAAACGCTCGTCTTCCAGGTCCCGCGACGGCTCCAGCGAAGCGCTGGCGCCATCCTCGTGCAGCCCGTCATGATCGCCGTCCTGCAAGAGGTCGTCAAAGCTGAACAGGCGGCTGCCCAAGGTGTCGTTCAAGATAGCGTAATAATCATCCAGACTTAACTGGAGTTCGGCCGCAATCTCGTGATCTTTAGCGTCGCGACCGGTTTTTGCTTCAATGCCGCGAATTGCGTCACTGACCATGCGGGTATTGCGGTGCACCGAACGCGGCGCCCAGTCGCCCTTGCGCACTTCATCGAGCATCGCGCCACGGATGCGGATGCCGGCGTAGGTTTCAAAACTGGCCCCCTTGCTCGAGTCGTATTTGGTCGACACTTCCAGCAGGCCGATCATGCCGGCCTGGATCAGGTCTTCGACCTGCACACTCGCTGGCAGGCGCGCCAGCAGATGATAGGCGATGCGCTTGACCAACGGCGCATAACGCTCAATCAGCTCGTACTGTGAATTCCTGGAAGCCTTGCTGTACATCTGATAACCACTGGCTGTCATTGAACAGGTCCCGCTGCGCTGGTCTGGTGAACAAGCCGTTCGACGAAGAACTCAAGATGCCCGCGCGGGTTGGCCGGCAGAGGCCAGGTATCGACCTTCTGGGCAATGGCCTTGAACGCCAGGGCGCACTTGGAACGTGGAAACGCTTCGTAGACGGCGCGCTGTTTCTGCACGGCCTTGCGAACACACTCATCGTAGGGAACGGCACCGACGTATTGCAGGGCCACATCAAGAAAACGGTCGGTGACCTTGGTCAGCTTGGCAAACAGGTTGCGTCCCTCCTGCGGGCTCTGGGCCATGTTGGCCAGGACCCGGAAACGGTTCATGCCATAGTCGCGATTGAGCAGTTTGATCAGGGCGTAGGCGTCGGTGATAGAGGTCGGCTCGTCGCACACCACCAGCATCACTTCCTGGGCGGCGCGCACAAAGCTGACCACGGACTCGCCGATGCCGGCGGCGGTGTCGATCACCAGGACATCGAGGTTGTCACCGATCTCGCTGAAGGCCTGGATCAGGCCGGCATGCTGGGCGGGTGCCAGGTGCACCATGCTCTGGGTGCCGGAGGCGGCCGGCACGATGCGCACACCGCCCGGCCCCTGCAGCAACACGTCGCGCAGTTCACAGCGGCCTTCGATGACATCGGCCAGGGTGTGCTTGGGCGTCAGGCCCAGCAATACATCGACATTGGCCAGGCCAAGGTCGGCGTCGAGCAACATGACTCGTCGCCCAAGCTCGGCCAGCGCCAGTGAAAGGTTCACTGACACGTTGGTCTTGCCGACGCCACCTTTGCCGCCGGTCACGGCGATAACCTGTACGGGATGCATGCTGCCCATGTTATTTCATTACCTTGTCATGCGTAGACCGAAACCACATTACGGGCTGCACGTTCGCTTGCGAACAATGCCTGGCAGACCAGATATGCAGGGACCTTCCAATCGTTTCCATCAGTTACCCCACTTGCTTGCCGGGGTTGTGATAGAGGTCGGCGAACATATCCGCCATGGCCTCTTCACTCGGCTCATCCTGCATCTGCACACTGACCGCACGGCTCACCAGCTGGTGACGACGCGGCAGATGCAGATCATCAGGAATACGCGGCCCATCGGTCAGATAGGCCACAGGCAATTCATGACTGATCGCCAGGCTCAGCACTTCGCCGAGGCTGGCGGTTTCGTCCAGTTTGGTCAGGATGCAACCGGCCAGGCCACAGCGCTTGTAGCTGTGATAGGCCGCGGTCAGCACCTGCTTCTGGCTGGTAGTACCCAGTACCAGGTAGTTGCGGGCGCGGATGCCGCGCCCGGCCAGGCTTTCCAGCTGCAGGCGCAAGGCCGGGTCGCTGGCTTGCAGGCCGGCGGTGTCGATCAAGACCACGCGCTTGCGAATCAACGGCTCCAGGGCCTGGGCCAGCGACTGGCCAGGATCGACATGGGTCACCGGCACATTGAGAATCCGCCCCAGGGTCTTGAGCTGCTCCTGGGCGCCGATGCGAAAGCTGTCCATGCTCACCAGGGCGATGTTCTGCGCGCCGTACTTGAGCACATAACGCGCGGCCAGCTTGGCCAGCGTCGTGGTCTTGCCCATGCCGGCCGGCCCGACCATGGCAATCACCCCGCCCTCTTCGAGCGGTTCGATTTCCGGCACGCTGATCATCCGCGCCAGGTACGCCAGCAGCATGCGCCAGGCCTGCTTGGGGTCTTCGATATCCGGGATCATGCCCAGCAGGTCGCGTGACAGCGGACCGGACAGGCCGATACGTTGCAGGCGGCGCCACAGGTTGGCCTGTTGCGGGCGGGTGCCCTGCAACTGGTTCCAGGCCAAAGAGCCGAGCTGCACTTCAAGCAGTTCGCGCAGGCCGTTGAGTTCCGAACACATCGACTCGAATACCCGCTGACCTACGGCGGCATCGGTGACCGGCGAGGCCTGCGCTGGCGCGGTAGCACGCGGCGGCTCTTCGAAGGTCGGCTCGATGTGCGTGTCGGCGGCACTCAGCGGCAGGCCGGAAAACAGTTGAAGGTTATTACTGGCATCGCTGTCGGTAGGGTTCTCAAGCTCGGCCTGGGCAGAGACGATGCGCGACTGGGTTTTGCGCAGCTCGTCTTCGAGTTCCATGTTCGGCACCCGTGGCGCCAGTGCAGACAACTTGTAATCCAGCGCAGCAGTCAGCTCGACGCCACCGGCAATGCGCCGGTTACCGATGATGGCCGCTTCGGCGCCCAGCTCATCGCGAACCAGTTTCATGGCTTGACGCATATCGGCGGCGAAAAATCGCTTAACTTGCATGACTCACTACCTCAGCCGTTGGGCCCGACAGTCGCTACGATGGTGACTTGCTTGTTGTCCGGAATTTCCTGGTACGCCAGTACGTGCATGTTCGGTACGGCCAGTCGTCCAAATCGTGACAGCATGGCCCGGATCGGCCCTGCCACCAGCAGAATGACCGCCGATCCTTGCATTTCCTGACGCTGGGCAGCCTCGATCAACGACCGCTGGAGCTTCTCAGCCATGCTCGGCTCAAGCAGAACGCCTTCTTCCTGACCTTGACCTGCCTTCTGCAGACTATTGAGCAAGATCTGTTCCAACCTTGGCTCCAGCGTGATAACAGGCAGCTCAGGCTCAATTCCTACAATGCTTTGGACGATTGCACGGCTCAGCGCGACACGCACCACGGCCACCAGAGCGGCGGTATCTTGACTCCTTGATGCGTTGTTGGCGATAGCCTCGGCAATGGTGCGGATGTCGCGCACCGGCACATGCTCAGCCAGCAGCGCCTGCAGGACATTGAGCAAGCCCGACAGCGACAGCACGCCAGGCACCAGCTCTTCAGCGAGTTTTGGCGAGCCCTTGGCCAGCAGTTGCATCAATTGCTGGACTTCCTCGTGGCCGATCAACTCGTGGGAATGCTTGTAGAGGATCTGGTTGAGGTGGGTGGCCACCACTGTACTGGCGTCGACCACGGTATAGCCCAGCGACTGGGCCTGGCTGCGCTGGCTGATCTCGATCCACACCGCTTCCAGCCCGAAGGCCGGGTCGCGGGCACTGATGCCATTGAGCGTGCCGTACACCTGACCGGGGTTGATTGCCAGCTCCCGGTCCGGATAGATCTCGGCTTCGGCCAGGATCACCCCCATGAGCGTCAAACGATAAGCGCTGGGGGCCAGGTCGAGGTTGTCGCGAATGTGCACGGTGGGCATCAGGAAACCCAGTTCCTGGGACAGTTTCTTGCGCACACCCTTGATGCGCGCCAGCAGTTGCCCACCCTGGTTGCGGTCGACCAGCGGAATCAGGCGGTAACCCACTTCCAGGCCAATGATGTCCACCGGCGTCACGTCATCCCAGCCCAGTTCCTTGGCGTCCTGCACACGCCCTGGCGGCGGCAGCAGGTCCTGCTGGCGCTGCACTTCGGCCAGGGCCAGCACTTTGGTCTGCTGGTCGCGACGCCACAGCCAGTAGGCGGCACCGGATGCTGCCAGGCCCAGACTGATAAAGGCGAAGTGCGGCATGCCGGGCACCAGGCCCATGACGATCATGATCGCGCCTGAAACGCCCAGCGCCTTGTAGGAGGTGAACATCTGGCGGTTGATCATCTTGCCCATTTCTTCCGAACCGGAAGCACGGGTCACCATGATCGCCGCCGCGGTGGACAGCAGCAGTGATGGCAATTGCGCCACCAAACCGTCACCAATGGCCAGCAAGGTATAAATGCGGCCGGCATCGGCGAAGGTCATGCCGTGTTGCAGCATGCCCACCAGCATGCCGCCGATGAGGTTGATGAACAGAATCAGCAGACCGGCAATGGCGTCGCCGCGCACGAATTTGCTGGCACCGTCCATTGACCCGTAGAACTCGGCCTCGGCCGCGACTTCGGCGCGGCGCACCTTGGCCTGGTTCTGGTCGATCAGGCCGGCGTTGAGGTCGGCGTCGATGGCCATCTGCTTGCCGGGCATCGCATCGAGGGTGAACCGCGCGCTGACCTCGGAGATCCGCCCGGCACCCTTGGTGATGACCACGAAGTTGATGATCATCAGGATCGCGAACACCACGATGCCGACCACGTAGTTGCCGCCGATCACCACCTCACCGAAGGCCTGGATCACCTTGCCCGCTGCGTCGTGGCCGTCCTGGCCGTGGAGCATGACCACGCGGGTCGAGGCCACGTTCAGCGCCAGGCGCAGCAAGGTGGCGACCAGCAGGATGGTCGGGAACACCGAAAAGTCCAGCGGCCGCAAGGCGTAGACGCACACCAGCAGCACGACGATCGACAAGGCAATGTTGAAGGTAAAGAACACATCCAGCAGAAACGGCGGGATAGGCAACATCATCATCGCCAACAGCGCCAGCAATAGCACCGGAACAGCCAGTTGACTGTGATTGCGGCCCAGGTTGCGTGCGCCACTGACTAACTGAGATCGATCCACTGATGCCCCACCGCACTAGACCAAAACTTTGACGCTACAAGCGCCCTGTCCCGACCTATTGCAAAAAGCTGTCCAACTCAGCGTAACAATGTGCAGGACGTGTAGGCCTGATGCCGATCACTTAAGGTGAACTTCGTCGAATGCCGAACCTGTGGGAGGTTGCTCTGCAGGGGGCGGCGATCCAACGATGAGGCCAGCAAGCCCAACACACCTGCCGCGCCTGTCCCATAGCCATCGCCGGCAAGCCGCCTCCCACAGGTCCGGTGTCAGGCCCGAAATTCAGGGTCACATCAATCCTGTGGGAGGCTGTTCTGCAGCGGGCGGCGATCCGGCGATGAGGCCAGGACAGCCGGCAGACAGGCAGCGCTTGTAAACCCGTCATTGCCAGACAGTTGCTGCCTCCCACAGCCTGATGCCAGGCCCGAGACCTTGGACGACATCAATCCTGTGGGAGG
>NZ_UUIS01000066.1 GCF_900589395.1 Pseudomonas viridiflava
GTTGAGGAAAACGAAAAGTACCGGGTCGAACACGGCAACCTTGATATCCAGTTCGACCAGAGCAGCCAGTCCGTCGATGGATTTTCGAAAGTCCACAGGTTTGGGGTAGAGGTACACTTTTTCGACTTTGGCGTCGGGTCGCATCATGATCGATGGGCTCCTGAGAGAATCGGGAGCCCAGCATCTGGCATTAGCTTAGTGCTTTGAATGTGGGGTTAATGGAGCGGTTACATAGTTTTTTTCAAGAAGTTTGCGCGTGAAGGATTTCCAGCATGCCCGCATCACAAAGCGTTTACGAACGCTCTGGCCATAGTGGGAATCGATCGAGAATCTGGTTTCCCTGAGCAATAGATGGATAATCCACGCGATGATGATCGTTGATACTGCACGGAGATCTGTGGAGTGTGTACTCGGACCCTGCCTGGCGTGATCTGCCGTAACGCTTTGGCCATGCTCTGAGGCGTATTCGAGGCGATCTGAAACCAACCGCAGCAATCACTACCCTCAATATACAGCATCAGGTACTCGCCCAGGCTTACGCAAGGGCTAGGTTGCTCATAACTACGGTTGTGTATTCATCAACGATACGGATAAATACTTTGTATTTTTGAGTTCGTCGTACTGGATTTCTATAAATGCTTCGGGATGAATTTCCAGGGCAAGTTGAAATGTATCCCAGAAAAATATATCTGTACCTAACAGCTCTTCTTTGGTCGCACTGTGTATAGGCCTTCCAAGTACTTCTTGAGAAACTTCTTGATTTTTTAGCTTATTCAAAGGATCTGGAAGTATTTCAAAGTATGAAAAACTGTTTGGTTTTTTTTGGTCAACAGAAAAATGAATCATTTCTAGTCTGTAGCTTTCTTTGTTAAAGACAAGCTCCATGCCTTGCATCAATTCCACCTCCAAGGTGTTAGCTTCATCATAAAGAGACGTTGGAGGAGGACAGCTCAGTATTTTTCTTTCAGTCAGGTCCTGAAAAGTTGATCCGAGATTTTCAAATAATGCTTTAAATTTCGCTGTATCCATCTTCTTCTCGGATTCAACCTTTGATATGTTATTCATAAGGGGCGCGATCCATGCTTGGCCATCAAGGCTTTGTAAGTTTTTTGTATTCTTGATGATTAGTATTTTAGAAGCTTTCTGAACCTACTTGCTTGGTTCACAATGTCTTGGAGAGCAATAGGGTCATCTATGTCATACGCTAAATCTACGATTTTAGCACGCAAGTCAAGAATAACCTGCCTGCTGATTTCTACCTCTCCAGGCAGAAAATCCATAGGGCTTACCTTAAACAAGATTGCCAGCTTAACCAGTTGTTCCCCATCAGGTGCATATTCGCCACGTTCATATCGGCTTAACGTGGTGACGTCGCAGCCTATCGCTTCAGCGACAGCCTCCTGGTTCAGGCGCTCTTTTTTTCTAAAGGTCTTGATTCGTAAACCGATCAGCTTACGGATTGATGAGGTCATCTGGACGCCCAAAGCCCTGTATTTTCAGAGATTTATGCAAATTTAGAAGCTCATTAATGCAAAAAATGCAAAATTGATTGATTAGGTCCTAAGCTTTGCATAAAATTGTTAGGTGGCTACTTGATACCGCGCAGCATAGTACTGTATAAATAATCAGTGTTTCTCATAGGGACCACTCTGGCTCCATAGGGATTAATCGATCGAAACGGATGCGGACCTGGCGCGTTCATGGCGGAGCCTGCCTGCTAGAGGAAGAAACCTATGCCAAATTGGTATCTTATTACCCACAATTATCAGGCCCATCAGCAGGTAAGTGACAGGCTTGATGCGCTAGGGGTTGAGATCTATTCCCCTGCAAAATATACCGTCAAACGTCGTTCAGACAGCTCTGGTGTCCGCACAACGCGGACCCAGCTCTTCCCCGGCTACATCTTCCTGAGACTGGATCCTGAACACGTTCACCACTCAGTAGTCGCAAACCTTCCGGGTGTTAAGGAATTTGTTAGGTTCGGAGCAGAAATCTGCACCGTGTCCGATAGCCTCATTGAGGCTCTGCGACAATCCTTGCACCTATGCAGTAACAAAAAAATCACTCAGATTGAGTTCAGTAATGTTTCTATTGAACTGGTTCAGGCTCTCGAAGTAATTGCGCAAATCGATTCAAGCTCTGCCAGGCAGGCAGCATTTTTAAGTCTTTTGCAAAAAGATATTGAAATAAAAAATGGACTTAAAAGTAAAAATTCTTGCGTGGCTGTTATAACCGAAAAAACATTTATCAATGACTTGATAAACTAGGTGTTATTTTAAATAATCATCAATTGCTTCCGAATAGTGGCAGTTGATTCTTTTTGCGCGGAGAAAAATCTTGAGCCATGACAAACCACTAGTCCAAAAAAGAAATGTAAGTGTCTTATATATTGGCTCCGCGCGGTACGATAGTCTGTGTGAGTCAGCCATTCATGTGAGCTATAAGAGCAGGCGGCAAATAAAAACATCCCAATTAGCGCAGTACATAATTGATAACTTTATGGATCAGGCTATCGAAAAGCTATTAGAAGACCTGAAGGCGCAAGAGTTTCTCCAGTCGACGTAGTGATGGTTTCATCCTGATAAATTATCAGTAAGCTTCGGGTTAAGTAATCACTGAACCCTCAGTTACAAATCCCCTCCAGATTCATGTACATCCAATCCTAAATACTTTCATATCGGCGCTGCTGAGAGGCACCTATGCGAAATCCCCTGCTGCTTGCTGCAGCTGTTGCACTCGTTTCAGGCTGTAAAACAGCCCCTCCCCCCACGCAGGTGCCTGCCGAACAATGGATTGATGAGCAGATTGCGTTCAGCGCATCCACGCTCAGCCAAGCCCAGCTGCGCTTGCACCAGACCAACCCGTCCCCTGTCCCTGCAGCTCCTGCAGCTGTGCCGGTAGGCTCTATGCCGGTCAAGCCTCTTGCAGCCGTGGCCGTGCCCGTCCAGGGCGCTGTTGCTTCGATACCTGTTGCGCCGCCTGCGCCCAAGGCTGTGGTGGCCAAGCCCGTGGTGGCCTCCCCTATGCCCGCCGCCAAGATTGTTGCCGTTGCAGCAACGCGAGAACCGGCAATCACGGTCACCGCCTCGGCTTTCGGTGCCAATGCGGTGCCCCTGCAGCCTGGCAAAGCGATGCCCATCACGCCCGTGCCGCCTGTAGTGGTCGCCAAGGTGACACCACCGCCCAAGCCGGCCCCAGAGCAATGGGTCATTGCTGCCTCTGATGCGACGCTACGCCGAGCGTTAAACAAGTGGGCCGTCAAAGCAGGCTGGCAGCTGGTCTGGGAAGCTTCGGTCGATGTGCCAATTAATGTCACGGCCAGCTTCGAAGGCGACTTCCGCACCGCGGTCAAGCGCCTGTTCCAGTCGCTCTCCGCGGCTGATGTAAACCTCAACGGCATGCTCTATGCCGGCAACAGAGTCCTGCGCGTTACCGAATCCGGTCGTCGCGCTCAGTAACTCCCATCCCTTCCTGGAGTAAACCCCATGACTTCGTACTTGAAACGAAGCATTGCCGTGGCCGTCGCCCTGGCATTGGCCGGGTGCGGCACGGTGAGCGAGCGCGACGGTATTCGCGGTGCCTCAGCCGACGGCAACAAGAAAGTGCAGGACAGCTTGACCCAGGTGCGCCTGGAAGATCAGCAGCGTGGGGCGGCGGTGCGTGAATTCGATGGCGTGTGGCTGGGTGGCAAGACCGTCAAGGTGTCGCGTGATGCTGAGCTGCCGGCTGTGTTCAGCCACCCTATCCGCTTCAGCTTCCCTGACCAGCCGACCCTGACGGTGATTGCGGATCGCATCAGCAAGATCACCAGTTTATCCGTGCGAGTAAGCCCCGATGCCCTGGTGCCGATTGATGTGTTTTCAGCCCAGCGCATGGGGGCATCAGGTGGTGGTTCTGCCATGGCTACCCCCTCCCCGATGGCCATGAGCGTGCCCATGAGTGGCCCGATCGGCCAGTCGGTGCCCAGCCTGGCTTCGTTGACCGGTATGGAAGGCAGTGGCATGGCCGGCATGAGCACCGGCTACGTAACACCACGCTTCTTCCTGGACCAAGCCAGCCCCTTTGGCGGCACGCTCAGTGAGCTGCTTGATCAAATCTCCGGCAAGTACGGTGTAGGTTGGGACTACAAGGACGGCGTGGTGCTGATTTCGCGCCTAGTCACCCGGACCTACCAGATCGCGACCATCACCGACACCAATGAGGTCAACAGCACCATTGCCAAGACCTCATCCTCGGGCGGCAATGACAGCGGCGGTGGCAGCAGCAGTGGTGGTACTACCCAGGCCGGCAGTGTTGAGTCCTCGGCCGATGTGTCAGCCAAGATGGCCGCGACGGTCGATGTGGTGGCCAGCCTGAAAACGGCTATCGAAGGCGCCTTGACCCCCAATGGCGTAGGCAAGCTGTCTATTTCGGCTTCAGGCGTTGTGACCGTCACCGATACCCGCGAGGTGCAAGAGCAGGTTGAGGAACTGATTAACGCCGAGAACAGGTCGGTCGGTCGCCAGGTGCGCATGCGCATGCAAATCGTCGACCTGACATCCACGACCAACAATGACATGGGCGTGAACTGGGCCTGGCTGATCAATGATGCTGCAGCCAAGTGGAACGTGCGGTTCTTTTCCCCAGCCGGCCTGCCAGGTGGCTCATCAGGATTTGGCCAGCTCGGTGTGATCCGCAACGGCGACACCTCGACCACCAGCACCTTTCTGCAGGCGCTGGCCACCGTGGGCAAGGTCAACATCCGCAAGGATGAAACGTACTCGATGATGAACAACCGGCCTCTGTCGGTGGCAAACACCGAAAACTTCATCTACCCGGCTCGATCGTCGTCAGCGTCGAACAACAACACCAACAGCACCACTGTGGTGCCGGGTGTGGATCCTGGGCAGTTGACCACCGGCACATTCCTGAACATGCGCTCATCCATCCAGCCCAATGGCTCGGTGATTGTGCAGTTCTCGATGGACGCCTCGATGCGCGGCGATACGGTGACCTTCGTCAACAACGGCGTCACCCTGCAGTACCCCCAATCGACCGCTAACCAGTACCAGATCTACACATCAATCGTGAACGGCGAGACAGCAGTGCTGGCCGGGGTGGAGAACACCCAGCAACAGGCCACCGACAAGTCGTTTGACGGCAAGCTGACCCCGCTGCTCGGCGGTGGCATTGCCACCTCGACCTCGCGCCGCGCCGTCCTGGTACTGCTCACCCCACAGATTGTGGAAGGGGTGAACTGATGCTCAATCAGGTACAGATTCCGGGCTTCGGCACGGTAGTGATGGGCCTGGACTGGTTGACGCTGCCGGGTATGGACGGCAAGCGGGAAGAAATCCGGCAGTTGGGCCGAGGGGTCGATGCGGCCTGGCAGTATGTCTGGGCAGGAAACGGCCAGGTCGAAGACAGCGTGGCCTTCATTGCTCGTGGCCAGAGTAAGAAACGCCCGGTGGCAGCCGCTGCCCTGATACGTGCGGCTATTGCCGAGGACCTGTACCTGACCTTGATCGAGGTCGCTGAAGATCAGTTCTGGCTGTTTGCAGTACAGGACAGTGTGCCGATGAAGCGGGCCGACCTGGTCGGTACGATCAGTGAAGTGATGCTGTTGCTCAAGGACCTGCTCAGTGCCTTTCAGGATCCGACGAAACTGCCTATCTACACCGATCAGCAGGATCGGCTAACGGCCGCCATGTCTTATCCGCTGGACGTGCGGCCCTTCTCGCTGGAGATCCTCAGCCACTCGATCACCAAGCGCGACATGGCCAAGGCCACGTTCAGCCGCCACACCGCCGTGCCGGTGGTGCCCATCGTGCTGTGCCTGCTGCTGATCGGCGGTGGCGTAATGTATTACCTGTACCAGGTCGAAGCCGAGGAAACGGCGCGGCGTGATGCGTCGCTGGTTCGCGAGCGTGCCGTGGCTCAACGCAAGCAGGAGCTGGCCACTGCGGTCGATACGGCGATCAACGCCACGGTGCCGGCACGCGTGTCCATCCCAGCCTACCTGGAAGCCACGCACGATTTGAAACGCTCACTGGCCGGCTGGAAGCTCACCGGCCTTGAGTGTGCCGGATCGGGCTGCACCCTGACTTACCAGGCGCAAGCCTTTGCGACCTGGGCCGGCTATCTGGCGGCCAAGCCTGATGACTGGCCTGCCCCGACGTTTGATAGCGATATCGACAAGGTGACCCAGTCCATCGGGGTGGATCTGCCCAGCAGTTCCCCGCACACGCTTGAAAGCCTGCCCACGCGCGACACCGTCAACCAGAGCCTGGGCAACCTGGCTCAGGTTTCAAAAATGCTCGGCCTGGACCTGTCGCTGCCAGCGTCTTGGGCACGGGTTGCCGGCAACGTCGCCATGCCGCTGCCTGAAGAAAACTGGATTCCCATGATCGGCGCTTTCGACGCCACAGGCTCGGCTGTGCTGCTGGAGAACCTGGCGACCCGGCTACCGGCCACCAGTGGAGTGTCCAGCGTGAGTTTCAAACTTGATGCCCCCCTGACCTTCGAATTGAAAGGAGCTGTGTATGCCAATCCCTAAAATGGCGTTGTTGCTGTTCTTCCTGCCTTTTGCAGCGCATGCCGATGACCTGGTCCCTATCGATCATTCCACCGACACGTTTGGTCGGCTGCTGGACAAGCAGGCCCAGTTGCTGGACTCCGAAATGGACATGCGGATCCGCCAGAACGAAAACCAAGGCTCAGCCGCTATTCCCAGTAATGCCATTCCACTCCCAGGTGCCAAGCAGGAGGTCAACGACCTGGAACCGACGGTTGAGGCCATCTGGGGCCTGGCCGGGAAAGAGGTGGCCGAGATCAACTACAAGGGCCGGCGCGTCCCGGTATCGATGCAGGAGCCGTTCATTTCCAAGGTCGACGGCTGGAAGCTGGAGAGCATCAAGCAGTACCAGATTGAACTGGTGCGCACCGAGGGCCGCCAGGTGCTGCAGCGCAAAACCATCATGCTGGACTGGGTGGGTGGCCAAGGCAGCCAGGCCATGACTTCCAGCGGCGTACCTGCGCCAGTATTTGCTCCAGCAACCGCACCCCTTACCCCTGCGATCAATCCTGCAGCGATGAACCCAGCCTCGATGCGCTAGCCCAGGAGTTGCAATGTCTACGACCACAAGCACCGGCATAAACTTTCTCAAGCGCCGGGTGAAAAGTCCTGCCCAAGAAGATGCCGCCCAGCAGTTATCAAGGCTGGTCGCCTCGATCCGCAAAGAGGGCCGTATCAAGAACCGTGCTGATCTGCCGGCGTTTCGCTCAAGCATGAGCCAGACGCACGGCGTGACCGGCAACGACCTGTCGTTAGTGGCGGTGCTCGATCGGGGCCACCGTGAGGCCATGATGCTGATTTCGGAAAACGCCTTGGGCCAGCAGCTGCACCAGGATTTGCGGGCTCGGGTGATCACGGCAGGTTACACACTGGCCCTGGAACGTCTGGCCGATGTCGGCCTGATTGCGGAGGTCAATCGCGCTATTAACCGCGAAGGTGCTGAAACGATGGCCAGCGATGTGCGGCCAATCGTAGAGGAACTGGTACGCGATGCCATCGTGGACCAGGCTACCGACATTCACCTGTGTTGCCGAGAAGGCTCGGGGATGGCCCTGTTCCGGGTCCACAGCCGCATGTACCCGTACCGCAACTACGATGTCGCCACCTGTGAGCAGATCGCCGGCTACCTCTATACCCAGATGGCCGACTCGCGCACGCGCAGCATTGGTACGTTTTCTCTGGACAGCAAATCAATGAGCTGCATGGTGCGTACGACACACAACGGTACGCACTACAAGTTGCGCTACAAGTTCATCCGCCTGGCCGACGGCTGGGATGTGATTATCCGTGTGCTGGCCGTCGAGACGGCAGGCATGCCGAGCAAGACCTTCGAAGAGCTGGGCTATGCGTTTTCTCAGGTTCAGCAGTTGGAGTTAAGCGCGGCCCGGTCTATCGGCCTCATCGCCATTACCGGCCCTACCGGCAGTGGCAAGTCCACCACGGTCAAGGCGGCGATGGAGTTCGACCCCAATCGCCGTTTCCGCAAGCGCTATTCCGTTGAAGACCCGGTGGAATACAAGATCTTCATGGTGTCGCAGATTTCGATTCAGCGCAGTGACCACGAGGAAGAAGACGACAGCAATGCCGCGTTACTCGGCACTCTGCGCGATATTTTACGGGCCGACCCCGATGAAGTGCTGGTGGGTGAAACACGCGATCGGGCTACAGCATCCATTGTGGGTGACTTCGTGCTGACCGGGCACAAGCTCTACACCACGCTGCACACCTCATCGGCCTTTGGCGCGCTCTTGCGTTTGAATCGCCTGGGGCTGGACCGCCATATCCTGGCAGATCGGCAATTCATTTCTGCCGTGGCTTTTCAACGTTTGCTGCCGATCGTATGCCCGCACTGCAGCCTACCGGCCAACCAGGTACTGCCTGTTTCCAAGCTAAAGGTGTTGCAGGGCAGGTTTGGAATCAGTACCGATGCGGTGCGTTGTTCAAGCGAAGGCGGCTGCTCGAAGTGCCGGCACCGAGGTGTCATCGGTTCCACGGTGGTAGCCGAGATCGTCACGCCAGACAAGATCATCCGCCAGTTCATCGCTGAAGGCCGGGACGAACAGGCCGAGGACTACTGGCGTAAAAGCCGTCGTGCTGGTTACGACGAGGCCGACATGACTGGCAAGACAGCCTATGAGCATGCCTTGTACAAGGTGTCGCAGGGGCTGATTGATCCACGGGACCTGGAACGTGAGTTTGAGCCCCTTGAAGGCTACGAGCTGGTCGAGGCCTCGCAATGAACCTGGGCTTCAAGTTCTACAAATGGCTGTTCAACGCCTTTGATACTAGCCGCCAGGAGTTCTACGAGGACTTTGCCTCGGCCTTGCGGGACGGAATTTCTGACGCTGATCGATTGAACAAAATGGCAGCGCGGGCTCGGCAACGCAAAACCGGCTGGGCACCGTTGTACGAGCACTGGCTGCGCAAGATGCGGCGGATGACCTTCGCTAAAGCACTGCAACACACGGTGCCCGATTACGAGGTCATGGTGCTGACGGCAGCGGAGGACGATGGGCGGTTGAGTGAAGGGATGGACTATCTGGGCCGGGCCATTCGCTTATCCAGCAAAGTTAAAAAAGCCTACTTCATGTCGCTCATTTCACCGGTCATGGCATTCGTCACGTTGCTGAGCTTCTTCCTGGCCTATGCCCTGGTCATTGCCCCGCAGAACCTGCAGACATTGCCTCTGGACAAGTGGCCCGAGGTCAGCAAGCAGCTTTATGCGTTCTCCACCTTGCTGGTCGACGGTGGGTTCGCGCTGGGCATGGGGCTGTGCATGACGGTGTGGCTGGTGATGTGGAGTCGCAGTCAATGGCGCGGAAAGCTGCGTACCTGGATTGATCGGGTGCCATTTTTGCCGTGGCGCGGCTATCGGGAGCGGGAAGCCAACACGTTCCTGATTGCCTTCGCCATCCTGCTGCAGTCGAACAACCATGGCCCCAAAGAAGCGCTTGAGCGCATGCGCCAGTTCGCCTCGCCCTGGCTTAGCTGGCACCTGGGCCTGATGCTCAAGCAACTGGTACGCACCCCGGACCAGCCCGCACGTGCACTGGATACGGGCTTGTTCCCTGTTCATCTAATGGACCGGATCGAGGACTATGCCGAGCGCACCGTGTTTGCCCAGGCATTGCGCATCCTGGCCTTCGACCACGGTGATAAGCAGCTCCAAGCAGCTGATCGGCGCGCAGCCATCGGCGGCTTCATGGCCATGATCCTGGTGGCTGCCGTGATCGGCCTGATCGTCTGGGCCAACTTCGAGTTCAGCCAGGCGCTGGAAACCTACATCCAGAACATTCGTTAAGCATCACCCCTCGCAACACCCACCCTCCCGGCCACCTGGTCGGATCTTTGTCGTACCTCAAGGAAACTGTCATGCAAAACACTCAAGTTAAAGCTTCGAGCGGCGTACTGCTGGGCTTCAAAAAAGGCAAACAACGGGGCTTTTCGCTGCCGGAGCTGGCCATCGTAATTTTGATTGCCGCCCTGCTGGCCGGTACCGCCGCACTGGTCTTGCCTGGCATTTTTGCCAGCTACCGGGCCAACAAGATCACCAACGAGTTCAACGTGGCCATCCCGGCGATCCAGACGGCCTACCAGAACAAGACCTCCTATGCAGGTTTGACCACCGCCCAGGTGGCTCAGAACGGCTGGATCGGCAGTGGTTTCACTGAAATCACCAACGGCGTGCCAACTGGCAACCTGATCACCCAATGGGGCACGTTGACCTTTGCCACAGCGGCTACCAACACCCGCGTTACGGGCACCCTGAACAACGTGCCCAGCCGTGAGTGCATCAAGATTGCCAGCACTTTCACCGCTGACCAGTTCCTCGCAGCAACCGTGAACGGCACGGCGGTCAAGTCAGGCGTCAACTTCACTGACCTGACGGCCATCGGTACGCAGTGCAGCTCGACCGCGACCAACACCATCACCTTCACGTTTGGGCGTGCCTGACAGCAAGGGGCCGGTGATGAGCATGCCCCTGATCACCGACGTGCACCTGTCTACGGATGATCGCGGTCCCGCGATCATCTTCCCTGGTCAAGTGCCTGCGCAGCCTGAGCATCACGACCTGGTGCAGCAGCTGATTGCCACGATCAAGGCGCAGCCGGAGCGTAAGAAAGTTTTCTTGAGTGATGGCAGTCCCTGGCGTGTGCAGCGCATGCGCCAAGGCCGATACGCCTTACGCCGCTTGCGCGACCAGTGTCAGGACCTGGAAGCACTCGGCATTCCGCAGTGGATCAAGGCGCTGTTGCTGGGCGCCCGGATGCGTGAAACCGGGGGGCTGATCCTGATCTTCGGCCTGACCGGTGCCGGCAAGACGGTGACCTTCTCGGCCACTATCGCTGCCCGGCTGCGGATGTTCGGGGGCTATGCGCTGACCCTGGAGGATCCGCCCGAGGATCCGCTGGAAGGCGTACACGACGGCGGCTACTGCGAGCAGATCGATGTGGCTGAGTTGGGTGGCTTTGACCACGCCATTCATGCCGCACTGCGCTGTTTCCCGGCCAAGGACGCGTCAATGCTGGGGTTTGGCGAGGTGCTGAGCAGCCATGCGGCTGCACAGCTATTTCGCCTGGCCGGGGACGGGCACCTGGTGCTGGCCACCGTGCATGCCAAAACCATTGCTGCCGGGCTAGAGCGCGTGTCTGCCATGGCACGAGCCGCTGGTGAAGCCAATGCCAACGAGTTGCTCGCCTCCAGCCTGCAACTGGCCATCCACCAGCGCTTCGACGTCAATGGCCGCCTGGTCGTGACTGCCCTGCCACGCGAAAACAAATGCATCGCACATATCAGCCGCGGTGAGTACACAGCGCTCAACCAAGAGGTCGACCGCGCTCAGTTCAACCATATGTAAATCGGCATATCACGTACCAACACGCTGTACACACCTAAACCTTTCCAGGATTGCTCCATGACCCCACCAATACTCTGTGCGCGCTTGCCACCTGGTCGGCGCGCTCAAACCGGTTTCTTGCTGCCGCAACTGGCTGTAGTCGTGATGATCCTTTCGCTTGTGTTGGCTTATGCCGGCAACCTCTACTGGCAGAGCACGATTAATGAAAGCCGAGACGCCAAGGCCAAAATGGTCGGTGAGCGTCTGGCCACCATCAGTGATGCGGTGAAGACCTATGCGACCACCTTCTTCACCCAGATCCAGCGCAGCGAAACCATCACGCGCAACGGCTATACCCTGGCACCCCAACGGATCCTCAATCCGACGGCAGCCGACCTGAGCGCCCTGGGTTTCTTGGCTGCCACCGCAACCAACGCGGTGATCTACAACGGGCAGTCGATCCAATTCAACGTGATCATGCAGGTCAACACGCAAAGTGGCTGCAGTATCCCCACCTGCAGCCTGGTGTTTCGGGTCATCACTTCGACGCCACTGTTGATCCCTAATAGCAGCACGATCGACGTGCGCCGTTCGACGATCGCGGCCAACGCGGCCAGTCCAGGTAATGCCGGCGTTTCGCTGCCGGCATCAATAGGCGGCGACCCAAATGTGTTCGTGGCCGGTGGCGGTACGGTAATCGGCTCCAACCCCACCGGCGTGGCAGGGCTGGTGGCCATGAGCAACGGCTACGACAGCCAGGGGTTCTTCGAATTTCTGCGCCGGGACGGCAGCTTGCCCATGACCGGCCCGCTTAATATGCAGGATGCATCAGGCACCAAGCATGACATTGCCAATGCCAACGACATCGATGCGGTCAACATGACAGCTTCAAGCGCGGTGACTGGAGAGACTGTTACCTCAACAGGTCGCCTGAAGTCGCAAGAGTTTTTGCAGTTGGACGGTGTGGCAAACGAGGGAGGCGTGTGCGATCCCAGGACCATGGCGCTGGACAGTGGTGGCCTGGCTCTAACCTGCCAGAACCGACGCTGGGCACGGCTACGCACGTACCGTTTCGATGAAGTCACCATTGCGATGGTGAACCAATACTGCACGGCCACGGATGCGACCAATCCACCCACCTACGATACGTTCACGTACCAGGTGACTTGCGCACAGCGCTATTGCCTGCGGGCTTACAACTATCAGTTTGGCCTGATCAATGAATACGGGCTGGGGTACAACAAGGAACACCCGTACTACTCCAGCCCTAATACCAAAATCAGTATCGCCTGTTCTCGCTAACCCCTACCCCTCATAGGTTACCCATGAAAGCCATTACTACCGTCCTGGCCGGCCTTGCCGTGGCCACTGCCCTATCAGGCTGTGCGACCCAGCAACAGCAAGCGCAGACCAATACGCACCTGCAGGTCATGCAAAACCAGCTGTCGATGCTCAACCAAGCCAATGCCGAGCAGTTGAAAAAACTGCCCACGCCGATCGCCGGATTGGATGTCTGCCTGCTGGCTGGCCAGCCCTACAGCGAAGGCGCGATAGCGGCTGGGCGAGTCTGTGCACCGTCTGCCCTGCGTGTGGTCGGGCAGCCCCGCAAGCTGTCCTGGCAGTCGATGTCCGCATTCCACGGTGATTGACGACAGCTTCCTTTCTCACTCCCGTGTCTTTGCGTGTCGAGGTCTTCCATGTACCGAGAGTTACTCTCCAAGCTTCCGGCTGCCGTGCTGTTTGTGCAGTCCGAACAGGCCAACATCACCTATGCCAATCTCGCAGCGATGGATTTTTTCTCGCTCACCGAGTGGACCAACCTGAGCGTCCAGGACCTGCTCGCAGACGAAGAACAGCGAGTGCGGTTCAAAGCCTTCAATGCCCCCGGCACTGTGCAGGACGGCACGGATGAGTTTGCATTCAAGACGAACGAGCAGGCGCACAAACGTGCATTGGTCCGACGGTCCTCGATCACCGACGGCATCGCCTACCTCATCCAGGCGCTGGATGAGACGCTGAATGTTCCAGGGCCTTGGCACGTTGCCTTGTTCGATCCACTGACCGATCTGCCTAATCGCGAGCTACTGCGCGATCGTATGCATCAGGCCATTCACACGGTGAGCCGCCTCGATCAGGCGTACCTGGGCGTACTGTTCATCGATCTGGACCGCTTCAAGCACGTCAATGACACCTTTGGTCATGCGGCAGGCGATGCGGTCTTGATAGAAATTGCACTGCGACTGCGTAACTGCGTTCGAGAAAGCGACACGGTGGCCCGGCTCGGCGGCGATGAATTTGTGGTCTTGGTGTGCAACCTGCGCGACACCCAGGAAACCGTGATTGTGGCCGAACGCATCCTGGATGCCTGTGCCCGCCCCATTTTGGTCGGTGACAACGTGCTCCAAATCAGTGCCAGCGTGGGTGTAGCGGCCTGGCCTACAGATGGCAATGCGGTCGACGAACTGCTGCACAACGCTGACATGGCCATGTACAGCAGCAAGGGCGAAGGCCGTAACACCCTGCGCTTCTACGATGCGCAGATGAACGCCAGGGCTGAAGCTCGTGCACAGCTAGAAGCTGAGCTGAAAGTGGCGTTGAACGACGGCCACTTTGTCCTGCACTACCAGCCCCAGTTCTGTGCCCGCTCCAACCGCATTGTCGCGGTTGAAGCGCTGATTCGCTGGGAGCACCCGTCTAAAGGTCTGGTGCCGCCGTCCTCCTTTATCCAGGTGGCCGAGGAAACCAACCTCATCACCCCTATTGGGGACTGGGTGTTGCGTGAGGCAGTACAGCAAGGCCGACGCTGGCAGGACATGGGTCTGGATCTTCGAGTCGCGGTTAACCTTTCGGGCCGGCAGTTTGTCGATGCTCTGCCCGAGCGGGTCAGTGAAGTGCTTACCCAGTTCGACTTTCCGGCCTCACGCCTTGAATTGGAGCTGACCGAAAGCTTCCTGGTGTCGGATACCGATAAAGCTGCGCGGATCCTGCATGCGTTGCGCGACCTGGGCGTGCGAGTGGCCCTGGACGACTTCGGCACCGGCTGGTCATCGCTCAACTACCTGAAGAACTTTCCGGTCGACACGCTGAAGATTGATCGCTCATTCATCGGCACTACGGCCAGCGAGTTCGACGGGCGGATTGTGCGGGCCATCCTGAGCATTGCTCGTGAGTTCAACCTGAACACTCTGGCGGAGGGGGTAGAAACGCACGAGCAGATGAACAGCCTGCAAGCCCTGGGCTGCGATGCCTGGCAGGGCTACCTGTTGTCACGTGCCATCTCAGCAGATGACCTGACCGAGTTTTGCCGGTTGACCAACATGGCGACCGATCGGTTTGTGATTGTGACGGAGCCAAGCTGATGGACCTGTTGTCGCTGGTCCTTGCCTGTGCGCCGTTTGTCTCCAGCAACACCATGCTGCCGATCATCAAGCACGAGTCCGGTGGCAATCCCTGGGCGATTGGCGTCAATGGCAGCCACCGCTTCCAGAAACCGGACAGCTACCAGAAGGCCGTGAGCGAGGCTCGGCGCCTAATCGCGGCCGGGGCCAGCATCGATATGGGTCTGACGCAAATCAATTCCAAAACTATGGTGGGCTTGGGGCTTACCGTCGAACAGACCTTTGATCCCTGCATCAATGTGTACGCAGGTGGGGTCGTCCTGACACGCAACTACGTGCAAGCCAGCAAGAAGTTCGACACCGAACAGGCAGCACTGCAGGCAGCGCTGTCGGCCTATAACACGGGCGACTTTCAGCGTGGTGTACGTAACGGCTATGTCGATCGCGTGCTTAAACAAGCACGCGCTGCTCCATGAGCCTAGGAGGCCATCATGAGAATGCTATGGCTGTACCTGCTCTTGCTGATGCCGCTGTCAGCAGGGGCTTTCTGCTTCAAAGAGGCCGGACAACGCTACAAGGTCGACCCGCTCCTGCTTCAAGCCATCGGCATTCAGGAAAGCGGACTGCGGCAAGGCGCGACCAACAAGAATCGTGACCGCCAGGGCAATGTGATCAGCACTGACTATGGCGTCATGCAGATCAATACGATCAATGCCAATCGCCTGGTCAAGATGGGCCTGATCAACCAGCCCGATGACCTGCTCAAGAATGCGTGTTTCAACGTACAGGCCGGTGCCTGGGTACTGGCCCAACACCTACGGGTGTGCGGCAACACCTGGCGCTGCCTGGGATCCTACAACGCCGGTTTCAAGCTATCTGCAGGGCAGGAAGCCAAGAGGCTGCGGTATGCCCAGCGCGTCCGTGTGTTGTACGACCGCCTCAAGACCCAAAGCCCACCCCCAGCCAACCTGGCCATCCGCTAATAACTGCGTCCTGACAGGGATGTAGGGAGATTTTCAATGAAGCATCTTCTTTTCACTGCCCCTGCGGTGGCCTTGCTGCTGGCTGGCTGTCAGGCGCAGAAACCCGCTACCCCTGATCCCGTCCTGGTACGTCTGGTGGCCCAGCAACAGGTGCTGTGGCAGGAAGGCGTCATCAACACCGTCTCGCCCTTGCCCGCTGACCTGATCCAGGCCAATACCGACCAGGTGTCGGTCAACTGGTCCGGCGATGCGGTGGAGCTGCTGTCGCATCTGGCGGTGCAGCGTGGTACCCGATTCAACTGGACGGGTGTGCGTTTGCCGCTGCCGGTCAACATCCATGTGCGCGGTGTGACCTACCAGAACCTGCTGCAAATGATCCGCATGCAGACCGCCTGGCGGGCTGACCTGCAACAGATGCCCAGTCAACTGACGTTGGCCTTCATGCCAGCGCAGGCCCCGGAGCAGCCATGAAAAGATCGCTCCTGATCCTGGCCTTGCTGCAGGGCCTCATGGGCTGTGCCCAGATGCAGACAACCCCCCCACCAGGTGCGCCCGGAGGCATGGACAGCTATCTAAACCCCGACAGGCCGGATGCCTCGCAGGTGTCCGATACCCGTCGCCAGTTGCTGGAAGAAGCCGGGCATACCCTGGGCTTTCGCGGCGGCAAGGCGGAACGGGCCTGGGAGTTGCGGCAAACACTCGATGCACGGTTTGGGCGGCTGGAGATCCTCTATGACTTCAAGACCCTGATCAGTAAACAGGGTTGGTTACCGCCTGTGATCGATGAGGCCATTGATGTGGCCCACATCACCCCGAATCAGATCCGTACCTCGCACCAGGTGTACGAAATCGTGGTGCCGGAGCGTTTCGTCAGCAACCCCCCTACCTGGCGGACCTGGCTGCTGGCCGGCCTGTCGACGACGAGGCCGGATGGACCTGAGTCGTCGGTGATGCCGGAAAACAGCGTGCAGAAGGCGTTATGGCAAGCCTCGATCCAGAAGGGCTGGGCCGAAGGACGCGAAAGCGCCGACCACATCCTGGAAGCCAATTTCAATCGTCTGAACCGCGATTACCGAGGCATGTTGCTGTACTCGCAACTGCTCAGGCAGGGCTTTATCACGCTGCCGGTGGTGAGTGATCAGCAGCAGACGGTCACCGGCGACCGCCAGAAGATCATGACCGGGGATCGGGTGCGCACCATCAAGCAGAACGCCGGTTTTGTGCCGGACAAGACCCAATGGAAACCTGTGATCAGGAAGGACAAGCCATGACTGAACCTACTGAATTTGCTCCCTACCCCTTTGAAGGTGGGGTCAACGGCACCTCAATGCGCGAGTTTTTTGTCTGGTGTGCCCGACAAAACATCAGCGACATCCATGTCCAGGGCGGCAACAACCTGGTGGTCGATCGTTACGGTCGCAAACGCCGGGCCAGCGCCTTTGTCCTGGCCGACGACTCGTTGTCCAAGGTGGTCGATGAGATTTTCAACCCGGAGATCCGAGCGACTGTGCGCGGTGGTCGCCCGGTCGACCGTGCCTTGCAACTGGACGGCGACATGTACAGCCGTTACGGGCTGGAGCGTGGTGAGCGGCTGCGCTTTCGCTGCAACTTTGTGCAGGCCACGGCAGGCCGCATGGACACGACCCTGGCCCTGACCATGCGGATTATTCCTTCGGATATTCCGCCGCTGACCAGCATGGGCCTTGAGCCTGATCTGTTTGACGCGCTGTTACCGCCCAATGGCCTGGGCATCCTGGGCGGCATTACAGGCTCCGGCAAAAGCACTCTGGCCGCTGCGGCCTACCGCTACTGCCTCGACACCGATCCGGACCGCAAAATCACTACCTTGGAAGATCCGATCGAGTTTGTCCTCGGCCAGGCCGATGACATTCTGCCGCCGACGCAGCTACAGATTGGGCGTGATGTAGGGGGCTACGCCGAAGGCATCCGGGCGGATCTACGCCGGGCACCGTCGATTATTGGCATCGGGGAAATGCGCGACTTTGAAACCTTCCAGGCCGGTGTGCTGGCCGGCCAACTGGGGCACTTCAACCTGACGACGATGCACATTCACTCACCAGGTGAGGCCATCCCGCGCTGCCTGACGATGGTGCCCTCGGAAATGCGCGAGTCTACGGCCCGAGACCTGCTGGGCGTGCTGCAGTACATCGTGGTGCAGAAGCTGCTGCGCACGACAGATGGAAAGCGCAAGGCAGTGCGTGAATACATCATCTTCGACGACCCGCTACGCGGGAAGCTGGGCGACATGCCTTATACCCAATGGGGCCAGCACATCGACGGCATTATTCGTGTCGAGGGCCGACGCATTGCGGATCAGGCCTGGCAGCTCTATCAGCAAGGGCATATCGAGCAAAAAGACCTGAAGGAAGCCATGACCAGCCACCAGTTGCGCGAGTTTGAGAGTGCCTAACGCACTTTTTGTAGTCGCACTCCACGGAGGAAAGCCGATGTATGAGCGCTCTAAAAACTGCACCGTGCGTGATCAGAAGGCTTTTTTGGACATCGTTGAACTGGTTGCCAGCAGCACACCCGAACAGGTGTCGGCCATGTACTGTTTTGCGTCATGCCTTGTGCAATGCGACATCGAAAGTGCGGTACGACTGATGATCGGCCAAGGCAACACCTCGTTTTCCAAGCAGTTCCCGCAACTGCGTAAACACGCCTGATCCCCACCTTTCCCGAAATCTGCGCTGATACATCCTGTTGTCGCCAAGACGACGGTATGGCTGTGTCCGGCGAATTTTCAGCGAGTGTTTTACATGGACACCAGAAAGAAAGCTGACCTAGAGGCCGGCTATTGGCGCAATGCTTCACGGTTACTCAACATTTACGGCGTCCCGGCGCCGCTGTTTCTGCTGTACATGCTGTGGTTTCGGTTTCCCGCCCTCAACACTATGTATGTGGTGACCGGGGTGCTCATTGCGTTTCGCGTGCTCTCGCATTTTGGCTGGACGCTCAAGGTCCTGATGGCTCGCCTGGTGTACCTGGTGCGCGGTAATAAGCTGTCCGGTCGTCCGTGGTGGTACAGGCGTTTCACCGAGAAGGACTAAAAAATGGCATTGTCTATTGAGGATGCAGAAAGACTTGTCATCGAGTTTTGTAAAACCTATCCCGTCGCCGCCAAAATCCCTTACAAGCTCAGACGAACCCAAGAGGAAGCTTTAGATGAGCCAAGAGCCACAATCGAACGAGCAGGAAGAATCCTCGGAGCCTATTTTCCTGCGCGAGGACATGCCGCCTTCGCCGTTTCCAACTTTCGTGACGAAAGTGACTTTAAGGGAACTCTTAGGCACGAAATACTCGGACATTATGGAATTAACACATTCAGTCCACGAGAAAAACGAGCAGTCCTAGAAGCCATCATTGCTGGGCGAAACTCGCCTGGTTTGAACACCATTTGGAAGGAAATCGACCAGCTCTATACGGGTGTCAGCGAACTGCGCAGAGCTGAAGAAGTTTTTGCGTTTACCTGTGAGTTGATTGATCCAGGCCGTCGCGTCAGCCACGGCCCAGGCATGCAGGCTTTGGAGAAAGCCTGTCTTGCGCGTGACCGTCCCTTTACCTACGCCGACCTGACCAACATCACATCGATGGTGGCCGAAGGTCTGCATGACCGAACCCGGTCACAACAGACCTTTCCCACCTCAGACTCTGCCCAGTTCAAGCAGGACAACCTCATGAAAACCTCAGAATTTCCGGTCTGGCTGGCTGTGCCGCCTGACGACCGCGATAAGGCGCGCGCGAGCGCAGGAACTTTACCCAACGGCCGCCCGGCCATCGTCTACGACAAGGAAGCCCAACTGTGGTGTGCTCGACCTGGCTGCGATCTCAGCAAAGTCAACGAGTGGCTGCCCGATCGTAGTCGTCGTGCTGGTGGTGGTGACCCAGAAGGCCAGTTTCTCGATGCACTGACCCAAGCGGGTCTGATCATCAAAGGCATGCCGATCATGGACGGCAACAAGCACCGAGTGAAGACGGTCGAGGATAAGTCTGGCAAGCAAGGTGGCGTGTATTGCGGTTTCCTGGACGGCCGACCCGCTGGCTGGTTCACCAACTTCCATCGGGCAAACTCAGCCAGCGACACCACCAAATGGGTTTCCACCGGGGGTGAATCTGACCCGCTGACCTCTTTGCATATCCGCGCCGGGGCCAAGCAGGGGCAGGAAGACGCAGCGCGTGAGCGCGCAGCCCTGCATGCCAAGAACACCAAGGCCGCCAAACGGCTTTACGATCGATTGCCCCCAGCCGATCCCGCGCATCCCTATCTGGTGCGCAAGGGGATTACCCCGACGCCCGAGATTCGGCAAACAAACAACGGCTCGCTGGTGGTGCCGTTTTTTAATGCCAAAGGTGCGTTCAGAACCCTGCAGTACATCCAGGAAGATGGGGGAAAGTCTCTGTTCAAGGATGCGCCCAAGCAAGAGCATTTCCTGGTCGTAGGTGGGCCGCTGAATCCACAACAGCCTTTTTTGTACGCCGAGGGTTATGCCACAGCTCGCAGCTTGAACATGGCCACTGACCTGCCGGTGGTTATGACCATCGACGCCGGCAACATGGTGGCCGTAGCCAAGCTATTGAGCGAGCGCTATCCCGGTAGCCAGCACCTGTTCATGGCCGACTTCGATCATGCCAAGAAAGAAAACAAAGGGTTGATCATGGCCACGCAAGCGGCTGAGCAGGTTGGAGGCGATGTCCTGTATCCCGCGTTCAATTCTGACGAGATAGCCCGCAATTTCTCGGATTTCAACGACCTTCACCACTCCCGAGGCCTGGACGCGGTACGCGAGCAGACAGCCCCGTTGATTCAGCGCTACAGCGAGGCAGCCGACGTGCAACAACAGACATCACCTGAAAGGCCTGAAATCGCGGCTCGACCCGCTGAAAGCCTGGCCTTGCCAGTAGCCGATGTCCCTGGTCCAGCGCAGCCTGCTGCATTCGATAACAAGATTGATGCTTACAAGAACGAGGTGCAGACCCCTGCCGAAAGCAGAGAGCCGCAGCCGACGGTCCCAAGCGCTCCGACCATTGGCCATCTGCCAGTCGAACAGTGGCAGACCGAGCTTACCCAGCTCAACCAACTCCAAATCGAGGTGCGCGCTGCGCTGGAGGTGGCCAGGGCCGAGCTTCATGATGTTCAACCCGATCGTAGCGCTGAGGAAACCAAGCGGCTGGAGAGTGTGGTCGATGAGCATTCGACGCGGCTTAATTCGATCGAAAAAGAACTCAAGGATGTCTGGGATGACCTGAAACAGGCTGCCTCCGACCCCTCGACTGTACCTGCTCAGCCAGTGCCGTTGGTTGCTACCAGTACCGAGACGCCGAGTCCTGCTCCTGCCGTCATGGAGTCCGTCGTTGAATTACCTGATCTGGTGAAGCCTGCAGAAGCACGTGCTGTCGAAGCGGTCGAGCCCGAGCCTACTCGGTCTGATGACGCTTCAATGGCCCCCACCGCGACCCCTGTCGAGCGTGGCTCAGTGAAACCTGTTGAACCCAGCACGGCCAGCATGCCTGAGCCTGAAACGGTCCATGTCGAGTCAATCGCGCCTGCAGCACCTGTAAGCGGCACTGATGCAACACCTGTCGTGGTGCAGCTCAATGCAACGATTCCCGTGGATATGCCGCAAACCGCTTCAGAGCAGGAGCCTCTGCAAGAAGCCACCGTGTTGCTACCTGTACCACCGGCACCAGGACTTGCAACTGAAGCCGCGAAACAATACGAAGCGCCGTTTGAAATTCCTGATCTTCCGGTCATGCAACGGCCTGTGACAGCGGCAGAAATGCCAGCGCAGGCCGTAGCAGACACGATTGAGGTCGGTGCGCGAATCGGTAAGGACACGCCCTCGACGGCGGTGCCGGCGTCGACAGGTAACATCGACAAGGATGCGTTGCTGGCTCGCATTACCCGTGAGCCGCAGGGCGACACGGTGCTGTACAAACTTGATGCGGAGCCGGCTTTTCATGACCGTGGCTCGCGCCTGGAAATGGTGCCCGGTGCTAGTCAGAGCGATGAAAAAGTCATGGCCGCGCTGCTGACGGCTGCCCAGTTCTATCGCGGGCACATCGAGTTGACCGGCAGTGACGCGTTCAAGGCCAAAGCTATTGGCCTGATTGCCGAACACCAGATCAACGTCACGATGAAAAACCCGGTGCAGCAGATGATGCTGGAGCAGGCGCGTGAGCGTCTAGGCGTGAAACCAGTGGTTCCGGAGGCGGTGCACGGTGATACGCCACCGCCTTTCGAGCCCAAGGCGGCGGCCCCTACTGTTGCGCTCGGCAAAGTGAATGTGGCCGACGATCCATCGGCACTGACACCAGTTGTCCCAGCGCTGGCTACACAATCGGTGCCCGCTCAACCCGTAGCACCGATGGAAATCAAAAAACCGGATGCAAGCACTCCGCAAGCCGCGGCGCCTGTCGCTGCCGTGCCTGCTAAACCTGCAGTGCTGCTCGATCCGGCCATACATCAGTCGCCACAAGCCGCTGAAAAAGGCATCACCGGCAAGGTCATGAGTTTCGGTCCTGCACCGTATCGTTTCGATGCCAGCAATGCTGAAAGCATCCACATCAAGCTGCGTACAAAGGCTGGTACACAGACCTTCTGGGGCAAAGAACTGGCCGGGTTGCTGCGCGAGACACGTATTCAGCCGGGGAGGATGGCGACCTTGCATTGGATGGGGCAGCAGCCGTTAACACTCAAGGTGCCGATCAAGAAAAACGGCGTCACGGTTCGCTTTGAGGAAAAGACGACTCATCGTAACCAGTGGTCGCTGGCATTGCTTAACGGTCCCACCGTTCGCACGGGCACGGACGAAGGCGTCAAACTCGGTGCGTACGACGCAGCACGCTTTGCCATGATCCAGACCTCGGTCATGGCTCAGCTTAACGTACCGATAGATACGCCCGTACTGCCCAATGATGGCCTGTTCTGGATGACGCCGAACGGCCAGGGCAGTGCCAAGGCGGGGGACGAACTGTCGGCCCCACGTCCGACGGTGGAGGCTGAAAGTGCCGGGAAGCTGGTCATGAGCAGTTGGTCGAAGGACGGGCATCTGGACATGGCCCTGTTTCGCGGTGATGGCCCTTATCTGCAAGGGGTTATACGCCAGGAGGATCGCTACCAGCACGTACTGGTCAGCCTGCCGGCGCAGCAGGGAGCCCCTGCGATGGTGTTCAACACCGTAAACGAGCACGGCCTGACGCCTATCGGCACGGGCAATGGCATCAACCGATCAGGCGGGCAACCCGTACAGCGCGACCATGTGGCCTTCAAGCTCGAAGGCGATGCGGTGACCCGTATCGCCAAGCTGGATCATCCTGCCCAACTGCCACCGGCCCTGCATAGCCGCCTGGGGTTCGATGAGCGCTACAAGGATGACAACGCGCTCCCAAAGTCCAGTCCGGTGCCGGCAGCGGCACCATCGGCAAGACCGAGCGACATGCGCCCAAGCTGAAACGCCTTCCAGACTGAGTCGCACTTCCAAAGGAAAAACACATGTTAAAGAAAAGCACGCTCATCGCGTTGCTGACAGCGGTGTGCTGTCTGCCTGTTGTGGTCGAGGCGGCCACCTGTCGGGCTGCACAGGCGGCCCAGGTGGGGAGCCAGGCCGGTTACGACGAAGCCAAGCGCGCCGACGAGGCTTGGGCCGAGCGTGAGCGCAATGTCTCCGACCAGTTGCAGAGCTGCCTGTCACGTATTCAGACCACCAGCATCACCTTGCCTTCATTTCCCAGCCTGCAAAGCATCATGAAGCAGGTGTCGGAGAAGATCTGCCAGGCCGCCGTGGACAAAATCAACAGCCATATCCCTAACAGTATGGATCCCTGGCAGAAGTATCAGATGCCTTGAAGGGGGGGATGATCGATGCAAAATCCAAAGGAAAACAACGAGGCTGACAGAGAGGCCGTCGATCAGACTATCGAACAGTTGGAGCGCTCGTATGTGCATGCCCTCACCGCACAACGACAACGTGAACTGGGCGCCGAGTTTGCTCATCGCTGCCTGAAAGCCCTGATCTGGGTGGCGATGGCACTGGTTCTTGCCTTGGCGCTGATCGGCTTTTTAGGCTGGCAGGTCGCTTATCCCCCGATCCGGTACTTCGCAACGGAAAACGGGCGGGTCGTGCACATTCAGTCGACCGATAAGCCGGCGTTCAGTGACCAGGATGTATCGGCGTTTGGAGCCGATACCATCCGGGAAAGCTTCACGCTGGACTTCGTTAACTTCCGTAACCAGACCACCCGGCTCACCGGGCGCTACTCGGATATCGGCTACCAGGACTATTACAAGGCGCTTGTCGCATCAAACGTATTGGATTCTGTAGAAAAGCGACGGATGAATATGTCAGTCGAGGTCGGCCCCGGCGTCATTCGAAGCAAAGGTCTACTGGGCGATGTATTCACCTGGGAATATCAGTACCCAGTCACGCTGCGGCTTGATGGTCAACAGACCGGTAGCCCTGCGCAGAGCTTCATTTTCACGCTGCGCATCCAGCGCACCGACGTACAGGTCAAGAGCAAGGGCCTGGAAGTCACACAGGTCATCAGCAGCAATGCCAACTAGGGCTTGAGCGGCTCAGCCGTCTGCCTATCGCACATCAAAGGATTTCCCTTATGAAAACGTCAATCGCACTGGCCGTCTGGCTGGTGACGGGCAGTTATGCCTGGGCGGCAGAAAACGGTGGCACCCCACCCGCGCCTGACCAGAGCCCCCCTGGCTGGCTGTCTACAGGCGCACCTGGAACAGCTCCAGGTACTTCTGGCTCCCCCAATCAGAATGCGGGCCAAGGTACAGCGGTACAACGCACTCCTGCTTCATCCTTGCCGCCGCCCTCGGGCAACGACCCATTGCCGCCGCCGTCATCCGATCTTTACAACATGGCCGAGGAGAGTGTCTCCCCACTGACCCCTGGGGAGGTGCGGCAACTGCGCGGCAGGATGGAAGAGATGGATCAGGCCATGATTGCTCCGCAGGTGGCGGTGGTGCCGAGGATCAGTGCACTGACCATCGACCTGGCCCCTGGCTCTAGCCTGCCGCTGGTACGAACGGCAGTGAACTATCCCAGTTCGATCAGCTTCATCGACAGCACGGGAGCCCCCTGGAAACTGGGGGCTGCGCCAGTGGTGGGCAATGGTGCCTTCACGGCCTACTGGCTGCCCAACAGCCCGGTGATGGTGGTGCATGCCACTCGGCCCTACGTCAGCGGCAACATCACGGTGTACCTCGAAGGTCTGTCGGTGCCGATCGTGCTCAACGTCACCAGCGGCGAGCCGGACAGCACGGCCAAGACCTGGGCTGTGGACAGTCGCCTGGATCTACGGGTGCCTCGACGTGGCCCGCAGGCCATTGCCGGTGCCGCCCCACAATCGCGCATTGGCCTGCACGACAGCACGTTGCAGGCATTTCTCGATGGCATTCCGCCTAAAGAAGCCCGTCGACTCAAGACCTCGGGCGCAGTGCCCGACACCACCGTTTGGCAACTTGGCGACGATCTTTATATCCGTTCGCGTGCAGACATCCGTGATGAGTTCGAGGCCACCCTGTCGTCAGCCGATGGCACCCATCTTTGGAAGCTGCCGGTGACCCCGTATGTCTCGTTTTCGGTGATGGGACGCACCTCGGCACTCAATGTTGCACTGGAGTAGATATGGCGATTGAAGAGGATGCAGGCCGGGCTACCCGGTTGACTCTGGGCCTGATCATTGCGCTGGTGGTTGGAGTTGTGTTCGGGGGCTATGCGTTTTGGGGCTGGTACGTTCAGCCCCCGCCTCCTGAGTCCAACATCAGCCTGGAGCGGGTCGCCGGAACGGTTGAGTCAGACACTGAGGAAACCCCGGCGTACCGGGGACTTTTGGAACAATACAATCGCAATGGCGTGCAACAGGCCCAAGAGCAGAACGCCAGTTTCATTGCCAGCATGCCTATGGCCCAGGAGCCTATTGAGATCCAACCAAGGTCGGAACCTTCCCCCGTACCGGATCCTGACCAGGAAGCCCTCAACCAGGCCAAGGCAAGCACTCCTTTGGACGAGCGAAAGCTGGAGGCCTTGGGCAATTTTCTCAAGCGCCTGGAAGATCAGCGAGCGCTGGAAAGCACGGGTTTGCAGACAGCCCGTCTGCTGGGTGAGTCCGGTGACAGCTACCAGGCCTGGAGCGAGAGCCTCAATGGCGGACGGCGTAACACGGCGATGACGGCGAACACTGCCGGCAGCGCGTCAGGTGCCACAGGATCCGGAGCAGACTCACCGGCGCCCGTAGAAGTCATCGCGCCGTACTGGCGGGCTCCAGGCGAGATCGATATCGGTATCGATTCGGATAACAGCACCACGCCGGTGCTGGCCCGAATCAACACCGGTAAGCATGCCGGCATCGTGCTCAAGGCCCCAGACGGCGCCAAGTTGACCGGTGAAGGGGTGGTCATTCACTTCACCGAGATGGCCTACAAAGGCGTCAATTACCGGGTCGATGCCTACGCCCTGCAGGAAGACACCCTGCTGGCCAACGTGGCCAGCGACGTGAACCACCGCTACATGTCGCGCATTGTGCTTCCGGCCCTGCTGAACGGGATCGGCAGCGTCGGAGAGCTGTACTCGCAGGCCAATACCGAGGTGATCAGCAATGGATTCACCACCGAGGTTGTACGCCCTGGTCTGCCGGACGGCACGGCGGTACTGGGCTCCATGGCCGGTGGCGCGGCCAGCCAGGCGGCGAAGGTGCTGACCGAAGATGCCGCCCGTGTGCCGGCGACACAGGTCACGGTCATCAAGGGGCAAGTGGTGGCCATTCAGTTCATGCGCGGCGTGTATGCGGGTGATGCCATCGTGCCGGGTGAAGGCGGCGACACGGTCAAGGCTTCGATCCCGCTTCGTGCTTCAACCGGATCTGCCAATTCGACAACCAGCCCTGCTACCCCAACGACGCCTGAGCAATGGCGGGCCACGGCCCACTCGCAGATCCAGGCCCAACAACAGCTTATGGAGCGCAATCAATGAGTGAATTCAGCACCCAGGCAGCGCCTGAGCCGATCGTGCCTCCGGCATCACGCCAACCGTCACGACCGGCCAGCGAATGGCTGACAAAACCGGTCCTAATGGGGCAATCAGCCCCTTGGCTTGCCTTGTACGCGGTGGTTTTGATTGCAGCAGGCTGGTACTTGTTTGCGCCGGAAAGCTCGCCGTCGACGAACCGACTGGCCTTTGGCGAGCAAGACATGGTGGCCAGTCAACCCACGATGTCGATGCCCCGCGCCGAGCCCCATTCGACTCAGCTCCAGGAGCAGGTGGTCACGATGGTGACGGGTGTGCGCACTTACGCCGAAACCAACCGTGATGCCATTACAAAGCTGGCTGCCACGGTGAAATCGCTGACCGAATCACAAGCGGCTCTCAAGCAGCAAATCAGCGAACTGCAGGCGCATAACGCCTTGCTCTCGGCCCGACCTGCAGCGCGATCGGGTAACCGCACAACCCAGCCGAGGACCACCAATGCCCCAGGCACCCCTTCCCCGTTGGCCGGTATGCGTGTCAGTGCCGTCCAGAACGGCATGGCCTGGGTGACCTGGCAGGAAAAAACCTGGGCGGTGCAGGTGGGTGACACCTTGGGGCCAGTGACAGTCACCGGCATCGATGCCAAGTCGCGGCGGGTGCGCACCAGTGCGGGCCTGCTGGAATGAGGTGATCGATGAACGGCTCCAAAGATGCGATCCAAATCTTGGTGGCCCTTGCCAACGGCCTGCTGAGCGCTTTCGTTCAACTGATGTTTTCCCTGGGCGCGCTGTTTGCGGTGGTCGGAGCGGTTATCTACCTGTCGCAACACGCCAGTATGAAAAAAGCCCCTGGCCAGACGCAGGGCAGCGGCAAGGTGATTGCGTGGCTGTTGCTGTGTGGTGGCCTGGCCGGACTGGATCAGATGATTGAAGCCGGTGCCCGGCAACTGGGCTGGAAAGGCGTCACGTTCACCGCGATCAGCTACGTCAATGTGGGCACCTTTGGTGTGGCTGCCGATGCGGCCAACGCCATGCTGACGCTGGTTCGGATGATCGGCGTGATGTTTGCCCTACAGGGCATGTTGAGCTGGAGACGCTCACTCAAGGATGGTCACACCGGCCTGTCAGCTGGTGAAGATGTTAGTAAAGGCACCCTCAAGTTCATCCTGGGCGTGCTGTGTGTCTGCAATCCCTATCTGCTCGATGCACTGAAGAAAACCCTGGGCCTCTGAGCCCTGCGCATTCATGCGCACCCCTGTTTCTGCTGCACCCCTCAACTCAATCGTAATCAAGGAAATATCATGTCCAACAACATGCTGCTGTCTGCCTGCGTGCACGTAACCCTGCTCAAAGAAAAACTGGCTGCTCGCTGCGTCAAGAGCCTCACCGTCATGGCGGCGGTCTCGCCGGTCACGGCCTTCGCCGCCACTGACATTGCCGGTATGGCCAACGCTGCCGCCGTGGGCAGTAAGTCGGGGCTGAAATCTGTCCTGACCATCGCCCAGTTCATCGGGGTGGTGTTTGTCGGTGGTGGTCTGATCGCGGCCAAGAACAAGAAGGACAACCCCCAGATCAAGGTCAGTCACATCGCCGGTGCCCTCGCCTTCGGCGTCATGCTGATCGCGATCCCGGAAATCATCAAACGCTCGCAAGCACAAATGGGCCTGACGCCTATCACTGTCGGTTAACCAGGACGGCTGGGGTGGCTACGGCCACTCCAGACCAGGAGCGTTTGAAGATGGAAAGAATGGAAAAAGATGCAATCGTGCTCCAGTACGAAGGATTCCATGAGGGGCACTATGAACCGGACGATTTGGCGTCCTATGCATATGAGGGTGACTACCACGCCTTGTTACAGGACGGTGACGTAGGCTTTTTCGACACGGGCGCCGGTGATGACGATCCGGACTGGACGCCCAGCGCTGAATGGGCGGATGACATCGATGATCAGGGCACACCGCAAACGGCTCGACCGCGACTGAAGGACGTGGACGACGTCGAACAGGGCATGGTTGCGATGCGAGAAATCAAGAAGCGTCCCGATCAGGCCGCACTGATGCCACTGGCTTTGGACATCAGCGGGGAAACCGAATCCCCGGTGCCCATTTCAGTATCTGGTAGCCAATGTGCCTGCTGTGGCCTGCAGACAAAAAAACTGTGGCAGGGCGCACGCACCGCCCTGGATGAGCCTCACGCCGTTTGCACCCTGTGCTACCTCACCGGCCACCTGGACAGCCCCACGGCAGCGCATGGGCAACTCGCTTACC
This sequence comes from Pseudomonas viridiflava, assembly GCF_900589395.1. Lineage (GTDB taxonomy): Bacteria > Pseudomonadota > Gammaproteobacteria > Pseudomonadales > Pseudomonadaceae > Aquipseudomonas. The sequence goes on from NZ_UUIS01000066.1 coordinate 28,981, forward strand.
TGCCGGGCCTGGCCCCGGAAAACGCCATCCACCTGCAACGCCGTGCTTTGCTGGCCATCCTGGGTGGGACTGAAGAACAACAGGCGGAAGGCAACCGGATCTGGAGCTGGATGGACCGTCATGCCCGCGAGGTGGAAGTGAACTGGGGCACGGCCCGTGCCGGTGAGTTTGCCCATGCCTTGAAACGCCTGTCGCCCGGCAAGCGCAGCCAGCTGCAGCAGCGCCTGGCGGGCTGCGTGCTGATGTTGCCGGCTGACATGTTCAGCGATCTGTCTCTGCTATTGCCGGCCACCAGAACCGTCGAGTCTGCGCTGACCTCGTACAGCTGGGCCACCTATACCCGCAGTGATTTATACGTCGAGCCTGTAACAGGCTCATCTGAATCTGAAAATGAGCAAACTCCTGCCGATCTTGCCGCTGACCGCCCCTGACCGGGAGGGTCCACCCCGGAGCAAATACCATGTCGAGCCTTGTGCGCTGGATTGAAAACCTGATCACCACCGCTTCACGCTTTACCGTTTCCCGAGACCTGCCCGACTACTGCGACCTGCAGACCGTGATTCGCCTGACGGAGGATGACCGGGTCCGTCATCCTGAGCTTACGGCGCCTTATATCATGGTCACCGATGACGGCGACTACTGCACCGTCTATGCCGTGGCCGGCAGTTTCTGCGACACCGATGAGCAAGCCGCCAAGGACCAACCCTATTCCTGGCAAGGCCGTCTGGAGCGCATGACCAATTCGCTGACGGCCACGTATCGCCGGCACGGACACAAGGTCAGCCTGGTCTTCGAGTCAGATCCTGATCGAGGCATTGAAGAGGTTGATGCCCTGCTGGCCCCCCAGTACCGCTCCATCGAGCGCACTGGCATCAACATGAAGGAAATCCTGGACGAGACGCGAGCCAAGCTGGCCCCCTGGGTTTCGCGAGAGCGCTGTTACCTAGTGTGTTACACCGGGCGCAATGCCATGTCTGCGCATGAGCTGATCGACGAGAACAAACGTCTTAAAGGCTTGATCGAAAAAAGCCCGAATGCGCGCTTTGGTCAAAACCCGGTCCTGGCTGAAATGGCCGGTCTAAAAATCCGCCATGACGCTTTTCTCAACCTGGTTGAAGGTGCCTTGGGCGATAACGGCCAGGGTGTCATGCTTGAGCGCCTCGATGCGCATGCGGCAGGTCGTGCCTTGCGTGAACAGGTCGACCGGCTGGGAACACCCGCAGGCTGGCAGCCGTTGTTACCCGATGATCCGATCATCCCGCACGGGGTGCGCAAGGGCGATGACCACACACCGTTTCTGGCGCCCTGGCTGAACTTCCAACTGCTCAATCAGGACGTCCAGACCCAAGGCAACAAGCTGTGCATCAATGGCATGTGGCACGGCACATTGTCAGTCGAACTGGGTCCACAGGCCCCGGCCAGCTTTGCCAAACTCAAGGATTTAATACCTCGCAGCGTGCCGTGGCGGGTGCGCATGGACATCATGCCAGGCGGCATGACGGCGTTGGGCACGAAGAAAAACCTGCTGGACTTCATGGCCTTTGTCCCACCGTTACGCCCGGTGTGGTCCTCGATTGAAGACCTGATGGTGGTGGATAAGGAAGAACCCATCTGCGTCATGACCATCATGGCCTCGACCTGGGGAGCCACGTCGGAGGCGGTGACACGGAACCTGACCCTGATCAAACAAGCCTTCGAAGCCTGGGGGATTTGCGGGGTAACCCAGACCTTTGGCGATCCGGTACGGGCCTGGGCGGCGACCCTGGTGGCGTCCAGCAAGGGCAGTGGTATTCACCTGTTATATCCACCTCTGTCCGAGGCGCTGAACCTGCTACCGCTGACCCGGCCTGCCTCGGCCTGGCAGGACGACGGCAACGCGCTGTTTCCGACCCTGGACGGCAAGCTGTACCCGGTGGGCCTGGCCACCACCAAGCAGAACAAGCTGACCAATATCATTTGTGGCTCGCCAGGTTTGGGCAAGTCGGTGTTGCTCAACAAGCTGGGGAATGTGCAGATCACCAGTGCCCAGCAGAAGTTGCCGTTCATTGCCGGCGTCGACAAGGGGTTCTCGATGCAGGGGCAGATCGCGCTGTTGCGCGACTCGCTGCCGGAACACCGCAAGGATGAGGCGATCGGCATTGTGTTGCAGAACGACCGGTCGCACTGCCGCAACCTGTTCGATATCCAGTTGGGCGCCCAGTATCCCATTGCGCCTGAGCGCAACTGGATCATGAGCATGCTGACGGCGATGTGCATTGATCCCAGTGACGGTGATCCACCCAATGCGCGAGATACCCGGCAGATCCTGGATCGAGTCATCACGATGGCCTACACCAATAACGCGGAAATCAGCCCTCGTGCCTATGACGCCGGTCTGGTGCCGTCTGTTGATCAGGCGCTGCGCAGCAGTGGCCTGCGCGAACGGCATCCTGCCCATTGGTGGGCCACGGCGACCTGGTACGAGGTGCGCGACTTGCTGTTTGCCGAAGGTTTTGTGCGCGAAGCCCAGCAGGCGCAGTTCCAGGCAGTGCCGGAGATGGCTGACATGACCAGCTTTCTGAACCATGAAAACATTCTCTCAGCGTTCGGCAAGGTGCAACGCGATCACAGCAACGAGTTCCTGGTGGACTACCTGCGCCGCTGTATGACTGATGCCTGTTCGGAGTTTCGCATGCTGGCCGGGCGTACCCAGTTTGTCATCAGCCCGCAGACCCGCGTGATTGCCATCGACCTGAACAACGTCATGGGCGACGACAGTAAGTCCGGGCACCTGAAGACCGGGATCATGTTCATGTTTGCCGGGCATGTGGCCGGAGGCGACTTCGTATTGCCTCAGTACCGCGACGAGCTGTTCCAGGCCGTCTCGCCGTTGTATCACCCGCTGCACCACGAACGCCTTGAGCAACTGGACCAGGAAGTCAAAACCAAGGTCTACGACGAGCTGCACAACGCGGCCAAAGCACCCTTCATCTTCGCGAGTCTGGAAACCCAGGACCGCGAGCAGCGCAAGTTTGGTATCCGTACCGTGCTGTCCTCCCAGTATGTACGTGATTTTCCTAAAGCGATCCTGGCGTCAGCCAACTCGCTGTTCATGATGGAAGTGGATCCACAGGACGAAGCGTTGCTGATCGACCATTTCAAAGTGCCCAAGGTCACGATCCGCACCTTTCAAAGCAAAGGCACCGGGCCGGCCCAGGACGGCAGTGGCGTGCCCTTCCTCGGCGTCTTTCGCGTCAAGGGCGACGGCACGCTGGCTCGGGTGCTTAAAAACGCGATGGGGCCGCTTGAGTTATGGGCCTTGAACTCAGCGCCGGGCAACAGCGCTTTGCGCCGGATTCTGTATGACGAAGTTGGCGGCGCTACGGCGCGGGCCATCCTGGCGAGCAAGTTCGCCCAAGGCACCGCCGAGAAGTTAATCGCACTGCGACAGCGACAGGCCCAGGAAACCAATGCCACCAACGTCACCCGCACGCTGGCCAGTGAGCTGATTGCTCAGCGTGGTTACAACATTTAAGGAACAAACCATGAATCAACATCGAATCGCGGTGGCTGTGGCCATCGCGTTAGCAAGCCCGTGCGCCCTGGCATCCGTCATGCCGGTCGCAGTGATGTCCAGTCTGCCGATTACCGTCTCGGTGGTTCCGGCCCTGACCCGGATGCAAGCCACGCTGGCTGAGATCCTGAGTACCGAAATGCAGATCGGTACAGCGATCGTGCAAGCCAGCGATAAGGAGATTGCAGCGGCGAGTGAGGTCGGACGAGCGCAACGTGAGGCTGACATTTTCGGACGACAGACCGAGCGTCTGGAGCGTGCGCGAGACACCTACAGTGTGCCGGACAGCATCTGCAGTGAGTCGGCGTCGGGAGTGGCGACCGCTGTGGCCAAAACCAGTCGCGCCGGCGCATCGCGTTTGTCGGGTGGCCAGGGCGTCAGCAATGCGGTGGTCAAGAAAACGGTCGCCTCTGAGCCGGTCGCTCCGCGCCAAGGCGGCTATCGCAGCGCCGCCATGCATGCGGCTTATTGCACGGCAGAAGAAGCCAAACAGTACGGCGGCACGGATCTATGCCCGGCTGTCTCCAGTTTGCCGGGGGGCGATATCGAAATGCGCTCGCTGATCGACGGTGCCGGCGCGGTCGGCAAGGCGCCTGATCTGACGTTCAATCAGGACCAGGTCGATGCCGCAATGGCCTATATGAAAAACACGTCACGGCATGACGGCGGACGTGTGCCAGGCAAAGGCGAGATCCAGACGGCGACAGGCCGTGAGTACCAGGGGCTGATGACCCAGTACAAAGGAATTCAGAGCGCGGCGAGCCAGCCGCAACTGGACATGATCGCGGCGAGCCAGGCCAACCCGGCCACGCAAGCCGCCCTGGCCGAAACCCTGCGAAGCCCGTCGGCAGCGCAATACTTTACCTCGACGGCTAGCCGCGAAGCCCAACGGACCGGGCAGATGAGCGAGCGGGAGTTCGAGTCCTTTGAAGTCGGACGACGCTATGCCAACACGGCCTACGAGACTGACCTGCAGCAGATGAGTGGCGACAACCTGCTTCGTGAAGTGGTGCGCGTGCAAAGCCTGGGCAACTGGCTGCAGTTGAGCATCAAGAACGAGCAGCGTCAGGCCAACGTCATCGCAGGTCAGGCACTGGCCCTGGCGGCTGACAGTAAGTACGTGCCGCAGCTGCAGGAGCTGTCCGGGAAAATGAGTGCAGGAGTGAGCGCGCAATGACCACGGAATCGAGAACAGAAAATCCCCTGGAGGCAGTTGGCCCAAGCCGGGCGACACCCTTGCAGCGGGTTGGCCGGGTTGGCCTGGATATCCTCAATCCACTATCAGACCTGAAGGTGCTTTACGGCGGTATGAAACCCACCTTGGGCCGGTTGAGCGATTTGCGCGAGCGTTTGCGCAGACCCAAGGCGGCGCAAGCGTCCTTGACCTGGGCGCAGGCAGTCGAGAGTTCAGGGCAATCCGTTGAGCAACTTGCACGCGGCTATCGGCGCAGCCGCTATCTCAGTTGGTCGGTGATGATGCTAACGGGGGGCCTGTTGCTGACGTTACTCGGATTGCTGGCAGTGGCAGGGTTCGACTTGCCTGAAGCGCCCATGCACCGCGCTGTCATCACCCTGTTCGTGCTCACCACTCTTTGTGCCGTCAGTCTGACCAAGGTGCTCAAGACTAATTACAGGCTGTGGCAGCTCACCAGTCAGCGTGTCAGCCACGATGAGGGCGGCACGTTTGCCCATTACAAAGCCGAGAACAGAATATGGTTACAACTGGTAACGATGAGTAGCTGACAAGCCAATCAACTCTCGTCACTCCCCTTTCTCGTTAGACCCACCTCATTCACCTATCTGGATACCCTATGAACTTCATCAAACGCTTTTGGTGGGTTGGCCTGTTGCTGATGATTTTTTCTCTACCGGCACTGGCCAATACCGTCAGTTATCAAACTATCAGTGGTGCGGCACAGAAGAATACGGACCTGTCTCGGCAGGCATTGGTGATGATCTTTGGCGATGTAGTGCTCAACCCGTTCAAGCCTTCACAGCGCACGCTCATCGGGTCGCTGTTTGCGATTCTCAACGGCATCCTGGCCACCGTAGCTGTTGCCTGGTTCCTGACCATCACCGTCAAGGCTTTCGTCAAAGCGGGCCACGAAGGACAGGTTTTTGGTCCTGGGCGTACCTTTATTCACCCGATCATGACGTTCTTCGGCTTCATGATGATCGTGCCGACCGCCTCGGGTTGGTCGATGTCCCAACTGATCATGTTATGGGCCACGTCGATCATGGGGATCGGCAGTGCCAACTTGCTGACCAACCAGGCGGTTGACATGATGAGCAGCGGCTACTCAATGGTTGTCCAGCCTACGGCGCCGTCCACACGATCGGCAGCACGCGGCATCTTCGAGATGAATCTGTGCAAATACGCGACTAACCAGGAGCTGCGCTCACTATACGTCGATGGCACGGCTCGGACTGCACTGATGCAGACGCAAGGCAGCAATGGGCAATATACGATCACCAACGGGAGTGCGGTTTGTGGATCTGCAAAGATTCCTGAGACGCCGCGTTCAACTGCTTGGCTTCCTATATTTGATAATAAAGTGAATACGGCCAGCATCGTCACAGCCCAGCGTAGGGCTCTGGACACAATGCAGACCACACTCGACCGGTCAGCAAACCTGTTTGTAAACACTTACTTGACCAAGCGCGACAAGGATACAGGTACCTTTCAGGACGCTGAGACGCAGATCCAGAATGCAGCATCAGCCTACGAACAGACTGTCAACCAGGCGATAAATCAGATCAACTACAAGGATACGTTAAAGAATCAACTTTCCAGTCAAATGAAAAGTTATGGCTGGGTCGCACTAGGAAGTTGGTACAACACTTTTGCTACAGCGAACAGCAAAACCAGCGCTGTAGCCAACGCTACTCCAATTGTCTCCGGAAAAAGCCATTTAGGTGAGACTGGCACGAGCGATCTATATAATCAAGTATTCGCAGCCTATCAATCGCAGATTCAAAACAGCAGCTACACACCGCCATTGGGTACGCAAACGTCCAAAAGCGATGGGGCAGCAGCAACTGCCGCCGATCCAAATGCGGTGTTTGTAGGTGTTTTTGGCTCGCCTATGCAAGACCTAACAAACTCATTTGCAACGATGAGCTTAGGGACAAGTGCAAGCTTCTCTAATCAAGTCAATCCATTGATCAAAATGCAGGAGATCGGTGACTACACATTAAGTGCTGCAGAACTCGCTATGGCTGCCTATGCTGGAACTTGGGCAATAGCTTCGGCTGCCAGCAACTCTGCAGTTGGGTGGGCATCAAAAATATTTGCTATCGATGCCGGCGCAGTGGTCAAAGATGTAATGGGGGCATTGGCACCATTTTTCTACTTTGTTATGTTTTCACTAATGGCTATTGGGTTCACCTTGGCGGTATACCTTCCTGCAATTCCTTTTCTGACTTCTATGGTAGGAGTTTTTAATTGGCTTGTGAGTGTTTTAGTTAGCTGCGCTGCTGGGCCAATGTGGGGAGCCACTCATTTGGGCGCTGAGGAAGACAAAGGAAGCCGTAGTGCCTACGGTTACATTTTCTTAATAGACATGATGCTGCGACCATCATTGATGGTATTAGGATTCTTTTTTGCATCGGTAGCCGTTGTGGCAGGAGGAACCCTTTTAAATCTACTTTTTGCATCCGCTCTGGCAAACGCAAATGCTGATTCCATCGTCGGACTCGTCAAAATGATTGGCTGGTTAATGCTCTATGCTCGAATCGCGACATTTGGAGTAACCCGTCTATTTGGATTGCAGGCTACGTTGGCTGACTACGTCATATCGTTTTTAGGCGGACGTGATGGTGCCAACCTGATGGGTGGAATGGTGGACAACGTCAAGGGAATGTTCGTATCAGCAGGCTCTGGTGCTCAGCGCGCACCGAGTGTTCGACTGCCTTCAAGCCCTAAACCAGGTGGAGACTCTGATGGGGTCCGCTGAAAGCTTCGCATAGACTGACAAGCGGGGCTACCGGTTAACATTGTTGGGTGGTAGCCTGAGGGCTAAATGCTATCATCGGAGGGGAGCGATGACACCTGATGCCAAAAACCTGAATGCTGACCCTGCGTACCTCCGTGATCTGGTAGCGCGCTCAGGATTGAGCCGTCGTCATATATCAAGACTGCTAGGCTTGACCTGGAATGGATTTTATAACTATCTGCGTGATGAAGCAGACCCTGTTTATCGGCCAGCTCCTTACACTGTGCAATTTGCACTTGAATGCCTTGTAAGCGACTCGCTTTCAAACATAGAAATAAAGGGAGATTGAGTCATGGGTATTCAAAGATTGAAAACGCATCGGGAAGGATGGTTTGGTGTATTTAAGATGATGTATATGATGATCGCATTTCCATTTGCGCTTATCGTCGGTATCCCATCACTTTTTGTCGCGCCATCTTTAATCGAAAGAGGAGCCTACACTACATTGACATTTTGTGCGCTTCTGTGGGTTGCGGTGTTAGTTCCTGTATTGCTTTTGCTTTTCCGCACACGAGCCCGGAAAAGCATGCTCCGGGGTTTGAAAGAATCTATCAGTGATGCTTGTATCTTTAAGCCTGATTCAGCTCATGAAATTTATCATGAGGGAGATATAAAATATTTCGGGATTGATATAAACAACGGTACAGTTCTTTATGTTAATCAAGTTCGTAAGGGGCAAGTAGATGTAATCGGTATGAATGTCGGAGACTGGACTCATCGTGAGATTGATGGAAGCATACTTCGCCTGTATACGAAATTCCCGGAATTGCCTCGTATCGAAATTTCCACTCCTTGGGCACAACGCTGGTTTGACACATTAGGCGCTATGGAACATAAGCACTATGTGACCCCACAGCGGTTTTCGACATACGTTACCAGCCGCATCGATCAACTCGAACGCGACAACAACATTCATATTCCTAAGCTGGCCTGATCCGTCCTGGATTGAGCCCTACTGGCCACCCTCGGCCAGCGCTGACCTCCGCTGATTCACCCCCCCCCCGCACACCGGCCCCCAAAGCCGGTGTGCTTTTGTGTGGAAGACTCCTATGCAAAATCGACAACCTGCTGGCTCTATGGACGGCGACCAGGGGCAATTGCTGATGGCCCTGGCCGGCATCCTGATCATGTGTGTGCTGTTCTTCGATATGTTTATATTCTGGACCAGCTGGATCCTGTACTGGCTCTGGATCATGGTCGACTTTGGCCCCCTGCACGCTTGGGTCGCAGGCAAAGCCAATCTCCTGGTCAACCTGTCACAGACCGCTGAAACCGCGACATTCGATGACTGGCTGGGTGTCATGAATCAAACCTCGAGCATCCTGTTTCTGTTTCTCGGCCCGATCGTCCTCATGAGCGCGATTAGCCTGGCTCAGCATCCGATGCTGCCATTTCGCAGCAAACGCCTGGTCAATGCCAAGACCCTGCCCAAGCTGGTCAGCAGCTTTGCGCCGTCGGTGATACCCATCGTGGCGGCTTATGGACCGAATGGCCTGAAAGACGATACCTCGGCCATCAATGCGTGGGCCGCAAAGCCTGAAGAGTTCGCGGAGCAACACGGACTGATCACGCGCAAGGTGCTTAACCGCCAGGCGGCGCAATCAGCTTTCAAAGCCCAGCTTGGCCCGGCGCATGACAAACAGTCTGGATGGTTGCCACATGAGCGCGCCCTGCTGGCAGTCTTTGGCTTGCAGGTTTTTCTCAATGACCGCAAAGCTGCGACCAAACTGCTTGATGATCTGAACCGTTCCTGCGCTGTAAAAGGACTGTTACGTCGTAGCAATCCGAATTTCCTGCCGTTGTACTCGCTGGCCGACAAGGGATTTTCCCAAGTAACAGCGTCTGCGGGCTTCAATGATCTGCTCACCAGGCACCGAACCAAGCGCACCGTCCTGGCCGGGCTTTACGGCCAGGATCTACGGCTGCCGTCGGCACGGTATCGTTGGCTCAAGGGTGTCGATCGCACCCTGTGGTATGCCCTGCACTCTGCAGACACCATGAAAGTGTTTGTCGAAGGGGCCGGTGTTCTGGCCCAGGCACGCGCCGAAAGCCAGGCGCATAAGCTGGGTCTACCTTGCAACCAGGTGATGGTGAATAAAGCCGTCGACGGGCTGCAGGCCGAGCTTGAAAGTATCGGCCTGGTCCACTCCTACGAAACTACTCCGGTCGAACCCGCACCAGAAAAAGCCGTACCGCTGATGGACGCGATCTACAGCGCCGAGCCCCTGCAAGCCGAGTAAAGCCAACCACCTTCATTCCTGCCGTGACGAACTGTTACGGCGAAGCCGTGCGCGTTAATCGCGCATAAGGACTCTCATGATTTCCAACGCATCGCCTTTTTTCGTATTCATTGATAACCAGGTCCTTACCGTTGAGCATCTTGGTGATGGCATACGGCGCACGCTTTGTGTCGCTCAAATCAGGCCGCCCTATTCGTTCCTGGTTCATGATCGAAGCATCACGTTCATGACTTCGATCAGAGGTTATAGCCACCATTTGGAGATCCAGACGCCAGATGGAACTGATCCTGCCGAGCTACTGACCCTGATACAGGCGGCATTGCGTCAAGACCTGCGCGATAAGAAAGAGCGCTCCAAGATCAGGCGCTATCAGATCGTTTCCTGGACAGCCGGCATCATTGGTGTGGTGTTTTTGGCGAACAGCCTTATGCCTCTCATTTTTCCTGCGGACAGAATTGGCTCGTACACAGGGCCGAATCATGAGAGCTATCTGTCTGCTACCCAATCAAGTCCAGATGTGGCCCAGGACAAGCCCGCCAATGGCGTGATCCTGGGTGTCCCTCAAGTGACCCTTCCTGTACAGGCTACGCTTACTGCACCGGCAGCCGACGGTTGGCCGCTGCCGACATCGATCCGTGCAGGCCTACCTGAAAAGTTACGCTCGGCTGCCGACCGCGGGCTGTTCACCATCGAGTATTCCAGCGGCCATGCCCGCACGCTGTACGTGTTCGCTGATCCCGAATGCCCCAATTGCCAACGCCTGGAGCCGGCACTCAATGCCGCTGCCGGCGAATACAACGTTGTGGTGTTCCCGGTGGCCGTGATCGGTAAAGAAAAATCCATTGCCTCGGTTGCCCCCGTGCTGTGTCTGCCCTTCGAGCAACGTAAAGCCGCATGGGACAGGCTATTCGACAAGACCGGCGATGTGCTGAACATGGGCAAGGTCAAGCCTGCCGCGAAGGACGCTGGTAAGCCCGATGACTGTGAAGTGGCTCGCCAGGCCTTGGGCGTCAACGAAGTGGCGTACCAGACGTATCGTATCCCTGGCACACCGTGGGTCATTGCTGACGATGGGCGGTATGTCTCCCAGGCCATACTGCAGGATTCTGCGCTGCTGCAAGCCTTCCTGCAGGGCTCGGAGGTGATCGATGCGGCCCAATAGCCACGCGGTCGACCGCACTCGCGTCAATCGTCGTGTAAACCAGTCGTTTTTGACAGACTGGTTTATGGGCCCAGGTAGCCTGGCGTTGGGCCTGACCGCTGCAGTGCTGGGCGGATGGATCTACCCCATATCACTGTGGTTGAGCCTACTTCTGGCGACGATATGGGCACCGTCATTGCTGTGGAACACCTGGCAGATGCCGATGCGCATGCCAATGGATATGGGCGTGCTCGATCCTTCGACGCAACGCCAGGTGCCCGGCAAACTGTGGGGTTTTCTGCCCATCGCTGTGATGCGCATATCAATGGATAAGGCTGCCGGCATCCTGTACATGGGCTATCTGCGCGGCAAGGATGCGGGCCGCGAACTGTGGCTGTCGATGGATGACATGACCCGGCACATCCTGATGTTCGGCACCACCGGCGCCGGCAAGACCGAGGCGCTGCTGGGCTATGTGCTGGGCCAATTGAGCTTCGGCAAGGGACTGATCTACTCCGATGCCAAGGCCCAGAACGACGTGGCCTCGGCCATCGCTTCCCTGGCGCGCTTCTACGGGCGTGAGGACGACATCCGGCACATGAACTTCATCACGGGTGGCCGTTCCCGCGCCCAGGAACTGCTGGAGGACAACAAGACCCGCGCCCAGACCAACACCATTAACGCCTTCGGCATTGCCGAAGAAACCTACATCATCAACCTGATGGACTCTATGTTGCCCGCAGCTGGCAATGACGGAGGCTGGCAGGAGAAAGCACGGGGGATGATCCAGGCCCTAGTGTTTGCCCTGGTCTACAAGAGCCGGCGCGAAGGCAAGGTCATGTCCCAGCGCACGATCCAGGCGCACCTGCCGTTGCGTGCGATGGCCAAGCTGTATATCCAGACGGTGGAAGAGGAATGGCATGAGGAAGCACGTTTACCGCTTGAGAACTACCTCAATACCCTGGCCGGTTTCGACCTGACCAAGGTTGACTCCCCTGATGAATGGGCTCCAGAGGCGCTGAACCAGCACGGTTACCTGATCGGGCAGTTCACACGCATGCTGGCCCTATTCAACGACACCTACGGACATGTGTTCGCACGCGACGCCGGCGACATTGATTTGAAGGATACGGTGCACAACGACCGCATTCTGATGGTGTTGATTCCTGCTTTGGAGCTGTCATCTAGCGAAGCCACCACATTGGGACGGCTTTACGTTTCGCAGACGGCCATGATCCTCAGCCAGGACCTGGGAGAAAAACTGGAGGGCAAACCGGAAGACATCATGGTCATCCGCAAATACAAAGATCGTTTTCCGTTTATGTGGTTTCTTGATGAGGTCGGGGCGATCTACACCGAAAAGCTCGGTGAGCTGGCTACTCAGGTGCGTTCTCTCGGTATTTGCCTTTTTCTGGCTGGCCAGGAGGCGCAGCGCCTCAAATCCGCTGCCGGCGACAAGGTCTGGACCCTGATTGCGAACATGGGTACACGGATCACTGGCAAGATCATGGACCCCAAGGACACCCTGGAAATCCTGCAGCTCATGGCCGGCAAGGAGTTTCAGACCGAGGTCAGCGGCATGGTGCGTCAGGGTGGATTGCTGGGTGGTGGTTGGGAGGACTCCAACTCGCTGAATCTGCGCGAGCATCAAAAGGTCAGTGTCGAGGAAGTCCAGCAACTGCAGGAAGGCGAGAACATCACGCTGTTCAAAGGCGAGGTGATTCGCGGCAGCTCGATGTACATCGCGGACGTCGACAAGCTTTCCAAGGAAGCCATCCGCATCAACCGGTTCATTGAGGTGAGTCCGCCCGAACTGGACGAACTCCTGGCCGCTGCACCGGAGAAAGTCCGGCGCAGCTACCCGCGTGCAGGACGCATCCAGCAGATCCTGCGCACCCTGAAAGTTAAGCCTGGCCATGCTGAACTGGATAACCTGGTGCTGATCGATCCCACCCTGGCCGCGCTCATCGATCTGCAGCAGGAGTGGCAGCAGATCTGGTACCGCCAACCAGGTGCGGCGGTGCGCAGCACCCTGCTTTGGCACACGGCCCTGGGCTCGATTCCCGAAACAGGCAAAGGCTATGTCGCGCAGGTCAGCAAAGCGCACGAACTGGCGGTAGGCCGGCAGCGCCTGGAGGACTACGCCGCGCAGCATGTGAAAGCGCCTGAAGAGAAGCCGGCACACGATAGGCCGACCCCGTACAAGCATGGCCAGCCCAGAGCGGCACAGCAGCAGCTTGTCCCAGACGACCGGTTTGGCCCTGTCTGGGGCGAATAGCAACACTCATCCACTCATACCTCATCAAACCCTGCACAGGCCGGTAGGCACGTTCCTGCCTGTACATATTTCCTCAGTACATCGGAGTTATCCCTATGGCACGCGGCGTAAACAAAGCCATCCTGGTCGGCACTTGCGGGCAAGATCCCGAGGTGCGTTACCTACCCAACGGCAATGCTGTGACCAACTTCAGCCTGGCCACCAGCGAGCAATGGACCGACAAACAGAGCGGCCAGAAGGTCGAGAAGACCGAATGGCACCGCGTGACCCTGTTCGGCAAGGTCGCTGAAATTGCGGGTGAATACCTGCGCAAGGGTTCGCAGGTCTACATCGAAGGCAAGCTGCAGACGCGCGAGTGGGAAAAAGACGGGATCAAGCGCTACACCACCGAAATCATCGTCGACATGCAAGGCACCATGCAGTTGCTGGGCGGACGACCGCAGAACGACAATCAGAACCAAAGCGGGCAGTACACCCAGTCCGCACCGCGTCCGCAACAGGCGCGTTCAGCGTCTGCGCCGCCGCAGTCGTCTGGTCAGCAACCGCCTCAAGAATCACGCCCATCACCGCAACAAGCGGCTCAGCCTGCCGCAGGTTTTGACAGTTTTGATGACGATATCCCGTTCATGGATCCGTATCGCTTCACCTGGCAGTTAGTGTAAGTCCTTGAAAGCCCGTCAGCATTTTGCTGACGGGGCTTGTAATGCTGTATTTATATACAGTAATTTTGAGAGCCAGAGGAATTTGACCGTGGTAGGATTCAGCGAAGCTTTATCTACGAGAAATACACGATGTAGATTTTCAAAACGCAGAAACCAAAAAGCCCCGCTTGCCGGCGGGGCTTTCTGGAAAATCTTGAACAGGCCCTTCGTCGGGATAACACCTGTTCAACACACATCAATGTGAGCTGATTATGGCGTTCACTGTGGTCTCTTGCAAGCCGCAAAATGTGAAGCCGGTTAGCTCACCGCAGATACGCGGACTAATGGAAATGATTTCCTCAACCCCCTTTGCTTCATGCAAGGCTGAATTCGGTGGCCACCTTGGTCAGGATGTCCAGCCATGAGCCGGCTCAAAGCCGTACGGCTCGCCCCCTCTGATCCTCATTCGGCCTTGCGCCGATCGGCACGGGCTCTGCCCGATCAATATGCCGCACCCCGTTACCTCACTGAGCAACAGCTCAAAAACCCCCTGATTCGCAAAGCCCATGACCGGCTTGGCCATATGGTCGAGAACCGTGGCCAGTACCTGCGCCGCCTGGACCGGGTGCATGGTGACCGGCGTACGCGTCGGGAAAAATTCGAAGCCCTGCAGCAGGTAGCCGAGCAGTTGCTGGTTCGCCTGGACCTGGCCACCAGTGTGCTGGGCTATATCGACCCGGCCAACGGGCGCTATGTGCTCAATACCCAGTGCAATATCGCGAAGGATGCTGGTCTTTCTGCGCCGGCATTGTGCCGGCTGTTCAAGACTATGGATGCCGTCGGCTACGTGTACCGGCGCATCGAGCGTGTGCGCCTGGACGAGAAGGACGATAACGGCCTGCACCTGGTACGCACACGCGTGTTAATCCGGTTTACCAAACTGTTCTGGAACGATCTGGGTCTGGGCTACGTCTTCGAGCGCGTGCAGAAAGCGGCCAAGAAACGCCGCGACGTGGAGCTGCGCGAGATTGGGCAGGCGCGTCTGGGCGAAATGGAGCGGCACTCAAAAGAGCAGCTGCGCCGTGACGTTTCCAGGCAACGCTGGCAGGCCAAGGAAACGCGTGCGACAGCGCCAGTGGCCAAGGCTGCAGGCCGGCCAGCTGTGACCAGACCACAGCCCGCAGCTTCCAGGACCAAGACTGGCGCCGAGGTCTCCAGCTCGCTGGATGCGTTGCTGGCCAAGGTCGCGCAAAAAACCAAGTAATCCCGTTGTAGGGGATTTTTAATTGCATCCGCTCACGCGGAGGCCTGCGATCGCCTGCGATTTGACCGTTTTTCCCTGCGTGCCGACGTTGATCGAGCAAGGACATATCGACGGCTGCTTTTTGCCTGAAAATACTTCAAAAACGCGTCGTCGACAGCGGTCGATTCAAATGATCTCAAATAAATGAAATTTTATACCCGAGTCAGTATTCCCCTTCGGGTAAAAACAAGGACTTACGAGGTGTAGAACCCCTCATAGAGCATAAATGCTCGCGCACTTCGTACCTTCGGTACGGCGCGAAAAGTGTGATCTGAGAAAAGGTGCACAACCCCGTCTGGCGGGCCAGGGCGATGAAACTGCCCCGGCCTGGCTTCGCCACCCTAGCGGGCGCCGACCCGGATAAATCGCCCCCAGGCGGCTAAGCCACCTGCCGGCTCAACCGGGCGCGCGTGCGCGCGGTGTTTGGAAGATGTCAGCGCCTGGTAACCCGTCTGGTGCCTTCAGTAAAGGCATGCAAGGTGAGTTGGAATTCTCTATTACTGAGGAATGATCTGCCTCTCGTAGTAAAGCGCATATAACTTATGTAAGTTATGTCACTTTCTATCAACCTGAGGTCGCCTCATGATTTTGCTTTTAGGTGGCGAGAAGGGCGGCAGCGGCAAAAGCTGCCTGGCCCAAAACCTTGCCGTATGGCTACAGGCTCGTGGCGGGGATGTGCTGCTTTTAGATGCAGATCCTCAGGGTACGACGGCAGATTGGGCAGCTGAGCGATCTGCCCAGCCAAATTTACCATCCATTCCGGTGGTGCAAGCTCATGGCAATATTCGAGAGACGCTTGCAGATCTGCGCGGTAGGTACAGGCAAATTGTTATTGATGCCGGCGGCTCTGATTCTGAGGCTCTAAGATCGGCGATGACTGTGGCAACACACATGCTGATCCCCTTTCGACCTAAAAGGCGTGATCTCAAGACTCTACCAAAAGTCGATAACCTCACTCGGCTAGCCACAGCTGTGAATCCATTGTTGACGGTTCGCAGTGTCATCACGCAATGCCCAGCTCTGCCAAGTCAAGGTCAACGAATTCTCGATGCTAAAGAAGCTTGCCGCTCTTATGGCATACAGCCACTGGATGCCGTAACCACTGCGCGAAATGTTTACGACGACGCAGACGAGAATGGTTGTTCAGTTCTGGAAAGCGGGAATGACCTACGTGCCAAAGAAGAAATCGAGACGCTGGCCAACGAGCTTTGGGGGAGCAGATCATGGCTCTGAAGAGTTTGATACGTAAACCGGAAGAAGACACACCATCCTTCGAGCAGAACGATGAAGCGGCCTTGGCTTTTATTGCCGGTGCTCCAGTCCATGCTGCGCCAAAAGAAAAACGAAAGCGCAAAAAAGCTCCTAAATTTGTGCGAACGACTTTTTCTCTAACCAAGGACCTCAATCTCCGGATAGACAGAATCTCCATGATGCCGAGAGATTTCAAAGCATCCCGTTCAGATGTCATTCGGGCAGCTGTTATGGCCCTCGGGCACCTCAGCAAAGCAGAGATTGTGGCGCTTTTGGAGGTGGCATCTAAAGCTGAGCCCCTTACTGATGTAGAGCAGGAAAACGAAGATTCTTCGGTTACTTAAGTTATGCAACTTACATAAGTTACGCAATATTTTTTGATGAAGCCCTGTAAAAACGGGGCTTCAGCGCTAATCTTAAGATTTGCAGGAAAAATATTATGGTGGTAGGGTTCACGCACTTTGCCTTCTGAGCTTCTGCTCATGAGGCGCAGTTAACAGAAAAATCAGAGAAGGAAAGACCTACAGGGTTACCAAGAATGCAGAAACCAGAAAGCCCCGCTTGCCGGCGGGGCTTTCTGGAAAATCTTGAACAGGCCGTTTAGCGAGGCGGAAACCTGTTCAACACACATCAATGTGAGCTGATTATGGCGTTCACTGTGGCTTCTTGCAAGCCGCAAAATTTGAAGCCGGTCAGTTCACCGCAGATACGCGGATCAATGGAAATGATTTCCTCTACCCCCTTTGCTTCATGCAAGGCTGAATTCGGTGGCCACCTTGGCCAGGATGTCCAGCCATGAGCCGGCTCAAAGCCGTACGGCTTGCCCCCTCTGATCCTCATTCGGCCTTGCGCCGATCGGCACGGGCTCTGCCCGATCAATATGCCGCACCCCGTTACCTCACTGAGCAACAGCTCAAAAACCCCCTGATTCGCAAAGCCCATGACCGGCTTGGCCATATGGTCGAGAACCGTGGCCAGTACCTGCGCCGCCTGGACCGGGTGCATGGTGACCGGCGTACGCGTCGGGAAAAATTCGAAGCCCTGCAGCAGGTAGCCGAGCAGTTGCTGGTTCGCCTGGACCTGGCCACCAGTGTGCTGGGCTATATCGACCCGGCCAACGGGCGCTATGTGCTCAATACCCAGTGCAATATCGCGAAGGATGCTGGTCTTTCTGCGCCGGCATTGTGCCGGCTGTTCAAGACTATGGATGCCGTCGGCTACGTGTACCGGCGCATCGAGCGTGTGCGCCTGAACGAGAAGGACGATAACGGCCTGCACCTGGTACGCACACGCGTGTTAATCCGGTTTACCAAACTGTTCTGGAACGATCTGGGTCTGGGCTACGTCTTCGAGCGCGTGCAGAAAGCGGCCAAGAAACGCCGCGACGTGGAGCTGCGCGAGATTGGGCAGGCGCGTCTGGGCGAAATGGAGCGGCACTCAAAAGAGCAGCTGCGCCGTGACGTTTCCAGGCAACGCTGGCAGGCCAAGGAAACGCGTGCGACAGCGCCAGTGGCCAAGGCTGCAGGCCGGCCAGCTGTGACCAGACCACAGCCCGCAGCTTCCAGGACCAAGACTGGCGCCGAGGTCTCCAGCTCGCTGGATGCGTTGCTGGCCAAGGTCGCGCAAAAAACCAAGTAATCCCGTTGTAGGGATTTTTTAATTGCATCCGCTTACGCGGAGGCCTTCGCTCGCCTGCGATTTGACCTCTGTTTTACGATGCCTGGCCGACGTATGTCAGAGGCGCAGCTGTGACAGATTTTGAGTCTAAATCACCGCCAAATGGCCTCGCTGGCACAGCAATGCCGTGGGATGTTGAAATAAATGAAATTTTATACCCGCGTCAGTATTCCCCTACGGGTAAAAACAAGGACTTACGAGGTGTAAACCCCTCATGGAGCATAAATGCCCGCGCACTTCGTACCTGCGGTACGGCGCGGAAAATGGGAACTGAAGATCGCAGCAGAGCCCCGTCTAGGCGGGCCAGGGCGGTGAAGCTGCCCTGGCCTGGCTTCGCCACCCTAACGGGCGCCAAGACCCGGATAAATCGCCCCCAGGCGGCTACGCCACCTGCCGGCTCAACCGGGCGCGCGTACGCGCGGGGCTTTCAAAATATCCACGCTCAACAGGCCGCTTTTTGCCTTCGGTGAAGGCATGCATTTTGAGATGTGCATTCTGGCCGGTAGGGCTTTTAGGCACATGAAATTGCAGGGGCCAAACTGTATACATGAATAGTAATTTCGGTCCCCCCTGCATCGAGGTTCGTCATATATGCGCAACCCATCGTCCCGTGGCTCGGCGGAAAACGCCGGCTGGCTGACCGCATCTTTTCGCTATTTCCTCAGCACAGTTGCTAAGTCGAGCCTTTTACGGGAGGTGCGGCACTGTTTTTCCTGCGCCCTGTTCCTGCCGACGTTGAAGTGCTCAACGATGAGAATGGCGACCTGGTGAATCTGTATCGCGTGGTGCAAAACTACCTGGAGGAATTCGTTCGTCAATTCAAGTGGGCCCTGAGCAGCCGCCAGGTTTTCAAGTGGTTGCAGATGACCCAGCCCGAGACGCTGACAGACATTCAGCGTGCCGCGCGTTTCTATTACCTGCAGCAGTCGGCCTTCGCAGGGCGCGTCGAGAGGCAGAGTTACGGCACGGCCAACACCACGGCACCAGGACTGAACCTGCTGCGCCTGGAAGAAACCCTCTCTGCAGCGCATTTGCGGCTGAGCGACACCTATATCGAGCACCTGGCCTGGCAGGACGTCATCAAGAAATACGACCAGGAACACACCTTGTTCTATTGCGATCCACCCTACTGGAAGACAGATGGCTATGGCGTGCCGGTCGGCTTCGGGCAGTACGAGCAGATGGTTTTAATGCTGAAACAGCTCAAGGGCAAGGCGATAGTGGGCCTTAATGACCATCCGCAGATCCGGGAAGCGTTTGCGGGCTTTCATATGGAAAGCACCGACATCAACTACACCGTCGGCAGTGGGACCGGCTCAGACGCCACGGAAGTGCTTATTTTCAGTTGGGATTTGCAAGCCGAACCGGCCGGTCTGTTTTGAGCGACAAACAGAAGCCGACGGGTGATGTTTCCGCAGGTCGGCTTTGAACCTAAAGTGATCGCCCAAGTTGAAATATCGCTGTACTGTATGTGCGTACAGTATGGAGATTTTTACTCATGGCTAAGTCCGCTGCCAAACCTCGCGTTTTCACTTCTTATGAACTGCTGGGCATGCGCATGCAAAAAGCAATCAATGAACCTGCAGCGCAAAAGCGTAAATACGCTGTGCTCGAACGCTTGCCAACTGATCAGGCTGACGACTGGGCTCAGATTCTGGAAGAGCTTAATGACACCGACAACGTCACAGTGGCCTACCGAGATGATGGCAGTGTCCAGGTGTTCTGGACGGTTGTGAAAGACGACTGAGCCAAGAAATAAATCATTGCCCGCCTCGTGCGGGTTTTTCAATTCCCAACAAAAATGAGGGCCACAGCATGAGCGTTATCGTATTAGGCAAGCTGGAACACAACAAACAAAGCATCAAGGTTCCCCTGTATAGCTTCAAGGTCCCTGCGGGTTTCCCCTCGCCTGCCGCGGATCACATCGAAAAGCATCTGTCCCTAGATGAGCTGTTCAATGTGCGTGCTCCCCACATTTATCTGGCGAAGATCCAGGGTGACAGCATGCAAGGTGCCGGTATCTATGACGGTGACCTGGTCATCGTTGATCGCAGCCAGGAAGCGCTGCATGGTGAAATCGTGATTGCCGCGCTGAACGGCGAGCCACTGTGCAAACGTCTGCACCGCCAAGGCCGGGAGATCATTCTGCAGTCAGAGAACAAGGCCTACTCGCCGCGCTTTGTCCTCGAGCAAGACGAGCTGATGATCTGGGGTGTTGTGCGTTACAGCGTGCGCGATCATGACCACGCCTAAGAAAGTCTTCGGGCTTTGCGACTGTAATTCGTTTTATGCAAGCTGTGAGCGTGTGTTCCGTCCGGATCTGGCCAAGGTGCCGATCGTGGTGCTGAGCAACAACGATGGCTGTGTCATTGCTCGCAGTTATGACGCTAAGCCCTACGTCAAAATGGGTGCGCCCTACTACCAGATCAAGGACCAGCTGCGCCGGCATGGCATTGTGGCGTTCAGCAGCAATTATGCGTTGTACGGCGATCTTTCAGAGCGCGTCATGACTGTCATCGAATCAATGGTCCCCAATTCAGAGACCTACTCAATTGACGAAAAATTTGTTGACCTGACCGGTATGCCAGGCGATCTGACCCAGTTTGGCCGAAAGCTCAGGGCCAAGGTATTGATGGATACTGGCATCCCGATCGGCGTCGGTATCGCGCATACCAAAACCCTGGCGAAGCTGGCCAACCATACTGCCAAGGTGCTACAGACCCGCACAGGTGGCGTCGTGGACATCTGCGATGACTATAAACGCGATTGGGTACTCAAACGCGTCGACGTCGGTGAAGTCTGGGGAGTGGGTCGGCGCATGCAAGCGCATCTGGAAGCGATGGGCATCAAAAAAGCCATGGACCTGGCCCTGGCTGACCCCACGATGCTGGGACGCAAATTCAGCGTAGTGATCGAGAAGACGGCTCGCGAACTGGCCGGCTTTTCGTGCCTGGACCTGGCTGAGCCTGATCCACCCAAGCAGGAGATCTGCTGCAGTCGAATGTTTGGCAAACGCCTGACCGAGATCGAGCCGATCAAGGAGGCGGTGGCCACCTACATGCAGCGGGCAGCCGAGAAACTGCGGGCACAGAACTCGTTGTGCAAGAAGATTCGGGTGAGCATTCGCACGGGGATGTTCAATCCAGAAGAGGCCAAATTTGCCCAAGGCGCAATGATCGAGCTGCCCTACCCCACCAATGATGTTCGGCTGATGACCAAGGCCGCTGTGGAAGCGGTGGGGCGGATCTTTCGAGAAGGATTCAGATACAGCAAGGCAGAAGTTTTGCTGATGGATTTGCGTCAACCTGGTGAATTCACCGATGACCTGTTCTCGCTCGTGCAGCCGGCTACGTCAGAGAGGGTCATGAGCGTGCTCGATGAGATCAATGGGCGCTGGGGAAGAGGAACGCTCCGAACGGCTAGCGTGCCGGCACAACCTGACTGGGCCATGCGAAGAGAGCTGATGAGTAGCAGTTTCACCACCCGAATCGACCAGCTTTGGACTGTGAAAGCCAACTGAAGACATGCACTCGCGGGCAATGCATTCGTGCGGTCGCTTCATCCCCGCTTGTGCGGGGGAACAAGGACGTGACCTGGTCCCTTTCATGAGCACTCCTTCATAACCATAATTTACATAAAATATTAGATATTTCCGTATTTTTAATAAAAAAAAGCATAAATACGGAATTAATACTTTATTTGTTATTTTCGTGGAATTAGAATGAGGCCATTATCCAGGACGGTAATCCCATGACTGACACGATCGCTGCTGAAGACCTTGCGAACTTTGTTGATTTCAAAAAAGTTTTTTATATGCCTGCTTTCGCGGCTGCGTGCTTGGATTTGAGTACGCGCCGTTTGGCCGACATTGGAGAGGAAAACAATCTAGAGATACGTCGAATCCCAACGGGGACATCGTCGCGACGCTCTTACACAGCCGAAGATATTTTTGAAATTTCGGCATTGCGCCGTTCCTTGGGACACGTCAAGGGGCTTACTCGACAAATCGTCGTTTCCACGTTTGTTCCAAAAGGTGGCACGGGTAAGACCAATACTGCTGTGAGCCTCGCCATATACGGCCAGATGGCGGGATTGCGGACCTTGCTGATTGACAACGATCCTCAAGGGGATTCGTCCACTATGTTGGGTTATGACCCTGATCTGGATCCTGATGACTTGAAGGAAATGGGTATTCCTGCTGACCGGCTGGTTGATGGGCACCTCGGCAACCTCATCAGTCCCTTGCTGCGCATGCGTCCATTTGAAAATAAATCTTTGGATCAAGTGATCAAAAAGCCATTTGGAGAAAATGGCATTCACCTCATTCCGGCCGATAGCTCCTTAGAGGATTTGGTGTTCGCGCTCGATGCCTCAAACGCATCTGACATGTGGTACGCAAAGTGGATTAGCGATGCTGCCACAGGGAAGATCGAAGGATGTGACCTCTCGGGGTACGACTTGATTATTTTTGACAATGCCCCATCCGGGTCTCGTCTGACTAAAAACTCAGTTGCTGCCAGCGAATTGCTTTTATGCCCTGTTCGGATGGATAAATTTTCTTTCCGTGCTTTGCTCCGTCTGCATGACTGGTGTGCCAGGTTTGCAAAGGAGTACGACTATTCCCCTGCAATTGCTGCCATTCCTACGATGTTCAAGCGTAATCGAACGCGCCTACAGAACAACCTTGGCCGTCTGAACGCGCTGTTTCCAGGAGGTGTTACTGAGGGAAAAATTTACTTCTCGGAAGACTACGAAAAGGCACTGGATACGGGGATTCCCTTGATGCTTTGGAAGGGTGCCAATAAGGAAACGCTGGCCGATGCCAGGAGCGTCTATGGCGAAATCCTTGAAAAAATCAGGGCACTGGCGACGACTGTATAAGGGTGTTGCTACTAGCAACACCTACAAAACGGCGAGGGTGTTGCTACTAGCAACACCTGCAAAATCGGCAGAGGTGTTGCTACTAGCAACACATGAACAGCGAGATAGAAAATGAAATCCAGCGACTTTCCTGGGAATCCAAATAGCAAAACGATGGCTGCCCTTCGCACCCCCGAAGCCATTCCTGAACCGCAGGGTTCGCGTCTGTCTGCAAAAGCAGCGATGCTTGCAGGAATGAGTGTAGAACCGGAGCTTGATCAAGTGCCGACGGTTGAGCGGTTAGACGGAGAGTGGTTAAGCGGGGATTCGGTTTTAGCTGACGTTCCTGTAAATCAGATCGTCCCTTCACCCTACCAGCCTCGATTATTTTTTGATGAAGGATCCCTCGAAGAGCTTGCTACGTCGATTCAGACAATAGGTCTTTGCAAGCCGATCATTGTTCGACGGCTGCCCGATGGAAAGCTGGAGCTGGTGGGCGGGGAGCGGCGTTGGCGTGCTGTTCGATTGAATGGATCCGTCACTATCAAGGCTGTTGTTCAGATTATGAGTGACGCCTTGGCGATGATAATGGCGATAACGGACAACGGCGGGGAGGACTTGACGGACTACGAGCATGCTAAAAGTTACCACCGGATCCTGCAGGATGGAGAGGAAACCAGTCAGCGAGCGCTTGCGCGTCGTCTCGGTATCAATGTTTCGATAGTCAATCGATGCCTTACTCTGATGCAGCTTCCTGAGCCTATCCGGGCGATGCTGGACAAGAATCCGAAACTGATCACCAGCAACTATGCGAAGAAGTTTTCCGATTACTCCGAAGCGCAGCCAGCGATTGTGGAGAAAGCGGTGCAGGCGATGGCCGAATCTGGTCTCCAGCAAGAGGCGGCTTTGCGACAAATTGAAAAAGAAATCGCAGCATTGAGTAAGACTCCTGAGCCGCTGAAGAGTAAGGTCAAATCGGTTAAAGGTGTTGGCACCATCAAGATGTCTGGCACGCGCCTTGAGTTCAAGTGCGAAAAGGGCATCGATATGCAGCGCTTTGGGGTGCAGTTCGAAGAGTTTCTGCGAACGCTCGACTTAGAGGCGGTGCGTAACGAGGAATCGTAATCTCATTTTCTCCAGGTCGACATGTTCAACCAGGTGTTGGAAACGTCGCAGACCAACCAAGCCCGCCACCGTGCGGGCTAAGCCCGTAACAGAGGGACGCTTTTCGCTCCCCAAGATCGAGCAGGTGACCACATGCAATCCAATAATCATCCAGCTGCGCCTGACAGCTTTGAGCGTTCCCGCCTGTTAGATCTGATCGAGCTGCATCAGGCTATCGCAACGCTGGGCCGAGCGCCTGACAATACGGCAGTGATTGAGCAGCGTTCGGCGCTGTATGACCGCGTGCGTGCCCTTCACCCTACCCTGATAAATACCGAGGAATGTTCTGCCCTGAACCTGCTAATTGGCTCAATGGCCGAGACTCGTAAGGAAACGCTCGGCGTCTAACCGATGCACAGATCCTGACGTCGATCAAACCCCCGGCCTGAAAAACAGGGCTGAGGCAGTAGAAGCTGCAGCGGAGGATGTGGTGATATTGTGAAGCGGCGCGAATCGTCGCGGATGTGATCCGTCAGGTAGGTCGTCACGACCCATCTGTGCTGCGCAAGACGCTGGCCGATGCTCACCCCAGGCGTAAGCATCGGCCAGCTGGCTTGCCAAACTAGATAGTATCAGGGCGCGATTTTTGTGCCATGTGTACATGACAAGCAGAAGGAAAGAATTGAATGGGATTGAAGAATAGCGAAAGTCAAGTCGGAGTTTTAATCGCTGCTGCGCATTTTATCCGGACTGGGCGTATAGGTCTGGGCGCTGAGCTGGTGGAGAAACTTTGCCCTCACAACGTGCATGTTACTGGTATAGGTGACTACGATGGCTGCCAGCTAGTTCGGTTGAATGTAGAGCTTGGATTCAAATTAGGAGGGCTTGAATCTCTTATGCCAGGTTTTGATCACGAAAAACGTTGAGGCATTGGAGGACGGTGCGCACCGCGCACATGCCGATGCGAGGATGACCCTTGCCGTTTTTCGCTATTTGCAACGGCGAACGAATGGACGGCGGCCACCACGGCCAAAGGCACCTGCCAGCGCTGACCGTGGCAGGTAGTCGGTCAGCTAAATGCAAACATCAATGCCGCCGCTGGCAGCGGTACCGGCGTTGGTGGTGCGGGTGGTACCAGATAGACATAGATGCTGAAAAGAAAGGCCATGATGGCCACGGAGTTGTCTTTCAGGAATTTGCGCATGGTGTCGACTCAGTTATGTGTTCGACACCTATTAGAACGTCACGACAAGATGGGATTTGCACGACCTTTCCGATTCGGGGCGCGGTGGCCTTTGTGCCTGCGGTTTACCAATTAATATCACCGTGCCGTATCTCTCTGAGCATTGTGCTCAATGCGCAGTGATGTTTTACCGCCCGGCGTCTGGCCGGCGCGCCGCAAAGCGCAGATCGAGTAGGAGGCGGATGTAAATCCGCCTCCTACTCGATGCTTGGCGTAAACCCTTTCGGCGCGATGCGTGCGTTAATAAAGCATTTCCTTATGTGTGTGATAATGCCCTTTATCAAACATAAAACGGAACGCCGCTGATGAAGCTCGACAAAGACCTAGTGCGCGAAATTCTGCTGACCATCGAAGCCCATGAGCAGCCTCCGCTCGGGTGGATGACTCTGAGGCTTCCTGACCACTCTCCCGAATTCGTTTCCTACCAGGTCATGCAGCTGCACGATGCAGGGTTCATCGTTGGGGAAAAACTGGGCGGTTTGAATCATTTTGAATGGCAACCCAAACGCCTGACCTACAAAGGTCATGAGTTTCTTGACACCGTCCGTGACGGCGAAGTCTGGCGGCGTACTAAAGCCGGGGCCGAAAAGGCAGGTGTCGCAGGGCTTGGCGTCTTGCTGGAGCTCGGCAAGGCTTACGGCAAGGAAGTGCTCAAGGAAAAACTGGGGATCGAGCTTCCATGAATGAGGTTTGCTCACCTCTAGTTCGACTTAAGTGCAGATTCAGGTCAGTCCTGCCGGCGAGTACGCCGGAATACGTTTCTTGGCGTTCTTTACAGCCAATATTTGCAATGGCAACACACGGCGCTGGGTGAAATCTGCCTTGTGGTACGTGTTAGCGCCATTCAGTGCGCCTCGATGTACGCAGAGCCACTCTCCGCGTACATGCCCCGTTTAAGCCCGTGTACGCTCGCTCACGCCCTGACTACCCCCTGCCAGACCCACACCAAGCCCCTCACGCGTGACGCGTCACACGCCCATGAAAAAGCCTCGTACAAGGACGTTGTTCGATAAGTCGATGCAACTCGACAGGAAGTGCCTCAATAACTGCCTACCGCCATAGCTAAGAACCGGTCTAAGGTTGTCTTTCATGGATGACAGCTTTCGAGTTATTGCGGACGGTCATTCAGGTGGCAAAGAGATCCCTTGAATTGCGGTGCGCATGCGGTCTAGAGCGTCTTGAAGAACCGAGCGTGGACACGCGAGATTCAGGCGAACACATCCATCGCCGTTATCGACGAACATTTCTCCTCCTTCAAAAATCACACCGGCTCGTTCTAGGAAAAAGCGAGTGAGATTTACCGATTCAGGGAAATAGGCCCGGACATCCAGCCATGCTAGGTAGGTTGCTTCAGGAATTACGAAGCGGGCTTCAGGTAAATATTTTCGTACGTAGTTTTCCAATAGAACAAAGTTGCCGTCCAGGTAAGTGCGTAGATCCTCGAGCCAGGCTTCACCATCGCGGTAGGCACCAATGGCGGCAGCCAAGCTGACTGGATTAATGAACGGATAGTGCAAATCGTTCCAGCGCTCACGTAGCACAGGGTCGGGAATAATTATGTTTGCAATCATCATCCCTGCGAGATTGAAAGTCTTGCTCACCGCCATACAAGTAATAATGTCTAGGGTTTCAGGAAATAGTTTAGCCAATGGCGTATGTTTGTAACCCTGGCGAAGAAGATCGCAATGGATTTCGTCTGATATTATCTTTATGTCGTTTGCCAGACAGATCTCTGTCATTCGAACCAATTCGCCTTCTGTCCAACGCCGGCCGGTTGGGTTGTGCGGATGACATAGAAAGAACACCTTCACCGCTGGATCAGATGCATTTTTCTCGAAATCTGCGAAGTCGACTTCGTAATGCCCGTCCTGTGCGACAAGCGGTGATGTGATAAAGGTTCGGCCGCTCTTAACGGCGGCATGCTTGAAGTATCCATAGGAGGGGCTAAGCGTCAGCACCTTGTCATCCGAGCCACACAAGTAGTGAATAAGCGCAAATAGAGCAGGTATGACGCCGAGCGAAACCATCATCTGCTCACGTGGAAAACTCCACCCATAGCGCCGCTCGCACCAGCCACGGAATGCGTCATAAAGCTGGTCATCAAGGTTCATCGTATAGCCGAATATTGGATGCCTAAGCCGATCTGTCATTGCGTCCAAGGCTGCCTGTGGGGCAGAAAACTGCATATCGGCGACCCACATCTGGATAATGTCTTCCGGTGCAAGATCCAATGTAAGAGGTTC
The DNA here is from genome assembly GCF_900589395.1 of Pseudomonas viridiflava. Classification (GTDB taxonomy): domain Bacteria; phylum Pseudomonadota; class Gammaproteobacteria; order Pseudomonadales; family Pseudomonadaceae; genus Aquipseudomonas. Next base: position 56,510 of record NZ_UUIS01000066.1, read on the forward strand.
GCTACCTGGACTAAAAAGATACTTTTCATAGCCGTCGAGAGCTAAAGCGTTTGTCCCATCTCGCGGCAATAGAATGTTGAAATCATGGCCCATCGGAAACAGTCCTCTTATGTGATGTGAAATTTAAGCCTGACAGTTGTGGCCGAAGGCCTAGAAACCAAATTGCATTACCGCCTGTTACGTTGCTGGGGAATCGGCTGGGCCATGGATGACTTCACCAGAGTCTTTCATGACGTGTCGGAAGCGGGCCCCATCAAGAGCGTTCACTCTAGAGTCGCGGTAATTGCCGAGTGATCATTTTCAAAAGTGCATTTGCTTGCCTCGATGAGCACCCAGTCACGAAAGTCCCTTACCTTGGGCAGTTCGCTGAACTCAGTCCGATAGACGACGTAATAAGCCTGCGTCAGCGGACACTCCAACCCTTTATCAGCAAAGGGGCGGATCAGGCGCCCAGCAGCCAAGTCATCTCCCACCATCACGCTACGAGCTAGAGCAAGACCATGACCTTCTGCAGCCGCCTGCAGCACCGCAGCCGAGTTGTTGATCCTCAGTCCATGATTCGTAGGAATATGACTGAATCCAGATGCATCTAGCCACATTCGCCAGGTTGGATAATCCGGATTGTTGACCATAGTGAGGTCGTGAATAAGCGTGCACTCTCCTAACGCCTTAGGTGTCAACACTCCTTGTTGGAGAAGCGGAAAGTCAGGTGAGCAGACAGGAAATATCACTTCATCCATCAAGTGGACGGCTGTCAGCCCATTCCATTTTCCAGCCCCGTAGCGCACCCCGATATCGACATGCTCAGTCTGAAAGTTTATTGCGCGGGGGTTGGTGTCCAGCAACACATTAATATTGGGAAAGGCCTGTTGGAATCGCTCAATGCGTGGCAGCAGCCATTTCGATGCAAAAGCGGGACTCACCGTTACCGTCAACTCAGCGTGTAAGCCTGCATCTTTCAGGCGGTCCAGCCCCATGCTCAAGCGAGCAAATCCTTCACGTATGTCCGGTAGCGCGGCTCGGGCCGCATCTGTGAGCAAGAGCCGCATAGCTCCACTTCCTAATCGGTTGAACAATGGCACCCCCAGCCAGGATTCCAATGCTCGTACTTGCTGTCCGACTGCTGCGGGCGTGACGTTCAGTTCGATTGCCGCAGCAGAGAAGCTCTGATGCCGGGCGGTCGCTTCAAAAGCGCGCAGCGCATTAAGATGAAGGGTGGCATTCATTGATAGTTTTTCTTTCTCATAAATAAAATTTTTCTGCGTTGATACAGTAAAAATACTAGCTAAAGATACGCATCTGTAACGCAATCTCGCAAATAGAAAGTATCAGCTACCCAGAATTCGGAAAGGGCTGCTTTTGCACAAGATTTTTAGTACGCAGCCAACGTTGGAGAAAGGGGAATGAAGATTTTTTTCAAAAAGGTAGCGATCGTCACTGGTGGCAGTTCCGGTATCGGTAAGGAAGTTGCCAAGCGTCTGGTCAACGCAGGTGCAGCAGTCGTCATCGGAGGCCGTGACTCCGCAAAGCTTCTCGACGTGGGTCGTGAGATTGATCCATCCGGAAAGCAGGTGCGCACATTGGCCGGTGATATTGCCGAGCCCGCCCATGCACAGGCCCTTGTCGAGTTGGCGGTAAAGGATTTCGGCGGGCTAGACATCCTTATCAGCAATGCGGGTGTTTTCAATCCCAAGCCCTTTCTGGACGTCAGCCCCCAAGAGTACGACTGGTTTCTCGACACGATCTTGAAGGGGAAATTCTTCATGGCGCAGGCGGCCGCCAAAGCCATGGTGACGCGTGGCGGCGGTGCTATCGTACAGACCGGTTCGTTATGGGCAATCCAGGCCATCGGCGCCACTCCGTCTGCCGCGTATTCGGCGGCAAACGCTGGGGTACATGCGTTAACTCGCAATCTTGCCATTGAGCTCGCCGGATCGAAAATCCGCATCAACACAGTGGCTCCGGCTGTGGTTGAGACCCCGGTTTATAGCACCTTTATGACCGCAGACGAGGTAAAAGCGGTGCTGCCGACCTTCAATGCTTTCCATCCACTGGGCCGCAATGGGCAGCCTTCTGATGTTGCTAAAGCAATCTTATTTCTTGCCTCTGACGAGGCAGCATGGATTACCGGCACCATTTTGCCGGTCGATGGCGGCGTCACTGCCGGCCGCAACTGAGAGGTAACAACTAAATGAATGACTGGAACAAGTACTCAACCGAACTGATGCAAAACGTTGGTCAGTTTGCCAAGCTCGCACCTGACACCATGCGCGGCCTCAACACAATCGGCAGCACGCCCGCCAAGCATCTGGAGCCAAAGATTCATGAACTGATTGCCCTGTCTGTAGCCATAAGCACGCGTTGTGACGGCTGCATTGCGGTACATGTGCAGGCTGCACTGAAACATGGTGCGACCCGTGAGGAAATCGCCGAGGCACTGAGCGTGGCAATCGCGTTGAATGCCGGCGCCGCCCTGGTGTATACGGCGCGAGTATTTGATGCGATATCGGCATTCGAAAAACCGTGATCGGAGCGTGTTGAGGGCGAGTCCCAATACACGCGCTTTTCGCGCTCAAGATCGAGACGGTCAATCTGAAAAGCTGCGTTGATCGTCTCGTCGGCTTATACAAATGAACAACGACCAATGCTGTGACTAACCATCGAACAGCGCCCCCTCCGTTATCGCACTAGGTTTTGTACGAAAAGTATTGCGGCGTACAACGGAGGCTACAGGCCATTGTGACCATGGCCGCAAACCTTCTCATCAGCTTGTCGTAACGAGTGCCTATTCTCCATTTCTCCTTTAGCTAGCCAAGCATTCGCTCGATGATGTTCCGCGGCCGATACTTTGGACGGTAGCAAGACCGGCATTTGCGTAGCATGACGCATAAAGAAATCATCGGCTGCATTCGGTAACGGTCGCAATAGCGAGCAGGTGTTCTGCGTCACAGCCTTTGTCAGCCAGTAATCCGGTGCACAGCGTCAAGTAAAAAACGAGGGAAAGCCCCCTGCCCTGGACGATCATGAGACTAAGGCTCTGCTCGAGGCACCGGATGCAAATACGCTGAAGCGGCGAAGCGGCACCGAAACCTGGCTATTCTCGTCGTGTTGCTATATCGCGGTCTGAGTCGTTAAGAAACCCAATTCGTGGTCCGCGATATCCGAAAACGCCGAGAGGTCAAGCACCTCCAGGTCCACGGCAAGGGCGGTAAGCTGCGCTTTATTCTGCTGCCCCCCTAACCATCGAACGGATCTATAGGTATCTGGAAAAGTCCGGCCACTACCTGGTCGACAGCAAAGCCCCCTTGTTTTTGCCTCTTCGGGGCCAGGCGACCGGGTCGACATTAGCGCCAATGGTATCTACGCCTTGGTGGGCCATTACGCGAAAATCGCCGGCATCGAGGTCGCGGGCCTCGGCGTGCATGGCCTGCGCGCGACGGCAGCGACCAATGCCTTGGAGCATGAGACGGACATCGCCAAGGTCCAGGCCTGGCTGGGTCATGTCAACATCGGCACGACCAAGATCTATGATCGGCGGCAGAACCGGCCTGAGGATTCACCGACCTACATAGTGAGGTATTGAAAGCTCATCTTATGCCGAGGTTTTCAAAGGTTCTTCGCTGGCCTTCCTGACTGGCAGCAATCGGCCATAAGCAGACCTTCGCCCGCATATTTACGATGCCCTACCGTTCTAATTGGCGTTGCCTCAGAATATCGGTCCACTAGCGGCTGGATGGAACCACCATGCGCATCGTCACAGACTCCCGGCCAAACGAAATCCTCAGGCTGGCGTTACGGGAATACGTCCAAGGTGTACCGTACCTCGGCCCCATTTTTCGTTGAAATGATCCATCAAAGATTTATGAGGCGCGGCGGCTGTATGTTGGCGAAAATATCAGGTGTGTATTCTTCTGGTTTGCGCCACTGACAAAGCCAGTGGCGTAAGCCAGCCTATTAATTATTTGACGTTACGGCTTGGCAACGTGCCAGACTTGGTTGACGCCGTCACCGGTTGTATCCCCTGGCTTGGTATCTTTGACCCAGCTGTAAAGTGGCATGCCTTTGTATGCCCATTGTTTTGTGCCATCGTCTCGAGTGATGACAGAGTAATCATGACCCGCTTTCGCGTCTGCGGATACCGGTAGAGGTGGCCAGTTTGAAGCGCATGGCCCATTGCAGACCGACTTGCCCGAGGTGTCCTTACCGAAGGTATAAAGAGTCATACCTTTTGCGTCTACGAGTACTTTTCCCTTGTCCGTTTCAGCAAGCTTGACTGGCGCATCGGCGAGCGCCAAACCCGACATGCAGCTGGCGGCAACAGCGACGGTGAGAATCATCTTTTTGAACATATGTATTTCCTTTGGTCATTTTTAATTTTTAGAAGACCCACCTGCCTCTGAAACGGCAAGCGATCAGACAATAGACGAGCCACAAACAGGTTAATTCGACTCCATAGAAAAAACGTCCCGATATCATTTTTTGCTGGAATGCTGGGCTCTCCCCCCCCCCGGACCCTGTGCCTTCCTCAATTGAGCAAAGCGACGCTCACGGTCAAGCATCATTGGCTCATCTCAATGAGCGACGGCGATCCATCATCCAGGACTCATCATTTTCACTCATTATTATTCACTTGGTCGTGGAGTATCAGCAGGCCCCCATGAAGGCCTGCGCTGTTCAATCAGTCGGCCTTGAGCGTCGACACCACCTTGTTGCTGGCGAGATCGACTGTGGAGATACTCAAGTCCTCATTGAGGACATACGCCTTCGACTTGTCTTTGGTGAAGACAATGGCCTGGCGGGGTGCCTTCAAACCGGTCACAGTGGTGGTCACTTTCAGCGTTTTGGTGTCGATCACTGAAAGGCTGTTGTCACCGAGGTTACCCGAGTAGACGTGCAGCCCGTCTGGAGTGAGGGCTGCGCCGTAGGGGTCTTTGCCAACAATGACGGTGGTTGTGATGGCGCGTTTTTGAGTGTCGACAACTGCGATGCTGTTACTGCCGCTGTTAGCCGCGTACAGCGTATTGCCGTCCGCCGATATGGAGATGGCGCGCAACTTGTTGAAGCCAGTGATCTCACCTTCAATCGTATTGGTCTTGCTGTCGACCAAGGTAATTTTGTCCCCAAGAAAGTTGGTGACATAGACGGTTTTGCCGTCAGGACTTACTCGGATGCCCTGGCGCGGTTGGGAGAAGCCAGGTACCACAGCTACTGGCCGCTGGTGATCAAGGTCAATGACCGACAGCGTGCTGGCCGCTTCATTGTTGACGTAGAGCAGGCTTCCGTCCTTGCTGAGTGTGGTACCAAAAGCACCTGCGCCCAACGGAATATCTGCGATCACTTTTAAAGTCTTGGTGTCAATCTTGCGCACGACCCCCAAACTGCTGTCGGAGAGGTAGAACACATCGCCAGTTGGCGAAAACACAATATTTCGCGGCGTGACGTAGCCGGTGAGAACCTGGCGAACCTTACCGGTTTTCAAATCATAAACCACTACATCTGGACGCTGACTGTAAGAGACCACCGCCGTCGTTTCATCAGGGCTGACGGCCAGCGAGTTGTTGTGAATATCGCCGTCAAACGTCCAGCGATCTTGCGCGGCCCACGCGCTCATCGATGCGGCCAACGCAACACCCAACGTCAGGGCTGTGACGGTTTTCTTTATCACATTCATCAGAATTTCCTCATAGGGTAAGCAAGGCACCCAGTCGCGCCTTGGCATATACAACTCGTTCATCGCTGCAGGGCAATGAGTTGACTTTATGCGTCGTTGATAAATTCCGGAAACAACTTGTTTTGGTAGCTCTTACCTGTTTTATAAATAGGTCTAGCTACTCCTGGCTCACGAATTGACTGCATTTTTCCCAGAATCGCTCAAGCCCAGGCGAGATGTATTTGTCCCGGTGACGGATCAGAAAAAAACGTCGGGTCAGTGCAGGCAACGCGTGCGGCAGTTCAACCAAGACTTCAGAGGCCAGTAGATCCCGAACGACCCAGCGGGACAGGCAACTGATGCCGATGCCTTGTGCGAGGGTATGCTTGATGGCCTCTGAACTGCCGATCTGGCGCGTTTCGGCGAGATCGTGCAAATGACGCAGCAGCAATTGTTCGACTTCTTCACGGGTACCAGAACCTGGCTCGCGCAGTAGCCATTCAGCGGTACGAAGATCATCAAGTGTGACCTGCTGCTTTAGTGCCAAGGGGTGCCGTTGGCCTGCGGCAATAAGCAACTCATCAATTAGCCAAGGCTCGGCACTGAGTTCGGGCAGGTGGCAAGGCCCCTCGATCAGGCCCATATCAATCTCGAAATCAGCGACTCTTCTTGCGATAGCCATGCTGTTGGCCATGTCGACATCGACCCTCAAATGTGGTGTTGATTGACGTAGCTCACCGAGAATCAATGGCAGAACATAATTGCCTATCGTGGTACTGCATCCTACCCGCAAGCGTGTCTTCAGCCCGGCATGGCCGGGTAAGAAACTGGCCTCTATCTGTTGTGCATTCTCAAGCATCCTTCTGGCTTGAGGCAGTAAGGCATGGCCGTTATCGTTCAGCACTAAACGCTTGCCTACACGGTCGAACAGCCTGGTATCCAAGGCGCTTTCCAACTCGTTCAGTGCGGCGCTGGTTGCAGATTGGGACAGTGACACCGAAATGGCGGCGCTGGTGGTGCTACCGTGCTGCGCGACGGCGCAGAAAATTTGTAGCTGGCGTAGGCTTAGCTTCATGTAATCTACCTTCTTTATAGGTCATATAAACCTATACTATCCGTTTTTACCGCTATTCCCATCAAGCTATACTTCAACCATGTCATATCGAAGGCACACTGAAGCGGGAGCGCGAAAATGAGTGAGACACGACTCGCAGCTATAATGGGCGGCAGCCATCCACTGGCGGCTTTGTCCAATCCACGAGAAGCGATCCGGCAGTTCACACCCAACTGGTTCGCCGCCACGATGGGCACCGGGATTCTGGCGCTGGCTCTGGGCCAACTGCCCTTTGTTGCGCAGTGGCCCAAAGCGTTAGGGGAAGCCTTGTGGTTTTTTAATATCGTGCTGTTTTGCCTGTTTACGCTGATGTACGCGAGCCGTTGGGTATTGTTCTTCGATGAGGCCAAACAGATCTTCGGCCACTCCACTGTATCGATGTTTTTTGGAACTATCCCCATGGGATTGGCGACCATCATCAACGGTTTTCTCCTTTATGGTTTGCCACGCTGGGGGGGTGGGGTAGTCGCTTTAGCCGAAGTGTTGTGGTGGATCGATGTCACCATGGCATTGGCCTGCGGGGTGCTGATCCCGTATATGATGTTTACTCGCCAGCAGCACAGCATTGATCAGATGACAGCGGTATGGCTGCTGCCAGTAGTTGCGGCTGAGGTGGCTGCCGCCAGTGGCGGTCTATTGGCTCCGCACCTCGCTGATGCGAGCGCACAGTTCACCATGCTCATCACCAGCTACGTGCTGTGGGCCTACTCGGTGCCCGTCGCCTTGAGCATACTGGTGATCCTGTTACTGCGCATGGCTCTGCACAAACTACCTCATGAAAGCATGGCAGCATCGAGCTGGCTGTCTTTAGGGCCGATCGGTACCGGGGCTTTGGGGATGTTGCTGCTGGGCAACGATGCTCCAGCAATCTTTGCTGCCCATGGAATGGCAAGCATCGGCGGCGTAGCCGAGGGCATTGGCTTGATCGGTGGTGTGCTGTTCTGGGGGCTGGGATTGTGGTGGATGGTATTGGCGCTGCTAATTACCGGGCGCTACTTCAGGGAGGGCATTCCCTTCAACCTCGGCTGGTGGGGCTTCACCTTTCCGCTGGGAGTGTACGCCGTAACAACCCTCAAATTGGGCTCTATGCTGCACCTCACGTTCTTTAGCTTCTTTGGCGTGGTGCTGGTGTTGATGCTGACTGTCATGTGGATGATCGTCGCGGCTAAAACCCTGGCTGGTGCCTATCGCGGCAACTTGTTCGTCTCGCCGTGTATCCACTCGCTGAGCAAGGCGAGCAAAACCTGAGCCTTTGGCTACTTGATCGACTGTTTGGCGTGACGCAGTGTGGACAAAATGCGCTGCCTAACATTCGGGTGAGTGCAAACGGAAAGGGGGCTTGGGTGTGGCATTTCCAGCAATGAAAAATTAGGGAAGGCGAGCCGAACACGCGGTATGGCTTTCTGGGCAACACGTCCGGCAAACACGATAGTGACGAGATCAGGGAAAAGCGTCAGTAGCGTGATCAGCATCTCGATACCTTCCTCAATTTGCGCTCTGCGGAGCGGACCCTTGGGCTTATCGAGATCTGGTAACCAAGGGTACAAATTCCAAAGGACGGTTTTGTGACGTGCCAGTCCAACCTGCTCAATGAAACCTTTCAGGTTGCGTTGTGCAGGCCCCGGATTGTCTCTTGAGACATACCGTGGAAGACTGACCGTTCGAGCGGGCGATTCCAACAAGATCAATACCCTTGCGAAGACGCCGCCATCCAGTGGATCGAAATACGGTAATGTTCTTTCGCCCGTGGACTGGGCCATTACCCAGCGCGTCAATTCAGCAGTTTTCGGCAGCAGCAAAAAGTCTTCTCTTACCTTAAGAGAAATTTCCTGCTCTGCGCTTTTCTGATTGAGTAACACTACTTGGAAGCCTCCTTCTTCAGGTTATAGGCCGCTACCGATTTACGAATATCTTCCCGCGCTTCGTCTGCGCTCCCCCAGCGGCCCATTTTCACCCACTTACCCGGCTCTAACGCTTTGTAGTTTTCGAAGAAGTGCTGAATCTGTGCGAGGAGTAACGCAGGGAGGTCAGAGCATTCCTTTACATTGCTGTACATAGAGCTGAGTTTTTCATGAGGCACTGCGATTACCTTGGCATCCGCACCAGCTTCGTCCGTCATGTACATCACACCTACTGGGCGACTGCGGATGACAACGCCAGGTGATACCGGGTAAGGGCAAATCACGAGGACGTCCAAAGGATCGCCGTCATCGCTCAAGGTATTTGGAATGAACCCGTAGTTAGCCGGGTAGAACATCGGCGTGCTGAGGAAGCGATCAACGAAGATCTGTCCACTTGGCTTGTCCACCTCGTACTTGATCGGCGAGTGGTTTGCAGGAATCTCGATAACGGTGAAGAAGTCATCGGGGATCGCGTTACCAGCTGGAATATCCGTGTAGCTCATGCTCATATCTCCAAGCGTCTAGGAAAGGCCAATGCCACTGACGTTTTTGCCAACAGCTATACGTGGTTCGTTTTTTTACGGTAACCAGTCCAACAGGTTTACCGGCGATAGGCCGTCAGCGCACGAATGCATCATGTCCTGCATAAAACGCACGGCTGCCAAGATCCTCTTCTATTCGCAGAAACTGATTGTATTTCTCGACCCGCTCCCCCCGGCATGGAGCTCCTGTCTTGAGATGGCCAGTCCCCATCGCGACAGTCAGATCAGCGATGGAGCTGTCCACCGTCTCCCCGCTACGATGAGAAACCATCGCCCCCCAATTTGCCCCATAGGCCATTTCGATGGCGGCTTTGGTCTCAGTCAGCGTTCCGATTTGATTAGGTTTGATCAATACGGCATTGGCGACGTTTTCTGTGATGCCTCGCTGAATCCGTTCGACATTGGTGACAAATAGGTCATCTCCAACCAACTCGATCCGGTCACCCAGAGCTGCATTCAATAGCTTCCAGCCTGACCAATCGTCTTCCGCGAGTCCATCTTCCAGTACCGCAATCGGATACTTGTCGACCCAGGAGGAATAGAGATTAATCAGCTCTTGAGCATCGACCTTACGACCCTCAGAGCGCAGATGGTAAAGGCCGTTTTCATAGAAGCCGCTGGATGCTGGATCGATAGCGATCTCGATCTGAGATCCAGGGGTGTAACCAGCCCTCTCGATTGCCTTGATGATCAGCTCAATGGCGTCTGAGTTTTTCTTGAGTGCCGGCGCAAAGCCGCCCTCATCTCCGACCGCTGTTGAATAGCCGGCGTCCTTAAGCACCGCTTTCAGCTCGTGGTACACCTCGGAGCCCCATCGCAAGGCTTCCTTGAAACTGCCAGCCCCTGTAGGTGCAATCATGAATTCCTGAAAGTCAGGGCCTTGCCAGTTGGCGTGAACACCGCCATTGAGAATATTGAACATCGGGACGGGCATTCTTGCTGCTTGCTCGCCGCCCAGATATTGGAACAAGGGCAAGTTCAGCGCAGAAGCCGCCGCTCTGGCAACGGCGAGGCTCACGCCCAAGATCGCGTTTCCTCCAAGCCTGGATTTATCAGAGGTTCCATCCAGCTTAATCATCAAATGATCAATTTGTTCCTGGTCAATCGCATTCATGCCCCTCAGAGACTCAAGTATTTCGGTATTCACATTGCTAACGGCCTTTAACACTCCCTTGCCGGAGTACCGCTGTGTATCTTTGTCACGCAACTCAACTGCTTCGTGAGCGCCTGTAGAGGCACCGGACGGTACTGAAGCCCGGCCCATGGCGCCGCACTCCAAGGTGACGTCGACTTCAACGGTAGGGTTACCGCGTGAATCGAGAATTTCACGTGCATGAATGGCCTGGATTTGCGTTTTCATTGATCTTCTCCAAGTAACGATTCGGGAGCGTCATTAACCATTTGAATCCGTTGAGAGGCCTCTATGTCGGACGTCAGCTCTCCATGAGTATCCTGAACAGCTGCACTGCCGACACCGCAATTGCGGGAACCAAGAAGCCTCCAATAATTAGTTCAGGAATCTCTCCCACCAAGGGCATGAACTGCCCTCTTTTTGCCATCTGGAAAAGCTCCATCATTTGGTTTGAAGCAACCATTACAGAGCAGCAATACGCCGTCTGGGCTTGTAGCCTGACGCGCCTTTGATTTAGCAGATGAAAGGTCAGCAAGGACACTCCAACGCTTACGATGAAAAGCGCGGCGAACTCATAGACGGATCCTGTGAAAAACCTGCCCATCACAAGCCCGAATACGATGCTCAGCGTCACTGCGCTCATGTGGTCTCCCAATTCTCTAAAATGATTTTGATGAGCCGACGTCGGTGAGCTCCATTTCGCGATCTCATCTTTGGATTGCCAACCGCCATCGCGCTCAATGTTGCTGTGCTCTCAGCTCGTAGCCCGGTACGCAGGTCTGGGCTACGTCGGCCTTGCAGGACTTTTCACTGGGCATACGCATCGTGACTAATGCGCCTTCGAGCGGGGTGACGACGTACCACCCCTCGCTCGAAATCTTTTGATTGTCTGCGATGCCCGCCAGAAAAAGCGACCAAAAAACCAGTCCTACGAGGAGCTGCCTGTTGTCATGAGCCCAGTTAGCGGGGGCTGGCTGTGGACGTAGGTTATAAACTCGGTACATGGCGTTTATCCTTTTTATCGGTTGTCCAACAAGGTGCGTTTTTTAGTTTTTCGCCTGGCCCACTCGACCGTATTCGATGGGCAATTTGATATAGCTCAGTGAAAACGACTCCTTGGCCAATGCCTCCAGCAACCTGTCGCACCCAATTTCATCAGTGGATATAGTCACCGTGACGGGATGGTCGGCACCGCCGAGGAAATGCGCCGTATGCAAATGCCCCAAATGATCTAGCCCCTCTGTACCGCTCACCAACGTCGCACCCAACGCGCCCTCTCGCTTGGCGAACTCGACCAACCACTCTCCCAGTGGAAGGTGCTGGTAGTTGGTACTCTGTTCGGTGAAAAACGTCAGTTGAAAGCCGTTCATAGCTACATCCTCTAATGTCGCGAGTGACCGACGCTTCGGTCGGCCTTACCTCTTCATTTCCGAGCTGTTTTCAAACTGAATTACGACGCGTCAGTGAGCGGTAACTCACATAAGAGAAGAACTGCTCGCACCTTGCGTAACTCGTCAGCGTGGTCGCGCAGGTATGCGCGCAGCTTGTCCTCTGTATCTAGCAATTCCAGACACTGGGGATGACGCATATCGCCAAGCTCCGGGTGATGATGGGAGATGCGATGGCCTGGCAAATAACCTGCAGAAATCGTCTTGAGCATGACCTGCTCAATTCTTGCTTTTTGAGCAACTTTAAGGAGGTGCTGGGCTAGTGCAGGTGCGCTTAGGTGGTGCCAGAAGCTGGTCACGCGAGCCCGGCTAGCGCCAGGAAAATAGAGTTGCAAAGCTGTCAGGCGATCTTGGTGATGTTCAATCATTTCTCTTCCCCCGCAAGAGTCACTTTCCGCTCGCTGGCGGATTCACTTTGAGCATGAAATTGCTTGATATCAGAGAGCCGGATTTCCTCCGGAAGAGGACGGTGATGCTTGCTGTGGCCGACGCGCTGGGCGTGATAGATCCCGGTGTGTCCGGATACGAGGTAACTTGCGATACAGGCAATGGCTGCAAGCGGAGCAATTTCGGGCCCGAAGAGCTCCATGGCCATAACGATGGTTGCCAGTGGCGTATTAGCTGCACCGGCAAAGACGGCGACAAAGCCGATACCAGCCAGCATGCCGAAGGGAAGGTGCAAGAGGGGAGCCAGCGCATTCCCCAAGGTGGCACCGATGTAAAACAGCGGTGTGACTTCGCCGCCCTTGAATCCAGTCCCCAGGGAGACAACGGTGAACACCATCTTTCCAAGCCAGTCCCAAGGGGCCATTGGCATTTGAAAGGATTGGACGATGCTCGGAATGCCTAGCCCGATGTACTTATCAACGTCGATGTAATGGTTACTACCGAGCGCCCACACTGCGACTGCGATCAGCAGGCCGCCGGCGAAGGGTCTTAATGGTGAATAGGTGATAAGCCGCTTAACGAAGGCTCCGAGCTTGTGGGTCGCAGTCGCGAATAGCAGGCCGGTAAGGCCAAAGACAATCCCAGCTGCCACCACAGCCATGACGCTCCACAGCTGCACCGGAACCACTTCGCCAATGACGTAATGCGTGTGAACCACGCCCCAGGCTTGCCCCACCTGGTCAGCAACGATTGCCGCAACCACGCAAGGGAAAAGCGCGTCGTAACGCATACGTCCAATGGCCAATACTTCAAGTCCGAATAAAGCCCCGGCAAGAGGGGTGCCGAAGACGGACGCAAAGCCAGCACTGATACCGGCCATGAGAATCACCCGACGGTCTTCGCGGCGCAGACGGAAGACATGCGTCAGTTGATCGGCAAGGGCACCGCCCATTTGCACCGCCGTCCCCTCACGTCCCACAGATGCACCAAAAAGGTGGGAAACCACGGTTCCGATCAGCACCATCGGCACCATGCGCAAAGGCACGATCTTCTTAGGATCATGGATCTCATCGATGATCAGGTTGTTTCCGGCATCAACGGGTTTGCCTATCAAGTGATATGCAAGTCCCACAGCAAAGCCGGCCACTGGCAGGAGCCAGATTACCCAGGGATGGGTTTCTCGCCACTGGGTGGCATGATCCAAAGAAAGCAGGAATAACGCAGAAGCAGAGCCTGCCAAAAGAGCTACAAGACCAGCAAGCGCAAGCCATTTCGCTATATAGGGCAGTAAGTCGAGTTGTTCAGGTCGTCGAAATTTAGACATTTGGCCAGCCACAAAAAATAAGTGGGCCTGACCAAAGAAGGGATTCTAAGCGCGAACGCCTACAGACCTGGTTTGATCAGGTTTCTGTAGGCATCATCAGCTGCTACGGGCGCAGCGGTTTGTTAATGGAGGAATGCCATCTCCAATGCGCCGATCTTAGCTAGGTCTGTCCAAAATGTAAAATCGTGTTTCGGAGTACGAGGCAAGCGAAGGCGTCTTCGAGTCACCGCTTACGAAAGAGGGCCAAACTAGGTGACCTCTGTTCCGACGAAGCCCAGCTCAACTGGGGTTTTTATGTAAAACAACGAGATATCTTCAAGCTCCAATCGCTTGAATAACTGTTCAGATTCGTCCTCGGTAATGGCCATACGAATTTCGGTAGGCTGATCCGCTAGTTCAAAAAAATGCGAGGAATGCAGCCGGCCGGTATGCCCAAAGCCTTCGATACCTGTGGACAGAGTCGCACCCCGCAGTCCCATTTCTTTCGCCAAATCAACGACCCAGTCGCCGAGCATCTTTCCCTGATAGCGACGATTCTGTTGAGTAAAGAAGGTCACCAGAAAAGCTTTCATGTTCCTCTCCTCAGCGCGTGTTGATTATTTGATAGGACAGAAGCCCGGCAGCCGTCATTACCAGCGAGCCCACGACGTGTAGTGAAACTGAGCCTAGCGCCCAGGGCAGCCTACCCATCACGACCAATACAGCCGCCATAGCCGGTACAGGCATCCAGGCCCATGCGTTGTTCCAGCTTTCAACGATGCGTGATCTCTTTGCCCCGGCAGCTGTTGCTACCGCTAAGACCAAAGGCAAAGCGATCAGCATCACAAAGGCCTCAACAAATGGGCCTATAGAAATGACCACTGTTGAGTCGTTACCCAGCATGAAGGTCAGGTACACCGGCAGCAGTACAAGCTGCATCAAAAGAAGCAATGGGGTGGCCGCCAGAGTGAGTTTGGAGTCGCCTTTACCGATATGGGTAAAAACCACCACATAGTCGATACAAGGCGTCAGCAAGACCAACAGGGCACCCACCAAAATCGCCGGGTGATTGGTTATCCCCATCGTCAATGCCCAAACCAGCAAGGGGATGGCCACGAAGTTGGCTGTGAGCAGCGCCGCCATGAAACGCTTATTTGCGAGGCCATTACGGAGATCCAAGAACGGGATCTGTAGAAACATGGCGTACATCAGCACTGCGATGGTGGGTGTCACCGTCGACCCTAATGCTTCAGACGCATTGGGGGCGAGCAGGCCTCCGAGGGCCGCGACAATGACCGCGACGAAGTAAATGGGAATCTGGTTAGTCTCTAGCTGTTCTCTGTCCACAAAATGCCCTTCAAGCGCGTGAAATTATTTTCTGAAGACAGGTTAATATCTGTAGCTGCTACAGGTTCAAGAAAATGCTTGGGGAGTTTGCATGTCAGGAATCGGGGCGCTGTCGAAATCAACGGGTTGCCACATTGAAACGATTCGCTACTACGAGAAAATAGGCCTTTTACCTCCCGCCCTGCGGTCGACTGGGCGTCATCGAATCTATACTGAAAAGCATCGATCAAGACTCGTCTTCATCCGGCAGAATCGTGAATTGGGTTTCCCGCTCGAAGATATCCGAGAACTCATCGCGCTCGCAGCAGATGCTGATCGTCCGTGCGCTGACGCGCTTTCGGTGGTCAAGAAGCACCTAGCGGAAGTAGAGTCGAAGGTAGCAAAGCTTCAGCAAATCCGGGTAGAGCTGCTCTCAATGGCAGGTATGTGTGAGTCAACATGCTTAGGTTCGAACACTCCAGACTGCACGATTGTTGAGTCACTTTTTGAACCTGCTGCTGGGGTTCGCTCTGGTTGCTGCTCCTAGACGAGTCAAGAGCATAGGGGGAGCAAGCTGCCATCGAAACCGAATAGCGCGATAGCCTCGACAGGGTGTTTCGAGCGTCCGTCTACACCAAACGGGCTGGTACAAGATGTGTTCGGCAGACGCTTACGACCTGATCAATTCCTGGTGGAATGAAAGGCGTGACGCTGGCCCGGGAAGCCAAGCGCTTTTACCCCACTCCAAAGGTGTCGCTGAAAACTGGTTATTCCGAAAACTCGCTAGAGCCTACGGATGCGGGGGGATTTTGATGTTATCCAAATCTTACGTGCCCATCGATCTGGCTAAGAAGGTGAGGCAAGTGCTGGAGGGGCCCAACGGGGTCAGATGACTATTCGTTCTTGTTCAGTGCAGCCGTCAAAGCCCGCCAGCTTGCTCTAATGGTGCATTGATACACCATGCGAGACTGAGCTGACTACTAAGCGTGCGACCACTGCACCTGGACAATACCGTGCCGCTTGGCGAGTGGCTTGCTAACGATCTGGACCCTGTCTCGGCGATATTTCGGGATCTGCGCTACCCCCGAATCCACTGCAGCCCAGTGCCAGGCCTCAGCATTGCTCATGATTTCCGCGCTGACGTAAAAGCTCTTGTCGGCACCATTGTGCACGTACTCGATTCGATAATGAGCGGAGTGTGGCATGGGCAATTCCTTTCCCGGAATGTGACGAAGTTCCCTTATTCGGAAAATCCCCAAGTTCCTAAGTTCCGTCTCTTTGAATCACCTCACCAGCTCCGGCAATGGCGGCATAGTGTTTAGTCCACACTGAGGCCTAAAGGCAAGTGGCGAATCCCCGATCTGTTATCAACCAATCTTCAGGCCATGAAGCTCAATTGCTGTGGAGTCACTCAGATTGCTGACCGGGTGGAGCGACTGGCTCATACCCATGGCAAGACGTGGCACACCTGGCACACCGATCAAGACAAAACACTTCCCCTAGGTGTTCCACAACTGATGATGGGGTTCACAGCTGACGGCCAGGCTGATCCCGCAATGCAGCAACAACGCAACCAACGCTTGGGAATCGTCAAGTCGGCAATCAAAGCTCAACGAGCCGATATTCAGATCCCCAAAGCAGATCCAGGTGCGGATGGATGGCAGCATGGGAAGACAATTCAGATCAACGATCCTACGGGACATCTTCACGGGCCCGCAACGTCACCCACCCCACAAAACACAAACAGCCGATCAACCCAATAGCCAATAGACTGTGCAATCCCTGCAGGCTCACGCTCAGGGAGGACGGTATATCGCCAAGGCACAGTCGACAGTCTAGGTCCGATATCCAAGGACATCGGACGAGTCCGCTGACGTACGTGAATACCTTAAACCTTGAAACGATTGACCAGCTGATTCAGACTAACCGCAAGCTTCGACATCTCGTTGCAAGCGCTTGCAGTCTGGCTTGCACCTGCAGAACTTTGGGAGGCCAGCTCGCGAATGCTAACCAGATTGCGATCGACTTCCCGGGCGACGTGCGCCTGTTCTTCCGAAGCGGTGGCGATGAGAATGTTACGCTCGTTGATGCCCGTAATAGCTGTCGCGATCTGGTCAAGCGAACTGCTGGCATCGCCTGCGACGCTTAGGGATTCTGCAGCCAGTTCTCTGCTGGTGGCCATCGCCTTCACGGCCTGGTCAGAATCGTTCTGAATGGCCTGAATCATCTGCTCAATTTCTTGCGTAGACACTTGCGTGCGGTGAGCGAGGGCTCGAACTTCGTCAGCAACGACTGCGAAGCCTCGGCCTTGTTCACCCGCCCTAGCGGCCTCGATCGCGGCATTGAGCGCAAGCAGATTGGTCTGCTCAGCAATGGCTCTGATCACCTCAACCACTTTGGAAATGTTCTGTGCACGATTGGACAAGCCAGTGATCTGCTCGCTGGTGTCGCGCACGTTGCTCGACAGCTTTTCGATGGACTTAAGCGTCTGCGATACACGCTCCAAACCAACCTCCGTATAGCCCTGACCTTTCCTGGACTCTTCGGAAGCTGATTCGGCATTGCGTGCTACCTCGTCCACTGCAGCGCTCATCTCGGTGACAGCAGTTGCAGCCTGATTTACTTCATCATTCTGCGACACCAGGCCAAGGCTGGATTGCTCAGTCACCGCGGTCATTTCTTCCGAGGCGGCAGCCAGTTGGGATGAGGAGTCAGCGATCTGCATGATCGTGCTTCGAAGGTTCTGCTGCATCGTGGCCAACGCGCTCAAAAGCCTGCCTGCCTCGTCGGTACCGCTTACCTCAACCTCCTTCGTCAGATCGCTTGAGGCAATGCGTTCGGCGACGCTAAGGGCGCTCCCGATGGGCGACGTAATCGTTTTGGTTAGAAGAGTTGCCAAACAAAGAGTCAGGAGCGCGACGAAGATAATCAGGCCGATGACGATGTAAAGACCTGAATCATAAACTTGCGTCGCTTGAACACCGGCAAGCGCAGCGCCTTTGTTATTGAATTGTGTTAATTCCTCGACCTGAGTTTCCATTTGGTTCGTGAGGGGACGTATACCGGTAGCGACGAGTTTGACAATCGAAGCGGTGTCGCCTGCCTTCAACAAAGGTTCCAGCAGATCCAGTTGGCTTGCGTAATCGTCGTAGGACTTTTTCACGGCCAAGAACAACTGTCGCTCCTGGTCACTCGCAATGAGGGTCTCATAGTTATAGACCGCATCCTTCATGGCTTTCCGGTAGGCAGGAAATTTGACGATGGTCTGCTGAACGGTTTGAGGATCGGCAACGGCCCGCTGGGTCTCCAACCGGACGCGAAGGACGGTGGAGTTCATCATCGCGGTTTGCCGAATACTGGGTAGCCAATTCAGTTCGACATCCTTTTCCGTATCGCGAAGCTTGCCCATCTGCAGTATGGCGATGACGCCCAAGACCACGACCAGCAAAATGATGGCCGAAAAAAACAAGGTGGCGCGTGGAGCGAGGTTTATATTTCTGAGCCGCATAGGACTTCCCACTGCAAGATGGCCAGAGGCCTGGTCTTGAAGCTATCGGCTAGAAATCGTGAAGGATTATGGCTGTTCGTCAGCTCGTTGACACCACGTCCCCCGGCGGCGCATGCGTACCATTGTCGGTTATGGCCGTTACTTACCAATGTAAGAAATACGTTATCACCAATTATTGCCGTTTATCCGATCTGCGTACGCTGATCGCTTAGAACGTTGCTTTTGTGACTGTCATGACCGTAAGTGATCGTAGCGGTGCCAACAGAGAGATAGATATGCAGGAACTGACGAACACTGCTCAGAACGCTCAGCGAAGGCTGACGGCGGTCGAATTTCAGGATTTGGCCCGAGTACCCGCTGCAGTCGAGTGGTTTGCCAACCTGGACAACCCTCGAACCCGCCGTGCCTACCAGAATGACCTGGAGGACTTCTGCGGTTTCGTCGGCTTGGTCTCGGCCGATGAGTTTCGCGTGGTCACCCGATCCCACGTTTTGGCCTGGCGCGCCCAGCTCGAGCATCGCGGTTTGGCGAGTGCCACGATCCGGCGCAAATTGGCCGCGCTGGCCAGCCTCTTTGATCACCTCCTGGAGAGCAATGCGATCGCCGGCGGCAACCCCGTGCATGGGGTAAAGCGACCGAAGATTGAAAGCAACGAAGGCAAGACGCCGGCATTGGGTGATCACCAGGCCAAGGCGCTGCTCGAAGCCCCGGATGAAACGACCCTCAAAGGGCTGCGCGACCGGGCGATATTGGCTGTTCTTCTCTACCACGGACTACGCCGCGAAGAAGCGGCGCTGCTGCAGGTGAGCGACATTCAGGAGCGCCGCGGTATTCAGCATTTAAAGGTCCACGGCAAAGGCGGAAAGGTGCGTTACCTGCCGTTGCACCCGGTGGCAGCTGGACGCATTCACCTGTACCTGGAAAGCTCAGGGCATCATCTGGAGGACAGGAAAGTGCCGCTATTCATCCCGTTGCGTGGCAAGCTGACCGGTGCCGGCATCACGGCAAACGGTATCTATACCGTGGTGGCGACCTATGCGAAAAAAGCCGGGATTCAGGTCGACGGCCTTGGAGTGCACGGACTCAGGGCCACCGCGGCCACCAACGCACTGGAGCATGAAGCCGACATCGCCAAGGTCCAGGCCTGGCTCGGACATGCCAATATCAGCACGACCAAGATCTACGATCGGCGGCAGAATCGGCCAGAGGACTCACCGACCTACAAGGTGAGGTACTAAAAGCTCGTCTCAGGCTGGTGCTGTTAGGTC
This sequence comes from Pseudomonas viridiflava, assembly GCF_900589395.1. Taxonomy (GTDB): domain Bacteria; phylum Pseudomonadota; class Gammaproteobacteria; order Pseudomonadales; family Pseudomonadaceae; genus Aquipseudomonas. The sequence continues at coordinate 76,089 of NZ_UUIS01000066.1, forward strand.
CTTTGCTGTCCGTCCAGCCTGTTAGTAATCGACCCGATGCCTTCCACGGATGACAGCTATCGGCCAGAAGCGGACGTCAGACATCGGCGACTAAAATTATCTAGAGGCGGCAGGGCGTAGTAGCGATGGCACATTTCTCGGCTACGCTCCCAAAAACGGAGCGGCTTTTTTGAGCTCTCCTCGATTGGCAAGGGAGCCGCCACCCATGGATAGCCTGCACGATGTTCCTCAGCCAACTACCGTCCTGGTGGTCGACGACACCCCCGACAATCTGATGCTAATGGTCGATCTGCTCAAGGATCGTTATCGCATCAAAGCAGCCAATAGCGGCGAGAAGGCGTTGCGTATTCTTGAAAGCGATCCGTTACCGGATCTGATTCTGCTCGACATAATGATGCCTGGGCTGTCCGGCTACGAGGTGGCCGAGCGCCTAAAGAATGCCCCGCGAACTTGCGATATTCCAATCATCTTCCTTACCGCCATGGCCACCATAGAGGATGAGATCCTCGGTCTTGAGATGGGTGCTGTCGACTACATAACCAAGCCGATCAGCCCACCGTTAGTCTTGGCAAGAGTCGATACTCAACTCAAGGTCAAGGCGGCTGCCGACTTCCTGCGCGATCAGAACGAATTTCTTGAGCAGGAGGTGCAGCGGCGCACCCGTGAGGTGATGGCTATTCAGGACGTCACCATCCATGCAATGGCTTCGCTTGCCGAGACCCGCGACAACGAGACTGGCAACCATATCCGTCGTACTCAGCATTACATCCGTCTATTGGCGGATCTGCTGCGCGAACATCCACGATTTCGGCATTTTCTAGACGAGGACACCATTAGGCTGCTATTCAAGTCCGCGCCTTTGCATGACATAGGCAAGATCGGAATTCCCGACCACATTTTGCTCAAACCTGGGCGCTTCACCCCGGAAGAATTCGAGGTAATGAAGACTCACACCACATTGGGACGCGACGCCATCCAGCATGCCGAGAATCAGCTGGGAGTGAAGGTTGATTTTTTACGTCTTGCCAAGGAAATCGCATACAGCCACCAGGAAAAATGGGACGGCAGTGGCTATCCAGAGGGACTGGCCGCAGACGATATTCCTATCAGCGCCCGCTTAATGGCGGTAGCGGACGTGTACGACGCCCTGATCAGCCGTCGCGTGTACAAGCCAGGTATGCCCCATGAACAGGCAGTCGGCATCATTCGCGAAGGACGCGGCTCGCATTTCGATCCAGATATCTGCGACGTCTTTGTGGCTAACGCAGAGCGCTTTCGGGAAATATCCGAGCGCTTCTCTGACACCGACCAAGACATGGCCAAGCAACTGGCAACACTAGAGAGCATTGCCGAGCAGCCTTGAGTACAGTGCGCCCTGTTAAGAGACGATAAATGACCCGATTATTCGACCTGCTGGAACGGCTTTCTCTGGGGCGTAAGCTGCTGATTGGCTTCACCACTCTGCTCGCGATGATCCTATTGCTTGGTGTACAGAGCCTACGTACTCAGAACTCTCTTAAGCACGAGATGCAGCAGCTGTATCAGCAAGACTTGGTGGGGATAGAACTGGTACAGGAGGCCCGGGTGCAGTTGCCCCATGTTATGCAGGCCCTGCAAAGAGCAGTCGGCACCAACAATGCGGAAATCCGTATAGCTGCATTGACCCACATGCATGACGCGCAGAAGCGCTTGCAAGAAGCTGTAACTCAGGCACGCCCCACCCTGCGCCGACAGACTAGCCTGAAGGGCTTGGCTGAGTTCGAGGCTTCCCTGCAACGCCTGCTGGACAGCGGTGATAATGCGCTTGCGCTGGTAGGTCGCGGTTATCTGGGCCAGGCCATGGCTGTACTCAATAGCCAGCAGTTCATAGATCTAGAAATGGAAAGTGACGCGCTGTTGGATCGTGTGGCGGAAAATAAGAGCGCCGATATCCACGATACGGCGAAATATCTCGCCGACTATGCAGTGCGCAGCAGCAATGTCACCTACGCCCTGTTGTTGGGTGGTTCAACGCTGGCACTAATACTTGCGTGGTTGGTGAGCCGATCGATTCGCCTGCCTCTCAACCGGGTACGCATTGCGGTGGACGAGTTGGCCTCCGGCAAGCTTGATCAGCAGATTCCCCACACAAACCTGCAAAACGAGACCGGTGACTTGGCGCGTGCTATCGCCAAGCTCCAGGTTGAGTCGCGTCAGCTTGAGCGTCAGCGCTGGCTCAAGGGGCACGCTTCCTTGTTGCAGATCGACCTACAGCAAGCGGAAACGCCGCAGGATCTGGCCCAGGCCTTCTTCAGCCGCATAGTCCCGCAGTTGGGCATGTGTCAGGGGGCGCTGTATGTCCTCTATCAGGGAGCTTCACAGCTGCGATTGCTAGGAGGCTACGCCCTAGATGGCCAGAGCCCGCCGTACGTAGAGGTGGAGCTCGGAGAAGGGCTTGTAGGCCAATGTGCCCGTGATCACAAACCGCGTCAGCTCAACGATCTTCCAAAATCCTTTTGGCATGTGCGTTCCCAATTGGGCGAGGCTCGAGTCAGCCACCTACTGGTACAGCCGATAATGCGTGGCGAGCGCCTACTCGGTGTGCTGGAGCTAGCCGGATTCCATCCTCTGGACGAGGACGAGGAACTGCTACTACAGGAGGTGCTGCCCAGGTTGGCTGGTGCGTTGGCGATCATGGAACGTAGCGAAGCCGCTCAGGCATTGCTGCAAGAGACGCGTCGCCAAGCAGACGAGATGGGAAATCAAGCGCAGCAACTGGAGCGCCAGTCTCAGGAGCTGGAGGCCCAGCAGGCAGCACTGCGAGCGACCGAGGCCTGGTATCGCGGCATCATCGAGGCATCACCTGACGGCATGTTGGTACTGGGGGCCGACGGCCGCATTATGATGACCAATCCGCAACTCGACGTTCTATTTGGCTATGAACACGGCGAGCTAATTGGAGCTTTTGTCGAGCGGTTGGTGCCGCATGCTGCTCGCGAACGGCATGTTGGTTTGCGGGACGGTTTCATCGCTAGCGGCACCACGCGTCAGATGGGCGGTAACTTAGATGACCTGCGCGGCGTGCGCAAAGACGGCAGCCAATTTTCGGTTGAGATTGGCCTCTCCCATCTGCCTAGCCTTGAGGGGCGTGGTATTTGCGTGTGCGCATCGGTGCGTGACGTCAGTGAGCGCCGTGCGATGGAAACCAAGCTGCGCACGGCAAGCGACCGCTTGAGTCTGGCTCAGGAGGCGGGTGACATTGGCCTGTTCGACGTTGACTTGGTCACTGGTCACAACTACTGGACGCCTCAGTTGGAGCATATGTTCGGGCTCGAAGCTGGCGAGTTCGGTGGGACCATGGCGCACTGGAATGCAATGCTACATCCCGATGATGCAGAGGCTGCCAATGCCTCCTACGCTGAGGCGATTATTAGCGGTGTCGACCGCTTTGGATTGGATTTCCGCATCGTACGGCGGAACGACGGCGCGGTACGCACCTTCAAGTCGCTCAGCCGTTTCACTCGTGCCGCAGACGGCAAGCCACTGCGTGCTACTGGTGTCAACATTGACATCACTGAACTGGTCGAGGCGCGGGCCGTGGCTGAGGAGGCCACTCGAGCCAAGAGCGAGTTCCTCGCCAATATGAGCCATGAAATTCGCACTCCGATGAACGCCATCATTGGCATGAGCCACCTGGCGCTGCGCACCGAACTGGACAGCAGGCAGCGCAACTATATCGAAAAGGTGCATCGCTCGGCGGAGAATCTGTTGGGCATCATCAATGACATCCTCGACTTCTCCAAGATCGAGGCGGGCAGGATGAGCCTTGAGCACACTCCCTTCCGACTGGAGGACGTACTCGACAGCTTCGCGAGCATGGTCGGCTTGAAGGCTGAGGACAAGGGGCTGGAGTTGCTGTTTCATACCCCACCGGAATTGACTACTGCGCTGGTTGGCGATCCCCTGCGCTTGGGACAGGTGCTTATCAATCTGGGCAACAATGCCGCCAAGTTCACAGAGCGTGGTGAGATTGTGGTCGGCGCAGAGCAGATTGGTGCGAATGACGAGCAGGTTGAGCTACATTTCTGGGTGCGTGATACCGGTATCGGTATGACGCCCGAGCAGTGCGAGCGAATGTTCCAGTCGTTTAGCCAAGCCGACAGTTCGACCACGCGCAAGTACGGGGGCACCGGGTTAGGTCTGTCCATTTCTAAGAAGTTGGTGGAGCTGATGCAAGGACGGATCTGGGTGGAGAGCGTCCCGGGACTGGGCTCTACCTTCCATTTCCAAGTGCGCCTAGGCATTCAACAAGGTGTACAGCCTCGGCGCATGTTAAGGGCAGACGAATTGCCGGGTATGCGTGTGCTGGTGGTGGACGACAACGCCAGCGCCCGCGAAATCCTATCAGGTATGGCGCGCAGCTTCGGACTAGAGGTAGACGTCGCCGAGAACGGCAGTATGGCCCTTCGTCTATTGGCCGATGCCGAGGCGCGGGAGCTGCCTTACGACTTAGTGCTGATGGACTGGCGGATGCCTGGTATGGACGGTATGGAAACAGTGAGCCGAATGCGTTCTGGCAACCTGCGCCTCACGCCGTCAGTGATCATGGTTACCGCGTTCGGTCGTGACGACGCCCGCGATGAGGCCGAGCGGCAGGGCATCCAACTGCCAATTGTGTTGACCAAGCCGGTTACCCCATCGTCATTGCTCGAAGCCATCGGCGCAGTGTTGGGCCGGGTGCCCCAGGGTGAGACCCGGACGAGCGAGCGTTCCGAGCAGAGTGCCAACACTGTTGCCGGACTACGCGGCGCGCGGCTGCTGCTGGTGGAAGACAATGAGTTGAACCAGGAACTCGCATGGGAGTTGCTGGAGAGCGCCGGGATACAGTTGCGCCTGGCGCGGCATGGCCAGGAAGCTCTGGACATCCTTGGTGTCGATGCCGACTTCGACGGTGTACTGATGGACTGCCAGATGCCGGTAATGGACGGCTATACCGCCACTCGCAGGATTCGTGAGCAGGCACGTTTCTCGGAATTACCGGTACTGGCTATGACCGCCAACGCGATGGAGGGTGATCGCGAGCGTGCGCTGGCTTGTGGTATGAACGACCACATATCCAAACCACTGAACGTCGACGGTATGTTCGCCACTCTGGCCAAGTGGATCCATCCCAAGACTTCTCGCCATGAGCCGGCACCGTCATTGCCGGAGCCCGCTTTGGACGACCTGCCGCAGCATATCGAAGGCATCGACATCGCGGCCGGCTTGAGCACCTGCATGGGGCGTCGTGATCTCTACCTGCGCCTGTTGCGCAAATTCCGTGACACACAAACTGGCTTCGTTGAGCAGTTCCAAACTGCCTTAACCGATCCGGACGCCAGCGCTGCTGGCCGACTCGCCCATAGCCTGCGGGGCACCGCCGGTAATATCGGCGCCAAGACTGTGGCCCAAGCTGCAGGCGCGCTTGAGGGGGCCTGCCAGTCCGGCGATCAGGAGCTGACAATCCGCAATTTAGTGGCCGAGGTGCAGCGATGCCTGGCGCCAATCCTGGCGGCCTTAACTGCTCTGGGCAATGGCCCTGCGAGCCCGGAGAACGCTGCTCGGTATAACGACGCTGAGTTGGAACGAGAACTGACCTTACTAGCGCGTTTGCTGGAGGAGAGCGACACGGCTGCCGTGACAGTCCTTGAGGAGCTGCGCCGACAGCCGCTTGATCAGCTCATTGCTAAGCGCCTTGCGCTAGTGGCTCAACAGGTTGAGCGGTTTGACTTTGACCGAGCCCTGGCGTTGCTGCAGGGCGAGTCAGCAACAGGCGCCTGACTGGCGTATCCCAATCCTCTGACCTGGAGCCCTACGCATTATGATTACCGCCGATACCGTATTCTTAGTCGTCGACGATGCCGACACCATGCGCAGGGTCAATAGTAGCCAATTGGAGCGTCTTGGGGTACGACACATCCTCACTGCTGCCAATGGTGTAGAGGCACTCGCGGTACTAAAAGCGCGTAAGGTAGATGTGATTCTTTCTGACTGGAACATGCCGGTCATGGATGGTCTCACTTTGTTGCGTAGGCTACGCAGTGACCCCAAGTTGGCCATGCTTCCCTTCATCATGATTACCGCAGAGAGCTCTCGCTCCCAAATTACCGAGGCCATCGCTGCCGGTGTCAGCAACATACTGATCAAACCCTATACCGCCAATGACCTTTCGCAGCGCGTAACGCGTGCCATGAGTCACCGTCCTCGGCTGCATTCGCCACCAGTGAATGCTCAGCCTGCCCGAGAGCCAAAAGCTGAGGAGCGTCGTCCCACGCTGCTGGTGGTCGATGACGTACCGGACAACCTAGCACTGATTGCTGGGCTGTTTCAGGACGAGTATCGCGTATTGGCTGCGCGCGACGGGCGCAATGCATTAGCCATCTGTACTTCTGAGTCCCCGCCAGACCTAATTCTTCTGGATGTGATGATGCCGAATATGGACGGTTTCGAACTGGCCCAGCACCTTCGCAGCCATCCCAGCGCTAGCCGCATCCCGGTCATCTTCATCACGGCCATGAGCGATCCGACAGCACAGTTGCGTGGGCTTGAGCTGGGCGCAGTGGATTTTGTCAGTAAGCCTGTTGATCCCACGTCGCTACATCTTCGGGTGGTCAACCTGTTGCGCCTGGTAGAGCAACGCAAAGATCTGCAACAGGAGTACGACACCATGCTGGAGCTGGAGCGCTTGCGCGAGGAGGCCAGCAGTATTTCACGTCATGATCTGAAAGCGCCTCTGTGCAATATTCTCGGCTTGGCCCGCGGCCTGCTTGAAGGTGGCAACCTGCTGCCGCGCCAGTCGCAGATGCTGCACAGCCTAGAAGCCGACGGCCAGAACCTGCTAGGAATGATCGACATGGCTGGCGACATCTACAAGATCGAGACCGGTCGTTTCGAACTGAAGCCGGTCGCGGTCGAACTGCTTCCTCTGGTAAGGCGCCTATGCGATTCGGCCAGGCTGACTTACCAAGCAAAAAAACTAACAATTGAAGTGTTGGCGGAAAACATCAATGAATCGACACCAGTGCTAGCTAGCGGAGACGAGTTACTGTGCTTTTCGCTACTAAACAATCTGCTGAAGAATGCCTGCGAGGCGGCCCCTGAGAAAAGCCGAGTGCGGCTCATATTGACACCCACCGACCATGTTGAGTTGGTAATGGAGAACCAGCCAGCAGTACCCGTGGCATTTCGGTCAAGGTTCTTCGAAAAGTACGCGAGCCATGGCAAGTCTGGCGGTACGGGGCTGGGTACCTACTCAGCAAAATTACTAGCGGAGGCCCAGCAAGGCAGCTTGGAGTTGGAAGTGGATGACGAGGCGAACCTGACACGCTTACGGTTGCAGTTGCCGCCTAGATAATTAAGTTCTGCAGTTTTTTCTAATCAGATCTAGGCCAAGCAGGGTGAGGGCACCTTTAACTACTCAATGACCGCTTCTGTTTGAGATGGTTGCTGCAGAACAGATCACCGTTGATTTAATTGACGCTGAGTGACTGCTCCTGGCCGAAAGCTGCCGTTAATAAGCCGACCAACAGGCGTCGCTTTGTTGGTTGGTGCGCATGGCTTACAACTCAAACAAGGGTATGGTTTTGGGCGTATCAAATCGGCCCGCACAGCGCTACCTTCAGCATCTAACAAACGTACGCTGAGGAGTCGAAACAGTGGAGACTGAACGAGGTGTTGAGGAACGGAACGGTCGATGGTCGATCGTTGCCGGACGTGCTGTATGCACTGGCTGCATGGAAAGCCAAGCGCTGGAAGACTGCGAAAGCCCCTTTCTACATGCCGACACCTGTCCAGCCAGCGATGTGGAAGGTCATCATCCATGGGCAGCGTTGCACCACATCCTTGGCAGTGCGCGTGGGTGAGCTGCCGCTTAGGCCTCGATCACTTCAATTAATACTTCACTTTATAGGTGGGTGAATCCTCCGGCCGGTTCTCCCGCCGATCGTAGATCTTGGTCGTGCTGATGTTGGCATGACCCAGCCAGGCCTGGACCTTGGCGATATCGGCTTCATGCTCCAAGGCGTTGGTGGCTGCCGTTGCTCGGAGTCCATGAACCCCAAGGCCGTCGACCTCAATCCCGGCCTTTTTCGCGTAGGCCGTGACGACGGCATAGATGCCGTTTGCCGTGATACCGGCGCCGGTCAATTTACCTCGCAGCGGCATGAACAGTGGCACCTTCCGTTCGGCCAGATGATGCTCTGAGTTTTCCAGGTACTGATGAATACGCCCGGCTGCGATCGGGTGCAACGGGAGGTATCGCACCTTGCCGCCCTTGCCGTGAACCTTCAGATGCTGAATACCGCGGCGCTCCTGAATGTCGCTCACCTGCAGCAGCGCCGCTTCTTCACGGCGCAGTCCGTGATAGAGAAGAACAGCCAATAGCGCCCGGTCGCGCTGCCCTTTAAGTGTTGTTTCATCCGGCGCCTCGAGCAGCGCCTTCGCCTGGTGGTCACCCAACGCCGGCGTCTTGCCTTCATTGCTTTCTATCCTGGGACGTTTTACCCCATGCACTGGATTGCCGCCGGCGATCGCATTGTTCTCCAGGAGGTGATCAAAGAGGCTGGCCAGCGCGGCCAATTTGCGCCGGATCGTGGCTCCGGCCAAACCGCGATGCTCGAGGTGGGCTCGCCAGGCTAAAACATGCGATCGGGTCACGACCCGAAATTCATCGGCCGAAGCCAAGCCGATAAAACTACAGAAGTCTTCCAGGTCGTTTTGGTAAGCACGTCGTGTTCGAGGGTTGTCCAGGTTGGCAAACCACTCGACCGCGGCTGGAACCTTGGCCAGCGTCTGAAATTCGACCGCCGTGAGCCGACGCTGATCATTCGTATGGTTTTTCGTCAGTTCCTGCATATCGTTCTCATCATTGGCTATCCTGCAATCGCTCTCAAAGCTTTCGGTCACAAAATCATCGCTATATCAGTCCGCCGTTGCTAAAACCGATAAACGGCAATAAGTGGTGATAACATATTTTATCACCAGTTACTGAGCAAAGACACGATAGCTGTCGAAGCGGGTCGCTTTGTGACTCAAAGCATGGAAATCGTTTCACGCGCCGATGCAGGAGGAATCGGAGATAGATATTTCTTTCTGATGTCGGATTGTCCCTGATACCTTCCATCATGTTCAATAATCCCACCGTATAAATTATGTCGAGGTAAGTTTGAGTAAGAGAAATCTGATTAAAGAAATTGAGGAAAAAAATGCTAGGGCGTCTGAAAAGTATTTACACGGCAGTGGGGAACTGCTCGCAATTGAAAGAAGCTTCAGCAACCTAGAAGAATCGGACAGCATGATGGCAGCTCTCCATCTTATGGGAGTGGCATCTTGTATTGAGGTAAGCGCCCGAGAAGCAATTAAGCTTCTAATAGACTCGGGAGCCCCTTTTCTTGAGCGTGCGGAATCATTCAAAGATATTAAGTTTGATTTTGAACTGACCAAAGCCCTCAGTTCTGGCCGAATCACATTCGGAGATTTAGTTTCGCACTCACTTCCGATCAGCAGGTTAGGTCATATTGAATCTCACTTTGAAATATTGTTTAGTGAAAAAGGAGATGCACAGAGTTTTCATAACATTTTGTCGAATGTTCGTGTCTATGTGGAGCCAGACGAAGAGGAGGTTTTTGGTGATGCTGCCCCAGGACTTGCTCAAAAAACAGCACCATTTATGCTGAGTGATGTGTCAGTAATTCTTAAAAATATATCAGCTATTTTTGAACGCAGGCATATCATTGCTCATGAAGCCAACTTTGATGTGATTTCGGTGCCGAAGCTAGGCGAATACATTGAGTGCGCCAAGTTTTTTACCGAAGCTTTATACGAGCTAGTTGATCAAATATTGAATCTCGGTGTATCTAGGAACGCATTTAAAGGCTCCGTCCAAGAGGCATTCAAAGCTGGGACTATTCGTCTTGAAGCTCAGGGAGTGCAAGAGGAAATAGTGTCTATAATTAATTTGGCTGCGGAGGAAAGGCCCGAGCTTTCGACGTTGTTTGAGGAAACTTGCAAGGCATTTGACTTGTATGAAAGCGCCGAATCCTATTTTCGTTTGGGTTTGCATGGTTTTTGTATGGGTAATGCTATGAGGAATATAGAGGCTAATATTACAAAGCAGTTATGGCAGCATAGAAAAATGTATCTTACTGAAGTGAAGGATGGCATAGAATTTTACTTAAAAACATGTAATTCATGACTTTTGCCTGCTCGCTAGAGTGGGGTGTAACGTGTTTTCATTAGATGTAAGTAGAAGTGCTCGGAAGATTGATAGTAAAGTCGATACATAATACACTGTGTTGTTCACGAAAACTCTAGAGTTAACCGTTAAAGTCTATAGCTTTAAACTGCACAAATTTCAGAGCGACGACCTGCCAAATGATGAGCTAGACTTGAAGGTAAAAGCATGTCTAGAGGATGCTATAAATACGGTTGATACAGCTAAAGTAAACCTGATTGATGACATTTTGAGCATCTCGGTGAGCGATCAAGGCCAGCTGTCAGCTACAGAATGCTAGCGAACAAGGTTAGGAGTTCCAGCGATTACGCGGGGTGCTGGCCAGCAAGTTAGGCTTTACCAGCGTTGAAATGAGTGACGAACACGGAACCTCTTGGCTCTGCCTGCCTGGATGTGTTGTTGAACAACTTAGTTAAGAGAAAAGCCGATGGCCATCTACGATGAAATGAAGACACAGCTTCAGGAACTGGTAGATTTGATCAAGCAGGACGAACAGTACTCTGCAGCTGTTGCCTATGGCGTAGTTGTAGCCGATCAGAACACATCCAAAACACACCAGGTGCGTGCCATTCGTATAGTCGAACTGAAGCGAAAGTACGGACTCAAGTAGCGCTATACAGCCATCATGGGAATGTTTTTTATGAGATTAATATGGAAAGTTATATGAATACAAGGATTGAGGATGCAAGCAATTATTACCACCTGACTAGACAGGTTGTTATTGGTTTGCAGCTCATGTTGAATGAACAGTCCATAGTGAAAAGCAAGTATATCGAAACTCGCTCACGTCAGCAGGAAGAAATAAAGTTTCTTGAAAGCAATTGTGAGCTTCGCGAACAGGCAAGGACTAATTTAGTTAGGCTTCAATTGAGACTTAGCGCTACGGTTCGTGCGGTTCTGATGACAGAGCAAACAATGACGATCGTAGCTGGAACACTTCTTCAGGTTGCAAAGCAAGCATTATCTATACGATACGGTAAAAGTATCAAAGACTGTGACATCAATGCACGAAAAATATCAGGAGAAAAAATTCAGGAAATCATATGGTATGGTCGTAATCAGGCTATGCACTTTGAAGACGGTACAGGAAGCTGGACGACTCTTTTCAAAGCTCTAGACATAGTCCATCCTGGGAAATTTACACCTGACCCCATATCGCGCTCGATGGAATTGATAGAGTTGTTGGGGTGGATTAACTTTGGAATATATGAGAGTGATATGAAACATCTAGGCATTTTCAATTCCAAGTAATAGGCTTAGGGAGACGGAAAGATGAGTATTGAAAACCGATATCACGCAGCTCGCAAGAAGTTTTTCGCTGAAAACCCACAGGCTCTTAACCAGATTATCTCAGTCGAATCAAAAGTGATTGAGTCGTACGGTATGACTATTGATGAGTATTATGAAAAGCAACGTCGAACTGTGTTCGAAAATGCTGCCATAAGCCGTGGGCTTGCGGTCGATGAGTTCGTGATTCGTTTGATAGCCACATCACCGAAGCAAGCTCAAGAATGGCGCTTGGATCAGCATCGTAAAGTAGCCGAAGCTCTCGGTATGGAATGGTCTGAGTACAAGCAGCTTAATAATATCGCTGAGTAGAGTCATTTGCTGCGCTACTGACGCCGCTGAAGCGAGAGGTAAAAAAATACTTCTTGAATTTGTGTAATTTATAAAATACAATTGTTGTATGATCGAAATCAAACAAACCGCTACATTCATGACTTGGGAAAGCAAGCTGAAGGATCAGCGGGCCAAGGCTGCCATTGCGGCACGCATCTTTCGTTTAGCCAATGGTCTGCCCGGCGACGTCTCACCTGTAGGGCAGGGGGTTAGTGAGTTAAGGATTCATCATGGCCCAGGCTACAGGGTCTACTTCCAGCAGCGCGGGACGGAAATCGTGATCCTGCTATGTGGTGGAGACAAGAGCAGCCAGCCCAGAGATATAGAGACGGCAAAACGCCTAGCCACTGAGTGGAGAACGCAATGACCGAACTAATTTACGACTACGATCCCGCACAGGCGCTGGATGGCCCTGAAGCCATTGCGGTGTTCATTAGCGATGCACTGGAGACCGGCGACGCGGCTTACATTGCCAAGGCTATGGGGGTGGTTGCTCGTGCTAAGGGTATGACCGAACTGGCCAGAGAGACTGGGCTGGCCAGAGAGCAGCTTTACAAATCGTTCAGTGAAAACGGAAACCCAACTCTCAAAACCATGCTGGTCGTGATGCGAGCGTTAGGTGTTGATCTGACAGCCAGGCCGCATGCGTAGTTTGGTTTTGATACGGCGCTCGCACAACCTATGTGGTTACAACCGGTGTCATTTTAGATAGGCTCTAATCTGACATCCGGAGATTCCGCCATGACCTTCCCCAGCGACGACCTGGTCGCGTACGCCAACCATATCAACGAACGGTACACGCCGGCCCAGGTCGCCCAACTGGCGCGCCTTATCAGTCCTGTCCCAAGTTGCGGATCGATGACCCCAGCCGAGTTCGAGCTGGTGATGGTAATGCTGGCCGGCCAGCATCGGCGCCGTGCCTTTTCAGACCGTTCAATCCACGCAGCCAGGCTTGTCCTGGTCATGGGCGCCAGTGTGGCCGAGGCTGCTACTGACACTGGATTGGCCAGGCAGGTCGTGCACAGGCTTATGGCGCGTATACGTGCGCGCATGCAGGGTTTGCCTGGCAGTTGGGTGAAGGTTGAAGTATGGCTGCCACCGACGCACGCAAAACAAGTGGCGGACCTTGCCGTTAGTCTCAGAGCGGCGCACGAGGCGCACGAGGCGGGCGAGGGGGCCGACGTGCCTGATGTCGACCAGGTGCCGATGATTGGCTGAGTTTCGCCACTGTGCGTTCCCTTCGCTGCGCTACGGGGCAGGCTTTCGTGCTGCGCATCGAGCCAGGCCATGAAGCCGGCCCGTCTCGCCCCTTCGGGCTTCAATCCTTAACGCCTGCGGCCTTCGGCCTGCGCGCTCCGCTTGCCGTCGCTGCTGCGACTTCCCGTGTCACCTTCAGGCTTGGCGGCGAGCCTTTCGCCTGCGCTTGACGGTAGCTCGAGCGCGGCACCTGACAAGGGTCCGGCTGCGCCCGCGACACTCCCCCGTTCAGACTCGCTTCGCTCCCTTAGCTGCGGCCTCGCATCGCGCCCTTGTCAGGCGCCTGTGCGCCCGATCGACCTCAGCGCCACGGCGAAAGGCACTCCGCCAAGCCAGCATTGAGGTGAAACGAGATGAAGCAAAAAGCAGAGCAACAGCCAGAGAAGCGCGTCAGAGGCGGTGGTTGTAACGGCCATTTTTCTCCCTGGTATTTGCAGCGCCTGGAGATCCAGTTCAGCGCTACCACTTCACGCTAACCCAACCGCTCAGCCCCGTTGAACGGGCACGATGACCAGGAGAATTTCCATGCGCCTTTCCAGCAACTTCCGTAACCCTTGCATGATCCGTAGTGACGTAGCACTGAGCAACGAGCAGATCGCCCGTGTAGTGCCTTCGATCTTTGCCGAAGAAGCGCACGACAGCCGTTCAGAGCGCTACCTGTACATCCCGACGGTGCAAGTGATCGATGCCTTGCGCGCTGAAGGTTTCGAGCCGTTCATGGCCTGTCAGACCCGCGTGCGTAATGAAGACAAACGCGAGCACACCAAACACATGCTGCGTCTGCGTCATGTGAGCCAGATCCTGGATAAGGAGGCGAACGAAATCATTCTGCTCAACAGCCACGACGGCAGCAGCAGCTATCAAATGATGGGGGGTAAATTCCGGTTTGTATGTGCCAATGGTCTGGTCTTGGGCGACCTGGCCGCCGATCAAAAAGTGCGCCACAGCGGACGTGGTGACGTAGTAGGCGACGTGATTGAAGGCGCATATGAGGTGCTCAAGCATTTCGAGCACATCGACCATATCACCGACGACATGAAACACCAGAAACTGCACGTCGACGAGCAAGAGGCTTTCGCGATGGCTGCACTTGCCTATCGCTACGACCCTGCTGAAGGGCCAGCACCTGTGAGCCCATCGCAGTTGCTGATGCCGCGCCGTCGTGAAGACCGCGACAGTGACCTGTGGACCACCTTCAATCGCGTACAAGAAAACACTATCAAGGGTGGGTTGTCAGGTCGCAACAAACAGGGCCGCCGCACAACCACACGCGGCGTCAATGGTATTGACCAGGATGTGAAACTGAATCGTGCGCTTTGGGTGTTGGCACAGGCTCTGCAATCAAACCGCAACGTGGCCTGATACTCGGCCCGAATGCTCGAACATTCGGGCCATCCCTCTTATCCAAGCTTCACATCAAAAAAGGAAAGCCCCTTGCTCGGGGCTTTCCTTTTTCGTTTTTAGAATCGGCGCCCAAGCCTACATCACTCCGACGCGCTTTTAGCCTTTGTCGATACCCTCTTGCGCACGGCTAGTAGATCGGAAATCGCTTTTGCAGTGGTCTTCACACCGACCGAATCCAGCGCCTCACGAATCTCAGGCACGCTGTAGCCCTTCTGATTGGATAGAACAATAATCTGATCCTTGAGCTGCTCCAGAGCTTCAGCCTGACCGATCTTGTTGCGGCTCAGATCGGGCAATTCCCCTAGACGTTGCTTGGCGCTGTCCAGTTCGGCTTGCGTGTAGATTTTTTGCTTAGCCATGATTCAGGTCCGTAGAGTTTCAAAATGATGATGCCTCACCATCTAAACGCTATGAGAACACGAAATCAAGTCGCCGGCGCAACTCATCAATAGTCGCGTTGAATCGGTGTCAGTCCAGCAAGCAATTAATATCGGCCAGCGTTCATTCTCGAATATCCATTCTATAAGCCTGACAAACTCCCCTTGCTAGTCTCAAGAAAATCTGATATTCAGAGCCTGAAAATCAGATCTAAAGAATTGACCGGAAATGTCTTGTACGGACGGCCTGCACGCAGGCCATCCATCCAATACCCGGATCAGGGCTACGCCCCGACACCCCATGTCACGCCATCGTTTGAGTTAGGAGTTTGAGTCATGTCGAAAAGCACAGCGCGTCAGGCTACGGCCAGAATCGAACTCCGTTGCTCTGAGGAAGACGCTGCGCTGATCAGAGACAAGGCAAAAGCGGCGGGTATTACCACATCTGATTTGCTGCGTCGGTCAGCGCTGGCTCGCAAGATCAAAACGCCAACCGACAAGAAGTTGATGGGTGAGCTGCTGAAATTGGGCGGTCTGCAAAAGCACTTGTTCAACCAGATGCAGGACGGTATGACCACCGAGTTAAGCAAGCAGTTTGCTGATGTCCTGGTAGCCATCAAGAGTGCGGTCGTGGCCATCGATCTTTCTCAATCAAACATCCAGTAAAACGTACGATCATGAATGTCATCATCCCTCCGAAACGCGGTGATAAAGGCTCCAGCTTTGGCAAGCTGGTGAGCTATATCAGTGACCGTGCCGACAAGCCCAAGGATGATGATGTCCTGACTGATGAGCCGGTACGTACGGCTTCGAAATCCAAGAAGGCGACGTTTGATCGGCTGGTCAACTATGTTGATCGCACTGAAGGTTTGGAGCGTGCAGCAGTTGTTACCGAGACCTTTCCTGATGGTCGGCAGCGGGTCCTTAGCGGCGGCGTTTCCTGTGAGACGAACTGCTTTTCCCTGGAGACGGCCTCGGCAGAAATGAACATGGTGGCAGCGCAAAATGCTCGCTGCGTCGATCCGGTCTACCACTTCATTCTGTCCTGGCGCGAGAACGAAGCGCCTACTGATGCGCAGATCTTCGACAGTGCCAATTTTTGTATTCGGCAGTTGGGCATGCAAGATCACCAGTACGTTACGGCTATCCACCAGGACACCGACAACACGCACTGCCACATTGCGATTAACCGCATAAGCCCGATCGACTATCGCGCCGCCAATATGTGGAATGACGCCGACATGCTCCAGAAAAGCTGCCGTGTCCTGGAGCGCAAGCACGGTTTCATCCAGGACAATGGCAGTTGGGTATGGGGCGTCAATGATCAGCTAGTTCGTGCCCCGTTTCGGTTTGGCAGTGCGCCTCAAGGTACGGTGCCGCTACAGGTCCACTCGAACACCGAAAGCCTCTATCACTATGCCGTCGAGCAGGTCAGGGATCGGCTTTCCGACATGCTCCAAAACAGCCAGATGACCTGGGAAAAAGCGCACAGGGTGTTGCACGAGCGTGGCCTCGGCCTGCGTGAACAAGGTGGTGGTTTGGTCATCTATGATTTCATTCGCCCTGAGGGGCCGGTAGTCAAGGCATCCTCTGTTCATCCGACGCTGACGAAGGCCCGTCTTGAGCCCTTCATTGGTGGTTACCAAGGCGCACCGTCGTTCAAAACAATCGATTTTGATGATGAGACCATGACCATTGCTTCGTTCTACCAGCCGCACTTCGAGCTGCGCGACAAAGACGTGCGTTTCGAGCGCCGGCAAGAACGAGCGGATGCGCGTCTGGATCTCAAACAGCGTTATCAACGCTATCGTGGTGCCTGGCAGAAACCTGACCTGGATGTACCGAATCGTCGACGTCAATTGCTCAATCACTACCGCGCCGTCAAGGCCGATGTGCGCAAGACGTACAAGACACCTCTGTTGCGGAAGCTGATGTATCGTGCTGCCGAATTTGACCAGATGAAGGCCATGGCCGAGCTGCGTCTCCAGTTGCGTGCTGAGCGCCAGGAACTGACTGACAAAGGCTTGGCCAGGCCGCTTTCATACCGCCAATGGGTGGAGAGGGAAGCCTACAACGGCGATGTAGCTGCGGTGAGCCAGTTGCGTGGGTTTGCCTACCGTGAGAAGCGTCAGGTCAAGCGCAATCAGCAAGGAATTGATCGGGTCATTCTCTGCGCGTCGGCCGATGACTCTGCTGTGCATTTCCCCGACTCTCACACCACTGATGTGCGACGAAACGGTACGGTCGATTACGTACGTGACGGTATCGTTGGTGTTCGTGACGAGGGAGATCGTGTCTACATCAATCGAGCCTTTGAAGACTACAGCAACAAGCCGAACTTTGACCTGGCTGTGTCGGTGGCTGGATTCAAAAGTCGCGAGCGCATCGAGGTTGCGGGCACTCAGCGTTTCGTCGAAGACACCCTGCATACGTTGTGCCTCTACAACCGTCAACATGGCGGCAGCAGTTACGCACCGACTCACCCGGTTCAACGTCGCTACCTCGAAAGTTTTGAATCTGACTCTCCCGAACAGATCCATAGGCAACCAGCTCAAGAGACTTCGCGACCTAGTACAGACGTCAGACCAAACTCATTCCCTCGGCCATAGTTTTGTAAGCGCTCCATAAACCCCACTTGGCTAAAGATAGGTAAAGCGCTTAGCTGTGAAGTCGAGGTTCGCAGTTCCACGGCAGCAAGGCTTCGTAATCCTCTACCGATGTCGCCGTTGGCAAACGTTCAAGTGCGTGGCGCAGCCACGCATAGGGCTCCTGGCCGTTGGCTTTGGCAGTCTCGACCAGGCTGTACAGTTGAGCACTGG
>NZ_UUIS01000056.1 GCF_900589395.1 Pseudomonas viridiflava
TTTTTAACGTGTTCACGGCTGTAAATCTGTGGCGTTTCGCAGATTTTTAACGTGTTCACGGCTGTAAATCTGTGGCGTTTCGCAGATTTTTAACGTGTTCACGGCTGTAAATCTGTGGCGTTTCGCAGATTTTTAACGTGTTCACGGCTGTAAATCTGTGGCGTTTCGCAGATTTTTAACGTGTTCACGGCTGTAAATCTGTGGCGTTTCGCAGATTTTTAACGTGTTCACGGCTGTAAATCTGTGGCGTTTCGCAAATTTTACGACTGCTGCGCAGCCGGTCGCGGTGGTCCGGCGTTCCGGCAGAGCGCGCGCCTACCGGCGGTGTTTCAATACCCTCTGGCGAAATCCACCACATCGCCCAACGGTTCGTTTTTGTGATGACGCAGCAGATTGGTCACGAAGTGTTCGACGATGTTGTGCCAGATCACGCCGCTGGCCGGGGACACGTGGGGTGACAGGCGCACTTTGGGGTGGGTGTAGAACGGATGGTCCGCCGGGGTCGGTTCGATGGCGGTGACATCCAGGGTGGCGCGGCTCAGACGGCCTTCGTCCAGGGCCAGGACCAGCGCGGTTTCGTCGATCAGGCTGCCGCGGGCAATGTTGACCAGGTGCAGGCCAGGCTTGGCGTGATCGAGCAAGGCCTTGTCGATCAGGTGATGTGTCGATGCCGTGGCCGGGGCCGCCAGTACCACGTGGTCGGAGTCGGCAAACAGACGTTGCAGGCTTTCGGCACGCGCCACGCCTGGCACACCGAAGGGCTTGCCGGAATGGTTGACGGCGATGACCTTGACCCCCAGCGCCTGGGCGCGCACGGCCAGGTCGCGGCCGATGGCGCCAAAGCCGACGATGCCCAGCGTGCTGCCACTCAACTGCTGCAACGGGAAGCGCTGCCATTGCTCGACGCTGTCGATCCAGACCTCGGGGAACTGCTTGACCTGCGCCAGGATCGCCGCCAGGGCAAACTCGGCCACTGCCACCGAAGCAGTACCGCGTGCCGACGACACCGGCAGGCTGTCGAACAGCCAGGCCGGGTAACCGTCGATGCCCGACGAGGTCAGTTGCACCCACTTGAGGTTGAACGGCCAGCCGGCCGGCCGCCCGGGCAGTTCCCGGGTACCAAAGTTGCCGAAGAACGGCCGGGTCAGCAGAATGCTCGCTTCAGGCGGCACCTGAGGTGCGCCCTGGCCAATCGGCACGATGGTATAGTCCGGCAGGCGCTGGCGCAGCAGGGCGTTGAGTTCTTCATCGTGCTGGCTGGCAATCACGGTACGGGGCATGCATCACTTCCTGTTCAATCAAGTCATGCCGGCATCCTAGCAACCCGCATTAAATGCCGAAAATGAATTAAAAATCTAAGCTAATATGCGTTTTTATAATTAAAAGCAGGTTCATTCAGCGCGACCTGCGCCTGCAGGTAAAGGCGTCCCGGCACATCGGCCAGCAATTGCGCCGTATAAGGCGATGACGGCGCTTCAAACACTTGGGCACAGGCGCCCTGCTCCACCACCCGGCCTTCGCGCATGACCACCACCCGGTCGGAGATCTGCCGCACCACGGCCAGGTCATGGGAGATAAACAGGTAGGTCAGGCCCAGGCGCTGCTGCAACTGGCTGAGCAGTTCCAGTATCTGCGCCTGTACCGAGGCGTCCAGCGCCGACAACGCTTCATCCAGCACCAGCAGTTCCGGTTCCAGGGCCAGTGCCCGGGCAATCGCTACGCGCTGGCGCTGGCCACCGGACAATTCATTCGGCCGGCGTTGCAGCAAGTGCGCCGGCAGTTCAACCTGCGCCAGCAACTGCGCGGCGCGTTCGGCCCGCCAGGCACGGTCGCCAACGGCAAAGGCATGCAAGGGCTCACTGATGATCTGCGCCAGGGTCCAGCGCGGATCCAGCGAGGCATAGGGGTTCTGGTAGACAATCTGGATACGCCGGCGCAGCGGCTGCCACTGGCGCGCCGACAGGCCGGCAAGGTCCTGACCGTCAAATAGCACCTGGCCACGATCAGCCTGCTCAAGCCCCAGGATCAACCGCGCAGTGGTCGACTTGCCCGAGCCGGACTCGCCCACCAGGCTGGTGGTGCCGTGCCGCATCACCTCGAACGACACCGCCTGCACTGCTGGCTTGCCGGGGTTGCGCCAACTGGAGAAATCCTTGTGCAAGTGTTTGACCTGCAACAGCGGCACTGTACTGGCTGCACGCGCCTGCAGCGGCGGGCGCACACGCTGTCGGGCTGCCGTCAGGCTGGGCGCAGCACTGAGCAACTGCCGGGTATAGGCATGCGCCGGCTGTTCGAAAATCGCCCGCGCCGGGCCGGTTTCGACAATCCGCCCGTGCTGCATGACGATCAGGCGGTCAGCCCGGTCCAGCGCCACGCCCAGGTCATGGGTAATCAACAGCACCGCCGTGCCGCGTTCGTGGGCCAACTGCTGCAAACGATCAAGCACCTGGCGCTGCACGCCGACGTCCAGCGCGCTAGTGGGTTCGTCAGCGATGATCAGAAGCGGGTCGTTGGCCAGGGCGATGGCAATCAAAATGCGCTGGCGCATGCCACCGGACAACTGATGCGGATGACTGCGCGCCACCCGCTCGATGTCACGCAGGCCCACTTGCTGCAACAAGGCCCGCGCACGCTCGCGGGCTTCACGGCGCGGCACGCCATGCACGGTCATGGCCTCTTCCAGTTGTCGATCGATACGCTTGACCGGGTCCAGCGACAGGCCCGGGTCCTGGGGCACAAAGCCCACCTGGCGGCCGCGCACGTGGCGCCAGTCATGCTCGCTCAGCCCGACCCGCTCAAGGCCGGCCAGGCGCAGGCTGCCGGCCTCGATCACGGCATTGCCGGCCAGCAGCCCGACCAGCGCGGCAGCGGTGGTGGACTTGCCCGAACCGGACTCACCGACCACGGCCACGATCTCGCCGGGGTACACCGCAAAGCTGATCTGATCGACACCGTCGACCCGACCGCGCTCGGTCTGATAGCCGATGCGCAGGTCCTGGACCTGCACGACAGGGATGGGTGCGCTCATCGTTGCGCTCCTTGCAGGTCCTGGATGGCACGGGCGAGCTGGTTGGCCGCCAGCACCACGGCGGCCAGTACCAGGCCCGGCAGGCTGGTGTACCACCAGGCGGCGACCATGTAGTTGCGGCCTTCGGAAATCAGCAGCCCCCATTCAGGCTGCGGTGGCGGTGCGCCAAAGCCGAGAAAGCTCAGCGCCGACACCGACAGCACCGCCGTGCCGAACTCCAGTGCCGCCAGGGCCAGCACGGGACCGGCGGCGTGGGCCAGGATATGCCCGTGGATGATGCGCCACGGGCCGACTCCCGAGACACGTGCGGCCTCGACAAACAGGCAGGTACGCCAGCGCAGCACCTCGCCGCGTACCAGGCGGGCAAAGGTCGCCACCGACGATAGTCCCACCGCCAGAGCGATATTCAGGGTGCCAAAGCCGAGCACGGTAATGATCGCCATGGCCAGCAGCAGCGAAGGAATCGCCATCAGTACTTCCACTACTCGCATCAGCACCGCGTCCAGCCAGCCACCGAAATACCCGGCGACCACGCCCAGGACAATGCCGAGCAGCAAGGCAATCAGCACCGCCAGCGCCGTGGCCTGCAACGACAACGCCGCGCCATGCACGGCCCTGCTGTACAGGTCGCGGCCCAGGTGGTCAGTGCCGAACCAGTGCCCGGCGCCAGGTGGGTGCAACGCCTGGGCCGGCTGGCCGAGCAAGGGGTCGTAATGGCTGAACAGCCCGGGCCACAACGCCCAGGCCAGGACCAGGAGCAGCACGGCAACGCCAAGGGGCAGCAGCGGACGCTTGCGCAGCAGGCGCCAGGCGGTGTGCCACCGCACGGCACCGGGTGAACGCGGGTAAGACAGGGTTACAGACAGGTTCATCGCTGACCTCCACGGATGGATTGACGCAGGCGCGGATCGAGTAAGGGGTACAAGAGGTCCACCAGCAGGTTGACCGCAATGAAGATAAACGCGGCCAGCAGCACCACGCCCTGCACCATCGGAATGTCCTGGCTGCCGACCGCCGCTTGCGCCAGGCGCCCGACGCCCTCGCGGGAAAATACGGTTTCGGTGACCACCGCGCCGGCCAGCAGGTTGCCGACCACCACGCCGGCCAGACTCAAGACGGGCACGGCGGCGTTGTGCAGCAGATGCACGAACAACAGGCGCCGGTCGCTGACGCCCTTGGCGCGCAAGGCTTCGGCAAACGGCTGCTGGCGCACGCCGGCCAACGAACGCACCAGCACCTGGGCGATCACGGCAGCGGCAGGAATGGCCAGGGTCAGCGCTGGCAATATCAATGAGGCAAAGCCCTGGTTACCCATGGCCGGGAACCAGTGCAGGTTGAACGAGAAGCCCTGCAACAGCAGCAGGCCGACCCAGAATGTCGGCAGCGACACCGACAGGGCTGGCACCCCCAGCAAGGCATCGCGCAGCCAGGGCCAGCGCGTCAGGTTGGCCGCCAGCGCCAGGCCGATACCCCCGAGCAAGGCCAGCCCCAAGGCCAGGAAGGTCAGTTGCGCGGTGGCCGGCAAGGCCTGTGCCAGGGCGACCACCACCGACTCGCCGCTCTGGATCGAGCGGCCCAGGTCCAGGTGCAGCGCCTTCCACAAAGCGATGCCGTACTGCACGGCCAACGGCTCATCCAGGTGATATTCGGCGCGCAGGGCCTGGATCTGCGCCTGGTCTGCCGCCGAGGGTTCGCCGTTCTGATTGAGCATGATGCTGACCGGATCACTGGGCAGCGCGTACAGGATCACGAACGACAGGCTGAAGGCGGCCCACAGCACCAAGGCGCTTTGCCAGAGCCGGTGCACGGCGGCCAGTGTCGCCTGCCGCCAGCGCCGCCCTGGGTGAGGGATAGAAAGGTCTGTCATCAGAAAGTCTCACAGGTTGGCCAACGGCGACCAGTAGGAGCGCGCTCTGCCCGCGACCGGCTGCGTAGCAGTCGTAAAATCTGCGAAACGCCACAGATTTATGGCTGTGAACACATCCAAAATCTGCGAACCGCTGAAAATTTACGACTGCTACGCACTCGGTCGCGGGCAGAGCGCGCTCCTACGGGCCAGAGGCATTGTCTGAAACGTTATTGTTTTTCCAGCCACGTATCGAAAAACTGCAAACGCGACGAGGCCTCGAAATGCAGGCCATTTACGTGCTTGCCGTGAGCGATCACCGTGGCCAGCTCGACCAGCGCAATGGCATGGCCCTGCTCGATCAGCTCGCGGCTGATTGCATCGACACGTTGCTGGCGTACCACCGGGTCCAGGGTTGCGGCGCTGGCTTCGAGCCTGTCATCCAGGGCATCACGCTGACGCTTGCCATAGTTGCGGCCGGTGACATGGAACAGCGTGCGCAGCACGTCCGGGTCGGCGCGGGTCAGGTTGTAGAAATACAGGCTGATGTCGCCACTGGCCTGCAAGGCCGCGACCTGGCTGATGGTGGTGCGGTTCAGGTTCAGCTCGACGCCCACGCCTTTGAGTTGCTGCTGGACCAGCTCCAGGATGGGCGTGTTCTGCCAGTAATCCACCCGCAGGCTCAGGCGCTGGCCGTCCTTGACCCGGACGCCGTCGGCACCCGGCTGCCAGCCGGCCGCATCGAGCAGCGCCCTGGCGCCTTCCGGGTCAAAGGCCAGCAAGGCCGAAAGATCCTTGTAGTGCGGCGTGCTGCTGGCCAGTAATGCCGTGGCGGGCCGTTGATAACGGGAAATGATGCTGCGCAGTTGCTCGCGGTCGATGGCCTTGACCAGCGCCTGGCGTACACGCACGTCGGTATAGGGTGCGCGGCTCAGGTCCGGGGTCAAGTTGAAGACCACACCGGGATTGGCGCGGGCCAACAGCGGCAGGCCTTGAGACTCAAGGGTTTTCTCGTTCTGCGCCACCACTGCGGTGTCGACGTCGATCTGCCCGGACACCAGGCTGCCCAGGCGCACGCCGGATTCGGGCACGATCAGAAATTCGATGCCGGCCAGCCAGGCCTTGCCACTGTGGGTGGCCAGTGACGAGGCCCAGTGGTAGTCATCACGGCGCGACAGGCTGAGGGTCTGGTTGTGCACGAAGCGCTCAAGCTTGAACGGCCCGCTGCCGATCAACCGGCCCTGGCAACGGTCGGCCGGGCTGCTGGCCAGGGTTGCCATGGCCAGCAGGCCCAGGCTCATGGTCGAGGTGGCTTGCAGGAACTGCGCGTTGGGTTGGTCGAAGGCGACCACCACGGTCAGCGGATCGGGAGTCTCGATGCTCTTGAGCCCGGCCAGGTAGGTCGCACCCAGGATCGAACGGGCGCCCAGGGCCAGGACCTGCTCGAAGTTGGCTTTCACCGCCTGCGCATCGACCGCTGTGCCATCGCTGAAGGTGACGCCTTCGCGCAGGTGGAAGGTAAAGCGGCGCGACTCGGCGTCCACGTCCCAGCGTGTGGCCAGCCACGGCACGATCTCACCGCTGTCGGGGTCCTGGTCAGTCAGCGAGTCAACCAGTTGCCGGCCGACATTGAGCGCCGTGTTGTTGCCGGCCTGGTGCGGATCGACGCAGTTGGGGTCGCCATCGAGTGCGACCTTGAGCACGCCTCCCGCCACCGGCGTGCCGGCAGCGGCCTGGACGGCGGGCGCCGAGGACTCGCCACACCCGGCCAGCATCAGCAGCGCCAGGCTCAATGCTGCCGGTTTGAAACCACTGTGATACAGGCTCATGCGGCACTTCCGGTGGCTTTACGGTTGGTGATGTACGGCAGGCCCAGGTTTTCACGCAAGGTCGCGCCCTGATACTCGCGGCGGAACAACCCACGCCGTTGCAGCTCCGGCACCACGCCGCTGGCGAAGGCGGCGATGCCTTCGTGCAGGCCGGAGAACATCACGTTGAAGCCATCGGCGGCGCCTGCTTCGAACCAGCCTTGCAGGTCATCGGCAATGCTTTGCGGGGTGCCGATCAGGATCCGGTGCCCGCCGGCCGTCAGCTTGTTGAACAGCTCGCGCACCGTAGGCCGCTCACGGCGAATCAGGTCGAACACCAGTTTCTGGCGGCTCTTGTGGGTATTGGTGTCGAACTGCTCGGGCGGCAGCGGCACCACCTCGTCGAAGGGCAATTCGGACAAGTCGAACCCCAGGCTGGCGAAGCGCGAAATGCTGCGCAGGAAGGTCTTGGGCTCCAGCAATTGCTGCAATTGGTCATAGCGTGCCTGGGCCTCGGCCTGGGTCTTGCCGACCACGGGCGAGACACCGGGCAGGATCTTCAAGTGCTCGGGGTGGCGACCGGATTTTGCCGCCTGCTCCTTGATCTGTCGGTAGAAGGCCTGGCCCTGCTCGACCGTGTGCTGGGCGGTGAAGATCAGCTCGCCGGCCCGGGCCGCCAGCGCCCGGCCGGCGTCCGAGGAGCCCGCCTGGGCAATCACCGGGTAGCCCTGCAGCGGGCGCGGCGCATTGAGCGGGCCGCGCACCTGGAAGTGCTTGCCGTGGTGGTTGAGCACATGCAGTTTGGTGGTGTCGAGGAAACGCCCGCTGGCCTTGTCCTGGACAAAGGCGCCGTGTTCGTAGCTGTCCCAGAGCCCGGTGACCACGTCGTAGAACTCTTCGGCGCGCTCGTAGCGGTCGGCATGCAGCACGTGCGCATCACGGTTGAAATTCTCACCGCCACCCAGTGAGGTCACCAGGTTCCAGCCCACCCGACCGCCGCTCAAGTGATCGATATTGGCCAGCTTGCGGGCAATGTTGTACGGGTCGTTATACGTGGTGCTGGCGGTGCCGATCAGGCCGATATGGCGGGTGACCACCGCCAGCGCCGGCAGCAGCACCAGCGGGTCCCAGCGCACGCTGTTGGGGCCGCGTTCGAGCACCTCCAGGTCGGCGTCGACATTGACCGTGTCGTTGAAGAACACCGCGTGAAAACGCGCCGCCTCCAGCGTCTGGGCAATCCACTGGAAATGCCCGAAGTCGCTGAACGAATCAGGCGCTGCACTGGCATGCCGCCAGCTGGCACCCATGATGCCGGCGCTGGGAATGAAGGCGCCGAGCAGCAGTTGCCGCGCCGTGGTGTTCTTGTCTGTCGTGCTCATGAACATGCTCACCCAACATTGATAGTGATCGCTTGACCGTAGGACCGGCTTCAGCCGGGAAGCAGACGACGCATACCTTGCGGCGCGCCCTTGGCGGCTCAAGCAGCGCCTGCGGCCAGACGCAGCGGTTAAAGATCAGAAGTCATAACTCAGGCGGGTGTACCAGAAGCCGCCATAGGGATTGAACGGCGAGAGGCTGCCGAATTTTGGAAAGCCGTTGACGTCACCGGCCGGGAAGCCGTTGTTGTCGGCGCGCACGTCGAACAGGTTGTTGGCCCCCACCGCCAGGCCGAGCTGATCGGTGACCGCGTAGGCCACTTCCAGGTCGGTGATCCACTTGGCGCCGAAGGTGGCGTCGTAGTTGGGGTTCGCATCCCGGGCAATGACCTTGTCGTAGCGGGTTACGCCCAGGTTGATGTCGAAGCGGTCGATCTTCCACTGACCGCTGAGGATCAGCTTGGTCTTGGGGTTGGCCACAGTCAGGTAGCTCTGGGCCACGCGGTCGAACAACTCAAGGCCGCTGCCGGCCAGGGCGCCCGGGGTGGACTTGATGCTGTCCAGCTCGGTCTTGTTGTAGTTGAACGCCACGCCGTACTTCACCGAGCCGAAGCGGCCGTAGTCGACCCGGTAATCGGTCACCAGGTCGAGGCCGCGGGTGGTAGTGTCGGCGGCATTGGTGAAGTACTTGACCCGATAGCCCGGCGTGTAGCCCTGCTGCTGCAGGATCTGGTTGACCCCACTGCCGAACAGGAAGCCGGTCAGGGCGATTCGGTCCTTGATCTCGATCTGGTAGGCATCCAGGGTCACATTGGCCTGGGGCAAGGGTTTCCAGGTCAGGCCCAGACTGATATTGCGCGACTTTTCCGGTTCCAGGTCCTCGGCGCCCAGCGCGCGGGCCAGAGGCGAGTCGACCCGGGCGGTCTTGGCCTCGACAAACTGCGAGACGCCATTGACCGTGGTGTACTGGTTGGAGGTCTGGGCATAGGCCGACTGCGACAGCGAAGGCGCACGAAAGCCGTTGCTCAGGGTGCCGCGCAGGGCGAACTCGGGGGTGAAGTCATAGCGCGCCGATAACTTGCCGCTGGCGGTGTTGCCGGCACTGTCATCGTATTTCTCGAAGCGCCCGGCCAGCCCCAGGTACAGCTTCTCGGTCGGGTTGACACCCAGGTCAAGGTAGGTGGCGTAGCTGTTGCGGCTGGCCTGGGCGGCGTCCTCCGGCGTCAGGGTGATCGCGCCCTGGGCGCCCACCGCTGCGGGCTGACCGGCCAGTGGGCCGCTGGGGTAGATGTAGCCACCGTTGATCCAGGCCTCGACGTCTTCGGACTCGGTCTTGTAGCGCTCGTGGCGGTGCTCGGCGCCCCAGGACACTTGCAGCGGCTTGGCCAGGCCCACGTCGAAGGCACGGGTCAGGTCCAGGTTGTTGGTCCATTGGTCAAAGGTGTTGGTGTAGCTGTCGAACCGGGTCGGGCTGGCCGGCCCCAGCGAGGCGTTGAGGCTTTCGTCGGAGCCGGCCAGGGACCTGGCCCGGCCGAAGGTCGAGCTCAGGTCCCAGTCCCAGCCAGCGACCAGGCCCTTGGCACCGGCGGCGGCCTGGAAGTCGGTTTCGTCCAGGGTATAGAACGGCGCGGTGCCGTCCGGGTAGATCTCGGGAATGATGTTGGTCGAGTTCGGCCGGCGATAGTTCTGCCCGCCCCGGGCCTGGCGCTGGCTGTAGGTGCTGAACGAGTACAGGGCCAGGTCATCGTTGATCGGCAGTTCGGCGTTGTACGCCAGGTTGTAGCCCTTGATCTTGGGCAGGCCGTTGCGCTGCACCTGGCGGTCGGCACCGGCTTCGCGGGCGTCACCAGGGAAATACAGGTTGCCGGTGGCATCGCGTGAGCGCACGACGGTCTGCTGCGACTTGGCGTCGACCGAAATATTCAGGAAACCGTCGTTGGGCAGGGCAAAGCCGGAATTGACCGCCGAGCGGATCGTGCCGCCGTCGCCGCCTTCGTAGTATTCGCCGTACTGGGTGCTGGCCGAGCCGCCGTGGTCGGTCTGCTTGAGGATGATGTTGATCACCCCGGCAATCGCGTCCGAGCCATATTGCGCCGAGGCGCCGTCGCGCAGCACTTCGACATGGTCGATGGCGCTGACCGCAATCAGGTCCAGGTCCACCGGGTTGGTGCCGTAGGCCGAAGACGAGTCGAGGTTGATCACCGAGCTGTTGTGGCGGCGCTTGCCATTGACCAGCACCAGCACGTTGGAGCCGTTCAGGCCGCGCAGGCTGTAAGGCCTGGCAATGCTGTCGTTGGAGCTGCCCGAGGGCCGCTGGCTGAACGACGGCAGGGCTTTTTCCAGGGCACCGCGCAGGCTGGCAGAACCGGTCTTTTCCAGTTGCGCGCCGCTGATCACGTCGATCGGCGCCGGGCTGCTGGTTACCGTGCGTGCTTCGCTGACGCGCGAGCCAGTGACGACCACGGTTTCGAGGCTCTCGGTTGCAGTGGGCGCAGCGTATGACGGCAAGGCAAAGCCGGCCAGCAGCAGCGGTGTCAACGCCAGGGGCGTATTGAAGGAGGGGCATTTCATGGCAGGTCAGGTTTCCAGAAAGGGTTTGAAATCGTCCTGCCACAGCGGTCGCACCTCGACACGCTGACGAACCAGACGGTTTTCGAAAAAGGTGTCGGCAACATGCTGCGCCGAACGGATGGCCGCCTCACTGATCGGCTCCAGGCTTACCGGCCGTTCACGCTCTCGAAACTGACGCAGGTACAGATCGGCAGCGATGCCGGTCAGGCTGGCGCTGTGTTCGGCCCAGGCCTGTGGATGGGCCGCCACCCAGGCCCAGGTGGCCCGCTCGCGGCGCAGGAAATCACCGATCTGCGCGCGCTTGACTGCATCCTCGAGCGCCCCGTGGCGCGCCGCGATCAAGGTGTTGCCCAGAAACGGGCTGGCGTTTTCCAGGCGCACGCCCTGCTCGGCGGTGGCCTGCAAGGCGCTGATACCACCCGCCACCAGAGCGTCGATATGACCACTGCTGAAGGCGATCAGCGCTTCCTGCATGGGCATGGGCGCCGGCTTGATATCGGTCAGGCTCAGGCCCGCACGGTTGAGCAGGTCGATCAGGTAATACTGGTTGTTGGTGCCGCGCGCGTAGCTGACGCTGCGGCCCTTGAGGTCACTGACCCGTTTGATGCCGGCCGTGCGTGACACGATCAGGCCGATGTCCTGACGCGCACCAGGCAGCACGGCCACGACCGCCAACGGCACCTGGCCGATGGCTGCAAAGATGGGCGGCACTTCGCTCATCTGCGTGTAATCCAGGCTGCCACTGCGCAGGGCCTCAAGAACGATAGTGCCGCCGGCAATGTCCACCCATTGCACCGGGTACGGCGTGTCGGCCTGGCCGGCCAGGCTCATGTATGAAGCCGCCGAACCCTTGTGGCGCCAGACGCGCAGCGGCTCGGCGGCCTGCGCCAGCACCGGTGCAAGCAGACCGCCAACGGCCAGGGTGGTGCTGGCGCCAAGCAGGCGGCGTCGTGTCAGGACGGTCATCGTTCTACGCCAACAGGTCAGGTTGCAGGGCGATGATCTCGTCCCACAACGGCTGGAAATTGAGCCAGGCGAACAGTTCGCCACGCGCCCGGCCCTGAGCGGTGAGCGCCGCGACCTGCGGCACCACTGGCACCCCAGCGGCACGGGCCAGAAGGTGCGAACGCGCCACGTCTTCGGCCAGGATGAAACGCCAAGCGGCACTTTCGACACTCTCGCCGGTGGTCCAGACCCCGTGGTTCTGCCAGAACAGCAGGTTGTTGCCAGCAAAGCTGTCGACAAACGCCGCGGTGACCCGATCACGATCGTTGTCCAGCCGGCCATCGGCGGTGCGCAGGTCATGGCGAGCAAAGATCGCCTGGTCCTCGATAAAGGCCCCGGACTCAGCCGTGATGGGTTCGAACAACTGCCCCAGTGCCGACCAGGTGCGGCCATGAAAGCCGTGCAAGTGAGCGATGCCGACCACCTCGGGGCGCGCCTGCTGAATGCCGTCGTGCAGCTCCAGCGCACTGGTATTGAGCAAGCCCTCGCCCTCCACCACCTGCCCCTGGCGATTGACGCGCAACAGGTCTGAAACCTTGATCTGCGAGAACGGCACGCCCAGCGGGTTGATCCAGTAATGCTCGGGCTCGAGAGGGTCGCGGGCGGTGAAATGCCCGGCCAGGCCGACGTCGAAACCGTAGCGGGCAAACAGACGATAGGCGCCGGCCAGGCGCTGCTTGCGATGCAGGCGTTCTTGCGAAGGGTCCTGGTGACGAGGCACCGTTTCAAGCAGCAGACGGTTGTTGGCGTGGGGCAGTTTCAGCAGGCTGTTGGAATACGCAGGGATGTGGCTCATGCCGGATACTCGGGCTGATGCTCGTCTTGGCGAGCGATAGTCAGGGCGAACGCGGGCGCTGGGCGTCGTGCAGGGCTCAGGTCGGATTCACGGTGCAAACAGGAGGTGCGGTGCAAGACCGACACGTGGGGGGGATGGAATCAGGTGCTCATCGATGGAGGCCCTCGCATGAATGTTTACAAGCAGCTCTCCTCCACCGTGCGAGGGGTCGGGTTGAGCGTGCACAGACTCGGCCTGCGCATCGAAAAAGAGGCCTGGCGTCCTGCCAGGCAATAGCGCTGTCCCTGCCGGCCCGTGAGCACCGAAAAAGACGCTGCCCCGGCTGCCGTGGCTAGAACATAAGCGCAGGTCTGGCCGCTGTGAAATTCTTTATTGGCATAACCTAATATTAATAATGGTAATTAATTGACAATTTATTAATCAGTTAAAAGCATAAAAAGGCGACAAGGCATCTGGCTTATACATATTCAATTAAGGTATTTAAATTTATTTTTTAATTCCCATATGATCCATCCCATAGATGCCATCCTCGACAGACTCTGGAGCCTGCATGACTCAGCCTACCCGTTTTTTTCCGCGCTTCAGCCGCCTGGCCACTGCCCTGGGCCTGTGCACCAGCCTGCTGGCCGGCGCGCTCATGGGTCCGGCGACCGCTCAGGCCGAGGGTGAGATTCGCATCGCCGAACAGTTCGGCATTGTCTACTTGCTGCTCAATGTAGTGCGCGACCAGCACCTGATCGAGAAACACGGCAAGGCCGATGGCCTGGACATCAAGGTCGACTGGACGCAGTTGTCAGGGGGTGCTGCGGTCAACGATGCGTTGCTGTCCGGCTCGATTGATATCGCCGGTGCCGGCGTCGGCCCATTGCTGACCATCTGGGACCGCACCAAGGGTCGCCAGAACGTCAAGGCGGTCGCATCGCTGGGTAACTTTCCGTACTACCTGGTGAGCAATAACCCGAACGTCAAGACCCTCGCCGACTTCACCGAAAAGGACCGTATCGCCGTGCCGGCCGTGGGTGTGTCGGTGCAGTCGCGCTACCTGCAATACGCCGCCGCCCAGCTGTGGGGCGACAAGGAATTCAACCGCCTGGACAAGTACACCGTCAGCCTGCCGCATCCAGACGCCACGGCCAGCCTGGTGGCCGGCGGCACCGAACTGACCGGCCACTTTTCCAACCCGCCCTTCCAGGACCAGGCCCTGAAAAACCCGAACGTGCACGTGGTGCTCGACACCTACAAGCTGCTTGGCCCGAACTCGCCGACCGTGTTGTTTGCCACCGAGAAATTCCGCGCCGAGAACCCCAAGACCTACAAGGCGTTTATTGAGGCGTTGAGCGAAGCCGAGGCGTTTATCAAACACGACATTGGTGCAGCAGCCGACACCTACATCCGGGTGACCCAGTCCAGAATCGACCGGGCCGAGCTGCTGCGGATCATCGACAAGCCCGAGTTCCAGTTCACCATTACCCCGAAGAACACCTACCCGCTGGCCGAGTTCCTGCACCGCGTCGGCGCGATCAAACACCAACCGGCTTCATGGCAGGATTACTTCTTCCAGGATGCCTTCAACCCGCTCAAGGGCAGTTGAATGCCATCAGGCGCACGCTGCCGTCAGGGGCCGACAATCGAGTAATGCTTGATGCGGCATGCATGGCTGTGGCCATCACCCTTGCACACCCCGTCCAGATACCGATAGTTCAGGTGCGCCGACTGGCCCTTGGCGGGCCACTGCCGGCGTGGAAGCGTGCGCTGGTAGTCCCTGGTTTCCGGGGTGAAGGTCAGCTCGCTCCCCACTGGCGGGCATTCGACCGCGGGCGACGCCGGGCTGGCCTTCAGCACCTGGGCCTGCAATTGCGGATACGGGTGTTTCAATACCTGCGTGATACGCAGTTCCAGGTTGCAGATTTGCCATGTCGAGGCCTGGGCGGGCTCGCCCAGCATGAAAAAGGGCAACACAAGTAGCCCATAGCGGGTTGCAAGGTGGTGCATGCTTTAGCTGCCTTGAATACCGAGGGTTGAAACAGATCGATCATGCCCTGGACCTTGGCGCACAGCCAGAACGACAGTCAGGCAAGGCAGAGCGCGTGGGTCCTGAGGATGCTGTTGACCTTCTAGCACAGACGCGAGGGCCGCTGTCGGACAGATTCACATCGTCCGGTCCATCGGCGCCGATACAAAAAAGCGGACCGGTGTCCTGCAGACACGATCCGCTTTTTGATGTGGCCGGTCAGATCAGGGTGATCAGAACGCCATGCCGACCTTCACGCCAAACTCGTCGCGCTTGAGCTTGGTGTTGTCGGCCACTTCCGAATCGCCATCGAGCTTGTATTCGGTGCGGGTGTAGTACACGCCGGCCTGGATCGGCAGGTCGCCTTTCTGGTTCATCAGCAGGCTGACTTCGGCGTACGGGTTGGTGCGGTCCTTCAGGTCGACACTGTCGTTGCCGAAATCTTCGACATCCAGCTTGGCACGACCATCGATGGTACGACGGGCGCCCAGCTCGACGCGCAGGGTCGAGGTGTCGAACTGGTGGTTATAGCCCAGCGCGGCCTTGGCGAACGGCGACTTGTTGGTCAGCTCGACATCCACGCCATTGATCGCCGGCTCGAAGCGCGACCAGCTGTAGCCGCCCCCCACGATCACGTCGACGAAGTTGCGCGCGTCCAGCGCTGCACGCCAGCCCAGGTCCAGGTCTGCCTGGGCTTCCTTGAGCTTGTTGTCGTCCTTCTCGCCGTACTTGGCCTGGCCGCCAATCTGGTACACGAAGCCCGACTCGGCCGTCATCTTGTTGCCGAAGTTGGCAAACACGCCACCCTGGCCCAGGTGGTCGGAGTCAGACTCGTCGCCACCTTCGAATTTGAATTTGTCGTAGCTGCCCAGCAGACCGAATGTAAACAACGGATCAGTGCTCGGCGCAGCTACGGCAGCCAGAGGTGCACCCAGCAGGGCCAGGATGCAGGTGTGACGTAGCAGTTTGCGCGTGGACATGTCTGAAAAATCTCCGTGACTGAGGTGTTGGATAAACGCACCACTATGAGGCGACGATTTTGTGAAAAGTTCGGAAAAATTGATGAACGGGTCAGAAAAAATGGTTTTTATGTTGCCAGGAAGGCTCTGGCCAGCCTGTCACAGCGGTTAATGGAACAAGCCAGCACACTACAGAAAGGCGCAGACACCCTGCGGACTGCCGGAGCCGGCAATTGCTGTTAGGCTCTTGGGCAAACCCGAACACAAGGTGAATCCCATGTCGATTGCTGACGTCGTGATGACCGACACCGCGAGGCATGAAGCGCTCAAGATCCTGGCCGAGATCGAACACGCCGAAGGCCTGCTGGAAATGTCTCAACTGGCCGGCGTGGCCGAAGGTTTCATCCGTGGCCTGGCCTGCGGGCTGGCGATCACGCCGCACGACCTGGAGGCGCTGGAAAGGGTGTTCGATGGGGCCGTCAACCGCCGGATGGGCGCGCTCAGGCGCGGTGAATGATGACTGGCCGGGGCCTTGAAGGCGTGGCCTGAATAACAGGGCCTTAAAGGTTCATGCCACCCGTCAGGCGCGCCGTAATCAGCTGTGGGAGGGGCCGGTCGGCGCCCCGATCTGCCCACGAAGACGGCGGTCCAGTCGTAATGGATATGCCGGACTGACTGACCTATTCGCCGGCAAGCCGCCTCCCACAGTGTGTCGAACAACACCCTCCCCTTGAAATTCCCAACACCATTGTCCATGGCACAATTGCCTTGACCTGATCATTCTGGAGACCTCCATGCTGGGAGCATTTGAACGCAAGCTTGACCCTTTCCCGCCCGATGAAGCCCCGCCGCCGCCTGCTGGCATGGCGCGATTCCTGTGGGCCTGCACACGCGGTGCGCGTGGTTACATTCTGGCGTTTGCCGTACTCAGTGCCTGTGTATCGATCTATGAAGCCTGGCTGTTTTCCTTTCTCGGCCAGGTCGTGGACCTGCTATCGGCCTGGCAAGCGGGCGGTGATACGGCCGGGCAGGAAAGCCGGGTACTGTGGGGCATCGGCCTGCTGCTGGTGACCAGCATTGTGCTGGTGGCCTTGCGGACCATGGTTCAGCACCAGGTATTGGCGATCAACCTGCCGTTGCGGCTGCGCTGGGACTTCCACCGCCTGATGCTGCGACAAAGCCTGTCGTTTTTCTCCGATGAGTTTTCCGGCCGGGTCACCACCAAGGTGATGCAGACCGCGCTGTCTGTGCGCGAGGTGCTGTTCACGCTGATCGAGATCATTCCCGGGATCGGTGTGTATTTCATCGCCATCATCGCCCTGGCCGGTGGCTTCGCACTCAAACTGATGCTGCCCTTCCTGGCGTGGATCGTCCTGTTCGGGCTGGCGATGCGCTATTTCGTACCGCGCCTGGGCAAGGTCGGGCAGGAACAGGCCAATGCACGCTCCTCGATGACCGGACGTATCTCGGACGCCTACACCAACATCACCACGGTAAAACTGTTCTCCCACTCCAAGCGTGAAGCGCATTTTGCCCGCGCGGCGATGGAGGATTTCAAGCAGACCGGCTTTCGCCAGATGCGCCTGGTCAGCCAGTTCGAGATCGTCAACCAGGCGCTGGTGGTCGCGCTGATCATGGGCGCCGGCGGCTATGCCCTGTGGCTGTGGCACCAGGGCGAAGTCGGCACCGGGGCGGTGGCGGCCATTACCGCCATGGCGCTGCGCATCAATGGCATGTCGCACTGGATCATGTGGCAGATGACGTCGCTGTTCGAAAACATCGGCACCGTCCAGGACGGTATGGAAACCCTGACCCGCGGCCCCAAGGTGCAGGATGCACCAGACGCGAGCGCGCTGGTCACCTCCGGCGGCGCGGTCACGTTCGACCAGGTGAGCTTCAACTACAACGGCGAGCGCCAGGTCCTCGAAGGGCTGAACCTGAACATCCGTGCCGGCGAAAAAATCGGCCTGGTGGGCCGCTCCGGTGCGGGTAAATCCACGCTGATCAACCTGCTGCTGCGCTTTTACGACGTGGACAGCGGCGAGATTCGCATCGACGGGCAGAACATCGCGCACGTCACCCAGGACAGCCTGCGCAGCGCCATTGGCATGGTGACCCAGGACACCTCGCTGCTGCACCGTTCCATTCGCGACAACATCGCCTATGGCCGACCTGACGCGAGCGACGAGCAAATCCGCCGCGCTGCCGTCAATGCCCAGGCCGATGGGTTCATCAGCCAGTTGAGCGACAAGCAGGGCCACTCGGGCTACGACACGCTGGTGGGCGAGCGCGGAATCAAGCTGTCAGGTGGCCAGCGTCAACGCGTCGCCATTGCCCGGGTGATGCTCAAGAACGCCCCCATCCTGCTGCTGGACGAAGCCACCAGCGCGCTGGACTCGGAAGTTGAAGTGGCCATTCAGGAAAGCCTCGATGAAATGATGCAGGGCAAGACGGTCATTGCCATCGCCCACCGTTTATCGACAATTGCTGCCATGGACCGGCTTATCGTCATGGATGACGGGCGCATCATCGAGCAGGGCAGCCACAGTGAACTGCTGGCGAAAAACGGCGTTTACGCGCGCCTGTGGCAGCACCAGAGCGGCGGGTTTCTGGGTGAGGATCAGGGGGTGGTCGAAGCGGTGGAATAAAACTGAAAACTTAAAGGCGGGCCTCGCAAGGCCCGCCACTGCAGATCAATGCATGAACAGCGCGATCAGGATAATGATCGGGATAGGTACGCCGAGAAACCACAAGAGTAAGGAACGCATGTCTGTCTCCTGGCCCGGACCGTGCCGGGCGATGATTGCAATAGAGGCTCAGCCCAGGGTGGTGCGGTCACGCACGACGGTGTCGTACGGGTCCTCGATCCATTGGGCGCGATCACGCTGACGGCCGCCGAACAATGCCGCGAAGCTGGCGAAGAACGCACCGCACAACAGCGCCACGAAGGTCCACAGGGCGGTATGCGCCGCCACGCTTGCAGCCGCGTCGGCCGCCTGTTGTGCGGCAACCTTGGCGTCTTGTGCTGCCTTCAACGCTTGGGCGTAGACCTGGTCGACGCGCTGTTCGGCCTCTTGCTGGGTCAGGCCGGTGCGCTGGGCCACGAACTGCGCCAGGTAGGTCCGGTCATCGGGATTCAGGGCTGTATCACCGGCCAGGGCCTTGTTGAAAATGCGGCTGGTCACGCCTTGTGCGTCGGCCTGGCTGGCCTGGGACGGGTCGGTGCTGCGCAGCAGCTTGTCGACGAAATACCCGCCCTGGTCCTGAGCAGTGGCTGCGGCACCAGCGGCAGCGGCGCCGCCTGCACTGATCACCGCGCCAGCCGCCTGGCCGCCGGCCTGGGCCACACGGCTGGCGGTGGCGCCGACGGTGCTGGCCAGTAGTACGGCAGTGACCAGTGAAGCCACCGCCCAGGCCAGAAAACCATGGCTGGTGTCGCGAAAGTACACCTCATCGCCATGCAGGTTGGCCCACTTGACGCGCAGGCGCCCGGCCAGGTAACCGCCCAGGCCCGAGGCCAGGATCTGCGTGGCCAGCAACCAGACAATGGTCGAAACGCCCAGTGCCTTGGCGCTCAAGCCCTCATTGGCCCATGGCGATGAGGCCGCAAAACCCAGCCCGGCGCCGAGCACCAGCAGGATCATCGACAGGGCGGCCGCCGCCGCGGCACCGGCGAAGATCGCCGCCCAGGAGACCCCCGACTGGTTGGCCCTGTCGGGCGAGTAATTGGGGTATTGCACAGGTGTGATCATGATTGCAGGCCTTTTGCAGTTAAGGATTTGGTCCATCACTGCTTTCGACCGGCTCGCTTCGCCAGATGTTTCAAAATATTATGGCCGGCTGACGTAATGCCGCTTACGGACATGCCTGTCTGCCAGAAACAAAAAAGCACCCGAGGGTGCTTTCATGCTTGATGCAGGGCGTTTATTCAATCAGGCCACAGTCCTGGCGCGCGCCGCATGCAGTTTTTTATAACTGTCGACCAGCCGCAGATGCCGGTCCAGGCCTTCGAGTTTCAGGCTTGTCGGGGTCAGGCCATAAAAGCGTACGCTGCCGTCGATCGAGCCCATGACCGCATCCATGCGCGGATTGCCGAACATGCGCCGGAAGTTGACGAGGTAATCGTCAATGTTCATATCCTCGTCCAGCGTAACTTCCAGAACTGCATTCAAGGCCTGGTAGAACAAGCCGCGCTCGACCGTGTTGTCGTTGTACTGCAAGAAGGCCTCGACCAGCTCCTTGGCCTCTTCGAATTTCTTCAGGGCCAGGTAGATCAGCAGTTTCAGTTCCAGGATCGTCAACTGGCCCCAGACCGTGTTGTCGTCGAACTCGATGCCGATCAGGGTGGTGATGGTGGTGTAGTCGTCCTGGTCGCTTTGTTCCAGGCGCTTGACCAAGGATCTGAGGCCGACAACGCTCAGGCTGTGCAGGTTGAGAATGTCGGCGCGGTACAACAGCGCCTTGTTGGTGTTGTCCCACACCAGGTCTTCGACCGGGTAGATTTCCGAATAGTCCGGCACCAGGATGCGGCAGGCCTTGGCACCGATGTGCTCATAGACCGCCATGTACACTTCCTTGCCCATGTCTTCGAGAATACCGAACAGGGTGGCGGCTTCCTCAGCGTTGGCGTTTTCGCCCTCGGCCGAAAAATCCCATTCGACAAAGTCGACATCAGCCTTGGCGCTGAAAAAGCGCCACGACACCACACCGCTGGAGTCGATGAAGTGCTCGACGAAGTTGTTCGGCTCGGTCACCGCATGGCTTTCGAACGTCGGCGCCGGCAGGTCGTTCAAGCCTTCGAAGCTGCGGCCCTGCAGCAGTTCGGTCAGGCTGCGTTCCAGCGCTACCTCAAGGCTTGGGTGCGCGCCGAACGAGGCAAACACGCCGCCGGTGCGCGGGTTCATCAGGGTCACGCACATCACCGGAAACTGCCCGCCCAGCGAAGCATCCTTGACCAGCACCGGGAAGCCCTGCTCTTCAAGCCCCTGAATACCGGCCAGAATGCCCGGGTATTTGGCCAGCACTTCCTGCGGCACATCCGGCAGGGCCATTTCGCTCTCGAGGATTTCACGCTTGACCGCACGCTCGAAGATTTCCGACAGGCACTGCACCTGCGCTTCGGCCAGCGTGTTGCCGGCGCTCATGCCGTTGCTCAGGTACAGGTTTTCGATCAGGTTGGACGGGAAGTACACCACTTCGCCATCGGACTGGCGCACGAACGGCAGCGAGCAGATACCGCGCTTGGTATTACCGGAGTTGGTGTCATACAGGTGCGTGCCGCGCAGTTCGCCGTCGGGGTTGTAGATCGCCAGGCAATACTCATCGAGAATGTCGGCCGGCAGCGCACCCTTGGGGCCGGGCTGGAACCAGCGCTCGTCCGGGTAGTGCACGAACGCCGCGTTGGCGATGTCCTCACCCCAGAACTGGTCGTTATAGAAGAAGTTACAGTTGAGCCGCTCGATGAACTCGCCCAATGCCGAGGCCAGCGCACCTTCCTTGGTGGCACCCTTGCCGTTGGTGAAGCACATGGGCGAGTGGGCATCGCGGATGTGCAGCGACCAGACATTGGGCACGATATTGCGCCACGAGGCGACTTCGATCTTCATGCCCAGGCCGGCCAGGATGGCCGACATGTTGGCAATGGTCTGCTCCAGCGGCAGGTCCTTGCCGGCAATGTAGGTGCTGGCATCGCAGGCCGGGTCGAGCAGCAACAGGGCGTCGGCATTGGCGTCCAGGTTGTCGACTTCTTCGATCACAAATTGCGGACCGGCCTGCACCACCTTCTTGACCGTGCAGCGGTCGATGGAGCGCAGGATGCCCTGACGGTCCTTGTCGCTGATGTCGGCCGGCAACTCGACCTGGATCTTGAAGATCTGGTTGTAGCGATTTTCCGGGTCGACAATGTTGTTTTGCGACAGGCAAATATTCTCGGTCGGAATGTCGCGCGTGGCGCAGTACAACTTGACGAAGTAAGCCGCACAGAGGGCCGAGGAAGCCAGGAAGTAATCGAAGGGTCCGGGCGCCGAGCCGTCGCCTTTGTAGCGGATCGGCTGATCGGCGATGACCGTGAAGTCATCGAACTTCGCTTCCAGTCGAAGGTTGTCGAGAAAGTTAACCTTGATTTCCATGCGGGAATTACCATCGTCGCGTAACACAAATTGGCGCGCATTATCCCGGTTTTACCGGCTCACGTCTTGTGCTTCCGGGCGGTGGCGATGCCTCTGCAAGGCCTGACAGCAGCCACTGGAGAACACGCCCGCCACGCACCACGTGGATAGACGCCATTGCCCGACACCTGCTAAAAGGCTGGGCATTGAATAGGAATAACAATGAAACTGCATCAACTCCGCGCGCTGGTCTGCATCCATGAAACCGGCAGCCTGCAGGACGCTTCGGCCGTGTTGCACCTGACGCAATCGGCCTTGAGCCGGGCGATCAAGGAGCTGGAAAGCGAGCTGGGCATTACCCTGCTGGTGCGCTCGAACAAAGGCATGAAGCTGACCGAATATGGCCAGCGCATGCTGGGCCATGCGCGCCAGGCCCTGGAAAGTGTGCGCCGTGCACGCCAGGAAATCGAAGACATGAAGGGCCTGGTGGTGAGTGAAATCACCATTGGCGTCACACCGGTGACCGCCCTGCTGCACCCGCTCAAGCAAGCGCTGGTCGAGTTTCAGCAGCTGTACCCGCAAGCCACGCTGAGGGTGCTGGAAATGCGCCCGACCCAACTGTTGCAGCACCTGCGTGACGGCCTGCTGGATTTCGCCCTGACCTCGCAGTTGCCGGCCAGCACCGTGGGGCTGGACTGGCAGCCGTTATGCCGGGTCAAGGGGGCTGTGGTGGTGCGCAAGGACCATCCATTGCGTCACGTCAAGTCGCTGCGTTTGTTGCAGCAGGCGCAGTGGATCAGTGTCGATCCACTGACCGACAGCCAGTCGCAGTTCAACCAGCTGTTCGAAGGCAGCGCCCTGGCCCGGCCGCGCAAGGTGTTCGAGTGCACGGCGATGAACCTGGCCATCAAGCTGCTGATCGACAGCGACGTGGTCATGACCATGAGCGAGGCGGCGCTGGGGCATGATCTGGTGGGCCTGAGTGACATGTCCAAATACCTGCACAAGGTCGAAATCCAGGAGCCGGTGCCCGACTACTTCGTCAATCTGGTCTGCGTCAACCGCAGCTTCCTGACCAAG
Organism: Pseudomonas viridiflava; assembly: GCF_900589395.1. Classification (GTDB taxonomy): domain Bacteria; phylum Pseudomonadota; class Gammaproteobacteria; order Pseudomonadales; family Pseudomonadaceae; genus Aquipseudomonas. The sequence goes on from NZ_UUIS01000056.1 coordinate 22,588, forward strand.
ACCGCCGGGCAGTTGTTCAGCATGCTCGAAGCACGGCTGCTCTGAATTCAAAAGTTGTAGTACACCCCGACGGCCAGGTCTTGCGGGGCGTCGTCACGCGCCGCCAGGGGGATGGCGGCATAGGTCTGGCCCGCATCGCCTTGATTGACCACCCTGCCCGCACGCACATACACAGCGGTGTGCGGATTCAGGAAATGATCGTAGCCGACCATCACACCCCAGGCATCGTTGTCGCGCCCCGGCACCTGGCGCTTGACCACCACGGCACGAGCCAGGTGCTTGCCGACCGGCACCATCAGGCCGCCGGTGACCACATTCAGGTCAGGCACGGCCGCCGCGTCGACTGCCTGACGCTGCCATGCCAGGCTGACACTGAACGAACCGAAGTCGTACAGGCCCAGCAGGCTGTAATAGTCGTTACGGGTCTGCCGGTCGGTCTGGGTCGCGGTGTCGTAGGGATTGCTGAGGTAGCGGTTGTAACCGGCCAGCACCGCCAGGGTCGGGCTCCAGTAATCGAGCCGGACACCGCCGCCGCGCAGCGTCTTGCCATCGGCGGCGGCATCGTCCAGGCCGAAAGTGAGCATGCTGCCCAGGCTCAAGCCGTGCCACTTGGGCGTGGTGTAGGCCAACGAGTGCTTGGGCCGCAGGTCCAGTGCATAGGCGCCGGGCGCATTGACCGGCCGGCTCAATGAGCTGTAGGGCGACAGCTTGGCCACGGCCAGGAACGGGTCGACAAAGGACGGCGCATTCATGGCGAAGGTCTTGCCCAGCTCCAGCTTGCCCCAGCGCCGGGAGCGCACGGCCACGGCGGCCAGGCGCAGGCGGCTGACGTCACGTTTCCAGTGGCCGTCCTCTGACAGGGCGTCATCGTCGAAATTGAAGCCCTGCTCCACCACCGCCTGCACCGCCAGGTCATCGCCCAGGGATTGGCGCGCGAACACGCCGACCTTGTTGGTCCACGCCCCGCCACCACCGATCCGTGTGCCGGAGCGGCCGCCGGAATCATAAGTGTCGACGTAGCCGTCCAGCGAGCCATACACCTTGAAGGCATCGCCGTAGCCGGCGTCATTGACGTACGGGCCCAGCCCCGGCGCCAGCGCTTGCAGGCCGGGAAAACCGGCGGCTTGGGTGACCTGCGCATGACACAGGTAAACGCCGAACAACACACTGCCCGACAGCGGGCGCCAGAACGGTAAAACGTGCAAAGCCATGAGCAACCACCTTGTGCTGAGTGAAGGTGGCCGCAGCATCCGCCACATCCATGGCACGTCCCCATTCACCTTTGCTCAAGGCCTTGAGTGAAATGGCAGGCATCGCTCTGGGGCGCGCCATAGCCGAGCCCAAGGGGATCGCGACCGTTTACGGATGGCCATGAGTGGCTCGCCAGGCGCGCAAAAAGTTACCGATCCACTCACCGGTGCAGCACCGGGCTTGTGCACGTCGGGTCGTAAATGCCCAGTGACAGGCCAGGCGTATCACACCGGCCAGCCACGGCCAGCACCAACGCTCAGGGCCTTGCAGAAAAGCCAAGTGCAGATTGCCGGCGCATCGCCAACACTGCCGGCACACCCGCTCACCGGTTCAGGAAACAGCCCGATGAAGACAACCCCAGCCGACCGTTTGCAGCCGCTTGCCCTGACCGACGCCGCCCGCAGTAAAACGCGCAAGGTGGTCATCGCCTCGTCTCTGGGCAATGGCCTGGAAATGTACGACTTCACCGTCTACAGCTTTTTTGCCGTGATCATCGGCAAGCTTTTCTTTCCGGCCGACTCGGAGATGGCCTCGCTGCTGATGTCGCTGGCGACCTTTGCCGTCGGCTTTCTGATGCGCCCGCTGGGAGCCGTGGTGATTGGCCGGGTGGCCGACCGCCGTGGGCGCAAGGCGGCCCTGTCGCTGACCATTGGCCTGATGACCCTGGGCACTGCAATCATTGCCTTCACCCCGACCTTTGCCAGTATCGGCATCAGTGCGTCGGTGCTGCTGGTGTTCGGGCGCCTGCTGCAAGGCTTGTCGGCCGGCGGTGAGGTCGGCACGGCGTCGGCCTTTCTCATGGAGTCGGGCCGGCGTGACAATCGCTGCTTCATGGTCAGTTGGCAAGGCGCCAGCCAGGGCGCGGCAGCCTTGGTCGGTGCGTTGACCGGGCTGGCGCTGAGCAGCAGCCTGAGTGTCGAGGCGCTGGAGTCGTGGGGCTGGCGCATCCCGTTCGTGATCGGCCTGCTGATCGGCCCGGTGGGGCTGTATATCCGCCGCAACCTGGATGAAACCCATCAGGACACCAAGGCCGTCACGCCCTTCAAGACCTTGCTGCGTGGCCAGGGGCGCACCTTGCTGCTGGGCATTTTGCTGATGGCCAGCACCACGGTGTGCATGTACATGGTGGTGTTCTACATGCCGACCTACCTGGTCAAGACCCTGCATTACCCGAGCCAGACCGCCTTTGCCCTGGTGGGGCTGGCCAGTGCGATCCTGGCGATCATCCCGCCGATCGCCGCACGCTTCGCCGACCGGCTGACACGCCGCAAGCCCCTGCTGTACTGGACCCTGGGTTTGCCGCTGGTGTTGGTCTACCCCTCGTTCATGTTGCTGGGCGGCGACAACACCGTGCTGTTCATGCTGGCCATCACCCTGCTGATCTTGCCGATGGCGGTCGGGGTGGGCGCGTTCATGGCGCTGTTGATGGAGGCCTTTGCGCAATCGGAGCGGGCCACCGGCATGTCGATCATCTACAGCTTCGGGGTCACGATCTTTGGTGGTTTTTCACCGTTGCTGGTCACCTGGCTGATCGGCGTGACTGGCAACCCGCAGACGCCGGCGCTGTACCTGAGCGCCACCGTGGTGCTGAGCCTGATTGCCTTGCGCCTGTACCCCGAACACCCCGGCCGCACTTGATCCCTCAAAACAAGGAACCTCTCATGACAGACCTGAGCTTGAAACCTTCGCCGGCAGCGACTGCACAGTTCATCCAGATTCGTCGCGACATCCATGCGCACCCCGAACTGGGCGGCGACACCCCACGCACGGCCACGCTGGTCGCCGAGCTTCTGGCCGGATGGGGCTATCAGGTGCACACCCAGGTCGGTGGCCACGGCGTGGTCGGCGTGCTCAAGCGCGGCGAAGGCACGCGCACGCTGGGCATCCGGGCCGACATGGACGCGCTGCCCATTACAGAAAAAAACGGCCTGCCCTGGGCCAGCCGTCACACCGGCAAAATGCACGCCTGCGGCCATGACGGGCATACCGCGACCCTGCTGGCAGCGGCCGAGCAACTGGCACGCTCGACATTCAATGGCACGTTGAACCTGATTTTCCAGCCGGACGAAGAAGGTCTGGCCGGCGCCCGGCAAATGCTCGACGACGGTCTGTTCGACCGTTTTCCGTGCGATGCGGTGTATGCCTTTCACAACATGCCGGGGCTGCCGGTCGGGCAGGCGGTGGTGCAGGCCGGTGGGTTCATGGCGTCGTCCGAACGGGTCACCATTACCTTGACCGGGCGTGGCGGCCATGGCGCCATGCCGGAGCGGGCCATCGACCCTACCCCGGCCCTGGCCTCGCTGATCATGGCCCTGCAAACAGTGGTCTCGCGCAACCTGGCCGCTGATGAAGCGGCGGTGGTCAGTGTCGGTACGATCCAGGCCGGCACGGCCTACAACATCATTCCGGAAACCGCGCAAATGACCCTGAGCGTGCGCACCACCGCCGCCGAGGTGCGCGAGCGGATCGAGCGGCGCATTGGTGAAATCGTCGACGGCCAATGCGCGGCGTTTGGCGTCAGCGCGCAGGTCGACTATCAGTTGCTGGCCCCGGTGCTGGTCAACAGCGAGGAACAAAGCCTGCGCATGGCCGAGGCGGCCCGCCAGGTGCTGGGCGCGGGCAATGTACTGGAGCGCATGCCGGTGCGGCTGATGGGCAGCGAAGATTTCGCCTGGATGCTGCAGGCCCGGCCAGGTTGCTACTTCGTGCTGGGTAATGGCCAGGGCGAGTTCACCGGTTGCTCGGTGCACAACGATCACTACGACTTCAATGATGACGTGATTGCCCTGGGCGCAGCGTGCTGGGTGACGTTGGTGCAGGGTTACCTGCCGGTTTGATGCCGGTATGGCGGATTCTTGTGATGACGACCGTCAGTCGTCGAACTCATCTTCAAGGAAAGAATCCGCCGGCTCGTACGCTTCGTCATCGTCATCGTCATCGACGGCAAACTCGTGATCGAGCAAGTGTTCGTGTTCGGGTTCGAAGGCGTCGTTGTCGGTGCTCATGGGGGTTACCTGCCTGTGCAGTGGGTCAAGGCGTTCTGTATAAGGTGCAGGTTATCCAAGGTCAACCGCCACTCAAGCGTTGCCGCGCCGGCGCCTGGCCCACAATGCACTGGTGACCATGACCAGTCCCGGAATGAGCAGGCCCACGCCGGTGTAGGCAAAGGCCGGTTGCCCGGACAGGCCTACGGCAATGAAACCGGCGCCCATGGCAGTCAGGGGGCCGCCGGCGGCAATGAATGGGCTGGTTGCTGTCTTGCTCATGTAAATCCTCCTTGTAGAGCCCGGTATTGAAACACATCATGCAAAGGCAACAAACGTTACCTGCAGAACGCCAACGCCGCCGCATCGTCAGCCAGCAGGCTGTATTGATGCAGGCTCAGGTAATGCCCGTTCTTGAATTCGACGTCACGAAGCGTGCCTTCACGCTGGAAGCCGACCTTGTCCAGCAATGCCCAACTGGCCACGTTCTCAGGTTCGACATCGGCATGGATGCGATGCACACCCATGTGCTCGAACGCATGGCGCAGGATAACCGGCAGCGCTTCGGACAACAGGCGCCGGCGCCAGTGTTGCGGCAGCAGCCAGTAACCGAGCTCGATCCGGCGGTGCTCCTGGCACCGGTCGTTTAGACCACAGGCACCGAGCATGGCATCGCTTTCAAGGTCCGCAATGGCCCACCAGATGCCGGTCTCTTCGGCAAGGATGCGCTCGAACCAGCGCATCTGCTCATCCGTCGCTTCCAGGCTGGAATAGGAGACGCCGTAGTGAGCGGTCACCTGAGGGTTTGACAAGCCGGCATGGACGGCGCTCAGATCATCCGGCCGGATCCTTCGCAGCCGGATGCTTTCAAGCAGAAACTCTGGAAACCTGTTGGACACGTTCAGCACTCGTTGTTGATAAATCCCGGATCGACCCGCAGGTCAGTGGGCAAGTGGCGCGGCAGCTGTGCACGCCCACAGCTGTATGAACGGCTGGCGGGCGTCCGGTGCGCCGACCCATTCACTCAATGCATGACAGCCGTCGGCCAGGCACAGCCTATAGTCGCCCGCCTCCGGGGTCCGACCCAGGTTCAACGGTTGCAGGGGCGCCAGCCTGGGCCGGTAATGCCAGCTGCCGTCCTGCAGCCGGGCGTCGGATGGGATGTCCATCCCTGCCCCGCTGCCCCGGACCCGGGCCTCTTGCAACAGCAGGCCTGCTTCGGTGACACGGTAGTCTTCCTCCCAGCGGATTTTCTCGATGGTGTGATCCCAGGCCAATGTAAACCCGGACACGGGAAGCTGGGCCCAGACGACGCCGGCCAGGCCCAGGCACAGATCGATCATGCCCTGGCCAGCCCTGCCTGACGCGAGCGCCATACATGCTGGAGGATGATCACGATGCCCAGCGCAAAACCGATTTCATCGGTCAGCGGCAATGCCACCACCAGCAAGGCCCCGGCCGCAAAGCTCAGCAGGCGCTCCCATGCCGGCATCTTCTGCTGCAGGTAGCCGGTGGAGGCCATGCCCCACAAGCCCACCGCCAGCATGGTCTTGACCAGCATGTAGGCGGTCATCCACAGGCTGTCGCCCTGCAGCATCAGCGCCGGGTTGTAGACCGCCATGAACGGGATCACAAAACCGGCCAGAGCGATGCGCACCGCCCACAGGCTGATCCTGAAGCCGGTCTCCTTGGCGATCGGGGCGGCGGCAAAACAGGCCAGGGCGACCGGTGGGGTCAGGTCCGCGAGGATACCGAAATAGAACACGAACATGTGTGAGACGATCAGCGGCACCCCCAGTTCCAGCAGCGCGGGCGCGGCGATCGAGCTGGTGATGATGTAGTTGGGAATGGTCGGAATGCCCATCCCCAGCACCAGGCAGGTGATCATCGTCAGGACCAGCGACAGCAACAGGTTGTCGCGTCCGATCGCCAGGATGTAGCCGGCAAAGGTCGAGGCGACCCCGGTCAGCGACACCACGCCGATGATGACGCCTACCAGGGCACAGGCGATGCCCACCGGCACCGCATGGCGGGCGCCGTCGACCAGCGCGTGCAGGCAAACCACCAGGGTTTCCCGACCGCCCTTGATGACCCAGCAGACCGCCACCAGCACGGCGATGACGGCAAAGATCACGCCGATACCCAACTGGAAGAAGCCCACGCACAGAATGCCCAGCGAAATCCAGAAGGCGCAGCGCAAGGCGAAGCTGGAGACCCGCAGGATGATGGCCGAGCCCAGGATCACGATGGCGGTCAGCGCCAGCCCGACCATGCCGGAGAACAGCGGCGTACGCCCGGAAAACAGCAGGTAGACCAGCACCAGCAGCGGGATCAGCAAGTACCAGCTTTCCTTTACCGCGCCCAGCGCACTGGGACACTGGTCCTTGGGCAGCCCCTGGAGGTTGGAGCGCTTGGCTTCCAGGTGGACCATCCAGAACACCGAGCCAAAGTAGAGAATGGCTGGAATCAGCGCCGCCTTGGCAATCTCCACGAAGGGCACGTTGATGGTCTCGGCCATGATGAACGCCACGGCGCCCATGACTGGCGGCATCAATTGGCTGCCCATGCTGGCCGTGGCCTCGACCCCGCCGGCAAAGGCGGCCCGGTAGCCGAAGCGTTTCATCAGCGGAATGGTGAATTGCCCGGTGGTGACGACGTTGGCGATGCCGGAGCCGGTGATGGTGCCCATCAGTGCCGATGAGGCGACCGCCACCTTGGCCGGCCCGCCCAGCTTGTGGCCGAACAGGCCCATGGCAAAGTCGGTGAACAGCTTGATCATGCCGGCCTGTTCGAGAAACGAGCCGAAGAGGATGAACAGGAAGATATAGGTCGCCGACACATAGGTGGGCGTGCCGTACAGGCCTTCGGTGCCGAACGCCAGCTGGTTGATGATCTGGTCGATCCCGTAGCCGCGGTGAGCCAGGTCGCCGGGCAGGTATTCGCCCAGCAGGCCATAGGCCAGGAACAGGCCGCAGATGATCGGCAGCGCAATGCCCATGACCCTTCTGGCAGCCTCGAACACCAGCACGATCAGGATCAGCCCGATCACCATGTCACTGGTGGTCAGGTCGCCGGAGCGCTGGATCAGGTCGGCTTCGAAGACCCATTGATAGAGCGCCGTGGCAATTCCCGCCAGGCTCAGCAGCCAGGCCAGCGGCTGCCAGGGACGTCCGCTGCCGGCGGCCGGGTAGCTCAGGAACACGACCCACAGCAGAAAGCCGATATGGACGGCGCGCAGGACCTGGCTGGAAATCGGAGAAAACGCGGCAGTCACGATCTGAAAGATCGAAAACGCCAAGGCTACGTAAAACAGGGTTTTTGGCCAGTCCCGCGGGTTCGCGGGAATGCCATGATGATCGTCGCTCATTCGCTGCCTGCCTCATGACCTCATGGAAGAAACGGCGGTACGCCGGCGCAGCAGCCCTTTTGCCACTGCGCCTGTTGCGTTACAGCGCGCCCTTTTCCTTGTAGTAGCGCTCAGCCCCCGGATGCAGGGCGATAGGCAGGTTTTTAGCGGCGTTTTCCAGCTTGATGTCCTTGGCCGCCGAATGCGAATTGCCCAGGCGGGTCAGGTTTTCAAACATCGAGCGGGTCATCTGGTAGGCGACTTCATCCGGCACATCTTCGCGCGTGACCAGGATATTGGTGATCGCCACTGTGGGCACCGGCTCGGGTTGCCCGTCGTAGGTATTGGCCGGGATCATGGCGCTCTGGTAGGCGGGGTTGCCGATCCGGGTCACGGTTTCGGCCGGGATGGAAACGTAATTGATCGCCATGACCGAAGCCAGGTCACGAATCGCCGCCATGCCCAGGCCCGAGGACTGCAGGGTCGCGTCGAGCTGGCGGTTCTTGATCAGCTCGACCGACTCGGCAAACGGCAGGTATTGCACCTTGCCCATGTCGGCGTAGGTCAGCCCGGCGGCCTTGAAGATCGCCCGGGCGTTGAGTTCGGTACCGGATTTGGGCGCACCGACCGAAATGGTCTTGCCCTTGAGGTCTGCCAGCGTCTTGATGCCCGACTCCTTGCTGGCCACGATCTGGATGTAGTTGGGGTAGGCACCGCCAATGGCGCGCAATTTGGTCAACGGCGTCTTGAAGCCGGCTTCTTCGACGCCGTTTTTGGCATCGGCGACCGAGTCACCCAAGGCAAAGGCCAGCTCGCCCCGGCCGGCCTGCAACAGGTTGAGGTTTTCCACCGAGGCCTTGGTGGCCTGGACCGAGACCTTCGCGCCAGGAATGGCCTCGCTGTAGAGCTGCGACAGGCCGACCCCGATCGGGTAATAAACCCCACTGGTGCCCCCGGTCAGGACATTGATGAACACCGGGGCCGCCTGGGCGGCGCTGCCGACGACCAGGGTGGCGGCCGCAGCCAGAAGGGCAAAGCGCTTTGTTACCTGCATGGGAGACTCTCCGTCTTGTTATGGCTTTAGCAGAGTCATTGCACTGTAGCTGATGATGGCCAATCCAGTACGCACGCATTCAGGCAATCTGTGCGCTCAGACTCGTATTGCACTCAATCGGATGGCTTGAGGTGAGCCAACCTGCGCTGATGAGGCTGGCGATTTGCATCTCACCGGTCAGATTCTTATCATCGCCCCGGGCACGCCGCGCATGACGCACGGCGCAGGTTAACGCTCAAGCGTTGGTCGGGCCGCCAACGGAGAGTCACCGTGACTGAAAAAATCCCTGCTTCGCCGTCCATTCCCCGTCCGCAGATCCTGACCGAACGTGCACTGTCTGCACTGGACCGGTTCTCGCACATCGAGGCGGTCAGCGGTATCGCGCTGCTGCTGGCCGCCCTGGTTGCCCTGATCTGGGCCAACAGCCCGGTCGCCGATTCCTACGAGCATTTCTGGAACACCCAACTGACCCTTGGGTTGGGCGACTTCAGCGTTTCGCGCTCGCTGCACTTTCTGGTCAACGATGGCCTGATGACGATTTTCTTTCTGGTGGTCGGTGCCGAGATCCGTCAGGAGATCAAGGACGGCGCCCTGGCCAATATGAAGCTGGCGACCCTGCCACTGGGGGCGGCGCTGGGCGGTGTGATGATGCCGGCCATCCTCTACACGCTGCTCAACCACGCCACCGAGGCCCGTGCCGGCTGGGCGGTTCCGACCGCAACCGACATCGCCTTTGCCGTGGGGGTGCTGGCCTTGCTGGGCAAATCGATCCCCAGTGGCGTGCGCATCCTGCTGCTGGCCCTGGCAATCATCGATGACATCGTCGCCATCCTGATCATCGCGATTTTCTACACCGCCAGCCTCGATTACCTGGGGCTGGTCGTGGCCCTGGGCGGCCTGGCGCTGGTGCTGGTCCTGCAACGCATGGGCATAGGCAAGGCGTACGCCTATGTGGTGCCAGGCGCCATCGTCTGGTTCGGCCTGCTGAAAACCGGTGTTCACCCGACCCTGGCCGGGGTGATTCTAGGCCTGATGACGCCGGTGTATTCACGACCGGCAACCGAACGTCCGCTGGACACCATCGGCCGTACGTTTCAGGAGCTGCTGGAGCGCTTTTCACAGGCTAAAAACGACCCGCAGGCGGTCGTGGAGCCCCTTAACCAGTTGCGCCACGCCCAGCGAGAAGTGCTGCCACCGGTCCAGCGCGTGCAGATAGGCCTGCACCGCTGGGTGGCATTCGGCGTCATGCCGCTGTTTGCACTGGCCAATGCCGGCGTCAGTTTCGAGGGTGCCAGCCTCGACCAGGCCCTGTCGCAGAGCGTGTTCATGGGCGTGGTCCTGGCCTTGGTGCTCGGCAAACCGCTGGGGGTGATGCTGGCCAGCCTGGCGCTGGTGAAGCTGAATATCTGCACCCTGCCCGATGGCGTGACCTGGCGTGGCGTCGGCCTGGTGGGGCTGCTGGCCGGTATCGGCTTCACCATGTCGATTTTCATCGCCTCGCTGGCGTTTACCGATCCGGCCTTGCTGGCGGCCGCCAAGCTCAGCGTGCTGGCGGCCTCATCCATCGCTGCAGTGATCGGGCTGGCCTGGGGGAAAGTGACCTTTGGCAAAAAACGTCAAGGTCACGGTCCCGGTGGCTCGTCATGACTAGATCACCTTGCCGGGGTTCATCAACCCGCTCGGGTCCAGCGCCTGCTTGAGGGTTCGCATCAGCTCCAGCTCCAGGGGCGACTTGTAGCGCAGCGCTGCCTCGCGCTTGGCCTGGCCCAGGCCATGCTCGGCGCTGATGCTGCCGGCAAAGGCTACCGTGGCCTGGTAGATCACGTGCATGATCGCCTCGGCCTGGGCCTTGAAAGCGGCGTCCTCGCTGCCGACCGGCTTGCTGATGTTGTAATGCAGGTTGCCATCGCCTACATGGCCATAGGCGACAATCCGCACGCCCGGGAAAGCCTGCTGCAGCGTGAGGTCGGTGGCCTCGATAAACGCCGGGATGCAACTGACCGGGATACTGATGTCGTGCTTGAGACTTGGGCCTTCATGGTTCTGGGCTTCCGAGATCCCTTCACGCAGTGCCCACAGCGCCGCCACTTGCGTCTCGTTGCTGGCCACCACCGCGTCAAGCACCTCGCCGTGCTCGAACGCTTCGCCCAGGCCGCTCTCCAGCATGTCTGCCAGGGCGGCATCCACCAGGGTGTCGCTCAGCTCGATCAACGCATACCAGGGATGCTGTTCCTTGAATGGGTCGGTGCACCCGTGCACATGCTGCAGGACAAATTCCACGCTCTGGCGCGACATCAGTTCAAACCCGGTAAGACGGTCGCCACACTGGGTGCGCATACGCCCGATCAGGTCGACCGCCGCCTGTGGGCTCGGCAACGCCACCCAGGCGGTGGTCAGGCTGCGTACGGCGGGATACAGCTTGAGCACCGCGGCGGTGATGATGCCCAGGGTGCCTTCGGAGCCGATGAACAGGTGCTTGAGGTCATAGCCGGTGTTGTCCTTGCGCAAGCCGCGCAAGCCTTCCCATACGCGCCCGTCCGCCAGCACCACTTCCAGCCCCAGGGTCAGGTCGCGCATGTTGCCATAGCGCAGCACCGCTGTACCGCCGGCATTGGTCGCCAGGTTGCCACCCACCGTGCAACTGCCCTCTGCGCCCAGGGATAACGGAAAGAGCCGTCCGACCTCGGCCGCCGCTTCCTGCAGGCGTTGCAAAATCACGCCAGCCTCGACGGTGATGGTTTCATTGGCCTGGTCGATTTCCCGGATGGCGGTCATGCGGGTCAGCGACAGCACCACCTGCGTGCCGGAATCGTCCGGAATCGAGCCGCCACACAACCCGGTATTGCCGCCCTGCGGCACCAGCGCCACGCCGGCCTCGCGGCACAGGCGCACCACGTCGGCCACCTCGGCGGTGCTGGCTGGCCGCACGACCACGGCGGCCTTGCCGCGATAGGCGTTGCGCCAGTCACTCAGGTAGCTCTGCATGCGCTCGGCATCGCTGATCAGGCCGGCCGGTCCGACCACCTGCTCCAGCGCCTGCAGCAGGGTTTCACTCAATTGACTCATGACACGCTCCTTCTTGGGGTTGGCAGGGCAGACCGGCTCGATCAGCCGGTTGCAGGCACCGGTACCGACTCGTCAAGATCGATCCGGTCAATGCGGCCCACGACAACCAGGTAGAAAAATATGGCCAGCAAGGCATTGGCCGCGACGTAGACCAGGGCGGCATCGAACGAGCCGGTGCTGCTGACCAGATAGCCGACGACGATGGGGGTGGTAATGGCCGCCACGTTGCCGAAGGTATTGAACAGGCCGCCCGAGAGGCCAATGATCTGGCGTGGCGAGGTGTCAGCCACCAGGGTCCAGCCATTGGAGCCGAAGCCCTTGCCGAAAAAGGCCAGGACCATCAGTGCGATCACAGTGGCATTGCTCTGGGCATAGATGCACAACACCATGCTGCTCGACAGCAACAGACCGCACACAATGGGCAGCTTGCGCGCCAGCGTCAGGGAATAGCCACGACGCAACAGGCCGTCCGAGACCAGGCCACCCAGCACGCCCCCCACAAAACCGCTGATTGCCGGCAGCGCGGTGTACAGGCCTGCGGTCAGGATGGTCATGCCGCGGGCCTGGACTAGGTAGACCGGGAACCACATCAGGAAAAAATAGGTGATCGCGTTGTTGCAGTATTGGCCCAGGTACAGGCCTATCAAGGTGCGATGGCTGAGCAGCAGCTTGAAGTGACGCCACGGCATACCGCCTGTGGCGCCGGCGCGCGGCTCCATTTCAATCAGCGCCCCGCCCGACTCGATGTAATTGAACTCGGCGTCACCGATGGCGGGGTGCTCACGCGGCCCCAGAATCGTCCTGAACCACAGGACGCTGAGCAGCAGGCCGAAGCCACCCAGCACGACGAACACGTATTGCCAACCCAGCGCCTGGACCACCCAGCCCATCAAGGGGGCGAAAATGGCCGTCGCGCAATATTGCGCCGAGCTGGAAATCGCCGTGGCGGTGGCGCGTTCGGCGCTGGGGAACCAGGCTGCGATGATCCGGGCATTGCCTGGAAAGCAGGGCGCTCCGGCAAAACCGACCGCCATGCGCAGCAGGAACAGGCTGACGATCGTCCAGGTCAGCGGCAAGACCCCGACAACGCCTTGCAGCAAGGTAAACAGCGACCAGCTGAACAAGGCAATGCCATACACCCGGCGGGCACCGAAGCGGTCGCACAACCAGCCGCCAGGGATCTGGCCGATCACATAGGCCCAGCCAAACGCCGAGAAAATATAACCCAGGGTCAGTGCATCGATCCCCAGGTCCGCCTGCAAGGCGGACCCGGCAATCGACAGGCTGGAACGATCAGCAAAGGTGACCGAGGTGACGAGAAACAGCATCAGCAGGATCGAGTAACGCACTCGCCCTGGTTTAAGTGCAGGCATCTGACTTGATCTTCCAATGATCGAACAAGCCTGACGCGATCTGGCCGCCATATCGGAACGCCAGGCGTACCCATGACTTCCGAGGCGCAAGCGCTGCGTGCATGACATTGCCCTGTTTTTTATTTTGCTGACCGAAAGGCATGGCCTGCCTTGGATGCAGACGGCTTCAGTCGCCTTGTGCCGGGCAAGTTATCGTACAACCAAGGAAAAGCATAATTTAATTTGCCGGGTTGCCCTGAGGTCGGGCCGTTGACGTTTAGTTGAGCAAGACCTGCACAGGCTGGGCTCATAAGGCTGTACTCAGAGAAAACCCAGGATTTTTCTCTACCGATTACAGATTGACAGCAGTGAGTCTGCTTGGTAAAAAATGCGCAAGTCATACGACAACATATGACAGATTATAATAATAATTGAGGCTCAGATGATAACGACCCTCCGTGCGCACCCGCTCTCCCCTGCCCGGCCGCCACGCTCCACTGCAGCCCGATCAGCCTGCTACCCCTTACAAAACAGGATGTTCGGCGTTTTACCTTATTCCCGCAACACCGGGCTTACCCGCAGTGCAATGGCCAACGCCGGTTCATTGATCAACTGCCAGGGCCTGCTTTTTGCCATTTCCAACTTCAGCCTCCTGACACTCAAGCCTGTCGGCCGCTCGCGCATGCCCATCAGCAATCGCTGTGATCTGCTGCCGGACCGGCATTTCGACATAGACGGTTACAACTTTAACAACCCCGTTAGTTCGAGCAGTTTTCTTACCCCCGGAGTATTCCAATGATAAAAACAATTCGCGCCTCTCTCCTTTCGGCCCTGGTCGGCATGGGGGCTGTCACCTCACACAATGTCGCCCTGGCAGCAGACGTCAAATGGCCAACCCGCCCCGTGCAAGTGGTCGTGATCGCCAACCCGGGCGGTGACACCGACTTCAACGCCCGCATGATGGCCAAGTACTTCAACAAGATCACGGGCAAGAACATGGTGGTCACCAACGTCGCCGGCGGCGGCGGCACCCTGGCCGCCGAGCAGGTCAAAAGCGCAGCTGCCGACGGCAACACCATTCTCTTTACCCACCCGGGGCAGTTGATCGTCAACGAAGTCGCAGGCTTGTCCGAAGACAGCTATGAAGCCTTCGACGTGGCCTGCATTGCCGGCGTCGACAAGGGCGCCGTGTTCGTGGCGTCCACCCAGTCGGGGATCAAGGACGTCAAGGACCTGATCGCCAAGGCCAAGGCCAAGCCGGAAAGCATTACCTATGGCACCGAGATGGGTAACTTCTCCCATATCCAGGGCTTGATGTTCGAAAAAATCACCGGCGTCAAACTGAAGATGGTCGATGCCGGCACGGTGTCGGAAAAAGTCGTCGCCTTGCTGGGCGCACGCATTGACCTGGGCGCCATCAGCTACGGTTCTGTGCAGGACTATGTCAACGGCAAGCAGATGGTCGCATTGGGCCAGCCCAACAACGAGCGTAACGCCATGCTCGGCGACATCCCGACCTTCAAGGAACAAGGTGTCGACTTCACCATCGACAAGCCTTATGTCGTGGCCTTTCCGAAAGGCACTGACGCGGCGATCGTCGGCAAGATGGCCGACATCATGAAGCAGATCACCGAAATGCCCGAGTACGCCGAGGAGCTGAAGAAATTCAAGCAGCCAGTCGCTTACTACGGCACCGAGGACTCCAAACAGATCCTGGCCAAGACCCGCGAGGACTTCATGCAATTCAAGGACGTTTTGCGCAAGAAGTAATACCTGAAGCGGGCTGGCCCGAGTGCCAGCCCGCTTTGCCTGGCTTATATCCCGAGGTTTCCCGATGGCTACCTGCAAGAAAAAAGAGCTGATTATCGGCGGTGTCATGCTCGGCACCGCACTCGGTTATCTGCTGATGACACTCAAACTGCCGGGGCACTCCGGCATTGATGCGGCCTTCGTTCCAGGCCTGTTGGCAGGCATGCTCTGCCTGCTGGCCGTGATTCAGCTGTTCGGTGCCTTCGCCACCCCGCAAGCGCCAGCCGATGATGTCCCGCATGTCGACACCGAGGACACCGGCAGCGCGATTGACGTGAAGACCGTGGTCAAGACCCTGGCCTTGATCGTGGGCTACATCGCCCTGATGAACCCGGTCGGCTTTCCGATCATGACCGCCGTGTACCTGTACCTGCAGTTCATGGTCCTGACCCCGGCCGACCAAAAGGTGCCGCACCTTACGTATGTCGTCATTGCCGTGATCACCTCGGCTGTCATTTACCTGTTATTCCGCGAGGCCTTCGATTTGATGCTGCCCGCTGGCCTGACCAACTTTTAGGAGTATCAAGCATGCTCGATTTGTTGCAGCAAGGCTTCGGTGCCGTCTTTTCAGTCAACATCATGTTGTTGATGGCCATCGGCGTGGCCGTAGGCATCGTCTTTGGCGCCGTGCCCGGCCTGTCGGCCACCATGGCTGTCGCGCTGTGTTTGCCGCTGACCTTCACCATGGGCCCTCAAGCGGGGCTCTCACTGTTGGTCGCACTGTTTATCGGCGCCACCTCGGGCGGTCTGATTTCAGCGATTCTGCTGAAGATACCCGGCACGCCCTCATCGATCGCCACGGTGTTCGACGGCGGGCCACTGATGGAACAGGGGCACGGCGTCAAGGCGCTCGGCATCGGCATTGTGTTCTCGTTCCTGGGCACCCTGTTCAGCATTGCCGCTCTGATGTCCATCGCGCCGCAACTGGCCAAGGTGGCCCTGCGTTTCGGCCCGCATGAATACTTCGCCATTGCCGTGTTTTCCCTGACCCTGATTGCCACGCTGTCGGCCGGCTCGATGGCCAAAGGGCTGTTCGCCGGTGCGCTGGGCTTTGCGGTGTCCACCGTAGGAATCGCGCCGGTGGAAGCGATTCGCCGCTTTACGTTCGGCCTGCCCGAACTGAACGGTGGTTTTTCGATGTTGACGGTGATGATCGGCATGTTTGCCGTGGCCGAAATCATCAAGCTGGCCGAGAACGGCCGCTTTGCCAAGCAAGGCAAGGCGCAATCGGTCAGCATGAAGAACATCAAGGGCTTCGGCTTTTCGTTCAAAGAGTTTCGCGAGCAATTGCCCAACGCGTTTCGCTCGGGCCTGATCGGCCTGGGCATCGGTATCCTGCCGGGCATCGGTGCGGGCACCTCGAACCTGGTGGCCTACATCATCGCCAAGAAACGCGCCAAGGACCCGGAATCGTACGGCAAGGGCAACATTGGTGGTGTCGTGGCCAGTGAGACCGCCAACAACGCCGGTATCGGCGGTGCGATGATGCCGTTGATGACCCTCGGGATTCCGGGCGACACCGTCACCGCGATCATGCTGGGCGGCTTCCTGATCCATGGCATCCAGCCAGGCCCCTTGTTGTTCATCAGCCAGGGTCCGCTGGTTTACACCATCTTCGCGGCACTGATCGTCGCCACGTTCATGATGCTGTTCATGGAGTTCTACGGCCTGCGCCTGTTCATCAAGCTGCTGGATGTGCCCAAGCACATTCTGCTGCCGATCATCCTGGTGCTGTGTGTCGTGGGTGCCTTCGGCTTGTCCAGCCGCTTGTTCGATGTCTGGTCGATCCTGCTGTTTGGTGTGCTGGGGTACGGTTTCGTCAAGGCCGGCATGCCGGCGGCGCCATTCATCATCGGCTTCATCCTGGGACCGATGGCTGAAACCAACCTGCGCCGCGGCCTGATGCTGTCGGACGGCAACTTCATGGCTTTTCTGTCGAACCCTATCGCCGCCTCGTTCCTTGGGCTGGCATTGGCGTTCATCGTCTGGCAGGTATACAGCGCCATGCGCCCGAAAAAGAGTGCGATCGACGAGATTCTACGGACCTGAGCCGCAAGGCGTTGGTATAGGTAGAAAACCGACTGCACAGGCCTCACAAAAAACTCGCTGATTCAGCGAGTTTTTTTATGGGCGCCGTGCAGGCTGAGCGCTTTGCATTCAGGTTTCGACATGAATCGATCTTGCAATCATGGCCGCAGTGCCGCGGTGCAACCGGCTCGCTGCAGGGGTTTATCGCGATGCGCCCGGGCCTCAACGCGGCACTTGGGGCCAGCCGGTACGAATGTCGCCGCGAGCCAGGCTGTGCGCATTGTTGCCTGACGCATCCTCGGCGCTCAGGTCGGCGCCCTTGTTGGCCAGCGCGTCGAGCAGGTCCTTGCGCTGGAACAGCGCCGCATACATCGCTGCTGTCTGGCCACTGCCATTGCGTTGATCCGGGCTGCAGCGGGTGTCGAGCAGCCGCTTGGCGATGCGCACCTCGCCCTTGAAGACAGCCCCCATCAAGGCCGTGTTGCCGCGCTGATCCTGCGCGCAGGCGTCGGCACCCGCGTGCAAAAGCTGCTCCACCGCTTCGCGATGGCCGTGGTAGGCCGCCAGAATCAGCGCCGTGTAGCCCTTCTCGTCAGCCGTGTTGAGGTCGTAGCCGGCGTGGATGAATTCATCGAGCATCGCGGTATTGCCCGCTCGCGCTGCCTCGAAATAGTAGGTCCGCAATGTCGCCTGGATATCGGATGCATCGTTGCCAGGCCCCGGGTCAGCCAGCAGCGGCGTCGTGCCGCTCAGGGCCAGCAGAAAACAAAGAGTGCGCAGCATGGAAACCTCCCGAACGGTGATTGGCCGTTCCCTGTTCGCAGATGCCATGGCCTACGGCCCGGACAGCGACCGTACGCCATGACGCTACCGGCCTGTGCCGGTGGCCGGATTCAATCCTGCAGTTTGGCAGCCAGTGCCTTGACCCGTGCCAGGTCACCCTTGGCCACCTTGGTCAGGCCTTCGCCGTACTGAGCGTCGGCCTTGTAGAAGAACGACAGCATGATGTGCTTGCTCTCGTCTTCGGCTTCAGCCAGTGCACCGCCCAGACTGGCGATCAGGTCGCCCTGCATCTTCTTGTCATAAGAGCGGTACAACTCACCGGCCTGCAGGAAATTCTGCTCGCGCTGGATCTTCTTCTGTTCAGTGCTGCCGCTCAGTGGCAGGTTGCTATAGCGCGCATGCTCGGTGGCCGGCCGCGGATTGATGCGGCTAGGCTCGTAGTTCACTTCGGTGGTGGTGTGGCCGTTGTTCGCAGCACCATCCTGGTTGCCATTGTTGACGGCGACCTGGGCCCGGTTGATCGGTAGAAACGCGTGGTTGGCGCCCAGGCGATACATCTGTGTGTCGGCATAGGAGAACAGTCGCCCCTGCAGCAGGCGATCTTCAGAGGGCTCGATACCAGGCACCAGGTTGGACGGCGCCATGGCCACCTGCTCGGTCTCCTGGAAAACGTTGTCCGGGTTCTTGTTCAGCACCATCTGGCCAATCTTCTTGTACGGGACGTCCGGCCAGATCTTGGTAGCGTCCAGCGGGTCGAAGTCATACCTGGCCAGGTCAGCGGGCTCGAGAACCTGAATGTACAGATCCCACTTGGGGTAATTGCCGGCGTTGATCGTCGTGATCAGATCGCGGCTCATGTGGTTGAAGTCCTTGCCCTGGATCTGTTCGGTTTGTTGCGGGTCGTTGTTCTTGACGCCTTGCAGGCTGCGCCACTGGAACTTGACGTAGCGGTACTCGTTCTTGTCGTTGACCAGCTTGTAGGCATGCACGCTGTTGCCGTTCATTTGCCGGTAGCTGGCTGGAGTGCCTTCATTGGAATACAGCTGCGTCAAGGTGCGGGTGGCTTCGGGAACATGGCTGAAGAAGTCGAACTGGGTACGGTTGCTGCCGTAGTTGGTGTTCGGGTCGGGTTTGAATGCATGCACCATGTCCGGAAACTTGATGGCATCGCGAATGAAGAACGTCGGGAAATTGTTTCCCACCAGATCCCAGTTGCCTTCGCTGGTGTAGAACTTGGTGGCGAAGCCACGGGGGTCGCGCAGGGTTTCCGGTGAGTGGTTGCCGTGCACGACACTGGAAAAACGCACAAACACCGGTGTGGTAGTGCCTTGGCTGAAGACCTTGGCACGGGTCAGGTCGGAGATGTCGGCACTGGCTGTGAATTCACCATGGGCGCCGGTTCCGCGGGCATGCACCACGCGCTCGGGGATACGTTCACGGTCGAAGCGCTGCAGCTTCTGGATGAGCTGCACATCCTGCAACAGCGTAGGACCACTGCTACCGGCAGTCTGTGAGTTCTGGTTGTCGCCAACTGGCGCGCCGTTGTCACGGGTCAAGGGTTCTGCATAAGCGCAAAAGCTGGCCAGCGAAGCGGATAGCGTCGCCGTCATCAAGCCAAGGGCTGGCGCCCACGAAGTTCTGGGTTTCATGGATGAATCCTCGTTTTCTAATGGTTACACGCGCATCGTGCGCGTGCCCAAGGCTACGAGAGGTCATACGTGAGTCTAAATTGAGAAAACCCAGCGACTCGATAGGCAATGCTTATTACCTGATAGAGCTGACAAATGCTAAGCGAAGCGCTTATGCCATCCGTTTCTGCGTGCTCAGGCTTTGAAACAGGGCTGCGCAGAAAGGCGGAGTCACGCAAAAGTCCCTATGCCTGAAAATGAAAAAGCCACCCGAAGGTGGCTAAGTCATTGAATATATTGGTCGGGACGGAGTGATTCGAACACTCGACCCCTTGCACCCCATGCAAGTGCGCTACCGGGCTGCGCTACGCCCCGACTCCGGTGTTGATACACTTCCCATGCTGCGGAAGTGGTGAGGAATATACCCTAAGCTTTTGAATTATGGAAGCATTTCACCGAACTGATTTTATGTCTTGAGGACATCAAGTACATCTTCCAGCTCGTTGATCATCTGCCGAATCATCTGCTTGTACTGCTGGGTATCGTCCTTGGGTTCGCCAGTGGTGAGGCGCAGACGCGCCCCACCGATGGTGAAACCCTGGTCGTAGAGCAGGCCGCGGATCTGACGGATCATCAGCACATCCTGATGCTGATAATAGCGTCGATTCCCGCGGCGCTTGACAGGGTTGAGCTGGGGAAACTCCTGTTCCCAATAACGCAAAACGTGCGGTTTTACCGCGCAGAGCTCACTGACCTCACCAATGGTGAAGTAGCGTTTTCCCGGTATGGGCGGCAACTCGTCGTTATGGCTTGGTTCCAGCATAAGCTTCAACTCGGGCTTTGAGTTTCTGCCCTGGACGAAAGGTTACGACACGGCGAGCTGTAATGGGGATTTCCTCCCCTGTCTTGGGGTTACGACCTGGCCGCTGGCGTTTGTCGCGCAAATCAAAGTTGCCGAAACCGGACAATTTGACCTGCTCGTTGTCTTCCAGCGCGTGTCGGATTTCCTCAAAGAACAGCTCAACCAGTTCCTTGGCTTCTCGTTTGTTCAGGCCTAGCTCATCGTACAGACGTTCGGCCATCTCAGCTTTCGTCAGAGCCCCCATACGTTATTTCCTTAACGTGGTGTTTAACCTTTCCTCAAGTGAGGTGAGGATTGCAAGCGTCGTTGCATTGACCTCATCGTCGTTAAGAGTGCGCGATGGATGCTGCCAGGTCAAGCCGACAGCGAGGCTTTTTCTATGCGGATCAATGCCTTTACCCTGGTACACATCGAACAGCCTGAGATCGGTAAGCCACTCGCCGGCATTTTCCCGGATCACTTCCAGCACAGCGCTGGCGGCCACGTCACGATCAGCCAGCAACGCCAGATCGCGACGCACTTCAGGGAAGCGCGACAGCTCATGGAACTTCGGCAGACGGCCTTCAGCCACTTCAGCCAGTACCAGTTCGAAGACAAAGACCGGTCGATCCAGGCCCAGGTTTTTTGCCAGTTCCGGATGAATGGCACCCAGATAGCCCACTTCGCGCCCGTCACGCTCGATCAAGGCCGTCTGGCCCGGATGCAGTGCCGGATGCTGGCCTGGCTTGAAAGTGAAGACATTCAGCGCACCGGCAAAACCCAGCACCGCTTCGACATCGGCCTTGACGTCAAAGAAGTCCACGACATCGCGGCCCTGCGCCCAGCCTTCCGGCAGACGGCTGCCACACACCACACCTGCCAGCATCGGCTCTTGTTTCAAGCCATCGAGCTGGCCGACGAAACGCAGGCCGCTTTCGAACAGGCGGACACGATCCTGCTGACGATTGAGGTTATGCTGCAACGCCTTGACCAGGCCAGGCCACAATGAGGAGCGCATCGCGGCCATGTCGTTGGAGATCGGATTGGCCAGCAGCAACGGCTGGACACCCGGATTGAAGAGCTCGAACCATTTGGGATCGATGAAGCTGTAGGTGATCGCTTCCTGATAGCCACGCGCAACCAGCAGACGACGCAGCTCTGGCAGCTCGCTACGGGCTTCGGCCTTGGCCTGCGGTGCCAGACGCGCTTGCGGGTAGCGAACCGGCAGGCGGTTGTAGCCATACAGGCGCGCCAGCTCTTCGATCAGGTCGATTTCCAGGCTGATATCGAAGCGATGACTCGGAACTTCGACTTGCCATTCGCCTTCGGCCTGACGGGTCGGCGCCAGATCAAGGGCG
Source organism: Pseudomonas viridiflava (assembly GCF_900589395.1). Taxonomy (GTDB): domain Bacteria; phylum Pseudomonadota; class Gammaproteobacteria; order Pseudomonadales; family Pseudomonadaceae; genus Aquipseudomonas. Next base: position 44,088 of record NZ_UUIS01000056.1, read on the forward strand.
GCCAGCAGACGCTCGACTTCGCTCGCCTCGATGGCCAGGCCCAGCATCTGTTCGATGCGGTTGGCACGCAAGGTGATTGGTGCGATCGAGGGCAGGTGCTGTTGGCTGGCGACCTCGACGACCGGACCGGCTTCGCCACCGGTGATGTCCAGCAACAGGCCGGTGGCCCGCTCCATGGCTTCACGGGCCAGTTGTGAGTCGACACCGCGCTCGTAACGGTGCGAGGCATCGGTGTGCAGACCGTAGGAACGGGCCTTGCCAGCGACGGAAATGGTGTCGAAGAAAGCACTTTCCAGGAAGATGTCCTGGGTCTTGGCGGTCACACCGCTGTGCTCGCCCCCCATCACGCCGGCGATGGCCAGTGCGCGCTGGTGGTCGGCAATGACCAGGGTGTCGGCACGTAGAGTGACTTCCTGGCCGTCGAGCAGGACCAGCTTCTCGCCCTCCTCGGCCATGCGCACGCGAATCCCGCCGTTGATTTCGGCCAGGTCGAAGGCATGCAGGGGCTGACCCAGCTCCAGCATCACGTAGTTGGTGACGTCGACCGCGGCATCGATACTGCGCACATCCGAGCGACGCAGGCGCTCGACCATCCACAGCGGCGTCGGCCGGGACAAGTCGACGTTGCGAATGACCCGACCCAGATAACGCGGGCACGCGCTGGGCGCCAGCACTTCGACCGGGCGTACTTCGTCGTGGGCGACCGGCACTGCCGCAACCTGTACGCGCGTGACCGGGGCGTCGTACAAGGCACCGACTTCACGGGCAAGACCGGCCACCGACAGGCAGTCGCCACGGTTCGGGGTCAGGTCGACTTCAATGCTGGCATCGTCCAGTTGCAGGTAGACGCGGATGTCCTCGCCCACAGGCGCATCGGCCGCCAGTTCCAGCAAGCCGTCATTGCCTTCGCCCAGCTCCAGCTCGGCGGCCGAGCACAGCATGCCGTTGGACTCGACGCCGCGCAGCTTGGCCTTCTTGATCTTGAAGTCACCCGGCAGTTGCGCACCGATCATGGCGAATGGAATCTTCAGGCCGGGGCGCACATTTGGCGCGCCACACACCACCTGGAAGATCTCGCTACCGCTGCTGACCTGGCAGACGCGCAGTTTGTCCGCGTCGGGGTGCTGCTCGGTACTCAGGACCTCACCCACCACGACACCGGAGAAAATGCCGGCGGCCAGCGTCACGCTGTCAACCTCAAGACCGGCCATCGACAGACGAGCGACCAGCTCGTCACGGGATACCTGCGGGCTTACCCAGCCACGCAGCCATTGTTCACTGAATTTCATCCTGCCCTCCTGAAAGATTCGTTACGGACCCGACTAGCGAAATTGCGCAAGAAACCGCAAGTCGTTGTCGAAGAACAGGCGCAAATCGTTGACGCCGTAACGCAGCATGGCCAGGCGCTCGACGCCCATGCCAAAGGCGAAGCCCTGGAATTGCTCAGGATCGATGCCGGACATGCGCAGCACGTTCGGGTGCACCATGCCGCAGCCCATGACTTCGAGCCAGCCGGTCTGCTTGCAGACCCGGCAACCCTTGCCGCTGCACATCACGCATTCCATATCCACTTCGGCCGACGGCTCGGTGAACGGGAAGTACGAAGGACGGAAACGCACGGCCAGCTCTTTTTCGAAGAACACACGCAGGAACTCTTCGATGGTGCCTTTCAGATCGGCGAAGTTGATATCGCGGTCGACCAGCAGACCTTCGATCTGATGAAACATCGGCGAGTGAGTGATATCGGAGTCGCTGCGATACACACGGCCTGGGCAGACGATGCGGATCGGCGGCTGTTGCGATTCCATGGTGCGGACCTGAACCGGCGAGGTATGGGTGCGCAGCAGCATGTTCGCATTGAAATAGAAGGTGTCATGCATCGACCGGGCCGGGTGATGGCCTGGGATGTTGAGCGCCTCGAAATTATGGTAGTCGTCTTCGACTTCCGGGCCTTCGGCAATGCCGTAGCCAATATGGGTAAAGAACTGCTCGATCCGTTCCAGAGTGCGGGTAATGGGGTGCAGACCACCGGTGGTCTGACCGCGGCCCGGCAGGGTCACATCGATGCACTCGGCCGCGAGCCGGGCAGACAGCTCTGCCTCCTCGAACGACGCCTTGCGCGCATTGAGAACCTCTGTGACACGCTCCTTGGCAACGTTGATCAGGGCGCCGACTTTCGGGCGCTCTTCTGCAGGCAGGTTGCCCAGGGTCTTCATCACCTGGGTCAGTTCGCCTTTCTTGCCAAGGTAGTGAACCCGGATTTGCTCCAGGGCATTGATATCTTCGGCGCTTTGCACAGCCTCAAGAGCTTGGGAGACCAGCGCGTCCAGGTTTTCCATGTACAGACTCCAGATACGAAATAGGGGAAGAGCGCAGGCTCTTCCCCTATTTATGACGTTCAATACCGACCCTGGAAACCAGGGCCAGTGACTGTCGGGGACTTAGGCCAAAGTGGCTTTAGCTTTCTCGACAATCGCAGCAAACGCCGCTTTTTCGTTCACAGCCAGATCAGCCAGAACCTTACGGTCGATTTCGATCGACGCTTTTTTCAGGCCAGCGATGAAACGGCTGTAGGACAGACCGTTGATACGCGCACCAGCGTTGATACGAGCGATCCACAGAGCGCGGAACTGACGTTTTTTCTGACGACGGTCACGGTAGGCGTATTGGCCTGCCTTGATAACCGCTTGCTTGGCAACACGGAATACACGTGAACGTGCACCGTAGTAGCCTTTGGCAAGTTTCAGAATCTTTTTGTGACGCTTACGGGCCATGACGCCACGCTTAACACGAGCCATGAGTTACTTCCTCTTAATTCTTGATCAAAATTAGCGCAGGCGGAGCATGCGCTCGACTTTTGCCACGTCAGACGCGTGCAGCTGGCTGCTTCCGCGCAGTTGACGCTTACGCTTGGTCGACATCTTGGTCAGAATGTGGCTCTTGAAAGCGTGCTTGTGCTTGATGCCGTTGGCGGTTTTCAAAAACCGCTTAGCTGCACCACTTTTCGTTTTCATCTTTGGCATGTTCGGATACTCCGCATTCAGTTGATAAACATAACCGCAAGGCCTGCCGTGCCCTGGTGGTTACTTCTTCTTTTTCGGGGCGATGACCATGATCAGCTGGCGTCCTTCCATCTTCGGATGCTGTTCGACGGCGCCGTATTCCACGAGGTCGGCTTCGACCCGCTTCAACAGTTCCATACCCAGCTCCTGGTGGGCCATCTCACGGCCGCGGAATCGCAAGGATACCTTGGCCCTGTCCCCATCGCTCAGGAAACGTACCAGGTTGCGCAGTTTTACCTGGTAATCCCCTTCCTCCGTCCCTGGACGAAACTTGATTTCTTTAACCTGGATCTGCTTCTGGTTCTTCTTCGCCGCAGCCACCTGCTTCTTCTTTTCGAAGAGCGATTTGCCGTAGTCCATGACTCGGCAAACCGGCGGTACTGCGTCGGCAGAAATTTCTACCAGGTCCAGTTTCGCCTCATCGGCGATACGAAGCGCTTCATCAATAGAGACGATGCCAATCTGCTCGCCATCAGCGCCAATTAACCGAACCTCGCGCGCCGAGATATTCTCATTGATCGGGGCTTTTGGTGCAGTTCGTTTATCTTGTCTCATATCACGCTTAATAGTAATTACTCCGAATCTTGGCGACCACGCCGGGAAACCGCTTGCGTAAGGAATTCAGCGAATTGGGCGACCGGCATCGAACCAAGGTCGGCACCTTCGCGGGTACGCACAGCGACGGTTTGCGTCTCTACTTCCCGATCCCCTATCACAAGGAGGTAAGGAACCTTGAGCAAAGTATGCTCACGGATTTTAAAGCCGATTTTCTCATTTCTCAAGTCGGACTTGGCACGAAACCCGCTTTCGAGCAGAGTTTTTTCCACCTGCAGCGCAAAATTGGCCTGTTTATCGGTGATATTCATAATCACCGCCTGGGTCGGAGCCAGCCACGCAGGGAACGCGCCCTCGTAGTGCTCGATCAGGATACCGATGAAGCGTTCGAACGATCCGAGGATCGCGCGGTGCAGCATGACCGGGTGTTTGCGACCGTTGTCTTCAGAGACATATTCGGCGCTCAGACGGATCGGCAGGTTGAAATCGAGCTGCAGGGTACCACACTGCCAGACGCGACCCAGACAATCCTTCAGGGAAAATTCGATTTTCGGGCCATAGAAAGCCCCCTCGCCCGGCTGCAACTGGTACGGCAGGCCGGCACTGTCCAGCGCTGCAGCCAGTGCGCTTTCAGCGCGATCCCATAGCTCGTCGGAGCCAACGCGCTTTTCAGGGCGGGTCGACAGCTTCAGCTCGATGTCCTTGAAGCCGAAGTCGGCGTACACATCCAGGGTCAGCTTGATGAAAGCGGCCGACTCGGTCTGCATCTGCTCTTCGGTGCAGAAAATGTGTGCGTCGTCCTGGGTAAAACCACGCACGCGCATGATGCCATGCAGCGCGCCCGAGGGCTCGTTACGGTGGCAGGCGCCGAATTCGGCCAGGCGCATCGGCAGCTCGCGGTAGCTCTTCAGGCCCTGGTTGAACACCTGCACGTGGCAAGGGCAGTTCATCGGCTTGATGGCGTAGTCGCGGCTTTCCGACTCGGTGGTGAACATGTTGTCGGCGTAGTTGGCCCAGTGCCCGGATTTCTCCCACAGGCTGCGATCGACCACTTGCGGGGTCTTGATCTCCAGGTAGCCATTCTCGCGCTGGATCTTGCGCATGTACTGCTCGAGCACCTGGTACAGGGTCCAGCCCTGCGGGTGCCAGAACACCATGCCCGGCGCTTCTTCCTGGGTATGGAACAAGCCCAGGCGCTTGCCGATCTTGCGATGGTCACGCTTTTCGGCTTCTTCGATGCGCTGGACATAGGCCGCCAGTTGCTTCTTGTCAGCCCAGGCCGTGCCATAGACGCGCTGCAGCTGTTCGTTCTTGGCATCACCACGCCAGTAGGCGCCGGACAGCTTGGTCAGCTTGAACGCCTTGAGGAAACGGGTATTGGGCACGTGCGGACCGCGGCACATGTCGACGTATTCTTCGTGGTAATACAGGCCCATGGCCTGCTCGTCCGGCATGTCTTCGACCAGGCGCAACTTGTAGTCTTCCTGGCGCGCAGCGAACACCTCGATCACTTCGGCACGTGGCGTCACTTTCTTGATGACGTCGTAGTCCTTTTCGATCAACTGCTGCATGCGTTGCTCGATCGCCGCCAGGTCATCCGGCGTGAAGGGGCGCTCATAGGCGATGTCGTAATAGAAGCCTTCGTCGATCACCGGACCGATCACCATCTTGGCCGTCGGGTACAACTGCTTGACGGCATGACCGACCAGGTGAGCGCAGGAGTGGCGGATAATCTCCAGGCCTTCCTGATCCTTGGGGGTGATGATCTGCAGGCTGGCATCGGTGCTGATCAGATCGCTGGCGTCAACCAGCTTGCCGTCGACCTTGCCGGCGACGGTGGCCTTGGCCAGGCCGGCACCAATGGACAGCGCAACGTCGGCGACCGACACAGGTTGATCGAAAGAACGTTGACTGCCGTCGGGAAGAGTAATGGTGGGCATGGCGCCTCCTCTCCTAGTGGTGACCCCTACCAAAGGTCACGTGGGTTGGGATGAGCCAGTACGCGATCCGGTGGTATGCCTGCCTCACAGTGGCAGGAGCCTTGAAGGCCAACCTTGAACCGAACCGGATGACTGGATTGTACGAAACCGGATTCAAAAGCCCGACTGCGCAAAAGATCGCTCTGCAACGGGCAGACACGCAATACGCAACGGGACACGCATCCTAGCACAGCTGCCTGAATAGACGCGTATCAGCCTGAAAATAGATCGAATTCGTCTATCGGGCTGAACCGTCGCGCTCTGGAACCGTCAGAACAGGTGTCTCGATTTTCTTGACTATGTTCCAGCAAAGGAGAACACCATGAAGCTTCCAAGCCGTTCTGCACTCCTCTCCTGCCTGATCCTGGCCACCCCACTGGGTGCACAGGCGGCCATGGACACCGCTACCCGCAGTGACTTCACCGCGCAATGCACCAGCGCGGCAAAGCAGCAGAAACTGGACGAAAAAAGCGCCAAGGCACACTGCGAATGTGGCGCCAAGCAAATCGACGCCAACTTCAGCGACAAGGAAATTGCGGCCATGAACAACCCTTCTGCCGCCCCGGACCCTGCGCTGGCGAGCAAACTGCAAAAGCTGGTGGCGCAGCACTGCGTGAAATAAAAAAGCTGCGGCCGTGCCACACGCTTTTTTCCTGATGCCTTCACGGCCCTTTGATTACAGGGCCTGAAGCGCTAGGACCCGACCGCTCGAAAGCCCCTGCGCGTGCCCCGCAATCGCAGGATGACGCAAGCAATATCGGGTCCTGGTACCGATGCACGATAAAGTTTCTACCTAAATGGCGCGTCTTCCGTGCAATTGGACTATGATAGCGGCGTGTGCCCAGTTGGCCTGAGCAGCACGTTATTGAAATTCATGTTTCCGGAGATTCACCATGTCCAATCGCCAAACCGGCACCGTCAAATGGTTCAACGATGAAAAAGGCTTCGGCTTTATCACACCTCAAGGTGGCGGCGACGATCTGTTCGTACACTTCAAGGCGATCAAGTCTGACGGCTTCAAGAGCCTGAAAGAAGGTCAGACAGTGACCTTCATCGCTGCTAAAGGCCAGAAAGGCATGCAAGCAGAAGAAGTCACAGTGGTCTGATTTACTGACCCTGCTGACAAAAAAAACCCCGTCATCGCATGACGGGGTTTTTTTATGCCTGCGTATCGGTGTCAACCACAGTTGACGCGAATCACCTTGCCGGCAGCATCGGTATTGACGTTGACGCGCTCGGAACGGTACTCGAGGGTAACCATGTCGTTGGGACCGAGAATGCGGGCGTCCATGGCGCCTGACTGAGTGCGGACCTGGTTCAGAAGCTCAAACGTGGCCTGCTTGCCAACCGCAGCCTGCGCGCCACTGGCATCACAACGACCGTCTCCTGCCGGACCTGACACCGCCGTGGTTGCCGCCTCGGCAGCACGCGGCGCTTCGGTGGCAGGCGCGGGAGCCGAAGTGCTGCTGCAGCCTGCCAATAACGATGTCACTGCGACAAAACCGAGTGTTGCGAATTTCCAGGGCATTACAGCCTCCTTTACCGATAATACAGACCAGACCCTTTGCGACCACGCCAGCGCGCAATGGTTGCACGTTGTCGCATCGGGATGCGCGAGTCTGCCCTACCCCATCTCTCGAAAGGTCAGACAAATCGTCACAAAACGTTAATCCGTGACCGCCGGACCACGGCGTAAGTCGAAGTGCCAAATCTCTTCAGCAATGCTTTACTGCACACGCTCGGCAAGCGTCGGGCAGCGGTCGTTTTTCACACAGGATGTTCAGACACATGACAACCGTCTCCATAGAAGCGGATATCAAGGCCCGTTGGCCGCAGGGACAATGCGCACACAGCCCGGGCTCGGCAGAAGAACTTACCATCATCGCCATTGACCTGCTGGTCAAGGAACTGGGCACCGAAAGCGCCCATGCCTTCATCAGTCAGATCCTGAGCCGCCACACCGCTTCAGGCATGACCGCCTGAGGTTTATTTCAAGCGAGCCAGGCGACTGACCAACAGATCGAAAAAGCCCTGCGCATCGCCGTTTTCGATCCACAGTACGTTTTCGGGCTGCTTGAGAGTGCCGTACCAGTCGGCAACGGTCTGGCCGAAACCGATCCCTTCACGACTGTCGATGGCCATATGAATGCGACGCCCGGTAAACAGGCCGGGCTGCAGCAACCAGGCAATCACACTGGCGTCGTGCACCGGGCCGCCGGGCAAACCATAGTGCACCATGTCGAGCTTGACGTACTCATTGAGAATGTCCCCGACCCGCTTGCCGGCCTGGTTGCCCACCGCAGCAATCTGGGCAAGGCGGGCCTCGCTGGTCAGAATCTTGTGGGTGACGTCCAGCGGCACATAAGTCAGCCGGACACCACTATCAAGCACGACCTGTGCGGCATGCGGGTCGGCAAACAGGTTGAATTCGGCCGCCGGCGTGATGTTTCCACCATTGAAGTGCGCGCCGCCCATCACCACCACTTCCTTGATACCACGGGTGATTTCAGGGGCCTGGGTCAGCGCCAGAGCCAGATTGGTCTGCGGCCCGAGCATGGCGATGGTGATGCTGTGTTCCGGCGCCTGCCTCAGGGTGCGAATCAGGTAATCGACCGCGTTGCCCTGGGCCAGGCCCTTGGCCGGCTCGTACACCGCGACGCCCGGCAAACCTTCCTGACCATGCACGTTTTCGGCATAGATCGGCGGGCGCACCAGGGGCCTTGGCGCACCGGCATAGACTGGCACTTCTTCACGCCCGGCCCATTCGCGTGCCAACCGTGCATTGCGCGAGGTCTTGTCCAGACGCACATTGCCTGCCACCGTGGTGATGGCCAGCACATTGAGCGCCTCGGGAGACGCCAGTGCCAACAGCAACGCGACCACGTCATCAGCACCCGGATCGGTGTCGATGATCAGGTCACGCCTTTCAGCCCCTTGAACCGCTGCAGCGCCCAGCATGGACATCAGTACGACTCCCCTTAGCAACCGATTGAACAGCGATATCCCTTTCATGGCATCTTCCTTTTTTATGAGAATACGACGCCGGCCACCAGCGCTATGTTGCTATAGGGCTGGCACTCCCCGGTCCTCACAATGGCCTTGGCGCGCCCACTCAGGGCCTTCAGCGCTTCATGGCTGATCCAGCTCTGGCGACCTAACTGACCATCGAACTGTAGCGTCTCGATCATTTGCAGCGCCGGTGGCTTGACCTCGATCATTTCGCTGGCCAGCACATGGCTTTCAACCTCCATCTCGCTGAGCACCACGTCGAGCACACCGACAAAATCCGGCACCCCTCGGGTCAGCGCAAGGTCGATGAGTTCAACGCCCGGCGGCACCGGCATGCCGGCATCGACGATCATCAGAATGTCGCCATGCCCCAGGGAAGCAATGACCCGGGACAGGGCAATATTGAGCAGCGGGGTTTTCTTCATGGCGCCATCAACCTGTGTACGTCGTCCAGCGTAGGAATAGAAGGCTGCGCGCCGGCGCGCGTCACTGACACCGCTGCCGCCGCCTGAGCGAAACGGATGGCCTGCGCCGGCGGCTGGCCTTGTGCCAAAGCGGCAGCCAGCGCACCCACGAAGGTGTCGCCGGCCGCCGTGGTGTCGATTGCCTGCACCGTATGCGCCGGCAGGTGCTCACTGGCCTGGGCATTGGCCAGCAGCACGCCCTGCCCGCCCAGGGTCACGATCACATTGCTCGCCCCGGCAGCGAGCAAGATCTGCGCGGCGGCCGTGGCCGACGCTGGCGAGTCCACGCTCACGCCGGTCAAGGCCTGGGCCTCGCTTTCATTGGGAATCAGGTAATCGATCAGCGGGTACCACTCGTCAGGCAGCGGCTGGCTGGCCGGTGCCGGATTGAGAATCACCGTACAGCCCAGTTCGCGGGCCCGGCGCAAGCTGTGCAACACCGTCGCGGCCGGCACTTCAAGCTGGCACACCACGACCTTGGCCTGCGCCAGCAGCGCATCGAAGCGCTCCACCGAGGCGGGCAACAACTGTCCATTGCCGCCTTCGACGATGACGATTGCGTTCTGGCTGTGCTGGTCGACCAGAATCGAGGCAATCCCGGTACTGACGCCCGCCACCCGGGTCACCCCCTGACAGTCAACGCCTTCGGCCAGCAGCGCTTCACGCAACTGCTGGCCATAGGCGTCATCCCCGACACAGCCGAGCATGGCCACCGAAGCCCCCAGCCGGGCAACCGCCACCGCCTGATTGGCACCCTTGCCACCCGGCACGGTGGCAAACGACTCACCGACCAGGGTTTCACCCGGACGTGGCAGCCGCGGCACGCGCACCACCAGATCCATATTCAGACTGCCTATTACCACTACTTGTGCTTGCATGATCGTGGCCAGGGTCCTATCGATAATTGAAATTCGAATACGTCTTGATGTTCATCAGGCACTGTCCGATGCCTTTGAGGTCGACTCGCGCACCACCACGCAAGGCTCGACCCTGAGTTTCTCCACCGGCAGCGCCGGGCTGGCGATACGGCGCAGCAGCATGGCCGCTGCCGTTTCGCCCAACTGCATGATGGACTGGCCGACCGTGGTCAGCGCCGGGTACACGTAACGGCTGAGCTGGATGTCGTCGAAGCCGATGACCGACAGCGCCTGCGGCACGCGAATGCCTTGCTCGGCCGCTGCACGCAACACGCCGATACCGATCATGTCGTTGCCGGCAAAGATCGCCGTGGGTCGCTCACCCTGCAACAGCCGTGCGGCGACCTCGTAACCGGCGGGGCTGGTGAAATCGCTGTGCAACGCCCAGTCATCACGCGCCTGCAGGCCGGCCTCCTGCAGCGCGCGTCGATACCCTTGCAGCCGCAATTGGGTGACAACGGTGTGCCGAGGGCCGGCGATACAGGCAATCTGCCGATGCCCCAGGTCGATCAGGTGGCGGGTAGCCAGCCAGGCGCCGTGCTCGTGGTCGATCTGCACCAGGTCCGCCTCCACGCCCTCCAGCTCACGGTCGACAATCACCAGCGGCGTACGCACTGCCGATAATCCGCCAGCCATGCCGGCATCACCATCGACCGACGACACGATCAGGCCGTCGACACGCTTTTCCAGCAACACGCGCAAATAGCTGCGCTGCTTTTGCGGGTTATCGTCGGAGTTGCACAGAATCACGCAAAAGCCGTTGCGTTCGCAGTGATCCTCGATGCCGCGCGCCAGCTCGGCAAAGTACGGGTTGGTACCGTTGGGAATCAACAGGCCGATGGTTGCGGTGGCCTGCGCCTTGAGCGAGCGCGCCACGGCACTGGGCACATAGTCGAGCTGCACGATGGCCGCCTCGACCTTGAGGCGCACCGCATCGCTGACCGGCCGCGTCTTGTTCAGCACATGCGAGACAGTGGTATAGGAAATACCGGCCAGCGCCGCAACATCCTTGATCGTTGCCATCTCAGCCCTGCCGTTGCGCGCGGTGACTGCGGTAGGTATCGAGCACCACGGCAATCACGATCACCGCACCGGTAATGATGCGCTTGGTCGGTTCAGTAGCGCCGATCTGTGCCAGGCCTGCCGCCAGAACCGAAATGATCAGCACACCGAAGAACGTGCTGATGATCGAGCCGCGCCCACCCATCAGGCTGGTACCGCCGATGACCACGGCGGCGATCACTTGCAGCTCCAGACCGGCACCGGCGTTAGGGTCGGCCGCCTCCAGGCGGGAGATCTGGAACAGCGCGGCGACGCCGGCCAGCAGGCCCATCAGCGCAAACACCATGATCTTGTAGGGCTTGGGATTGATACCGGCCAGGCGCACAGCCTCTTCATTGGTGCCGATGCCGATCAGGTAACGCCCGAACACAGTGCGGGTCAACACCGCCTGGGCGATGAAAATGACCAGCAAGGCAATCAGGAAGGACGGCGCGATACCAAAGGCAATGGGGTTGGACAGCCAGGCGAACGCGTCACCGATGTAGGCCGTGCGCGAGCCGGTCATTTGATAGGCCAGGCCACGCGCCATTTCCAGCACGCCCAGCGAGACGATGAACGACGGAATGCGCCAGGCCACAGTGATCGACCCGGTCACGGCACCGGCCAGGGTGGCGCAGGCAATGCCCAGTAACGCCGCTGGAAATACGCTCCAGCCCCAGCCCAGGATCGCGACACTGACCGCCGATGCCGCCAGGGCCAGCACCGAACCCACTGACAGGTCGATACCGCCGATGATCAGCACCAGCGTCATGCCCACGGCCAGCACCATCAGGTCGGGAATCTGGTTGGCCAGGGTGCTGAAGGTCTGGTAGGACAGAAAGTGGTCGCTGAGCGATGAAAACAGCACGATCATCGCCAGCAATGCACCCGCCAGGCCCAGGTAGGTGCCCAGGCCGAAATACTGGCCGCCGCGCCGCACAGGCAGCGACGGCACCAAGGTGTCTTTTGAAGGGTTCATTGCACATTCCCGCACGCGGCCTGGCCATGTGGCGCCGCTTGTTGTTGATAACCGGCAAAGGCGGCTGCCAGCAGTTTGTCCTGTGTCCAGTGGTCACGCTCGAAGGTATCGATCAGCTTGCCGTCTGAAAGCACGGCAATACGGTCGCAGATCAGCATCAGTTCACGCAGGTCGCTGGACACCACCACCAGCGCCCGTCCCTGACGGGTCAGTTCACCGAGTAGCGCATAGATATCGAATTTGGCCCCCACATCGATGCCGCGGGTCGGCTCGTCAAACAGCATCACCGGGCAATCACGCTCCAGCCAGCGGCCGATCACCACTTTTTGCTGGTTGCCACCCGACAGTTGCGAGACCAGTTGCCCGGGACCGGCGCAGCGAATGCGCATGGCCTCGACCTGGCGCTGCGCCAGCGCCTGCTCACGCCGCGCACTGACCACGCCGCCGCGGGCAATGCCAGGCATGTTGCCCAGGGCGACGTTGGCCGCGATCGACTGCGACAGCAGCAGTCCTTCACCCTTGCGGTCCTCGCTGATCAGCGCAATGCCCTGGCGCACCGCATCGCTGGGCGAGGCCAGTGTCACCGGGCGCAAAGGCTGGCCAAGCTCGACGTGGCCGCTGTCGGCGCGGTCAGCGCCGAAGATCAGGCGCAACAACTCGGTGCGGCCCGACCCGACCAGGCCGGAAATGCCCAGGATTTCGCCCTGGTGGACCTCGAACGAAACGTTATCGACCTTGCCCTTGCGACTCAGACCCTTGACGGCCATGGCCACAGGACCCATTTTCCGGGGCCCCAGGTCGAGGTGCTCGCCCATCTCGCGGCCGACCATCAAAGTCACCAGTTGCTGGCTGTCGTAGCGGCTCATGGGTTCGACACACACCAGCCGACCATCGCGCAGCACGGCAATGCGCTGGGCAATGCGGGCCAGTTCTTCAAGGCGGTGGGAAATGTAGATGATCGAGACGCCGCGCGCCTGCAGCCGGGCGATCTGCTCGAATAACAGTTCGACCTCACGGGCGGTGAGCATTGCGGTGGGCTCGTCCAGAATCAACACCCGACAATCGCCAATCAGGTTGCGGGCAATTTCCACCATCTGTTGATGACCGATGCCCAGCTCACCGACCGGCGTGTCCGGGTCGATGGACTCCAGGCCGACCCGGGCCATGGCCTGCACGGCCTGCTGGCGCAGGCGCTTGCGGTTGATCCAGCCCATCCGCCCCGGCAACTGGTCGAGAAACAGGTTCTCGGCCACGCTCAGGGTCGGCAGCAGGTTGAGTTCCTGCATGACCATGCGTACACCGAGCTTTTCTGCAGCGGTGCGGCTGGCAGGCTGCCAGTCCTGACCCATGAATTGCATGTGCCCGGTGCTGGGCGTTACCAGCCCGCCGATGATCTTCGACAAGGTGCTCTTGCCCGCACCGTTTTCACCGGTCAGGGCCAGCACCTCGCCTCGCAGCAAGGTCAGGTCGATATCGGCAATCACCGGCTGGGCGTAAGTCTTGCCGATGCCGTGCACCGACAGCACCACCTCTGGGGGCGTCGTCATAGATAACTCCCGCCGTTACTGTGGCTGAGTGACCAGTTCGACCGGCGTCTGGATCACACCATCGACGCTGCCCAGTGCCTCACCCTTGATCGACTTGAGCGCTGCCTCGATGCCGAACACCGCCTGGCGGGCAGCAAACTGGTCGGCCGTGGCCAGGATACGGCCATCCTTGAGCATGGGCTTGATCGCATTGATGTTGTCATAGCCGACGATCATGACCTTGCCGGTCTTGCCCGCGGCGCGCACGGCCGACACGGCACCCAGCGCCATGCTGTCGTTACCGGCCAGCAGCGCCTTGAGATTGGGGTATTCATTGAGCATCGCCGAGGCGACCGCGTTGCCCTTGTCGATTTCCCAGTTACCCGACTGCACGGAGACGACCTTGATCTGCGCCGCCTGCATCGCGTCCTGGAAGCCTGCACTGCGCTGCTGGGCGTTGGTGGTGGTCGGCACGCCTTCGATGATGCCGACTTCATCACCCGCCGCCAGTTTCCCGGCCAGGTACTCACCGACCAGTTGCGCACCCTTGCGGTTATCAGGACCTACGAAAGGCACCTCGATGTTCTTGCTCTTGAGCACACCGGCATCGAGCTGGTTATCGATGTTGATCACCTTGATTCCGGCGTCCATGGCTTTCTTGAGCACCGGCACCAGGGCCTTGGAGTCGGCCGGCGCGATGACCAGCGCATCGACCCTCGACACAATCATCTGCTCGACGATACGAATCTGGCTGGCCGTGTCGGACTCGTCCTTGATGCCGTTGGAGATCAGGTCAAACTGGCTGGCATGTTCTTTCTGGTAGGCCTTGGCACCGTCTTCCATGGTCAGGAAGAATTCGTTGGCCAATGATTTCATGACCAGTGCAACCTTGGGTTTGTCAGCCGCCTGAGCCTGGAAGGATAACAGCGGGGTCAGCGTGGTGGTCGCAGCGAGCAAGGCAACAGCGAGCAAGCGTCCAGCGAAGGGCAGCTTCATGGGTGTCTCCGATTCTTGTGATTATTGTTGGGTCGCGCGCCTGGTCGATCTCAAAATCGATACGCAAACGTTTGCGAGACCCTCACTATCGAAGTCAATCCTGGTTTTGTCAACTTTTCAGACTTGAGCGCTGAGCATCGCAGCGGGTTTGTTCAGGGTTGTGATCAGCAAGCCGGACACCAACTGGATGTCACTGTTGGTCAGCATGACCTGACGCTGCAGGCTCAGAATACGCGGCAGACGCACGACATCGGGCTGCACCGACTTGAGGGCTTCGCGCAATTGCTGTCGCAACTGGCGCAAGCGTTCATGCAGATCGGCCAGACGATCAACCAATGTGTCGACCACCGGCCCCATGCCCGAGCCATTCTGTTTTGCCGGCTTGACCGCCACACCGAGCCCGGTACGCGTGCCTGTTTGAGTGTTCTGCACCTCGACCGACGAACCATCAGCGGCCAGGCCGGTGGGATGGGTGACAGTCAAAAAGGGTGCTGGCAGTCCGATAGACAGCGACATGATCGTTCCTCTGATGAATTCCAGTCCTGTCAGGGGATCGGCCGCCAGCAGCGTTTCTTCACTACCGTTGAGCGACAACGCCTGTGCTCAGTCACCCGGCTTGACGGTTGCCACCTCGTCGGCACGCACCCGTACACGCTTGCCGGCGATGTCGGTGAACTCATAAAAGCCGTCCGCCGTGCGGGTACGCGGTGCATCCTCGGTGAGGTATTGCGTCCCATCCTGCAAGGTCACCACGGTAGGTGATGAGCAACCTGTCAGGCTTGCGCCCACCAGTGCCAGTAACGCCAGAACCCGTATCGATGTATTCATAAGCCTTCACCCCAAGCCCCGACACCACGTCGGGATAGGGCACAGATTAACCTGTGCCGCAGAATTTGCCGACCGGTGACAACAAAGCCCAGAGGTTGTGCAACATCTTGCCAAGTCGTTGATTCAAGACGGGGTTGCGAAACCTTCAGCGCTGAAATACTGTACGCCCATACAGATAACCAGGAAGTTCTCCCGTGACCAAGAAAAGTGCAGCGGCCCCCTCGCCCCCCAGCTCCTACGAACGCCTGGGCCTTCGCATCCAGAAGATCATCAACGCGCCTGCCGCGCAAAAAGCCAGGTCCGCCCTGATCACCCGTCACCCTGATGAGCTGGAAGACGACTGGGCGCAATTGCTCGAAGAAATCGCCGAAAACGACAACGTCACCCTCGCCTGGCGCGATGACGGGGGCGTACAGATTTTCTGGACCGTGCCCAAGGAAGACTGAGGCAATGACTGTTCGATTGGGCGCCATGCTGGGCGCCACCCTGCTGGCCGGTTTGTCCCTGGCCAGCCTTGCCCTGGATGCGCACGCACAGGCACCGCGCACATTCAGCGAAGCCAAGACGATTGCCTGGAAGCTCTATGCACCGCAATCCACCGAGTTCTACTGCGGCTGCAAATACACCGGCAACCGTATCGACCTGGCCAGTTGCGGGTACGTGCCGCGCAAGAATGCCAAGCGGGCACAACGCATCGAGTGGGAGCATATTGTTTCGGCCTGGCAGATCGGCCATCAACGCCAGTGCTGGCAAAATGGCGGGCGCAAGAACTGCTCACGCAATGACAAACCCTTCCAGCTTGCCGAGGCTGATCTGCATAACCTGGTGCCCAGCATTGGTGAAGTGAATGCCGATCGCAGCAACTTCAGCTTTGGCTGGGTGGCCGAGCAGAAAAACCAGTACGGCGCTTGCCAGACACGGGTGGATTTCAAGGCCAGAAAGGTCATGCCCCGCGCTTCGATTCGCGGCATGGTTGCCCGTACTCATCTCTACATGAGCAAGTACTACAACCTGCGCCTGTCACGACAGGACCAGCAGCTTTATCAGGCCTGGAACAGGACATACCCACCCCAGGCCTGGGAGCGCCAGCGCAACCAGCGTGTGGCGTGCGTGATGGGCCGTGGCAACGAGTTCGTCGGGCCGGTCAATCTCAAGGCCTGTAGCTGAAAACAGCAGCCCGGCCCACGGCCGGGCTGGCGACCAGGCTTCAGATGGCAGGGTAATCGCCAGTGCCGTCCGGCCAGGGCGTCAGCAATTCGAAGCCTGTTTCAGTCACTGCAACCATGTGCTCCCACTGCGCCGACAGTGACAGGTCGCGGGTCATCACGGTCCAGCCATCATCCAGCGTGCGGGTGCCCGCCTTGCCGGCGTTGATCATCGGCTCGATGGTGAAGACCATGCCTGGTTTGAGCTTGAGCCCCTTGCCTGGCATACCGTAGTGCAGTACCTGAGGCTCATCGTGGTAAACCTGGCCGATACCGTGCCCGCAATATTCGCGGACCACGCTGAAGCCTTCACGGTGCGCAACGTTCTGGATGGCATGGCCAATATCGCCCAGTGTCGCGCCGGCACGCACGGCATGGATGCCGGCACGCGTGGCTTCATAAGTGGTGTCGACGAGTCGCCGGGCCAGCGGGCTGACCTCTCCTACCAGATACATACGGCTGGTGTCGCCATACCAGCCATCCTTGATGATTGCCACATCGATATTGACGATATCGCCTTCCTTGAGCACATCGCCAGCCGAAGGAATGCCGTGACATACCACGGCATTGGGTGAAATGCAGGTGGTCTTGGTGAAGCCGTGATAACCAACGTTGGCCGGGATCACGTTCAGTTCTTCAACGATATAACGATTGCAGATGTCGTCGAGCGCCTCAGTGCTCACGCCCGCCCTGACGTGAGGCTTGATCATGGCCAGCACCTCGGCAGCCAGTCTCCCTGCCACCCGCAGCGCCACAAGATCCTGTTCGCTCTTGAGCGGAACACCGCGGCTCATGAGGCTACCTTCTGGTCAGCGACCGAATCCAGCAGTTGCACGCGCAGCACACTGCCCTGATTGTTCTCAGCCTTGAGCAGCAGCTGGCAGATGTCGCTGTAGGCCAGCATCGGATTGAGTTCGGCCAACATGCCAACCCGCATCCAGTGCTCGGCCTGAGCATTGATTGAACGACTCAATGCCGCACTGGCGGTGCGTACATTGGCATGCATATGTTCGGAAATTTTAACCAGTCCCATGTTTGACCCCTCACTGAAGATACGGATCATATATGTTTCGTATATTCGCGAACAAGCATGGATTTGTTTTACCGGCTCTGCATGCCCTCCGACAGGGTGATGGCCAGCACGCTGATCGCGTGCTTTTGCGCCGGTGGCAGTGTACGGAAACGAGTGATCACTTCACGCTCGGCACCCGACAGCACATCCAGCTCCAACGGGGTACGTCGGCCTGAAATCAGGTAGAGCACATCGATTCCATGTTGTGACAAGGCCACCAGATAGGCCGAACGCGGAACACGCACTCCGCTTTCGTACATGGCTTGGGCGTTGGCTTCCACACCACCCAGCATTGCAAATTTCTGTTGCGTAAGGCCCAGCGCCCGACGCTCCTGTCTCAAGCGAGCAGCAAAAGAATCCATGCAAGTGTCCCCTGAATCGGGCAATACTCACACGATAACGTCTGCCAACACGGATTTGAAAGGGCCTGCAGACGCGCTTGCAGACCTATTCCAGAGCCAGCATCAAGCGTGGTTCATTGACGATACGGCGGCCGCGCTCCAGAGATGGAGCAGGCAACTGGCATGCGTTGAACCGACGCAGAGCAGCGGCCAGGGCCAGGAAATCTTCGCGTTGCATTTCTTCGAAAATACCCGCACGGCGCGGGGTGATCGGGATGTTTTTTTGCACAGAATCAAGAGACATGGTCACAACTCCTTCCAATACTGTATGCACATACAGTATTAGGATCGTGACGCCTGTGCAAGAGCAAAGGCGACGAACGGCCGCTTCTCGACAGACCTGTTACAGGTCCGCAGGCGCCGCCTACCGCCGTACGGACGCGCACGGTCAGCGCGGATGCGCCAACTCACCCAGTTGTGCCCATTCGGCCGCCGGGATCTCGATACCCTCACTCAGCGAGCGAGCCCGCTCGGTGTAACGGCGATCACCCGGCATGCGTGCCTGGCCCACACCGTGCAGTTGCTGCACCAGGATTTCGCTGCGCTCGGCGAACGCCTGGCCGCCGCCCCGGTCAGGGTCGATCACGATCAGCAACTGCCCGGTCCAGGGTGTCTTCGCCCCTGGATGCTGCGACCAGTCGAACTCGAAGGAAAAGTGCCCACCGGTGATCCCTGCCGCCAGCAACTCGACCATCATCGCCAGTGCCGAGCCCTTGTGCCCCCCGAACGGCAACAATGCACCGCCATCGAGAATCGCCTGGGGATCGGTGGTGGGCAGCCCGGCTGCATCCACGCCCATGCCATCAGGCAGGCAATGCCCTTCGCGCGCGGCAATTTGTACATCGCCATGGGCAATGGCGCTGGTCGCCATGTCGAACACCAGTGGGTTGCCTGTGGCACGCGGCGCGGCAAAGGCAATCGGATTGGTGCCGAACAGAGGTTTGCGAGCCCCATGCGGCACCACGCACGTCATGCTGTTGACCAGGCTCAGCGCCACCAGCCCTTGCTCGGCAAACGGCTCGACATCCAGCCACAGTGCCGCGAAGTGATGCGAATTACGGATGGCCAGGATGGCAATACCCGCCTGGCGGACCTTTTCGAGCAACAAGGGCCTGGCCGCTTCCAGGGCGGGCTGGGCAAAACCATTGGCGGCATCGACCCGCACGAAGGCGGCCCCTACATCCTCCACCACAGGCAGCGCCTTGCCATCGACCCAGCCGCTGGCGAGGGTCGAAAGATAACCTGGAATCCGGAAAGTACCGTGGCTATGGGCGCCGTCACGCTGGGCACTGGCACAGTTTTGCGCCAGCACCCGGGCCACTTCGGGGGCGGTGCCGTGGGCCACGAAAATCAGGTACAACCGCTCGATGAGGTCGGCAAAGGCAATTCGCAGGGTCGGTGCGGATGCAGGCATACGGGGCTCCAGGTGGGAAAAAGCCGGAAACAGACAATTGTTGACGCCAATAAACCTGCATTTTCCAGGTATTGGATGAGAGCGTCTGGCATTTACATAAAAATGCAACCTAATGTGATCGCTATTGGTTATCCATTGTTCTCACTCGTCAATAGCCAGAGGTAGAATCCTTTACGGCACCAGCGGAGAGCCCATGAGCCAGACCACGTCCAGTCCAGTCAATGACGACACGATCACCGAGACCGCCGCGCAGTGGTTCATGCGCTTGCAGGACCAGGACTGCACAGAAGCCGAACGCGACACCTTTGCGCAATGGCTGGCCGCCGATCTGCGTCACTCACGCGAGTATGAAGCCATGCGTGCCACTTGGCAGGCCTGCGACGGCCTGACGCCCGCACTCAGTGCAGCCGCCACACCCGCGACCACTCGCCCCACCGGCTCACGTAGGCCCAGACGCATCCTTGCCCTGGCCGCACTCACCGGCGTGCTGACTCTGGCGCTGGGCATTGCCTGGAACATGGGCTGGGTGCCTTCGGAGTACGCCACCTACTCAGCCGAAGGCGCGAGCCGGCTCGTTACCCTGCCTGACGGCAGCCGGGTGGAGCTCAACACCAGCACACACCTGAGCTACGCACGCTACAAGGATCGGCGCATTGTCAGTTTCGAGCAGGGCGAGGCCTTTTTCGAGGTGGCACACGACGCGCTCAAGCCATTCGTGGTACACGCTGGCAAAGGCAGCATCCAGGCCATCGGCACACGCTTCAACGTGTGGATGTACCAGGACCAGGTCAATGTGATTCTGGTCGATGGCTCCGTGCTGGTGCTGGGGGACCGCGCCCAACCGGACCGCAATGTGCGCCTGACGCCCGGCATGCAGGCGTACTACCGTGGCCACGAGGCATTGCCGCTGGCCAGTCAGGTACGCGCCGGCGATGCCAGCCTGGCCTGGCGCTATGGCAAGCTGGTGTTCAACGACCTGCCGCTGCGCCAGGCGCTGCCCATGATCAATCGCTACCTGCCCACCCCCATCATGCTCGCCGACACCGCCACCGGCGACCTGCGTCTGGGCCTGAGCTACAACATCAGC
Source organism: Pseudomonas viridiflava (assembly GCF_900589395.1). Classification (GTDB taxonomy): domain Bacteria; phylum Pseudomonadota; class Gammaproteobacteria; order Pseudomonadales; family Pseudomonadaceae; genus Aquipseudomonas. The sequence continues at coordinate 64,623 of NZ_UUIS01000056.1, forward strand.
GAAATATCAGGCCTGCTCGCCTCACTGCCCAAGGTGCTGCCGGTACGGGTCGCCTTCAACGAGCAAGGCCAGCCGGTGCTGCACAAACAGGCTGCAACGGTTCTGCGGCGCTGATTGCTTACACGCTGAAACAACCTGAACTTTTCTTCACAATCTCCTGAAAGCCCCGTCCCTGAGGGCTCGCAAAGGTATTTGCAGGTTTGTGCGCGACCCATGGCACAACTTTTTTGCCATGGGCGATGAGGTTTTTTTGCGTTCGTTCGTCTTATTAGAGGTGAACCGTAATAAACCCGGCCCGAAAAGGAGTTTGTGCATGCTCAATCGCCAAGGAACAACCACCCGCACCCTGCTGCGACAGAACGCCATTGCGGCTCAGGCCCAGGCACCGTTGCCGACGGCTGCCGCCGAAAGCGACCGTGCCAACAATGAACACATCCGTGCACTGCTGAAGAATTTCGGCCTGCGCACCAGCCTGGTCCGTCTCAAGGTGCTCGACACCCTGCTGGTCGCCAGCGAGGAAGGCCAGCCCTTGGGGGTGCGCGGCATTCACAGCCAGTTGCTGCGCGTGGACGTGCCATTGTCGTTTCTGAGCGTGCGCGAGGTGCTCAAGCGCCTGTGCGATGAAGGCGTCATCGTCCTGGGCGCTGACAAGGCCTACACCCTGCACCCCAGAGCCTTGCAGTGGCTCGACAACGACGACAGCCGGCCCGCTCGGTAAGCGGGCACACCTGCGGTTGAAATGATCAGCGCTTGACCTTGCGGCGCATGACGCCGTTGAGGATCACCACCAGCACCGCCACACCGATGGCGATGTACTGGAACGTCTGCTCGGTGATGGCACCGGTTTTCTGCAAGTGGGTAAGGCCCAGCATGATTGCCAATACGGACAAGGCAATCAGAACCGAATACATCAAGCGTTGTTTATTGCTCATGACATTTTCCTGAATTCAACATGATCAGCCGCAGGCTGCGCGAAAGCGCGACCATGGTACGCCGATCCGCACCCGATGGCATCGTCCAACCCTCTAGGCCCTCTTCTTGCACACCCTGCAAACCTGTGCAGCATTGCCCTGTCTACACCAGCTGTGTTTAATGCGGCCCTCATTCAGGTGGAATGCCTGAGATTCACGTTTGCCAAGGAGTGTTCCCATGCCCCATGAAGGCAGCCTGTTGCAGGCCGCAGTCGTGTTCCTGCTCGCCGCCGTCCTGACCGTCCCGCTGGCCAAGCGCCTGCAACTGGGTTCGGTCCTGGGTTACCTGTTTGCCGGCGTCATCATCGGCCCCTCGGTGCTGGGGCTTATCGCCAATCCGGAGAGTGTCAGCCACATTTCGGAACTTGGGGTGGTATTGCTGCTGTTCATCATTGGCCTCGAACTGTCGCCCAAACGCCTGTGGGTGATGCGCAAGGCGGTCTTCGGCGTCGGTCTGCTGCAAGTGCTGCTGTGTGGCCTGGTGATCGGCGGCATCGCCCTGGTGGCCTTTGATCAACCCATGAACACAGCCATTGTGCTGGGCCTGGGCCTGGCCTTGTCGTCCACCGCCTTCGGCCTGCAAAGCCTGGCCGAGCGCAAGGAACTGGGCAGCCCGCATGGCCGCACCGCCTTTGCGATCCTGCTGTTCCAGGACATTGCTGCCATTCCACTGATCGCCCTGGTACCGATGCTGGCCGGGGCCAACCATCAGTCGAGTACCAGCGAAAGCCTTACCCATGCACTGGAAATATTCGCCAGCATCGCCGTCGTGGTGATCGGCGGCCGTTACCTGCTGCGCCCGGTGTTTCGCATCGTGGCCCGCACCGGCATTCAGGAAGTGTCGACGGCCACCGCCCTGCTGGTGGTGATCGGCACGGCCTGGCTGATGGAACTGGTCGGCGTATCGATGGCGCTGGGGGCGTTTCTGGCCGGCCTGTTGCTGGCCGACTCCGAATATCGCCATGAACTGGAAGCACAGATCGAACCCTTCAAAGGTCTGCTGCTGGGCCTGTTTTTCATCAGCGTCGGCATGGGCGCCAACCTCAGTCTGCTGCTCACTGACCCGATAGTGGTGCTGGGCCTGACCCTGTTGCTGATCGGCCTGAAACTGCCGATCCTGTTTGTGATCGGGCGCATGGCCGCCGGGCTCGGACGCCAGAACGCCGTCCAGTTGGGCCTGGTCCTGGCCGCCGGGGGCGAGTTTGCCTTCGTGGTGTTCAAGCTGGGCAATGCCGAAGGCCTGTTCCAGGCCCGGGTGTACGACATTCTGGTGCTGACCATCACCCTGTCGATGGCCCTTACGCCGCTGCTGTTCATGGCCACCGCGCGCTGGCTCAAGCCACGTCCGAAAGCCACTCCGGTGCCCGACGAATACCGGGACATCCACAGCGACCGACCACGCGTGGTGATTGCCGGCATGGGCCGCATGGGCCAGATAGTGGCGCGGATCCTGCGCGCTCAGCATATTCCGTTCATCGCGCTGGACACGGCCGTGGAAACCATCGAGTTCACCCGCAGCTTCGGCAATGTGCCGGTGTTCTATGGCGACCCGCTGCGCCCTGAAATCCTGCGTGCGGCCAAGGTGCACGAAGCCGAGTACTTTGTCATTGCCACCGACGACCCGGAGACCAACATCAAGACCGCCGAGCTGGTGCGCAAGCTGTACCCGGACATGAAAATCATCGCCCGGGCGCGTAACCGCCAGCACGTGCATCGCCTGATCGACCTCGGCGCCCATGCCGTGCGTGAAACCTTCTACTCAAGCCTGGAAATGAGCCGCCAGACGCTGCTGGGCCTGGGCTTGACCCAGGCGCAGGCCGATGCGCGCATCGAACGGTTCAAGTGCCACGACGAACAGGTACTGGCCGATCAGCACCTGGTCTATGACGACGAAGCCAAGGTGTTGCAGACCGCCCGCGAGGCACGCAAGGAGCTTGAGCAACTGTTCGAATCCGACCAGCTGGATGAAGATCAGGCGCTCAAGCCCTGAGTTCATGATCGCTGCTAAAGCAGCGCCCACGGTCTGGCGGCCGGTACACATCATCGGACCTGTGGGAAGCGGCTTGCCGGCGATATAGCGTTCTCAGAACCCGCCGCCCAGCGATGCATACAGCCCCACCAGGGCCTGCGCCTGGGTCGTGGCGCTCTGAACCCACTGCTCCTGGGTGCTGAGCAGGGCCCGTTGCACCGACAGCACATTGAAAAAGTCCGCCGCGCCTTCGACGTATTGTCGCCTGGCCGTCTCCAGCGCCACCTGGTTGTGTTGCACCGCGTCCTGCAACTTGCGCTGTTGCAATTGGCTGGCGTTGTACAGGCTCATGCTGTCGTCGATTTCCTGCCAGGCCCGCAAGACCGTCTGCTGATAGCCCAGTGCGGCTTCCTGCTCCTGCGCCTCGCGCAACTGCAACATGCCGCGCAGGCGGCCGCCGGAAAAGACCGGCAGGCTGATCTGTGGCCCGAAGCCGAACTGGCGAGCACTCCAGCTGCCAAAATCCGACAACTGCAAGGACTGCAAGCCGACATTGCCCGACAGGGTGATGCGCGGGTAGAAGTCGCCCTGGGCCACCCCGGTGCTGGCGGTGGCCGCGTGCAAACGCGCCTCGGCGCGACGAATGTCCGGGCGCCGCTCAGCCAGCTGCGAAGGCAGCCCCACCGGAATCCGCGCCGGCACGGCGGCCATCTGCACGGTCTTTTCCAGCTCGCCCTGCAAGGCCCGTGGTGTGTGTGCCAACAACAGGCCCAGCGCGTTGATCAACTGCGCCTGGCGCTGCTCAAGCACCGGCAGGCGTGACTCCACCGCTGACACCTCGGCAGCCGCTTCGGCGACATCCAGGTCAGTGGCCACACCGTTTTGCAGGCGCACCTGCGACAGCTCGAGGCTGTTGCGCGCCAGGTCCAGGTTCTGCCGGATCACCTTCAAGGTGCCCTGCACGCCACGCAGGGCCAGGTACTGGCGCGCCACCTCGGCCTGCATGGCCAGCAAAGCGCCGCGCTGGTCGTTTTCGGCCACCTCCACCTGCGCGCCGGCGGCCTCGACTTCACGACGCACCCGCCCCCACAGGTCCAGCTCCCAACTGGCACCCACACCACCGTCCCATTGCTCGAACGGCGCCCGGCCCTGATTGCCCGAAGGGTCATTGAGCCCCTTGCCGCTGTTGCGCTTGCGCTGATAACCCAGGTTGGCGTTGACCTCGGGTAACTGCTCGCCACTGCTGACCCGATACAAGGCCCGGCTCTGTGCCAGGCGGGCAGCGGCCATGCGCAGATCCAGGTTGGCCGTACTGGCCCGGTCAATCAACGAGTCCAGCAACGGGTCCTGAAACACTTTCCACCACCGCGCCTCGACAGGCGCCATGACCGGCTGGCTGGGCGCCTGCTCACCGGCCACCGGCAGCCACTGGAGGCGGGCGTCACTGGCCGGGCGCTGGAAGTCCTTGCCCACCTGGCAGCCGCTGAGTACCGCACTGATTGCCAGGCTCAAGGCACAGGCACTGAAAAGGCGGCTCATCGGCGGGTCACCGCAGCGGTGCCCGGCAACGATGTGGTGTCGATCGTGGCCTGCACCGACATACCGACCCGCAGCCGCTCAGCCAAGGGCTGCCCCGGTTCAAGCACGATCTTCACCGGAATCCGTTGCACCACCTTGGTGAAGTTGCCCGTGGCGTTATCGGGTCGTACGGCGGCGAAGGTCACACCGGTGGCCGGTGCGATGCTGTCCACATGCGCCTTGAGCACCTGGTCGGGGTAAGTATCGACGCGCACCTGTACTGTTTGCCCGACGCTGACGTGGGTCAGTTGGGTTTCCTGGAAGTTACCCAGGATATAGGCCTGCTGCAGCGGCACCAGCGACAGCAGCTTGCTGCCAGGCACCACATAGTTGCCAACCCGCACGGCGCGCTCGCCGACCGTGCCGTCGATGGGCGCCACGATGCGGGTGTACGACAGCTGCAGTCGCGCCTGCTCAAGCGCCGCTTCGGCACGCTGCAAGGCGGCCTGGGCACTGTGCTGTCGGGCCTTGAGAATATCGACCTGCTTGCGCTCGGCAGCCAGGGTCGCATCGGCACTGGTGTGCCGGGCATTGGCGGTGTCGATGCGGTTGCGCGCCTGCTGGGCGTTCTGCACGGTGCCGGCACCGGCGCCGGCCAGATGGTCGTAGCGGGTGCGCTCCTGCTCGGCGAACGTTACCGCCGCCTGGCTGGCCTGCAAGGCGGCCTTGGCGCTGGCGATCACTGAGGCCTGGCGCTGCAGCAGCGCATCGGCTTCATCGCGCCGGGCGGCCGCCGCCTGCACCTCGGCTTCGCTGGCGGCCAGGGCCGCCTGCAGGTCCTTGTCATCGATGCGGGCCAGCAGCTCACCGGCCTTGACCTGCTGGTTATCCTCCACCAGCACCTGGCTGATAAAACCGGAAACCTTGGGCGCGACCACCGAATAGTCGGCAGCAATGAAGGCATCATTGGTGCGCTGGTGCTCGCCCTGCCCGGCCAGGGCATATAACCCCATACCCGTCAGGACAAGCGCAATGCCACACAGCGCCAGGGTCTGTTTCGACGTCATTTTCATGACCGGTTCTCCAAAAGGCTCAGTTCAATGCCCGCGGTGGATACACCCGCGTCGGCATCACAGGAATCAGCAGCATCAGGGCGACTGCCAGCCAGCCCATGCAGTAGTAGAGATCGGCGCTGGTGAGCACCACGGCCTGCTCATGCAGGCGGTGACTGAGTGTCATCGGGTCGGCATCGCCGCTCACCCACGGCGCATTGCCCAGGCGATCAACCAGGGTGTTGGAATGAAAATGCTGGCGCACCGTGGTCAACGTCTCGATCACGCCGGTGGCGACCACGCCGGCCAAGCCACGCACGGTATTGAACCAGGCCGATGCAAAAGGCCCGTCCTGCGGGGCAATGCCGCCGGTGGCCTGGATCAGCAGCGGCAGCACGGCCATAGGCTGGCCGATAACTTGCAGCAGTTGCAAAACATAGAAGTTGTCGCGAATCCACTCGGAGGTCATCTGCGTGGCCAGCGCGCAATGCAGCCCCAGCATCGACAACCCCAGCGCCAGTACCCAGCGGCAGTCGACCCGGCGCAGGTTGCACAGCGCCGCCAGCAATGGCAGCACCAGCAATTGCGGCAAGGCCACCATCAGCATCATCGGTGCTGTCTGCAAGGGCCGGTAACCGTGCACCTGGGCCAGGTAGGCCGACGGAATCGATGCCACGGCGGTCAGCACCACCAGCACCCCTGCCAGGGTCAGCAAGGCATGCGACAGGTTAAGGTCGGCCAACAATTGCAGCTTGAAAAACGGCACCGGGGCAAACCACTCATTGAGCAGAAATGCCGCCAGCAACAGCAAGCCTGCGCTCAGCAGAAACACAATCAACGACGACTCGAACCCGTCCAGTCGATTGCTTTCGAGCATGCCGATGACCAGCATCACAATGGCGGGCAGCCCCAGCAACAGGCCACGCCAGTTGAACGACTTGAAGCGCTCCAGACGCGGCGCGTCCTGCACGATGCCGTGAGACACGGCGATCATCGCCACCAGACACGGCGGGATGACCTGCCAGAAGGTCCATTGCCAGGTGAAGTACTCGGTCCACAGCGCGGCCAGCGGTGTGCCCAGTCCGGGGCCGAACGTGGCCGTCAAGGCATAACCGGCCAGGCCATACAGCTTGATCGAAGGTGGCAGAAACCGCAGGGCGACGGTCATCAGCATCGGCGGCAGGCAACCGGCGGCCAGGCCTTGCAGAGTGCGCAACACCAACAGGCTCGGGTAATCCGGTGCCAGCGGGCACAGCAAGGCCAGCACCACGAACGCCGCGATCGCTCCCAGTGTGAAGCGGCGCAGCGACAGGGTGACGGCAAACCAGGGCGCAAAGGCCATGGCGGCGACCGAGCTGGCCGAATAACAGGCGATCAGCCAGCTGGCTTCATCGGCCCCGATGAACATTGCCCCGCGAATATCAGCCATCGCCGTGCGGGTCACGCCCTCATTGATACCTGCGACCAGCACCGCCAGCAACACCCCGAGCAACCCGAGCACCCGCTCCAGACCGAACACGGGCGCGACAGCAACCGAAGGCGAGAGAACAGGCGCTGGCGTGGCGAGCAGGGTCATGAACAGACAGTCCGGGGCATTGAAAACCCAGGCAGTTTAAAAAGAGTCTGTCGTTACGAAAATTTACATTTAGGCAGCTTATGAGTGCGCCAGACGCAAGGGTCAAGGATTGTCCATTGCTTTGAACGCTATCACCCGTCTGGACCGTCCCAGTAACGCGCGTGCATGCCCAGCCTTTTCTTCCACGCCACCGACAGCCGTTTTTCGTGACGGCTGAGCTTGTAGGCGATCAGCTTCAAGGCATTGCGCAGGATCGACAGCGGCCACCACCACCAGCGCCGGGGGCCGATGAAGGCCAACTCCGATTTGACATAGCGCATGCCCTCGCCGGCAATGCCGCCAAAGCTTTCGTAAATCCAGTGCTCGCGCGCCTGGAACACGCCGATGTCGAAGTAGCGACGAAACTCCTCGATCAGGCTGTAGTTGTGCGAATGACGGCACACCGCCGACCCTTCATAGGCCACTTTCCAGCCTGCCAGCAGCATTTTTGCCGCCACGTACATGTCTTCGGACAGGATCACATGGCGCGGAAATCCACCCACGGCCAGCAGCGCCTCGCGCCGGTAGGCCGCGAAGGAATTGGACATGAACGGTGTCTTGATGCCCAGCGCCTCGGCATCGGCCAGGGTCTTGACCTGCGAGGTCGGCGGGTAGTTGAACAGCCGCGCGTGCCGGGCCAGCAGGTTGGCGTCGCGGTGCGGCAATTGCCGGCCGCACACGGCACCGACCCTGGGGTCGGCGAACGGCAGCAACAGGTTGGCAATTGCATCAGCCTGTTCCAGGCAGGCGTCCTGGGTCAGGTAGACATAGACGTCATAGCCCGGATAACGCTCGACCATCATCTGCCGGGTGCCACCGTGGTTGAAGTCCTTGCTGTCGATCACCGTCACGTCTGCGCAACGCGACCGGGCCAGCGCCAGGGTGCCATCGCTGGAGCTGGAATCGACAATCAGGGTATCGAATGAAGCACTCTGCCCCACCAGCGAATCCAGCAAGCGCTCCAGGTCCTTGCGCCCGTTATAGGTCGGGATTACACACGCCACACTCAAAGACGGCATAACAATACTCCAGGGCATACGACAGGGCCCGATTTGTCAGCGTCCTTGAGGCTAGCTCAGTGTGTGGTAGCGCGCTTAAGGCGCCTCTAAAAACGTAGGCGAGGCAGTCAGCGCAATACCGACGGCGGCCCCACAAAAACAGGCGAAAAACGGTCGGAGTCGCGGCCGACTTTACGGGTTGTAAATGAGCATTCTGACCGGGATCGCGCACGATCGGACTCGCGCACGAGCCTGTTTTTAACGCAGCGATGACAACGCAGGTAGTTTTTAGAGGAGCCCCTTAGCCGAGCACCTCGCTCAGCGGGATAAAGATCACGGCATCACCTTCGGCCAGCGTGGTGCCTTCGCGCACCTCGATCAGTCCGTCGGCCCAGACTGCGCTGCGCAACACCCCGGAACTCTGGTTGCGGTACGGCAATGCCCGGCCTTGCTCCAGTCGTCCGCGCAGGTATTCGCGGCGCGTGCCGGCACGGGTCCAGGCGAACGCTGCCGGCACCTGGAACTGCAACGGCGTGACCGCCTGGACGCCCTGGCGGCGCAGCAGATACGGGCGGGCCAGCAAGGCGAAGGTCACCAGAGTCGAGGCCGGATTGCCCGGCAGGCCCAGCACCGGTACGCCGCGATAATGCCCGAAGGTCAACGGCTTGCCGGGCTTGATGGCCAGCTTCCACAGGTCCAGCTCGCCGTCCTCGCGCAGGGCATGGCCGAGAAAGTCCGCCTCGCCCACCGATACGCCGCCGGTGGACACGATCAGGTCCACATGCCCTAGCCCCGCCAGCGCTGCCCGGGTCTGCTCCAGGTCATCGGCCAGGATGCCGGCGTCGATCACGTCGCATTCCAGGCGCTGCAACCAGCTGCACAGCAACACGCGGTTGCTGTTGTAGATCTGCCCCGGCGCCAGCGGCTGGCCAGGCTCGACCAGCTCATCGCCGGTGGACACCACCGCCACCCGCGGGCGGCGTACCACTTCAAGCCGGGCCACGCCCAGCGAGGCCGCCAGTCCCAGCTCCACCGGGCCCAGCCGGGTGCCGGCGCTCAGCACGCATTCGCCACAGCGGGTTTCCTGGCCTTGCGGGCGGATATTCTGCTCAAGGTTAAGCGCCTGGGTGAAGCGCACGCGCCCATCGGCCAGGACCTCGGCGTTTTCCTGCATCTCGACGCAGTCGGCACCGGCCGGCACCGGGGCGCCGGTGAAGATCCGGGCGCAGGTGCCCGGCGCCAGCGGCTCGGGCGCTTGCCCGGCCAGGATGCGCTGGCTGACCGCCAGCGGCTCACCGTGCCAGTCCGCCAGGCGCAGGGCATAGCCGTCCATGGCGCTGTTGGGCCAGGGCGGCAGATCGAGGGTGGCGACGATGTCCTGCGCCAGCACGCGGCCCTGGGCCTGGGCCAGGATCAGCGTTTCGCGCTCGGTGATCGGGCGGGCCTCGGCGCTCTCCAGCAACCGGGCCAGGGCATGTTCGACGGGCATCATCGGCATCAGCCCCGCGTGCCGCAGGGTTCGGCTTTCTTGAGGTGGGCGACGAAGTTGCAGGGACGAAAGCGCGAATCAAGCTGTTGGGCAAGAATGCCATCCCAGCCGGTGCGCACCGCATTGGTGGAGCCTGGCAGGCAGCACACCAGGGTGCCGTTGGCCAGGCCCGCCAGGGCACGGGACTGGATGGTCGAGGTGCCGATGTCAGGCACCGATATCTGCCGGAACAGCTCGCCAAAGCCATCGACCTGCTTGTCGAGCAGGCAGGCCACCGCTTCAGGGGTGCTGTCACGGCCGGTGAAGCCGGTGCCTCCGGTGATCAGCACCACTTGCACGTTGTCGTCGGCGATCCAGGTCGCCACCTGGGCGCGAATCTTGTACAGGTCATCCTTGAGCAACACCCGGTCGATCAAGCCATGGCCGGCTTCGCTCAGGCGATCAACAAACATCTGGCCGGAGGTGTCGGTGTCCAGGGTACGCGTATCACTGACGGTCAAGACGGCGATATTGAGGGGCACAAAGGGGGTGTCGGGCTTGACGCTCATGGTCTGGATCCGGTTGTAGTGAAAACAGCCCGGTGTTATATCACAGCCCTGCTTTTGACTGCCCGCACCGGAACCGCCATGACGCTGAACGCCCTGCCGCCCTGTTCGATCCTGCTGTTGGCCGGCGGCCAGGGGCAACGCATGGGCGGGCGCGACAAAGGGCTGCTGACCTGGCAGGGCCGGCCCCTGATCGAGACCCTGTATCACACGGTGCGGCCACTGACTGACGATCTGATCATTTCCTGCAACCGTAATCAGGATCGTTATGCAGCCTACGCCGATCGCCTGGTCGAAGACGCTGAAAGCGGCTTTCCAGGACCTCTGACCGGCATCCTGGCGGCACTGGCCGTCGCGCGCCACGAGGTTCTACTGGTACTGCCGTGCGATGTGCCGAGAATCGACGAGGCGTTGCTCACGCAACTGCGCAACCTGGCGGCACACGATCCGGGCCGGCCGGTCATGGTGCGCGAAGGCGAGCATTGGCAGCCGTTGCTGTGCATCATTCCCCTGCTTCATGCGCCAGCCGTGCAGGCCGCCTGGCACAGCGGTGAGCGCAGCCCACGCCGGGCGCTGGCGCCCCTGCACCCGCAGGCGCTGCAGTGCGCACCCGGTGACGTGCGCTTGAGCAACCTCAACACCCCGCAGTTGCTGGCGCAGAACGAAATTGGCTCACGGCCCGATAGCCATTAGCCGCGCAGGGAACTTGCGGTTAAGCTGCACGTCTTAGTCGTCATTCAATCAGCATCCACCCGGAGAAACAGCCATGAATCACAAGACCATCCCCGCCGCTTTCGTACTTGCTCTGGGCCTTGCGTCCCTGGCCGGCTGCTCTTCGCCTACCGTCATCACCCTCAACGACGGCCGTGAAATCCAGGCCGTGGACACCCCGCATTTCGACGACGAGTCCGGCTTCTACGAATTCCAGCAACTGGACGGCAAGAAAACCCGCATCAACAAGGACCAGGTGCGTACCGTCAAAGACCTGTAAGGTCAATGTTGCAAGGGCGAATGACCAACCCGGTCATTCGCTCCGCCGCGCCCCGTCACTCCTGCCTCGACACACAGCCTGCAACTTCGCTCAGAACGCCAGCCGCAAGCGGCTTTCAAACTCGCGCAACTCACCCGTCACCGGATCAATGAAACGCAAGCCCCGGGCCAGCAGTTTCAGCGGCCGTGGGTAATCGTCCTGCGCATCGGCCAGTACATCTGGATAGAACGGATCATTGCAGATCGGCGCGCCCAAGGCCGCCATGTGTACCCGCAACTGGTGTTTCTTGCCCGTCACCGGATACAGCGCATAGCGCCACAACGTGGTCTGACGCTCCAACACCTCGATGCGGGTCAACGTATTGGGCGCTCCCTCACCTTCCTGCATGCGAAAGAAGGGCTCGCCATCGACCAGCCGACTGGCATGCTCACGCGGAAATTCAAGATGCGGCAATGCCGGGGCGATGGCTTCGTAGTACTTGTCGATCGAGCGGGTGCGAAACAACGATTGATAGGCCGAACGGCTGGCGGGGTTGGCCGAAAACAACAGCAGGCCGGCGGTGTGCCGGTCGATGCGGTGCAGCGGCACCAGGGCCGGGTTGCCCAGGCGCTGGATCAGCCGTCGCAGCAAGGTTTGCTCGACGTATTCGCCAGAGGGTGTCACCGGCAGAAAATGGGGTTTGTCAGCCACCACCAGGTGCTCATCGACATGCAGCACGGATTCGAGCACCGGAATCGGCGTTTCGTTGGGCACCTCGCGAAAATAATGCACCTTGAGCCCTTCACGGTAGGCCAGGTCCACGGCAATCGGCTGGCCGTCGCCATCCAGCACACGTCTGCGGGCGATGCGCTCCAGCCACACTTGACGGTCGATGGCGGGAAAACGGGCGCACAGGCAGTCAAGCACGGTGGTCCAGGGGCCAGGCGGCAGATACAGGGTACTGGCCTGATGCTGGGCAGCGCTGAAAGAAGTCTCGGTCATGCAGGCACTCGGCGAATCGAAAAGGCCGATTATCCGCCAAAGCCCATGGCAGCGCCTAGCGCACTGTGCCGGGCGATCACCGAACACAATCCGGAACCCGCTCTGCAACGCTGCATACAGCCTTATTAACCATCTGGTACATTAATTTCCAGCAGATGGCGCCACAACAACAAGAGATTTTCCCCATGACTCAGATCCAAATTTCTTCCGTCCTTGCAGGCCTGATCGGCTCGGGCATCCAGGCCTCGCGCACCCCGGCATTGCACGAACACGAAGGCGACGCCCAGGGCCTGCGCTACCTGTACCGCTTGATCGACATCGACGCGCTGGGGCTCGACAGCAGCGCCCTGCCCGTCTTGCTCGAAGGCGCACGCACCAGCGGCTTCACGGGTTTGAACATCACCTTTCCTTGCAAACAGGCGGTCATTCCTCTGCTCGATGAGCTGTCACCCGAAGCCCGGGGTATTGGAGCGGTCAACACGGTGGTATTCAAGGACGGCAAGCGTATCGGGCACAACACCGATTGCCTGGGCTTTGCCGAAGGCTTCAAGCGCGGCCTGCAAGACGCCCCGCGCCGGTATGTGGTGCAAATGGGCGCCGGCGGTGCCGGTGCGGCCGTGGCCCATGCCTTGCTGAGTGCTGGCGTCGAGCACCTGGTGATCTTCGAGGTCGAGCCGCAACGCGCCCAAGGCCTGGTGGACAACCTCAACGCCCACTTCGGTGCCGGCCGCGCCCAAGTCGGCCTCGACCTGGCAGGCTCGGTGGCCGAGGCTGACGGCCTGGTCAATACCACGCCGGTGGGCATGACCAAGCTGCCAGGCATGCCCTTGCCCGCCGAGCACCTGCACAGCGGGTTGTGGGTGGCAGACATCATTTACTTCCCGCTGGAAACCGAACTGCTGCGCGAAGCCCGCCGCCTGGGCTGCCGTACCCTGGATGGCACCACCATGGCGGTGTTCCAGGCGGTCAAGGCTTTCGAGCTGTTCAGCGGCCGGCCGGCCGATGCCGAGCGGATGATGGCGCACTTTCACGCCATGCCGGATTGACCGTTCATCCCTCGCTGCCAAGGCGGCATACAGTCGCGCAGCACTGTAGGAGCGCGCTCTGCCGGAATGCCGGACCACCGCGACCGGCTGCGTTAGCAGTCGTAAATTTTCAGCGTCTATACAATTTTTGCGAGCGCTAACGCACTCGGTCGCGGGCAAGCGCGCTCCTACAGAGGTGAATTTGATAGCCCGTAGAATCAGTATGCTTGATGAGAGCTACAGCGGCCGCGAAAAACGCCCTACCGCTGCAGATACCGCAACACCGCATCGCAGATCATCGTCTTATGGCGCTGCTTGCGCTGCTCCTCTGACAGGTCAATCTTGAAGATCGCGCCCAGCGTGTGCCGGTTCGACACGCGGTGAAAACAGAACGAGGTCATCAGCATGTGCAGGTCCACGGCATCCACGCCCTGGCGAAACACACCGCTGGCCTCACCCCGGCGCAGGATGTCATCCAGCGTCTTGATGGTGTTCTGGCTCTTGGCATGAATGGTTTCGGACTGCTTGACGTTCTCGCCATTGAGCAGGTTCTCGTTGCACACGATGCGCACGAAATCGACATTGCGGTCATGGTGATCGAAGGTGAATTCCACCAGCCGCAGGATGGCCGCATGCGGCTCCAGGTCGGTGAGGTTCATCAGGCTTTCGGTGTTGCGAATGTCACCGTAGAGTTTCTCCAGCACGTCGACGTACAACTGCTCCTTGCTGCCGAAGTAGTAATAGATCATGCGCTTGGAGGTCTGGGTACGCTCGGCAATGGCGTCGACCCGCGCGCCTGACAACCCCCTGGCAACAAACTCGGTAACCGCTGCCTGAAGAATGTCTTCACGGGTCTTTTCAGGGTTGTTCTTGCGGCTCTTGCGCACAGCCTCCTGGGGCACGGGCGCAGTGGAGTCGGTAATTGTATTCATTGTTGGCTCACGACCACGGTAGAACGGCCGATTATGAGCCCGCGCCCCTGCAGGATGGAAGCTGCAGAGCCCGCTGACTCATCAATGGCCTCCCGGCAAATGTAAAAAACGTGGCGATGCAGCCTCGACAGCATCGCCGCTGGCCTCTACAGCCTGCGATCAGAGCCGCGCCCGCGGCGCCGCCCCCGTACGGGCCTTGGCCATCGCCGCCAGACGCACCGGCACGTTAGCCGCACCGTAGCCGGCATAGCCATTCTTGCGCTGCAATATCTCGAAGAAGAAGCGCCCGTCGAAGGCATCGGTGTAGACGTGAAACAGCTCGCCGCCCTGGCTATCACGGTCGTAGAGCACGTTGTAGTAAGCCAGCTCGCTGAGGAACTCGTCATCGAAGTCCAGCCGTGCGGCCAGGTCATCATAGTAGTTCAGCGGAATTTCCAGCAGCGGCACCCCGGCCTCCTTGGCACGGTGCACCTCGGCGAAGATGTCCTGGCAGTCGAAGGCGATGTGGTGCACGCCCGAGCCACGGTAGGTCGACACCGCATGAGAAATGGCGGTATTGCGGTTCTCGGAAATGTTCAGCGGCAGGCGTACGCTGCTGCAACGGCTGCGCAATGCCCGGCTCTTGACCAGCCCGTAAGGGTCGGGCAACACCACCTCGTCGTCGGCCTCGAAGTCCAGCAGCCCCTTGTAGAACAGCACCCAACTGTCGAGACTCTCAGCCGGCAGGGCCATGGCCATGTGGTCGATGCGCTGCAGGCCACCGGTAACCGGTGCCTGCGCATTGACCACAAAATCGCTGTCATAGATCGACTGCCCGGGAGCTGCGCCTTCGATCAGGTAGATCAGGCTGCCATCCGGGGCGCGCACGGCCGGTATCTCGCGCTCGTTCGGCCCGACCAGCCCGCGATAAGGCTGACCCTTGAACGCCTGCGCACGCTCCAGTGCCTGGGCGGCGTTATCGACCCGCAGGGCCGTGGCGCACAGCGACGGGCCATGCACCTCAAAGAAGCTGTGCGCAAACGAATAGGGCTCGGCATTGAGCACGATACGGATATCACCCTGCCCCAGCAGCCTGACCGCCTTGGACCGGTGCGCACCCAAGCGGGCAAAGCCCAGGCGCTCCAGCCAACCCTCAAGGCGAGCACTCTGGGTCTCGTCCACGGCAAACTCGAGAAACTCCACGCCATCAAGCTGGCTGGCCGGCGGCGGATTGAACAGCAGCTCATTGGACACCGGTGCTGCCGGTTGCTGGGTGAGCTGTTCGCTGGCCAGCAGCTGGCGGGTCTTTTCTTCCAGATACAGCAGCGAGCGCAGGCCGTCGGCGGCATTGGCGCGGGTAGGCGCGGCGCGGAAACCGTCGTTGAAAACCTCCAGCGACAGCGGGCCGGTGTAGCCACTGCGCAGAATCGGAGCCAGAAAGCCCGGCAGGTCGAACTCGCCCTGGCCCGGGAAGCAGCGGAAATGCCGGCTCCACTCCAGCACATCCATCGCCAGGATCGGCGCATCGGCCATCTGCACGAAAAAGATCTTGTCGCCCGGAATCTGCGCGATTGCGCTCGGATCACCCTTGAGCGACAGGGTATGGAAACTGTCGAGCAAGACGCCCAGCGCCGGATGATCGACCTCGCGCACCAGCGCCCAGACCTGTTGCCAGGTGTTGACGTGGCGGCCCCAGGCCAGGGCCTCGTAGCCGATACGCAACTGGCGCGCGCCGGCGCGTTCGGCCAGCAGGCTCAGGTCATCGCGCAGGATGTTGTGCTCGCCCAGCGAGTCGGCGGCGGCGTTACTGCACACCAGCACCAGATCGGTGCCCAGCTCCTGCATCAGGTCGAACTTGCGCTCGGCGCGATCAAGGTTGCGCGCCAGGCGGTCGCGGCGGCAGCCTTCGAAATCGCGAAACGGCTGAAACAGGGTGATGGCCAGGCCCAGGTCGGCGCACATCTGCCGGATGTTGCGCGGGCTGCCGTCGTAGTACAGAAGGTCATTCTCGAAAATCTCGACGCCGTCAAAGCCGGCGGCGGCGATGGCTTCGAGCTTTTCCGGCAAGGTACCGCTCAAGCAAACGGTGGCAATGGAACGCTGCATGTTGTTGTTCTCCTGGACGAGCGCGACCGTGCAGGGTCGCCACTGGATTGCACCGCATGCAAGGCGGTCAACGGCCTTGATTATGGATGCAGTGTGAGTATTTCGCTGTCAAAATACACGAGCAACACAATATGTACGAACTGGTTAGTTTTTCGTTCGGTTATCGAACAAAACCGATTTTGCTCGATTGACGATATATTCGCCAACGCCCACCATCTGTTTCGCCGTACGTAACAAGCCTTGGGCTTTGCTCACTAAAAAAGGCCCCGTTTTGCGCTGTAACGATGAACCTCCATAACAATTTCAAAACAGGATAACTACCCATGCGCGCCCTTCCCGAGTTCTCCGTACACCCGCTTGGCATCCCTGAGACTTCGAGTAGACGAACCCGTTCGGCCATTTTCATGACCGTTGCCCGGTTCGCCTGATAGCAAATTGCGCGCTCGCCTGCGCCTGATCTGTCAGAATTCACGCTTCGCCTGTCTGCCATGTTCTCTGGCCGTCACGAAGCCACGAACCGCCCTGACGGCTCCCGGCCACCGCGGGTAGTTTCTCAGTCCGGCTGACGCCCCTGGCGCAGTCCTGGTACGGATGATCGAACCATCATGCTCAACACCCAATCCAATCCTCTGGCCAGCGCTGCGCGTGCCGGTATCGGTGAAAAGGTCCGCGGCGCCCTCGCCGTCGGCAAGACTCGCTGGGGCATGCTTGCCCTGGTGTTCTTTGCCACCACCCTGAACTACATCGACCGCGCCGCCCTGGGCGTCATGCAGCCTATCCTTGCCAAGGAAATGAGCTGGACGACGATGGACTACGCCAACATCAACTTCTGGTTCCAGGTTGGCTACGCCATCGGCTTTCTGCTGCAAGGCCGCTTTATCGACAAGGTCGGCGTCAAGCGCGCCTTCTTCCTGGCGGTGCTGCTCTGGAGCCTGGCCACCGGCGCTCACGGCCTGGCCACCTCGGCGGTCGGCTTCATGGTCTGCCGGTTCATCCTGGGCCTGACCGAAGCGGCCAACTACCCGGCCTGCGTGAAGACCACGCGCCTGTGGTTCCCGGCCGGCGAACGCGCCGTGGCCACCGGCATCTTCAACGCCGGCACCAACGTCGGCGCCATGATCACTCCCGCGCTGCTGCCAATCATCCTCAGTGTCTGGGGCTGGCAGGCTGCCTTTATGGCCATGGGCTTCCTGGGCCTGTTCTGGGTCGTCACCTGGCGCCTGAAGTACTACAACCCTGAAGAACACCCGACCGTCAGCCAGGCCGAACTGGACTACATCAACAAGGATGTAGAGCCGGAACCGGTCAAAGTGCCGTTCTCGCACATCCTGAAGATGCGCGGCACCTGGGCCTTCGCCCTGGCCTACTCGATCACCGCACCGGTGTTCTGGTTCTACCTGTACTGGCTGCCGCCGTTCCTGAACCAGCAATACAACCTGGGCATCAGCGTGACGCAGATGGGGATCCCGCTGATCCTGATCTGGCTCACCGCCGACTTCGGCAGCATCGGTGGCGGCGTGCTGTCGTCATGGCTGATCGGCCGCGGCGTGAAAGCGACCAGGGCGCGCCTGGTGTCGATGCTGATCTTTGCCCTGACCATCTGCAGCGTGGTGTTTGCCGCCAACGCCAGCGGCCTGTGGGTCGCGGTACTGGCCATTTCCGTGGCCGTCGGCGCCCACCAGGCCTGGACGGCCAACATCTGGAGCCTGGTGATGGACTACACGCCCAAGCACCTGATGAGCACCGTGTTCGGCTTTGGCGGCATGTGCGCGGCAATCGGCGGGATGTTCATGACCCAGATCGTCGGTGCCGTACTCACCGCCACCAACAACAACTACAGCATCCTGTTCACCATGATCCCGGCGATGTACTTCATTGCCCTGACCTGGATGTACTTCATGGCCCCGCGTGAAGTGCCGGACATGAATAAATAAGCCTGTAAATGGCAAATGAACAAGGCCCGGTGAAGCGAATCACCGGGCCTTTTTTGTGGTTTCTGCGTCACACCGCCTCTATGGGCGCGATCTAGAACAGGCGCAGCAGATGTGCCGACGCTACTGGCCTCATCGCCGGCAAGCCGCCTCCCACGGGTTGGAGGCGACGCCGTGAAAGCCGGCCTGACTGCTCGTGACTGTCGCGTCACACCGCTTCTGCGGGAGGCGGCTTGCCGGCGAAAGCGATGTAACAGACGCCGCAACGCCCCCTCACAACCGATCCCCGCAACAACCAGGAATCACCTCTTGCGCCGCTGCTGCCAGGCCGCAGCCAGACCGCTCAGGCAGATAATCGCAATGCCGATCTGGGCATCCAGCGGTGGCATATGATCAAACACCAGCCAGCCCAGCAGCCCGGCAAACACGATCTGGCAATAGCTGAACGGTGCCAGCATGGCCGGTGCCGCGTAGCGGAACGCCTGGGTCAGCAGCAAATGCGCGCCCATGCCGCAGGCACCGAGGGCCAGCAAGAACGGCCAGTGCTTGAATTCCGGCGTTTCCCAGAAGAACGGCACGATCGCGCTCATGACCAGCGTGTTGAACAACCCGGCAAAGAAGTTACTGGTGGTCGGGCTGTCGTACGGGCTGACCAGCCGGGTCAACAACTGATACAGAGCAAAACACAGCGCCGACGACAGCGGCAGCAGAATGGCCGGCGTGAACAACTGGCCGCCCGGGTGAATGATCACCATCACCCCGATAAAGCCCACGATCACCGCACACCATTGGCCACGGGTCACGTGCTCGTGCAACAGCGGCACCGACAGCGCCGTCACCAGCAAGGGGGCCAGGAAGTTGACCGCCGTCGCCTCAGCCTGCGGAATGAACAACAGGCTGCTGGTGAACAACAGACTGGTGCCCAGCAAAGCCAGCGCGCGCAGCACCTGAAACAGCGGGCGCTTGGTGCGCAACACCCGCAGGCCCGACGAAGGCATGAAGATGAAGGCCATCAGCAGCGTATGCACCACATAGCGCGCCCAGACCACCAGGATGACCGGATAGAAGCCTGACAGGTACTTGGACAACGTGTCGTGACTGGCAAACAGAAACGTGGCCAGCAGGATGAAGCTGATCCCCTTGAGGGGATGATTGACGCCGGACACAGGCGTACTGGTCGTGCTCATGGGTCTTCCTTAGGCTCTGTACGTAAAGTGGCTGCGCTCGGCCATGCTGCGTTAAAAATCGACTCGCAATGCTCATTGACACGTGTCAACTGCGCTTGCTCGCCGCTTTTTGCCTTGCCTGACCTTCGCTCACCGACTTTTCGTACAGAGCCTGGCTCTTTATGAACAGCAGGGATGAATCGGCAGGCAAGGCATTGGACAGGCAGGGACTGTTATAGCTGACAGTCGGTTTGCCGCCCTGTTCTACAAGCGTCTCAGGCCGTTGTTCCCGCGTCTGCGCTGAAATGTTCTAACCGGTTAATTAACGT
The DNA here is from genome assembly GCF_900589395.1 of Pseudomonas viridiflava. Classification (GTDB taxonomy): domain Bacteria; phylum Pseudomonadota; class Gammaproteobacteria; order Pseudomonadales; family Pseudomonadaceae; genus Aquipseudomonas. The sequence goes on from NZ_UUIS01000056.1 coordinate 84,220, forward strand.
GCGATAATCGCACCTTACCGTTTTCCGTCAATTGCAGGCCGCGTCCATGCGCAGCACTATTTCAACCAGCAACACGGCATCCGTTTCACTCGACCTATAACTACAAAAAAAGGCATCGCCATGCACTTTTCCCCTTTCCGTACGACCACGGGCAGTTTTTGCGTTCTGTTCACCGCCACCGCCCTGATCCCGACACTCGGCCACGCCGCAGGGTTTGTCGAAGACGCCAAGGTGGGTTTGAACCTACGCAACTTCTTTATCAACCGCAACTTCGTCGACCCGGCCAATGCGCAGAGTGGCGCACAGGAGTGGACCCAGAACTTCATCTTCGACGCCCGCTCGGGCTTCACGCAAGGCACGGTCGGTTTTGGCGCTGATGTCCTGGGCATGTACTCGCTCAAGCTGGACGGTGGCAAGGGCTCGGGCGGCACACAATTGTTACCCATTCATGGCGACGGGCGTCCTGCCGATGACTTCGGACGCCTGGCCGTGGCCGGCAAGGCACGCTTTTCGAAAACCGAGCTGAAAGTCGGTGAATGGATGCCGGTGCTGCCGATCCTGCGTTCCGACGACGGTCGCTCGCTGCCGCAGACTTTCCAGGGCGCACAGATCACCTCGAAGGAAATCGATGGCGTGACCCTGTATGGCGGTCAGTTCCGCGCCAACAGTCCACGCAACGACGCGAGCATGGAAGACATGTTCATGAACGGCCGGGCCGGCATTACCTCCGACCGCTTCAACTTCGCCGCCGGCGAATACAGCTTCAACGAAAAGCGCACCTCGGTCGGCGTCTGGTATGCGCAGCTCGAAGACATCTACCACCAGCAGTACTACAACGTGCAGCACAGCCAGCCCGTGGGCAATTGGGTGCTGGGCGCCAACCTGGGCTACTTCGTCGGCAAGGATGACGGCCAGTCACTGGCTGGCAACCTGGACAACAAAACCGCCTCAGCCATGCTCTCGGCCCGCTATGGCGGCAGCACGTTTTATGTGGGCCTGCAGAAAGTCAGCGGCGACAGCCTGTGGATGCGCGTCAACGGCACCAGCGGCGGCACCCTGGCCAACGACAGCTACAACGCCAGCTTCGACAATGCCAAGGAGCGCTCCTGGCAGTTGCGCCATGACTATGATTTCAGTGCCCTGGGCGTGCCAGGCCTGACCCTGATGAACCGCTATATCAGCGGTGACAACGTCCACACCGGCGCCATCACCGACGGCGAAGAATGGGCACGCGAGTCGGAGCTGGCCTATGTCTTCCAGCAAGGCACGTTCAAGAGCCTGAGCCTGAAATGGCGCAACTCGACCATGCGCCGCGACTACAGCACCAACCAGTTCGACGAAAACCGGGTGATCGTCAGCTACCCGATCTCGATCCTGTAACCTGCCCTTGCTGCGCAGGAACGGCTTCAGTGGCGAGCATCTGCCGATCGCCGCTGAAGCGACACCTACGCAGACCGCCGCTTCAGCGTATCGGAAGGCAGCTCGCCAAAGCTGTTGCGATAGCTTTCGGAAAAGCGCCCCAGGTGCAGAAAGCCATAGTCCATGGCCAGCTCAGTAATGTTGCGCACCCGGCAGTCCGGATCCTTGAGGCAGGCATGGATGCGCTGCAGCTTGCGCTGGCGCACATAGAGTTTCGGCGTCACCCCGGCATGGCGCTCGAACAGGCCATACAGGCTGCGCAGGCTGACCCCGGCTTGGCCGGCCAGGGCCTCGATGTCGATGTCCTGCTTGAGGTTGCGTTCGATGTAGTCACTGATGCGCTCAAACACGGCCGATGAGCCGACCAGGCATTCGCGGCTGACGTTGGTCTTCATCAGGGTCAGCATCTTGCTGGCGACAATCTGCGCGTAATGCTCCTGCACCCGCAGCAGTTGCTCTTCGGCCTCGGCCTCCTGGCACACCATCGACAGCAAATTGACGAAGCCATCCAGGCACGGCAACTGATAGCGGTTTTCAGTGAAGCGTACGCCATCACGCGGGTGCTGCCAGCGCTGCTCGGCACACACCGACTCGATCAGGCTCACAGGCATTTTCAGGATGAATTTTTCGCAGTCGTCCGAATAGGTCAGGTCCACCGGGTCATCGGGGTTGATCAGCAGCAACTCGCCCGGGGCAAAGTAGTGCTCCTGGCCATGCCCGCGCCACAGGCAATGGCCGCGCAACAGGATCTGCATGTGAAAAATGGTTTCCAGCGCCGGCGAGGTCACCCGCACGCCGCCACCATAGCTGATGCGACACAGGTCCAGATTGGCGAACTGGCGATGGTTCAGGCTGGCTTCGGGACGGCCAACGGCCGGCATGCGGATGTTGTGCATGCCAACGTGCTGATTGACGTAACTCGACACCGCGTGGGGGTCGGCACGGTCGAACACCCGACTGCGCTCACTGAGCAGGCGACTATCCATAAGGCAAGGCACTCTTTAATTATTCTTGTCGGGCTGCGCTTGGCATCACGGCACCTTCGGGCATCGTGGCCAGGCAGAGGCTAATCAGGTCACGGCGCTCTCTCGGCCCGCTGGCTGCAGCACGCCGCGGTCAGGCTTGCTGCATGGTGGCCAGAGTACGGTCGGCTGGCGACCACCGTCAATCGAGTGCCCACGCTATCCGGGCGGTTATCGAACAGCACCAGCGGGCCCTATCAAGCCCGGGCGTCTGGAACGGGCCTTACAGCCATACAATTGCTCATCTCTATTCACATCTGGATACGAATGGCTATGCTGGGCACATGAACACTGTCCCGATCCGCCCTTCTTGCCCACCCGGTGCCTGCGATTGCGGGCGCGAGCAGCTGCAAGTGCCGGGCGCGGACCCGCGTGTCCTGCTGCTGACCCGCGAGCAGGAAAACAGACTGATCGAACGCCTGGAAAACATCGAAACGCTGGTGCAGTTGCAGCATTTGCAGCAGCGCCTGTTCGAGCAACTGGGGGTGCGGGTACACGTTGCGCCAGGATTCAACGAGGTCAAGACCATGCGCGGCATCCATATTCAGCTGGACCCGGTGCCGGGCCTGTGCCGCAAGACCCGCGCATCAATCCCGGCGGCCATTCGCCGTGGCCTTGAAAAGCGTCCGCAGATCGCCTGGGACCTGCTCAACACCTTCGACCTGCTGCGCGATGCCTGACTGACGCCGGGCCTTGCGCCCGGCGTACAGATCAACGACTCAGCGGTTTGACAGCAGACGCTTGATGATCAGGCCGACACCAACGGCAATCGCCGCCGACTTGACCGGGTTGGCCTTGACGAAGACCGTCACCTGCTCGACCTTCGACGGGCCGGCCAGCGGACATGGCGCCTTGGGCTTGAGCAGGCCTTCGGCGCGGTCCAGCAGTTGCCCCAGCAGATGACGCGATTGCGGCCCGCGATCGGCACCGATCGAACGGCCGCGCTTGAGCAGCGCATCGGCCTCGTCCAGAAAGGTGCTCAACTCCGAGCGGGTCTTGACCTTGAGGTCGGTGGCCAGTTTGTCAGTGATATCGCGTGCCATGAGCTGTACCTGATGAGTGGAGATACAGCGTTGACTGTCGGGTGCAGGGCTTCGTTCCGTTGATCCACAGGCGAACACGTGCACACGAGCCTGCCGCTCACGCCAACGGCGAAAACCCCGCCGGCAGATACACCACCGAGTTCATCTCCTTGAGCTGCGGCCCGGAGTTCTCCGGCGGCCAGACGCCGTCCTGTACCGCCCGGGTGCGTACATCCAGGCGTCGCTCCAGACTGGGATAGGGCCAGATGTGCAGGTAGCGCGGCACCCGGCCACTGGTGGCATAGAACGCGGCATACACCGCCGAGTAGCCATCAGCGGTGCGCGGGCCGACCGCCTTGCGCCAGCCTTCCAGGGTCGGCGCCAGGCCCGAGGTCACCAGGTCGTATTCGCGCAGCTCGTAAAACGGCCCGTGCTTGCCCGGCGCCAGCGGCTCCAGAAAGGGAAACAGCCGGTAGTCGTCGATCTGCTGGTCGAGCACGAATTCGCCAATGCCGAAGGCATCGGGGGCCAGCAGCACCCGCTCGCGCTCGGCCTGGCGAGCGTCGTTGCTGGTAAAGCTGCGCAGCACGGCGACGGTGTTTTGCGGACCGATTTCCGAAAGCCAGCAGCCGACCAGGCTCACGCCCTCGCCCGCTTCGGCCAAGGCCGCTTGCAGGCGCGGCAGGGCCTGGGCCGGGGTACGCACGCGCAGGGTGAAACGGATCAGTTCATACAGGTGCATGGTCACTCCAGCGCAGGGGCAGGTTTTGAGGGGGACGCGTGGGCATGGCGCGACATGGTCAACAGGGTCAGGCTGGTCACCGTGCCGAACAGCAGCAGCATCACCGACACTGGCCACACCGCATGCACCGTGGCAAACAGCGCGGTGGCGATCAGCGGGGCAAAGCCGCCGGCAAAGATCGAGGCGATTTCATGCCCCAGGGCCAACCCGGTGTAGCGCACATGGGTCGGGAACAATTCGGCCATCAAGGCCGGCTGGGTGCCGATCATCGCGCCGTGGCTGACCGGCAGGCCGAGCACCAGCGCCAGGTACACCAGCAGCGGGTCATGGGTGTCGAACAGCCAGAAGAACGGAAAGGCCAGCGCCACCAGGCTCAGCGAGCCGAAGGCGTACACCGCCCGGCGCCCGACAATGTCCGACAGCCAGCCCCAGAACAGGATGCTGAACGCCTCCAGCACCATGGCCAGCATCACGCCCATCAGCACGATCTGCGTCGACAGCCCGCTGAACGTGGCATAGGCCATGGAAAACGACAGGAAGATGTAAGCCCCGCCGTTTTCCGCCAGGCGCAGGCCCATGGCTTGCAACACCGCCTTGGGGTGCTCACGCAACACCTGCATGACGGGCAGGTGTTGCGTGGCCGATGTTTTTTGTTCGTTGAAGGCACGGCTTTCCGGCAGCCGATGGCGAATGTACAGGCCGACGCCGAAGATCAGCACGCTGGCCAGGAACGGAATGCGCCAGCCCCAGCTCATGAAGCTGTCCTGGGGCAGCAGCTGCACCAGGTAAAAGGCCCCGGCCGACAGCACGAAACCGCCGCTGACCCCAAGCTGGCTGAACGAGGCATAAAAGCCGGCCTTGCCCGGCGGCGCATTCTCGCTGAGCATCAGCACCCCGCCGCCCCACTCGCCGCCGGCGGCCACGCCCTGCACCAGGCGCAGCAGCACCAGCGCCAGCGGCGCCAGGTAGCCGGCCTGCTCATAAGTAGGCAGTAACCCCATGAGGAAGGTCGCCAGGCCCATCATCGCCAGGGTGATGACCAGCGCCAGCTTGCGCCCGTGCCGGTCGCCTACATGGCCGAAGATGATGCCGCCGACCGGGCGGGCGACAAAGCCCACGGCAAAGCCGGCAAAGGCCCCCAGCGTGCCGAGCACAGGGTCCGTGCCGGCCGGAAAAAACAACGGCCCGAACACCAGCGCGGCCGCGGTGCCGTAGAGAAAGAAGTCATACCATTCCAGCGCATTGCCGATCACCGAAGCGACCACGATGCGCCGCATGGGTGGGGTGCTGTGTGTTGTCATTCAACAGTGCTCCATTCAAGCGCGGGGATGTAGGAGCGCGCTCTGCCCGCGACCGGCTGCGTTAGCAGTCGTAAAATTGTGGCGTTTCGCAGATTTTTAACGTGTTCACCGCTGCAAATCTGTGGTGTTTCGCAGATTTTTGACGTGTTCACAGCTGCAAATCTGTGGCGTTTCGCAGATTTCACGACTGCTAACGCAGCCGGTCGCGGGCAAGCGCGCTCCTACAGGCCATCCGTGGGGGATCTACCAGAGTTTCCAGGTGTAGGTGGTGTAGAGCCGGTTCTCCTGGAAGTCATCGCCGAAGTTCTGCTGCACCAGGTAGTTCTTCCACTCCACGCCCAACCCTTTGAGCGGGCCGTTTTGCACCACGTAGCGCAGGGCCAGGTCGCGCTCGTTCTCGTGGCCGTCGGACAGGCCGGCGCGCTGGATGTCTTTGCCCTTGATGTAACGGGTACTGAAGGTCAGCCCCGGCACGCCAAGGCCGGCGAAGTCGTAGCTGTAGCCCAGGCCCACCGAGCGTTCCTGCGGGCGCATGAACGGCTGGTTGGCCCAGTTGAGCAGGTAGAACTGCGGGATATAGCCATTGGGCGTCGGGAAGATGCTGTCGCCGTACATGCGCTGGTAGGCCACGCTGAAACGGTGGCCGCCCTTGGTCAGGGCCAGGCCGGTGGACAGCGCACGGTTGTCGATTTCGCCGTTGAGCGCCTGGCCGTCCTCGTTGTTGTCGAACCAGCGCACATCGGTGCGCAACCTGTAGCCATTGCCCAGGTCGGCCTGGTGCATCAAGCCGTAGTAGTGCTGCTGGTAGATGTCGTGCATCACGCCATAGAAGTAGCTGGCCTGCAGGTTGGGCAACAGGTTGTAAGTGGCGCCACCAAAATCCAGGCCCTTGCTGTCGAGGTTGTCGGTCGAGCCGTACTTGTAGAACTTCTCGTGGTCCGACGACTCACGCGTCACTGCCGACCAGAAGCGCCCGCCGGTCAGGGTCAGGTTGGGGATCTCCTTGCTCTCGATCACCGCGCCCTGGTAGATCGTGTCGAGCTGGCGGCTGGGGTCATGCCAGGCGATCGGCAGCTCCGGGCGCATGTCACCGACTTTCAGTTCGGTCTGCGAGTACTTCATCTTCAGCGTGGCACCGGCACGGCTGTAGTCGTCCGGGACGCCGTTGATGCGGTCATACGGCAACGTGCCGTCGTTGCCTTCGGAGTCCAGCACATACGCGTACTGGGCATCCAGATCGAGACCGAAGGCCAGCGGCGTGTCGGTGTAGCCGGAGGTGAACTGCAGGTCGAAACCTTGCGACCAGTTGCCGACCTTGCTGGTGGCGGCGCCACTCTCGGTGAAGTTGCGGTCCAGCCAGAGGTTTTTCATGTCGATTTTCAGATGACTGTCTTGCCAGACATCGGCGTGGGCCATGCCCATGCCGAGACCCAAGGCACTGGTGATGCCAATGCTGCGTGCAATGAACGAGGACAACATGTGACGGCTCCTGTCAGCCCGTGGGCTGTTTTTTTATGTGTTGTGAGCAGATCAACGAAGCGGAACTCGGCAGGCGAATCCGCGGCATGCTTCTAATGGCAAAGGCTCGCGAAAGACGGGGTCAGGCCCCGCTCCGGCATGGCGACATGCCGGGGTGTTTTTTATTGATGTGTTGTAGGACCGGCTTCAGCCGGGAAGTCGCGAACAGGCCGGCACGGTCAATATCACCAGCGCCCGACAGGCAGCCTTCGCGACCGATGGTCGCTACAGGCTGCCCAGGCGGTGGTAGGCACGATTGAAGTACACCAGGCCTTCCTCGGCACCGCCCTGGCGCAGGCTCTGGATCTCGCAATAGAAAATGTTGTGCGAGCCCACTTCGTGCACCTGCGCGATGCGGCAATCGAAGTTGACCAGCGCTTCGAGCATCACCGGCGCACCGCTTTCCAGCGTGGTCCAGGCGGTGCTGGCAAAGCGTTGCTCCATGCTCAACGCCTTGTTGGCAAACGCACCGGACAGCTCCTGGTGCGCACCGGTCAGCACGTTGACGCACAGGGTGCCGTTGGCCTTGAACTGGGCATTGGAGTTGGAGGTGCGGTTCATGCACACCAGCAGCGTCGGTGGCGAATCGGTGACACTGCACACCGCAGAGGCCGTAAAGCCGCAGCGCCCGGCAGGGCCGTCAGTGGTGATGACCGAGACGGCACCGCCCAGCAGGGCCATGGCATTGCGAAAATCGGTTACGTCGACCATGGTCGTTCTCCTCAGATATCCAGCACGAGTTTTTTTGTTTTGGCCCGCGAACAGCACACCAGGATCTGGTCGTTGCCGGCTTTCTCCTCGTCAGTCAGGTACACATCGCGGTGGTCCGGTTCGCCTTCGAGCACATCGCACAGGCAAGTGCCGCATACGCCCTGCTCGCAGGAAATCTCGATCTTGATGCCGACCCCGGCCAGCGCGTCGAGAATGCTTTGCCCCTCGGCGACCTGCACGGTCTTGCCGCTGCGCGCCGCGACCACTTCGAAGCTTTCGCCACTGGCGTCGACTTCGACCTGGAAGTACTCCTTGTGGATGTGGTCCTCGGCGTAGCCTTGCTGGCGCGCGCCGTTGATGACCCACTCCATGAAGCCCGAAGGCCCGCAGGTGTACATGTGCACGCCGCGTTCGCCCTGCCCCAGCACCTTGACCAGGTCCAGGTTCTGCCCGGCGCCTTCATCATCGAAATGGGTGATGACCTTGTCGGCGAACGGCGCCGCTTGCAGCTGTTCCAGAAAAGCGCTGCGGCTGCGCGAACGGCCGCAGTAATGCAGTTCGAAATCCTCGCCGCGCTGCTGCAGCGCATAGGCCATCGCGATCATCGGCGTGATGCCGATGCCGCCGCCCAGCAGGATCGAGCGCCGCGCGCCGGCCGCCAGCGGAAACAGGTTGCGCGGGGTGCTGATCTGCACCGACCGGCCTTCGAGCAGTGTGTCGTGCACGCCCACCGAACCGCCGCGCGAGGCCGGGTCACGCAGCACCCCCAGGCGATACAAGCTGACATCGGCCGGGTCGCTGCACAGCGAATACTGGCGCACCAGGCCCGGAGCGATGTGGATGTCCACATGCGCGCCGGCTTCGAACAGCGGCAAGGGCGCGCCATCGGCGCGGGTCAGGTCCAGCACCACCACGCCATCGCCCTGCACCTGGCGCTTGCTGACGACGACATTCAACAGTTGTTCATTCATGGCTAATTCCTTGGGTTAGGCACCGATCAATCAGCGCATGAACAGGCCGCCGTTCACGTCCCAGGTCGCCCCGGTGGTGAACCAGGCTTCAGGCCTTGCCAGTTGCACGATCAGGTCGCCGAGAAAATCTGCATCGCCCAGGCGCTGCACCGGGATATTGCCGATGAGGCCGGCCAGGCGCTCGGCCGGCACCGCGGCATGCACCGCCGGTGACTCGATCGGACCTGGGGCGATGGCATTGACCGTGACCCCGCGGGCGGCGAATTCCTTGGCGAAGATCTTGGTCAGGGTCACGATGGCACCCTTGCTGGCGGCATAGTGCGCGCCGGTGGCAGTGCCGCCGTTCTGCCCGGCCAACGAGGCCATGTTGATGATCCGCCCGTAGCCGGTCTCGGCCAGGTGTGCGCCGAGCACCTGGCAACCCAGAAACACGCTGCGCAGGTTGACGCTGACCACCGCGTCGAACTCCTCGGGGCTGATCTGCATCAGCGGCGTGGTCTTGGTCACCGCCGCGTTGTTGACCACCACATGCAGGGCGCCGAAGCGCGCCAGCACCTGGGCCAGGGCCTGCTCGAAATCATTTTTGCTCGACACGTCCAGGCGCACCGCCAGGACCCGCTCGCCGCTGCTGTCGAGCTGCGCGGCGGCGCTGATCGCGGCCTGTTCGTCGCGGTCGCTGACCACGACGTGATAGCCGGCTTCAAGCAGGCGGGCACAGAAACTCAAGCCAAGGCCCTGCCCGGCCCCTGTCACCAATGCAACCTGGTTCATGGTCGGGCTCCTTAAAGGATGTAGCCGATGCCCGCGAGGGTATCGTCACTGTTGATCAGGCGGACCAGCTTGCGCTGGATCTTGAAGCTGCCTTCATGGCGGACCAGTTCGTAGACCAGGTCAGCGCTGTAGTGCTTGAGGCTGTCCTTGCGGAACTCGCGCACGTTCTGCGCGCAGCGCACGGTGACGTTCTGGCCGTCATCGACCAGCACCCGAAAACGCGAGAGCGTGCGCACCGTGCGTGGCTGCGGGCTGGTCGAGATCGACTCGCCCCCGGTCAGGCGCTGCACGCGCAGCTTGCGCATGTGGTGATCGTCGTAGGCGTAGTTGAGGGTGTTTTCAAAGTCCTCTTCGCGCGGGTCGATGGGGATGATGTAGGTGCCCTTGTCGCTCCACAGGTTCAGCCAGGTGTCGAACTCGCCGTGGTCGAGCATGTCGCCTTCGGCCCAGATGAAAGCGGTGACTTCTTGCAGCAGTTGAATGTTCATGAGGTTCTCCGGGCTCAGGCCGACATCATCTTTTTCCATTGCTGGTACGCCGCACGCATGCCGGTCTCGGCACTGACGTCGGACACCCGGCCATCCTCGCTGGGCTGCTCGCCCGGCAGGCCACGGTTGAGCATGATCCACAGCTCTTCACCGGCACTGGCGCCCTTCTGCACGCGCTCCCAGGCCTCGGAGTCGTCCGGGGTGCCAAAGCCCATCGGGCCCTGGAAGTGCTCGTGCAGGCGCAGGCGGTAGCGGTTGGCCGCTGCCGGGCCGCCGTCCATGGTGATCACCGAGTGATGGATCTCGGTCTCGGTCACCGAGATCGGCTGCAACACCCGGAAGAACGCCATCGAACAGGCGACGTTGGGGAACAGGTTGAGGTTGAAGCCGGTGCCGCCCACGGCGCGCACGATGCGGCGCACCTGCTGCTCTTCCAGGCCTTCGTCGCGCAGCTCGGCAGCCAGGGCCTCGAAACGCTCGGGGATCGGTTTGTCCAGGTCCGCTTCCAGATCGATCAGGTCGGGAATCATCACCATCACGCTGTGGCCGTTGCCCAGGTCCTCGACGTAGCCGGGGCCCTTGACGAAGTCGAACAGCTCCAGGGTCTGCTCGTCGACCGACGACAGAAAGCTCTTGTGTACCAACGGGAAGTGGTAGGCGTCGGTGGTGTTTTCGAGCTGGATCTTCCAGTTACCGGGGAAGCGGAAGCGGTGTTCGCCCGGCACCTTGATGCCGTAGCCGGCGCCCTGCTTCATGAACAGGTCCATCCACTTTTTCGCCGGGCCCAGGAAGTCCACCAGCGGCTCGATGTCGTCCTTGAAGGTGGCGAAGATCATGCCGGCGTAGCTTTCAACCCGCAGGCTGACCAGCGGCAGCTCGGCCTTGTCGATGCAGTCGGCGTAGCTTTCCGGGTGCGGAATGGCACGCAGCGAACCGTCCAGGCCGTAGCTCCAGCCGTGGTACGGGCAGACAAAACTGTTAGCCTTGCCCTTCTTGTGTTCGCACACGGTGGCACCGCGGTGGCGGCAACGGTTGAGCAGCACGTGCACGGCCTTCTTGCGGTCGCGCACCGCGATCACCGGCTGCTTGCCGATGTAGGTGCTCTTGTAGCTGCCCGCCTCAGGAATCTCGCTTTCGTGGGCGACCCACACCCAGGTGCTGTAGAAAATCTTCTGCAGCTCGGCATCGAACAGCGCCGGGTCGGTGTACAGCGCGGTGTGGACGCGGTCGGCCTTGACCAGCTCGGCGGGGTCGACCGCCAGGTTCACAGCGGGAATCAGGTTAGTCACGGTGTCTCCTCGTCGGCTCTGCTGGCCGACCGTTCAAGAATGCGGTGTGGTTCACTGCGCCTGGCGGTCGGGGACCGGCAAGGGCGCGTCGCTGTTCCAGCCGCTCACGGGGCGGCCGAACAGGTTTTCGGTAGTGAAATGCGCCATGCGCCACTGCCCGTCCTCGACCGCAAAGCGCACGTTCAGCCGCGCGGCATTGAGGTGTGAGGCACCGCTGGCAAAGGTGCTGGTCTGCAACATCACCCAACTGCCGGTCGCGGTATCACCGTCCACCTCGATCAGTTCGCTGGTCAGAAAGTGCACGTTCAGCGCAAAGTGCGCCGGCGGCTGCAGGTAGCCGGCAAACATTGCGGCGATGGCGCTACGGCCGCGATAGCCACCGAAGCTCTTGGCGTAGCGGGCGCCCTTGCCTTCCCATACCGCGTCGGTGGTGAACAGCGCGGCCAGTTCGTCCAACGGGGTGTGTTCGTCCAGGGCGTCGCACAGCACCATGTAGCGGTTCATGCAGGCGCGCACGGCGTGCTCGCTTTCGAAACGGCGCAGGCGCAGCTCATCGGTCGGGTTCAGGCTCATGGCGGCGTACTCAGGTGCGCTGGATGATCAGTTCACGGCCCACGCGGGCCTCGACCTTGGCGTAGCGCCACAATTTGTACGGGCCATCGCCCACGGCGGTGCTGCGAAACAGGTTGCAGGCGGCATGCACGGTCTCGATGTCCGGGACGTCGGCCAGCAGGTAGGTGGTCCACGGAAAGCCATCGGACGGCCCGACCATGCCCTGGTCGTCGTCCATGTTGCCCAGCACGCTCACGCCGGGCAGGTCATGGATGCCGTTCCACATGGCGCTGAACGCCGCCCACACCTGCAATTGCTCTTCGCGCGCGGCGTCGAAGAAGTTCTGGTTGATGCCCATGCAAAACAGCACACGCAGGGTTTTTTTCTCGCTCATGACTCGCTCCTCGAATGATTACAGGTAGCCCGGCATGGGCTGTTTGCCGAAGAACATCGCTCCGGCGTTCTGGTAGGTGATGTCGCCCATGAAGGCGTGCTGGGTGACCACTTGTGCGTCGTTGACACAGCGCGCCAGGGGGCTGGAGTTGTACACGCCGCTCATGCCCGAAAGCATTTGCGCGGTGCGCGCCACTTCGGCCGCCACCCGGGTGGCATGGGTCGACGACAGGCGCAGCAGGTTGGTGGCCTCGGCCGGCACCGGGTCGCCGGCCAGCACATGGGTCCAGGCCTGGTCGATGGCTTCGTAGAAAAACGAACGGGCGGCGCGCAAGGCGGCCTCGGCCTTGGCCACATCCACCTGCGCCAGCGGGCGGTCGGCCAGTGCCGGGGCACCGGTGACCGAGATGCGTCCCGAGGCCATGCCGGCCAGTTCGTCCAGCGCGGCGCGGGCCACGCCCAGGCCGACCACCGACAACACCTGGGTGGCGAACGACAGCGACGGGTAGCGGAAGAACGGCTCGGTCAGGTTCGGCGCGCCGCCGCGCACGAAGGTCCACTCCTCGGGCACCACCACATCCTCAACCACCAGGTCGTGACTGCCGGTGCCCAGCAGGCCCACGGTGTCCCAGGTCTGTTCGATGCGGGCACGGCTTTGCGGCATCACCGCCAGGCGTGGCAGGTCGAGCGTGTCACCGTTTTTCGGGGCAATGCCGACGCCGATCAGGTCGGCGCCCATCGAGCCGCTCGAATACTTCCAGCGGCCGTTGACCTTGAAGCCCCCGCTGACGACCTCGGCCGGCTGCGGCGGGAAGATGCCGCCGGCAAACACCGTGTCGGGGCCGTTGGCGTAGACCTGTGCCAGGGTGTCCAGTGGCAAGGCGGCCAGGTACACAGGGCTCATGCCGAAGCTGGCCACCCAGCCGGCCGAACCGTCGGCGTGGGCGATGCGCTCGATCATTTCGCAGAACTGTGCCGGCGAGCATTCGCACCCGCCAAAGCGCTTGGGCACCAGGGCGCGGTACACGCCATGGGCCTTGAAGGCGTCGATGATGTCGGTGGAAATATGCCGCTGGCGATCGAACTCGCCCTCACGGGCGCGGTGGCGAATGGTCTCGAGCAAGGCGTCGAACGCAGCACCCGAGGCCAGGTGAGCGGCGGGGTCTAAAGCCGGCACGGTGAGGGAATTCATGAGAGGCTCCATGATCAGGTCCGATTGCTATAAAGGCGTTGCAGCAGCAAGCCTGCGGCGGCCAGCAAGGCTTCGTCGGCGCCCTTGGCACCGACCAGTTGCAGGCCGACCGGCAAGCCGTGCGGGCTGCCCAGCGGAATACTCAGGGCCGGATGGCCGGAGAGGTTGAACGGCCTGACCAGAGCGGTCATGCCCAGCACCGCACGGGTGTCGGCGGCTTCATCGAGGCGCAGTGGAAAGTCCGGCATGGTCGGCAGCACCAGCACGTCATGCGCGGCCAGCGCAGCGTCCACTTCAGCGGTGAATTGGCGGCGCACCGCTTCGGCTTCGGCCAGCGCCGCCTCCGAGGTGGTACCGGCGGCGGCCAGGCGCCCGGCGATGTCGTCGCCGACCTTTCCGGTTTCAAGCAAATGACCGCAGGCGGCGAAGGTTTCGCGGTTGATCACCACCATTCCGGCCTCATAGGCCGCCTTGAAAGAAGGCAGTTCGACACGGCTCAGCGGTTGGCCACTGGCGGCCAGTGCCGCATCGATGACCTGGTGCACCGCTTCGCTGGCCGGCACGTCGATCACACCGAGGCGCACCTGCGCCGGCGGCGTCACCGGCCGGTAGCCGGGGTCGATGGCCTGCATGGCGGTTTCAAGCATCGGCAACGAGGCCGCGAACGGACCGACGCAATCAAGGCTGGTGTGTGCAGGCATCACGCCACGGCGGCTGACGCGGCCAAAGGTCGGCTTGAAGCCGAACACGCCGCAGCAGCAGGCCGGAATGCGGACCGAACCGCCGGTGTCGGTGCCCAGGCTGAAATCGGCCAGGCCCGCCGCGACCGCCGCCGCCGAACCGCTCGATGAGCCGCCCGGAATGTGCTTGGGGAAACGCGGGTTGAGCGCGGTGCCGGTATGGCGATTGATGCCGGTGGTGCCGAAGGCCAGCTCATGCAGGCTGGTCTTGCCGATCAGGCGGCAGCCGGCGGCCAGCAGATGATCGACCACCTCGGCATTGGCGGTGGCGGGCACAGCGCTGTCCAGAGCGCGGCTGGAGGCACGGGTGGCCACGCCCTTCACGTCAAGGGTGTCCTTGACCATGACCCTTGGGCCGTTGCCACCCATAGAGAGTTGTTCCACGACGATCGTCATTTGCGCTACCTCGTTCGAACCGATTGCCCGCTGGCGTCCGGCTTTTTTCAAACATCGCTCAAATTTACTTGAATCGTCAACTGAATTTTCAATGGAATATTCAAAACCTTTTTGGTGCGTGATTTTGGTTTTGGCACCGAAAGGGCGCAGTCCGTCAAGACCGTGAAACGGCCATTAAAAAACTATTTTCTCTTTAAAAACATATAGATATAAGAAATCAGCAAAAAATAGATTCAAATAGTCGCAGCGGACGACTATGCTCAGCCCTGTGCAGAAATAGATAAAAAGATTCACCAAATAAAAAATTTTCCGCCAAAAAAGAGCATAAAAATGCCTGAAAAAATCCGCTCAAAAAACCCGCTCAACGCCTTGATTTCAGTGCTTTTCGCCCTGTCTGGCCGCGTCGTTTCGCCGTCTTCACTTCCCTCATCGCCACGCCTTGCCAGACCGCGCCCAGCCTCGGTGCGCGCCAGTCACTGGCACGCAACCTGCTATCGCTCCCCTGACTTCCTGGTGCCCTCGACGCCCTGGCCGACTTCCGTTCAATGGAGAATGTGATGAAAAAACTACTGACCGCCGCCTTGTTGTCCGGCGCCGCCGGCATGGCCCTGAGCTGGACCCCCACAAGTCAGGCCGAGGTGAAGATCGGGGTGATCACCTCCTCCAGCGGGCCGATCGCCCAGGTCGGCATCCCGCAGAAAAACAGCGTGGCGCTGATGCCGACCACAATGGGCGAGCAGACCGTGCGCTACATCTCGCTGGACGACGGCAGCGACCCGACCGCCTCGGTCAAAGCCTTCAAGAAGCTGGTCGATGAAGAAAAGGTCGATGCCATCATCGGCCCGAGCGGTTCGCCCAATGCGATGGGGGTCATCCAGTTTGCTGCCGCCTCCGGCACGCCGATGCTGGCGCCGGTCGGTACAGCAGCGGTGGTGCTGCCGATGACCGAGCAGAAGAAATGGGTGTTCAAGACCACCCAGAACGATGACCTGATTGCCCAGGCGCTGATGCAAGACATGCTCAAGCGCGGCATCAAGACCCTGGGCTTCATTGGTACGGCCGACCCCTACGGTGAGAACTGGGCCAAGGTCATGGGCGCGCTGGCCGAAAAGAACGGTCTCAAGATCGTCGCCAGTGAGCGCTTCCAGCGCCAGGACACCTCGGTGACCGGCCAGGGCCTGAAAGTGCTGATGGCGCGCCCGGACGCGGTGCTGATCGCCGCCCCCGGCAGTTCGGCGGTGATGCCACAGACCACGCTGTTCGACCAGGGCTACAAGGGCCAGATGTACCAGACCCATGGCGCGGCGCTGGAGCAGTTCCTGCAACTGGGTGGCAAGAAGGTCGAAGGCACCATCCTGGCCGCCAGCCTGATGCTGGTGCTGGACGAAATGCCCGATGACCACCCGTCCAAGGCCATCGCCCGCCAGTACATCGACGCCTACAAGACCGCCTACGGGCAGACCCCGGCGACCTTCGGCGCCAACGTCTACGACGCCGGCCTGCTGCTGGAAAAAGCCATCCCGATCGCCAGCCAGAAAGCCGCACCGGGGACGCCGGAGTTTCGCGCCGCGCTGCGCGATGCGCTGGAGCAGACCCGCGAGCTGCCCGGCACCCAGGGCGTGTACAGCATGAGCGCCGAGGACCACAGCGGCTTCGATGACCGCGGCCGCGAATTGATTACCGTCAAGGACGGCCGCTGGACGCTGCTCAAATAAGGACCGACCCCGGTTGCGCTCCTACTAACCGCCACGCTTCCAGACCTGTGCCCATAAAAACCGTATTCAGCCTTGCGAGAACCTTCCCATGAATGTCCAGATAGCCCTGCTGCTGGGCCAGGACGGCATCACCAACGGTGCCATCTATGCCCTACTCGCGCTGTCGATATTGCTGGTGTTCACCGTCACCCGCGTGCTTCTGATTCCCCAGGGCGAATTCGTCACCTACGGTGCCCTGACCATGGCCGCCATCCAGGCCGGTCACCCAACGCCACTGGCCTGGTTGCTGCTGGCCCTGACCCTGATCGAGGCCGTGCTCGACGTCGTGGCGCGCTACCGTGCAGGACGCGGGGTGCGCCTTGACCGGCGCATGCTGGTCAAGGCCGGCTATTGCGCGCTGCTGGTGCTGGCCGTGTACCAGTTGCCGCTGGCCAGCCTGCCGATGGCCGCCCAGGCCGTGCTGACCCTGTGCCTGGTGGTGCCGTTGGGGCCGTTGATGTACCAACTGTTCTTCCAGCCCATCGCCGGCGCCACGCCGCTGGTGCTGCTGATCGTGTCGATTGCCGTGCACGTGGCCATGGTCGGCCTGGGCCTTTTGCTGTTCGGCCCGGAAGGCGCACGCACCAGACCGTTTTCCGAAGCCGGCCTGGAACTGGGTCCGGTGACCCTCAACAGCCAGACCCTGTGGGTGCTGGCGCTGTCGCTGGTACTGATCACCACTCTGTTTCTGTTCTTCGGCCGCAGCCTGTATGGCAAGGCATTGCAGGCCACCGCGGTGAACCGCACCGGCGCACGCCTGATGGGCATCTCGCCGGACCTGGCCGGCAAGGCAACCTTCGGCATGGCGACCTTCATCGGCTGCCTGTCAGGGATTCTGATTGCGCCGATCACCACACTGTATTTCGACTCCGGCTTTGTCATCAGCCTCAAGGGCTTCGTCGGCGCGATCATCGGCGGCCTGATCAGCTACCCGCTGGCGGCCGTGGGTGCGGTGGCGGTCGGCCTGGTCGAGGCGTTCTCGATGTTCTGGGCCAGTAACTACAAGGAGGTGATCGTGTTCACCCTGATCATTCCCTTTCTGCTGTGGCGCTCGCTGCTCAGCCATCACGTGGAGGAAGAGGCATGAAGCCCCGTCACCTGACCCTGGCCTTTATCGCCGTCATGGGCCTGGCCCCCCTGCTGTTGCCGACCTTCCAGGTCACCCTGCTCAACTACATCGGCCTGTATGCACTGGTGGTGCTGGGCCTGGTGCTGCTGACCGGCGTCGGCGGCATGACCAGCTTCGGCCAGGCCGCCTTCGTGGGGCTGGGCGCCTACACCAGTGCCTACCTGACCACCACCGAACAATTGCCGGCCTGGCTGGCCTGGGCCGGCGGCTCGCCGTGGCTGGCGTTGCTGGTGGGTCTGGTGCTCACGGCGGTGGTGGCCATTGCGCTGGGCGCGATGACCCTCAAGCTGTCGGGTCATTACCTGCCGCTGGGCACCATCGCCTGGGGCCTGTCGCTGTATTACCTGTTCGGCAACCTTGAGGGCCTGGGCGGCCAGACCGGCATCAGTGACCTGCCGGCCATCAGCCTGTTCGGGCTGGTGCTGGACAAGGGCGAGAAAATTTTCTACCTGATCTGGGCCGTGCTGCTGGTGGCGATCGTGATCACCCAGAACCTGCTCGACTCGCGCCAGGGCCGGGCAATCCGTGCGCTCAAGGGCGGCCAGGTGATGGCCGAGTCGATGGGCGTCAACACCTTTCGCGCCAAGCTGGTGATCTTCCTGGTCTCGGCGTTGTTCGCGGCGGTGTCCGGCTGGCTGTATGCGCATACCCAGCGCTTCGTCAACCCGACGCCGTTCGGCCTGCACATGGGCATCGACTACCTGTTCATGGCCCTGATCGGCGGGGTCGGCAGTGTCTGGGGCGCGTTGCTCGGCGCCGGCGTGCTGACCCTGCTCAAGCAGTGGTTGCAGGACTGGCTGCCACTGGTGATGGGCAGCCAGGGCAACTACGAGACCATCGTCTTCGGCCTGCTGGTGATTTTGATGATGCAGCGCATGCCCGGCGGCTTGTGGCCACTGCTGGCCAAGCGCTTTGCCCAGTCTCGCCCGCCGCGCCCGGCGCCGCCAGAGGCCCAGGCCCTGGCACGTCGCACGCAACCGGCCAAGGGCGAGCTGATTCTTGAAGCACGCCAGGTGACCCGCTGCTTTGGCGGCCTGGTGGCCAACAACGCGATGAACCTGCGCCTGCACGCCGGCGAGATCCTGGCCCTGATCGGCCCCAACGGCGCCGGCAAGAGCACCCTGTTCAACCAGCTCTCCGGCGTCGACATCCCGACCTCGGGCGACGTGCTGTTTCTGGGCCAGCGCATCAATGGCATCCCCTCGCGCCACATCGCCCGGCTGGGCATGAGCCGCACCTTCCAGCACGTCAAGCTGCTGCCGAGCATGACCGTGCTGGAAAACGTCGCCATCGGCGCCCACCTGCGCGCCCAAGGCGGCGTGCTGTCGAGCTTTGCCCACCTGGAGCGCAGCGAAGAGGCGCGCCTGCTGGCCGAAGCACGGCGGCACCTGGAGCGCGTCGGCCTGGGCGAGCACCTGTACGAAGAAGCCGGCGCCCTGGCGCTCGGCCAGCAACGCATCCTGGAGATCGCCCGCGCCCTGTGCGCCGACCCTTGTCTGCTGCTGCTCGACGAGCCGGCGGCCGGCCTGCGCCATAAAGAGAAACAGGAACTGGCCGCCCTGCTGGGCCGCCTGCGCGACGAGGGCATGGCCATTTTGCTGGTCGAGCACGACATGGACTTTGTCATGGGCCTGGTCGACCGCATCACCGTCATGGAATTCGGCCAGAAGATTGCCGAAGGCCTGCCCGAGACCATCCAGTCCGACCCTGCCGTCTTGCAAGCCTATCTGGGCGTGGAGTGAAGCATGAACCTTGTGAACAAGCCCCTGCTCGAGATCAACAACCTGTGCGTGGCCTACGGCAAGGTCGAAGCGCTGACCGACGCCAGCCTGACCGTCGGCCAGGGCCAGATCGTCACCGTGATCGGCCCCAACGGCGCCGGCAAGACCACCTTGCTCTCGGCCATCATGGGCCTGCTGGGCTCGCGCGGGCAGGTCAATTTTGACGGGCGCCTGGAAGTGGTGCCTGAAGTGGAAGTGCTGGTGGGCCGCGGGCTTGGCCTGGTGCCGGAAAAGCGCGAGCTGTTTTCCAGCATGAGCGTCGAGGACAACCTCAAGCTCGGCGGCTTCATGCGCTACCGCCAGGGCGACCGCTCGTTCGCCGCCAGCCTGGACGACATCTACAGCCTGTTCCCGCGCCTGCAGGAACGCCGCAAGCAGGCCGCCGCCACGCTGTCCGGTGGCGAGCGGCAGATGCTCGCCGTGGGCCGGGCACTGATGGCCAAGCCCAAGCTGCTGATGCTCGACGAACCCAGCCTGGGCCTGGCGCCGCTGATCACCCGCGAGATCTTTCGCATCATCGATCAACTGCGTGGCCAAGGGGTGTCGATCCTGTTGGTCGAGCAGAACGCCCGGGCCGCCTTGAAAGTCGCCGACTACGCCTACGTGCTGGAAACCGGCCAGGTGGCCATGCACGGCCCGGCGGCGCGGCTGGCCCACGACCCGCGAGTGATCGACGCCTACCTGGGCGCCGCCAGCAAACACCAGACCATGCTTGCCAGCTGAGGACATACTCATGGACGATCTTCCTTCACCGCCGAACAGGCGGGTCTGCATCGTCGGCGCCGGCGCCATCGGCTGCACCCTGGCCGCGCGCCTGGTCAACAACGGCCAGCCGGTCAGCGTCCTGGCCCGCGGCGCCACGCTGGCAGCCATTGCCAGTCACGGCGTGACCCTGACCGACCTGGACGGCGAGCACCATGCGCACGTCAAGGTCGCGGCTGACCCTGCGCAACTGGGCGAGCAAGACCTGGTGTTCATCTGCATCAAGGCGCCGGGCCTGGCCAGCCTGTTGCCGACCCTGGCGTCTCTGATCGGCCCGCACACGGTGGTGGTGCCAGTGGTCAACGGCGTGCCCTGGTGGTATTTCCACGGCGACACGGGCCGCTTTGCCAATTCGCACATCGAAGCGGTCGACCCCGGCGGCGCGATCAGCCAGGCACTGGATGTGAAGCATGTACTGGGCTGCGTGGTGTTCATCACCGCCGAAGTGCTGTCACCAGGCGTAGTCCGCGCCAGCAACAGGCACCTGATGATCCTTGGCGAGCCGGACAACAGCCAGAGCCCACGCCTGGCGCAGGTCTGTGCGCTGATCAAAGGCGCCGGCATCGAGGCCCGGGCCAGCGAGCGGATCCGCGACTCGCTGTGGACCAAGATCATCGCCAACCTGACCTCCAACCCGTTGTCGGTGCTCACCGGCGCGACCCTGGCGCAGTTGTACGGCCAGCCCGGACTCAACGCGGTGGTGGCCAAGATCCTCAACGAAACGCTGCTGACGGCCGCCGCCTACGGTGCCCGGGTCGGCTTCGATCCGCAGACCTTCATGCAGATGGGCGCCGACATGGGTGAGGTGCGCACCTCGATGCTGCAGGACTACGAACACGGTCGCCCGCTGGAGCTTGAGGCCATCGGCGATGCAGTCATCGAACTGGCCGAGCGCCAGGGCCTGAACATGCCGGTCACCCGCGACATCCTCAACCTGGCGCGCTTTCGCAGCCAGCCGTCCCTTTGAACAGCCTTTGCCAGCAGGACACCGTCATGACCGTGAACCGCGATCAATTCACCCAGCCCGCCCACATCGACGACGCCGAATGGGCCTTGCGCGTCAAGCTCGCCCAGTGCTACCACCTGGTGGACTGGTTCGGCTGGACCGAGGCCATCTTCAACCACATCTCGGCGCGCTTGCCAGGCCCGGCGCACCATTACCTGGTCAACCCGTTCGGCCTGAACTACACCGAAATCACGCCTTGGAACCTGCTCAAGGTCGACCTGCACGGTCACAAGCTGGAGCCTTCGGACTACGACGGCAACCCGGCCGGCTTTGCCCTGCACAGCGCCGTGCACGGTGCCCGCGAGGACATCCAGTGCCTGATCCATACCCACACCACGCCCATTTCAGCCGTGGTGCAGAAAAAACGCGGCTTTACCCACGACGACTTCTACGGCGCACAGCTGTATGGCCGGGTCGGCTACCACACCTTCGAAGGCATCACCCTGTTCGATGACGAAAAGGCGCGGATGATCCAGAGCCTGGGCGACAAGCACGTGCTGGTGTTGCGCAATCACGGCATCGCCGTGGGCGAAAGCAGCATCGACAAGGCGCTGTTTCTGCTCTGGACCGTGCAGCGCGCCGCCGAGAACCAGTGCGCGGCCGGCGCCCTGGGCGGCGAAGACCATCCGCTGGAGACCGGCATTGCCGAGCGCTGCGCCGACCTGACCGCGATGCTGATCCGCGAAAGCGGCTTTGCCAGCAAGTTCTTCGACGCCATGGTGCGCAAGATGAGCGCCGAGCGCGGCCTGCACTGGTAAGGGCCTGAACGCCCTGGCCTGCCCGCCTCCTGCATTCAGTGATGATCGAAGGGGATGGAAACGTTTATCATCGCCCCCTCGTGTCCAGCGCCCTTGAGTATTTGATGAGCATCCCGAAAAAAAACCGCAGCCGCTATGACCCTTCCAGCGAGGAGTTTCGCAAGGAGGAGTTTCCGTTCTACTGGCTGGCTCGCGTTCACGGGCGCTACACCCAGGTGATGGAAAAGGCCCTGAAGAAGATCGACATGGACGTCTCGACCTGGCGGGTGTTGTGGATTCTCAAGGAAAACGGCGAGTCGAGCATTTCCGAGATTTCCACCCACGCCATCGCCAAGCTGCCGACCATCACCAAGATCGTCTACCGCATGAAGGACGACGGCCTGGTCGACACAGCCACCAGCGTGGACGACGGCCGCGTCACCCAGGTGCGCATCACCGAGGTCGGCCTGCAAGCGGTTGAACGCATGCAGGGCGCCACGCGCGAGCTGTTCAAGCGCAGCTTCAATGGCCTCACCGAGGCGCAGATCCAGCGCCTGAACCGCCTGCTGGAAACGGTGTTTCATAACCTTGACGACTGACCGGGCGGCCCGGCCGCGGCGCCGGCCGGTGGGAGGCCGCCCTGCAATTGGGGCGATTACTACCAGAAGGCCGCTGACACGCTCAAGGGCTTTTTCACCGTGCTCAAGTCCGGTGGCGTGCTGGGCGTAGCCGACCACCGCGCCTGTGACGGCGCTGATCTGCAGAGCACCCTAAAGACCGGTTACCTGACCACCGACTACGTGATCAGGCGGGTCCTGGAGGCAGGTTTCAGGCTGGAAGGTCGCAGCGAGATCAACGCCAACCCCAGGGACACCAAGGATTACCCGGCCGGCGTCTGGACTTTGCCGCCCGGCTACACGCTGGGTGAACATGACCATTTCGTCACCTGCCCGATCGCCCATGAAAAAACCCGCGACAGGGCTTGTCGCGGGTTTCAGGGTTGCGCGCTACAGGCTCACTCCGGGTCGCGTCGGTGCGCCCATTGGTACAGTGCCGGCAGCACCAGCAGCGTCAGCAGGGTCGAGGACAGGATGCCGCCGATCACCACGGTTGCCAGCGGGCGCTGCACCTCGGCACCGGTGCCGGTGGCCAGGGCCATGGGGATAAAGCCCAGCGACGCCACCAGCGCGGTCATCAACACCGGACGCAGGCGGGTCAAGGCGCCTTCGTGGACGGCGTCCTGCAGCGAACGCCCTTCTTCGCGCAGGGCGCGGATAAAGGCGATCATCACCAGGCCATTGAGCACGGCCACACCCGACAGGGCAATGAAGCCCACGCCGGCCGAGATCGACAGCGGGATGTCGCGCAGCCACAACGCCAGCACCCCGCCGGTCAGCGCGAACGGGATACCGGTGAACACCAGCAGGCCGTCCTTGAGGGTGTTGAACATCATGAACAGCAAGGTCAGCACCAGCAGCAAGGCAATGGGCACCACGACCTGCAAGCGCTGGGCCGCCGACTGCAATTGCTCGAACTGCCCGCCCCAGGCTGTCCAGTAACCGGTCGGGATGCGCACCTTTTGCTGCAGGGTCAGCCCGGCCTCTTCGACGAACGAGCCCAGGTCGCGGCCCCGCACGTTGGCACTGACCACCACCACGCGCTTGCCGTTTTCACGGCTGATCTGGTTGGGGCCCAGTTCCAGGTCGAGGCTGGCGACCTGGCTCAGGGTAATAAAGCCGATCTGTTGCCCTGCACTGCCAGGCACCGGGATCAGCAGGCCGGCCAGCGCCTGCGGGTCGGTGCGCAGCGTTTCGGGCAGGCGCACCACCATGTCGAAGCGCCGGTCGCCTTCATACAAGGTGCCCGCTTCACGACCGCCCACGGCAATCGCCAGGGCGTCCTGTACGTCACCGATATTCAGGCCGTGGCGCGCCGCCTTGTCGCGGTCGATATTGATGGTCAGCACCGGCAGGCCGGTGGTCTGCTCGACCTTGACCTCCGAGGCACCGGGCACCGTCTGCAAAGTGCTGGCGATGGTGGCGGCGGTCTGGTTGAGCACGTCCATGTCGTCGCCATAGACCTTGACCGCCACGTCGCTGCGCACCCCGGAAATCAGCTCGTTGAAACGCAGCTGGATCGGCTGCGACAACTCGTAGTTGCTGCCCGGCACGCTGGCCGCCGCCTGTTGCAGCTCGGCAATCAGCGTCTCGCGGGACTTGCCCGGGTCCGGCCACTCGCTGTGCGGCTTGAGCATCACATAGGCGTCGGAAATGTTCGGCGGCATCGGGTCAGCGGCAATTTCAGCGGTGCCGGTGCGGGCAAACACGCGCTCGACCTCGGGCATTTTCGCCATGATCGCCTTTTCAAGACGCTGCTGCATGTCCACCGACTGGCTCAGGCTGGTGCCCGGCACGCGCAGGGCCTGCAAGGCGAAGTCGCCTTCACTCAGGCTGGGGATGAACTCGCTGCCCATGCGGCTGGCGGTAAACCCCGAAAGCACCACCAGCACCACGGCCAGGGCAAAGGCGATGCTGCGGTGCGCCAGCACCCAGTCCAGCACCGGGGCATAGCCCTGGCGGGCCTTGCGCATCACCAGGCCCTCTTCTTCCTTGACCTTGCCGGTGACGAACAGCGCAATCGCCGCCGGCACGAAGGTCACCGACAGGATCATCGCGCCCAGCAGGGCAATGACCACGGTAAAGGCCATCGGGTGGAACATCTTGCCCTCGACCCCGGTCAGGGCAAAGATCGGCAGGTACACCACCATGATGATCAACTGGCCGAAGATCAGCGGCCGGCGGGCTTCGCGGGCAGCCGCGAACACTTCATGGAAGCGTTCCGAGCGGGTCAGCAGCCGACCATGCCGGTGCTGGGCATGGGCCAGGCGGCGGATGGCGTTTTCGACGATCACCACCGCACCGTCGACGATGATGCCGAAGTCCAGCGCGCCCAGGCTCATCAGGTTGGCACTGACGCGGTTGGCGAACATGCCGGTGAAGGTAAAGAGCATGGCCAGCGGAATGACCATCGCGGTGATCAGCGCCGCACGGATATTGCCCAGGAACAGAAACAGTATGGCGACGACCAGGATCGCGCCTTCGATGAGGTTTTTCTTCACCGTGGCGATGGCTTTTTCCACCAGGTGGGTGCGGTCGTAGACCGTGACAGCGCTGACGCCCTCGGGCAGGGTGCGGTTGATCTCGGCCAGCCGGGCGGCCACGGCCTGCGAAACGCTGCGGCTGTTTTCGCCAATCAGCATGAACACCGTGCCCAGCACCACTTCGCGACCGTTTTCAGTGGCCGCCCCCGAACGCAGCTCCTTGCCGATCATGACCTCGGCCACGTCGCTGACCCGCACCGAGGTGCCCTGCACGTGGGTCAAGACCACGTTGGCGATGTCTTGCAGGCTGCCCAGTTGGCCGGGCGCGCGAATCAGCAATTGCTCGCCGCTGCGCTCGATGTAGCCGGCGCCGACGTTGGCGTTGTTGCGCTCAAGAGCGGTGAGCAGGTCGTTGAGGGTCAGCTTGTAGGCGGCCAGCTTGCGTGGGTCGGGGGCGATCTGGAACTGCCGGGCAAAGCCGCCGATGGTGTTGATCTCGGCCACGCCGGGCACGTTGCGCAGCTGCGGCTTGATGATCCAGTCCTGGATCACCCGCAGGTCGGTAGGCGTGTAAGGCGTACCGTCGGGCTTGCGCGCCTCGTCACGCGCCTCGACCGTCCACAGGAAAATCTCGCCCAGGCCGGTGGACACCGGGCCCATGACCGCATCGACCCCGGTCGGCAATTGCTGGCGGGCGTTCTGCAAACGTTCGCTGACCCATTGGCGGGCGGCGAACAGGTCAGTGCCTTCCTTGAAGATCACCGTAACCTGCGACAGGCCCGAGCGCGACAGCGAGCGGGTCTGCTGCAGGCCGGGCAGCCCGGCCATCGCGGTTTCAATGGCAAAGGTGATGCGCTGTTCGGTTTCCAGCGGGGAA
Source organism: Pseudomonas viridiflava (assembly GCF_900589395.1). Classification (GTDB taxonomy): domain Bacteria; phylum Pseudomonadota; class Gammaproteobacteria; order Pseudomonadales; family Pseudomonadaceae; genus Aquipseudomonas. The sequence goes on from NZ_UUIS01000056.1 coordinate 109,893, forward strand.
AAACCGGGTGCAGCCGTGTTGATCTGCACCTGGACATTGGTGATGTCCGGCACCGCATCGATCGGCAGTTTCTGGTAGCTGGCAATCCCCAGCCCGGCCATGAGCAGGACCGCGAGCATCACGACGATGCGCTGCTCGATGGCGAATTGAATCAGGCGTTCAAACATGCAGGCGTACTCGTGGGCAGCGGATCAATGGGAGTGCTCGGCCGAGCCTTTGCCCAGCTCGGACTTGAGAACGAAACTGCCGGCGGCCGCGACCTGGCTACCCGGTTGCAGACCTTCGAGAATTTCCACATAGCCTGCGGCCTGGCGACCGGTCCTGACCGGTTGCAATACAAAGCCCTCGGCGTTGCGCACGAACACCGAGGGGCGGTTTTCCACAGTCTGTAGTGCCGCCTGCGGCACGGTGACGGCAGCCTGCGCCTGGGCCACGGTCACGTCGATATTGACCAGCAATCCCGGACGCCAGGCACCCTGCGGGTTAGCCAGGGTGACCCGCACCGGCGCGGCGCGGCTCTGTTCGCCCAGCAGGCTGCCGACATAGCCCACGCGCCCTTCGACCTGGGCATTGAGGTCGGGCGCGGTCACCGTGACCGAGCGCCCTACCTGCACCTTGTCCAGGTCCTTGGCAGTGACGCCGAAGGTGGCCCAGACCCTGCTCAGGTCCGACAAGGTGAAGGCATTGCTGGCCTCGCTGACCACCTCGCCCAGGGTGAGGTGCTTTTCGACGATCATGGCGTCGAACGGCGCCACCAGTTCATAACGGTTGCCGCCGGCCGGGTTGAGCCCGGCGCCGATCACCGCCAGCTTCTGCCGGGCATTGGTGACGTTGATCTGTGCTTCTTCGAAGGCCTGGCGGGCCAACTGGTAATCCTGCTCGGCCGAGATCTTGTCCTGCCACAGGGTCTTTTCCCGCTGCAGGGTGCTGCGGGCGGTTTCCAGCCGGCGCTGGGCGGCGCTCAGCTCGCTGCGTTGATCGGCGATCTGCGGGCTGGCGATCACGGCCAGGACCTGGCCTTTTCTGACCGGTTGCCCCAGCTCGACCAGCACCCGCTCCACCACACCGCCCACCCGAGGCACCAGGTGCGCGGTGCGGTCTTCATCGAAGCGGATCTCGCCGGGGAAACTCACGGCCACGCCCACCGGCCGGGCCGAGGCGACGGCCAGTTCGATGCCGGCGCTGGTGATCTGCTCAGCCGACAATGCCAACTGGCCTTCTTCGTGGCCCTCTTCTGCGTGGCCCTCTTCTTCATGAGCATGGCCGTCATCGGCCTTGGCGGTTTTCTCATCGCCATGGCCCTTCTCTTCATGACCGGCCTGGTCATGCTCATGGTCGTCGTCCTTGGGCGTGGCCGGCGCCTTGGCCGGGGTCATGGGCGCGGCGGCCGCCTTCGTGGCCGGGGCGCCCGCGGCGGCCGGCTGCGGATGGTCGTGATCATGATCGTCATGGGACTCTTCGGCGTTCAGGCTCAGACTGCCCAGGCCGACAAGGCCGGCCAGCGCCACGGCAAGGGCAAGGCTGCGTGTGTTGTTCATGGAAGCTCCAGGTCATGGCCGGCCAGCAATGGCTGGCTCCACGGCCGAAAATCGAGGGTCAGGGATGAGTGGCGACGCGGCCGAAATCGCCGTAGATGCGCTCGATGGCCACCTGGGCTTCAGTGGCCTGGGCCAGCGCGTCGAGGTAGCGGCTGCGGGCGTCGATCAGGGTGCGCTGGGCGTCCAGCACATCGATGAAGCCGAACTTGCCGGCCTCGAAACCGCGTGTGGCAGTGTCCACGGCCTGTTGCGCGGCGGGCAGGATCACCCCGGTAAAGGACGTCACTTCATGGGCCGCGTTGCTCCACTGATCCAGCGCCGACCGAGTCTGGGTGCGCAGATCAAGTTCGACGGCGTTGCGCAGGTCACGGGCCTGGTCGGCGCGGCGCGAGGCGGCCAGCACATTGCCCTGGTTGCGGTCGAACAGCGGCAGCGGCACCGACAGGCCGACCACATTGATGCGTTCACGCTCTTCACGGCTGTACTGGCTGCCAAGGCTGACGGTGAGGTTGGGAATGCGCTGGGCGCGCTCGGAGCCCAGCGAGGCCTCGCGCTGCTGGATCTGCGCCTCGGCCAGGCGCATGGCCGGCACCTGGTCGAGCACGGCCAGCAAGCGGGCAGCCGCCGGCGCCGAGGGCGGGGCGAGGTCAGCACCACTCAAGCGCTGACCCTCGTGTTCAGCCGTACCGGTCACCCGCGCCAGTTGCCGCTGGCTGTCGGCCAGCGCGGTACGGGCCTTGCGCAGTTGCAGTTCGGTCTCGGCCAGTTGCACCTGGGCACGGGTGGCCTCGATGGGCGAAACCTGACCGGCGCGCACCCGACCGTCAGCGACCTGCAGGCCACGCTCGGCCAGACGGCGCGATTGCTCGGCCAGCTCCACGGCGGTCTGGGCGCGGGCAGCCGCATAAAATGCCTGGGTCACCGTCGCGCGCAGCTCATGGGTGCGGCGCTCCAGCTCGAGCCGGGCAGTGTCCTGGCCGCGCTCGGCCACATCGATCCGCGCCCCGCGCTTGCCGCCCAGCTCCAGCGCCTGGCTGAGCATCACTGTGGTGGTGCGGGTGGCGCGGCGGGTGTCTTCGACCTCCCACGACAACTCGGGGTTGGGCATCAGCCCGGCCTGCTGGCGCTCGCCGTCGGCGATGCCCAGGTCCTGGCGCACGGCAGCCAGCTCGGGATTGCGCGCAAAGGCGCCGTCAATGGCCTGCGCCAGTGTCAGGTCGGCGGCGTGCAGGTAGCCGGCGGACATGAGCATCACACACAGCATGCCAAACCGGGCCAGACGCACGCGGTGGCCGGTTTTCAGGAAAAGGTCTTGATCTGCAGGCACGTTTACAGCTCCCCGTCACACACTGGCCAGGCCCTGAGCGGGCCGAATATTGAGTGCGAGGGACTGTAGGGAACTGCCGTTATCGGCAGGATTGCCTGAACATTACAATTTCGTTATATGCGGTTACACCGCCGGATCGTAGTCATTCACATGGCCTACCTGACGCTGCAAACGCCCCAGCAGCTCGATCAGGGTGTCCACCTCTTGCGGCGACAAATCGCTGAGCAGACGCCGCTCGCGCTCCAGCGCCACCTTGATCACCCGATCATGCAGCGCCTGGCCACTGTCGGTCAGGCTGATGGTGTAGCGCCGGGCATCCCGGGGGTCGACCTGGCTGCGAATATGCCCGGCAGCTTCCAGTGTCTGTAACGAGCGACTGGCTGCGCTCTTGTCCAGGCCGACGACCTGACAGATGCGGTTGGCGGTGATGTCGCTCTCGACCGCCAGCATGGACAGCATCCGCCACTCCACCACACCGATGCCGAAATGCTTGCGGTAGCACTGCGAGGCACCAGTGCCGAGCTTGTTGGTGAGGAAAGTAAGCAGGCCTGGCACATAGCGGGCAAGGTCGAGCTGGGCGTCGGAGGACATGGCGAAAATACCTTGGGTCAGTAGCACACGAAAATTAGTTGACACCGCAACCAATTGAATAGAGGATCTGCCTCATCAGCATACCCAACCTCACAACAATAATGATCAGGTGCCTGCCATGAGTCCGTCCGACCGCCACACCCTCTCCCCGCCCTGACACATCAAGTGACCGGTCCGGCCAGCCTGCGCTGACAGACCCGATGCGTTTTTCACCCTGTTTTTTCAACAGCCATTTGAGTATGGAGGGGTACGTCATGCTTGAAGTCCATGTTACAGGCAAGACCGTCGAAGCCTTGGGCATCTGCAGTTTCGAACTGCGGGCCATCGATGGCGGGCCGTTGCCGGCCTTCGAGGCCGGTGCGCACGTCGACGTATACATTGCGCCGGGGCTGACCCGGCAATACTCGCTGTGCAATGACCCTCGCGAGCGACATCGCTATCTGATCGGCGTCTTGCGCGATCCGGCCTCGCGCGGCGGCTCGAACGCCCTGCACGATACGCTGCATGTCGGCCAGACGTTGACAATCGGCACGCCACGCAATCTGTTCGCCCTGGCGCAGAGCGGCACGCGCCACGTGCTGCTTGGGGGTGGCATCGGCATCACACCGATGCTGGCGATGGCGCATGAACTGCATCACCGCGGCGCCGACTTCGAGCTGCATTACTGCTTTCGCAGCCGCGACCGCGCTGCGTTTATACCGACGCTCGAACAGGGTGCCTTCGCTCGTCATCTCTACCTGCACGACGACAATGGCGCCGCAGGGCAAAAGCTCGACGCACCTGCCCTGCTCGGCACGCCAACGTCCGGCAGCCACCTGTATGTGTGCGGGCCGGGCGGCTTCATGCAGCACATCCTCGACACCGCCCGGTCAGCCGGCTGGCCCGAAGCGCAGGTGCACCGCGAATTCTTCGCGGCCACGGCGACTGACCCTGCGACCAATACCGCGTTCGAAATCGAGCTGGCCAGCAGCGGCCGGGTGCTGTGCGTGCCGCCCGAGCGGACGGTGTTCGAGGTGCTCGATGAAGCCGGCGTCATGATCGACTCCTCTTGCGAGCAAGGCGTCTGCGGCACCTGCATGACCCGCGTACTGGCGGGCATTCCGGATCATCGGGATCAGTTTCTGACCCCTGCCGAGCAGGCCGCCAACGACTGCTTTCTGCCCTGCTGCTCACGGGCGCGCTCCACGCGCCTGGTGCTGGACCTTTGATCAACCCTCAAAACAATAACCGTGCCCCTGGAGACCCTCATGACTTCATCCACCGCTCAAGCGCTCGCCCATGACGCCGCCGCACCGGCCACGCCACGCTTTGCCCTGAACCAATGGTACGTCGCGGCCCTGGCCTGGGAGCTGCAGGACAAACCGCTGGGCCGTACCTTGCTGAACACCCCCGTGGTGCTGTTTCGCACCGCCGACGGTCAGGTCGCGGCGCTGGAAGACCGCTGCTGTCATCGCGCCCTGCCCTTGTCCAACGGCACGCTTGAAGCCGGCGGCCTGCGTTGTGGCTACCACGGTTTGCTGTTCGATGAGGTCGGCCGCTGCATCGAGATCCCGGGGCAGGACAAGATCCCCGGCAAGGCGCGGGTGTCGGCCTATACGGTGCGTGAGCAGGACCAGATCGTCTGGATCTGGTTTGGCAGCGCCGCGCATCCCGAACCGTTGTGCGAACCCCCGGTCTATGACGTGCACAGCAGTGGCAAGTACCTGTTCGACGGCAGCGTGTACCACTACGACGCGCCCTATCAACTGATCCACGACAACCTCATGGACCTCAGCCACCTGGGCTATGTGCACCTGCGCACCATCGGCGGCAATGCCGGCATCCACATGAATGCGCACATGCGTGTCGAAGGCGACGACCAAGTCGTGCGCGTGGTGCGCCATATGCCGGACTCGGTGCCGCCACCGACCTACAGCGCCGCCTATCCGTTCAAGGACAAGATTGATCGCTGGCAGGAAATCGAGTTTCACGTCAGCCACCTGCGCATCTGGACCGGCGCGGTCGACGCTGGCAGCGACGATCTCGATGACCCGCAGCGCGGCGGCTTTCACATGCGCGGCTTTCATGGCGTCACACCCGAGACCGACACCACCAGCCATTACTTCTGGACCATGGCCACCAATCCTGAAAACGATGCCGAAGCGGTCAAGGCCAAGGTCATCGAGCAGACCATCCTGACCTTCGACGAAGACAAACAGATCATCGAGGCCCAGTACCGCAACATGTGCCGCTTCGGTGCCCGACCGATGATCGACATTCACGTCGACGCCGGCGCCAACCGTGCACGACGGATCATCGAACGGTTGCGCCTGGCCTCGTGAACCCGGTGTAGATCGCTGAAACAGGCTCATTCCGAGCCGCCCTGCATGCGCCACTGACCACAACAACAAAAAGGTATCGCCATGTTCATCATTTGCCCCATTCGCTGTGGGGTGGCTTCGGCTGCCCGCCATTTGCCTGTCGCCCTGCACACCCTGAACGGAGCCTGACACCATGCACGCATCGATCGGACTGCAGATGGATGAAAAACCCATGGTCAGGTTTCAATGGGGCGTGGTCGCGCTCTGTTTTCTGATCAATATGCTCGATGGCTTCGACGTGCTGGTCATGGCGTTTACCGCCGCCTCCGTGTCGGCCGAGTGGAGCCTGTCCGGCACCCGCCTGGGCTATCTGCTCAGCGCCGGCCTGGTGGGCATGGCCATCGGCTCGCTGTTTATCGCGCCATGGGCCGATCGTTTCGGGCGTCGCCCGCTGATCCTGCTGTGCGTGGGCGTGGCCGGCGCTGGCATGGTCGCCTCGTCACAGGCCGGCTCGCCGCTGGTGCTGGGCGCCTGGCGGCTGCTGACCGGGCTGGGCATCGGCGGCATCCTGGCCAGCAGTTATGTGATCGCCGGCGAGTATGCCAACACGCGCTGGCGCGGCCTGGCCATCAGCCTGCAAAGCACCGCGTATGCGCTGGGCGCGACCGTCGGCGGGCTGATCGCCACGCAGATGATTCCGGCGCTGGGCTGGCGCTCGGTGTTCCTGTACGGCGGACTGGTCACGCTGGCGACCCTGCCAGTGCTATGGCTGTGGTTGCCCGAATCGCTGGCCTTTTTGCTGTCACGTCAGCCGGCCGGGGCGTTGGCGCGGGTCAATCGCCTGTTGCGCGCCGTGAAGCTGGCCAGCATCGAGCACCTGCCGAGCGTCAACCACAGCGCCGGCCCGTCCTTTCGCACCACCTTTGCCCAGTTGTTCTCGGCGCCGTTGCTGCGCTCGACGCTGCTGATCTGGGCGGCCTTTTTTCTGGTGATGTTCGGTTTCTACTTCGTCATGAGCTGGACCCCGCGCCTGCTGGTGTCGGCCGGGTTGTCCAACCAGCAGGGCATCACTGGCGGCGTATTGCTGAACGTGGGTGGCATCTTCGGCACCGCCCTGGTCGGCCTGTTGGCAGCGCGCTTTCGCCTGTCGCGGGTGTTGATGGCCTACCTGCTGATCAACGCCGTACTGGTGGCCGGGTTCGTCAGGTTCGCCGATAACCTGGCTGTGACCTTTGTCCTGGTGATACTGATCGGCATTTTCGTCAATGGCTGCGTCGCCGGCCTCTACGCCCTGACCCCGACGATCTACGCCACCGGCCAACGGGTCACCGGCCTGGGCTGGGGAATCGGCATCGGCCGGGCGGGTGCGATTGCTTCACCGCTGGTGGCCGGCCAACTGATCGATGCGCACTGGCAACCGACCGACCTGTATGGGCTGTTCGGCCTGGCCTTTGTGCTCGCCGCACTTATCGTCGGCCTGCTCAAGGCCCAACCGGTCCAGCCCCTGCGCAGCGCGACCAACCTGTAAACGGCAGCCGACAACCCCCATAAAAAAGGGCACATGCAATGATCTCTCACTATCAAATCGCCAGCCTGTATGGGCTGGGCGTGGCTGCCGCCTGCGCGTCGTGCAGCGCCATGGCAGGTTTTCTGGATGAGTCCAGCGTCAGCGTGAGCGCACGCAATTACTACCTGGACCGCGACTTCAAGGGTGACGCCCCCTACCCGGCCGCGCGCGAGTGGGCACAGGGTTTCATTTTCAAGGCGCAATCAGGGTTTACCGAAGGCCGTGCCGGTTTTGGCCTCGACCTGACCGGCCTGCTGGGCCTGCGGCTCGACTCATCGGCGCAGCACACCGGCACCCAGCTGCTGCCCTTCGACCCGCAGACCCGCCAGGCTCGGGATGAATACTCGGAACTGGGGGCGACCTTCAAGGCCCGCCTCGACCAGACCCGGTTCAGCTACGGCACCCAGTTCCCGAACCTGCCGGTGATCACGGCCAGCCCGGCACGGCTGTTGCCGCAATCGTTTCGTGGCGCCCAGGTCACCAGCGATGCCATTGAGCGCCTGACCCTGCACGCCGGGCGTATGGACCGGGTCAACCTGCGAGACTCGACCGATGAGCAACCGATGTCGGTGGCCTCGCCCAACGGCCGTTTCAGGGCCGGTGCGTTGTCTGAGCGGTTCGACTTCATTGGCGGTGACTACCGAGCCACCGATGCCCTGACCCTGCGCTACTACCATGCCCGCCTGCAGGACATCTACACCCAGGATTTCGTCGGGGCGTTGCACACCTGGCCCTTGGGGGCGGGCCGTCTGAAGACCGACCTACGCCTGTTCGACAGCCGCGAGAACGGTCGGGCCGAGGCGGGCCCTGTCGATAACCTCAATGCCGGGCTCATGCTCAGCTATCAACTGGGTGCGCAGACGCTGGGGCTGGGCTACATGCACCTGAGCGGTGACACGGCCATGCCGTACCTGGGCGGTGGCGAACCGGCGGTGCTCAGCGACGGCACGCTGAGCGCCGATTTCGTCAACCCCGGAGAACGCACCTGGGTGGCACGCTACGACTACGATTTTGCAGCCGTTGGCGCGCCCGGCCTCAAGGGCATGCTGCGCTATCTGCGCGGGCATCATATCGACCTGCCCAGGCTGGGCGGCAACAGCCTGGCGGAATCGTCCAAGGACCTTGAGCTGTCGTACGTGGTGCAAGCCGGTGTTGCCAAGGGGCTGGCATTTCGGGTGCGTCATGCGTTCTATCGCAGCGACTTGAGCGGCGCTGCAACGTTTCGTAACGACAATGAAACCCGCGTAAACGTGGACTACACCTTCAAACTCTGGTGAGTACCCGATAAAGATCCCGTCCAGCGCTTGACCTTATAGCCACTCCAGACTTCACAATCGCGCCCGGCACAGCGCCTGAGACGCTTGCCGCGGCGATACTCCCTGAACCTGGATCTTTCTATGCGCATTCTTGTTGTCGACGACGAGCCCAAGACGGCCGAATACATGCATCAGGGCCTGACCGAAAGCGGCTATGTCGTAGACATCGCCAGCACCGGCATCGATGGCCTGCACATGGCCTGCACACAGGATTACGAACTGGTCATCCTGGATGTGAACCTGCCGCTGATGGAGGGCTGGGAGGTGCTGGCGGCGCTGCGCAAGGCGCGCCCGACCCGGGTGATGATGGTCACCGCACGCGGGCGGCTCGAAGAGCGGGTCAAGGGCCTGGACATGGGCGCCGACGATTACCTGGTCAAGCCGTTCGAGTTTCCCGAGCTGCTGGCCCGGGTGCGCACATTGCTGCGGCGCAGCGAACAACCGGGCACGCCCGAAGTGCTGAGCATCGCCGACCTGGAGCTGGACCACGGCCGGCACCGGGCCTTTCGCGCCGGCAAGCGCATCGACCTGACCACCAAGGAATTTGCCCTGCTGCACCTGCTGATGCGCCACAGCGGCGAGGTGCTGTCGCGCACGCGCATCATTTCCCAGGTGTGGGACATGAACTTCGACTGCGACACCAACGTGGTCGAAGTCTCAATCCGCCGCCTGCGCGCCAAGATCGACGATCCGTTCGAGTGCAAGCTGATCCATACCCTGCGCGGCGTCGGCTATGTGCTGGAAGCACGCCCATGAACACCTCGCCACGGTCGCGCCTGGCCACCATGCGTCTCTCTACACGCCTGGGCCTGACGGTCAGTGCCTTGTGTGCGTTGCTGGTGCTGGGCATGACCACCCTGTCGTGCGTGACCATCTCGCGCCAGCTCGACCAGCGCGCCGAGAACGCGCTGAGCGACAAGCTCAGGCAGGTGCGCCACAGCCTGAGCGAAAGCACCTGGTCGGTCACCGACAGCCAGTTCAATTCGCACAGCCTGCGCGACCAGATCGTCGGTCATGACAATTTCACCCTGACCCTGCTCGACGCCAGCCCTGCGCGCACGCGCCTGCTGGTCATCGGGCAGAACGAACACACACCGCTGCCGGCCCTTGGCCTTACGGGTCAGGAACGGGAATTCGAGCGTATCAATGCCGCCAATGGCCATGAGTTGCTGGTGACCTCCACATTGATCGCGTTGCCCAGCGGCCAGCAGGTGCTGGCGGTGCTGGCCATGGACCGGCAGGAAGACACCACGCTGTTGCTGGCGTATGTGCAGTCCTCGTTGCTGGCCGTGCCGTTGATCCTGCTGCTGGTTGGCGGCGGCGCGTGGTGGGCGGTGCAGCGGGCCCTGCGCCCGCTCAAGGCCTTTGGCAAGGTGGCTGGCAAAGTCTCGGCGCGCGACCTGTCGCAGCGCATGGTGGTCAGCGGCCTGCCCGATGAGCTGCAACAGCTGGCCCAGGCCATCAACATCATGCTGCAACGCCTGGACGATGATGTCCGCCAACTGGCGCAGTTCAGTGACGACCTGGCCCACGAGCTGCGTTCGCCGATGAACAACCTGATGGGCAAGGCCCAGGTGACACTGTCCAGAGAACGCCCGGCCGGCGAGTACAAACAGGCGCTGGAGTCGTGCACCGAGGAACTGGAACGGCTGTCGCGCATGGTCGCGCAGATGCTGTTTCTGGCCAGCGTCAGCCAGCCCTCGACACCGCTGGCCAGCGAGCCGGTCAACTTGCGCGAAGAGGCCGACAAGGTGGTCGAGCTGTTCGACCTGCAGGCCGAAGACAAGACCATTGCCCTGTACGTGAACGGCAATGCCTGCACCCGCGGCGACCGGCTGATGATCCAGCGGGCCATTTCCAATCTGCTGTCCAACGCCATTCGTCACGCACCGCCCGGCAGCCGCGTGACCCTGGACCTGACGCAACAGGCCGAACAGGCGGTACTGGCGCTGAGCAATCCGGGGCCTGGCATCGCCCTGGAACACCTGCCACGGCTGTTCGACCGGTTCTACCGCGTCCACACCAGCCGCGCCCGGCACGAAGGCGGCACCGGCCTGGGCCTGGCCATCGTGCGCTCGATCATGGCCGTGCATGACGGTCAGGTCGAGGTCGACAGCGAACCCGATGGCCTGACCACTTTCCGCCTGATCTTCCCCCACGACGGCGCCCGCCTGTCCCTCAACCAACGAACGAGCAAAACCTATGCGATCCTCGAACCTCAATAAGGCCCTGCGCCCTGTGCTGCTGGTGCTGGCCACCGGCTGGATGACCCAGACCCTGGCCGCGCCGGTCATCGATGTGCACCGCGACGCCAACTGTGGCTGCTACAGCAAATGGATCAGCTACCTGGAGCACAACGGCTTTACCGTCAATGACCATGTCGAGACCGACATGGCGGCGGTCAAGCAGCGCCTGGGCGTGCCGGCCGGCATGGGCTCGTGCCACACCGGCGTGATCAACGGAAAATTCGTCGAAGGCCATGTGCCGGTGCAGCCGATCCTCGACCTGAACAAACGCCCGGAACTGATCGGCATCGCCGTGCCGGGCATGCCGGTCGGCTCGCCGGGCATGGAGCATGGCGAGCGCCAGGACGCTTATCAGGTGATCGGCGTCGAGGGTGCAGGCGCGCGGGTGGTGGTGGCGGAGTATCCACAGCGTTGAGAGAGCGTCCACCGCCTGCCAAGCCCTACCCGCGCAACCGGCTCCCCTCTTAATGATCAACACACCCTGAATAAACAGTCGCGCTCACCCCAGGGTCTGTTGCCGTTTCATCACGGCCGCGCCGGCGCCCGTTTTGCCGCGAGGCAAGGCAGGCGCCGCGAAGTCTGGTCATTCCAAATGAGTGGCGAGTAACGCAGTATCGCGGCAAAACAGGCCCGGCCCTTCGGGTTGCGTGC
>NZ_UUIS01000092.1 GCF_900589395.1 Pseudomonas viridiflava
GACCACCATGTCCAGGCTGCGCGGCATCGCGATGCCGACCGGCACCTCAGGCCCGACACCGGCCTCGATCAGACGGTGCGCCAGCCGGTTGGCCCGGGCGTTCAATTCGCCGTAGCTCAGGTGCCGGCCCTCGAAGGTCAAGGCCACCGCCTGCGGGGCTCGCCGCACCTGCGCTTCGATCAGCTGGTGCAGGCAGACCGTGCGCGGGTAGTCCACCGCCGTGGCGTTCCAGGCCTGCACGGTACGCTCGCGCTCCTGGCGGCTCAGCAGCGGCAGGTCGGCAATGCGCTGGGCGGGATCGGCGACGATGGCCTGCAACAGGTTGACCCAGTGCTCACCCATGCGCGCGACGGTCGCCGGTTCGAACAGGTCCTGTGCGTAAGTCAGTGAGGCTGTAATGCCGCCGGCGTGCTCGCTGGTGTCCAGGCTCAAGTCAAACTGGGTTGTGGACACTTGCCAGGGCAGGACACTGACCTGCAGCGCCTTGGGCAGAACATGGCCAGGCGCGGCCGTCATTGTCGACTGGTGGTTGAACATGGCTTGAAAAAGCGCCCCCTGACCAAGACTGCGCGTGGGCTGCAATGCCTCCACCAACTGTTCGTAGGGCAGGTCCTGGTGCGCTTGCGCCTGCAAGACATCCTGACTGACCTGATGCACAAACGCCTCGAATGGCATCAAACCGTCTACGTCAGCCTGAAGGACTTGGGTGTTGACGAAAAAACCCAGCAGCCGCTCGGTCTCGACCCGGTTACGGTTCGCGACCGGCACGCCCACGCGAATGGACGACTGCCCACTGTAGCGATGCAGCAGCACCTGGAACGAAGCCAGCAACAGCATGAACGGCGTCACCCTCTGGGCACGTGCCAGTGTCATCAATGCCTGGCCAAGTGCCGGCGCAATATCGAGCGACAATGATTGCCCTCGCAGCCCAGGCGTGGCGGGGCGTGCATGGTCATAGGGGAGTGCCAAAGCCAACGGGTGTGTGCCCAGCTTGTCGAGCCAGTAATCGAGCAGGCGCTGCTTTTCACCAGCCTCCATCCAGCTACGCTGCCAGATGGCATAGTCCGCATACTGGATCGGCAGCGCAGCCAGCGAGGCCTCCCGGCCCTGGGTGTAGCCGGCATACAGCTGCATCAGTTCATCGACCATGATCTGCATCGACACGCCATCACAAATGATGTGGTGCTGAACCAGGACCAGAATGTGCTCGGACATGGACACGCGCACCACCGCCATGCGCAGCAAAGGGTCACACGCCAGGTCAAACGGCGTTTCGATGAATGCGCTGATCAGGCCTTGCAGGTCGCCGCCTGACGCATTGTCCAGGTGCTGGACTGTGAGCGGCCACTGCTCGGGCGCATGCACCTTCTGCACCGGGCGATCATGGACCTGCACAAACGAGGTTCGCAGTACGTCATGGCGACGCGCCAATGCATCGAGCGTGCGTTGCAATGCCTGGGCGTCGAGTGTTCCCTGAAGCTTCAGGACCACAGGAATATGGTACGCGCAACTGCCCGGTTCCAATGCCCAGAGAAACCATTGGCGCTCCTGGGCATACGACAGTGGAAGCTGTGCATACGCCTCCCTGGTTTGCGGAATGGGCAACTGGGCCAGGCTGGTGCCCCGGGCGGCCAGCGCCTTCAGAAACAGGCTGCGTTTATCCTGGGGCAACTGGATGAAGCGCCGGACCAGATCCTTGTTTGTCTCAATACTCATGGCTTACGCCTCCTCCAGCTGAGTGAGGATGTCGCTGAGGGAGTCAGCCTCCTCATCGTTGTGGTACATGCCTTGCTGCACGATGGCGGCGTACTCTTTCAGTGTGGCCGCCTGGAACAACGAAGCGATCGCAATCTGCCCGCCCAGCTCCAGTTGCAAGCGTGCGGTGACTTGAGTGGCCAACAACGAATGGCCGCCCAGCTCGAAAAAGTTATCGTGCACGCCGATGGACTCCAGCTTCAATGTCTGCGCCCAGACCCCGGCGATCTGTTGCTCAAGCGCGCTCAGGGGCTCGTCGTCCTGCTTGCGCAGCAAGGTCCGATCGGGTGCCGGCAAGGCATTGCGATCCAGCTTGCCACCCGGCGTCAGCGGCCATTGCTCCAGGCACACCCAGTGGCTGGGCACCATATGGGCAGGCAGCTTCAGGCGCAGGGCGGCTTTCAAGGCCGCGCACAGTAAAACCGGCTCCTGCCGGGCAGCCGGTACTACATACGCCACCAGCTGCTTGCCCAGGGCCTCGATTTCGCGCGCGATCACGACGGCATCCTGCACACCGTCCTGCTCCATGAGGCAGGCCAGGACCTCGCCCAACTCGATCCGGAAGCCGCGGATCTTCACCTGGCTGTCCAGGCGGCCAAGGTACTCCATAGCAGCGGCGTCCTTGCGCACAAGGTCAGCCGTACGGTAAAGCCGTCCGCCGTCGCTATAGGGATCAGGTACGAAACGCTCGGCGGTCAAGGCCGCTCGATTGAGGTAACCGCGCGCCAGGCCCGCCCCCCCGATGAACAGCTCGCCGGCAATACCCTGGGGGTTAAGGCTAAGGTCTTCGGCCAGGACATAGGCCTGGCGCGCACCGACACAACGACCAATCGGTGCATAGGCGCCCGGACAGCTGTCGGCAGGTCCGGTCTTCCAGACCAGAGGCGTGACCACCGCTTCGGTGGGGCCATAACCGTTGATCATCAAGGGCGACCTGAGGGCTGCCTGGATTTTTGCAAAACCGGCCTTGGGCATGGCATCACCGCCATAGCTGTACAGCCTCACCGCAGGCGGATTGCCGACCTGCTCGGCATACTCGGCCAGTTGCTGCAGGTACAGCGGCGCAAATCCGGCCATGGTCACACCGTGGCGACGAATCTCTTCATAGGTGCGCTGGGGTGTCCACAGGTCATCCCCGCGCAACAACAGACTGCCGCCGGTAATAAGCGTGGTCAGCCAGCGCTCATGCCCGCCGTCAAATGCAAACGACAGGAAATGCAACTCACGGTCGGCCGCACTCATTTCGTACCAATCACCGGTTGCCAGGCAATGCATGGCAATGGCGCCGTGCTCCACGGCCACACCCTTGGGTAATCCGGTGGATCCGGAGGTGTAGATCACATACGCCAGGTTGCCCGGCGAAAGCGTCACGTGCGGATCATCGTGGCAGGCTTTTTCCTGCTCCTGCTCCAGCAACAAGACACGCACGTTCGATGAGCGTGGCAGCCGGTCCAGCAACACGCCCTCTGTCACCAGCAGGGTGACACCGCTGTCGTGAATCATGTGGGCCAGGCGATCAGAGGGGTAGTGCGGATCCAGCGGCACATAGGCCCCCCCGGCCTTGAGAATGGCCAGCAACCCCACCATCATCTCCAGGCCCCGGCGAGCAGCGATTGCGACCCGCACCTCAGGGCCGACACCCTGATCGATCAGTCGGTGTGCCAGGGCATTGGCGCGTGCGTTCAAGGCGCCATAGCTCAACGATTGGTGTTCGAACAGCAATGCCACGGCATCCGGGTCATGCCGCACGCGGGCCTCGATCAACTCGACCAGCGTGTGGCTGGTCGGGTAGGTGGAGGCTGGTCGGTTCCAGTTGTCCACCAGCGACTGCTGCTGACTGGCATCAAGCAGGCTCAATGTGCCCAGGGTGGCCTGTGCATCACCGGCCATGTTCTCCAGCAACCTGATCATGTGCTCACTGAGCTGGCCGATCGTCGTGGCGTCGAAAGCCTCGCAGGCATAGCCATAGGTAAACGACAGGCACGTTTCAAGCGTCAACGCGAGCGTGAGCGGGTAGTTGGTTCGTTCGCACGTGTCGACCCCGCTGAACGCCAGGCCTTCAGGTGCACCGCGTTGCAGAACCGTGGAAACCGGAAAGTTTTCGAACACCAGCAGGGTG
Organism: Pseudomonas viridiflava; assembly: GCF_900589395.1. GTDB lineage: Bacteria > Pseudomonadota > Gammaproteobacteria > Pseudomonadales > Pseudomonadaceae > Aquipseudomonas. Next base: position 3,875 of record NZ_UUIS01000092.1, read on the forward strand.
TCAAACAATGCATCCCCACCCAGCCCGGCCCAACGCTGCACGTCATAAAGCGGTGTATGTTCCTGTTCGCGCAGGGCCAGGTTCTGGTCCTGCACGGCCTGCATCCACTCGCCCACACTCATGTGAGGCTGGGGCCTGGCAATCACGGCCAGGGTGTTGATGAATAACCCTATCTGCTGTTCGACCCCCTCGATGCCGGCTGGCCGCCCTGACACCGTCGCCCCGAATGCCACGGTTTCCTGGCCGGTATAACGCTGCAACAGGATCAGCCATGCGGCCTGGACCAGAGTGTTGACCGTCACCTTGCGGGCTCGCGCAAATGCTTTCAGGTGCTCGGTACGGGCTTGATCCAGCACGTGCACATGGTTGCGATGGCCGCCGGCCTCAATGGCGGTCGGCTTGATGGCCTGGGTCAGCCGCGTGGGCTGCTGGAGATCCTTCAGTTGCGCCCTCCAGAACGCTTCGCTGACGGCCTTGTCCTGACGCTGAAGCCAGCTGATGTGGTCACGGTAGCGGCCTGCCGGTGTTGGCACGGGTTGCCCGGCGTAATGTTGCAGGACTTCGCCAAGCAATTGCGAAGCGCTCCAGCCATCCATGAGGATATGGTGGTAGGTGTAGACCAGTTCATGCTCGTCGTCGGCATGCTGTACCAGCGTCAGGCGCAACAGCGGGGCCTGGGCCAGGTCAAAACCGTGCTGGCGATCCTGGAGCAGCAGCGCTTGCAAGGCCTGTTCGCGGTGTGGGTCATCACGCCAGTCCAGGCAACTGAATGGCAGCACTACGGATCGATGAACGATCTGGACAGGCTGCTCGAAGGCGCCGTCCCAGACAAAACTGCTACGCAGACTCTCGTGCGCCGCCAGCACCGACTGCCACGCGCCACGGAAGCGCTCGACGTCCAGGCCGCTGATCCGCACCCGTGTCTGATTCAGGTATGAAGCTTCATCCTGCTCATACAGGGTATGAAACAGCATGCCCTCTTGCATGGGTGACAATGGATAAATGTCTTCGATCAACGACGCAGCAACAGGCAGTCGATCAAGCTGCTCCTGATCCAGGTGGGCCAGCGGGAAATCCGAGGGTGTCACACCACCGTGCCGGGCCTGGCAACAATGCTCGATCAGCGCTTGCAGCTGACTGGCATAGTCATCGGCCAACCGGCCAATCACCGCCTCGTCGAAGACCCGAGGGCTGAAAGTCCAGCTCAGGCTCAACTGACCGTTATAGACCTGGCCATTGATACACAGCCAATTGGGCAACTCGGCGTCGGGGCTCTGCTCGCTGCCGGCATGTTCGGCGGCCGGGATAAAGGCGCCCTGGCGATCGTTCAATGGGTCCAGCTGCCCCAGGTAATTGAAGGTGATGCGCGGCACCGGCAATGCACTCAACCGGCGCTGTGCGTCTTCATTGCCCAGATGACGCAGCACGCCAAAGCCCATGCCGTTGTCCGGCACTGCGCGCAACTGCTCCTTGATCGTCTTGATCGAGCGTCCCATCTCTGTATCAGGCGTCAGCCTGACGGGGAACAGGCTGGTGAACCAGCCGACGGTACGCGTCAGTTCCAACTCATCGAACAGGTCTTCACGACCATGGCCCTCAAGCTGCACCAAGGCACTGCTGTGCCCGGTCCACCGGGTGAGCACGCGCGCCAGTGCTGTCAGCAACAGATCGTTGATCCGAGTGCGGTAGGCCGCCGGAGCCTGCTGCAAGAGTTGATGAGTAGCGTCACGACTCAGGCGCGTCACGGCACTGATCGCCTCACTGTTCAGGCCAGGTCCCTGGGGGCCTGATGCCGGCAACGCCACCGGCTGATCGGCCAGCAATGCCTCCCAGAAGGGTACCTGAGCCTGCAGGGCCGGCTGGGTTGCCTGGTCACTGAGGTGTTGCGCACAGGCTTTCAAGGAACGGGTCTTGGCTGGCAATGCGACTGGCCGTCCAGCCTTGGCCTGCTCGTAAGCGGTGTGGATATCTTCCAGCAGGATCCGCCATGACAGGCCGTCGACCACCAGGTGGTGAATGACCAGCAACAAGCGCTGCCCCTCACCTTGCAGGTCAATCAGGGCCGCACGCATCAGCGGCCCCTTGCGCAGGTCCAGGCTGCGCTGGACCTGCTCGACCAATCGGGTAAACGCTTGGCCGGGCTTTACCGTGGCCTGCCAAAGCACAGGGTGTTCCTGCCAGGCCTGGTTCTGTTCGGCCAGCGAATGGTGGTCCGCATAAAGACCCTCTTCAGACACAAACGACAGTCGCAGCGCATCATGATGGGTGACCAGGGCACGCAAGGCCTGTTCCAGTGCACCGATATGAACACTGTCCATCGGCTGCAGCAGGACAGACTGGTTCCAGTGGTGGTTATCGGCGATGCCGGCCTGCAGGAACCAGCGCTGAAAGGGCAAGAGCGAGGTACGCCCCTGCACTTCGTCTTGCTCGACCACCCCAGGTTGCACGGTCTGCGCCACGCGTGCCAACTGGCTTACCGTCTGGCGCTGGAAGAGCGCCTTGGGCGTAAAGTAAACCCCTGCCTGGCGGGCCCGGTTGACCACGAGTATCGAGCTGATCGAGTCGCCACCCAGTTCAAAGAAATTGTCATTGGACCCGACCTGCTCCACGCCCAGCACCTCGGCCCAGATCGATGCAATGCGACCCTCAAGTTCGCCTTGCGGCGCCTGATAGCCGGTTGATGAATCTGCCGCCAAGGCCAGCAACGCCTTGCGATCCAGCTTGCCATTGCTCGTTAGCGGCATCGCCTGCACGGCGATCCAGCGATTGGGGACCATATAACCGGGCAAGAGCGTGCCCAAGGCGTCATCCAGCCTTGCGCGCCAGCCCGGCGCCTGGTCAGCGCAGGTCACATAGCCGATGAGTGTTTTGTGCTCATGCACCAGTACCACCGCCTCACGCACACCGGGGCACTCCAGCAAGCGGGCCTCGATCTCGCCCGGTTCGATGCGCAAGCCGCGCAGCTTCACCTGGTGATCAAGCCGGCCGCCATACTCGATCACGCCATCCTGGCGCTGGCTCGCCAGGTCGCCGGTGCGGTACATCCGCTCGCCACTCACATACGGATTGGGCACGAAGCGCTCGGCCGTCAACCCGGCACGTCCGGCATAGCCGCGCGCCAGGCCCACACCCTGTAAATACAGCTCGGCCTGCACACCCGTCACCACCGGCTCCAGCCCCGCATCCAGCAACTGGCAACCCATGTTGTCGATCGGCCTGCCGATCGGCACCGCATCGCGACCCTCCTCCACGCACTGCCAGTGCGTCACGTCAATGGCCGCCTCGGTCGGGCCATACAGGTTGTACAGCCCCACCCAGGGCAGGCGCGCAAACACCTGGCGCTGCGCCTGCACCGGCAGGGCTTCCCCGCTGCACACGATGCGCCTGAGGCTGCGACACCGCTCAAGCCCCTCGCCCTGCAAAAACGCTTGCAGCATCGAGGGCACGAAGTGCAGCGTGGTCACCCCTTGCGACTCGATCAGGTCCACCAGCGCGCGCGGTTCGCGGTGAGCACCCGGGGCGGCAATGACCAGGCGACTGCCGGTCATCAGCGGCCAGAAAAACTCCCACACCGAGACATCGAAGCTGAAAGGGGTTTTCTGCATCACCGCATCACTGGCGTCCAGCCCATAGGCCGACTGCATCCAGAGCAATCGGTTGACCAGCCCCTGGTGCTGGTTGCCGACCCCCTTGGGCCGGCCGGTGGAACCGGAGGTGTAGATCACATAGGCCAGGCTGGACGCACTCATGTCCACCGCGGGGTCCGCTTCGCTGTAGCCGGCCAGCCAACCGGCCTCCGCGTCAAGCGCCAGCACCTCGACACCGGCCAGCGACGGCAGGTGCTCCAGCACCGCCCGTGTTCCCAGCAACAATTGCATGCCGCTGTCCTGGATCATGTAGCCCAGGCGCTCTGGTGGGTACTCCGGGTCCAGCGGCACGTAGGCACCGCCGGCCTTGAGGATCGCCAGCATCCCGACCACCATGTCCAGGCTGCGCGGCATCGCGATGCCGACCGGCACCTCAGGCCCGACACCGGCCTCGATCAGACGGTGCGCCAGCCGGTTGGCCCGGGCGTTCAATTCGCCGTAGCTCAGGTGCCGGCCCTCGAAGGTCAAGGCCACCGCCTGCGGGGCTCGCCGCACCTGCGCTTCGATCAGCTGGTGCAGGCAGACCGTGCGCGGGTAGTCCACCGCCGTGGCGTTCCAGGCCTGCAGGGTACGCTCGCGCTCCTGGCGGCTCAGCAGCGGCAGGTCGGCAATGCGCTGAGCGGGGTCGGCGACGATGGCCTGCAGCAGGTTGACCCAGTGCTCACCCATGCGCGCGACGGTCGCCGGCTCGAACAGGTCCTGTGCGTAGATCAAGCTTGCTGACAGTCCGGTGGACGACTCGAAGACGTCGAGCGTCAGGTCGAACTGCGTGGTCGTGGACGTGATAGCCAGTGGCTCGATCGTGACACCGGGCATCGCCCCCTGCGCGATGCCCTTACCGGCAGCCACCTGATGATTGAACATGACCTGGAAAAGCGGGTTGTGGCCCAGGCTGCGCTCAGGCTGCAGTGCTTCAACCAACTGCTCGAACGGCAAGTCCTGATAGGCCTGGGCCTGCAGGGCATCGTGCCTGACGTGCTGCAGGAACGCGTTGAACGGTGCCAGGCTGTCCACCTCGCTCCTGAGCACCTGGGTATTGACGAAAAAGCCGATCAACCGCTCTGTTTCGGCCCGATTGCGATGCGTGACAGGCACGCCTACACGGATATCCGACTGCCCGCTGTAACGGTGCAACAGGACCTGGAACGAGGCCAGCAGCAGCATGAACACTGTGACGCCCTGGCGGCGTGCCAGCTGCATCAATTGCAGGCTCAGTTCAGTCGATACATCGAGACCAAGGCGTGCACCACGGTGACTGAACACCAGCCCACGGGGTTTGTCCCAGGGCAGCAGCAGCATGGGTTGCTCGCCACCCAGCCGCGCCAGCCAGTAGTCCAGCTGGCGCTGGCGCTCACCCGCGTCCATCCGGTTGCGTTGCCAGGCGGCATAGTCCGCATACTGGATCGGCAAAGGCGCCAGCGATACCGGCAGGCCTTGGCAATGGCCAGCATACAGCTGCACCAGATCATCGATCATGATCTGCATCGAAACGCCATCGCAGGTAATGTGGTGCTGGACAATGACCAGTACATGCTCCTGTACCGACAGCCGGACAAGCATCACCCGTAGCAAGGGGCCAGAGCGCAGGTCGAACCCTTGGCTCAACTCGCTATCGATGAGCGCCTGTACCGTCTCATCGAAAACGCCCAGGCGGTCTTGTCGGGACATCGTGAAGGTGGGGAAGGACAGGATTTTCTGGACCACCTGGCCGTTTTCACGCTCAAACACTGTGCGCAGGGTTTCATGGCGCATGACCAGGTCGGCGAAGCTCCTTTGCAGCGCCAGAACATCAAGCGCGCCGTTCAAGCGCATGACGGACGAAACGTTGTAGGCACAGCTGTCAGGTGCCAGCTCCCAGAGGAACCATTGTCTTTGCTGGGCGTAGGACACCGCGAGTGATGTGTGGCGTTCGACGGGCTGGATCGCCGGGCCGGCTGGCGAATCCATCCTGTCCAGGGCTTTCACAAAATCGGCCAGCACAGGCCGCTCGAACAACGTGCGCAGGGGCACCTCGACGCCCAAAGCCTGGCGTACCCGGGCCAGAAGTGTCATCGCCGACAGCGAGTGGCCACCCAGTTCGAAGAAATTGTCATCCAGCCCCACGTGCGCGACATCGAGCACCTCGGCCCAGAGCGCCGCCATGCGCCGATCGGCTTCCTGCACCGGGACCTGGCAGCCCTTTGCCGCTGTGGCCCCCTGCAACCCTCGCAATGCAGAAAGATCAAGCTTGCCGCTGGGCAATGTGGCAAGCCGCTCAAGGACCACGTAGCGCGCCGGGCGCATATAGGCCGGCAGGCAGGCTTGCAGGCGACTGGCATGCGATTCGATCCAGGCCTGCTCCTGGTCGTTACCTTGTCCCGTCTGGTCAGGCACCAGGTAAGCCACCAGCTTGGCCTCGCCGGCCTCACCCACCACCAGCACCGCCGCTTCGCGCACCGATGGGTCTTCCAATAACCTGCGCTCGATTTCTCCAGGCTCGATCCGCCGGCCGCGAATGCTGACCTGCTGGTCAATGCGCCCGATGAAATCAAGCCTGCCATCGGGCAACACGCGCGCGGCATCACCGGTTCTGTAGACACGCTCGCCGGCACCACCGAAGGGATCAGGGACGAACCGTTGTGCCGTCAGGGCCGGTTGTCCCAGGTAACCGCGCGCAAGCCCCGCCCCTGCCAGGACGATCTCTGCACACGCATGGGCAACGGCAAGCCCTGCCTGGCAATCGAGCGCGTAGACCTGACGCCGGCCGACCGGCTGACCCAGCGGCGCCTGCGAGGCGGATGGCTCCAATGGACGCTCGACACAACCGATCAAAGGGCTGACAACCCCTTCGGTAGGCCCGTAGGCGTTGAACCACTGCCGGGCCTGGATGGCGCAACGAGCATCCAGCAGGTCCAGGCGCCAGGCTTCGCCGCCCAGGATTGCAACGCGCACAGCCACCGCTTCGTGCGGCTGCGCGGCTACGTTGATATGCGCCAGGTAGGCCGGCGGGATGTCGATGACACTGACCGCGTGGCGCTCGATTTCGGACCTGAATCTCGGCCAGTCCCATTCGGCGATGTCCGCCAGCAACACCCGGGCGCCCCTGACCAGCGGCACGAAAAGCTGTTCGACGGCCGCATCGAAACTGATAGAGGCGCAATTGAGGTAGCAATCGCGCGCCTCTACCCGGTAGATGTCCGCTGCCGCCAGGCAATGCATCGCGATCGCCTCATGAGCCACCTCGACGCCTTTGGGGCGGCCTGTGGAGCCGGAGGTATAGATCACATAGGCCAGGCTGGCCGGTGCCAGGGCCAGGCACGGGTTGCCACGCCAATCCTCGGCCAACGCTGCCGGGTCCAGCCTCATGATCGTGGTGCCTGGCAAGTCTGGCAGGCGCGCCTGCAAGGCCGGCTCGACCAGAATCAGCCCAAGCTGGCTATCCTGGATCATGTAGTGCAAACGCTGTGCGGGGTATTCAGGGTCCAGGGGAACATAGCCTGCCCCGGCCTTGAGAATCGCCAGCAGGCCGACGACCATGTCCAGGCCACGCCGGGCAACGATGCCCACTCGGGCCTCAGGCCGCACACCTTGCTCGATCAGGCGGTGCGCCAGGGCATTGGCCCGGCGGTTCAAGGCTGCGTAGCTCAGGCGCTCATCGCCTTGCACAAGTGCAATGGCCTCGGGCTGGCGGGCCGCCTGCAGTTCGAACAACTGCACCAGGTTCAACGGCTCGAGGCCGGGTGCATCCGGCGCCATGGGCTGGGGCAGCCGAGGCTGCCGGGGCGCGGCATCGAGCACGCCCAGGTTTCCGAGCGCGCGTTGCGGGGCCTCGCAAAGCTGCATCAGCACCGTCAGGACGTGCTCGCTCACTTGCACGACCGTGGCCTTGTCGAAGACATCCTGCGCATAACTGAAGGCAAACGAGAGGGCTTCGTCCAGCGTCACCGCTATCGTCAGCGCATAGTTGGTCTGTTCATGGTTATAAACCTGACCGAATACCAGGCCTGGGGGGGCACCCTTCTGGAGCGCCTCGGAAACCGGATAGTTTTCAAACACGATCAGGCTGTCGAACAACCCCTCGCCCCCCAGGCCAGCCCAGCGCTGGATCTCGGACAAGGGGGTATGCTCATGCTCGCGCAGCTCCAGGTTATGCGCCTGCAAGGCTTGTAGCCACTGATCGGCCCTGAGTTCAGGGCTGGGCATGGCAATGACCGGCAGCGTATTGATAAACAGCCCCACCTGCTCCTCGATCCCGGGCAACTGGGCAGGGCGTCCTGATACGGTGGCCCCGAACACCACCGTCTGCTGCCCGGTATAACGCTGCAAGAGCAGCGCCCAGGCCCCTTGCACAAGCGTGTTGACCGTGACGTTGATCGATTGGGCAAAGCGCTTGAGGCGTTCGGTCTGCAAGGGCTCCAGGCGTCGACTGTGTTCCGCCTGCCCCGACATGCCAGACCTGGCGAGGCCGGTGGCCGAGGCGAGCCTGGTCGCGCCTTCCAGCCGCGCCAGCTGCTTTTTCCAGAACACTTCACGGGTCGATGAATCCTGGCGCTGCAACCAGGCAATGTAATCACGGTAGTGTCCGCTCTTACCCGCAGGGGCGTGCCCGGCATACCGCTGCAACACCTCTCCCAGCACCCGGGCCCCACTCCAGCCGTCCATCAGAAGGTGGTGATGGGTGTAAATCAGGTGATGACAGTCGACTGTCTTGCGCACCAGTACCAGGCGCAAGAGCGGTGCTGCGACGAGGTCAAACCCCTGACGGCGTTCATCCATGGCCAGCTGCTGCAACTCCTCATCCAGCGACGGATGATCGCTGCAGTCATAAAGCCTCACTGGCAGGCTCACCGAGCGGTGCACCACCTGGACAGGCGCTTCAAGATCGCCCTGCCAGACAAAACCGGTGCGCAAGACTTCATGTTCCTCCAGCACCCTTTGCCAGGCATGCCTGAAGCGCTCGACATCCAGACCCGTCACATCGACCCGCATCTGATTGACGTAATCACCTGCCTCATGCTGATAGAGGCTGTGAAACAACATCCCGTGCTGCATCGGCGACAAGCCATAGATGTCCTCGATCTGCGCCGTGGCAACCGGCAATGCGTCCAGGGACGCCTGGGTCAGTGTTGCCAAGGGAAAATCGGAAGGCGTTACCCCCAACGAGTCCTGATTGCCACAATGCTCGATCAAGTCCTTGAGCGCCTGGGCATACTCATCAGCCAGACGCTGGACTGTCGCGTGCTCAAAGACTTCGCGGCTGTAGGTCCAGGTCAGTTCCAATGCCCCGCCGTAAACCTGACCGTTGATACTGAGCAAGCTGCCAAGGGGGGCTTCTTCGCTCTGCCCCTGGCCACTTCCCTCGGGCGCCGGTGCAAAAATGCCCTGTTGCCCATCAAAGCTCTGATCGAACTGCCCAAGGTAGTTGAAGACAATCTGCCCCTCGGGCAATGCATTGAGAACTGACTGCGCATGCTCAGGCCCCAGGTACCGCAACACAACGTAGCCAAGGCCTTTATCAGGCACGGCCCGCAACTGTTCCTTGATGCGCATGATGGACGCTGAAATCTCTGCCTGTGGCGATAACTTCACAGGAAACAGCGTGGTAAACCAGCCGACCGTACGGGTCACGTCAACGCGCTCGAACAGCTCTTCCCGGCCGTGGCCTTCAAGCCTGATCAACGCCGAAGGCTGGCACGTCCAGCGGCAGATCACACCTGCCAGCGCCGTGAGCAACAGGTCGTTGATCTGAGTACGGTAAGCACGGCCTGTGTCCTGCAGGAGTCGACGCGTCCACTCACTGTCCAGGTAGGTGGTAGCCACCGCACTGTGTTTTTGCTGCCGGCCGCCCCCTTCATGATCGCAGGGCAACTGATCAGAGACGTCTTGCAACTGGCCTTGCCAATAGGCCAGTTCTTGCTGGAAGGCGCTGTCGCGGGCGCGGTCATGCAAGTGCTGCGTCCAGACCTTGAATGAAGAGGTCTTGTCCGAAAGCTTGAGGTCATTTCCGGCCAACAGCGCCTGGTAAGCCTGTTGCAGATCTTCAAGCAGGACACGCCAGGACACCCCGTCGACCGCAAGGTGGTGGATTACCAGCAGCAAGCGCTGCTCACCGTCAGGCAATGAGACGTAGACCGCACGCAGCAAACAGGCTTGCTGCAGGTTCAGGCTGCGCTGCGCCTGGTCAGACAACGCCTGGAGTGCCTGCACTGAATCGAGCTGTTCGCACCACAAGGGGCTGTCTTTTTCCCAGCGTTCGCGCTGCTCGGACACGCTGCCATAGCAAGCGCTCCAGCCTGTCGAGGACGAGGTAAAACGCAGGCGCAGCGCATCATGGTGAATGATCAGGGCACGCAGCGCCTGATCGAGCACACCCGTATCGAGTGGCTGGCCCGGCTTGAGCATGACCGACTGGTTCCAGTGGTGACGTTGCGCAATGTCCGTCACGAAGAAACGCTGTTGAATCGGCGCCAGCAGCACAGCGCCCTCGGCCTCTTGCTGATTGAACGAAAGCACTTCGGCACGCCGGGCGACGCCAGACAGTGCCAGGATGGTCTGGTGTTGAAACAATGCCCTGGCTGTGAACTCAATCCCTGCACGACGGGCCCGACTGACGACCTGGATCGAGATAATCGAGTCCCCGCCCAAGGCAAAGAAGTTATCCGTCAGCCCCACCCGCTCGACCTGCAGCACCTGCGCCCAGATTTCTGCCAACTGGATCTGCAACGGCGTCACCGGCGCCGTATAGCCTGCAGCAGTCGTCACCGGCTCAGGCAAGGCCTTGATGTCGACCTTGCCGTTGGCCGTGACCGGCAGTTGCGCCAGCACCTGCAGGTGGCTGGGCTGCAGGTGCTCGGGCAGGCTGTGCTGCAACTCGCCACGAAGCGTTTCGAGAAAGGCTTGCCGTGCCGCTTCATCCACGACCGGCACCGCCGGCACCAGCCAGGCCGCCAGTTGCGCCGACGCGTGTGCGTCAATGACCCGCACCACGGCATTGCCGATGGCCGGCATCCGGCGCAGGTGGTTTTCGATTTCCGCCAGCTCCACGCGATAGCCACGAATCTTCACCTGGCCGTCCCTGCGCCCGGCAAACAGCAGTTCGCCCTGGGCATTACGCCGCACCCAGTCGCCGGTGCGGTACAGACGCGCGCCGTCAGCAGCGGCAGGGTCAGGCACGAAGCGTTCGGCGGTCAGCGCCGGCTGGCCCAGATAACCTCGGGCCAGGCCTGCACCGCCGATGTACAGCTCACCGCGCGCAGCCCCGGGTACCGCTTGCAGGCAATCGCTCAGCACCTGGGCGCGGCTATTGACCAGCGGCCGGCCCAGTACGGGCTGGCCGGCCATGACATGGGTCAATACACCGACCGTGGTTTCGGTCGGGCCGTAGTGGTTGATCACTGGCAGCCCGGGTGCCCATTGCGCGATCCGCGCCAGCAGGCCGGCCGGACAACTCTCGCCACCGACGATCAGGCAGCGGCGCGGCAACGCCGCTGCCCCGGCGGCGAGCATGGCCTGCAAGTGCGAAGGCACGATCTTCACGGCATCAATGGCGTGCCGGCTCATGTAGACCGCGAACGCCTCGGCGTCCAGCACCGTGTCCTTGTCGAGCATGTGCAGGGTCTTGCCGGCACACAGGGCGCCATAGAACACGGTATGGCCCAGGTCTGCCGCCGGCGTGGTGACCATCGCCAGGCGCTGGATGTCATCCATCGGCAGCCGGCGCAACACACCTTGCACGTAGTTCACCAGCGCGGCATGGCTGATACCAACGCCTTTGGGCACACCGGTAGTGCCCGAGGTGTAGATCACATAGGCCAGGTTATCCGGGCTCACGGCGACGGCGGGGGCATCGCGGCGGCGCAGCGTTTCATCCAGGTGAATGCGGCATACGTCCTGCGGCAATGCGCCGTCCCAGGCGGCCTGGGCCACAACCACCTGCACACCGCTGTCGGCCAGCATGAAGTCCTGGCGCTCGCGGGGCTGCCCCGGCTCCAGCGGCAGGTAGGCCGCACCGGCCTTGAGGACCGCCAGGATGCCCACCAGCATGCCCGTGGAGCGATCAGCGATCACCCCTACGCGCTGGTCAGGCTGCACGCCGCTTTCCAGCAACAGGTGAGCCAGCGCATTGGCGCGCTCGTCCAGGGCCTGGTAGTCGATCTGATGCTCACCGCTGACGGCGGCCAGGCGGTGTGGATCGGCCTTGGCGGCCTGCTCGATCAACTGATGGATGCACAGGCCTGCACGTTCAGTCACCGCAGACTCCACCACCACCGCCTCGGCGGGTGACAGCGGCCACTCGCCGACCGGGCACCTCGACTGCCCGGCCAGGCCCTCCAGCACCTGCAACCAGTCCTGCTGCATGGCAGCGACGGTCGCGCCGTCGAATACATCCAGGGCATAGGTGAAAGCCGCCTGTAGCCGGCCGGCGCTTTCGTAGGTGTCCAGCGACAGGTCAAAGCGGGCGCTGTGCCTGTCCAGCGCGACCTTTTCCAGGGTCAGCCCGGAGCGGGTCGTGATCTGCCCGGCATCGACCACCGTCGACTGGTGATTGAACAGCACCTGAAACAGCGGATTGCGCCCCAGGCTGCGTTGCGGCTCGAACACCTCGACCAGGCGCTCGAACGGCAACTCCTGATGCCCCTGCGCGCCCAGCGCCGTCTCCTTGATCCGTTGCAGCAACTGATGCCTGTCAATCAGCGGATCAATCTCGGTGTGCAGCACCTGGGTGTTGATAAAACAGCCAATCAGCCCTTCGACCTCGGCCCGGTTACGGTTGGCCACCGGCACGCCGACGCGGATCGCCTGCTGACCGCTGTAGCGATGCAGCAGCACCTTGAAGGCCGCCAACAGCACCATGAACAAGGTCACGCCCTGCTCACGCGCCAGCCTGCGCAGGCGCTCGGCCAAGGCCGGCTCGACCTGGAACGCATGGCGCGCACCGCGGTAGCTGGGCATCGACGGCCGGGCATGATCCAGGGGCAGTTCCAGCGGTGCGTGTTCGTCGCCCAGCTTGCTGCGCCAGTAGTCCAGCTGGCGATCCTGCTCGCCGGCCTCCAGCCAGCTGCGCTGCCACAGCGCGTAGTCGCGGTACTGGATCGGCAGCGGCTGCAACGCCGCCTCGGTGCCGCTGCTGGCCGCGTCATAGAGGCGGATGAATTCATCGATCAGCACGTTGTAGGACCAGCCGTCGGCCACGATGTGGTGCAGGGTCAGCAGCAGCACATGCGCCTGATCGGTCAGTTTCAGCAATTGCACGCGCAGCAGCGGACCCCGGGCCAGGTCAAAGGGTGCCACGGCTTCGGCGTCGGCCAGTGTACGGACCTGCGCTTCACGCTGATCGGCTTGCAGCCCGCTCAGGTCATGGCTGACGATCGACACCGGGAACGGCTCGACAATCCGCTGGCTGACCTGGCCATCCTGCTCGCTGAAGACGCAGCGCAAGGTTTCATGACGGGCAACCAGGCCATCGAAGGCACTGTGCAAGGCCGCCTGGTCCAGCTCGCCATTGAGGCGCACCGCCATGGGCAGGTTGTAGGCGGCGCCTTGCGGGTCAAGCTGCCAGAGAAACCACATCCGCTGCTGGGCATAGGACAAACCGTCACGCGCATCGCTGGCCACATCGGCAGGGATGGGGAACACGGAAAAGTCCACGCCTTCCTGCTGCAGGCCGGCCAGGAACAGACGGCGTTTTTCCAGGGGCAGTTCGATAAAGCGGCGGGCGAGTTTCAGAGCGTCTTGGGCATTCATGCAATGCGTCCTTGTCGAGTAGGAAGCGGGGCCAGAGGCCCGGTCGATCCCACTAGAACGAAACAGCAAGGGGTTGATTTAGCGCATCGCACCGTCGCCCCCGGCCGCCGCCACGCACAGGCCATGCCCGTTAAGTTTGCAGAGGGCTCATCCGTCTGTGCCTTATCCCCTTCAGAAAAGGCGGCTCCCGATGCTCTCCACCCTCGGCAAAAACCTGCGCAGCGCCGTACACAAAGTCCTGCCGGCGAAACGCCCCAGTTATCGCCTCTTCGACATCACCCTCAGGCAACGGCTGGACATCAGCCCGTCCCTGACCCGGTTTGTCTTTACCGGCCCCCAGGTGCAGCACATGCAGACCCTGGCACCGGACCAGCGCGTCAAGCTGCTGTTTCCCGGCGCCGACGGCCAGCCGCCGCAACTGCCGCTGGAAGACAACTGGCACCAGACCCTGCGCAACCTTGACGCGGCGGGCAAGCCGCCGATGCGCACCTACACGATCCGCGCCTTGCGCCGTGAACGGGCCGAGGTGGATGTGGAGTTCGTGCTGCACGGCGAAACCGGGCCGGCCTCGCGCTGGGCAACGCATGCCCGGCCCGGTGACCGGTTGCAGATGGTGGCGCCCTATGCCGATTACCCAGGCGACCCTGGGGGTTATGAGTGGCAACCGCCCGCCGGCATCCGCCATGTGTTGCTGATTGGTGATGAAACCGCCTTGCCGGCGATTGCCGGGATTCTGGAGCAACTGGCCGGGCAGCCACAGCCGCCCCGGGTCGAGGCGTTTATCGAAGTGCCGCAGGCCGGCGACCGGTTGCAGATTGCTCAGCCGGCCAATGCCCGGATCAACTGGCTGGTGCGTGATGAACAGCAGCTTGAGCAGGGTGAAGGCATGCGCAAGGCGGCCCTGGAGCTGGCGACGTTGCCGGCATCAGCGGCCCGCATCAAAGCACCGCAGAAGATCCATGAAGTGGATATCGACACGCAGATTCTGTGGGACCTGGCCAAACCGTCGGACAGTGCGTTTTATGCCTGGGTCGCGGGCGAGTCGGCAGCGGTGATGGCGATTCGTCGACATCTGGTTGGCGAGCTGGGGCTGGACCGACGGGCGCTGACATTCATGGGGTATTGGCGGCTGGGGCGGGCGCTGGATTAGAGCCTTTCGCGGCTCAAGCCGCTCCTACGGTCACGCGCACTCGTAGGAGCTGCTTCAGCAGCGAACAGCCATCACGCACAGGCACGCCGTGAAAATCGGCGCAGGTCCACTTCCAGGCAATTGCGCAGGATCCGCAGCACCTTGGCCTCCTGCTCGTGGATGAAGAAATGCTGGCCCGGCAGCATTTCCAGCGAAAAGCTGGCGGCGCTTTCGAGCTGCCAGGCAACCAGCTGCTCCTGGGTGGCCTTGTCCTGCTTGCCGCCCAGCACATGGATCGGGCAGTCCAGGCGTGGCCGGGCGCGGTACTCATAGAGGCCGCACAGGCGAAAATCCGCACGCAGGATCGGCAGGGTCAGGTCCATCAGTTCCTGGTTGTCCAGCACCGCTTGCGGGGTGCCGTTGAGGTCACGCAGCTCGGCCTTGAGTTCATCGTCGCTCTTGGGGTCGGCAAAGCCGCGGGCGTAGTCGTCGCGCTGGCTGGGGGCGGCGGTCCCGGAGGCGAACAGCGACACCGGCGGCGGCGCGCCGGACTCGCGCAGCACATGCAGCACTTCAAAGGCCAGCAATGCGCCCAGGCTGTGCCCGAACACCGCGTACGGGCCGTTGATGCGCGGGGTCAGTTCCCTGGCCAACTGTCGGGCCAGGGCCTGCATGTCGGTCTGCAAGGGCTCGCCCAGCCGGGCACCACGGCCGGGCAGCTCGACCGGCTGC
Source organism: Pseudomonas viridiflava (assembly GCF_900589395.1). Lineage (GTDB taxonomy): Bacteria > Pseudomonadota > Gammaproteobacteria > Pseudomonadales > Pseudomonadaceae > Aquipseudomonas. The sequence goes on from NZ_UUIS01000092.1 coordinate 19,106, forward strand.
ACGCTCAGCCACTGGGGCAGCGTGCGCCGCCAACGGCTATAGACCATGGCGCTGGCGCCAGAATACGGCAGGCAGAAGAGTTGCACGGTGGTCATGGCAAAGGCCTCAGTGAACGGCGTGGTCGCCTTGTTTCAGGCGCGCCTGTTCTTCCATGTGCTTGCGCAGGCTCAAGGGGCGCATATCGGTCCACACCTCTTCGATGTAGGCCAGGCACTCTTTCTTGAAGCCGCTCTTGCCAACGGTGCGCCAGCCGTTCGGGACTTCCTTGTAGTCGGGCCAGATGGAGTATTGCTCTTCGTGGTTGACGACGACCTGGAACAGGATGTCTTCGCGGTCGAATACTGAGGTCATGGTGAGGCTCCGTAGTAAGGCTGAAGGTCGCAAGCGGCGCCGGGCGCGGCTCTAAGGATTAAACGAGTGATGCGAAAAAAAATTAAGGGCACGCTTTCGCGGCTGAAGCCGCTCCTACGGGGTCATGCCGATCTGGCGGGACCGTGTGTTCCTTTAAACAGTAGCCACGGCCGCCTGCACCGCCCTGGCAAAAATCCTTGCCACTTCATCGACCTGCTCGCTGGTAATGATCAGCGGCGGCAGGAAGCGCACCACGCTGCTGTGGCGTCCGCCCAGTTCCAGGATCAGGCCGCGCTTGAGGCACTGGTGCTGGATGCGGCCGGCCAGGGCGCCGTCGGCGGGCGGGTGGCCTTGGGCGTCGGGCTGGCCATGCGGGTCGACCACTTCGACGCCGAGCATCAGGCCCAGGCCGCGCACATCGCCCAGCTGCGGTACCTGTTGTTGCAGCGCCAGCAAGTGGTCACGCAGGCGCTGGCCGACCGTGGCGGCATGACCGGCCAGGTTGTGTTCCACGATGTAGCGAATCACCGCGGAGCCGGCGGCCATGGCCATCTGGTTGCCGCGGAAGGTGCCGGCATGCGCGCCCGGCTGCCAGCTGTCGAGCCCGTCCTGGTAGACCATCACCGCCAGCGGCAGGCTGCCGCCGATGGCCTTGGACATCACCACCACGTCCGGCACGATGCCGGCGTGCTCGAAGGCAAACAGCTTGCCGGTGCGGCCAAAGCCGGTCTGGATCTCGTCGATGATCAGCGCGATCTTGTGCCGGGCGGTGATTTCGCGCAGGCCGCGCAACCAGGTGTTGGCCGCCGGAATAACACCGGCTTCGCCCTGCACCGCCTCGACGATGACCGCCGCCGGCAGTTGCACGCCGCTTTCCGGGTCACTGAACAGGTTGTCCAGGTAATGCAGGTTGGTCTTCACCCCCGCCTCGCCGCCCTGGCCGAACGGGCAGCGGTAGTCGTAAGGGAACGGCATGAACTGCACGCCGGTGCTGAGCAGCGCGCCCAGCGGGGTCTTGGCCTTGAGGTTGCCCATCAGGCTCAGCGCGCCCTGGCTCATGCCGTGGTAGCCGCCATGGAAGGCAATGACCGTGCTGCGGCCGGTAGCAATGCGCACCAGTTTCAGCGCCGCCTCCACCGCGTCGGTGCCGGTCGGGCCGGTGAACTGGATCTTCGCCCTGGCGGCAAAGGCCGGTGGCAGGATGGCGAACAGGTCCTGGACAAAGCGGTCCTTGACCGGCGTGCTCAGGTCCAGGGTGTGCAGCGGCAGTTCATCGTCAAGCACCTGGCGAATGGCATCGGTGATCACCGGGTGGTTATGCCCCAGCGCCAGGGTGCCGGCACCGGCCAGGCAGTCGATGAAGGTGCGGCCTTCGACGTCCTCGACATACAGGCCCCGGGCGCGCTTGAGCGCCAGCGGAATCCGCCGCGGGTAACTGCGCGCGTTGGACTCCTGCTGTTTTTGCCGGGCCAGGATCGGGTTGTCCTCGAACCGGTAGTCCTTTTCTTCGTCGTGGGCCTTGATCGGGCTTTCGGCAAACGCTGTGCTCATGGGTGCGCTCCTGAATGATGTGAAAAACCTTGGAAAATTCCACTGTGTCCCTGATACAACGCTATTGCCTGGCCAACAGAGACCCGGTAGGAGCGCGCTTGCCCGCGACCGGCTGCGCAGCAGTCGTAAAATTGTGGCGTTTCATCAATTTTGCGAGCGCTGCGCACTCGGTCGCGGGCAAGCGCGCTCCTACACAGGGGTCACCGTTACAGCGCCTCCAGGCGGGCCATCAGGTCGTCGAGGGCGCTGACTTTCTGTTCGGTCAGAGCCGCGCCGTCGAGTTGTTCGATGTGGCGGGCCAGTTCCTGCACCGTGCTGCACTCGAACATCGCCCGCAGCGGGACGCTGCGTTGCAGGGTCTGCTGCACGCGCGAGGCAATTTGCGTGGCCAGCAGCGAATGCCCGCCCAGGTCAAAGAAGTTGTCGGTGACGCCGACCCGCTCCACGCCCAGCACCTCGCGCCAGATGCGCGCCAGGGTGGTTTCCAGTTCGGTGGTCGGGGCCTGATAGTCGCCGGCGCTGAATTCCAGGGACGGCAGGGCCTTGCGGTCGAGCTTGCCGTTGGGGTTGAGCGGCAGCCTGTCCAGTACCTGCCAGTGGCGCGGCACCATGTACTCGGGCAGGTGCCGGGCCAGGTGCGCCTTGAGCGCGTCAAGGTCCGGCGCCGTGCCCTTGCCGACCACATAGCCCACCAGGTACTGGCCGGTGGCAGTGTGTTGCGCGGCCACGGCGGCGTCGTGTACGTCTGGCCACTGGCGCAGGCGCGCTTCGATTTCGCCCAGCTCGATGCGGTAGCCGCGAATCTTCACCTGATGGTCGACGCGGCCGACGTACTCCAGCACGCCATCGTTGCGACGCCGGGCCAGGTCGCCGCTGCGGTACAGGCGCTCACCCGGCGCACCGAACGGATCGGGCAGGTACGCCGCCGCCGTGCGCGCCGGATCGTTGAGGTAGCCACGGCCCACCCCGGTACCGGCGATGAACAGCTCGCCCTGGGCCAGGGTCGCCACCGGTTGCAATTCATCGTCGAGCAGGTACAGGCGATTGTTGTCGGTCGGCGTGCCGATCGGCAGGTAGCTACCGGCAGTGGACGCCTGATCCACCGGGAACAACGCCACGTCATCGGAGCACTCGGCCGGGCCGTAGGCATTAACCAGGGTGATCGCCGGGTAGCGCTGCAACCACTGTTGAGCCAGCGCCGGTGGCATGGCCTCACCCGTAGGCAGCAGCCAGCGCAGTCGATCCAGCGCCGCCGGCGGCTCGGCGAGCAGGCTCTGGATCAGTGACGGCACGCTTTCGAGCACGCTGATGCCAGTGTCCTGTACATGGCGCAACAAGGCGGCCGGGTCATGGGCGATCAGGTCCGGCACGATCTCGACTCGCGCACCGCACAGGGCAGCAGCGAGGAACTGCCACACCGAAATGTCGAAGCTTTGCGAGGCGGTCTGGGCGATCACCGACTGTTCGTCCAGCTTGAAGTACGGCACCTTGCTCAGCTGGTTATTGAGCATGCCCGCCTGCTGCACCGCCACGCCCTTGGGCACGCCGGTGGAGCCGGAGGTGTAGATCACGTACGCCAGGTGCTGGCCGGTCACGGCGATGTTCGGGGACGAGTCATCGCCCTCGCCGGCCTGGAGGTCTTCCCAGACCAGCAAGCGCGGCCGGCCACCGGCACAGCCCAGTTCTTCAAGCAGTTCTTCGGCCTGCGCACGGCAGGCCTGGCTGCACATCAGAACCGGCGTGGCGCTGGTGTCGATGATCTGCGCCAGGCGCTGTGGCGGGTGTGCCGGGTCCAGCGGCAGGTAGCCGGCGCCGGCCTTGAAGGTGCCGATCATCATGCCCAGCAACGGCAGGCTGCGCTCGGCCAGCAGCGCCACGGGCTGGTCGGGTTGCACCCCGGCCGCCCGCAAGGCATGGCCCAGGCGATTGGCGTACCGATCAAGCTGCCCGTAGCGCCACTGCTCGCCCAGGCAGGTGGCGGCGATGCGCTCGGGGTGCGCGGCCACACGGGCTTCGAACAGCGGCACATAGCCCTGTTGCAGCGGGTACTCGCGCTCGCTGCGGTTGCAGTCGTCGATCAGGAAGCGGCGCTCGTTATCGGCCACCAGCGCCAGCGCCGAGAAGTCCTGGTCGAAGCCGTCGGCCAGGGCCAGCAGCAGGCGCTGGAAGTCGCCCAGCAACCGCTCGATGGTCGGGGCGTCGAAGAAGCGCCGGTCGTAGGACAGGTGCAGGCCCAGGTCGTCGCCGGGGTAGCAGACCACGGTCAGCGGGTAGTTGGTGTGGGTACGGCCGGAACCTGAGCGGGCATTGAGGCCTTCGGCGCCTTGCAGCACGGTGGCGTCCACCGGGGCGTTCTCGAACACGAACAGGCTGTCGAACAGCGGCTGGCCCTTGGGCAGTTCGCTGCACTCCTGAATGCTCACCAGCGGCAGGTGCTCATGCTCGCGCAGCGCCAGGTTGCGCTCGAACAGTTGCTGCAACCACTGGCGCACGCTCAGGCGCTCACCGGCGGCCGGCATCGGCACCCGCAGCGGAATACTGTTGATGAACAGGCCGACGCAATTTTGCATCTGCGGCAGGCTCGCCGGCCGGCCGGCCACGGTAACGCCGAACAGCACGTCGCGCTCGCCACTGTAGCGACGTAGCACCAGCGACCAGGCCGCTTGCGCGAAGGTGTTGACGGTCAACTGATGCGCTTGCGCCAGTTCCTTCAGGCGCAGGCCTTGCTCAGGCAGCAGGCGGCTGTAGGCATCGCCCACCTGCATGCCGCCGTTGTCGTGCAGGATCGGCCGGTCGCAGGGGATCAGCGTCGGGCGTTCGAAGCCGCTCAGCGCCTGACGCCAGTACGTACTGGATTGCTCCAGGCCCTGGTGATGCAGCCAGGCAATGAACTCGCGGTAGCGCGGCGGCGCGCTCAGGTTGGCCTCGCGGCCTTCGCCCAGCGCCTGATAGAAAGCGAAGAAGTCGCCCATCATGATCGAGCGGCACCAGGCATCGATGAGGATGTGGTGGTTGCTCATGATGAACCAGTGGCGATCGGCGGCCAGGCGAATCAGGCGCAAGCGCAGCGGCGGCGTTTGCAGCAGATCGAAGCCGGCCAGGCGCTCGGTTTCGAGCAGGTTTTGCAGGCGGTCTTCATGGCCGTCGACGGGCAGGTCGCTCCAGTCGAGGAACTCGACGCCGTCACCGTCGCCGCGATGGATGATCTGTAGCATTTGCTCACCGGTGTTCCACACGAACGAGGCACGCAGCGCTTCGTGGCGGGCCACGACCAGACGCCAGGCACGCTCGAAGCGTGGTACATCCAGCACGCTGTCGATGCTGTAGCGGTCCTGCATGAAGTAGATGCCGGTGCCGGCTTCCAGCAGGGTGTGCAGCAGCATGCCCTCCTGCATCGGGGTCAGCGGGAAAATGTCGTCGATGGCGTTGAACGGCAGCGGCAAGGCGTCCAGCTGCGGCTGGCCCAGGTGCGCCAGCGGGAAGTCCGATGGCGTGATGCCGCCGGCCTCGGGTGCAACACAGTGGGCGATCAGTGCGCGCAGTTCGGACTGATAGGCAGCGGCCAGACGCTCGATGGTTTCCGGGCGGAACAGCTTGTCGCTGAAGGTCCAGCGCAGGGTCAGCTCGCCGCCGTACACCTGACCGTCGACGCTCAGCCAGTTCGGCAGTGCGGCATCCGGCGCATGCTGTGCACCGCCCGCCTCGTCCAGCGGACGCAACAGCGCGTCGGCAGCAAAGCCCTGGTCGAACTGGCCCAGGTAATTGAAGGTGATCCGCGCTTCGGGCAATTCAGCCATGACGCGACGGCTGTACGCGTCGGCCAGATAGCGGAGCACACCGTGCCCCAGGCCCTTGTGCGGTACGCCGCGCAGGTTTTCCTTGATGGCCTTGAGGCTGGCGCCCGGATCACTGGCCGGCGTCAGGCGCAGCGGGTAGGCGCTGGTGAACCAGCCCACCGTGCGGCTCAGGTCGATGTCGTCGAACAGCTCTTCGCGGCCGTGGCCTTCAAGCTGCACCAGTGCCGAGTCTTGCCCGGTCCAGGCACACAGGGTGCGCGCCAGCGCGGTGAGCAGCAGGTCATCGACCCGTGCGCGGTAGGCTTGCGGGGCCTGGTTGAGCAACTGGCGGGTGGTGTCGGCGTCCAGGGTCAGGCTGACCCGGCGCGCATCGCGTTCCAGGTTCGGCTCACCGCTGAAATCACGCGGCAGCTCGCCGTTTGCACCTTGCAACTGCGCCTGCCACCAGCCCAGTTCTTCGCGCAGCGACTCGCTGCCGGCATAGGCTTGCAGGCGGCCGGCCCAGTCACGCAGCGAACTGGTCTTGGCCGGCAGGTTGATTGTCTGGCCCTGTTCCAGTTGGCGATAAACCGTTTGCAGGTCCTCAAGCAGCACCCGCCACGACACGCCGTCCACCGCCAGGTGATGGATGGCCAGCAGCAGACGCTGCGGCGCGCCCGGCACCAGCACCGCACGCAGCAGCGGGCCGTGTTGCAGGTCGAGGCTGTGCTGGGCCTGTTCGAACAGCGCAAGACGCTGCGCCGCATCCGCCGCCTCATGCACCCAGAGCAGCGCCTGGGTGGCATCGTGCGCCACGTACTCGGCCTTTGCCAGTGCGTTAAAGCGCAGGCGCAGAGCGTCGTGATGGGCCACCAGTGCTTGCAGGGCCTGCTCCAGCAGCGGCGCTTGCAACGGCTGGGCGCTTTGCAGCAGCAGCGACTGGTTCCAGTGCTGTGGCTGGCGTTGCGCCTGCTCGAAGAACCAGTGCTGGATCGGCGTCAATGCCGTTTCGCCCAGCACCGGGCCCTGATCGATACTCAGGCGCTGGCTCTGTTTGGCAGCAGCGGCCAGGGTGCGCACGGTCTGGTGCAGGAACAGGTCCTTGGCGCTGAAATGCACCCCGGCCTGCCGCGCACGGCTGACCACTTGAATCGACAGAATCGAGTCGCCGCCCAGTGAGAAGAAGTTGTCGTCGATGCCGATGCGCGGCACGCCGAGCACCGATTGCCAGACCTCGGCCAGGCTCTGCTCGACCGGGTTGCGCGGCGCTTGATAGTCGTTCTGTGCGGCAGCCAGGTCCGGCTGCGGCAGCGCACGGCGGTCGAGCTTGCCGTTGGCGGTCAGCGGGAAGCGCTCCAGCAGCATCAGGTGCGCGGGCACCATGTGCTCGGGCAACGCGATCAGCAGCTGTGCTTTCAGCTCGGCAATCAGCTCATCGTTAGCCTGCGCCGACTCGGCCAGCAGGTAACCGACCAGTTGCTTGCCGGACGGGCCGTCAAGCGCCAGCACCACTGCTTCACGGACGTCTTCATGGGCCAGCAGGCTGGCTTCGATTTCGCCCAGTTCGATGCGGAAACCGCGCACCTTGACCTGCTGGTCGATACGCCCGAGGTATTCCAGCTGGCCGTCGCGGCCCTGGCGCACCAGGTCGCCGGTGCGGTACAGACGCCCGCCTTCGGTGCTGAACGGATCAGCCACAAAGCGTTCGGCACTCAGGCCGGCGCGGCCCAGATACCCCCGCGCCAGGCCGTAGCCGCCGACATACAGCTCACCACTGGCACCGGCCGGCACCAGCGCCAGGTCGGCGTCCAGCACATACAACTGGCGGGCGCCGACGACACAGCCGATCGGCACGCTGCCCAGCCCTTGCGGCAGCTCATCAGGCGCGGCACACGCAGTGGGCATGACCACGGTTTCGGTCGGGCCGTAGGCGTTGAATACGGTCTGCGGGCTGAAGCTGTCGCGCAGGGTGTGCAAGTGCTCCGCGGTCAGCGCTTCGCCGCCGGTGATGATCAGGCGTACCGGCAGTTGCTCGTCGTGGCTGCGCAGCCACTGCGCCAGTTGCCCGCCGTAGCTGGGCGTAAAGCCCAGCACGTTGATATTGTGCGTGCGAATCAGACCGCAGATCGACTCGGCGTCCCACTGGTCCTGTTCGCGCAGCACCACTTCAGCACCGAACAGCAGCGGCACCAGCAGGCGCTCGGTGGCGGCGTCGAAGTTGATCGAATAGAAATGCAGCTCGCAGTCGGCCGGGTTAGTGCCGAACCGTTCGCCCACGGCCTGGCAGTGCATGGCCAGCGGGCCGTGTTCCACGGCCACGCCCTTGGGCTGCCCGGTGGATCCGGAGGTGTAGATCAGGTACGCCAGGTGCGCCGGCTGACAGCGCTCGACCGGGTCGTCGCTCGGGTAACCCGCCAGCGCCGGGCGGTCCTGCTCCAGGCTCCAGGCCTGGACATTTGCAGGCAGCGGCGCCAGTTGTTCGAACACGGCGTCGTGGCTCAACAGCACGTGGATGCCACTGTCTTCGATCATGTAGCGCAGGCGCTGCAGCGGGTATTGCGGGTCCAGCGGCACATAGGCGCCCCCGGCCTTGAGCACCGCCAACAGGCCGACCACCATGTCCAGCGAGCGGCGCAGGGCCAGGCCCACGCGCACTTCGGGGCCGACGCCCAGTTCGATCAGTCGATGCGCCAGGCGGTTGGCCCGGGCATTGAGTTCGGCGTAGGTCAGCGACTCGCCGGCGCAGGTCAGCGCCCGGCCGTACGGCGTGGCCTGGACCTGACGCTGGAACAGCGCCGCCACGCCGGGCGGGGTTTCGTTCAGCGCCGGACCACGACCGCTGTCGAGCAAGGCCTGGCGTTCAGAAAAGGTCAGCAGCGGCAGTTCGCTCAGGCGTGTGTCCGGTGCATCGAGCATGGCGCGCAGCAATTGTTGCCAGTGCCCGGCCATGGCTTCGATGCGCTCGGCGTTGAACAGGTCGGTGCTGTAGGTCAGGCAGCAGCGCAGTTGCGCGTCGAAGTCGGTGACTTCCAGGTTGAGGTCGAACTTGGTGGCGCGGGCATCGTTGACCAGGTAGTCGACCTGCACGCCGCCGGCCAGTGCACGCTGCTGCTGGAATTCCCAGCGCTGCACATTGCACATCACCTGGAACAGCGGGTTGAACGCGGCGCTGCGTTGCGGGTGCAGGGCTTCGACCAGATGGTCGAACGGAATGTCCTGGTGCGACTGGCCGTCGATGGCCACCTGGCGCACCTGATCGAGCAGTTCGCTGACGCGCATCTGCCCGTGCGGCTGGATGCGCAGCACCTGGGTATTGAGGAACGCACCGATCAGCCCTTCGCTTTCCGGGCGAATGCGGTTGGCCAGCGGCACGCCGATGCGCAGGTCGTCCTGACCGCCGTAGCGGTACAGCAACAGGCTCAGGGCGGCGGTCATGGTCATGAACAGGGTCAGGCCGCGCTCGCGGTTGAAGCGGCTGACCTGATGGGCCAGTGCCTCATCCAGGTCGAAGCGGTACAGCTCGCCACGATGGCTCTGCACCGCAGGCCGTGGCCGGTCGGTGGGCAGGCTCAGCAGCGGTTGCTCGCCACCCAGTTGCGCCAGCCAGTACTCGCGCTGGCGGTGCAGCTCGCCGGCTTCAAGCCACTGGCGATGCCAGGCGCTGTAGTCCAGGTATTGCACCGGCAGCGGTGCCAGTGGTGATTCACGGCCTTCGACGAAGGCGCCATACAGCGCCGACAGTTCCCGGGCAAAGATGTCCATCGCCCAGCCTTCGGTGACGATATGGTGCAGGGTGATCAGCAGGTGATGTTCCTGCTCGCCGCTGCGCACAAGACAGACGCGCAGCAACGGGCCGCGCTCCAGGTCGAACGGCGCATGCGCCTGTTCATCGGCCAGGCGTTCGATGCGCGCTTGTCGCTCGGCGGGCAACTGTGCGCGGATGTCCCGTTGCGCCATGCGCACATCGGACTGCGCCGCCACGCGCTGCCAGGGCTTGCCGTCCTCGCTGGGGAAGGTGGTGCGCAGGCTTTCGTGGCGCGCAATCAACGCCTGTAAGGCGCGCTCGAACGCCGGCACCTCCAGCGCGCCACGCAAGCGCGCCATGCCGCCGACGTTGTACGCCGGGCTGTCCGGGTCCAGTTGCCAGAGGAACCACATGCGCTGCTGCGAGTACGACAGCGGCACGCGCAGGTTGCGGTCGATCAGCGCAATGGCGCCCTGGCGGTCGACCAGGCCATCGGCCTGCGCCCTGGCCACCCAGGCGGCAAAAGCCTCCAGGGTGCGCGACTCGAACAGGCTGCGCAGCGGCAACTCGACACCGAAGGCCTGCCGCGCACGGGAGACAATGCGCGTGGCCAGCAAGGAGTGCCCGCCCAGTTCGAAGAAGTCGTCATCGAGGCCGATCTGTTCCAGCTCGAGCATGTCGCTCCAGATCGCCGCCAGTGCGCGTTCCAGATCGTTGCGCGGCGCACGGTACTCACGCTGCGCGGCCTGCGGTTGCGGCAAGGCGCGGCGGTCGAGTTTGCCGTTCGGGGTCAGCGGCAGTTCCGCCAGACGCAGCACATGGGCGGGGATCATCGGCTCGGGCAGGCTTTCGCCCAGTGCCGTGCGAATGCGCCGGGCCAGCGCCACCGGCGACTCGTCGCCGTCGGTCACCACATACGCCAGCAACTGCCCGCCACCGGTACCTTCACCGAGGATCACCACCGCCTGGCGTATGCCGGGCTGCACGAGCAGGGCGTTGCGGATTTCGTCCAGTTCGATGCGTATGCCACGCAGCTTGACCTGTTCGTCCTGGCGGCCGAGGCAGTCCAGCGCCCCGTCGCCGCGCCAGCACGCCAGGTCGCCGCTGCGGTACACCCGCTGGCCGTCTTCAGCCGGCACAAAGCGGCTGGCGGTCAGCGCCGGCTGGCCCAGGTAGCCACGCGCCAGGGCGCTGCCGCCCAGCAACAATTCGCCCCGGGCGCCGGTAGGTGCCAGTTGCCAGTCGGCCTCGCGAATTTCGGTGACCACATTGCTCAACGGCCGGCCGATCGGCACCCGTGGGCCGTTCTCTGCGCCGCAGGTCCAGTGGGTGACGTTGATCGCACTTTCGGTCGGGCCGTAGCGGTTATGCAGCGCCACATGCGCCAAGCGCTGCCGGATGCGCCGGCACAGTTCGGCCGGCAGCGCCTCGCCACCGGAGAACAAATGCCGCAGGCTGGCGCAGTGCTCGACCTGATCTTCGTCGATGAACAATTGCAGCAGCGGCGGCACGAAGTGCAGCAGGGTCACGCTGTGTTCGATCACCAGCTCTACCAGCCGCTGCGGGTCGCGGTGTTCGCCATTGGCGGCCAGCACCAGCTGGCTGCCCGAGATCAACGGCAGCAAGCATTCCCACAGCGAAACGTCGAAGCTCAGTGGCGCCTTTTGCAGCAGCACGTCAGTCGGGCCGACCGCATATTCGCGCTGCATCCAGTCCAGGCGCTCGACCAATGCGCCGTAGCTGTTGCCGACCGCCTTGGGCTGGCCGGTGGAGCCGGAGGTGTAGATCACGTAGGCCAGGGTGTGCGGGTGTACGTCGATGGCAGGTGCGCTGTCGGCGCCCGGGCTGCGGGCGACATCGTCCAGCGCCAAGGTGACGATGCGGGCCGGTACGTCGAAGGTGTCCAGCACCTGTTGCTGGCCCAGCAGAAAAGCAATGGCACTGTCGGCGAGCATGTACTGCAAGCGCTCACGCGGGTAATCCGGGTCCAGCGGCACATAGGCAGCGCCGGCCTTGACGAGGGCAACCACCGCGATCATCAGCTCCAGCGAACGCTCGGCCAGCACGCCGACGCGCACTTCCGGGCCGACGCCTTGCGCTTGCAGACGCAGCGCCAGGTGGTTGGCCTGGCGGTCCAGTTCGGCGTAGCTCAGTGACTGGCCGGCAAAGCTCAATGCGGTTTGCCCCGGTGTGCGGGCGGCTTGCAGCGACAGGCGCTGCGCCAGTTGCCAGCCCGGTTGCGGCTGCGGATTGCGGCCCCAGCGGTGCAGTTGCCGGGACTCTTGTTCAGCCAGCAACGGCAGGTCGCCGAGTGCCTGGCCGGGGTCGGCGCAGACCTGCTCCAGCAGGCGGACAAAATGCCCGGCGAAACGCTGGATGGTCGCCGCGTCGAACAGCGCGACAGCGTAGTCGAACGACAGGCGGATGCGCCCTTGCGGGTCTTCTTCGCTGTGCAGTTGCAGGTCGCACTTGGCCTCGCGGCTGTGCCACGGCAGCTCGTCGGCCAGCAGGCCGGGCAAGCGTTTGAGGGCTTCGGTGTTGCGTTGCAGGTGGTTGAACATCACCTCGAAACCGGCTGCATCGCCGAGGGCAGCGGTAACCTGCTCGTAGTCGATCGTCTGATTGGCCTGGGCCGCTTGCACCCGGGCGCTGACCGCCGTCAGCAGGCTAAGGAAATCCTGGCGTGAATCGAGCGGCGAACGCAGCACCTGGGTGTTGATGAAGAAGCCGATAAGGCCCTGGGTTTCCAGCAGCGGCCGGTTGGCATTGGGCACCCCGACGCGAATGTCGTACTGGCCGGTGTAGCGGTGCAGCAAGGCCTGGAACGCGGCCAGCAACAGGCTGAACGTGCTGACCTGGCGGCTGCGCGCCAGCCCCTGCACGCGCTCGCACAGTGCGTTGTCCAGGCGCAGGCTCAGACGCTCGGCGGCCGAGGGTGTGGCGCTGCGCGGACGGTCCAGCGGCAGCGCCAGCGGCTCGCGCTCGCCCTCCAGCGCCTCGCGCCAGTAGCCGAGCTGGCGCTGTTGTTCGCCGGCATCGAGCGTGTCGCGCTGCCAGGCGGCGTAGTCGGCGTACTGGATGCCCAGCGGCGCCAGCTGCGGGTCCTGGCCCTGGCTGTAGCCGGCGTACAGGCGAGCGAATTCGTCCAGCACAATGCCCAGCGACCAGCCGTCGGCGACGATGTGGTGCAGGGTCACCAGCAGCCGATGATCCTCTTCGTCGAGGCTGACCAGCTTGATGCGCAGCAGCGGGCCATGCTCCAGGTCGAAGCGGTGCCGGGCCTCGGCCTCCTGGATGGCACAGGCGCGGTGTTCGCGCTCGGCGGCCGGCTGTGCGCTCAGGTCTTCGCGCAGCAGCGTCCAGCCACTGCCGGGCAGGATGCGTTGCAGGCCGATGCCGTCCTGTTGCCCAAAGTGCGTGCGCAGGGCTTCGTGGCGCGCGATCAGGGTGGCGAAGGCGCGCTCGACCGCCGCCACATCCAGTTCACCGCGCAGGCGCAGGCCGCCAGGGATGTTGTAGGCCACGCTGTCCGGTTGCAGTTGCCAGAGGAACCACAGGCGGTTCTGCGCCGCCGACTGGATCAGGGCGCCGTCGCGCGGCACCCGCGCAATGCCGGTGGCCGGTGCACGGCGACCTTCGACAGCGGCGGTGAATTGCGCCAGGGTCGGGGCCTCGTAGAGCGTGCGCAGTTGCACGTCCAGGCCCAGTTCGTCACGCAGCTCGGCGACCATCTGGATCGCCTGGATCGAGTTGCCGCCCAGGCCGAAAAAACTGGCCTCGGGGTCCAGGCTCTCGACCTTGAGGGCGTGGCACCAGGCACGCTGTATGCGTAGAGCCTGTGTTGGCGGGCTGGTCGCCTGCACGGCGCTGGCCGTGTCGCCCAGGCGCCACAGGGTCAGCGCCTGCAGGGTGCCGTCCTTGAACTGCGCGGCGCAGGCCGAGCGCTGCAACTTGCCGCTGGAGGTCTTGGGCAGGCTGCCCGGTTCCAGCAGGGCCACCAGCGCCGGGGCTTCGTGATGCACCTCGGCGACGGCCTGGCGAATCTGTTCGATCAACTGCCCGGGCGCTTGCTGGCTGTGCGCGCGGCGTCCGACCTCGGCGGCAACGCCAAAGGATTCGACGCCGTCGTGCTGCACGGCAAACACCGCGACCCGGCCCTTGCGCACCGCGTCGATGTGGCGTTCGACGGTGCGCTCGATGTCTTGCGGGTAGAGGTTCTGGCCGCGCACGATCAGCATGTCCTTGAGTCGCCCGCTGACGTACAGCTGGCCCTGATGCATAAAGCCCAGGTCACCGGTGCGCAGCCAGTGGCCGCCGTCACGGGTGAAAAACGCCTTGGCGGTGGCCTCGGGGTTGCGCCAGTACCCGGCGGCGATGCTCGGCCCGCTGCTGCAGATTTCGCCGACCCGGCCTTCACCCAGCGCTTCGCCGGTCGCCGTATCGACGATCAGCACCGGGTGCTCCGGCTGTGGCCAGCCGCAGCTGGCCAGGGTGCTGCCCTGCCCCGGCACCGCCCGGTGCGCGCCCAGCGCCTCGATGTCCAGGTGCAGCGTGTCGATGCCCTGCCCCGGCCGGCTGCCGGTGACGAACAGCGTGGCCTCGGCCAGGCCGTAGCTGGCCAGGTAGTTGTTCGCATCGAAACCGCAGGCAGCAAAGCGTGCGGCAAAGTCCTGGAGGCTGTCCTGGCGGATCGGCTCGGCGCCGGAAAACGCCACGCGCCAGTGGCGCAGGTCCAGTTCGGCCAGCTTGCTGGCGTTGATGCGCTCGCAGCACAGGCGGTAGGCGAAGTCAGGGCCGCCGCTGATGGTGCCACCGAAGCGGCTGATCGCGTCGAGCCAGCGCAGCGGGCGTTCAAGGAAATACTGCGGCGACATCAAGACCACGCCCACGCCGCTGTAGATGCCTTGCAGCAGGCCGCCGATCAGGCCCATGTCGTGGTACAGCGGCAGCCAGCTGACGATCACGTCACGGGCGTCGATGGCATAGCCCTGGCGGATCAGGAACGCGTTGGCTTCCAGGTTGGCATTGCTGACCTGCACGCCCTTGGGCGCCGCGGTGGAACCTGAGGTGTACTGCAGGAAGGCGATGTCGCCGGCCGCTGGCGTGTGGGCTGTCCAGGCACCGGTGGTCTCGCCGGCCAGTTCATCGACGGCCAGCAGCCTGGGCAGGCGCATGCCGTGCTGCGTTTCGGTTTCACGCAGGGCCGGCAGCAACGGCGTGGTGGTGAGGATCACCGCGGGCTCGGCGTCCGCAATGATCGACAGCAGGCGCTCCAGGTGCTGGGCGCGGGTCGATTCCGGCGGGTAGGCCGGCACGGCGATCACCCCCGCGTACAGGCAGGCAAAGAACGCCGCCACGTAGTCCGGCCCGCTGGGCAACAGCAACAGGGCGCGCTCGCCGGGCCGGAACTGCCGATGCAGCGCCTGGGCGATAACCTGCGCCCGGGCATCGAGCTGGCGGTAGGTGAGCACCAGGCCTTCTTCGCGCCGGCCATCGAGAAACCGCAGGGCCGGTTCATCGCCACGCTGCGCGGCGTGGCGCATCAGGGCATGAGCCAGAGTTGTCGGGCGCTCGAAGAAGTTTGCCATCGCTGTACCTGTCCTCAATCCATGCGTGGGGCACGGCGCTCTGCAGCAGCCTGTGTGGCTGGGAGACGACCGCGTTTACATAGTGTTGAAGACGCGCAGCACGCGAAAAAAATTAGCCCGCAATGACGGCCAGGGCTGCACCAAAGAGGCGCAGCAGCGGGCTGTAATAGCACAAAAATGGCACTTTACTAATAATCTAAAAAATAATGATTATCATTTGACACTGCTTGATGCCAGCACTACCTTGTGTCCGCCACAGGGATATCGACCTCTTTTAACTTACGTCGCATAGGCAAAATCATGCAGGAATATGGATCCGTAACGCCAGCTCAAGAGACTTCTGCACCGTCACTTCTGGAAGCCTTACTGGATAACCGTACGACCCTGATCAAGACGGCGGCCCGCATCACCGGGTGCCACAGTCGGGCTGAAGATGTGGTGCAGGATGCCTTTCTGAGACTGGCCAAAACGCCAAAAATGGCACTGCCGCTCAGAGCACAGATCAGTTATGTCTTTCGTATCGTGCGTAACCTGGCGATCGATCATTACCGCAAGCAAGCCATGGAGCAGAAATACTCCGGCACCGAGGAAGAAGGCCTGAACGTGGCCATCCAGGGTTCGACACCCGAGAGCCAGAACCTGGACCACGAAACCCTGATGATCGTCGACGCGGCCCTCAACGAACTGCCCAGGCGCACCCGCTACGCCTTTGAAAGCTACCGCTTGCACGGCGTCCCGCAAAAGGACATCGCCAAGGAGCTGGGCGTGTCGCCGACCCTGGTGAACTTCATGATTCGCGATGCCATGGTGCATTGCCGCAAGGTGCTGGGCGAGCGCGTGCAGTAATCAGCGCGCCCACTGCGGGTCAGTGGTAAAGGCGATGGTCAGCCAGCGGTTCGGGCCTTCGGCGCCGATGGCCTCGCCCACGACATCGCGCACCGCGTCCCACTCGGCCAGGGTCCACGCCGGCCAGTCCTGAGGCACGATGAAGTACAACTCGATCTGCCGGGCACGACCGACCTTGGCTACATAGGCCTGCCAGTCAAGAAAGCCATAGCGTGCCACCACCTGCGCGGCCACCTCGTCGACCGTTTGCTTGAGGGCCGGCGGGGTCACCATCAGCACATCCGAAAACGCCTGGCGGATGGTCAACAGCGGAATGGGGATGATGATCACGCAGATGATCGCCAGCACCGCCGGGTCGATATACGGGGCCAGCCAGGCGTAGGCCGTGCCCTCCACCAGCGCCCCGACGATAAAGGCGATCAGCAGCGCCAGCGAGATGCTGCCGGACATGACCCAGGCCTGGGCGTCCAGCGCCACGAAATCCGAGCGGATGCGTTTATTGGCCCGAAACGCCAGCGCCGCCAGGCTGAAACACACCAGGGTGGTCAAGCCCGCATAGACAATCGCAAAGCCGAATTCCAGGTGCCGTCCGCCATTGAGCAGGCTGCCGATGGCGTTGATCAGCGCATACAGCGACACCCCGCACAGCAAGGTGCCGTTGATCGCCAGCACCATCGGCTCCAGGTGCCAGAAGCCCATGTTGAAGCGCTCGGCCAGGCGCCGGCTGGCCTCGCCTTCGGTGGTGTGTCGGCGGATCAGCGTGGCGACGATCAGCGCCAGCACGCTCATGCTGGCATCGGCCAGGGAATAGACCCCGTCGAAGACAATCGAGAACGAGCCCGACAGCAGGCCGAAGACGATGCCGAAGGCCGCCACCAGCACGGTGACCGCGATCGACAGGCGCAGCAGCCCTTGCTCGGTGTGCATGGCTCAGGCTCCGGCTTCCAGCGCTTGCGGCGCGCGCAGGGTCGCGCGTTGCAGGGTCTGCCCGGAAAAGTACGCCGGGATCAGCCAGCGGAAGATGCCCATCAGCACCACGCCCAGCAGCAGGATCACCACGGCAATGATGCACACCAGCCCTACCCCGCCGATGTGCGAGCCGCTGCCGAAATCCGGCGAAGCGCTGTCCACCGCCGTCTGCGCAAAAATTACCGCCAGCGCGCTGCCGCCCAGCAGCGGGCACAGGCCGCGCAGCAGGAAATGGCGCAGGCTGTCGAACAAGCTGGCGCGGAAATACCACACGCAGGCAAAGGCGGTCAGCGAGTAGTAGAAGCAGATCATCATGCCCAGCGCGGTGATGGTGTCGGCCAGCACGTTTTCGCTGAGCAGGCGCATGCTGACGTAGAAGATCGCCGCCGCAGCGCCGGCGCACAGGGTGGCAAAGCGTGGTGTCAGCGAGCGCGGGCAGATGCTGGCGAAGCGCTTGGGCAGGGCCTGGTAGTAGCCCATGGCGAACAGCGTACGGGCCGGCGAAATGAAAGTCGACTGCAAGGAGGCCGCGGTGCTGGCCAGCACGGCGATGGACATCAGGATCGCCAGCGGGCCCATCACCGGACCGGCCAGGTGGGCGAAGACGTTTTCCTGGATGGTCGGGTTGCCCAGCCCCAGGCCATTGTCGGCCACGCCGGCAAAGCGCAGGGTGGCAATCGCGGTCACCAGGTACAGGCCCAGGATTACCAGGACGGTGAGCGCGGCGGCCCGCCCCGGCACGGCATGGCTGCTGACCGACTCTTCACTGACGGTCAGGCACACGTCCCAGCCCCAGAAAATGAAGATCGACAGCGACAGCCCGGCGGCAAACGAGGAGAACGAGCCGATGCTCCACGGGTTGAACCAGTTGAGGTCGAATGCCAGCGCAGGGCCCTGCGGGGATTGGCCAAAGGCGGCGATGCAAAAGCCCAGCAGCACAAACAGCTGCAAGGCCACCAGCACGTACTGCACGCCCATGGTGGTGCCGATGCCGCGACAGCAGATCCACACGGCGATGCCGATGAACGCACAACAGGTCAGGATGTTGACCCACACGTTATCGCTCAGGGCGATGAGCTCGGCGCGGCCGGTCAACTGGCCCAGGAACAGGTAGAAGAAATCCACCGCCACCCCGGCCAGGTTCGACAGCACGATGGTGGTGGCGGCCACCAGCCCCCAGCCGCCGATCCAGCCCATCACCGGCCCGAAGGCGCGTGCCGACCAGGTGAACGAGGTGCCGCTGTCGGGTTCGGCAGCGTTCAGCTCGCGGTAGCCCAGGGCGACCAGCAACATGGGGATAAAGCCCACCAGGAAGATCGCCGGCAGGTGCGCGCCGACCTCGCGCACGGTCGGGCCCAGCGCACCGGTCAGGGTATAGACCGGCGCGATGGTCGAGATGCCCAGCACCACGCAGGCCAGCAGGCCCAGGCTGCCACTGGCCAGCCCCTTGGAGCTGGTGCGCGCAGAAGTTTCGCCGTTGTGACTCATTCAGTGTCCGCCGCTTTATTGGAATTATTGGCCTGTAGGACCGGTTTCAACCGGGAACGGGCGCCACCTGATCGTGCGGCGCATCATTCGCGGCCAACGCCACGCCTACGACGGGTTGCGTGTCTGCGCGTAGGCCTGACAGGCCTCACGAAACGCCTCGAACATCCGCAGCGATTCGGGATTTTCCAGAAAGCGCCATTCGGGGTGCCATTGCACCCCCAGCACAAAGCCTGGCGAATCCTGGGTCGACACCGCTTCGATCAGCCCGTCGGGCGCCAGCGCTTCGGCGCGCAGGCCTGGGGCGAGCCGGTCGATACCCTGGCTGTGCAGGGAGTTGACCTGGAACTGCGTGGCCAGGCCCAGGCGCTCCAGCACCCCGCCCGGTTGCACCGTCACGCCATGTTGCGGCGCGTACTGCTCGGCCAACGAGTCGCTTTGCGGCTCGCGGTGGTCGAGAAAGCCCGGCAGTTCCTGCACCCGCTGATGCAAGGTGCCGCCCAGGGTCACGTTGAGTTCCTGGAAACCGCGGCAGATGCACATCACCGGCACGCCTTGGGCGATGGCCGCACGCAGCAGCGGCAAGGTCGTGGCATCGCGCACAGGGTCATGCTGCGTGCCTTCGGCACTGGGCGCGCCCTGGTAGTGGTGCGGCTCGACATTGCTGGGCGAGCCGGTGAACAGAATGCCGTCGAGCTGTTGCAGCAACAACTGTGGGTCAGTGGGCGTGCTCAGGGCCGGCAACACCAGCGGCAGGCCGGCAAAGGCCGCCGCCTCGACGTATTTGTCGCCCACGGTGTGCGAGGCGTATTTACCCAGCATCTGCCGGCAGGCGGTGACGCCAATCAGAGGAAGACGAGACATGGTGGATCCCCGCATCAAAGCAATATTCGTGATAAATCCGTATCTGACGGTACAGCCCCCCGGTAGGAGCGCGCTTGCCCGCGACCGAGTGCGTTAGCAGTCGTAAATTTGTAGCGTTTCGCAGATTTCGAATGTGTTCACACGCATAAATTTGTAGCGTTTCAGCAATTTTGCGAGCGCTACGCACTCGGTCGCGGGCAAGCGCGCTCCTACCCGGCGGGGGTTTACACCCCCAGCCGGTCGCGCAGTTGGTAGTACGAAGCCCCCAGCGCCGTGAACGGCACACGCAGCAGGCGCCCGCCCGGGAACGGGTAGTGCGGCAGGCCGGCAAAGGCGTCGAAGCGCTCGGCCTGGCCGCGCAGGGCCTCGGCCAGCAGCTTGCCGGCCAGGTGGGTGTAGGTCACGCCATGGCCGCTGCAGCCCTGGGAGTAGTAGATGTTGTCGCCCAACCGGCCAACCTGCGGCAGGCGCGACAGGGTCAGCAGGAAGTTGCCGGTCCAGGTGTAGTCGAACTTCACATCCTTGAGCTGCGGGAAGACCTTGAGCAGCTTGGGCCGGATGATCGCCTCGATGTCGGCCGGGTCACGGGCGCCATACACCACGCCGCCGCCGAAGATCAGGCGCTTGTCGGCGCTGAGGCGGTAGTAGTCGAGCAGGTAGTTGCAGTCTTCGACGCAATAGTCCTGCGGCAACAGGCTGTTGGCCAGTTCATCGCCCAGCGGTTCGGTGGTGATCACCTGGGTGCCGCACGGCATCGACTTGGCGGCCAGCTCCGGGATCAGGTCCCCCAGGTAGGCGTTGCCGGCCACGACCACAAACTTGGCCCGGACCTGGCCCAGCGGCGTATGCACCACCGGGTTCGGCCCACGGTCGATACGCGTGGCCGGGCTTTGCTCATGAATGCGCCCGCCCAGGCTGGCCACCGCAGCGGCCTCGCCCAGCGCCAGGTTCAGCGGGTGGATATGGCCGCCGCTCATGTCGAGCATGCCGCCCACATAGCGGTCGGTGCCAACAATCTGCTGGATGCGCGCGGTGTCGAGCAACTCCAGCTGTTTATGGCCGTAGCGTTCCCAGAGCTGTTGTTGCGACTCCAGGTGACCCATCTGCCGGCTGGTCAGGGCGGCGAACACACCACCGTCCTTCAAATCGCACTGGATGCCGTACTTGGCCACGCGCTCACGAATGATGCGCGCGCCTTCGAAGGCCATGTCCCCCAGCAGGCGCGCCTGGTGCGGGTCGACGGTCTTCTCGATGACATCGATGTCGCGGCTGTAGCTGTTGACGATCTGCCCGCCGTTGCGCCCCGAAGCGCCGAAGCCGACCTTGGCCGCCTCCAGCACGGTGACGGAAAAGCCGTGTTCGAGCAGGAACAGGGCGGTCGACAGCCCGGTGTAGCCGGCGCCGATCACACACACATCGGTTTCGATGGCTTCGGTCAGCACCGGGTATTCGTCGTGACGGTTGCGCGAGTCGGCGTAGTAGCTCTGTACATGTTGCTGCATGGTCGATTCTCCCGGACGCGGCGATGGCCTGCGCCCTTACAACTTGATCCAGGTGGCTTTGAGTTCGGTGTACTTGTCGAAGGCATGCAGCGACTTGTCGCGCCCGTTGCCCGACTGTTTGAAGCCCCCGAACGGCGCAGTCATGTCGCCGCCGTCGTATTGATTGACCCACACGCTGCCGGCGCGCAGCGCCCTGGCGGTCAGGTGTGCCTTGGACAGATCTGCGGTCCAGACCCCGGCGGCCAGGCCGTAGACGGTATCGTTGGCAATGCGAATCGCCTCTTCGACACTGTCGAAGGTCATCACCGACAGCACAGGACCGAAGATTTCCTCGCGGGCGATGCGCATGGCATTGTCGACGCCGTCGAACAGGGTCGGCTCGACATACAGCCCGCCGGTTTCCTGCAAGGTGCGCAGGCCGCCGCTGAGCAGGTGCGCGCCGTCTTCATGCCCGGCCTCGATGTAGCCCAGCACAGTGTCCAGTTGCGTGGCGTCCACCAGCGCGCCGACCCGAGTGGCGGGGTCCAGGGCGTGGCCGGGCTGCCACTGCTTGAGCGCTTCGACCACCATGGGCACGAAGCGCGCCTTGATCGAGCGCTCGACCAACAGGCGGGAACCGGCGGTGCACACCTCGCCCTGGTTGAAGGCAATGGCGCTGGCAGCGGCTTCGGCAGCCGCCTGCAGGTCCGGTGCATCGGCGAAGACGATGTTGGGGCTCTTGCCGCCGGCTTCCAGCCAGACCCGCTTCATGTTCGATTCGCCGGCATAGACCATCAGTTGCTTGGCAATGCGCGTGGAGCCGGTGAACACCAGGGTGTCGATGTCCATGTGCAGGCCCAGCGCCTTGCCGGCGGTGTGGCCGAAGCCGGGCAGCACGTTGAGCACCCCGGCCGGCAGCCCGGCCTCGACCGCCAGCGCGGCGATGCGAATGGCGGTCAGCGGCGATTTCTCGGACGGCTTGAGGATCACCGAGTTGCCGGCCGCCAGTGCCGGCCCCAGCTTCCAGCAGGCCATCATCAACGGGAAGTTCCACGGCACGATGGCGGCCACCACGCCGACCGCCTCGCGGGTGACCAGGCCAAGCTGGTCGTGCGGGGTGGCGGCGACTTCGTCATACAGCTTGTCGACCGCCTCGGCGCTCCAGCGAATGGCGTTGGCCGCACCGGGCACGTCGATTTGCACGGCATCGGCAATCGGCTTGCCCATGTCGAGGGTTTCCAGCAGCGCCAGTTCATGGGCGTTGGCCTGCATCAGCTCGGCAAAGCGAATCAGCACTTGCTTGCGCGCCGCTGGCGCCTGGCGCGCCCACACACCGCTGTCGAAGCGGGCACGGGCGACGCTGACCGCGCGGTTGACGTCATCGACATCGCAGCTGGCCACCTGGGCCAGCAGGCGGCCGTCGACCGGACTGATGCAATCGAAAGTTGCATCGCAGACGGCGGCGACATACGTGCCATCGATAAAGGCCCGGCCTTCGATGGTCAGGTTCTGGAACAGCTGTTCCCAGTAATCACGTGGCGGGATGTTCATGGTTGTTCTCTTGTTGAAATGACACCGCATGGCCTGTAGGAGCGCGCTCTGCCCGCGA
Source organism: Pseudomonas viridiflava (assembly GCF_900589395.1). Lineage (GTDB taxonomy): Bacteria > Pseudomonadota > Gammaproteobacteria > Pseudomonadales > Pseudomonadaceae > Aquipseudomonas. The sequence goes on from NZ_UUIS01000092.1 coordinate 41,371, forward strand.
CCGAGTGCGCAGCGCTCGCAAAATTGATGAAACGCGACAAATTTATGCGTGTGAACACATTCGAAATCTGTGAAACGCCATAGATTTATGCGTGTGAACCATTCGAAATCTGTGAAACGCTACAAATTTACGACTGCTAACGCAGCCGGTCGCGGGCAGAGCGCGCTCCTACACCGTGTGCAGGTACCAGTTGTATTCCAGGTCGGAGATCGACACTTCGAACTCGGCCATTTCGCTTTCCTTGCACGCCACGAAGATGTCGATGTACGCGGGGCTGATGTACTGGTTCATGATTGCGCTGTCGTCCAGTTCGCGCAGGGCATCGCGCAGGTTGTTCGGCAGGCTCTGGTCCAGCTGCTCGTAGGAGTTGCCCTCGATCGGCGCGCAGGGTTCGAGCTTTTGCGTCAGGCCGTGGTGGATGCCGGCCAGGATCGCCGACATCATCAGGTACGGGTTGGCGTCGGCGCCGGCCACGCGCTGCTCGATACGGATGGCGGCGGGGTTGCCGGTCGGCACGCGCACCGCGACCGTGCGGTTGTCCATGCCCCAGCTCGGCGCGTTGGGCACATAGAACTGCGCGCCAAAACGGCGGTACGAGTTGACATTGGGGCACAGGAACGCCATCGAGGCCGGCATGGTTTCCAGGATTCCGGCGATGGCATGGCGCAGCGGCGCATGCTGTTCGGGGTCTTCGGTGGCGAAGATGTTCTGGCCGGTGGCCTTGTCGAGCAACGAGATGTGCACGTGCAGGCCATTGCCGGCCTGGCCCGGATAGGGCTTGGCCATGAAGGTGGTGTCCATCTCATGGTCGTAGGCAATGTTCTTGATCAGGCGCTTGAGCAGCACGGCGTAGTCGCAGGCCAGCAGCGCATCCTCGACATGGTGCAGGTTGACCTCGAACTGCGCCGGCGCACTTTCCTTGACGATGGCGTCGGCCGGGATGCCCTGCTCCTTGGCGCCTTCGAGAATGTCCTGCAGGCATTCGGCGTATTCGTCCAGGTCGTCGATCAGGTACACCTGGGTGGAGTGCGGGCGCTTGCCGGAAATGGGCGAGCGCGGCGGCTGCGGACGGCCGTTGATGTTCTCCTGGTCGATCAGGTAGAACTCCAGCTCGAAGGCGGCGCAGATGGTCAGGCCCAGCGCATCGAACTTGGCAACGATCTGGCGCAGCACTTCGCGCGGGTCGGCGAAGAACGGCTCGCCGTCGAGTTCGTGCATGGTCATCAGCAGTTGCGCGGTGGGGCGCTTCTGCCAGGGCTCGTAGGCCAGGGTGCCGGGGATCGGGTAGCAGACCCGGTCCGAATCGCCGATGTCCAGGCCCAGGCCGGTGCTTTCCACCGTCGAGCCATTGATGTCCAGTGCGAACAGCGAGGCCGGCAGGTTGATGCCGCGCTCGTAGACCTTGTGCAGGCTGGGACGCTCGATGCGCTTGCCGCGCACCACGCCGTTCATGTCAGAGATCAGCAGGTCGACATATTGCACTTCGGGGTGAGTACGCAGGAACTCACTGACTTCACTGGAGACGATGGCGCGCGGGGATACCGACGACATGATTGAACACCTTTGATGGTTTTTGTGTGGGGCATTGCAGACGGCAGGATGGACAAGCAGGCGGCGTATGAAGCGAGAGCGGCATTCTTGTTTGTGTTCTGCCTTGAGCCCCGAAAGTTGACTGTTTGACGCTTTTTCATGGCGATCTGCCGAAACAGCTTGGCAGCGCGAACTCACTGTAAATTACAATCGATGCAATAAATATTGGCGTTTTGGCAACCTGAGTTTGCGTCCATGCAATATGAGATCAACCATAATGACCTTGCCCTGGTCCTGGCGCTGGTGCGCGGACGCTCCCTGGCGCGGGCCTCGGAATTGCTGCAGGTCGACATCTCGACGGTGTTTCGTTCGATAAGGCGCCTGGAAAGTGCGCTGGGCAGTGCGCTGTTCGAAAAAAGCCGGCGCGGCTACGTGCCCAACGAGGTGGCGCAAGCCATGGCCGAGCAGGCCGAGCGCGCCGAACAGGCCTTGGGCGCGGCACGCATGGCCTTGCGCCAGGGCGAACAGGTGGTCAGCGGCACCGTGCACCTGACCTGCACCGAGGCGGTGTTGCACAGCCTGATGCTGCCGGCGCTGGCGCGCTTCATGCCCGCCTACCCGGCGCTGAACCTGGAACTGTCGACGTCCAACAATTTTGCCAACCTGAGCCGCCGCGATGCCGACATCGCCCTGCGCCTGACCGATACGCCACCGGAACATCTGGTCGGTCGCCACCTGGGCAGCGCCGCCTATGTGATCTGCGGGCACCCGGATTTTCGCCAGGCCCTGCACGACGATCCGGCCTCGGTGCCGTGGGTGGCCCCGGACGATTCGATGCCCGACCATGTGTCGGTGACCTGGCGCGAACGTACTTATCCACAGGTGGTGCCACGCTATCGTTGCAGCAGCATGGCGGCGGTGGCGCAACTGGTCAGTGCCGGCCTGGGCGTGGCGGCCCTGACTGACTTCACCGCCTGCGACCTGCACGGCGTCGAAGCCCTGAGCGCGCCGCTGGTGGGCTGCAGCACCGAAGTCTGGCTGCTGACCCGCCCGGACTGCCGCGACCTGCGCGCGGTACAGACCCTGTTCGACGAACTGACCCCGCGCCTGCGCGAAACCCTGGAGCAGGTGCTGACACTGTCTTGATGCACGGCACTGCACTGGTAGGAGCGCGCTTGCCCGCGACCGGCTGCGCAGCAGTCGTAAATTTGTGGCGTTTCCGAGATTTTGCGGGCGCAGCGCACTCGGTCGCGGGCAAGACGGATGGCCGCCCCCGCGCCCCTACAAGTGATTTCTTGAAATCAATAAGATGAATGTGGCGGTGGCACCAGGCAGGCAAGGGCAAACCGGCCATTATCGGGACGCTCATGGATGTCATCAGACGTCTCTCGATTATTTGAGACTGGCCACAAGCCGCTATGTCTATGAATTGCCCGGAAAACCTCCAATACCTGCGACTTAAGGCTAATAACCCAAGCGTTGACAAGTTTTTCACGCTTCTTAATAATCGCGACAGTCATACGATAACGCACAACAAAAACAACAATGAGTGAGTCGCCTATGTCGCCTTTATCCCAGCGCGTCCGCGCACCGTATTCCTGTACTTCGCCACCGGCCCATTCTTTCAGTTCATCAAGCGCTGTCGAGAGTCCGTAGCGGCCTGCCTGTACCTATGAATGGCGGCCCGAAACGGCCCTGACAACCTCTGCCCTTCACCACGGCCATGCGCTTTGTGGACGGGCTGTCTCACCCTGAACGGAAGCACAACAATAATGAAACTACGCCAGCCCCTTCCCCTTGCCCTTCTCAGTGCCGGCCTGCTCGCCAGCCTGCCCGGCACCAGCTCTGCTGCCGGTTTCATCGAGGACGGCAAGGCCACGCTCGGCCTGCGCAACTTCTATATCAACCGCAATTTCGTCGACCCGGCCAACGCCCAGAGCAAGGCCGAGGAATGGACCCAGAGCTTCATTCTCGATGCCCGCTCGGGGTTTACCGAAGGCCCGGTCGGCTTCGGCGTGGACGTGCTGGGCATGTGGTCGCTCAAGCTCGACGGCGGTGGCGGTACTTACGGTACTGCTTTGCTGCCACGGCACAGCGACGGTCGCCCGGCCGATGACTACGGGCGCCTGGGCGTGGCGGCCAAGGCGCGGTTTTCCAAGACCGAGCTGAAAATCGGCGAGTGGATGCCGGTGCTGCCGATCCTGCGCGCCGACGACGGTCGCTCATTGCCGCAGACCCTGCGTGGCGGCCAGATCACCTCGAAGGAAATCGAAGGCCTGACCCTCTACGGCGGCCAGTTCCGCGCCAACAGCCCGCGCAACGACGCCAGCATGGAAGACATGAGCTACGGCGGCGGCCTGTCGGACCGCTTCAACTTCGTCGGGGGTGAATACACCTTCAACCAGAACCGCACCCTGGTGGGCGTCTGGAACGCGGTGCTCAAGGACGTCTACGAGCAACAATACGTGCAACTGACCCACAGCCAGCCGATCGGCGACTGGACCCTGGGCGCCAACCTGGGCTACTTCCAGGGCGATGACGATGGCTCGCGCCGCGCCGGCCGCCTGGACAACAAGACCTACTCGGGCATGTTCTCGGCCAAGGTGGGTTCCAACACCTTTTATGTCGGCCTGCAGAAGGTCGACGGCGACACCTGGATGCGGGTCAACGGCACCAGCGGCGGCACCCTGGCCAACGACAGCTACAACGCCAGCTTCGACAACGCCAACGAGCGTTCCTGGCAGGTGCGTCATGACTTCAACTTCGTCGGCGTGGGCGTGCCCGGGCTGACCCTGATGAACCGCTATATCAGCGGCCAGGATGTGCACACCGGCGCGATCACCGATGGCAAGGAGTGGATCCGCGAGTCGGAACTGGCCTACGTCATCCAGAGCGGCACGTTCAAGAACCTGAACGTGAAATGGCGCAACTCCAGTATTCGTCGCGACTTCAGCAGCAACGAATTCGACGAGAACCGCCTGATCTTCAACTACCCTCTTTCGATTCTGTAGGACACAAAAGCGGTCGACGCTCGGTTTGCCCACAATGCAGTGGACAAGCCGGCACGTTTGCAGGGCCCTTGCCGCAGCAGTCGCCGGCAAGCCGCCTCCCACAGGTCTGCGCTGTATCAGGCAGGCCGTGTCGGGACAAATTGACAAGCAGCAAAATGACTGCCGATAATCGCCGCAGTCATACGACAACATATAACGCACAACAATTTAAACAACTAGCAGAGCTGGCCATGACGACAACACCTTTCAATCGCCTGCTGCTCACCGGTGCAGCAGGCGGACTGGGCAAGGTCCTTCGCGAACGCCTCAAGAGCAGCGCCGCGATCCTGCGCCTTTCCGATATCAGCCCGATGGAACCTGCAGCAGGTCCTCACGAAGAAGTCGTGCAGTGCGACCTGGCCGACAAGGCCGCCGTGCATGACCTGGTGGCTGGCGTGGACGCCATCGTGCACTTTGGCGGCGTCTCGACCGAGCACTCTTTCGAAGACATCCTGGGCCCTAACATCAGCGGCGTTTTCCATATTTACGAAGCGGCGCGCAAGCACGGCGTCAAGCGCGTGATCTTCGCCAGCTCCAACCATGTCATCGGCTTCTACAAGCAGGACGAGCAGATCGACGCCCGGTCGGCGCGCCGCCCTGACAGCTATTACGGCCTGTCCAAGTGCTACGGCGAAGACATGGCCAGCTTCTACTTCGACCGCTACGGCATCGAGACCGTCAGTATCCGCATCGGCTCGTCGTTTCCAGAGCCGCAGAACCGCCGCATGCTCAGCACCTGGTTGAGCTACGACGACCTGACCCAGTTGATCGAACGCGGGCTGTTCACGCCCGATGTCGGCCACACCGTGGTCTACGGCGCCTCGGCCAACCGCGACGTCTGGTGGGACAACCGCCATGCCGCGCACCTGGGCTATCAGCCCAAGGATTGCTCCGAAGTGTTCCGCCCGGCCGTGGAAGCCCAGCCCATGCCGGCGGCCGACGATCCGGCCATGGTCTACCAGGGCGGTGCCTTCGTGGCCGCCGGTCCCTTCGACTGATCTTCAACGCGCAAGGAAGCCCTGACATGCACAGTGAACTGCTCGTTGATGCGCGCAACCTGACCGGCGAAAGCCCGGTGTGGGACGCCACTGAAAACGCCCTGTACTGGGTGGATATCCCTGCCGGCCAGCTGCATCGCTGGGGGGCAGCCGATGGCAAGCACCAGGTGTGGCAGGGCGATGAGCCGCTGGCCTGCATCGCTCGCCGCGGCCAGGGCTGGATTGCCGGCCGCCAGAGCGGCGTGTTCGAACTGCAGGCAAATGATCAGGGCGGGCTGGACAGCCGGCTGCTGCAGCCAGTCGAACATGCCCGGCCAGGCATGCGTTTCAATGATGGCCGCTGCGACCGGCAAGGCCGGTTCTGGGCCGGCACCATGTTGATGGACATGCAGGCCGGTGCCCGCGTCGGCGCGCTGTATCGCCACGACGGCGAAGGTCTGCATCTGCAACTGGAAAAGATGATCGTGCCCAACGGCCTGGCGTTCAGCCCCGACGGCACGCGCATGTACTTGTCCGACTCGCACCCGGACGTACAGGCCATCTGGACCTTCGACTACGACATCGACAGCGGCACGCCGCACAACCAGCAGTTGTTCGTCGACATGCGCGCCCTGCCCGGTCGCCCGGACGGCGCGGCCATCGACCAGGACGGCTGCTACTGGATCTGCGGCAATGACGCCGGCCAGATTCATCGCTTTACCCCGGACGGCCGTCTGGACCGCTCGCTCAGCGTACCGGTCAAGAAACCTGCCATGTGCGCCTTTGGCGGCGCGAACCTGGACACGCTGTTTGTCACCTCGATACGCCCCGGCGGCATCGACCTCAGCGACCAGCCCCTGGCGGGCGGGGTCTTTGCCTTGAACCCTGGCGTCAAGGGCCTGGAGGAGCCTGCCTGTCGACGCTGATGCCCGACTGCCGCACTCACATTCGAACGAAACCAGATAATAACAACACCGGAGTTTCACCATGACCTTCAAACGCAAGCTGCTTCTTGCTGTTCTTCCGTTGGCGATCAGCCTCTCCGCGACCGCCGCTGAGGTGAAAATCAAATTCGCCGAAATCCACCCGGCCGGCTACCCGACCGTGGTGGCCGAAGAGAACATGGGCAAGAAACTGAAAGAGGCCAGCAACGGCGAAATCACGTTCCAGATGTTCGCCGGCGGCGTACTCGGTTCCGAGAAAGAAGTGGTCGAGCAGGTGCAGATCGGTGCCGTGCAGATGGCCCGCGTCAGCCTGGGCATCGTCGGCCCTGTCGTGCCGGACGTAAACGTGTTCAACATGCCGTTCGTGTTCCGCGACCATGCCCACATGCGCAAGATCATCGACGGCGAGATCGGCCAGGAGATCCTCGACAAGATCACCAATTCCCAATTCAACATGGTGGCCCTGGCGTGGATGGATGGCGGCACTCGCAACCTCTATACCAAGAAACCGGTGCGCAAGATCGAAGACCTCAAGGGCATGAAAATCCGCGTGCAGGGCAACCCGCTGTTCATCGACATGATGAACGCCATGGGCGGCAACGGCATTGCGATGGACACCGGCGAGATCTTCAGTGCCTTGCAGACCGGCGTGATCGACGGCGCGGAAAACAACCCGCCGACCCTGCTGGAACACAACCACTTCCAGAGCGCCAAGTACTACACCCTGACCGGTCACCTGATCCTGCCGGAGCCGGTGGTGATCTCAAAGACCACCTGGAACAAGATGACGCCTGACCAGCAAGCGCTGCTCAAGAAGGTCGCCCGCGAAGCGCAGATGGAAGAACGCGCCCTGTGGGACGCCAAGTCGGCCGCCAGCGAAGAAAAACTCAAGGCCGCCGGTGTCGAGTTCATCACCGTCGACAAGAAACCCTTCTTCGACGCCACTGCACCGGTTCGCGAGAAATACGGCGCGCCGTATGCCGACCTGATGAAACGCATCGCTGCCGTCCAGTAATACCGTTCCCCACCCAGATGACCCCTGCAGGCGCGGCCACCACCGCCCTGCAGCCTTGGATGTGCCTATGAAAACGTTCTTCCTGCGCCTGAACGACACGCTGTACAGCAGTTGCATCTGGATTGCGGGCCTGTCGATCCTGACCATGACGCTGATCATTCCCTGGGGCATCTTTGCCCGCTACGTGCTGGGCACCGGCTCCAGCTGGCCGGAGCCGGTGGCGATCCTGCTGATGATGGTGTTCTGCTTCATCGGTGCGGCCGCCAGCTACCGGGCCGGTGCGCACATGGCCGTGTCGATGGCCACCGACCGCATGCCCGAGCCACTGCGCAAGCTATTGGCCGTGGTGGTGCAATTTCTGATGATCGCGGTGTGCGTGTACATGACCTGGTACGGCACGCGCCTGTGCATAACCACCTGGAACCAGTTCATGGCCTCGTTGCCGGGCGTACGGGTCGGCATGACTTACGCACCGATCCCGATCGGCGGGCTGTTGACCCTGGTCTTTGTGCTGGAAAAACTCATCCTGGGCGATCAGAGCCACCGCAAGGTCGTGCGCTTCGACCACATCGAAGAAAACGAAGGAGCCGCCTGAATGGATGCCTTGATTCTCCTGGGCAGTTTCATCCTGCTCATCCTGATCGGCATGCCGGTCGCCTATGCACTGGGCCTGTCGGCCTTGATCGGCGCCTGGTGGATCGACATTCCCCTGCAAGCCATGCTGATCCAGGTGGCCGGCGGGGTGAACAAGTTCTCGCTGCTGGCCATTCCGTTCTTCGTCCTGGCCGGCGCAATCATGGCCGAGGGCGGCATGTCACGACGCCTGGTGGCCTTTGCCGGGGTGCTGGTGGGCTTTGTCCGCGGCGGCCTGTCACTGGTCAACATCGTGGCCTCGACCTTCTTCGGCGCCATCTCCGGCTCCTCGGTGGCCGACACCGCCTCGGTCGGCTCAGTACTGATTCCGGAAATGGAGCGCAAGGGCTATCCGCGCGACTTCTCCACGGCAGTGACCGTCAGCGGCTCGGTGCAGGCCCTGCTGACGCCACCGAGCCACAACTCGGTGCTCTACTCGCTGGCCGCCGGCGGCACGGTGTCGATCGCCTCGCTGTTCATGGCCGGTGTCGTGCCGGGGCTGTTGATGAGCGCGATTCTGATGGGCCTGTGCCTGATCTTCGCCAAGAAGCGCAACTACCCCAAGGGTGAAGTGATTCCGCTGCGCCAGGCGCTGAAGATTGCAGCCGACGCGCTCTGGGGCCTGATGGCCATGGTCATCATTCTGGGCGGCATCCTGTCGGGCGTGTTTACCGCGACCGAATCGGCGGCCATCGCGGTGGTCTGGTCGTTCTTCGTGACCATGTTCATCTACCGCGACTACAAGTGGCGCGACCTGCCCAAGCTGATGCACCGCACGGTACGCACCATCTCCATCGTGATGATCCTGATCGGCTTTGCCGCCAGCTTCGGCTACGTCATGACCCTGATGCAGATCCCGGCCAAGATCACCACGGCGTTCCTGACCCTGTCGGACAACCGCTACGTGATCCTGATGTGCATCAACGTCATGCTGCTGTTGCTGGGCACGGTGATGGACATGGCCCCGCTGATCCTGATCCTGACCCCGATCCTGCTGCCGGTGGTGACCGGTATCGGCGTGGATCCGGTGCAGTTCGGCATGATCATGCTGGTCAACCTGGGCATCGGGCTGATCACACCGCCGGTGGGGGCGGTGCTGTTCGTCGGCTCGGCGATCGGCAAGGTCAGTATCGAATCGACGGTCAAGGCGTTGCTGCCGTTCTATGCCGCGCTGTTTCTGGTACTGCTGGCCGTGACCTACATTCCGGCCCTGTCGCTGTGGTTGCCTAGCGTCGTTCTCTGATACTGCATGAATGAAAGGCGGGCCATTCTGGCCCGCCTTTTCTTTTTCTGGCCTTTTGCAAATGGATTGTGCTCATGGCGGTTTCCGCATCTTCTCCTGTTCCATTGCCACGCCACGTGGCCGTGGCCCTGCTCGCGCTGCTGGCCTGCTGTTTTGCCGGCAATCACATTGCGGCGCGCTTCGCTTTCGATGACGGCACCGGCGTCTTGCTGGCGATCCTGTGCCGCTCCGGGATCACCTTGCTGGCCTTGGCCGGCCTGCTGCTGTGGCAGCGCCAGTCACTGAGCCTGCCCAAGGGCAGCTGGCGTTGGCAATTGCTGCTGGGCCTGCTGATTGCCACCCAGAGCCTGTGCCTGTATTCGGCAGTGGCACGCATTCCGGTGGCGCTGGCGTTGCTGGTGGGCAACACCTTCCCGATCCTGCTGGTGCTGCTCGGCTGGGCGCTGGGCGGACCGCGCCCGACGCGGCGCACGGTGTTGTTGATGGGCATGATCCTGGTCGGCCTGGTGCTGGCGCTGGACGTGCCGGCGCGCCTGGCCAGCAGTGGCGAGTCCAACCCGCACTGGACGCTGGGGGTCAGCCTGGCCTTCTGCGCGGCCTGTGTATTTGCCTGTGCCTTGTGGATCACCGATCACAAACTGGCCGCGGTGCGTGGCCCGGTGCGCAGCCTGCTGACGCTGGCTGTGGTGTTCGTGAGCATGATGGTCGCCGGGGCCAGTGGCGTGATGCCTTCGGGGTTATCGGCACCGTCCAGCAGCACCGGCTGGGTGGCCCTGGCCAGCCTGGTGGTGCTGTACGGCATGGCGTTCACCTTGTTGTTCGTCTGCGTGCCGCGCCTGAACATGGCGCAGAACGCGCCGGTGATGAACATCGAGCCGATCGCGACCCTGATCCTGGGCTGGGCGCTGCTCAACCAGAGCCTGAGCACCGGACAGGTGCTGGGCGCAGCGGTGGTGGTCTGCGCAATCGTACTGCTGACCTGGCGCAAGGCGTGATCCCCCGGTAGGAGCGCGCTTGCCCGCGACCGAGTGCGCAGCGCTCGCAAAAATTGTGTAGACGCTGAAAATCTACGACTGTAAATCTGCGAAACGCTGAAAATTTACGACTGCTAACGCAGCCGGTCGCGGGCAAGCGCGCTCCTACAGATCGGGCGTCTGACAATCAGGCCGGTTGTGCAAGCGTCTCCACAGGTGGCGCAGCCGGCTCGCTGCGCACTTCGCGGGCCAGGTTCCACACCAGCACCGCGGCCACGATGTCGAACGCTGCCAGCACCACGAACAGCGGGCTGTAGCCGATCTGCGTGACCAGCACACCAAAGACCAGGGTAAACACCGCCGCGCCCAGGTAGCCGAACATCCCGCCCATGCCGGTGGCGGTTGCCACCTGGTCCTTGCTGAACGAGTCGGAGGTGATCGAGTACAAGGCGCCCGACAAGGTCTGGTGGGCAAACCCGCCGATGCACAACAACGCAATGGCCGTGTACGGGCTGTCGACCAGGCCGATGCAGGCCGGGCCGATCATGCAGCTGGCACCGAACACCAGCACCATCTTGCGCGAGGTGAACAACGACACCTTGCAGTAACGGTGAAAGAGCGGGCTCAAGTAGCCGCCCAGCACGCAGCCGATGTCGGCGGCCAGGAACGGCAGCCAGGCGAACATCGCCACTTCCTTGATATTCATGTGCCGCTCGGTCATCAGGTACAGCGGGATCCAGGCATTGAAGGTCTGCCAGGCCGGCTCCGAGAGAATGCGTGCCGAGGCGATGGCGTAGAAGTTGCGTTCCTTGAAGATCTTCTTCCAGGCGCCCTTCTCGCGCTGGGTGACCTGAAAGTGCGCTTCCTGGCCGCTGAGGATGTAGTCACGCTCTTGGTTGCTCAGCAGTTTCTGGTCCCTGGGATGCTTGTACAGCAGCAGCCACAGCAGGGTCCAGACGATGCCCGACCCGCCAACGATCAAAAATGCCAACTGCCAGCCGCTGTGCAGGATGGCCCAGACCACCAGCGGCGGCGCCAGCAAGGCGCCCAGTGACGAGCCGATGTTGAACCAGCCGATGGCCACCGAGCGCTCCCTGGCCGGAAACCATTCGGTGGTGGCCTTGACCCCGGCCGGCAGGCCCGCCGCTTCGGTCATGCCCAACAGGCCGCGCATGAACGCCATGCTCTGCCAGCCGGTCGCCAGGGCCGCACCGGCGCAGGCCACCGACCAGGCCATGGCAAAGACCGCAAAGCCCAGCTTGGTGCCGATGAAGTCGATGAACCAGCCGGCGACCGGCTGCATCAGGGCATAGCAGATCTGCCAGGCCGCAACGATCTTGGCGTACTGCTCGGTGGAGATCGACAGGTCGGTCATCAGCGTCGGTGCGGCGACCGAGAGGGTATTGCGCGCAAGGTAATTGACGACGAGTCCGGCCGTGACAAGGCTGACCATCCACCAGCGGATGCCTTTAATTTTCATGGTGCACCTGAATTATTTTTAGAGGGCGGGTGATTGCCTGGGCGCGGAAAAATACCGGCGAGACAATTTGTTTCAAAATAATTCTGGCACGTTACCAGACGTCGTACAACGACTTTCAGGCAGGCCATGCTCCAGGATCCGGAAGGGGGAAAACTGTTCGTATACAGACCACAGGGTCACAGGCAGGAAGGGAAATTCAGAAGGGTTCAAGGCAGGGATCGAGGGTTATTCATACAGGCAGGGGGCTCGCCCCCTGCCTTACTGCTATGTGCCATTATTCCTGGTCCTGCCCTTGCTGCCCGCCGCGTTTACCTTGCTGGCCACTGCTCTGGTCCTGCTGGTCACTGTCGGAGTCCTGTTGCTCCTGGTCATCGGCCTGCTGGGCAGAATCATTTTGCTGCGAGCCGCCTCCCGAGGCCTGTCCGCCTTTTCTGCCGGCTTCAGCGGCACGCTCGGGGTCATTCTTGAAATTGCCCCCGGACTCTTGACCGCCTTTATGACCGGCTTCGGAGGCCCGTTCAGGGTCATTGGCAAAGTTTCCAGGATTCTGGTTTCCGGTGTTTTCGTTGTCGTTGTTTTCTGATTCGGCCATTTCCTTATCCTCTTGTCATGGCGAGCCGCTTCAGTGCGGTCGCACTGTTTATGAGGGGATGAGGGAGCAGTTGATCCGTGCAGTCGACCAGTGGCTGGACGAACGGATGAGCTATATCCAGCGCTTCTAAATCCGCACCACAACCAATCATCAGGCAATAAAAAAACAAACGGTTATAACCTTAGTCCATATATTCATAACCGGCGGGTATATAAGCCGTTATGCTGCCCGCCACTTTTTACCTGACAACAGATAACTGTGGTGTAGGGCTCAATGATGGAAGTTGGCGGTCTTGGTTTTGTAGTGGCCGGCCTGGTGGTCGGTTTTATCGTCGGCATGACCGGCGTCGGTGGTGGCTCGTTGATGACCCCGATCCTGTTGTGGTTCGGCATCAACCCGGCGACGGCCGTGGGCACGGACCTGCTGTATGCGGCCATCACCAAGGCCGGCGGCGTGTACGTGCATAAAAAGAACGACAACATCGACTGGAAGATCACCGGCTGGCTGACCCTGGGCAGCGTGCCGGCGGTCTTGCTGACCCTGTGGTTTCTCAGCAGCCTGGACAGCTCGCCCGATGCGCTCAATGCCATCATCAAGCAGGCCCTGGGCTTTGTATTGCTGCTGACGGCCCTGGCGATCCTGTTCAAGAAGCGCCTGCTGGCGTTCGCACACAACCGTGTCGAAGGCCATTCGCTGTTCAAGGACTCCAGCCTCAACGTGCTGACGGTGGTCACCGGCCTGGTACTGGGCACCATGGTTGCCCTGACCTCCATCGGCGCTGGCGCCCTGGGCACCGTGGCGCTGTTCATTCTTTACCCGCTGCTGCAGACCCGTCGGCTGGTGGGCACCGAGATTGCCCACGCCGTACCCCTGACCCTGGTGGCCGGGATCGGGCATGCGAGCATGGGCAACATGAACTGGGAACTGCTCGGGTTTCTGCTGCTGGGATCTTTGCCGGGCATTTACATGGGCAGTCACATGGCCGGGCGCGTGTCCGACGAACTGTTGCGCCCGTGCCTGGCAGTGATGCTGGGGCTGATCGGCTTCAAACTGGCGTTCTGAGGGACGGACGGATGAATAAAGCGCATTCTCGTTTCATCCACATCGCTTTCACATCCTCTTCACGTCCACGGCTTTAAAGTTACCCCACTCCTTTGATGAATCCCCTTGGCTCGCCTCCCCCGGTGAGCCATTTTTTTTGCCTGCTGTTTTATCCGTTGCAACGGCTCAACGCACGTGAGGATCGCTGGCCGGCTTGAGTGCCGACACCATCACCGGCTCGTTGAGTTCTGCAGGCGCCTGCAACTGCGCCAGCCGTTCGCTGCTGTTGCCATTGACGACCTGGCGGCTCCATTGCCCGGCAATGCTGGCCAGCCAGCCCAGTACCAACAAGGCGGTGATCTGTAGCGTCCATTTGGTCAGTGTGGTCATGAGGCATCTCCGGTGAGCAGTCAATGACGGGGATATAACCACTGCTCTGTTGCAAAGCCATTGCAGTGCTGTTGCAAACGACCGCTTATCCGTGCACCGGAACTCCCGGCGACCGCCGCCCTTCCATACGTCATAAGGCCGGCCGGCTGCGGGTCGCCGGTCGTTGTTGCAGACAAGGCACCACCAAGGAGTCAGCCCATGCGCGGATCAGGAACAGGCCATGGTCACACCGAAGTCGTTCTGCTCCCCACTGAAAAAACCCTGGGCCTGCACGAAATCGTCGTGCACCAGGCCCTGGCCCGGCAGCTGGCGCAGTTGCTGGGCGCCGAGTTCACCGGCACCTTCGAGGCGACCCGGCATCAGGACCGGCGGCTGTACTTCGTGCCTTCCGACACGCTGGTCGACCCGCAACGCGCCCGACACTTGCACATTCGCAGCGCCGAAGACCTGTTTGGCGGCGTGGTGAGTGAACCGTTCATGGCCACCAAGGCCATCTCTCACGCCCTTCTCGCCCAAGCCCAGGCCCGACCTGCGGGCTGGTCCGAGGCCTTTCATGCGCAGGCCGGCGATGCCGTGCTCGCCGGTTTCAGCGCTTTCAGCGCAGCCGATGCGCATTTGGCCGGCCAGCAGTTGCTGGCCAAAGGGCCGGTGCGCATCAAGCCGGTGCGGGCCACCGCCGGCCGTGGGCAGGTGGTGGCCCGCACGGCCGACGAGCTGGCGGCGGCGCTGGCTGAACAGGATTTCGCAGAAGTGGCGCGCTGGGGCCTGGTGATCGAGCAGGACCTGCACGAGGTGATCACCTACAGCGTCGGCCAGGTGTCGGTCGCCGGTCACGTGGCCAGCTACCACGGCACCCAAGGCCTGACCCGCGACAACCAGGGCGCCACTGTGTACGGCGGCTCATGCCTGTGGATCGTGCGCGGCGGCTTCCAGGAGCTGCTCGACCAGTCATTGCCGGCCCCGGTGCGCCGCGCCGTGCAACAGGCCATCGCTTATGACCAGGCCGCGCGCGCCTGCCTGCCCGGCTTTATGGCCTCGCGGCGCAATTACGACATTGCCCAAGGCGTCAATGCCCGCGGCCAGCGCTGCTCCGGGGTCCTGGAACAGTCCTGGCGCATTGGCGGCGCCAGTGCCGCCGAAATCCATGCCTTGCTCGCCTTGGCCGCCGATCCTGCGCTGTCACGCCTGTGCGTCTCGACCCATGAGGTGTATGGCCGCGACGCGCCACTGCCCGCTCATGCCCACGTGCTGTACGAGGGCGACGACCCTCAGTTGGGCTTTCTTCGTAAATACATTCAGGTCCAGCCTTATGACTGTAAGCAGTGAAAGCATTGAAATCGCCGTCGGAGAACAATCGATCTGCGGCACCGTCCTGACCCCCAGCCCCAAGATGCCGGGGATCCTGTTCGTGCATGGCTGGGGCGGCAGCCAGCAGCGCGACCTGGCACGGGCCAGGAACATCACCGGCCTGGGTTGCGTGTGCCTGACATTCGATCTGCGCGGCCATGAACGCACCGAGGCGTTGCGCACCACGGTGTCACGCGAGCACAGCCTGGAAGACCTGTTGGCCGCCTATGACAAGCTCGTCAGCCACCCGCTCGTGGACCCGGCCGCCATCGCGGTGATCGGCAGCAGCTATGGCGGTTACCTGGCGACCATCCTGAGCGGCCTGCGGCCGGTCAAATGGCTGGCCTTGCGCGTGCCGGCGCTCTACTGGGACGCCGACTGGGAGATGCCCAAGCAGGCACTGGACCGTGACCGGCTGGCGCACTACCGGCGCTCGGTGGTGACGGCGGCCGACAACCGAGCCCTGGCGGCGTGCAAGGAGTTCAAGGGGGATGTGCTGCTGATCGAGTCCGAGCGTGACGACTATGTGCCGCACGCGACCCTGATGAGTTACCGCAGCGCCTTCGAGCAGGCGCACTCACTGACGTATCGACTGGTAGATGGGGCCGATCATGCCTTGAGCAGCGACATCAGCCAGAGTGTGTACAGTTCAATGCTGACCAACTGGATCAGCGAGATGGTCATCGGTGACCGCCTGACGGATTATCCCCATCATTCGGCCACCTGGTCCTGAAGCGTACAGGCCTCAGTAGCGCGCCGGGCCCGACTGATGACGTGGACCGGCCACGACCCAGGCCAGTACGCCGAGAATCGGCACGGCCACGATGCCGATGATCCACATGGCTTTATTACTTGCACTGGTGTGGCTGGAGCGCACCCTCATCACGGCCCACAGGTCCGACAGAATAATAAGTGCGACCAACAGCACAACTCCCCACAGCCCTGTCTCTGACATTGGCATCTGAAACCTCCTGACCTTTCGGTTTATTACCCTGGCGCCAAATGCGACGCTCCTGAGTAGAAGAGGCCTGCACCGAGGGGAAAGTTCAGAGAAGTCAGATAAAACGCAGGGTAATTGCCGGGCGGTCCTGCGTGCCAATACCGATCAGTCAAACCGGTTTTCACCCGAGTTTGCGTCTGACACTCAATTGTGGGAGGCCGCTCTGTTGGCGAATGCGGTGGTACAGGCGCAGGGCTTGTCAGGCCGTCATCGCCGGCAAGCCGCCTCCCACAACAGCGACCTGCGCTTGACGACATTCAGCTAACTGGCTGGCCTTACCCCGTAGGAGCGACCAACGGTCGCGAAGGCAGGTGGTCAGGCACTGAAGAGGTTGAATCTACCGCCCTTTCGCGACCGCAGGTCGCTCCCACAGAAACAGCGACCTGCGTTCGACGACATTTGGCTTGACTGACTGGCATCAGCCTACATGCAATCAGGTCACCGGTGCCGGGTTGAACAGCGCCAGGTCGTTGTGCAGGCGGTAGTGTTCGGTCCAGGTCTTCTTCTTGCCGCTGGCCACGTCCAGGTAGTAGTGGAACAACTCCCAGCCGAGGTCTTCGATGCTGGCACGGCCTGTCGCGATGCGTCCGGCGTCAACGTCGATCAGGTCGGGCCAGCGTTGCGCCAGTTCGGTGCGGGTCGAGACCTTGACCACCGGCGCCATCGCCAGCCCATAGGGCGTGCCGCGGCCGGTGGTGAACACGTGCAGGTTCATGCCGGCCGCCAGTTGCAGCGTGCCGCAGATAAAGTCGCTGGCCGGGGTGGCACAGAAGATCAGGCCCTTGCTGCTGACCCGCTCGCCGGGACCGACCACACCGTTGATGGCGCTGTTGCCGGACTTGACGATCGAGCCCAGGGATTTCTCGACGATGTTCGACAATCCGCCCTTCTTGTTGCCCGGCGTGGTGTTGGCGCTGCGGTCGGCCTCGCCCTTGGCCAGGTAACGGTCATACCAGTCCATTTCGCGCACCAGCGCCTGGGCCACTTCCTGGTTCTCGGCACGCGAGGTCAGCAGGTAAATGGCGTCGCGCACCTCGGTGACTTCGGAAAACATCACCGTGGCCCCGGCGCGCAGCAACAGGTCCGAGGCGAAGCCCAGCGCCGGGTTGGCGGTGATGCCGGAAAACGCATCGCTGCCGCCGCACTGCATGCCCAGGATCAGCTCGGAAGCCGGCACCGTCTCGCGGCGGCGCTGGTCGAGTTTTTTCAGGCGCACTTCGGCCAGTTCCATGATCTGCTCGATCATTTCGTTGAAGCCGGTGCTGGCATCCTGCAGGCGGTACAGCCATGGCTCGCTCAGGTCCACCGACGGGTCCTGCTCGTGCATGACCTGCCCGGCCTGAAGTTTTTCGCAGCCCAGGCTGATCACCAGGGCCTCGCCACCCAGGTTCGGGTTGCGCGCCAGGTTGCGCACGGTACGGATCGGAATGTAGGCGTCGGTGGCAGTGATCGCCACGCCACAGCCGTAGGTGTGGGTCAGGGCCACCACGTCGTCGACGTTGGGGTACTTGGGCAGCAACTCGTCACGGATGCGCTTGACCGCATGGTCCAGCACGCCGGTCACACACTGCACCGTGGTGGTGATGCCCAGGATATTGCGCGTGCCGACGGTGCCGTCGGCGTTGCGGTAGCCTTCGAAGGTGTAACCCTCCAGCGGCGCGGCCTTTGCCGGCACGGCATCGGACATCGGCAGCTTGTCCAGCTCCGGCGCCGAGGGCATGCGCAACAGGTCTTCCCTGACCCAACTGCCGCGCGGGATCGGCTGCAAGGCATAACCGATGGTTTGCCCGTAGCGGATCACCGGATCCCCTTCGGCCAGGTCGACGGTGCTGATCTTGTGGCTCTGGGGGACGTTATCGACCGTCTCCAGGCCATCCTCGAAGCGGGTGCCGGCAGGCACACCCTGGTCATTGACCACTACAACCACGTTATCCAGCGGGTGGAGCCGGATATGCCGTGGCGAATCGGCATGTTGAATCAGGTTCATCACGGTTTCCTCAGGATTTGGCTTGGGAAAGGTCGCTGTTGCTCAGCGCAGGCCCCTGTACAGGCGGCTCTTTCAGTTCCACACGCTTGATGTCTCCGACGATAAAGATGTAGCTGATGACGGCCAGCAGCGCGTTGGCGCCCACGAACACCAGGGCCCACTTGAACGAGCCGGTGGTGCTGATGATGTAGCCGATCACGATCGGGGTGGTGATCGAGGCGATGTTGCCGAAGGTGTTGAACAACCCGCCACTGAGGCCGGCGATCTGCTTGGGCGACACGTCGGACATGACCGCCCAGCCCAGTGCACCGATGCCTTTGCCGAAGAAGGCCAGGGCCATGAAGCCAACCACCACCCACTCCACATCGACGTAGTTGCAGGTGACGATGGAGGTCGACAGCAGCAGGCCGCAGATGATCGGTGCCTTGCGGGCAAAGGTCAGGGAATGGCCCTTGCGCAGCAGGTAGTCGGAGATCACCCCGCCCAGGACACCGCCGATAAAGCCGCAGATGGCCGGCAAGGAGGCAATGATGCCGGCCTTGAGAATGGTCATGCCGCGTTCCTGGACCAGGTACACCGGGAACCAGGTCAGGAAGAAGTAGGTGATGCCGTTGATGCAGTACTGGCTCAGGTAGATGCCGAGCATCATGCGGTTGGTCAGCAACTGGCGCAGGTAATCCCATTTCGGACCGCTGCTGGCCGGCTTGTCCTTGCCTTTGCCCTTGTCCTGGTCCATGTCGACCATGCCGCCGTTGTTGGCGATGTGCTCAAGCTCGGCTTCGTTGATCATCGGATGCTGGCGCGGGCTGTGGATGACTTTCAGCCAGACGCCGGAAAACACGATGCCGGCCGCGCCCATGACCACGAACACGTGCTGCCAGCCGTAGGTGAAGACGATCCAGCCCATCAGCGGGGCGAACAACACGGTGGCAAAGTACTGCGCCGAGTTGAAGATGGCCGACGCCGTGCCGCGCTCGGCGGTCGGGAACCAGGCCGCGACGATGCGGGCGTTGCCAGGAAAGGATGGCGCTTCGGCCAGGCCGACCAGAAAGCGCAGCATGAACAGCGCGACGATGGCCGTGGAGACGCCGAATTCACCGACATAGCCTTGCAGCAGGGTGAACAGCGACCAGGTGAAAATGCTCGTGGCGTAGACTTTCTTCGAACCGAAACGGTCGAGCAGCCAGCCGCCAGGAATCTGGCCGGCCACATAGGCCCAGCCGAATGCGGAGAAAATATAACCCAGGGTGATGGCATCAATGCCAAGGTCTTTCTGCAGGCTGGAACCTGCGATAGCGATGGTAGCGCGGTCGGCGTAGTTGATCGTGGTGACCAGAAACAGCATCAACAGGATCAAATAGCGGACGTGCGTCGGCTTGGACTTTTGCATGCGGTGAAACTCCCACTCTTTATTTTTTTACGCGGGTGCTGCTGTTTTTTTGGGTGTAGCCCTGCAGGCCCCTTGGAAACGCCGTGGCGACAGCGTTTTCCACCTGCAGACGGTGCAACGACAAAGACCGCGGAGCGTACTCAGCGGCCTTTGGCTGTAACCAGACTTACTGCTTGCCTTGCTTGTCCATGAGCGCGGCGAGCATTTCGACTTCTTCGCCAGTCAGGTCGGTCAGCGGTGCGCGGACGGGACCTGCGTCATAGCCTGCGATCTTGGCGCCGGCCTTGACGATGCTGACGGCATAACCGGCCTTGCGGTTGCGCAGGTCCAGGTAAGGCAGGAAGAAATCGTCGATGTACTTGCCGACGGTCTCATGATCGTCACGGGCGATGGCGTGGTAGAAGTTCATGGCCAGCTTCGGTACGAAGTTGAACACCGCCGAGGAGTAGACCGGTACGCCCAGCGCCTTGTAGGCGGCAGCGTAGACTTCAGCGGTCGGCAGACCACCCAGGTACGAGAAGCGGTCGCCCAGGCGGCGGCGGATCGAAACCATCAGCTCGATGTCGCCCAGGCCGTCTTTGTAACCGATCAGGTTCGGGCAGCGCTCGGCCAGTTTTTCCAGCAGTGGCGCGGTCAGGCGGCAGACGTTGCGGTTGTAGACCACCACGCCGATCTTGACCGACTTGCACACCGCTTCAACGTGGGCGGCAACGCCGTCCTGGCTGGCTTCAGTCAGGTAGTGAGGCAGCAGCAGCAGGCCCTTGGCCCCCAGACGCTCGGCTTCCTGAGCCATTTCGATGGCCTGGCGAGTCGGGCCACCGACGCCGGCCAGGATTGGCACGGTCTTTTCGCAGGTGTCGACGGCGGTCTTGATGATCTGCGAGTACTCGCCGGAGGTCAGCGAGAAGAACTCGCCGGTGCCGCCTGCGGCGAACAGGGCGCTGGCGCCGTACGGGGCCAGCCACTCAAGGCGCTTGATATAGCCTTCGCGATGGAAGTCGCCTTGAGCATTGAAGTCGGTGACAGGGAAAGACAGCAAACCGTGGGAAAGGATGGACTTTAGTTCTTGTGGATTCATTGTTCGAACACCCTGGGGGACATTGTTGTGGTGAATAAGTCATCAGCCGTGTGCCGATGTCGTAAGTCATCGTACAACTGAAAATAAAATGTCTCAACAGGGATTTGCAAAATTTTTCTGCGAGGGGTTGCCGGCAGGGCCCAAGCCTTTGATTACCGGGGCCTTGCGGGGATTTGATAGAGGAAAGAAGTTATACGATCACTCTATCCGGAGCGTGATGGCATCGGCTGGAAATCGCGCTCATCCCCATGATCGGCATGGAAATCCCCCGTAGGAGCGACCAGCGGTCGCGCCTACGGATCGGGTGCTGGCTGCGCAGCGGCGGGCCGCAGGATCAGGCGTTTTGCGCGGCGGCTTCTTCGTGGGCGTGGCGCAGGCGTTCGCGGCTGTTGGTCAGGTGCAGGCGCATGGCGGCGCGGGCAGCGTCGGCGTCCTGACGGGCGATGGCCTCGTAGATTTCCTCGTGCTCGCGGCTCAGGCGCATGTTGTAGTGCTGCTGGTCATCGTGGGCCAGGCGCGCCGAGTTCACACGGGTACGCGGAATGATGCTTGCGCCCAGGTGGGTCATGATGTCGGTGAAGTAGCG
The DNA here is from genome assembly GCF_900589395.1 of Pseudomonas viridiflava. Classification (GTDB taxonomy): domain Bacteria; phylum Pseudomonadota; class Gammaproteobacteria; order Pseudomonadales; family Pseudomonadaceae; genus Aquipseudomonas. The sequence continues at coordinate 62,628 of NZ_UUIS01000092.1, forward strand.
GTTGCCGGTGGCCAGCGCAATGTGCAGGTGGAACTGGAAGTCCATGGACACGGCATCGATGGCATGGGCCGCGCTTTCGTTCAGCGCATCCAGGGCGGCCCGCATGGCCGCCAGCTGCTCGTCGGTGCGGCGCTGGGCAGCGAGCCCGGCGGTTTCCACTTCCAGGCTGATGCGCAGCTCCAGAATAGCCAGCACGTCACGCAAGGTCACGATGGTCGCAGGATCGATACGAAAACCGCTGGGGCTTGGCATGTCGAGCACAAAGGTGCCGATACCGTGGCGGGTCTCGACCAGGCCCGAGGCCTGCAGGCGGGAAATGGCCTCGCGCACCACGGTGCGGCTGACGCCCTGCTCTTCCATGATGGCCGACTCGGTGGGCAGTTTGTCGCCACGCTTGAGCTGCCCGGAGCGGATACGCTCGGACAGTTCGGTCACCAGTTCCTGCGCAAGACTGCGATGCTTACGACGTGCGCGGGGTGGAGCGCTCTGATTTTCCATATCCTGCAAGGTTCTTCTCGATCTGTAGACGGGCAATCATAGCGCAGCGGTTGTACGATCACACGCCATGAAAATGCGGGTAAGCCAGCCGGTCATTGCCGAAATCGCCCGGTACTGGCGAACTGACTCTCGATGCTTGCGCCGCCACCGCTCAAGCCTGCGGCTTTGCCGGGGGCGGCGCAGGTTTCAGCGGCGTACCGGGCGTTTCTGCAATTTGCGTTGCAAAGTACGTCGATGCATGCCCAAGGCCCGCGCAGTCGCGGAAATATTGCCTTCGTGCTCGGTCAGCACGCGCTGGATGTGCTCCCACTGCAGGCGATCCACCGACATGGGGTTTTCCGGCACCAGGTTGTCCAGGTTGGCATGCTCGGACAACAAGGCCGCCAGCACGTCGTCGGCATCGGCCGGCTTGCACAGGTAATTGCAGGCGCCGCGCTTGATGGCCTCGACGGCGGTGGCAATGCTCGAATAGCCGGTCAGGATCACCACCCGCATGTCCGGGTCCAGCTCCAGCAGCCGGGGCAACAGCACCAGGCCTGAGTCACCGTCCATTTTCAGGTCAAGGGCGGCGTATTCAGGAATGTCCTGCTGAGCCAGCGCCAGGCCCTCTTCGGCCGAACCGGCCGTACTGACACGAAAGCCGCGACGGGTCATCGCCCGGGCCATGACCCGGGTAAACGTGGCGTCGTCGTCGACCAGCAGCAGGTGCGGCAGTTCTTCGCCGTCGACCTGTTCGACCGCATTGTCATCACTCATGCTTGTTCTCCTCGCTTGTCACGCGGCAGGCGCAGCTCGGTGAGCGTACCGCCTTCTTCGTGACGATAGAGCCTGACCGAACCACCCGCCCGGGTGACACTGGCCTTGCTCAGAAACAGACCCAGGCCAAAGCCTTTGCCTTTGGTTGTGAAAAACGGTTTGCCGATCTGCTCGGCAATGGCCAGCGGCACGCCTGGACCATGGTCGCGGATGCTCAGGCAGATCTCGGTGCTGTCCCAGTCGAGCATCACCTGCAGGTTGTCAGGGCTGGCATCGGCGGCATTGTTGAGCAGGTTGAGCAGTGCCTGGGTCAGGTCTGGCGGCGGCGCCAGCATCGGCACGCTGCCCTGCCCCAACTGGTGGAAACGATAACTCACTTCCGGGCGCATCAGGTGCCAACGGTTGAGTGACTCATCGAGCCAGCGCGACACGGTCTGGAATTCCACCGCCATGCGCCGGTTGGCCTCGGCGGCGCGCACCAGGTGCTGCAGGGTGTGTTTGCACTGCCCGACCTGCTCTTGCAGCACTGCAAGATCGTCCTGCAGGCCTGGGTCGTGGTGGTCCTGGCGCATCTCGTTGAGCAGCACGCTCATGGTCGCCAGCGGTGTGCCCAGCTCATGCGCGGCACCGGCGGCCTGGGTGGCGACGGCCAGCAGTTGCTCGTCGCGCAGCCCTTCTTCGCGGCGCTCGGCGCGCAATTGCTCCTGGCGACGCAGCTCTTCGGCCATGCGCGCGGCAAAGAAAGTGATCACCCCGGCGGCCAGCACAAAGCTCAGCCACATGCCGTAGACCTGCATGTTTTCCCGCGAGATGGGGTAGTTTTCCAGCGGGTAGGCCTGCGCCAGCAGCCAGGTGTACAGCGCCAGGGCGATGCCGGACAACACCAGCGAATAGCGCCACGGCAAGGTCACCGCAGCGATGGTCAGCGGCACCAGGTAATAAGAGACGAACGGGTTGGTCGAACCACCGGAAAAATACAGCAGCGCACTGTGGATGATCAGGTCCAGCGCCAGTTGCACGGCGTATTCCTGCTCGGTCACCAGCCACGGTGTACGCAGGCGGATGGCCGTCAGGGCACAGAGGACCGCCGAGCAGGCCAGGGTGACCGACAGTTGCAGCCACGGCAGCGGCAGCACATCGAACAGCCAGGCAATGCCCACGGAGCCGGCCTGGGCGGCCAGGACCATCACGCGGATAAACGTCAGGCGCCACAGGTTTTGCCGTGTGGCCGAAAGCATTTGGACGGGGACGAGCATGAGCTCTCCTGCTGGGCGCCCCAAGGGCGGGTGGATCGGGTCGAGTATAACCAGCCAGGGGCCGCCACCGGGAATCCTGCGGCAATGCGCCACAGGATTTTTACGGTAAAGTCCTGGTCATCTGGCAGAACCGCGCCCCGGGTGCGAAGTCTGATGCCAGGTTGCTGTCCGACAGCCGTCGGACTACCGTCCGTCAACAAGGAGTTCCCATGTCCAAGCTTCGTCCTGCCGCCGCTGTGCTGGCCCTGAGCGCCACTGTCCTGGCCAGCGCCGCCGTAGCCGCCGATGAGCCGCGCTTCAACCAGGTGTCGCTGCGCGCCGAGGTCAACAAGGAAGTCGCCCGCGACCTGATGCAGGTCACCCTTTATACCGAAGCCCAGGACCGCGATCCGGGCAAGCTGGCCGCGCAGATCACCGAAAGCCTCAACAAGGCCGTCGGCCAGGCGCGCCAGGTCAAGGCCGTCGAAGTGCGCCAGGGCAGCCGTAACAGCTCGCCGATCTACGACGACAAGGGCCAGAAGATCACCGCCTGGCGCGAGCGGGCCGAACTGCGCCTGGAAAGCGCCGACTTCGCCGCGCTGTCGCAACTGACCGGCGACCTGCTCACCACCCTGAAGATGGACAGCATGGACTTCTCCATCTCGTCGGCCACCCGCCGCGCCAGCGAAGACGACCTGCTCAAGGAAGCCGTGGCGGCGTTCAAGTCCCGCGCGCAGCTGGTCACCGATGCCATGGGCGGCAAGGGTTACAAGGTGGTCAACCTGAACCTCAACACCTCAGGTTACCCACAACCGTACTTGCGTGCCCCGGCACCGATGATGATGAGCAAGTCCGACAGCGCCGAGGCCGTCTCACCGGATGTCGAGGCCGGCACCAGCAAGGTCACCGTTGCCGCCGACGGCATGATCGAAGTGCAGATTCCCTAAGGCGTCTTGCACGCGGCCGCGAACAGCCTGGTTCGCGGTCGCCATCGTCCTCCTACAAGCGGCTTGCCTGCCGCCACCGCACCACAGTCCCCGCTTCCCACGCGACACGTCGCCCTCATCTGATTTCCATCGCGCAAGTGGTGCGTAGACTCGTTCCTGCGCACATTCCCTTACACCTGCATTTATCTACGCATAAAGGAATCACGGATGAATCCTGTCATTTCACCTGCCCGCCAGGCACGCCATCGCCGTCTGAAACTGCTTGCCCAGGGCTACCCGCCTCAGGCGCGTCCCGAGCGGCGCTGCGTACCCGGACCCTTGCACAGCACCTTTGCCCTGGAGCACCTGACGGTGTTGGCCAGGCGTTGCATGGCCCCTGAATTCGTGCTGTTGATGGCGCCCGTATTCGGCCTGGACATCGCGCCGCCCGGCTACCTGAAACTGCAGACCGCCCTGCAGCAGGGCCAGGTCGCCAACCCGCAGTGGCGCATCATCGACGAGGGCTTCTACCCCGCCGAGTACGACAGCCGCGAGCGCGTGGTGCGCATTCATGGCGCTGCACTGGACTACGTGCAGCGCAACCCGGACGCAGCATGGGAACTGCTGGAGATCCTGCTGCATGAGTTCGGCCATCACCTCGACACCGTGCTGCGCGAGGATTTCGCCGATGAGCGCCCGGTGTACCGCGATGCGCCGACCGAGGAAGGCAGTCGTTATGTACAGCGCATCGCCAGTGCCGGCTGGCCGGGGCAGGCCTTGCAGCCCATTGCCCGCTACCTGGATGCCAACGGCCAGCCGCTGGTGATCGAGCTCGAACCGCACCGGGCGTTGAAAAGGATCGCCGCCCGCCGCCTGCGGGTCGATTCGCCTGTGCCCGGCATCGACCAGCCCGGCCATGAACACTTCGAGGCCAGCACCGAGGCACACGACACGTTCAGTCACGAGCGCATCGAAAAGAGCCTCACGGCCCTGGGCCTGACCGAAGCGGAGCGCCAGGCCCTGTATTTTGGCAACTGGCTGCGCGACTACTCACAGTTGCTCGATCCCAAGCTGGTGCGCGCCGCGCAGATGCCGAAGAACTTCCCCCAGGTCCTGTCGCGCGACGCGCTCACCGAGATCGTGGATATCCTGGCCGCGCGCAAGTTCGCCGAGCTGCGCCTGCAGGATCCCGACAGCTTCAAGGTCACCCGCGAGCGCCTGGGGGTGTACCGCCCCAGCGAGCACATCGACAACCCACGCATCGAACCGCCTGCCCCGTTTGACCCCGCCGAGCGCGATGCCGACTTCGAGCCCTGGCGGCTGGCGGGTGACGAGCGCCTGCAGGTCGATCCGCACACCTCGATCAAGCGCTACCTGCAGCATTCGCTGCGGTTCATGAACCAGCAACTGGAGCTGGCCATGCAGCACGGCCGTACCCACGACGGCCTGCGCCACTTCGGCGCGGCGCTGCATGTGCTCGAAGACCTGTTTGCACACTCCAATCTGGTCGAACTGAGCCTGATCAAGCTCGGTCATGCGGTGCTGCCGTGGACCTCGCCGGCCGAGGGCAAGTGGCCGCTGCCACTGGTGACCGGGCGCTTCGGCGGCACGGATATCATCGCCAGCCTGGCCCAACCCATCGCCCGCCTGATCGCCCCGACCGAGAACTGGCAATTCACGCCCTGGCAGCCCGGCGACCGTTCCGACACCGACCGGCTGCTGCTGGTGCTGCTCAGCGAATACCCCGACCAGGCCTGGCTGCAGGCTTACGAAGAGATGCTCAGGCTCCGCGATAGCTTGAGCGCCAGCGCGGCGGTCAACAGCGTGCACGCTTATACATGGATGAAAACTGCACCGTTGCGCCTGCTGACCAATGCCTACAACACCGTACAACAAGGCATGCTGACCCTGCTGGGCGAAAGCATCGACGATGCCCAGACGCTGTTGGGGGGTGACCCCAATACCAGCGGCTCGACCGACCCGTCGCATTCGCAACTGGCCAAGGACCATGTCCAGCATCCGCTGCACGAGCCGGCAGCCCTGCTGGCCTGCGAGGCCGTCGGCAAGGTGGCCGGGGCTATGCTTGACTACTGGCAGGACAAACCTGGGGAAGATCCGCGCACCGTGGCCGGCCGCTACTTCACCCACCCCAATGACAGCGACTGGCAGGACGCATTGCTGACCCAGTGGGCCGCCAGCCACCCGGCGCAGATCGAGCGCGCCAACTCCAGCACCGAGATGCACAAGCTGCAAGACGACATTCATCAACTGGCTGACAGCAGCCTCAAAAGCCTGGTCCAGGAGAGCCGCTCGACCTGGGACTACATCAACGACCACTTCAAGCAGTGGCTCAACAAACTGCCCGGGCCTGATGAAGGCCAGGGTGCATGACGACCGGGCCAGGGGGCGCATCGAGGCTGAGCTGATCGGCATTGCCCTGTGGGCGCAACCGTTGGGCGCCCCTGCCGATGTCAGGACCGGTTCCCATCACAGTCCTTGTCGAAAAAGCAGGCAGTGCGGCATGCTCGGCCTACACTTTCTGCTGTCTTCGAGGACTTCATGGACAAGACTGTCTTCCCGCCCCTGTTGCTGACTGCCGCGCTGCTGGCCTGCGCCCCGGTGGCCCAGGCCGCCAGTACCCTGGTGTACTGCTCCGAAGCCAGCCCGGCCGGCTTCGACCCCAGCCAGTACACCAGTGGCACCGATTTCGATGCCTCGGCTGAAACCGTGTTCAACCGCCTGACCCAGTTCAAGCGCGGCGGCACCGAGGTCGAGCCGGGGCTGGCCACCGACTGGGAGGTCAGCCCCGATGGCCTGGCCTACACCTTCACCCTGCGCCAGGGCGTGAAGTTTCACACCACCGACTACTTCACCCCCGGTCGCGACTTCAACGCCGATGACGTGCTATTCACCTTCAATCGCCTGCTCGACGTCAACCAGCCGTTTCGCCAGGCCTACCCATCCGAATCGCCCTACTTCGTCGACATGGGATTGAACACCACGATCAAGAACGTCGAAAAACTCGACGAGCACCGCGTACGCTTCAACCTCAACAACGTCGACGCCGCGTTCGTGCAGAACCTGGCCATGAGTTTTGCTTCGATCCAGTCAGCCGAGTACGCCGACCAGTTGCTCAGGCAGGGCAAGGCTGCCGACCTGAACCAGAAGCCGATCGGCACCGGCCCGTTCGTCTTCAAGCGTTACCAGAAGGACTCACAGATCCGCTACAGCGCCAACACCGCCTACTGGAAACCCGAAGACGTGAAGATCGACAACCTGATCTTCGCCATCAATACCGACGCGGCGGTGCGCCTGCAAAAGCTCAAGGCCGGCGAATGCCATGTCAGCGGTTACCCGCGCCCGCAGGACATCGAAGACATCGCCAAAGACCCGAATCTCAAGGTGCTCAGCCAGCCCGGCTTCAACCTCGGCTTCCTGGCCTACAACGTCACCCATCCGCCGCTGGACCAGCTCAAGGTGCGCCAGGCACTGGACATGGCCATCGACAAGCCGGCAATCATCAAGGCGGTGTACCGCAGCGCCGGCCAACTGGCCGAAAATGCTCTGCCGCCGGGCCAGTGGGGTTTCGACCCGAGCATCAAGGACGCCCCGCACGACCCGGAAAAAGCCCGCCGCCTGCTCAAGGAAGCCGGCATCGCACCCGGCACGGTCATCAACCTGTGGGCCATGACGGTGCAGCGCGCCTCCAACCCCAACGCCCGGCTCTCGGCGCAGATGATCCAGGCCGACTGGGACAAGGTCGGCATCAAGGCCAACATCGTCAGTTATGAATGGGGCGAGTACATCAAGCGCGCCAAGGCCGGCGAGCATGACGCCATGATCTACGGCTGGACCGGTGACAATGGTGACCCGGACAACTGGCTGGGCGTGCTTTATAGCTGTGCAGCGGTCAAGGGCAGCAACTACGCCAAATGGTGCGACCCCGCCTACGACAAGCTGGTGCAGCAGGCCAAGGTCACGGCCTCGCAGGATGAGCGCATCAAGCTGTACCAACAGGCCCAGCAGATTCTCAAGGCCCAGGTGCCGATCACCCCGATTGCCAATTCCAAGGTATTTCAGCCGATGCGCAAGGAGGTGCAGGACTTCAAGATCAGCCCGTTCGGGCTGACGCCGTTCTATGGGGTGAGCCTGGGTAAATAGAAGGGTCCTATCACCCGCCGGGCTGGTCTACGGGCAGCGCTGATCAGTCAAGCCTCGACGCGGACCTGTGGGAGGCAGCTATGCTGGCGATCACGGTGTAACAGGCGCAGCAGGTGTATGGACCTTGCTGGCCTCATCGCCGGCAAGCCGCCTCCCACCAGATTGATGTTGTTCGGGATTTCGGGCCTGGCACCAGACTGTAGGAGGCGGCTTGCCGGCGATGGCTATGCGACAGGCGCAGCAGGGGTATGAGCCTTGCTGGCGATGGCTATGTGTCAGGCGCAGCAGGGGTATGGATCTTGCCGACCTCATCGCCGGCAAGCCGCCTCCCACCAGATTGATGTTGTCCGGGATTTCGGGCCTGGCACCAGACTGTGGGAGGCGGCTTGCCGGCGATGGCTATGTGTCAGGCGCAGCAGGTGTATGAGCCTTGCTGGTCTCATCGCCGGCAAAGCCGCCTCCCACATGTGGATGAGCCCCCGGATCTCGTGCCTCCGGCAGGGTCGATGGTGCCTGTCGCCCCGGCGGGTTGAAACGAAACACGATTGCTCCAATCGGGTGCATGGCACTCACCCGATTGTCGGACAATTGCGTCGATAATGATGGCAAAAAGCCCTGGCAAACGTTCAACTTCTGCGAATTCGTACAACGTTGCGACATTCCTGTACGCCCGCGATCCGTCGTGATGTCCTTTTGAGGCCAAAACTGCCTTTTCGGTATATACCCTGCATGGAGCCCTTTTTGATCTGCTCACAAGGCAGGTCACTTTCCGAAAAATGACAACAATTGAGGCCAACATGCTCAAACACGCGGTCGTTCCGTTTTTCCTCGGTGCCAGTCTGTTGGCCGGCGCACCGTTCGCCCACGCCGCTTCCAGCCTGGTGTTCTGTTCGGAAGCCAGCCCGGCGGGCTTCGATTCGGCCCAGTACGTGGCCGGTACCGATTTCGACGCCGGCGCCGAGGCGATCTACAACCGCCTGAGCCAGTTCGAGCGTGGCAGCACCGCCGTGGTGCCGGGCCTGGCCACGAGCTGGGACATTGCCCCGGACCTGCTGACCTACACCTTTCACTTGCGCAAAGGCGTGAAGTTCCACACCACGCCCTACTTCAAGCCCACCCGTGATTTCAACGCCGACGACGTGCTGTTCACCTTCAACCGCATGATCGACAAGGACATGCCGTTCCGTAAGGCCTACCCCACGGAGTTCCCGTACTTCACCGACATGGGCATGGACACCAACATCAAGCAGGTCGAGAAGCTCGACGACAACACGGTGCGCTTCACCCTCGCCACCGTCGACGCCGCGTTCATCCAGAACCTGGCCATGAGCTTTGCCTCGATCGTCTCGGCCGAATACGCCGACCAGTTGCTCAAGCAAGGCAAGCCCCAGGACATCAACATGAAGCCGGTCGGCACCGGGCCGTTCGTGTTCAAGAGCTATCAGAAAGACTCCAACATCCGCTACACCGGCAACAAGGAGTACTGGGCGCCTGACGATGTCCGCGTGGACAACCTGATCTTCGCCATCACCACCGACCCGTCGGTGCGCATGCAGAAGCTCAAGCGCAACGAGTGCCAGATCACCGCCTACCCGCGTCCGGCTGATCTTGAGCCGCTCAAGGCCGACAAGAACCTGCAGATGCCCGAACAGGCCGGTTTCAACCTCGGCTACATCGCCTACAACGTCATGGACAAGGTCAAGGGCAGCGACCAGCCCAACCCGCTGGCGCAGCTGAAGGTGCGTCAGGCGCTGGACATGTCGGTGCACAAGCAGCAGATCATCGACTCGGTCTACCAGGGCGCCGGCCAGTTGGCCACCAACGCCATGCCGCCGACCCAGTGGTCCTACGACGACACCATCAAGGACACCCCTTACGACGTCGACAAGGCCAAGGCCCTGCTCAAGGAAGCCGGCATCAAGGAAGGCACCGAGATCACCCTGTGGGCCATGCCGGTGCAGCGCCCGTACAACCCCAATGCCCGCCTGATGGCCGAAATGATCCAGGCCGACTGGAAGAAGATCGGCATCAACGCCAAGATCGTCAGCTACGAGTGGGGCGAGTACATCAAGCGTGCCAAGGAAGGCGAGATCGGCGCCATGCTGATCGGCTGGAGCGGCGACAACGGTGACCCGGACAACTGGCTGGGCACCCTGTACGGCTGCGATGCGGTCAACGGCAACAACTATTCGAAGTGGTGCGACAAGCCCTACGACGCGCTGATCAAGCAGGCCAAGGCCACCCCGGACCAGGCCAGACGCACCGAACTGTACAAACAGGCGCAGCACCTGCTCAAGGAGGCGTTGCCGATCACGCCCATCGCGCACTCCACGGTCTACCAGCCGATGCGTAGCTCGGTCCAGGACTTCAAGATCAGCCCGCTGGGCCTGAACTCCTTCTATGGCGTCGGGGTGAAATAAACCGCCCGGTGGCGGTGCCGCGATGACCGGCGCCGCCGCTTTCAGGACTTTTCCTACAATATTTTCAGCCCTCAGCCCGACATACCGCTGCCATCAGCCGACATACAGTTGTCAGTTGTCGCACTACAGGCCACAAGCCTGGCGTGCAAAGCCCACGGGCCTGATCACCTACGACCGATCATGTGCCCTGAATAATAAGGAAGATCATGCGCCCCACTTTCGCAACGACCTCATTCCTGAGCCTGGCTCTGCTGGCCGCCGCGCCTGCACATGCCGCCAGCAACCTGGTGTTCTGCTCAGAGGCCAGCCCGGCCGGTTTCGACACCGCGCAATACACCTCGGCCACCGACAATGACGCCGCCCAGCCGTTGTACAACCGCCTGACCGAATTCGAGCCCGGTGGCACCGTTGCCGTGCCGGCCCTGGCCACCTCCTGGGACATTTCGGCCGATGGCCTGACCTACACCTTTCATTTGCGTGAAGGGGTGAAGTTCCACAGCAACAAGGCGTTTACCCCCAGCCGCGACTTCAATGCCGATGACGTGCTGTTCACCTTCAACCGCATGCTCAAGGCCGACCATCCGTTCCGGGTCGCCTACCCGGCCGAATTCCCGTACTTCACCGGCATGGGCCTGGACAAGAAGATCCGCTCGGTGGAAAAGACCGGCCCGCTGACCGTGGTCTTTACCCTCAACGCCGTCGATGCCGCGTTCATCCAGAACCTGGCCATGAGCTTTGCCTCGATTCTCTCGGCCGAGTACGCCGAGCAATTGACGGCCAGCGGCAAGCCGCGCGACATCAACCAGCAACCGATCGGCACCGGGCCGTTCACCTTCCAGCGCTACCAGAAGGACGCGCAGATCCGCTACAAGGGCAACCCCGACTACTGGGCGCCCGAGCAGGTCAAGCTCGACCAGTTGATCTTCGCCATCAATACCGACGCCTCGGTACGCCTGCAAAAGCTGCGCAAGAACGAATGCCAGGTCACCCTGCACCCCCGTCCCGCCGACGTGCCCGGCCTGAAGGCCGACCCGCAATTGCAGGTAATCGAAAGCCCCGGCTACAACCTGGGTTACATCGCCTACAACGTGCGCCATGCGCCGCTGGACAACCTGCAGGTGCGCCAGGCGCTGGACATGGCGGTCAACAAGCAGGCGATCATCGACGCGGTGTACCAGGGCGCAGGCCAGAAGGCGGTCAATGCCATGCCGCCCAGCCAGTGGTCCTATGACACCAGCATCCAGGACGCGCCGTTCAACCCCGACAAGGCCCGCGAGCTGCTGCGTGCTGCCGGCGTCAAGGAAGGCACCGAGCTGAACCTGTGGGCCATGCCGGTGCAGCGCCCGTACAACCCCAATGCGCGGCTGATGGCCGAGATGCTCCAGGCCGACTGGGCCAAGGTCGGCCTGAAGGTCAAGATCGTCAGTTATGAGTGGGGCGAGTACCTCAAGCGCACCAAGAACGGCGAGCACGACATCTCGCTGATCGGCTGGACCGGCGACAATGGCGACCCCGACAACTGGCTGGGCACGCTCTACAGTTGCGCGGCGATTGGCGGCAATAATTACTCGATGTGGTGCGACGCGCAGTACGACCGGCTGGTCAAGGCGGCCATCGCCACCACCGACAAGGGCCAGCGCACCGACCTGTACCAGCAGGCGCAGCGCTACCTCAAGCAGCAGGTGCCGATCACGCCCATTGCCCACTCGACCGTCAGCCAGCCCTTGCGGGCCAACGTCGAAGGCTTCCGGGTCAGCCCGTTCGGGCGCAACAACTTTTCCGGCGTGAGCCTCAAGGACTGAGGTCCTCACAGGAGTAACCACCTTGAAACCGACGTATCTGCATGGACCTCTGGTCGGGGTACTGCTGTGCGCCAGCGCGACGCTGATGGCCAAGCCACTGGTGGTGTGCACCGAAGCGAGCCCCGAAGGCTTCGACATCGTGCAGTACACCACGGCCGTCAGCGCCGATGCTTCGGCCGAGACGGTGCTGGAGCGGCTGGTCGCCTTTACACCCGGCACCGCCGACCCGGTGCCGGGGCTGGCCGAGCGCTGGGACATCAGTGACGATGGCCTGGTGTACACCTTTCACCTGCGCCGCGGGGTGAAGTTCCAGACCACACCCGACTTCACTCCCAGCCGCGAGATGAATGCCGACGACGTGCTCTGGAGTTTCCAGCGCCAACTGGACCCGGCCCACCCGTGGCACCGATTGTCCTCGGTGGGTTTTCCGTACTTTGAAAGCATGGGCTTTCGCACCCTGCTCAAAAACATCGAGAAACTGGACGACGCCACTGTGCGCTTCACCCTGACCCGGGCCGAAGCGCCGTTCCTGCGCGACCTGGCCATGCCCTTCACCTCGATCTATTCGGCCGAATACGCCGACCGGCTGCTCAAGGCCGGCAAGACCGAATGGCTCAACAGCCGGCCGGTGGGCACCGGGCCGTTCATCCTCACCCGCTACGCCAAGGACGCTCAGGTGCGCTTCAAGGCCAACCCCGACTACTACAAAGGCCCGCCCCCCAGCGAAACCCTGATCTTTGCCATCACGGTAGACAACAACACGCGCCTGCAGAAGCTCAAGGCCAATGAATGCCAGGTGGCGCTGTACCCCAAGCCCGACGACATCGAGACGGTCAAGGCCGACCCGCAACTGGCCATCGACGAACTCGAAGGCCTGATGACCAGTTATGTGGCGCTCAATACGTCCAGGCCCTGGCTGTCCGATGTGCGGGTGCGCCAGGCCATCAACCTGGCGTTCGACAAGCCGGCCTACCTGGCGGCGCTGTTCGGCGTCGGCAAGGCCACCGCCGGCATCGGCCCCTATCCGCCCACCCTGCTCGGCCATGATCCGGCGTTGCAAGACCCGCCGCGCGACCTTCAACAGGCCCGCGCGCTGCTGCGCCAGGCCGGTGTGCCCGAAGGCCAGGTGCTGACCCTGTTCACCCGCAATGGTGGCGCGGTCACCAATCCCAATCCCTTGCTGGGTGCGCAGATGCTGCAAGCGGACCTGGCCAGGATCGGCCTGAAGGTGGACATCCGCGTCATGGAATGGGCCGAGATGCTCCGGCGCGCCAAGCGCGGCGAGCACGACATGGTGTTTGCCGGCTGGGCCGGCGACAACGGCGACCCGGACAACTTCCTGACCCCCAACCTGGGATGCGAGGCGGCGCGCAACGGTGAAAACTACGCACGCTGGTGCAATGCAGCCTTCGACACAGCGATTAATCTGGCCCGCAACACGAACGAACCTGCGGCGCGAGCCGACCTCTATAGGCAGGCACAACAGGTCTTTGTCCAGGAACGACCCTGGATCAGCCTGGCGTACCCCAAGCTGTTCATTGCCAGGCGCCACAACGTCGAAGGCTTTCATGTCAGCCCGCTGATCAATAACAACTTCTCGACCACGCGCGTGAAGTGAATACGACCGCCAGCCCCCACAAGGGCGCAGGCGGCTTGCCTGAAGGCCGATGAGGATCACCACATAATGTTGAGTTTTATTGCCCGCCGGGTGGGGTTGCTGATCCCCACCTTTTTCGGCATCACCCTGTTGACCTTCGCACTGATTCGCCTGATCCCGGGCGACCCGGTGGAAGTGATGATGGGCGAGCGCCGGGTCGACCCGCAAATGCACGCCCAGGCCATGGAGCGCCTGGGCCTGAACAAGCCTCTGTATGCGCAGTATCTGGACTATATAGGCAAGCTCGCCCAGGGCGATCTCGGCGAATCGCTGCGCACCCGGGAAAGCGTCTGGACCGAGTTCCTGTCGCTGTTCCCGGCCACGCTGGAGCTGTCGCTGGCAGCCTTGCTGTTCGCCGGCGTGCTGGGCCTGCTGGCCGGGGTTACGGCGGCACTCAAGCGAGGGTCGCTGTTCGACCATGGGGTCATGGGCATCTCGCTGGCCGGCTACTCCATGCCCATCTTCTGGTGGGGCCTGATCCTGATCATGTTCTTCTCGGTGACCCTGGGCTGGACGCCGGTGTCCGGGCGCATCGACCTGCTGTATGACATCCCGCCGGTCACCGGCTTCATGCTCATCGACACCTTGCTCAGCGACGAGCCGGGCGCGTTTCTCGATGCGCTGCACCATCTGATCCTGCCGGCCATCGTACTGGGCACCATTCCGCTGGCGGTGATCGCGCGCATGACACGTTCCTCGATGCTGGAAGTGCTGCGCGAGGATTACGTGCGCACTGCCAGGGCCAAGGGGCTGTCGCCGGCCCGAGTGGTGTTCGTCCACGGGTTGCGCAATGCGCTGATCCCGGTGCTGACCGTGTTCGGCCTGCAGGTCGGCGCACTGCTGGCCGGTGCCGTGCTGACCGAGACGATCTTTTCCTGGCCCGGCATCGGCAAATGGCTGATCGAAGCCATCGGTGCCCGCGACTACCCGGTGGTGCAGAACGGCATCCTGCTGATTGCCTGCCTGGTCATCCTGGTCAACTTTGTCGTGGATATCCTCTACGGCCTTGCCAACCCTCGTATTCGCCATCAGCGCTGAGATCATTCCCATGAGCGATAACACTCCTGCGGTAGCAGTCGATCAAAGCCTGCTCTATCCGTCGCCGGCCAAGGAATTCTGGCAGGCCTTTGCCAAGAACAAGGGGGCGGTCGCCGGCCTTGTGTTCATGATCATCATTGTGTTCTGCGCGCTGTTCGCGCACTGGGTCGCCCCGCATGATCCCAGCGAGCAGTACCGCGACTTTCTGCTGACCCCGCCGGCCTGGCTCGAAGGCGGCCAGTGGCAGTTCCTCCTCGGCACCGACGAGCTGGGCCGCGACCTGCTGTCGCGCCTGATCCACGGCTCGCAACTGTCGCTGCTGATCGGCCTGTCGTCGGTGGTGATGTCGCTGATCCCCGGCATCCTGCTGGGCCTGCTGGCCGGGTTCTTCCCACGCCTGCTGGGGCCCACCGTGATGCGCCTGATGGACATCATGCTGGCCCTGCCCTCGCTGCTGCTGGCCGTGGCCATCGTCGCCATCCTCGGCCCTGGGCTGATCAACACTGTGATTGCCATCGCCATCGTGTCGCTGCCCTCCTACGTGCGCCTGACCCGTGCCGCGGTGATGGGCGAGCTGAACCGCGACTACGTGACCGCCGCCCGACTGGCCGGCGCCACCCTGCCCCGGTTGATGTTCGTGACCGTGCTGCCCAACTGCATGGCGCCGCTGATCGTGCAGGCCACCTTGAGCTTTTCTTCGGCGATCCTCGACGCCGCGGCCTTGGGCTTCCTGGGCCTGGGCGTGCAACCGCCAACGCCGGAGTGGGGCACCATGCTTGCCTCGGCGCGCGATTACATCGAACGCGCCTGGTGGGTGGTGAGCCTGCCCGGCCTGACCATTTTGCTCAGCGTGCTGGCAATCAACCTGATGGGCGACGGCCTGCGCGATGCGCTGGACCCGAAACTCAAGAACGCCGCCTGAGGAGATTCACATGTCTTTGCTTGAAATTCGTAATCTCTCGGTGCGCTTCGGCGATGCCAAGGCCGTACCAGTGGTCGACGGCCTGTCGCTGAGCGTCGACAAGGGCGAGGTGCTGGCGATCGTCGGCGAGTCCGGGTCGGGCAAGTCGGTGACCATGATGGCGCTGATGGGCCTGATCGAGCACCCCGGCATCATCCAGGCCGACGGGCTGAACTTCGACGGCCACGAGCTGCTGAAACTCAATGCCCGGCAGCGGCGCAAGATCATCGGCAAGGACCTGGCCATGGTGTTCCAGGACCCGATGACTGCGCTGAACCCCAGCTACACCGTGGGCTACCAGATCATCGAGGTGCTGCGCCAGCACCTGGGGCTGTCGGGCAAGGCGGCGCGCCAGCGCGCGCTGGAACTGCTGGAAAAGGTCGAGATCCCCGGCGCCGCGCAGCGCCTGGACGCCTACCCGCACCAGCTGTCCGGCGGCATGAGCCAGCGGGTGGCGATTGCCATGGCGATTGCCGGCGAACCCAAGCTGCTGATTGCCGACGAGCCCACCACCGCACTGGACGTGACCATCCAGGCGCAGATCATGGAGTTGCTGCTGAGCCTGCAAAAGGAACAGGACATGGCCCTGGTGCTGATCACCCACGACCTGGCGGTGGTCGCCGAGACCGCGCAGCGTGTGTGCGTGATGTACGCAGGACAAGCCGTGGAAGTCGGCCAGGTGCCGGGCCTGTTCGAGGTGCCGGCGCACCCCTACAGCGAGGCGTTGCTGGCGGCGATTCCTGAACACAGCATGGGCGCCGAGCGCCTGGCCACCTTGCCGGGCATGGTGCCGGGCCGCTATGACCGCCCGCTGGGCTGCCTGCTGTCGCCACGCTGCCCGTACGTGCGCGACAACTGCCGTGTCCAGCGCCCGGCGCTGGACCCCAAGGCGCATAGCCTGGCGCGCTGTTTCTACCCATTGAACCAGGAGGTGGCGTAATGAGCGTCGTACTGACTGCCCGCGACCTGACCCGTCACTATGAAGTTTCCCGTGGCCTGTTCAAGGGCCACGCCACGGTGCGCGCCTTGAACGGCGTGTCGTTCGAACTGGAGGCCGGCAAGACCCTGGCGGTGGTCGGCGAGTCCGGCTGCGGCAAATCCACCCTGGCCCGGGCCCTGACCCTGATCGAAGAGCCCTCGTCGGGCTCGTTGCAGATTGCCGGGCAGGAAGTCACCGGCGCCAGCAAGGCCGAGCGCAAGCAACTGCGCAAGGACGTGCAGATGGTGTTCCAGAGCCCGTATGCCTCGCTCAACCCGCGGCAGAAGATCGGCGACCAGTTGGGCGAGCCACTGCTGATCAACACCGACCTGAGCCGTGCCGAGCGCCGCGAAAAGGTCCAGGCGATGATGAGCCAGGTCGGCCTGCGCCCCGAGCATTACCAGCGCTACCCGCACATGTTCTCCGGCGGCCAGCGCCAGCGCATCGCCCTGGCCCGGGCCATGATGCTGCAACCCAAGGTATTGGTGGCCGATGAACCGACCTCGGCGCTGGATGTGTCGATCCAGGCCCAGGTGCTGAACCTGTTCATGGACCTGCAGCAGGAGTTCAACACCGCCTATGTGTTCATTTCGCACAACCTGTCGGTGGTGCGCCATGTGGCCGACACAGTGCTGGTGATGTACTTGGGGCGGCCAGCGGAAATGGGCCCCAAGGAGGCGATTTACGAACGTCCGCTGCACCCTTATACCCAGGCGCTGCTGTCGGCGACCCCGACCATTCACCCCGATCCGCTGAAGCCGAAGATCAAGATCGTCGGCGAACTGCCCAATCCCCTCGACCCACCCAGCGGCTGCGCCTTTCACAAGCGCTGCCCGTACGCCACGCCACGCTGCGCCAGCGAGGTGCCGGCGTTGCGCGAGGTAGATCGCCGGCAGGTGGCGTGTCACTACGCCGAGCAGTTCGTCGCCGGCTGAGGCAGACACCTTGGCACCTGTGGGGAATCACCCGCTGCCGCGTAGCAGACATGGGACCCGGTAGGAGCCCGCTTGCCGGCGACCGGCTGCGTCAGCAGTCGTAAATTTTCAGCGTTTCCGAGAATTTGCGAGCGCTACGCACTCGGTCGCGGTGGTCCGGCATCCCGGCAAGCGCGCTCCTACCGGGGATCCAGGTATCCGGGCGAAAGAATTAACCAAACGGTTAATTCCTGGGTTTATAATCGCCCGATTCCACTATGGGTGCTTCAAAATGACACATCGACAACCACTGTCCGGGGTCGCCAGGTTCATCCTGCTGGGCCTGGGGATCATCATTGTTCTGCTTGGCCTGGTGCTGGCTGCCAACGGTTTCACGCTGGTGCGTGTCGGTGGCAGTTGGTATTTCCTCATCGGCGGCCTGGTCATGGCCGTTTCCGGTGCATTGATCGCGGCCCGCCGCACCGCCGGCGCCTGGTTGTTTGGTGCCTTCCTGCTGGGCACTGCCGCCTGGGCGCTGGCCGATGTCGGCCTGCAGTTCTGGCCGCTGTTCTCGCGCCTGTTCATGTTCAGTGCCGTGGGCCTGGCCGTGCTGCTGGTCTACCCGCAACTGGCCCGTGCCACAGGTGCCGCACCGGGCAAGGCCCCGTATGGCCTGGCCGGCGTGCTGGCCATCGCACTGGTGATTGCCGTGGGTAACATGTTCGTCGCCCACCCCAGCGTGGCCCCGACTGGCAACGGTCCCGGCCTGACGCCGGTGGACCCGGCCAACGCGCAGAAAGACTGGGCACACTACGGCAATACCGAAGGCGGCAGCCGTTTCGCAGCGCTCGACCAGATCAACCGCGGCAACGTCGACAAGCTCAAGGTGGCCTGGACCTACCGCACCGGTGACGTCGCGGTCAGCAACGGCAACGGCGCCGAAGACCAGCTGACCCCGCTGCAGATCGGCAGCAAGGTGTTCATCTGCACCCCGCACAACAACCTCATCGCGCTGGATGCCGACACCGGCAAAGAGCTGTGGAAGAACGAAATCAACGCCCAGTCCGCGGTGTGGCAACGCTGCCGTGGCCTGGCCTACTTCGACGCCACCGCCCCGATCGCCGCGCCCGCCCAGCCGGGCAGCTCGCCGGTGATCCCGGCCAGCATACCGGCCGGCAACTGCCAGCGCCGTCTGCTGACCAACACCATCGATGCCCGCCTGATCGCGGTCGATGCCGACACCGGCGCGTTCTGCGAAGGCTTTGGCGTCAACGGCCAGGTCGACCTGAAGGCCGGCCTCGGCAATGTACCGGACTCGCACTACCAGCTGTCTTCGGCGCCGCTGATGGCCGGCACCACCGTGGTGGTGGGCGGACGCGTGGCCGATAACGTCCAGGCCGACATGCCCGGCGGCGTGATCCGGGGCTTTGACGTGATGACCGGGCAGATGCGCTGGGCCTTCGACCCCGGCAACCCGCAAGACCGTCAGGCCCCGGTCGACGGCAAGACCTATGTGCGCAGCACGCCCAACAGCTGGGCGCCGATGTCCTACGACCCGGCCATGAACACGGTGTTCCTGCCGATGGGCAGTTCGTCCACCGACCTGTACGGGGTCGAGCGCAGCCCGCTGGACCACACTTATGGCGCCTCGATCCTGGCGCTGGACGCCAGCAGCGGCACAGAAAAGTGGGTGTACCAGACGGTACATAATGACCTGTGGGACTTCGACCTGCCGATGCAGCCGAGCCTGATCGATTTCACCAGACCCGACGGCCAATCGGTCCCGGCGCTGGTGATCGGCACCAAGGCCGGGCAGATCTACGTGCTCGACCGCGCCACCGGCAAGCCGCTGACCCAGGTCGACGAAGTGCCGGTCAAGGCCGGCAACATCCCCAACGAGCCGTACTCGCCGACCCAGCCCAAATCGGTGGGCATGCCGCAGATCGGCGCCCAGCAACTGACCGAGTCGGACATGTGGGGCGCCACCCCGTATGACCAGCTGCTGTGCCGTATCGACTTCAAGAAAATGCGCTACGACGGCCTGTACACCACGCCAGGCACCGACCGTTCGCTGAGCTTTCCAGGCTCGCTGGGCGGCCTGAACTGGGGCGGGTTATCCACCGACCCGGTGCATGGTTTTATCTTCGTCAACGACATGCGCCTGGGCCTGTGGGTCGAGATGATTGCCTCGCAGAACCAGGGCAAGGCCGCCGCCGGTGGCGAAGCGATCAACACCGGCATGGGCGCGGTGCCGCTCAAGGGCACCCCGTATGCCGTGAACAAGAACCGCTTCCTGTCGCTGGCCGGCATTCCGTGCCAGGCACCGCCCTACGGCACCCTGACCGCCATCGACATGAAGACCCAGAAGATCGCCTGGCAAGTGCCGGTGGGCACCGTTGAAGACACAGGTCCCCTGGGCATCGCCATGGGCCTGCCGATCAAGATCGGCCTGCCGACCCTGGGCGGCACCTTGTCGACCCAGGGCGGCCTGATCTTTATCGCCGGCACCCAGGACTTCTACCTGCGCGCCTTCAACAGCGCCAACGGCGAAGAAGTCTGGAAAGCCCGCCTGCCGGTCGGCAGCCAGGGCGGCCCGATGACCTACGTCTCGCCGAAAACCGGCAAGCAGTACGTGGTCATCACCGCCGGCGGCGCCCGCCAGGCTACGCAGCGCGGTGACTACGTGGTGGCCTACGCCCTGCCGTAAAGCCTTCGGCCCGTCCTTCGGGACGGGCCACGCCGTCTATGGGCGCGAGCAAGAGGTTGGGTCAGGGCATCACATTCTGATGTCTGGCCTATGCGTGATCTGCGCCTCGCGATACCGCGGCCATGCACCTTCTGAACCGTCTATTGGGCACCTCTAAAAACTACCTGCGTTGTCATTGCTGCGTTAAAAACAGGCTCGGAATGCTCATTTACAACCCGTAAACTCCGCTCCCTCGCCTGTTTTTGCCTTGCACTGACTGCCTCGCCTACGTTTTTAGAGGCACCCTATTGTCTTCATACCGCCTTTTGCGCATCCACCCGTCCCACTGCCCCGGCGCGGCGTTTGTGTTTTCGTTCATCCTGAGAGGTCCGCATGCCTTATCGATTCGCCCCCGGCACCCTCGCCTTGCAGGTCCACGCGCTGGTGCTGGGCCTGGGTGCCGGCACCCTGGTCCAGGCCGATGACAGCCCTGCAAATGGCCAGGCCTCGACCTACGAGATCTTCACGCCGCTGGTCATCACCGGCAGCTATGCCCCGGTGTCGGGCTTCGACCTGCCGTTCTCGGTCGACACCGTGCAACTGCAGCAGATCCAGGACGGCCAGCTGGGCGTCAACCTCTCCGAAGTGTTGCCGCGCGTGCCGGGGCTGGTGGTGCAGAACCGCCAGAACTACGCGCAGGACCTGCAGATTTCCTCGCGTGGCTATGGCGCACGCTCGGCGTTTGGCATCCGTGGCCTGAAATTGCTCAGCGACGGCATCCCGGCCAGTACGCCGGACGGCCAGGGCCAGGCGGCGACCCTGAATCTGGACGTGGCCGACCGCATCGAGGTGCTGCGCGGCCCGACCTCGACGATTTATGGCAGCAATGCCGGCGGCGTGATCCAGATGTTCACCCGCGACGGCGAGGGCCCGGGCACGGTCAGCGCCGACACCACCTTCGGCAGTGACGGCTACCGCAAGAATCGCCTGTCGGCCGAAGGCGGCAATGCGCAGGCCGGCTTTCTTGTCGATGCCTCGCGCCTGGACACCGACGGCTACCGCGACCACAGCAGCGCCCGGCGCGACCAGACCTTCGCCAAGGTGCACGTCAAACCTGATGAAGACAGCCGGCTGGCACTGATTTACAGCAGCCTGGAACAGAACGGCACCCAGGACCCGCTGGGCCAGACCTGGGAAGGCTACAAGAACGACCCGCGCTCGGTGGCGGCGGTGGCCGAGACCTACAACACACGCAAGAGCATCGACCATCAGCAGGTGGGCATGAACTACGAACGCAGCGTGGGCGACGCCACCTTGCAGTTCAACCTGTATGCCGGCCGGCGCAGCGTGGTGCAGTACTTGTCGATCCCGCGCACCGTGGCCTCCAACAGCCAGCGCGGCGGCGGCGTGGTCGACTTCGACCGTGAGTTTCATGGCGGCACCTTGCGCTGGATCCAGCCGATCCAGGGCGTGCCCGGCGAGCTGACCGTCACCACCGGCGTCGACTACGACCGCAGCCGCGACGACCGGCGCGGCTTTCAGAATTTCAGCGGCACTCAACTGGGCGTGAAGGGTGAGCTGCGTCGCGACGAGATCGACACCGCCACCAGCCTGGACCCGTATGTGCAGGCGCGCTGGATCCTCGACAACTGGACCTTCGATGCCGGCCTGCGCCACAGCACCATGGACATGGACGTGGATGATCGCTACCTGGCCAACGGCGATTCCAGCGGCTCGAAGAAGTACCAGCGCAACACGCCGTCACTGTCGGTGATGTACGCCTTCACACCGGACCTGCATGGCTATATCAGTGCCGGCAAGGGTTTCGAGACGCCGACCCAGGCCGAAATGGCCTACGCGCCAGGCGTGGTCGAAAGCTTCAACTTCGGCCTGTCGCCGGCCACCAGCACCCAGTACGAGCTCGGCCTGAAGGCCAGGGTGGCAGGCAACACCCGCCTCAATGCGGCGATCTTCGAGATCCGCACCGACGATGAAATCGTGGTGGGCAGCGCCACCGACGGGCGCACCAGCTACCAGAACGCCGGCAAGACGCTGCGCCGGGGTTTCGAGCTGGGCGTGCAGACCCAATTGAGCGAACAGTGGGAAGCCACCCTGGCCTACACCCGCCTGCAGGCGACTTACGATCAGGACTTCACGGCCAACAACCGAACCATCGACAAGGGCAACCACCTGCCCGGCGTGCCCGGCAGCAGCCTGTTCGGCGAACTGGTCTGGCGTCCGGTGCAAGGCATCAGCATGGGCCTGGAAGGCCAGTACCGCAGTCAGGTGTATGTCGAAGACAGCAACCAGGACAAGGCCGCCCCCGGCTACACGGTGTTCAACTGGCGCACCCGCCTGGAACAAAACGTCGGGCCCTGGACCTTTCATCAACTGGTGCGCCTGGACAACCTGACGGACCGCCAGTACGTCGGCTCGGTGATCGTCGGCGACAGCAACGGCCGCTATTACGAATCGGCCCCGGGCCGCTCCTGGTACGCCGGCGCGGGGGCCAGCTACACGTTCTAGCGCGCAGCCAACACCCGCTTTGTAGGAGCGCGCTTGCCCGCGACCGAGTGCGTCAGCAGTCGTAAATTTTCAGCGTTTCCGAGAATTTGCGAGCGCTGCGCACTCGGTCGCGGGCAGAGCGCGCTCCTACAACCCGTCCTGCACACATTCTGTGGATCAATTGACATCGCGCTTGCCGGAATGCCGGACCACCGCGACTCGTGGTACGCCGGCGCGGGGGCCAGCTACACGTTCTAGCGCGCTAGCCAACACCCGCTTTGTAGGAGCGCGCTTGCCGGGATGCCGGACCACCGCGACCGGCTGCGTTAGCAGTCGTAAATTTGTGGCGTTTCGCCGATTTTGCGAGCGCTGCGCACTCGGTCGCGGGCAGAGCGCGCTCCTACAACCCGTCCTGCACGCATTGTGGGTCAGTAGACATCGCGCTTGTAGCGTCCTTGTTCGATCAGTTCGCTCACGGCCTGTTCACCGAGCAGTTCGGTGAGCACCTGGTCGACGCCGGCGGCCATGCCTTGCAGGCTGCCGCAGATGTAGATCGCCGCGCCCTCGGCCAGCCAGGCGCGCAGCTCGTCGCCAGCCTCGCGCAGCCGGTCCTGGACGTAGACCTTGTGTTCCTGATCACGGGAAAACGCCAGGTCCAGGCGGCTGAGCTGGCCGTTGTCCAGCCAGCCTTGCAGTTCATCACCGCAATAAAAATCATGCGCCCGCTGACGCTCGCCGAACAGCAGCCAATTGCGGTGCTGCCCCTGCGCGATGCGTTCCTTGAGCAGGCTGCGCAGCCCCGCCAGACCGGTGCCGTTGCCCAACAG
Organism: Pseudomonas viridiflava; assembly: GCF_900589395.1. GTDB lineage: Bacteria > Pseudomonadota > Gammaproteobacteria > Pseudomonadales > Pseudomonadaceae > Aquipseudomonas. Next base: position 85,993 of record NZ_UUIS01000092.1, read on the forward strand.
GATCAGCGGTACCGGCTCGGCCGGCAGGTGGAAGCCGCTATTGCGGCGCACCCGCAGGCTGACCGCATCGTCGAGCGGCAGGTATTCGGTCAGCCAGCCGGAGCCGACGCCCAGCCCGCCATCGCTGTGGACTTCCTGACGCACGATCAGTTGCAGGCCGCCATCGGCCGGGATCGAGGCAATCGAATATTCGCGGGCCGCCAGCGGCACCAGTGCATCGACCAGCGCCTGGGCATGCAGGCCGACCAGGTGTGCCCGGTGCTGCGGCAACTGGCGGCTGGCCAAGGCCTGCAACAGGCTTTCTTCCAGGCCGTCGATGCTGACCCGTTCGGCACCGCTCAGGCCCAGCCCGTCAAGCAGGCGCAGCAACACCGCATCGCTGTTGCGCGGCAGGATTTCCACCAGGTCACCGGCTTGCCAGGTCGTGGCATTTGGCGCGCTCAGGTCGAGCATGAAGACTTTGGAGCCGCTGCTGCCGGGGTTGAGCCAGTCGCGGCGGCTCAAGGTCCAGCGCTCGAACACAGGCGCCTGCCAGACGGCCGTCGGCGCGCTGCCGGTGGCCCGGCCCAGTTGCTGCTGCCAGTGTTGCAAGGCGGTTGGGTCGGCGTTGTCGACTTCGACCGGCGCGAACAGCGACTGCCCGCCGCGCTCGACCAGCCAGCCATGCACACGCTGGGCGAAGGCACAGAAGTGCGGGTATTGACGGTCGCCCAAGGCCAACACCGCATAGTTGAGGTGCGCCAGGGCCAGCGGCTGGCCGAGCAGCTTGCGCTCGAAGCCGCGGGCGCTGTCGGGGGCTTCGCCGTCACCGAAGGTACTGAGCACGAACACCGCGTTACGGCTTTGCTGCAGGTCCTGCTCGCTCAGCTCGCCCAGGCGCTGCACGCGCACCGGCAGGCCGGCAGCCTGCAATTGCCCGGCAGTCTGCCAGGCCATCTGTTCGGCAAAGCCGCTCTGGCTGGCAAAGCCCACCAGCCAGGCGTCGGCACCGTCACCGCTGCCGGTCGCCAGGCCGCTGCGGGCCTGCCGGATGTCACGTTTCTTGCGCCGCCGGTCCAGGTACAACAGCCAGCCGGTGATGAAGAACAGCGGCATCAAGAGCGCGGCCACCAGCATGATGATGCGCCCCGGCAGGCCGAAGTAGCTGCCCACGTGCAAGGCGTAGTTGCTGGTCAGCAGCTGCGCGCCCAGGCTTTTGTCGGCATAGCGCGCCACACTGTTGAGGGTGCCGGTGGCCGGGTCCAGGTTGATGATGTTCAGCGCGCGCGGGTGCGGTGAATCCTTGAGCAGGTAGAACACCGTGGCCGGTTGCCCGCCGGCGCCGGGCAGGCGCAGGTTGTAACCGGTCAGGTCGGGGCCTGCGGTGTCGCGAATGCTCGCCCACACCGCGTCGTAGTCGACCACCAGCGGTTTGGGCGCCTGGGCCGGCTTGCCGCCAGGGCCGCCTGCGCCACCGGCGCGTTGCTGGGCACCGGCCGGGGGTGGGTCGCCGAGCAGGCGGGTCATGCCGTCGTTCCACCATTGGTAGGACCACATCAGGCCGGTGACCGCGAACAGCAGGTAGGCCAGCAAACACCAGGTGCCAAACACCGAGTGCAAATCCCAGTTGAAGCTGCGGCCCTTTTTCGCCCAGTCCATGGTCAGCCACACCCGCCAGTCCAGCGGCTTGCGTGGCCAGCGCAGGTACAGACCCGACAGGCAGAAAAACAGCAGCATCAGGGTGCAGGCGCCGGTGATCTGGCGACCGGTCTGCCCCGAGGCCAGGAAGCGGTGCAGGCTCAGGACAAAGTCAAAGAAGCCCTCGCCCACGCCATCGCCGCGCAACTCACCGGTGTAGGGGTCGAAATTGCGCTTGGGGCCGCGCCGCTCGCCCGGCTTGGGCTGGAAATAGACCTGGGCCACCCGGTTGCTGGTGGTTTCGACACGCAGGATGGCCACGGTCATGCCGGTGGCCGCCTGCAGCGTGCGGGCCAGTTCGGCCGGCGGCAAGGTGGCCTCGCGCCGTTCGACCAGCAGCACCTCGGGGTTGAGGGCATCGAGGATTTCTTCCTCGAACGAATACAGCGCGCCGGTCACGCCCATCAGCGCCAGCACCAGGCCTGCGGTGATGCCGAAGAACCAGTGCACTTGAAACAGGATTTTCTTGAACACCACCGCCACCTCGCTGGCCCATTGCGGCGCGCATTATGCGCTAACTGTTAGTAATTCTCATCTCGCAAAAAAGCCCTGCCTACAACCATAGGCAGGGCTTTGCGGGTATCACAGGTCAAAAGTGGAAATTGGCGCTCATCAACGCGGTGCGGCCTGCCGCCACGTGGGCGTAGTGGGTCTGGAACACCTGGTCGAAATAGCGCTTGTCGGTCAGGTTCTGCACATTGAGTTGCAGGTCGACGTTTTTGGTCAGCGCATAGCTGGCCATGGCGTCGTAGCGCCAGTAGGACGGCACCTCAATGGAGTTGGCCTCGTTGCCGAAGCGCGAGCCCACATAGGTGGCACCACCGCCGATGACCAGCCTGGGCACCAGTTCATAGGTGCTCCACAGGTTGAAGCTGTTGCGCGGCGTACTCGGCATGTGGTTGCCCTGGTCGGCGGCCAGTGTGGTCTTGACCAGTTCGCTCTCCATGTAGGTGTAGCCGCCGTAGACTTTCCAGCGGCTGCTGAGGTTGCCGGCGTAGGTGAACTCGACGCCCTGCACGCGCTGTTCGCCATCGAGCGCCTGGTAGGTGGTGTTGTCTGGGTCGGTGATGCGCGCGTTGGTCTTGTCGGTGCGAAACAGCGCGGCGGTCAGCGCCAGGTTGTCATTGAACAGGTCCCACTTGGTGCCGATTTCGTAGTTGCGGTTCTTTTCCGGGTCGAGGTCGGCGTTGTTGAGCGCCAGCTCCAGCCCGCCGTTGCCGCTGGTTTCACCCGACGGGTTGCTCGACGTCGACAACGCCGCGTAAATGCTGCCGTTGGGCAATGGCTTGTAGACCACGCCCAACTGGTAGTTCCACAGTTCGGTGGTCTTCTGCCGGTCGAACGTGCCGCCTGGCGTGGTGCCGCGCGCCGCTGCGAATCCGCTGGAGCGCGTGTCGTAGTGGTCGTAGCGCAGGCCCAGGTTCAGCGACCACTGCTCATTGAACGTAAGGGTGTCGAACACATAGGCCGCACCGGTCTTGGTGTCGGTATCGGTGTAGGCCACGCTGTCACTGATCACGCCGTTCCAGGCGTCCTTGGGCGACGGGCTGTACAGACTGGTGCAATCGCCTGAACGCAGCAGCGCCGCCGAGCACAGGCTGGCGATGGCGCCGCCGGACGCATTGAGGATGTTGTAGGCGCGGTTGTGGGTGTCCTGGTAAGTGAATTCCAGGCCGCTGACCAGGCTGTGGCTGATCGCGCCGGTGTCGAACTTCGCGGTCAGGTCAGTCTGGTTGACGAAGCCGCTGGAGGTCGAGTTGCGACTCTTGGCCGAGCGCGACACGGTGCCGTTGGCGACGTTGCCACGGCTGTCGTCCGGGTTGGTGACGATGTAGTCCAGCGTCGAGCGTGACAGGCGCAGGCTGTTGGACAGCGTCAGGTTGTCGTTGAAGTCGTGCTCGATGCGCACGGTGCCGCTGTCGTTGGTGCTTTCGCGGTAATCGCGGCCGGTCAGGCCGTAGAAGTTGCTCTTGTCGACGCTCACCGGTTTGTCGACCACGTACTTGCTGCGCCCGGGGGTGAGGGTCAACGGGATGCCGTAGTCCGGCATGTCGTCGGTTTCCAGGTGGTAGTAGTCGACCTTGATCCGCGTGTCGGTGCCCAGGCCAAAGGCGAACGAAGGCGCCACGCCCCAGCGGCCGACATCGACGTTGTCACGCCCGGCCACATTGGCGTCGTGCTTCATCAGGTTCAGGCGCACGGCCGAGGTGTCACCCACCTGCTGGTTGAGGTCCAGGGTGTAGCGCTGGGTCTGGTCGGACCCGAAGGCATAGCCGCCGTTGTAGGCATTGCCCAGGTGAGCGCCCTTGGTAATCAGGTTCAGGCTGCCACCGGTGGAACCGGCGCCGGTAAAGGCCGAGCCCGGGCCCTTGCTGACTTCGACCGATTCGATATTGAAGATTTCCCGGCTCTGGGCGGCAACATCGCGCATGCCGTCGACGAACATATCGCTCTCGGCGTTGAAACCGCGAATGATTGGCCGGTCGGCGTTCGGGTTGCCGCCCTCACCGGCGCCAAAGGTAATGCCTGGCGTGGTGCGCAGGGCGTCGGTCAAGGAGGTCGCGCCGGTGTCACGAATCACTTGCTGGGCAATCACCGTCACGCTCTTGGGCGTGTCGCGCAGGGGCGCGGTGTACTTTTTCGAGGCCGACTCTTCGGCCTTGTAGGCAGTATCCGCCTGTTCGCCGGTGATGCTGGTGGCCCCGAGTGTGACGCTCTTGTCGTCGGCATGCGCGATAGACGCAGCCGATAAGGCAGCGATGGCGACACCGACGGCCGAGGCCAGCGACGTTGATGAACCCAAAGTGTTATGCAGTGGTTGGCGCGACATCGTGATTCCCTCCCCCAGGAATTGAAGCGCGAAACATATTGCAAACAAATTCCATAAGCAATTGAGAATTCATAACACTTGCGATTTTTTTACACTTTTTACATTTGGCCTTCACACACCTTCATGCCGGCTGACGCATGTCATCGATTTGAGGTTGTACACATTCAATAAGAATCACTACCATTCGCCACCTTTTGTCACACCGGTGCCGCGCCATGCTCCTGCACATTTCTGGCTTGTTTACCCGCGATGAAGTCCTGCGCATCCGCCAGGCCCTGGAGCAGACCGACTGGGCCGATGGCAAGCTGACCGCCGGTTACCAGTCGGCCAAGGCCAAGCACAACCTGCAATTGCCCGAGGACCATGCGCTGACTCGGGAAATCGGCGCGGCCATGATCGAACGGCTGTGGAGCAACCCGACCTTCATGTCGGCGGCCCTGCCGCACAAGGTATTCCCGCCGTTGATCAACTGCTACACAGCCGGTGGCCACTTCGAGTTTCACATCGACAACGCTGTGCGCCAGGTCAAGGGCAGCGCCGAGCGGGTGCGCACCGACCTGTCGGCCACGCTGTTTTTCAGCGACCCCGATGAGTACGACGGTGGCGAACTGGTCATCCAGGACACTTACGGCACGCAAAGCGTCAAGCTGCCGGCCGGCGACCTGGTGCTGTACCCCGGCACCAGCCTGCACAAGGTCAACGCCGTGACCCGTGGCGCGCGCCTGGCTTCGTTTTTCTGGACCCAGAGCCTGGTGCGCGAAGACAGCCAGCGCGCCCTGCTGTTCGAGATGGACAGCGCCATCCAGCAACTGGCCCGCGATGTACCGGACCATCCGGCGCTGGTGCAACTGACCGGCAGCTATCACAACCTGCTGCGCCGCTGGGTCGAGGTCTGAGCATGAGCTGGAATCTGGCCCGTGAAGAGCAGGTGGACAGCGACGGCTTGCGCGCCATGCTCGAAGAAAACCCGGCCCGCGCCGCGCAGGCGATTCTGGCCGCCGCCGGTCAAGGCATCGTCGAAGCGCAGGCGTTGCTGGGGCAGATCCTGCTCGATGGCAGCGGTATCCAGCGTGATCCGGCACTGGCCATGACCTGGTTTGGCATTGCCGCACAGCAGGGGCATCTGATGGCACGCAACATGCTGGGCCGTTGCCATGAACACGGCTGGGGTTGCGCGCCAGACAGCCTCCAGGCCGCACAGCATTATCGGTTGGCTGCCGGGCAAGGTCTGGATTGGGGGCTGTATAACCTGGCGAACCTGCTGGCCACCGGGCGCGGTGTCGAGCAAGATCATCGTCGCGCCATGGCGTGTTATGCCAGTGCCGCCCATCAAGGTCATGCCAAGTCGATGAACCTGCTGGGGCGTTATCTGGAAGAAGGCCTGGTGGGTCAGCCCGATATCGAGGCGGCCCATCAGTGGTATCGGCGTTCGGCCGAGGCCGGGGATTTTCGCGGTCAGTTCAGCCATGCTTCGGTGCTGGCCGAACAGGGCCATGCCGAGCAGGCACTGACCTGGCTGAAAACCGCCCTGGCGGGCGGTAATCTGAACTTCTTGCGGGTGAGTCGCCAGTCGTTACTCAAGGCGGCCCAACCGGTTCTGCAAGCCCTGGCCGAAGACTATCATCAGCGTGCTGCCGATCTGGGGGATGAATCGGACCGGCAGGCGCTGCGCGACTTCCTTGCCCAGCATCGGCCAGGGCACAGGGGCTAGTTTCTTTGCCAGTCGCGGCGCAGCGCCTCGATATAGTTGGTCAGGATACCGGCATGCTTGATAAGGCCAGCAGCACGCTGCTCGGGATCCTCGGCCTGAAGGGAGTAGTTCATGAAGCGATAAAGGGCTTCGTGCAGCTTGCCGAGCTCCTGGGCGTAATCTTTTTTGAGCACGTTCATTTCCTGAAGCAATTTCAGCTGCTCAAGCTTGGCGGTTTCCTTGTCGCGGTGCGTATGCGCTGCTCGGATGCGATTGCGAATATCATCCAGTTCTAGCTGCATTCGGCTCCTGAACTTGACCAGATGTTCGTATTTCAGTGCATCGCTGGTCAGATCCAGAATATTGGATACAGCAAAGATACCGGCCTTGATCGAGCCCACCAGTGGATTCTTGGGATCGATGTCCGCCAGTTTGTTCAAGTTTTCCACCAAGGGCTTGAGCTTGTCCAGAGCGCTGACGGACTCCAGCGCGGCGATCAGTTTGTTGACCTCGGCTTCCTCTGCGCGCCCTGTGGCTTGCGACGTTTCAATTAACGCAATCTCTGCATCGATCCGCACAATCTCGACATTGATCGGGGCGATCAAGCCTTCGACATCACCAAACGACACGGTGGTAAAGTTCACCAACGCGTTGTCCAGATCCTGAGCATGTATCTGTAGATTGGTGGATACCTTGTTCAGCTGCAAGTCGATTTCTGTCAGGACTTGGGTAATGGCTTCGCTCTGAGGGTCATCGGCGTTTTGCCGAATATGCTCCAGCCCCTTCATCAAATGTACAAGGCCACCGGCATCCAACAGGCTGGGCACGCCATTCAACGTCCTCAGTGCTTCGTCATCGACCTGGTTCAGCTCTTTGATCAGATCGCCCAGTACGTCCTGAAAGATCGGTAGATAAATGTTATTCAAGGTAGTGGCGTGTCGTTTCAGTTCGGTTCGACGAACCGCGACAACAGCAAGGTCAGGCACAGGCAGTACCAACGGTGTATCAAGTGAATAAACAGCCATTGAATTGATCCTTTTTACTATTGTGATAAACCAATCAGACCGAATGATCTTCAAGTGCATTATTAAAGGCGGTCAACAGATTAAGCGATTTCAGCTTGATACCCGTCCAATTCTTCAAGAGCGTTTCGAGCCGGCTAGAAAAGAGAAGCAGAATCGTTCCATCATCAAGCGTTTCAAGTTCTTGACGTGACGACTTGACCATACGGGTGAGTAACGCCCACAGACTTTCGATACTATTGGCACCGCTGGCGGCACCGTCCATTCGGATTTTGAGATCCTGCATGTATGTTTCGAATGCATGCAGGTCGGCGACCATCTTATTGAGGCTTCGAAGTTTCCGCTCCAGCGCCTGCTTCTCGGCAATCAATCGGTCTTTTTCCTTCAGGGCATCATTGGCCTTGGGCCCATAAATACTCAAGGACACGGCCCCGCCAATAGGCCCCCACCAGAACCCTACCCACCTGTACGCGGCGTACTCTTCATATTCGGTCATCTTCTGCTCAATCCGTTGATTGAGCAGAGTAATATCTTCATTGAGCCTGAGGATTTTCTCATTGCTCTCGGATGATTTGGCCAGATTGATCTTGCGTGCCACCTCCGGTGTGAGCCGATCCTGGAGGTGCTGTTTGAACACTGATAAACCCTCCTTGACTCGCGTGGTACTGATGCTATGTCGCACAATCAGCCTTTCGATCTCGCCGAATAACGCCACCAGTCCCGGCAATCTCTTACGGTCATTGTCCAGCAGAGCGATTGGCGGCAGGCTTTCGATTTGTTGCTGAGTCAGGCTATCGGGTTTCAACACCTCCCAGAACTCAAGGCGGTGGATGAGTGCGATCATGGCGTCGACGTTAACGATCAAGCTGCTGGAGAAGATATATAAATCATGGCCGACTGCACACATATCTTTTTCAACAGGTGACCAACTGGCCGCGTGAGCATGAATATCGACATACAACTTCTGAATGGCCTCCGGGCCGAGACCTGGAATAGAAGTACCGTAATCGCCTATTAACTGTTCGACCTCTTTCAGGTCGGTGGGCAACGTCAGCCCTTTGCTGACATAGGCGTGAATAGACTTGACATCGTTATTAGTGACAAACAGGCCCGGCGGTCGCTTAACGCCTTCGCCGTTGCCTGACACAACGCTCATGAAGTCGTTGCCGGCCTGAGCCACTTCATCGGCACTGTGTGCCTCACCGTCCGTCGCTGATTGTTCTTCTGCATGCATCATCTTAATGTCCTTATTATAATAACCTCCTCGCTTCGGCAGATTCATACCTGCCGCCCTGAAGGTGATTAAAACTTAGCAGAGCCACTAAAGACACGACAGCGCAAACAGTGGATACACCTTGTAGGAATAAGCCACACGAGCAGAAATATCAAACAGACAAAGTGTGATTCACACGAAAGGGATCCAACTTATCAAAGCAGACCACCCTGAGAATTAATCAGGCAAAAAAAAACCCATGATCGCTCATGGGTTTTTTTAACAGCGCCTGTATTTACAGGTAGAACGCCTTCAAGGGCGGGAAGCCGTTGAACTCCACCGCGCTGTAGCTGGTGGTGTAGGCGCCGGTCGACAGCCAGTACAGGCGGTCACCGATGGCCAGGTTCAATGGCAGGCCGTACTTGTAGTGCTCGTACATGATGTCGGCGCTGTCGCAGGTCGGGCCGGCGATGACCACTTCTTCCATCTCGCCTTTCTTCTCGGTCCAGATCGGGAACTTGATGGACTCGTCCATGGTTTCAATCAGGCCGGAGAATTTGCCCACGTCGGTGTACACCCAGCGCTCGACGGCGGTGCGCGACTTGCGCGCGACCAACACCACTTCACTGACCAGAATGCCGGCATTGGCGATCAGCGAACGGCCTGGCTCCAGGATGATTTCCGGCAGGTCGTCGCCAAAGTCTTCCTTCAGGAAGCGAATGATCTCTTCGGCGTAGGTTTCCAGGCTGTTGGTGCGGGTGATGTAGTTGGCCGGGAAGCCACCGCCCATGTTGATCAGCTTGAGGACGATGCCGTCTTCTTCTTTCAGGCGCTCGAAGATCACTTTGACCTTTGCAATGGCCGCGTCCCAGACGCTGATGTCGCGCTGCTGGGAACCGACGTGGAACGAGATGCCGTAAGGCACCAGGCCCAGGTCACGTGCCAGGATCAAGAGGTCCATGGCCATGTCGGTCTGGCAGCCGAATTTGCGCGACAAAGGCCAGTCGGCCGTGGTCGAGCCTTCGGTCAGGATGCGCACGTAGACTTTCGAGCCCGGAGCGGCCTTGGCGATGTTGCGCAAGTCGGCTTCGGAGTCGGTGGCGTACAGGCGCACGCCCTTCTCGTAGAAGTAACGGATGTCCTTGGATTTCTTGATGGTGTTGCCGTAGCTCATGCGCTCCGGGCCCACGCCACAACCCAGGACTTTGTCCAGCTCATAGATAGAAGCGATGTCGAAGCTCGAACCCTTGTCGCGCAGCAACTCGATGATTTCGACCGCTGGGTTGGCCTTGACGGCGTAGTAGACCTTGGCGAAATCGAAACCGGCGCGCAGGTCGTCGTAGGCCTGGCTGATCATCTGGGTATCGATGACCACGAACGGGGTTTCCTGCTTGTCAGCGAACGACTTCATTTTCTTGAAGGTGTCGGCTGCGAAATAGTCTTCGACCTTGATGGACATGCTCAGGGGACTCCAGGGGCAAACAAATGAATAAATGGGTGCAATGAACGTCCTCCGTATCCCCACTTTGGTTCGCCTACTTCCCAAGGCATGTCGCCGAAAGCAAAAAGGCCATGGAGCCGGCGCTCCTTGGCCTTGCTGTCTCGTCGTCAGTACTTGAGCCGGATGGATCGTTTCCAGCATGGACGTTCGGCGCGAACTTTAGGACCTGAGGGGCTTGAGATCAACTAAAAATGTCGCCTTTTCGCACATGACATTTTCAGTTTTCACTGCACTCACTGTGTAACGGACCTACATGACAGGGTGATGTTCCCCACAGCGCCATGCAGGGACCAATCAGCCAGGATGGTCAGGCTCATGAAAGCCCGGCGCCCTTGCAGCGCCAGGCCCGTGTCATTTGGGCTATACCGCCGCGTCAGCCGCCAGCTCCGCTGGCGACACGATGCTGGTCTTGGCCCCACGCGAGCGGCCCGAACTCAGGTAGGCGGCAATCGACTCCTGGGTCACTTCACCGAGGAACACGTTCTCGGCATCCAGTACCGGCAGCCAGGCGCGGTTGAACTCGTACATGCGCGACAGCAGGATGCGCAGGTTCTCGTCGTAAGCCGCGGTGGCGTTGAACGGTTGCAGGAACTGCACGCAGGTGCCGGCCTGACGGTGCAGGTCGCGCCGGCGCACGAAGCCCATGGCCTTGTTCTCGCCGTCGGTGACCACCACGTAGCGGCGGTCGTTTTCGTCCATGACTTCCAGCGCATCGGCCACAGGGGTTTCCGGGCTGACCGAGGGTGCGTTGTCGGCGGCGTCTTCAGCCTTGACCAGCAGCAGGCGCTTGAGGGTGCTGTCCTGGCCGACGAAGTTGGAGACGAAATCGTCCGCCGGGTGCGCCAGCAAGGTGTCGGGGTGGTCGATCTGCACCAGCTTGCCAGCGCGGAAGATGGCGATCTTGTCGCCCAGCTTGAGGGCTTCGTCGATGTCGTGGCTGACCATGATCACGGTCTTGTTCAGCGCCCGCTGCATCTCGAAGAACTCGTTCTGGATCATCTCGCGGTTGATCGGGTCGACCGCGCCGAACGGCTCGTCCATCAGCAGCAAAGGCGCGTCGGCCGCCAGGGCACGGATCACGCCGATACGCTGCTGCTGGCCGCCTGACAGCTCGCGCGGGTAGCGGTGCAGGTACTGCTTGGGTTCGAGCTTGATCATGTTCATCAGCTCACGCGCCCGGTCGTGGCACTTCTGCGCGTCCCAGCCCAGCAGCCTGGGCACCACCACGATGTTTTCCTCGATGGTCATGTTGGGAAACAGGCCGATCTGCTGGATCACATAGCCGATGTTGCGGCGCAGGGTCACCTCATCGAGGCCGGTGGTGTCTTCGCCATTGATCAGCACCTTGCCGGAGGTCGGCGTGATCAGGCGGTTGATCATTTTCAGCGTGGTGCTCTTGCCGCAGCCCGAAGGGCCGAGGAACACGCAGATCTCGCCTTCGTTGACGGTCAGGCTGACCGAATCGACAGCCTTCACTTCCTTGCCGTTGCTCTGGAAAGTCTTGGTGAGGTTTTGGAGTTCGATCATTTCAGGAGTCCTTTAGGGGTCAGCGTGCGTTGCAGCAGTTGCAGGAGCAGGTCGGCGATGATGGCCAGGATGCTGACCAGCACCGCGCCCACGATCAGCATCGACATGTCGCTGCGGCTGATTGAAGCCAGAATGAGGACGCCAAGACCGCCCGCGCCGATGGTGGCGGCGATGGTCATGACGCCGATGTTCATCACCACGGCGGTGCGCACACCGGCCAGGATCACCGGCACGGCAATCGGCAGCTCGACCATGCGCAGGCGCTGGCCGAAAGTCATGCCGATGCCCTTGGCCGCTTCACGGATGCCGGGCTCGACTCCGGTCAGGGCCAGGTAGGTGTTGCGCATGATCGGCAGCAGCGAATAGAGAAACACGGCAGTGATGGCCGGCAACGGGCCAAGGCCCTGACCGAACTTCGAATAGAACGGCAGCAGCAGGCCGAACAGCGCAATCGACGGCACGGTCAGCAGCACCGTGGCGCTGGCCTGCAACGGCCCGGCCACGGCCGGAAAGCGGGTCATCAGAATGCCCAGCGGCACACCGACCAGAATGGCCAGGGTCACGGCGACTCCAACCAGGGTGATGTGCTGCCAGGTCAGGTGTGCGACCTGGGTCCAGTCCATGTGCGAGAAGGCGTCGAAAAATCCCATGGCGGTGCCTCCTTTACTTGAGTGGGTGCTGGCGCAGGAATTCTGCGGCGACAGTGGACGGGCTCTGGTGGTCGACATCGACCTTGGCGTTCAGGGCGCGCATGGTGGCGTTGTCCAGCAGCTCGGCCAGCGGCTTGAGCAGGTCGGCCATTTCCGGGTGCTGATCCAGGTACGCCTGGCGGATCACCGGGGCGGCGGTGTAGTCCGGGAAGTAATGCTTGTCGTCCTCCAGCACCTTGAGCTTGAAGGCGTCCAGGCGCCCGTCGGTGGTGTACACCAGGCCCGCAAACACCTGGCCGTTGCGCATGGCGGTGTAGACCAGTCCGGCGTCCATCTGGCGAATGTTCTCGCGCCCCAGGTTCATGCCGTAGTGCTCGACCAGGCCTTTGAGACCGTCGGAGCGGTTGGCGAACTCGGTATCCAGCGCGACGATGTGGCCTTTGTCGGCCTCAGCCTTCATCACCTGGGTCAGGTCGCTGACGCTGTTGAGTTGCGGGTAGGCCTTGGCGGTCTTTTCCGGCAGGCCTAGCGCGTAGGTGTTGCTGAAGCGCGAAGGCGTCAGCCAGACCAGGCCCTTCTTGGCGTCCAGTTCCTTGACCCGGGCGTAGGTCTGGGCACTGTCGAGGCGTTCGTCGACATGGTTGTAGGCCACCAGCGACACCCCGGTGTATTCCCACAACAGGTCCAGCTGACCGCTTTCCTGGGCGCTGCGCGCCAGGTTGCTGCCCAGCCCGCCGGTGATCTGCACGTCGAAGTTCTTGGTGCGCAGGTATTGCGCGGTCAGTTCGGCGAGCAGGGTCTGCTCGGTGAACACCCGGGCACCGATGCGCAGCACCGGTTTTTCGGCGGCCTGGACAAAGGCCGAGAACAGCAAGCCAAGGCCCAGTAACAAACAAAGCTTTTTCATGAGGGTTCCTTATCTGAACGGGGCAGGTCTCAACGGGTCAGGCCGCGTTCGAGCCACAGGCGGCTGAACAGCGTGACCAGGCCATCGAGCAGCAGCGCCAGCAAGGCGGTGCAGGCCGCACCCAGCAGCAGTTGCGGCTGGTTGTTCAGGCCGATGCCGGGGAAGATCAGGCTGCCCAGGCTGTTGGCGCCGATCAGGAACGACAGCGGTGCAGTACCGACGTTGAGCGCCAGCGAGATGCGCACACCCCCGACGATAATCGGCACGGCATTGGGCAGCTCGACCTTGAACAGCACCTGACGCGGGGTCATGCCGATGCCGGTGGCGGCTTCCTTGAGCGAGGCGGGAACGTTTTTCAGGCCTTCATAGGTGTTGCGCACGATGGGCAGCAACGAGGCCAGGAACAGCGCGAAGATGGCCGGCCCGCTGCCGATCCCGAGAATCCCGAGGGCAATGGCCAGAACCGCGAGGGGTGGAACGGTGTTACCGATGTTGAAGATCTGCATGAAGCGTTCGGCGCGGCCAACCATGGACGGTCGGCTAAGGGCAATGCCGGCCGGGATACCGACCACCAGGGCCGCCAGCATTGAAACCATCACCAGAAACAGATGCGCTTGCAGATAGAACAGCAGGTCATCTTTGTACTTCACGAACGTATCAGTGCCGATCCAGTGGACCAGCAGGGCCAGGAGTACGACGATAATCGCGCCTCCGATCAGCCCTTTGCCATAGCGATTTGCCACGGGCGGACTCCTTTTTTCAGTCGGCAAGCCTCTCCTGTCACGACCGTTTGCAGGTCGTAGCCGAAGGGTTTGCGAAGAGCAGCAGGTGGATCGCCATAAAGGGTTGAACCTGGGCGAAAACACATGCCATGAGCACAGCTTCGTCAAGCCGATTTGCAGTCGAATCAGCCACTTGAAACAGTCCTGACATGGCCTGTTACAAGGGAATGGACGTCTCCGGAACCGCAAAGGTTCCCACGTGAGGCAGCATTTGGCCACCCCGGATCGACTGAGCGGTTCGGTTATTGGCCCGAGTTGCGCTATAATCTGCGCCCTTTTTTGACTCCCTTTTCAGGCGATTTCCCATGACCCAACAGGCCGCCGAAGTCGCGAAACGTCGCACTTTCGCCATCATTTCCCACCCCGACGCCGGTAAAACCACCATTACCGAAAAGCTGCTGCTGATGGGCAAGGCGATCTCGGTGGCCGGTACGGTCAAATCGCGCAAATCCGATCGCCACGCCACCTCCGACTGGATGGAAATGGAAAAGCAGCGCGGCATTTCCATTACCACCTCGGTCATGCAGTTCCCGTATCGCGAGCACATGATCAACCTGCTCGACACCCCGGGCCACGAAGACTTCTCCGAAGACACCTACCGCACCCTGACCGCGGTGGACTCGGCGCTGATGGTGCTTGACGGCGGTAAAGGCGTCGAGCCGCGCACCATTGCGCTGATGGACGTCTGCCGGCTGCGTGATACGCCGATCGTCAGCTTCATCAACAAGCTCGACCGTGACATCCGCGACCCGATCGAACTGCTCGATGAAATCGAAGCAGTCCTGAAGATCAAGGCCGCGCCGATCACCTGGCCGATCGGCTGCTACCGCGATTTCAAGGGCGTGTACCACCTGGCCGGCGACTACATCATCGTCTACACCCCGGGCCACGGTCATGAACGCACCGAGACCAAAATCATCCAGAAGCTGGACTCCGACGAAGCCCGCGACCACCTGGGCGACGAGTACGACCGTTTCGTCGATCAACTGGAGCTGGTGCAGGGCGCCTGCCATGAATTCAACCAGGACGAATTCATCAACGGCCAGCTGACGCCGGTGTTCTTCGGCACGGCGCTGGGCAACTTCGGCGTCGACCATGTACTCGACGCCGTGGTCGACTGGGCCCCGCGCCCACTGGTGCGTGAAGCGCGCGAGCGCAGCGTGGAGCCGGTCGAGGAAAAGTTCAGCGGCTTTGTGTTCAAGATCCAGGCGAACATGGACCCCAAGCACCGCGACCGCATCGCGTTCATGCGCATCTGCTCGGGCCGCTACGAAAAAGGCATGAAGATGCGCCATGTGCGCCTGGGCAAGGACGTGCGCATCGGCGACGCCCTGACCTTCTTCTCGTCCGAGCGTGAAATGCTCGAAGAGGCCTACGCCGGCGACATCATCGGGCTGCACAACCACGGCACCATCCAGATCGGCGACACCTTTACCGAAGGCGAGGCCCTGGGCTTTACCGGCATCCCGCACTTCGCCCCGGAACTGTTCCGCCGCGTGCGCCTGAAGGACCCACTCAAGTCCAAGCAGTTGCGCCAGGGCCTGCAGCAACTGGCCGAAGAAGGTGCCACGCAGGTGTTCTTCCCGCAGCGCAGTAACGACATCATTCTGGGCGCCGTCGGTGTGCTGCAGTTCGATGTGGTCGCCAGCCGCCTGAAAGAGGAATACAAGGTCGAGTGCGCCTACGAGCCGATCACGGTCTGGTCAGCGCGCTGGGTCGACTGCGCCGACAAGAAGAAGCTCGAGGAGTTTGAAATCAAGGCCGTGGAAAACCTGGCCCTGGACGGCGGCGGTCACCTGACCTACCTGGCCCCGACCCGGGTCAACCTGGCCCTGATGGAAGAACGCTGGCCGGACGTGAAATTCCGCGCCACCCGCGAGCATCATTGATCGGGTGATCTGCAGGCGTACTCGGCCAGTTTGTCCTGCATGAAATCCAGAAAGCACTCGATGCGCAGCGCCAGCTTGGAGTTGCGGTAGTACACCGCATGGATCGGCTGGCGGTAGCCGCTGTTGGCTGTCTCCAGCACGGTCACCAGCCGGCCTGCGCTCAGGTCTTCGTGGGTCATGAAATGCGACAGGCAGGCAATCCCCTCTCCCGCCAGCGCCAGGTGCCGCAAGGTGTCGCCGCTGGACGCGGCAATCGTCGGCCGGATCGGCAGGCGATCGCCTCCGACATGGCGCAATGGCCACTGGTTGAGCGTCTCGACCTGGGTAAAGCCCAGCAAGGTATGCCCGGCCAGGTCCTCGACAGAGGCCGGTGTGCCGCAGCGCTGTAGATAGTCCGGGCTGGCGACGATGTTCAGCGCGCTGCACCCCAGCGAACGGGCATGCAAGGTCGAATCACTCAGCTCGCCAATGCGGATGGCGATGTCGGTGCTGTGCTCCAGCAGGTCGATGAACCAGTCGTTGCTGGTCAGCTCCAGCTGAATGTCCGGGTACAGCCGGCGAAACTCACCCACGTGCGGCACCACCGAATGCAGCATGAACGGCGAAGCGGCATTGACCCGCAAGCGCCCGGCCGGCGTTTGCCGGGACTGGGTCAGGTGCTCTTCAAGATCGTGCATGCGCTCCAGGATGTCCCGGGCACGTTCAAGAAAGGAGCGCCCTTCCTCGGTCAGGTCCATGCGCCGGGTGGTGCGGTTGAGCAGCGTGGTCTGCAACCGGGCCTCCAGCCGGGTCAGGGTGCGACTGACCGCCGAAGGCGTCAGGCCCAACTGTTCGGCGGCAGCGGAAATCGACCCGCACTCGATCACCGTGACAAACACCTGCAATTGATCGGATCGGGTTTTCATGACGGGCTCAGGGCTGGGGACAAGCACGGAGGGTAACCGGATTCGTGTGCAGCGCCGCCCGGCCGCGCTCTAAAAAAATAACCAACTGACTTTATTGGATATTAAATTCGACGTGGGTAGGAGCGCGCTTGCCCGCGACCGAGTGCGAAGCGCTCGCAAAATCTGCGAAACGCCACAGATTTACGGCTGTGAACACTTTCAAAATCTGCGAAACGCCACAATTTTACGGCTGTGAACACTTTCAAAATCTGCGAAACGCCACAATTTTACGGCTGTGAACACTTTCAAAATCTGCGAAACGCCACAATTTTACGACTGCTAACGCAGCCGGTCGCGGTGGTCCGGCATTCCGGCAAGCGCGCTCCTACAGCGTCATTTGCCGTTGAATACCTTGTCCAGGTGCGCTTCATAGCGCTGCACATCGCCTGCAATGTCCGGGCGTTTCATCATATCCACCGCCAGAAAGGTCGGCAGCGCCTGCATGCCCAGGAACTGGTTGGCCTTGTGAAACGGAAAGTACACCGCGTCCACGCCCTTGGCTTCGAAAAAATCGCTCGGGTCGTCGAAGGCTTGCTGCGGGGCGTTCCAGGTCAGCGAGAGCATGTACTGCTTGCCGTGCAGCAGGCCACCGCTGCCGTATTTCTGCGAGGCATCGGAACGGGTACGGCCATCGTTGGCGTACAGGCTGCCGTGACCTTCGGTGAACACTTCATCGATGTACTTTTTCACGGTCCACGGAGCGCCCATCCACCAGCCGGGCATCTGCCAGACGATGACATCGGCCCAGAGAAATTTCTGCACCTCTTCAGCCAGGTCATAACCGCCGTCGATGAAGGTTTCCTTCACGTCCAAACCGGCGCGGTCCATAAAAGCGACGCCGGCCTGGTGCAGGGTGGCATTGTAACGGCCATCGGAGTGGGCGAATTGTTTGCCGCCGTTGAGGAACAGGATCTTTTTCATGGGAAGTCTCTGCCGGTGCGCCCCGTAAAGGGGATCGCTGAATGAATGGACGGCACAATACCCAGTCCGTCCGACGGGACAAAGAGGCTGGCGGGCAAATCACACTTGCTCAGGAATCACGAATCGAGGACCGATTGTTGATTTAAACTGCGCCCACTTTCAGCCCAGGAGCCAGCCATGCGCGAGCGCGTCAGCTTCATTCTTCACGCCTATACCCGTCCGGAAAAGTCCGCCGAATTCGAAGCGCTGTTCAGTGGCTACGTGGCCACCAGCCGTCTGGAGCCGGGCTGTATCGAGTACCACATGCTGCGCGACCGGGCAGACCCGAGCCTGTTCATCTTCTTCGAGGTCTGGGAAAGCCAGGCGCACCTGGATGTGCATTCGACCTTGCCGCACATGGCGGCCTTTACCCGACAGCGCGATGCCTTCCTGACCCGTGATTTCGAGATCCGTCGCCTCGACATGCTCAGCCCTGCATCAGCAAATGCAGGCCCAGCCCGGCCATCCCGATAAAGAACACGCGTTTGAACAGCACGGCGCTGATGCGCTGGCGCAGCCGCTGGCCCAGCCACATGCCCAGCAGTGCCGGGATCAGCGCCAGCCAGGACGCGCCCAGTTCATCCCCACCCAGGGCGCCGGTGCCGGCCAGCCCCGCCGCCAGCGCCAGGGTCGAGACGGTGAACGACAGCCCCAGCGCCTGCACCAGTTGGTCGCGGCTCAGGCCCAGCGCCTGCAAGTACGGCACCGCCGGAATCACGAACACCCCGGTGGCCGAGGCAACGATGCCGGTCAGCAGGCCGCACAGCGGCCCCAGCCAGCGCTGGGCCGCAGCCGGAATGCTGAACGTCGGCAGCGCCAGCCCGCTCAGGGCATAGAGCAACAACGCGGCCCCCAGGGCGCGGGTCATCGACGGTCCGCCATTGATGCCCAGCCACCACGAACCCAGCCCGGTGCCGACCGCGATCATCAGCAACATGGGCCACAACCGTGCAAGCAAACCGCGCAGTTGCCCGCCATTGGCCAGTTGCCAGACATTGGTCACGGTCGAGGGGATGATCAGCAAGGCCGCCGCCTGCGCCGGCGCCATGGCCAGGCCCAGCAACCCCATGGCCACGGTGGGCAGGCCCAGGCCAATGACGCCCTTGACCGTGCCGGCCAGCATGAAGGTGCCGATGACCAGAGCGGTCAGGGCCCAGCCCAGGTGCTGATAGAAGTCGATAAGTGTGTTCATGGTGTGCAGCATGATGCAGGCCGGGCGGCTTGAAAATCTGCCGTATACTCAGGCAGCCTTCGGCCTGGACAGAGGCTGGTAGCAGATTCAATTTCTTCGCGACCGTGGGTCGCTCCTACGACGGCGCCTGACCCATGCATTTTGACCTGACTGACCTGCGGCTTTTCCTCAATGTCCTGGACACCGGCAATATCACCGCCGGGGCGGCGCGCAGTCATCTGTCGCTGGCCTCGGCCAGTGCGCGCATCAAGGGCATGGAAGCGTCGTTGCTCAGCCCGTTGCTGGCGCGTGGACGCCGGGGTGTCACGCCCACACCGGCCGGCCAGGCGCTGGCCCGGCATGCGCGACTGATCCTGCAACAGGTCGAGCACCTGCAAGAGGACCTGGCCGACTACGCCTTGGGTTTCAAGGGCCAGATCCGCCTACTGTGCAACACCTCGACCCTGAGTGAACACCTGCCCGAATTGCTGGCCGACTTTCTGGTCAGTCACCCGCACATCGACATCGACCTGCAGGAGCAACCCAGCCTGCGCATCCTGCATGCCCTGCGCTACGGCACCGCCGACCTCGGCATTGTCAGCGACGCAGTGGACGCCAGCGACCTGCAGACCCTGCCCTTTCGTGACGACCCGTTGAGCCTGGTCATGCCCTTGAATCATCCACTGAGCCCGCACGCCAGCCTTCGCTTCAGCCAGACGCTGGAGCATGAGTTCGTGGCCCTGGCGGCCAACAGCGCGCTGGGCATTTACCTCGAAGAGCAGGCACTGCATGCCGGCAAGCGCTTGCGCATCCGGATACGGGCCGAGGGGTTCGACGGCGTGCTACGCATGGTGGCCCGTGGCGCAGGACTGGGCATCGTGCCGCAGGCGGCGGTGGCGCGCTGGCAAGGGCCGCCCGGTTTTGCCGTGTGCCGGCTCAGCGATCCCTGGGCCGAACGCACCCTGTTGTTGTGCGCGGCGGATTTTGCCGCCTTGCCGGGGTATGCACGGGCGCTGGTGGCGGTGTTGGCGTAGATCACAGGCTTCGGCTGTAGGAGCGCGCTTGCCCGCGACCGAGTGCGCTAGCGCTCGCAAAATCTCGGAAACGCCACAAATTCACGACTGTAAATCTACGAAACGCCACAAATTTACGACTGCTAACGCAGCCGGTCGCGGGCAAGCGCGCTCCTACGGGGGGTGGTGGGGCGACCGCGCTGTGTCAGGTACGCCAGCACCTCGTCCTGGGTGCCGGCAAACTCGATCCGTGCCGCCTTGCTTTCGCGCTGGTAGGCGTACATCGGGTCGTAGTACTCGCTCAGCAAGCCTTCGATCCAGCCCCGGTGCAGGTCCACCTTGCCGCTGCGGCGTTGCTCGTCGAGGGCCGCCTGCATCAGCGCCGAAAGGCGCTGATGACGTTCGCCGCCCAGGCGCTTGTGGATGTTGTCGAGGCTTTGCAGCAGGCGCTCGGCAAAGCGCTCGAAGCCGGTTTCGTCGCCATGCAATGCCATGAATTCGGCGCACAGGTCGGTCACGTAATCGCGCAGGATGCGCTCGACGCGGCCATCGAAACTGTCCTCCAGCCACACCATCGGGTAGTGCTGCATGCCCTGGTGCAGTTCCAGCGGCACGTTGCAGCTGCCCACCAGGCGGCTTTCGTCTTCCAGCACAAACTGCTCGAGGCCGGCGGCGCGCTTTTTGAGCAGGTCGATGGCCAGGCGGTTTTCGAAGTCGATCTGCGCCGGCTGGCCGGTGGCGCGCTTGCCGAAACTGGAGCCGCGATGGTTGGCCAGGCCCTCCAGGTCCAGCGCATTGGGCAGTTGCGTCAGCACTTCGGTCTTGCCGGTGCCGGTCATGCCGCCAAGCACCACGAAATCGCATTCGGTCACGGCCGCGTGCAGGGTGTCGAGCAGGAAGGTGCGCATGGCCTTGTAGCCGCCGGTCACCAGCGGGTAATCGACACCGGCCTCCTTGAGCCAGCGCTGCACGGTCTGCGAGCGCAGCCCGCCCCGAAAGCAATACAGGTAGCCGTGCGGGTTGGCCTGGGCGAAGGCCTGCCAGGCGGCCATGCGCTCGGCCTTGACCTGGCCGCAGACCAGCTTGTGGCCCAGCTCGATGGCCGCCTGCTGGCCGTGCTGCTTGTAGCAGGTGCCGACCTTTTGCCGCTCGATGTCGTTCATCAACGGCAGGTTGAGCACGCCGGGAAACGCCCCCTTGCTGAACTCCACCGGCGCCCGGGCATCCATCATCGGCACGTCGTTGAGAAACAGGTGGCGGTAGTCGCGGGTATTGTCGGCCATCAGAACACCTCGACGGCGTGGGTCTGTCGCTCCAGCAGGGTGCCGATGGGGCTCAGCTGCAGCCCCAGTTCGGCGGCCACGGCCAGAAATTCGGCTTCGCCACCCGGCTCGACAGCCACCAGCAGGCCACCGCTGGTCTGTGGGTCGCACAACAGGTCACGCTGGGCGTCGGTCAGGCTGGCGATCTTGTCGCCGTAGCTGTCGAAATTACGCTGGGTACCGCCCGGCACGCAGCCTTCGGCCATGTAGTGCTCGACGCCCGGCAGGCGCGGCACGGCGGCGTAGTCCAGGCGTGCGGTCAGCCCGGCGCCGTCGGCCATTTCCACCAGGTGGCCCAGCAGGCCGAAGCCGGTGACGTCGGTCATCGCCGCCACGCCTGCCAGCTTGCCAAAGCGGCTGCCAGGCTTGTTGAGGGTGCACATCCAGTCGCGGGCCAGGCCGATGTCCTGCTCGCGCAGCCGGGCCTTTTTCTCGGCGGTGGTGAGAATGCCGATGCCCAGCGGCTTGGTCAGGTACAGCGTGCAACCGGCGCGGGCGGTGTCGTTGCGTTTCATGTGCTTTTTCTGCACCACACCGGTGACCGCCAGGCCGAAGATCGGCTCGGGTGCATCGATAGAATGCCCGCCCGCCAGCGGAATGCCGGCGGCATCGCACACTGCCCGGCCGCCCCGGATCACTTCACGGGCCACTTCCGGCGGCAGCACATTGACCGGCCAGCCGAGAATGGCGATGGCCATCAACGGATCGCCGCCCATCGCATAGATGTCGCTGATGGCATTGGTGGCGGCGATACGGCCGAAGTCGAACGGGTCGTCGACGATGGGCATGAAAAAGTCGGTGGTCGAGACCACGCCGCGCTCGTCGTCCAGGGCATACACCGCCGCGTCGTCACGCGAGGCATTGCCGACCCACAGGTTGGGGTCGAGGTTTTGCGCCCCGCTGCCGGCCAGGATGACATCCAGCACCTTGGGCGAAATCTTGCAGCCACACCCGGCTCCGTGGCTGTACTGGGTCAGGCGGATCGGCTCACTCATGGCAATGCTCTCAGTCACTGGAAACAGGTGGGGAAGTCTAGGGGGTGGGGTTGGGGGAGTCCATGGTGTTTCTGAATCGTGTGCTTACAACGTCCTGCAGGAGCGCCCCGCACGCCATGTACAGCGCCGGCCCCGCAGGACCGGCTTTAGCCGGGAAGCAATAGACACTCCTGACGTCAGTCTCTGCGCCCTTCGCTGCTGAAGCGGTTCCTACGGGATGCATTCAACATTCAGCAAAATCAGCCGGTTAATTTGCATGCAATGAGGATCCTGAACTTTACACGCCTGTATCGGCGAAACTGGCCTTTCCCGCCCCGGCTCTTATAATCGCCGCACTTCATCGTGCATTCCTGCCTGCCATCGCCCCGGAGATTTCCCCATGTTCAAGCGCACCCTGGCGCTCGCCGCCGGCATTGCCCTGTCGTTGACCACCCTGGCCAGCCACGCTGCCGAGACTCTGCGGGTGTCGGCCATTCCCGACGAGGCGCCGACCGAGTTGCTGCGCAAGTTCAAGCCGCTGGGCGAGTACCTGGAGCAGCAACTGGGCATGAAGGTCGACTTCGTGCCGGTGGCCGACTACCCGGCGGTGGTCGAGGCGCTGGCCACTGACCGGCTGGACCTGGCCTGGCTGGGCGGCTTCACCTTTGTGCAGGTCAACCTCAAGACCGGCAATGCCAAGCCTTTGGTGCAGCGCGAGCAGGATGCGACGTTCACCAGCAAGTTCATCACCAGCGACCCGAGCGTCAAGTCGCTGGCCGACCTCAAGGGCAAGACCTTCGCCTTCGGCTCGATCTCGTCCACCTCGGGCAGCCTGATGCCGCGCTATTTCATGCTCAAGGACGACATCAAGCCGGAGACCTTCTTCAGCCGCGTGGCCTACTCCGGCGCGCATGACGCCACCGCCGCCTGGGTGCAGGCCGGCAAGGTCGATGCTGGCGTGCTCAACGCCAGCGTGTGGGACAAGCTGGTTGCCAATGGCAAGGTCGACACCGACAAGGTCAAGGTCTTTGCCACCACCCCGACCTACTTCGATTACAACTGGACCGTGCGCGGCACCCTGGACCCGGCACTGGCCGAGAAGATCAAGCAGGCTTTCCTGGCGCTGGACCCGGCCAACCCTCAGCACAAGGCGATCCTCGACCTGCAGGCGGCCAGCCGCTTCATCGAGACCCGGCCTGAAAACTACAAGGGCATCGAAGAGGCTGCCCGCGCTGCCGACCTGCTGAAATGACGCTACGCCTGTCGGGCGTGACCTTGCGTCATGCCAACGGCACCGAGGCGCTGCGCGGCGTCGACCTCGGCCTCCAGCCGGGCGAGCAGGTGGCGATCATCGGCCCGTCCGGGGCCGGCAAGTCGAGCCTGCTCAACCTGCTGGCCACCGCCCTGCCGCCCACCGGCGGCACGCTGCAGGTACTCGGCGAGGCGCCGTGGCAGCTTTCCAGCCGCCGGCGCCAGGGCCTGCGGGCGCGTATCGGCCTGATTCATCAGGCGCCGCCCCTGCCGCCGCGCCAACGGGTGGTCACGGCCGTGCTGGCCGGCAAGCTGGGCCAGTGGGGCCTGGGCAAGAGCCTGCTGAACCTGCTGTACCCGCTGGACATCGCCGGCGCCCGCCAGGTGCTGGCACGCCTGGACCTGGCCGACAAACTCTTCGAGCGCTGCCAGCAACTGTCTGGCGGTCAGTTACAACGTGTCGGCATTGCCCGGGCGCTGTACCAGGCGCCAGAGCTGTTGCTGGCCGACGAACCGGTCAGCGCCATGGACCCGCGCCTGGCCGACCACACGCTGGGGCTTTTGTGCCGGCATGCGCTGGAGCACAAGGTGACGCTGGTGGTCAGCCTGCATGCGGTGGAACTGGCACTGGCGCATTTTGCCCGCATCATCGGCGTGCGCGAGGGGCGAATCCTGTTCGACCTGCCGGCCGCTGCGGTCGACCGCGCGCAACTCGACGCCTTGTACGCCAATGAGCAATTGGGCGCGCCGCCCAGCGTGCAGACGCCTGACGGTGCATGGGCGCCGCGATGCTGAGCCGCACACGCCCCGATCAACAACGCGACCCAGCCGCCTGGCCAAGGCTGCTGCTCGCCCTGCTGGCCATTGCGCTGCTGTGGCCGGGCATCTATCAGGCCGAGCTGAACCCGGCCGTGCTGCTGCAACCGGACAACCTGCGCACCATGGGCGGGTTCGTTGCCGACTTCTGGCCCCCGGCCCATGCGCCAGACTTTCTCGACCTGTTGCTGGAAGCCACCGTACAGACCCTGGCCATCGCCACCGCCGGCATGGCCCTGGCGCTGCTGCTGGCGATTCCGGCCAGCCTGCTGGCCAGCCGCGCGCTGTCGCTGTCGGCGGCCTCGAACGGCGGGCGTCCGGCGCTGCTCGGCCAGTGCCTGCGCTGGCCGGTGCGCGGGTTGCTGATCTTTCTGCGCAGCGTGCCGGAGATCGTCTGGGCGCTGCTGTTCGTGCGCGCCGTGGGGCTGGGGCCGACCGCCGGGGTGCTGGCCATCGCCATCACCTATGCCGGCATGCTCGGCAAGGTCTACGCCGAGATCTTCGAGTCGGTCGACCCGCGCCCGGCCCACGCCTTGCTGCAATCAGGCAGCGGTCGCTTGAGCGCGCTGCTCTACGGCACCCTGCCCAGCGCCGCCGCTGAACTGACCTCCTACACCGTGTACCGCTGGGAATGCGCGGTGCGTGCTTCAGTGGTGATGGGCTTTGTCGGCGCCGGTGGGCTGGGCCAGCAGATCGACCTGTCGATGCGCATGTTTGCCGGCGCCGAGGTGGCGAGCATGTTGCTGACCTTCCTGGTGCTGGTGCTGCTGGCTGATCAGCTCAGCCGTCTGTTGCGCGGGCGACTGGCATGAGGCGCGCCGGCAACCTGCTGCTGGCCGGGCTGATCCTGGCGGCGGTGATCGGCTCGTTCCGCTACCTGAATATGGACCTGCCGGGCATCGGCCAGGGCGACAGCCTGGCGCAGATGGGCAGCTATGTGCTGCGCTTCCTGCACCCGGACTTCAGCGCCGCGCATGTGCAGGCCATCGGCCGCGGCATGTTGGAGACCCTGTCCATGTCGGCGCTGGGCACGCTGCTGGCGGCCATTTTCGGTCTGCTGTTGGCGATTCCGGCAGCCGGGCGGCTGGGCTGGCCGTTGCGCAGCGCCAGCCGCCTGCTGCTCAATGCCTTGCGGGCAATCCCTGAGCTGGTGTGGGCGGTGCTGATGGTGCTGGCGGCGGGTCTGGGGCCAAACGCCGGCACCCTGGCGCTGGCGCTGCACACCACCGGCGTGCTGGGCCGGCTGTTTGCCGAAGCCCTGGAAAACACCCCGCCGCAACCGGCCGCCGCCATTCGCTTGCAAGGCGCCAGCGCCTGGCAGGCGTTCTGCTACGCCACCTTGCCGATTCTGTGGCCGCAATTGCTGGCCTACACCCTGTACCGCTGGGAGAACAATATCCGCATGGCCAGCGTGCTGGGGTTTGTCGGTGCCGGTGGCCTGGGGCAGATGCTGTATGTGAGCCTGAGCCTGTTCCAGGAAGCGCAGGCCAGCACGGTGATCCTGGCGATCCTGGCACTGGTGCTGGCGGTGGATGCGTTCAGTGGCTGGAGCCGTGGACGCTGGGTGCGGGGCTAGACCGGTTACTTGCGCTCATGAAAATGGCGGTGTTGCCGGTCGTTTCCGGCAGCCGTTTCGCTTTCATTTGTACGACATTTCCGAGAAAATCCCGGCCGCTTGCGTGTCGTCTTTTCGGGCACTAGGCTGCGTTCGTCGCTGAACATCAGTGATCGGGTTTAGCAGCCTGTTGAGAGTCACGAGACATGCCAGCAACCATTTCTATGGCGGCTTCGCGTGGGGCACCTTCGGGTGCGCCGGTCTTTCTCGTGTTTCTCCCGGTCTGCTAACCCGCGTCGAAGTCGCCACCCTACGTTCGTTTAGCAGCGAGCATCCGGTGGCCCTATAGAGCAAACCGAGATGAAGACCGTAATCCCCGACCCACCCTGCCTTGAAGATTCCCTGCTCCACGTCATGAACGTGCTGCGCAGTGCCGCCGCCACCGCCTACGAATGCGCCGACAGCCTCAGCGGCAGCCAGCGCGACCTGGCTTTCTCGACCCACCACCTGATCGACCTCGCCCGCTCCGTGCTGGACGATGCCCTCAGCCGGCTGGAAACGGTGTAGGAGCGCGCTTGCCCGCGACCGGCTGCGTCAGCAGTCGTAAATTTTCAGCGTTTCCGAGATTTTGCGAGCGGGTGCGTTAGCAGTCGTAAATTTTCAGCGTTTCCGAGATTTTGCGAGCGGGTGCGTTAGCAGTCGTAAATTTTCAGCGTTTCCGAGATTTTGCGAGCGCTACGCACTCGGTCGCGGGCAAGCGCACTCCTACAGCCCGCAACCTTGGCGTTATTGGTACGGTCATGGCTGTCTGATAATTGCCTGTGGATAAAACCGTACATGGATATTCAGGACATCAAGCGCGAGCTGGCCAAGCCTGCCCTCACTTTCGAGGGCAGTGGGTGCAGAGGTAGATCGGTTACTTGCGCTCATGAAAATGTCAGTGTTGCCAGCCACTTCCGGCAGCCGTTTCGCTTTCATTTGTACGACATTTCCGAGAAAATCCCGGCCGCTTGCGTGTCGTGTTTTCGGGCACTAGGCTGCGTTCGTCGCTGAACATCAGTGATCGGGTTTAGCAGCCTGTTGGAGTCATGTCACACGCAAGTGCCGCCTATGGTGGCTTCGCGTGGGGCACCTTCGGGTGCGCCGGTTTATGACATTACTCCACCGGTCTGCTAACCCGCGACGAAGCCGCCACCCATTGTGCGTTTAGCAGCGTGCCTCGGGAGGCTCACCCGGAGTTATGTCATGAAAACAGTAATCCCCGACCCACCCTGCCTTGAAGATTCCCTGCTCCACGTCATGAACGTGCTGCGCAGCGCCGCCGCCACCGCCTACGAATGCGCCGACAGCCTCAGCGGCAGCCAGCGCGACCTGGCTTTCTCGACCCACCACCTGATCGACCTCGCCCGCTCCGTGCTGGACGATGCCCTCAGCCGGCTGGAAA
>NZ_UUIS01000055.1 GCF_900589395.1 Pseudomonas viridiflava
GAGCATTGGAACCACCTGATCCCATCCCGAACTCAGCAGTGAAACGATGCATCGCCGATGGTAGTGTGGAGCTTCTCCATGTGAGAGTAGGTCATCGTCAAGATTCAAACCCAGAACCCCTGATCGCTTTGCGGTCGGGGGTTTTGTCTTTAAGT
This sequence comes from Pseudomonas viridiflava, assembly GCF_900589395.1. GTDB lineage: Bacteria > Pseudomonadota > Gammaproteobacteria > Pseudomonadales > Pseudomonadaceae > Aquipseudomonas. The sequence continues at coordinate 156 of NZ_UUIS01000055.1, forward strand.
AGAAGTCACACGAATTCGCTGGAACGTTATTATCGACGTGCCGGCACACAGAATTTCTTGACGACAATAGAGTGCTGGAACCACCTGATCCCATCCCGAACTCAGCAGTGAAACGGTGCATCGCCGATGGTAGTGTGGAGCTTCTCCATGTGAGAGTAGGTCATCGTCAAGATTCAATTCCGAAACCCCTGATCGCCCTGCGGTCAGGGGTTTTGTTTTTGGGTCGAAAAAGTGTCTGGCCCCAAGCAGCGCCCATCAGGAGTCACGCAGTGAACAAGCAATGGATATGCACGGCCGCCTCACCCAGGACACAAGCAGCAGCCCGTCGTACAGCCACTGCCTCGGCACTGGCTGCCCTCGGCCTGATCTGCGGCGTATTGACAGCGCCCACCGCCGTCCAGGCATTCGAGCGTCATACCTGCTCCGAGGAGTGGTACGACGGTAATATCCACGACTCGGTCCGTGATCGTCGCGTGCCCTACAAGACGCAAGCCTGCCCTGACACCGATACGCCTGTTCCGACCGGTTACCAGGTCATTGACGGGCGTATCTTCTATGTCACCTCGTCGAGCAATCGCTACAGCGACTGTGGCGGTACCGGTGTAGGTTCACTGGGCAAGATATTGATGCCCAAGTGCTACCTGCCAGAAAGGCTGCAAACCCATGAAAACGACGAAAAACGTACGTTCTGGCTGGTGAGCGAGGACGGTGCCCACCTGCGTACACTGGAATCCAGGCAGACCAGCCTGACACCCGTGCAGCAGCGCCGGGCCGCGGCGTATGCCATGGACAGTACATCGGTGTACATGGATTCGGAAAAGATCGAAGGCGCCGACCCCGAAAGTTTCGAAGTGATCTTCCCCTTTGAGGACGACACCCGTCTGGAAAGGTTCTCGTTCGCCAGGGATCGCCAACACCTGTTTATCAATGGTGCGCCCGTGGCGCTCCTTGACCTGACACAGCTGAAGTGGCTATCGGTGCCGTGTACCGGCGAGAAAATGGAGTGTGACAACACCCAGTACTCGGCCCCCATGATCGGCAAGATCGGGCGCGACATCCTGTACCTGGATTACGGTGCAAGCCCTACCGTCTTTCCCGGCCTGGCAACGCCGGACATCGAATGCTCACGCAAAGGCTTCAAGAATTACTGCGCCAGCGCCGGCAAGCGCTACCTGTTCGAGGCGGGGGTCATGACCCCGGCCAAGCTGGTGGTGCAACCGGCTGAATAAAGCCCGCGTGAATGTTCGCCCGGCGCCAGGCACCGGGCGAGCTCAGTGAGCAAGCGTCAGCCGAACAGGCTGCGCAGGTTATTCATCGAAGTGTCGGCAAAACCCTGCAGAAATGTCTCAAAGCCGGCCAGGTCCTGGTCGGCATCAGCCTGCGGATCGGCCACGATGGTCCAGGTCACCCTGCTGGACTGCTCATCGACCGGCGTCACTGTCATCGCAGCCCACAGGTTACCGACCCCCAGACTGGTGTAGATCAACGTCCAGGTCATGCAGCGGGCCTGATCATCCCGAGTGTTCAACTGCTCGACGGCCACATGACCGTCCTTGAAGCGTTTATGGCGCACCGAGCCTGGCCCCTGGCCGATCACCTCGATGTCCTCAAGACCCGGCACAAACGCCTGAAAACCACCAAAGTCACCCGCCACGGCCCAGGCGCGCGTGGCGTCGGCCGCGACCTGCACGCTGGACACCACCCGGCAGGCGGTGGCGTTATGGATACGGGTGTCGGGTTGCAGTGCTGTGAATACAGTCATGTCGTTCTCCGTTGTTTCAACAGTAAGGTCAGATAAAGGCAATTTCTTTCAGGTAGGTGCAGCCCTTGCTCAGCAGCGCCGGCGTCTTGTGCGGGTAGTGCTCGCCCATCTGGTGAATACCGGCCAGGGCGTTGTGGTACTCGATCATCGAAATGTCGCCGATGTCCTCTTCAAAGCCATCCAGGTAGAAGCCCAGGACACCGAACAGCGCGTTCTGGCTGTCGACCCGACCCAGTTGGGCCTGCCACTGCGCGACGCTGACCAGCTCGAACTTTCGGCCGGCGTCCCGAAAGGCCTGTACATAGCTGCCCCAGCTCAACGGTTCAGGGTTATGCAGGTTGAACACCGCGCGGCTGGCCTGGTAACGGCTGGCATGAAAGCCGATGAAGCGGGCCAGGAAATCCACGGGCATCAAGTCGAAATTGATAGCGAAATCCGGCACCTGGCCCAGCTGCAGCGAGCCTTTGAGCATCAGCATCAACCGATTTTTCTGCGGCTGGCAGACCCCGGTGACGCTGTTGAAGGCAATGTTGCCGGGACGATAGATATTCACCCACGCCCCCAGGCCACGCGCCTGCTCCAGCACCCGCTCGGCCACCCATTTGGACAGGTTGTAGCCGTTCTTGATGTAGATCGGCGGGGTCGCGGCCGCCGGTTGCTCCAGCACGCTGCCCGCGGCATCGACGGCACTGGACGCCGACAGCGTCGAGACAAAATTGAACACTTTCTTGCTGCGTCCCTCGCACAGCTTCAGGCACTCGAAAATCGGCGCCACGTTGTCGCGGGCCAGCGCTTCGTAATCCTGCACGTGATTGACGTTGGCGGCGTTGTGCACCAGCGCGCCGAACTCACGGTCCAGCCGTTCATACACCGCCTCGTCCAGGCCCAGGCGCGGCTGCGTGACATCGCCGGCATGGAGGCTCACCCGGCTCAGGTCCAGATGCTCCAGGCGGTTTTCCTGCAATGCCTGCATGAAACGTTCATGCGCACTCACGCCGTTGCCCTCACGCACCAGGCAGGCCACCTCGGTCGCGCCCCAATCGAGCAGCGCCTGCACGATGTGCACGCCGAGAAAGCCATTGGCGCCCGTGACGATCACCTTGTGCACATCGCCCAGCGCACTAATGGGCAGCACCGGCAAATGCAGCGGTGCGCTGGCATCGCGCAAGGCCTGCGGGCTGACTGTCCAGCTCGCGCCCGCGTCGCTGCCCAGCAACCGCGCCAGGGTCTGGATGCTCGGCGCCTCGATAAAGCGGTTGATCGCAATACTGCGCCCGAACTGCTCGCGGACCCCCAGCAACAGGCGCGACAACAGGATCGAATGCCCGCCCAGATTGAAGAAGCTCTCATCAGTGGCAATGTCCTGCGCCGGCAGCTCCAGCAACTCGGCCCACAACGCCTGCAGACGCTGTTGCTGCTCATTGTCGGGCCGGCGACGCGGCCCGGCCCCGGCAATCTTCAACGGCATCTTCAGCAGCGCCAGGCGGTCGACCTTGCCATTGCCGGCAAACGGCAAATGCTCCAGCACGGTATACAGCGTGGGCTGCATGTAGTCTGGCAACAAACGCTGCACATGATCCTTGAGCGTTTGCAGCGTGGTCGTCAGCCGGGCGTCATGGGGCTGGGCGACAAAGGCCAGGATCCGCCGTTGCTCGTCAATCACCACCGCCACCTGGCGAAACAGCTGCGCGCTGCGCAAGCCATGCTCGATTTCCTCAGGCTCGACCCGGAAACCCCGGATCTTGACCTGATTGTCTCGCCGCCCAGCCAGCTCGATGCCGTCCGCGGTCCACTTGCCCAGGTCACCGGTGCGATAGGCACGCAAGCGCTGGCCATCGGGCAATGCCAGCTCGACATAGCGCTCGGCGCTTAGCTGTGGATGGTTGATGTACCCCAATCCCACGCCGGGCCCGGCAATGTACAACTCACCCTGCACGTGTTCGGCCACCGGCTGCAGGTCCTCATCAAGAATCCACACCTGGCTGTTGGCAATCGGCCGGCCCAGGCTACGGTTGCTGCTGCCCGCCGCGAATGGCCGGGCCGTGACCAGCACCGTGGCCTCGGTCGGTCCATACAGGTTGTAGAAGTGGCACTGTCCGGCCAGGCGGTCGATCACATACGGCTCGCAGACATCGCCACCGGTCACCAGGTGCGTCAGGCCCAGCGGTTCCTCCAGCGGCAACAGGCTCAGCAGTGCCGGGGGCAGAAACGCGTGGCTGATACCCTCGCGCAGCAGGGCCAGCAGTTGCAGCGGGTCGCGGCGCTGATCCTCGTCGGCGACGACCAGTTCGGCGCCACTGAGCAGGGTGGGGAAGATGTCGATTACCGACGAGTCGAAACTCAAGGTCGAGAACTGCAAGACCCGGCTGTGCTCGGACAGCGCCACATAGTCGGCATACCAGGCCGTGAAGTGGCTGAGATTATGCTGGCTAAGCAACACGCCCTTGGGCTGGCCAGTGGTGCCTGAAGTGTAGAGCGCCATGCACGGGCTGTTGTTGTGCGGCACTGTCTGCACCCGCGGCTGGTCGCACGGCGTCACGGCGATGGCGGCAATGTCCAGCGCCGCGAACCCGGCGGCAGCCAGCGGATGCCCGCCGTCGTGCAGCAGCAACACAGCCCCGGCATTTTCCAGAATGTACTGCTGGCGTTGCAGTGGCTGGTTGGGGTCCAGCGGCAGGTAGATCGCGCCGCTGCCCAGAATCGCCAGCACACCGGCAAACAACGCCACCGACTTGGGCAGGCAGATGCCCACCACCGGCGCAGCGTGCCCTTGGCGCAGCGTGGCCAGGCGAGCCAGCAACGCTTGCTGGATGGCCACCGCCTGCGCCTGTAGCTGCCCATAACTGAGCGTCTGTCCGCCCAGCGTCAGCGCCGGGCGTTCGGCGAACACGGTCAGGCTGTGCGCCAGGCGGGTGCTCAACGGCGTATCAGCCACCGCCAGCAAGGCCGGGTGCGCGGTCTGGTTCAAGCGATGCTTGAACACCAGCCGCTCCAGCGCGTGCAAACCCTCCAGCGGCACGGGCGGTGCCGCTGTCACTTCGCCCAGACCGGCAAAATAATCCGCATCCCGGGACAGCCGGCTGACCTGCAAGGCCAGCAGGTCCACCAGCGTTGCCACGGTGTCATCGCGCAACTGCCGGCCATTGCCTGCCGCCTGCGCGGGCTGCCATTGGTGCACGATCAGGCGCCGGCTCCGGGCGCGGCCATGCCAGCACAACAGCGCCAGCGTGGGCAGGCTTTGCGAGCCATCGGTCTTGAACCCGAGCCGCAGGCTCAGGCAATGCCCGGCGGCCAGCGCATCCAGGCGCCTCTCATCCAGCGCCAGGCTGCCGTCGTCGATCAGCAGTGCAGGCTCATCGACTGCCTGCGCGCGCACAGCCTGCGGATCGCGCCAGTGATGCACGGCATGGCCGTGGTCCAGCAGCTCATGGTGCAGCGCCTCCAGCACGCCGCTGCAACCGATCAGTACAATCTCCAGGCGTCTCATGCGTACACCTCGCCAGCGGGCAGGTAGTCGACCAGGGCCTGACGCACACAAGGCGCTTCCAGCATCGTGCTGTTGCGAAAGAAGCGCACGATATTGCCCACCAGCGGGTGATGGCTGCTGATCGGAAAGCTCAACGCCAGGGTTTCCGCCTTCAGGGCCTGCTTCACGACCTCGGCCACCGGCAGGTGATTGATGAGGATGAAGTCGAAGCCGTTCTGGATCTCGTTGGTCAGGTACTGGTCGATGAACACCGGCAGGATCTGCGCGATGGCGGCACGGTCCGCCGGCGCGGCGGTCTGCCAATAGATACGCACCAGGCGTGTCCAAAAGCCCGAGTGACGGCCTTCATCGAGCAGGTGATCGGCCATCAGGCCCTTGACCGACTGCTTGACCGTATCGTCCTTGGCAAACGCGGCCACATCGTGGGTCACGGTGTTCTCGGCAATGGCCACGCAAATCAGCTCCACGGCACTGCGCAGGTGTTCAGGCGCCTGTGCCAGGGCCGCCGGGATGGCCCGGCTCAGCTCGATTTGCGTTGGCAACGTGATCGGCTCGATACCGGTCAGGGCAATGGTCTGTTGCATGAAGTCCATCGCCACCAAGGCGTGGTAATCCTCATCGACCACCACGCTCATGGCATCGAAGCGGCACGCGAACGGGAAACGGATCGCAAAGCGGTCCTTGGCGATGCTGCGCGCGGTCTTGTCGACGATCTCGGTCTCGAAGATCACCACGTCGTTGATGAATTTGTAGAGGCTCTGGACCAGCGCGTAATCGCGCAGTGCCGGGCACTGGCGGGTGAAGGTTTCGCTGAGCACCAGCGGCTGGCGGCTCAGTGGATAGATCAAGCGTTCATCGTCCTCGACGATGCGCCGTGGGCGCGTACGAATCGTGGCGCGCGCTTCCCAGGCATCGACGAATGACACGTAGTCTTCGGCTTTCATGATGGCGTCCTTTCAGGCGGCAGGGGGCGGCGATGCGTCATGCGCTGGCCTGCATCAGTGGGGCGTGCAGGTTCCGGCGCAGGGTGTCCCACAGCGCCATGCGGCTTTCCACGGCGGCGATTGCCGCCTGGTACACCTCGTGCTCACGTTGCTCGTCGCCGGCCACCAGGCGTGCCAGCAGATGCTCGGCCGCCGGACCATGGTCCTCGGAATCGAGTTCGATATGCCGTTGCAGGTAGTAGCGAAAGGTCGGCGCCTGCGCGGTGCCGATATTCCATTTATCGAGCAGGGTCTGGAACATGGCCGGGATCACACTTTCCCGCCCGTGCAGGAACGAGGCGGCGACACAGTGCGCCGGTGCATGCAGGGCCGTGTCCAGGGTCTGGGTGACGAACCTTGCGGCGCCCGGGTCGGCATTGACCCGTTGCAAGGCGGTGGCGTAATGCACGCCCTGGCGTTGCAATTCGATGAAGCGCTCCGCTTGCGTGGTGCTGGCGCCAATCTCGCGCATGGCATCCAGGTACAGTTCAAAGTGGCTGTAGTGGCCGTGCCCGGGCCGTTCATCCGACTCTTCGCCGAGCACAATGTCATTGATCAGGCGTGCGGCGGCAGGGTCGCGCGGCGGCAGCCACGGCAGTTGCGTACACGTCAGTTCCTGTTGCAGGCGCTTGGTCAGCGACATGAAGTCCCAGACGGCGAATACATGCGTCTCCATAAAGCGACGCAACACCGGCAAGGCATCGATTTCGGAAAAAACGGGGTGCTGGCTAAGTTCTTTTTTCTTGCGTTCAAGTTGATTTTTCTGACAAGTCATGACGGTATCCCGGGGTTGTAAGTGCACCGGAAAGTTGCAACTCTGCATGCCTGTTTCGCACCGTTGGCAACATTCCATGTTGGTTGCAGCCACCTTGACTTCATGAACTTGAGGCGAGCGAAAGCCGACGTGGTCATACGTCGATCCTTCGGGTTTACGTCATGTTTCACGGGGTGTCAGCGCGTGTTTAAACGCGCAGGTGGCCTGCGGCACAACCGGCGTGCAGAACAGTCGACGTGTTTCGATAACGGTTCATGTACCGGCTGCCAATAAAAGTTAAAGCACTTGTAATCCGGATCGCAATGTTTTTTTATATTATTTTAAATGTGTGTTTTTCAAGTATGAAGAGGGCCGTATAAAACATGTCATTATGTTTTACAGGCGCGTGAGTGATCCTTTCGGCCAATAACAGCCAAAATTGAAGTTAATGAACGAATGCCTCGTTCGGCGTCACTCTCGGGGCGGATTGATTAAGTTTTCATCTCGGGGTGGGCGATAGGCGAAGACCACTCGCTATCTGGCGGCCCTGGGCAAGAACTCCTTTTGCCGTGTCGTTCAAACAGATGAACACTGTCCTGTGCCGCTTGGGCTGTTCAGGCGCGTCCCGGCCGACACCATGCGCATGGCGCAGCCGGGATCAATGCGAGTTTGCCTTATCCGTCAGGCAGTCCAGGCAAATGGCCAGAAAAAAGGCGAGCGCACAGCCCGGGCGCTCTACCGGGCTGGCGAATAGGTCAGATCATGATCAGGAGCGAGTCGGGCAGCATGCAGCCCGGTGCGTCAGGCGAGGCTTTTCTTGCGCTGGCGCTTTGGCCGGGTGTCGGCGGCCTTGCTGGCCAGATAGCGAGTAATGGCCTGGACGGCACGGTTGAGGTGCAGCTCCAGCTTGGCCACGGTCTGCTCGACCTCTCCGGCTTGCGCCAGGCGCAGCAGTTCCCAGTGGTCATCCTGGGCCAGCTTTCCCAAGCCCATGTCCGACAGGTTGAAGCGCAGGAAGCGCTCCTCTTCGTTGAGGCCGGCCTCGACCAGACGCATCAGGCGCTTGTTGGGGGTCTTGGCATACAGCGCCATGTGAAACTGGCGGTTGAGCGTGCCGATGCGGGTGTAGTCGGTCTCGACCTCCAGCGCCTCGATGCAGCCGCGGGCCTGGGCATAGTCGTTTTCGTCCAGAAGCGGGATCGACAGACGCAATGCCTCGCACTCGAACAGCATGCGCAAGGCGTAGGCCTCGACGGCATCCTCGGTGATCAGCGGCGCGACCACCGCGCCCTTGTGCAACTCGACCCGCACCAGCGATTGCGCTTCAAGCTGGCGCAGGGCTTCGCGTACCGGCATGCGGCTGACGCCAAACAAGGTCGCCAGCTCCTGTTGCCGCAAGGCCGTGCCACTGGGCAGGCGGCCATCGATAATGGCGCTGCGCAGCTTTTCTTCGATCACGGTCCTGGCAAGGTGCGCAGGAGGCTGCTCGTTACCGAGCACCTCGTACAAAAAAGCTTCTCTATCGATCTTGCGCATCGCCATAAATCTTTATCAACCTGGCCGAATAGGATCCAATCAAACAAGCGGTCTGCCCACAGACTAGCCAAAACCCCTGCAATTGGTAGAAAAAAATACGGCATCACCCGCATCAGCACCGCGCGTCGCCAGGCGGCGCGCAAAGCGAGACGCATTTTTCGTATTCAAGGGACGTTCATCAACACATTCGTTGTGTATTTTAATGTCGTTCGTCGGCCTGTCTGGTATGAGCATTTACCTACATACCAGAAAAAACGCAGCCGCCGTGCAGGTCCAGCCCGCACGGCGAGCCGTATCAGCGCAGCAAACGACCTGACACAAAGTGCTGCACATCGTTGAAGCCGGGCGTCGAGGCGTGGCCTGGCGTGACCAGCGAGTCGATGAACGCTTCGTCTTCGGCACTGATGCGCACCTCCAGCGCCTTGAGGTAGCCGTCCCACTGCTGCTCGGTGCGCGGGCCGACGATGGCCGAGGTCACGGCCCGGTTATTGAGGACCCAGGCGATGGCAAACTCGACGATCCCGACGCCCTTGTCGCTGGTGTATGCCTGGATCTGCCGGGCAATGCGCAGCGACTCCACGCGCCACTCGGTTTCCAGCAGGCGCTTGTCCTGGCGCCCGGCCCGGCTGTCGCCGCTGGGAGCGATGTCCGGCGCATATTTACCACTGAGCACGCCACGCGCCAGCGGGCTGTAGGGCACCACGCCCAGGCCGTGGAACGCGGCGGCCGGAATCTGCTCGAGTTCGGCCTGCCGGTTGACGATGTTATACAGCGGCTGGCTGATGATCGGCTGGTCCACCCCCATGCGCTGGGCGACGTTGGCAATCTCGGCGATGCGCCAGCCACGGAAGTTGGACACTCCCCAGTAACGGACCTTGCCCTGGGCGATCAGGTCGCCGATGGCCGACACCGTCACTTCCAGCGGCGTGTCGTGGTCTTCCTTGTGCAGGTAATAGATGTCTACATAGTCGGTGTCGAGCCGGCGCAGGCTGTTATCGATGGCATTGAAGATGTGCTTGCGGTTGAGCCCTGCGCGGTTGGGAATACCGTCGGCAGGACCCACCGCCACCTTGGTGGCCAGCACCCATTCGCTGCGGCGTGCAGCAATGGCTTCACCGACGATTTCTTCGGAGCGGCCACTGTTGTAGACATCGGCCGTGTCGATGAAATTGACCCCCTGGTCCCAGGCCTTGTCGATGATGCGCAGCGACTCCTCGGTGCCGGTCTGTTCGCCGAACATCATCGAGCCCAGGGTCAGGGTGGAAACCTTCAGGCCTGATTGGCCCAGTGTGCGGTAGGTCATGTTCAACACCCTCCATGTCATTGAATAGGATTACAGGTAAAGCGCACTCAGGCCGGCAGGGCAGGCAACCCCCACTGTGCCAGCGGCGCCTCGCCCAGCGAGCCCAGGATCAGGTCGGCATGCCGGTAGCGCTCGGCGGGCATGTGCACGTCCGGGATCGCCACGGCCATCATTCCGGCGGTCTTGGCCGCCGTCACGCCGAACGGCGAGTCCTCGAACACCAGGCAGTCGGCGGGGGCGACGCCCAGGCGCTCGGCCGCCACCAGAAAGATGCCCGGCGCCGGCTTGGCCGCCGTCACCTGTGGGTCATCGGCGGTCACCACCGTGTCGAACAGTTCGAACCAGGCCTGGTGCCGGGTGATCTTGGCGTGAAAGTAATGCACCGACGAGCTGGTGCCCACGGCAATCGGAATCCGGTGTGCGGCCAGGTGGCGTACCAGCGCTTCGGCACCGGGCATGGCCTGCGCCTGTGGAAAACGCTCATCGAGCATGGGCTGGCGCAGGGCGAGAAATTCGTCCACCGACAGCGGCAGTTCCAGGGTGTCGATGATGTAGCCGGAGAAATCCCGGGCGCCACGCCCGATGGTGTTCTGCTTGATGCTCCAGTCGAAATGCTTGCCATAGCGCCGGGCAATCGTTTCGGTGACCTCGGTATAAATGCCCTCGGTGTCCAGCAGCAGGCCATCCATATCGAAAATGACGGCCTTGATCGGCCGGCGGTTAGCTTGCGGTGCACTCATGTGATCGGCCTCAGTGTCAGTCCGCTTGCAGCCTAACGCTTCAAACAAGACCGTGGCTACCCGATAACCTTTCCCGGGATGTGCAACGAAATCTCCGGAAATGTGTCGAACCGCGCATTCAGGCCACGTCGCCGCGTCATTGGGCGTGGCGCAGTGTTAATCTCCCCCAACTTTTTTTGTCTGGCCTCCACCGGTCCGGTGCCATGTTGTGATCGGGTGCAGGGAAGGCTTATCAACCACTAGAACGGACATCTCCAGGTCGACATGAATAAATCAGTAGGTATTGTTGCAGGCGTCATCATCGTAGTGGGCGCCGTGGCAACCGGAGGCGCCTGGTACACCGGCCAGCAGTTGCCTGGCGTGCTCAACGACACGCTGGCCAAAAGCAACAAGGAACTGGCCCAGGCGTTCGTCGGCAGCGAGTACAAGGCCGTCGTGCAGATGGAGTCGCTGCAAAGCGGTCTGTTCAGCAGCACGGCACGCTACCGCGCCACCTTCGAGGCGCCGGACGCAGAGGGTCAGGTAAAGACCCTGGAACTGTTCTTCATCGACCATATCGAGCACGGCCCGCTGCCGCTGTCGCGCCTGACCTCGCTCAAGTTGCTGCCGGTCATGGCGGTCAGCAATGGCGAAATCGAAAAGACCAAGGACTCCGAGAAGTGGTTCGCCTTGAGCCAGGGCGCGACGCCGCTCAAGAGCCAGGCCAGCATCGGTTATGACCGCGCCGTCAACGGCACGCTGACATTGGCCCCGATGCAGATGAAAGACGCCGACGGCGAATTCAACTTCTCGGGCATGGTCGTGCACAGTGACGTGTCGGCCGATGCCGAGAAGATCAAGGTCACCGGCAACGCCGACAGCCTGCAGCTCAATGCCCAGGCCGTCGATGGCCCGGTCGCCCTGAACATCAAGGGCATCAGCTTCGACACCGGCGGCACCAAGGGCAAGACCGGTTTCTACCTGGGTCACAGCAACATCAAGGTCGAGCAGATGATCCTGCAGCCGGCCGGTACCGGAGCCGTGCAGCTCGACCAGTTGGCCAACACCAACCTGATGCAGGAAGAGGGCGACAAGCTCTCGGCGCAGGTCAACTACGACATCGGCAAGATTACCTTCAGCGGCAAGGAGATCGGTGCGGCGCACATGGGCATGCGATTCAGCAGCCTCGACGTCGCGGCCACCAAGGCGCTGTATCAGCTGTTCCAGGAGAAAGTAGTGCCGCAGCAGCAAGCCGCCGCGGCTGCCGATGAGCCGCTTGACGTGCAACTGAGCCCGGCCGACCAGGCCTTGGTGGATGCCGAAATGACCAAGCTGCTGGCCGGCAAGCCACGCGTAGAGCTGGAGAAGCTTTCGCTGCGCACCGCCAACGGCGAAAGCCATGCACACCTGAGCCTCGAACTGGCCAACCCCGGCTCGTTTGATCAGCCGCAGGATGAGCTGGTCAGCAAGGTCATCGGTACTGTCGATGCGCGCCTGGTCCTGTCCAAGGGCATGATCCAGGACCTGGTCGGTCTGCAGGCCTCGTTGCAAGGCGTGACCGACACCAAGGAAATCAGTGAGCAAGCCACCGCCACCAGCGAAATGATCGGTTCCATGGCCCAGGGCATGCAACTGGCCAAGATCGAAGGCGACAACATCGTCACCACCCTGCAGTACACCAACGACAACGTCGACTTCAACGGCCGCAAGATGACCGTCGAAGAATTCATCAGCTTTGTCATGTCCAGCAGCGGTGCCCTGGGCCAGTAACCGGACCGGCTGCGGCGCCTAGGCGCCGCTGGCCTGCTCGCGCAAGCAGCGCCGGATCACCTCCAGGCTCTGGTGGTACACCGGCCAGTAATGATCGTTGTGGCAATACGGCCTGACCGCCAGGGTCAGGCTGTCGGCGCTCAGGCAGGTCAGCTGCACGTCCACCGACGGGGTTGCCAGCACATGCGGGATGGCCTGCAACTGCTCGCTCAGCCTGGCCCTTACGCGCTGATCGTCCGCCGTCGCCGGCAGCGTTGCCATCAGCTCCACGCGGCGATAATCGTTGACCGAATAGTTGACGATGGTGCCTGAAAACACCTTGTTGTTGGCCACTAGCACCCGCACGTTTTCCGTCGTATCCAGAGACGTTGAAAACAGCCCTATCTCTTCCACCCGCCCGCTGACTGTATCCACTGTAATCGAGTCGCCGACCTTGAACGGGCGCAGCACGATGATGAACCCGCCTGCCGCCAGATTGGCCAGCAGGCCCGACCAGGCCATGCCGATGGCCAGGCCCACCGCCGCCAGCAAGGCCGCAAAGCTGGTGGTCTCGATGCCGCAATACCCCAAAATCGCCACCACCAGAATGATGTTCAGGGTCACCGTCACGAACGAGCCCAGGTAGCGCAGCACCGTCGGGTCGAACCGCTGCCGGGTCAGGTAGCGTTGCAGCATCCGCACCACCATGCCGATCGACCAGCGCCCGACAATCCATATCAGGGCGGCGACCAGCAGCTTCAGGCCAAAGGTGGCCGCGTACTGTAAAACCAGATTAAGCAACGAATTGACCTTGTCGGTCCCGATGTTGATGACATTCAGCGCATCCATGGGTGGCACCTCCGCAGGTAAGGCCACACAGGCTTCCAGGCGCGCTCATGCACCGCCCGTGCGACAGAACCCCACAGTGTGCAAGGCTGCCGGCAAACGTCTACTGACAGTTTTGACAGGAGGCACAGTGCCTTGTGCACAGCCCTGCGCGACCCGCTGCAACCATTGGCCAAGCAACACCTCGCCATCGTCCTGGCGGGTGTCGATCACGAACTCAGGCGCCAGCGGGGCTTCATAAGGGCTGTCGATACCGGTGAAAACAACACAGGCAGTTTTTAGAGGTGCCCGAAACAGACGTGGCGGTTTTTCTGGCCCTGTCGCCGGCCACTCTCACTGCATGGATGCCGGGCACTCATTCCAGCCACGACATCAATCACTCTGTGGGAGGCGGCTTGCCGGCGATGGCTGCGCGGCAGGCACCGCCGGCCTCCCGGTCAGGGCGTGGTCAGGCACTCATGGGCCAGGTCGACGACCTTGCCCAGCAGCGCTTCCTGTTCCAGCGAGAAGTCGCCGTACTGGGCCATGGCCATGCAGGTCGACAGGCGCTTGAGGCTTTCATGATGCTCGGCGGCGCCCAGGTTGGGCTGGCGCAATTGGGCGGCACGGTCGGCAAAGAATTCGGCCGAGGGCTTGCCGTCCTTGTTCTGGGCCTGGATCAGGTTGTCCAGGGCAACCAGCAGTTCGTTCAAGGGCATTACCAGGGCACTCCTTTGGTGTTGATGACCCAGGCGCGGGGCAGGTTGGTGACGACGCCTTGATATGCACCACCGGGATAACCCGGGCCTTGCGGGGCGGCGGTGCCTTCGCTGATCCAGGTGCCTTTGGGCACCTCGAATTCCGAAACCTTGGTGATCTTGATGTTCCAGGCCCGGTCGATGGCCAGGTCCTTGCGCAACTGGTCTTCGGTGCCGAATTTCTTGTTGGCCAGCCACGACACCTTGCGCCCGGTGCGGTTATCCACGCCATGGTACTTGTAGTAGCGCTCGTTACGCGTCAGCTGACGGTTCTTGTACACACCACCGGTAAAGCTGTCGGTGGTGCGCTGGTCATGCACAGGCCCCGGCGGACGCTTGCCACTGGCAGTGCCGCACTTGCTCAGGCCCAGCGGGTCGGCCCATACCAACGGATTGGGCGCATAGGCATACAGGTTCAGGCCGCCGGCCAGGCCGATCGGGTCGGGGGTGGTAAAGCGGCCGATGTCCGGGTCGAAAAAGCGCAGGGTGTTGTAGTGCAACCCGGTCTCGCGGTCCAGGTACTGGCCCTGGAAGCGCAGGTTCTGCTCTTCGACGTAATGGGCGGCGCGGGTTTCGCGCACGGTATTGCCCCACACCTGGTACTGCGCCTGCCACACCGCCTGGCCGTCGCTGTCGGTCAGTTGTTCGGGCAGGCCGTTGAGGTCGTTGTGGTAGTAGCGCACCTGTTGCTGGCTGCCGCTGCCATCGACCCGCGCCAGCGGCTCGAAACTGCCCTGGGTATAGAGGTACAGGCTGGTCAGGTGGTTCTTGTGCTCCTGCAACAGGCGCATGCCGTCCCAGACAAAACGGGTCTCGCACAGCACCAGGCCGCTGGCGTGCCGCTCGACCTTGGCGATGCGCCGGCCCAGCGGGTCGTACTGCATGCACACGCGATGACCGTTGGCGTTGCGCACCTCGATCAGGCGGTGTTCGGCGTCGTAGGCAAAGCGTTGCACGCCGTGGCGGGTGCTGCGCTTTTCGATCAGCCGGCCAAAACCGTCGTAGCGGTAGCGCTTGTCCTGCCACACCAGCAGCCTGTTATGCCGCACCAGGCCGCCGTTTTGCGGCCCGTCGAGCAGGTTGGCGGCGGCGTCATAGGCGAAGGTTTCGCTCTGGCCGGTCAGGCTGTCCTGGCTGGCGATGATGCGCCCGGTGCTGTCATGGCCCAGCAGCTGGCGACCATCGCCGGGCGGCTGGCGATCGCGCCGGATACGGGCCACCAGGTTATCGATCTGGTCGAACTGATAGTCGGTCTCGCCCAGCCCCGGCAAGGCCGCCGGCTGGCCGGTCGGGCGGCGCAGGCGGCTGCGCAGCCGGCCACTGCGGTCGTACTGACTGCGGGTGCTGATCTGCCCCTGGGTGCGCAGCACTTCGCGGTGCAGGCGGTCGCGCTCGAAATCGCTGATCACCTGGCCATCGAGGTTCAACTGGTGCAAATGCCCGCTGCCGTAATACAAGCGGTTGAGCCAGCGCCCGTCAGGCAGGCAGGTCTGCACCAGATTGCCCAGCTCATCGTGACGATGCGCCAGGCGCCCGGCCGCACTGCGCTCTTCGCGCAACTGGCCCAGGGCGTCATAGGCAAAGTCCAGTTGTTGCCGCTCGCCAGCCGGGTCGGTGAAACTCACCGCCGTCAGGTTGTCCAGCGCATCGTACTGGTAGTCGGTGCGTCCGTTGCCGGTGATCTTGGTCGTCAGACGGCCGGCGGCATCGTGCTGCAACTCGTGGATGATGGGCGCCGCGGGCGGCTCGACCAGGGTCGCCACGGCGGTGGCCAGCGGCGCCGGCAGGTGCTCGACACGGGTCAACTGGTCGCGGGCGTCATAGGCATAGCGACGACGTCCGCCATCAAGGCCCTGTTGCTCGACCAGCCGGTCGCCGGCGTCCCAGGCAAAGCGGTAGCGCTCGCCGTTTTCATTGCTCAGCGCCAGCAGCCGCGCATAAGCGTCGTATTCGAACTGCACCTGCCGGCCCTGGGCATCGATGCGCTGGCGCACCTGGCCACGGCGGTCATAGCGATAGCGGGTGGTGTGGCCGGCCGCATCGGTATGGCCGATCAACTGGCCGTGGGCGTCGCGCAGGTACTGCTCGCGGCGTCCGTCAGGCAACTCGTGCGCCAGCAGCCGGCCCTGGGCATCGTGCTGATACAGCGAACGCTCGCCCAGCGCATCGGTAATGCAGGTCAGGTTGCCGTGCCGGTCGTAGGCGTAGTCGGTGGGGTAGCCGGAACAGTCACTGCGCTGGATCAACTGGCCAAAGCGGTTCCAGCGCAACTGCTGGCGCTTGTCGGCGGCATCGATGATCTCAACGGTCTGGCCATGGGCGTCGTAGCGGTAGCGGGTCACCTGGCCAAGCGGATCGGTCTCGCGAATGCAGTTGCCGCGGGCGTCATAGTGAAACTGCCAGGTGTTGCCGGCCGCATCGGTCTCGGCCTGCGGCAGCGCCCAGTGCTCCAGCCACACCGTGGTGGTGCGCCGGCCCAGCGGGTCGAGGCTGGCGCTGAGGTTGCCAGACTCGTCGTAGTCAAAGCGGTACTGCCCGCCTTGCGGGTCGGTGGCGCCGAGCAACTGGCGCTCGTCGTCCCACTCGAAGCACCAGGTCTGGCCGAGGTTGTCGCGGTATTCGGTGACCTGGTGCTGGGCGTTCCATCGGCGCTCGCTGGTGCGGCCCAGGCCATCGCGCACGGTGGTGCGCCCGGCCTCCAGGTCGTAGTCGAAGCCGTACTCGTCGCCGTCATCGGTCCAGTGCCGCACCACCCGCCATTCGCGGTCCTCGACCAGCGCCCAGGCATAGAAACAGCGCAGCCCGGACGGCAACTGATGCTCGACCATGCGCCGGCCGGCGTCATAGGCAAAGCGCCGGCGCACCTGATCCTCGGCGTCACGCACCTCGCTCAGGTCGCCGGCTGCATCGTAGGCATAGCGGCTGAGCACATCGCGCTGGCCGTCCGTATACAGGCGTTCGATATGGCTGACCCGTTGTGGCCATTGCGCGCTGTAGCCCAGCTCGACCTGCACCGCTTGGTCTTCATCGTGCAGGCGCTGCAGGCGGCCATGCTCGTCGTACACCAGGTGGATGCGGTTATCGTTGCGGTCGCCCTGTTGGGTCAGGCGCAGGTGCCGGGCGTCGTGGGGGCTGGGCTCGAACAGGCGGTACAGGCCGTCGTCGCTCTCGATCAGCAACTGGCCATTGCTGTGCCGGCGTACGACCAGGCCTTCGCCGGCACTGAACACCGCGCCACCCAAGGGGATGCTGCCCATGTCGATGCGCCGGCCCTGTTCGTCGACATACAGCAGCGACTCGCCGCCGTCGGCATGCGCTTCAAGCGTCACGCTCACTTCCCAGCCCACGCTCCAGCCGGCGCCGAACAGACCGTCACGGCGCTCGTCACGGCTGTTGTAGACGCGCTGCCAGTCAATGGGCAGCAAGGCCGGCACGACAAAGTCCAGCTCCATCGCCTCGCCCAGCACCTTGGCGCCAGTAGGCGCATGCACCGGGTTGGGCGAGCCGACAATGGCCTGGGTGAGGGCATTGGTGGCCTGGCCGACGACAAACGCATTGACGCCCCCGAGCAGCATGCACGGCAGATTGCTGAGGAACTTGCCCTTGCTGCCCTTGAGCATCAACAGGGCGGTCACCGCCAGGCCCACGCCCGGGGTCTTGCCGCTGCGAATCTCGCGCACGGTCAGCGTGCCGCCGCCGATGCGCACATTCGACGAAATCGGCCCGGACGACACCACCACGGCCTCGCAGGTGCTACGGTCGCCGCTGCGCACCGCCGGCTGGCTGTTGATGGTGACCTTGTCCGAGCCTTCGGCCAGGTATTGCGGCGGCATCGGCGGGTGCTTGGCGCACAGCACCAGGTCCTCGGGCAGCGGCTGCGCCCCTGGTGCCGGCATGGCCACCGTAGGCCGCCACATCTGCGAAAAGAAGCCCTTGGCGATGTCGAGGTAACTGGCTTCGGCGTCGTCCGAGCCTTCCTGGTCACTGGGCGCTGCACCGGGCGGCACCCAGCCGGCGGCGCGCGCGGCCGGACGGCTGTTGGTCAGGGTGTCGAGCGAGCCGGTGCTGATGGTGGCCTGGACGGTGGGCGGGAACAGGCTGTTGCCGATGCCCTCGCATAATCGCGACAGCCCGGTGTCGGCACCGGTCTTGGCCATCACCACGCCGACCACCAGCCCGACCACCGCCCCCAGCAGGCAGGCGCCCAGCCCGCCGGTGGCGACCGTGATACCGGTGGCCGCCACCACGGCGGCGGTGGCCAGTGCGCCAATCGCCACGCTGGCGGCGACCTCCAGCACGCCGCCGACAATGTCGGCCAGCATCGAGGTGTGTTCGAGTCCATCGCCCAGCCGGGCAGCCCAGATCGCGTCAGACATGGCGGCGGCTCATCAAGGCGCTGCAAAACTTGTGGGCGGCGGCTTGCCGGTGATGACGGCGGTACAGGTCCAGCAGGCTGAAACGTCGAGATCGACCCAATTGAGTGGCCATCCATTCTGGCAGGCTGAGTGTGGCTGTAGAAGTCGCGGCACCTTACCGCAAGTCGGGGTACTGCACCTGATTTACCACGCCAGGTCGCCGCTTTTTGACTGCCGGAAACAGAACGTGGTTCTCCTCAAACACAAAATAACCTACTGATTTTTCAGGATATGAATTCACCGCTTGTAGGAGCGCGCTTGCCCGCGACCGAGTGCGCAGCGCTCGTAAAAATTGTGTAGGCGCTGAAAATTTACGACTGCTAACGCAGCCGGTCGCGGGCAAGCGCGCTCCTACACACCCCCCTAACCTTGCAGCAGCGCAAGGTCGAACGCCTTGTTTTTGACAATCGCCCGGCGCGTCCTGAGGGTTTCCATCAGCCCTGAGGCCAGCAGGTCCGGATTGCACGCGGCAGCACAATGAATGAACACGGCGGGGTAGCTGTAATCCCCCGGCGCCTCCAGCACATGGGCCAGGGTGGACTCATCCGGAAAAATGCACCCGGTGATCAGCGGGATGTAGTGGTTTTCCAGCACGCCCTTGATGTGCTCGCACACCTGCGCCGTGGCGCTGGCGGGCGGGATGGGAATCACGCCGTCAATGCGCGGGCTGAATTTCTTGTCCTGCCTGCCGCTGGTGCAGAAGGAAAAACACCCTGGGTTGCCCGCATTCAGGTTGCTGCGGTAGGGCGCGTTGATGCCTTGCATGCGCTCGAACACCGGACCACCCGTGACCATGCCACTCAAGTAATAGGCCCGCGAGTTGATCGAATAGAGAAAATACAGCTCGGCCACCACGACCTTGTTCAGGCGAAACTTCAGGTGGAATTTGGAAGCACTCATGGGCAGCGCCGAGCATTTCAGGGTTTTGAGCATGCTGTTCAGGGCGGTCTGGAAGGCGAGCTTGTCGTCGGCGAACATGATTTTCCGGGTCCGGGTGATTGGGCAATGAGGGGGCGTTGCGATTGCGCAACAGACCCTAGTCACCGGCGAATGCAATCTCTGCCAGATCAACGTCGCCAAGCAGAGCCAGCACATTCTCCAGCGCCTGGGCATGCTCTGCAGGCAGGCGGGTTTTCTCTGATTCGAGCGCCGTCACAAGCCTGAGAATCTCATCGTTCCTGAATGAACAGTCGGTCAGGTAATAGTCCTTCAAATGATAAAGAATGGATGTTTTCCTGATCCTCACGTCGTTCCTGAACAGGGCTTGATGAAGACCCTCCGGGAATTCGGCCCTCGACGTGGTGCCGTCGGTTTTACGAATCATGATATCCAGCGCCATCGTTCAACCTCGTACCTGTTCGGTTCCCGTGTCCATCGCTTCCTGTTCGACCCTGGCTTCGTAATCTTCAGGATGCTGCTCCAGCGGCGCCGGTGCCCATGCTGTGTGCGTTTTTTCATAGCAGGCCGCACGGTAGGCGTAGCGGGCAACTATTTGGCTGATCTCACGTTGTAGAGCCGCTTCGTGATACCACTGGCTGCCGCACTCGCCGCAACCCAGAAAGGCAGGCGTATCAGCAATCCACTCGACCCACCCGGAACACTGCGCAACAGGGCACCGGTAGGCACCCGATTGCTCCTGCGGCGACACCTGAATGTCGCGACTGTCCACATACTGCGTAGAAGTGCCGCAATAAGGGCACTCGATCATCATGAATGGCTGCCCTTTATCCTTCATTGCCTTAACGAATACCTGCTGTTGTTCGTCAAGGTTGAAGACGTGCCTGCACACTTGGCAGCGTGCACGTTCAAGGGTGTTCATAAGGCGTTCATCCGGTTTGAGTGTGCCTTTGGTCTGCGGCTTTTGCACGGGGTTCCCTCCTTGTATTTCAATCGCTCTTTTCGTCAAGGCAGGCGATCAGCCCGGCCCCATCAGCACGACTGTTGAAGGGTGAGATAAGAGTGGTCATGCGCGTTGAAAAAAACGTAGGCCTGTGAGGTGTCATGACTCAGCCCGCTGACATCCAGTTGCCCGACAAACACCAGGGGTTTGCCCTGGTCAATAGGCCAGGCAGGCGCCTGTAGCCACTTGGGCGGTGTTTTCAGGTAGCGAAATTCATGTTTGATCCTGTCTTTGAGCCAGGCCTGTAGCGCCTTGGGCTTTTGCGACGGCGCACTGTCCAGAAGGGTCGACAGATAATCAGCCGACAGGCTCAGCCATTTTGGCTGGACGCTGAGCAGCAGATTGAATAAATCCTCATACTTCTGGCTGCGTTCATGCTCGACAGAGCGGCTGTTCAAGAACCCGGACAGCAGGACTTGAGTGTTGAAGACAGACGCGATATCGGTGTAATCCTGCTCGCTTAAAAACGTATGCAAGTCAGGCGCTTCGACATAGGCCGGAAGCGCAAATGGCTCTTTGAGGACTGTCAGTAATGTGGGCGTTTCTGCCAAGTGGTGCGCGAACGCTGCAGGCGTTATCGACCCTTCTACGAATGCCTGTATGAGGCTCAGCGGTGGCATGGAGGTCTCCTTGAGTGTCCCTTCACCAAGGACGTAGCTCGGTACCGCGTACGCTTGAATAGCATAGGGAACAATTCAATTCTGAGCGTAGGGAATAAGCTTGCGTTGCAGGCTATAGAAGCTTATTCCGGTTCCAGTATCGAACCCGCCAGCAATAAGTTTTTCCGCCAACATTTCCGAGACAAGAAGATCCAGGGATTGTGCCTCCCTGGCAATGGCGTGCTGAGTCATGGCGTCCTCCATCAAGTGGATTTTTTTGAAATAAATAATCGTTCCTTCTTCGTCAGCTTTCGCATCGGATTTTTCAAGGTCGATGGCATTTATTGCATGCGTGGCATTGAGGATTAAATAGTCAAGTTGCGTCTTGCTGCCTGCCGCATGAATGGCCTTGGGGCGGATAGTTTGAATATCTGCGCTCACCTGTGCGAGAAGAAACTCAGCCAGCCGGGCGCTGACCAACGGGATGCCACCCAACAGCCACAAACAATCAAAACGGCTTATTTTTTTCTCTGGATCAGCAAAATAAAGCGTGGGGATGTCCATGTCGACAGGGTAACGCTTGCCTTGTAACAGCGCGAGGTAATCGAAGTCTGAGCCGGGCGACTCATAAGCCCCTTCTTCATTATCGTAGGCGCCAATTGATTTTTCTCGGTAGTCGATGGGGGCTTTCCAGGTCAGTGTCATGGTGTCTCCTCGATCATCAAGGCGCCTGGCACAGGGGCAGGCTCCTCTGGAACAGGCGGACAGAAAAGCGGCCGTATCAGCGGCATACCCGACCTGCTCAGCTTCTTTTCTTCAGACACTGCTCAACCTCAGGCCGGGTATGCGTGTAGTGTTTTTTCTGGGGAAAAAAGTCGACCTGCTCCAGGCCGGCAGCCGCCAAGAGTGGATTTAAATTGCCATCCTTCAAATCCCAGAACTTGAAGGCCTTCAATGATTTCATCGCGGGAACAAAAGCGACGGAGTCAAGCGAGGAAATAAAGACATGTTCCAGACTTTCCTGTCTGGCCAGCAGGCTGAAATCAGTTAATCCCTTGCATTTTTCAATGGCCAGACGGCGCAGGTGAGCCAGTCCGTTTATCGCGGAAATGTCGTTCAATTTGCTGCAATGATCAATGCTCAGATAGTCGAGATGCTTGAGCCTGTCCAGACCGTCAAGAGTGCTTATCGAGCCTCCGCTGATTCTTAATGTCGTCACGCCGGGCGCATCAAGAAATGAAAGGTTCGTATTCTTGAGCCCCGTCAGGAGCAGGTCCTTGACGCCAGGCAGTGACAGGGGGGCGATAACATCGCTCGAACGCGTCAAGTAAAGCGTATCCAGTGTGTGCAGCCGACCATAGTCCAGCGCTCCGGCGAGGTAGGGCAGGCTCAGCGAGGTCAGGGATCGACACGCATAAAGGGGCGACAGGTCAGTCTTTTTCAGGTTGATGTCACTGGCAATATCCAGTGAGAAGACATCATGGTCGTCGGCCAGGGGGCTCAAATCCAGAGGCGTGTCAGACGCACCTGCGGTTTCGTCCTTGAGGACTCTTATGCGGTGATGGCCTTTGCTTTTGGCCTGTTTGAAGCCCGACGAAAAGTAGGGGGCAAGAATATCAAAGGTGTCGATTTCTTCATTGTAGATGTGGTTTTTCATCTTCGGATTATCCCGCAATCAGGCTGGCGGCTCGTCAAGACACTGGCCGTCTGGAGGGTCGATCAGCACGACTGCTGGTCTTTCAGGTGAGAAAGGGCACAGCTTTCTTGATCCATAGCGATGACTTTTCATGACAACCGTTTGCCTTTCAATTATCCAACGCGCTAGCGTGCTGCCCGCTGTTGTTGTCGGTGGACTCTTTCGCTTGCGTTATATCGGAGCGAGTGGCGATGAAGGCCAGAAGGGCCTCCTTTTCTGCCGCCTTGAGATGATTGGCATGCAGGGCACAAAGGCGGGCATCGTCAAACTCATGGTTCAAGGCATGGATAATGGACAGGTATTGTGGGTAGCCGTATTTATAATCCCAGGTCAGGCCTGTGCCAAAGTTTTTGCGCAGGTGCGGTGTTTTCATAAGGCGCTCATTCGAGAGTTTACGAATGTCGACCAGGCTCGATGCAAACTGATCAAACAGCGTAATGTCCTTTATCAAGACCTCAAGGTGGGTATCCTCGTGCGTGGAGAGATCAACGTAGTAATTAGTGTCCTGTGCGCTATTGGCAGGTGTGAAAAGTCTGATATTGCCCCACAGCGTAGCCGGATTGACAGCAGGCGGCACAAACAGGCTTGCCCCCAAGGCGTTGACATCAAGTAAATCAATGAATACCAAAATATTCACGGCAATGATATTTTTCGGATAGCCAGCCGTATTGAGATCACAGGCTATTCTGATTTCAAGGCGGTCCAGCGCCTTTACATAGGCGGCCCGCTTTTTTTGCTCGCTGTACCCAAGGCCTGCAAGCGTGTCTGCCAAGCCTTGGGAAACTGTTTTTTTCAATGCGGTTTTTAGGGGCTTTAGCGATAGCATAGTTGCCTCATTGGACGATGGGTCCAGCCAATACGCGCCACCAGCGATCGATGATCGAGCCTCAATCACCCGCGAATGAAACCTCTGCCGCATCAACCTCAGTGAGGGCAGTGAGTACATTTTCCAGTGCCTGCACCTGGTCTTCAGGCAGTCGGGATTTTGCTGATTCGAGAGCCGCTATAAGCTTGGGAATGTCGTCGCCCCTAAATGAACAATCGGTCAGGTAGTAATCTTTCAGGGGAAAAAGAATGTTGTTTTTCTTGATCTTGACGTCTTTCCTGAACAGTGACTGATGAAGGCCTTCCGGAAACTCATGCCTTGATGTGGCGCCCTCTCGTTTACGAATGATGATGTCTAAGGCCATTCTGTTATCTCTCCTCGTTCCAGCGGTTTGAAGTCTTTTTGCGGAAAACTGGTAACAATGTCACCATTTTTCTCGACGACGACACGCACCTTGCTCAAGGGCGCTCCGTCAGGATCAACCCCGAAGACCTTGCCCTTGTAGTCTTTTTCATAAATGTATCGATCACCGGATTTCACGATCCTGTCAGGATTTCGAAACACATTGCGCGCTGTTTTTTTCCACTCTGCATTGGAGACCGTCCATTTGCTCTTGTGAGCCTTGCCTGGCCGGTTGCCAACATGGCCCTCCTTGATATGTGCCACACCTTTCCTGCTTAGTTTCAGCTTGGTTGGCCGGCAACTCCACCCCCACGGATCCACCCACCCCAGCGGATTCGGCGCGTACTGGTACAGGTTGATCCCACCCGCCAACCCGATCGGGTCGGGCGTGGTGAAGCGTCCGATGTCCGGGTCGTAGAACCTGAAAGTGTTGTAGTGCAGGCCGGTTTCCCGGTCCAGGTACTGGCCTTGGAAGCGCAGGTTCTGTTCTTCGACGTACCAAGGCTCGCGCACTTCGCGCAGGGTGTTGCCCCACACCTGGTACTGCGCCTGCCACACGATCTGGCCGTCGTGGTCGGTGAGTTGTTCGGGCAGGCCGTTGAGGTCGTTGTGGTAGTAGCGGATGCGCTGCTGTTCGCCGCTGCCATCGACACGGGCCAGGGGTTCGTAGCTGTCTTCGCGGTAGACATAGAGGCTTTGCAGGCCGTTGCGGCATTCCTGCAGCAGGCGCAGGCCGTCCCAGGTGAAGCGGGTTTCGCTCAGCAACTGGCCGTGGCGGTCGTGTTCGGTCTTGGCGATGCGTCGGCCCAGCGGGTCGTAGTGCATGCGCAGCCGGTGGCCGTTGTCGTGGCTCACTTCGATCAGCCGGTGTTCGGCATCGTAGGCAAAGCGCTGTACGCCGTGGCGGGTGCTGCGCTTTTCCACGGTGCGGCCAAAGGCGTCGTAGCGGTAGCGTTTGTCCTGGTAGGTCAGCACCTGGTTGTGCCGCACATATGCTGCGCCATCCAGCGGGCGGTCGAGCAGGTTGGCGGCGGCGTCCCAGGTGAAGGTTTCGCTGTGCCCGGTCAGGCTGTCGTGGCCGGCGACGATGCGGCCGCTGGCATCGTATTGCAACAGGTCGCGGCGGTCCTGGCGCGTGGCGCGATCACGCTGCAGGCGCCCGACCAGGTTGTCGGCCGGGTCGAAGTCGTATTGCTTTTCAGCCTGGGCCGGCAGTTGCGGCGGCTGCTGGGTCGGCCGGCGCAGTCGTGCGCGCAGGCGGCCGGCGCGATCGTACTGGCTGCGGGTGCTGACCTGCCCTTGGGTACGCAGCACTTCGCGGTGCAGGCGGTCACGTTCGAAGTCGCAGATCACCTGGCCGTCGAGGTTGACCTGATGCAAATGGCCGCTGCCGTAGTACAGCTGGTTGAGCCAGCGCCCGTCGGGCAGGCCGGTACGGATCAGGTTGCCCAGTTCGTCGTACTCATGCTGCAAGGTGCCGTCGCGGCTGTGCTGCTCGCGCATCTGCCCCAGGGCATCGTAGACAAAGCCCAGTTGCTGCACCTGGCCGTCAAGGCCGGTGAAGTCCACCCCCGCGAGCAGGTCCAGCGGGGTGTAGCGGTAGGCGGTCAGGCCATCGGCCGTGGTCTTGGCCACCAGCCGGCCCAGGGCGTCGCGTTCGAAGTGCTGCTCAAGCGCCGGCAGCGGCTGCTCGGGCATCAAGGCCAAGCCATTGCCATGCGCGGCCGGCAGGTGCACCAGGCCGATCAGGTTGTCTTGTGCGTCATAGGTGTAGCGTTGGGCGCTGCGGTCCAGGTCCTGCTGCTCGACCAGGCGGTCGGCGGCATCCCAGGCAAAGCGGTAGCGTTCGTCGTTCTCGTTGCTCAGCGCCTGCAGGCGACCATAGGTGTCGTACTCGAACCGCACCCGATGCCCGAGCGGGTCGAGGCGCTGCTGCACCTGGCCACGGCGGTTGTAGCCATAGCGGGTGGCGTGGCCGGCCGGGTCGATGTAGGCGGTCAGCAGGCCGCTGGCATCGCGCTGGAACTGCTCCACCCGGCCATCGGGCAGCTCGCTGCGCAGCAGGCGGCCCTGGGCGTCGTGTTCGAACAGCGTCTGTTCGCCCAGGGCATCGGTGATGCTGCGCAGGTAGCCGTGGTGGTCGTAGACGTAATCGGTGCTGTAGCCTGTGCAGTCGGTGTATTGCAGCAACTGGCCGGTCGCGTTCCAGCGCAGGTGCTTGTGCCGGCCGGCGGCGTCGGTGATCTCCACCACCTGGCCCTGGCTGTCGTAGCGGTAGCGGGTCACCTGTCCCAGCGGATCGGTCTCGCGGATGCAGTTACCGCGCGCGTCGTAGCGATACTGCCACTGGCCGCCGGCCTTGTCGGTGTCGCTTTGTGGCAGCGACCAGTGCTCCAGCCACGCGGTCGACTCGGTCTGCCCCAGCGGGTCGCTGGTAGTGGTCAGGTTGCCGGCCTCGTCGTAGCTGAACTGCCATTGACCGCCCTGCGGGTCGGTAGCGCCCAGCCACTGGCGCTCGTCATTCCACTCGAAATGCCAAGTGTGGCCCAGCGGATCGACGGACTCGACGATCTGGTGCTGGGCGTTCCAGCGTCGCCGGCTGACGCGGTTCAGGCTGTCGCGAATGGTGGTGGTGCCGGCCGCCAGGTCATAGTCGAACGCGTAGTCCTCACCCTCGTCGGTCCAGTGCCGCGTCACGCGCCATTCACGGTCCTCGACGTGCGCCCAGGCGTAGAAGCAGCGCAGGCCGGTGGGCAACTGGTGCTCGACCATGCGCAGGCCGTCGTCGTAGCAGAAACGCCGTTGCACCCGGCCGGTGGCATCACACACCTCGGCCAGTTGTCCCAGGTCATCGAAGGCATAACGGGCCAGCACCAAGGGTGGCGCGTCCGGGTAGAGGCGCTCGACATGGCTGAGCCGGCGCGGCCATTGCGCGCAGTACACCAGCGCCAGGCGCACGTCGTCGAAGGTGTCGCGCAGGCCGCTTATCCGGCCCAGTTCGTCGTAGTCGATGAAAATGCGGTTATCGTTGCGATCTCCCAACTGGCTCAGGCGCAAACAAGTGGCCTCCAGCGGACTGGGCTCGAACAGCCGGTACAGGCCGTCGTCGCTCTCGATCAGCAGCGTGCCACGGGCATGACGGCGCACCACCAGGCCTTCGCCGGCGCTGAACACCGCCCCGCCCAAGGGGACAGTGCCCATGTCGATGCGCCGTCCCTGCTCGTCGGTGTACACCAGCCGTTCGCCGCCCTCAGGGTGCGCCTCGACCTGCACGCCGACTTCATAGGCCACGCTCCAGCCGGCGCCGAACAGCCCGTCGCGCCGTTCATCACGGCTGTTGTAGAAGCGCTGCCAGTCGATGGGCAGGATGCCGGGCAGGACGAAATCCAGCTCGTCCTGGCCGCTGAGCACCTTGGCGCCAGTGGCGGCATGCACCGGGTTGGGCGAGGCGCTGGTGGCATTGACGATGGCCTGGGTGGCCTGGCCCGACACGTAGCTGTTGGCCAGGCCCAGCGCCATGCACGGCAGGTTGCTGAGGAACTTGCCCTTGCCGCCCTTGAGCATCAGCAGCACGGTCACCGCCAGGCCCACGCCGGGGGTCTTGCCGCTGCGGATTTCGCGCACGGTCAGCGTGCCGCCACCGATGCGCACGTTCGACGAAATGGGCCCGGCCGACACCACCACCGCCTCGCAGGTGCTGCGGTCGCCGCTGCGCACCGCCGGCTGGCCGTTGATGGACACCTTGTCCGAGCCTTCGGCGAGAAACTGCGGCGGCGTGGGCGGGTGCTTGGTGCACAGCACCAGGTCCTCGGGCCGCGGTTCGGCACCGGGGGCCGGGGTGGCGACGGTGGGACGCCACATCTGCGAAAAGAACTCACCGGCCATATCGAGGTAACTGGCCTCGGGCGCCTCGCCTTCCTGTTCGACAAGCTGCACACCTGGCGGCACCCAGCCGGCAGCACGGGCGGCCGGACGGTTGTTGGTCAGGGTGTCGAGCGAGCCGGTGCTGATGGTGGCCTGGATGGTGGGCGGGAACAGGCTGTTGCCAATGCCCTCGCATAATCGCGACAGGCCGGTGTCGGCGCCGGTCTTGGCCATGACCACGCCCACCACCAGCCCGACCACCGCCCCCAGCAGGCACGCGCCCAGCCCGCCGGTGGCGACGGTAATGCCGGCGGCGGCGGCCACGGCGGCGGTGGCCAGTGCGCCGATCGCCACATGGGCGGCGACCTCCAGCACGCCGCCGACAATGTCGGCCAGCATTGAGGTGTGTTCAAGGCCATCGCCCAGGCGGGCGGCCCAGATGGCGTCAGACATGCCTGCGGTCCATCACATTCACCCCGTCCAGGTTCAGATCACCGTGTTGAAGCTCAGTGACTGCTTGATGCCCGCCCAGTGCGCGGCTTCCGCCGCTCCCAGTGGCTGGGCCTTGACGTAGCTGAGCGCCAGCATGCGCCGGGTGTCGGGCAGCACCAGCGCCAGCTGGAATTGCCAGATCTTCTCGTTGCCCTTGCTGAACTGGCTGCGCAGCTCGATGGCTTCGATTTCCTGGTTCAGGCCCACGTGCAGCGTCTGCACCGGCTCATGCCGCAGGTCCTGCACCTGCTGGCCCAGGCGCTCCAGTTGCGCGGCAAAGTTGCTGTGCAGCGTCTCGCCGTCGGCCAGCACGCTGCGGCTGACGATCAACGACGTGCCCAGCTCGCCGAACTTGAGGATGTTGATGGTTGCATCCTGCACCTGTGGGTCGGGCAGGGCGAAACTGAATTCATTGAGGCGGTAAGTCATAAAACGATTCCGTCTGGTTTACACAAATGACGCGCGTAGGAGCGCGCTTGCCCGCGACCGAGTGCGCAGCGCTCGCAAAAATTGTGTAGGCGCTGAAAATTTACGACTGCTAACGTACTCGGTCGCGGCCAGAGCGCGCTCCTACAGGGCCCAGGCACTGGCGTCAGGTCTTGGGAAATATCTGCTTCACCGCCGCGTCGATCTCGCCCTTGACGCCCTGGCCCTTGGGTTCGGTGCCGGCGCCGGAGCCGTTGTTCAGGTGCAGGATGTCGCCGGTGTTGATCGTCGCGGTGCCGCTGGCGTAGACGCTGATGTTCACCCCCGTCAGGTTGATCTGCCCGCTGGCGTTGAGCTCCAGCACGCTTTTGCCGCACACCAGGCGCAGGTTCTCGCCGACCTCGATCAGGTAGCTGCGGCTGATGGCATCGGTCTTGGTATTGCCCACCAGCAACAGGTCGTCATGCGCCACCGCACGGATGCGGTCGACGCCGATGGTCACCGTCTCGGTGTGGTCCACCACCTTGGTGCGGTTGTTGCCCACCCAGTGGCTTTCGTCGTTCTCGACCTCGATGTCCTGGTTGCGCTCGGCATGAATGAACAGCTGCTCCTGGCCCTTCTTGTCCTCCATGCGGATTTCGTTGAAGTTGGCCGGCGTGCCGCCTTTGCTCGAGCGGCTCTTCATGCCGCTCTGGGTCGCGTTGGCCGGCAGGTCGTAGGGCACGGTCTGCTCGGCGTTGTACACCCGCCCGGTGATGATCGGCCGGTCGGGGTCGCCTTCGAGAAAGCTGACGATCACTTCCTGGCCGATGCGCGGCACCTGCATCGAGCCCCAGTTCTTGCCGGCCCAGGATTGCGACACACGTATCCAGCACGAGCTGTTCTCGTTGGACTGGTCGTGCCGGTCCCAGTAGAAATGCACCTTGACCCGACCGTATTGGTCGGTCCAGATTTCTTCGCCGGCCGGGCCCACCACGCGCGCGGTCTGCGGGCCCATGACCTGCGGCTTGAGGGTGCTGGCCAGCGGCTTGAAGCTTTGCTGGGCGTCGATGCAGGTCAGCCCGACCTCGAACTGCATGCCGCCACTGCTGCCGGTTTCCAGGTTTTCCTGGGCCACGTAATACCGCGCCGCCACGATCAGGTATTCGCGGTTCTGGTCCTGGCGGCCGAAGCCGGTCAGGCTGAACAGATGGCCGGCGCTCACGCCCCGGGCGTTGCCGCTCAGCTCGATGCGCTCGTGCAGGCTTTGCAGGGCTTCCAGGCGCGTGCGGGCGTAATGCTCGCCGTCCTGGTTCTGCTCGTAGGCGCCAGGGTAGTCGTACAGCGGGTAGTCGCCGGCGGTGTGCGGGCGCGGCATGCTCGAGCGCACTTCCAGGCGCGCACTGGGGCGCTGGAAGTCATAGTCGTTGAGCTCCAGCGAACCTGGCTGCACTTCCTGGGCCAGGCGCCAGTCGTTGAAGTGATCACGCTCGCGGTGCTGGCCGTCAGGCGGGTAGTACGGCACCGACTCGTAGCCCGGTGCGGTCTGGTGTGCGCCATAGGCGTCGGCCAGCACCAGCACATGGCGGTCTTTCTCGTGGCGGAAAAAGTAGTAGATGCCTTCGTGTTCCATCAACCGGCTGACGAAATCCAGGCTGGTCTCGCGGTACTGCACGCAGTACTCCCACTCCCGGTAGGGGCGGCTGAGGGCGTCCTCGAAATCGGAAAAACCCAGGTCGCGAAACACCTGCTTGATGATCTGCGGCACGGTCTGGTGCTGGAAGATCCGGCAGTCCGAGGTGCGGCTGAGCAGCCACAGCCACGGCCGCAGGGTCACCTGGTAACTGGCGAACTGGCCACGGTCGACGTTCTGGCTGCAGCGCGCGACGATGCCGTGGAAGTGCCGCTGGGTCCCGCCGGTCAGTTGCAGCGACAGGCACATGGGCTTGCCGAGCAATTGGTTCAGGTCCAGGGCGCCATCAGTGGAGGTCAGCTGCAGTTCATAGTTGAACAGCCGCCCCAGCTCATCGCCGCCGCCCATATCCTTGAGCAACAGCACATCCGGCCCCAGGGGGCTGGTGATCTGCGCCATGCGTGTGAGTTGCTGGAAATTCATGGGTTATCTCGTCATGCGAAATTCATCGGCTATACACGAACGCTGTTGCTGTGCGAATGACGCGCCTGCACGAACGCCGTTGTTCCTGTGCGAATGACGCTATGTAGGAGCGCGCTTGCCCGCGACCGGCTGCGTTAGCAGTCGTAAATTTTCAGCGTTTCGCAGATTTACAGTCGTAAATTTTCAGCGTTTCGCAGATTTACAGTCGTAAATTTTCAGCGTCTACACAATTTTTGCGAGCGCTGCGCACTCGGTCGCGGGCAAGCGCGCTCCTACAACGGGTCATGCCGGGATACAACAGATCATGCCGGCGCGTCATCGAATTCATAGTGCAATTGTCCGTCCTGCTGGCGGATGCGTACGCCGGCCAGGGGTTTGCCTTCGAGCATGCGGGTCAGGAACTCGCGGCTCATGTCCGGCAGCAGGGTGTTGGTCAGGATCGCATCGATCATCCGGCCGCCGCTTTCGGTTTCGGTGCAGCGCGAGACGATCAGGTCGATCACCTCGGCATCGTAGTCGAAAGCCACCTTGTGGGTGCTTTCCACGCGCTTCTTGATCCGTCCCAGTTGCAGGTCGGTAATGGCCTTGAGCATCGTGTCGCTGAGCGGGTAGTAAGGGATGGTCACCAGGCGGCCGAGCAGGGCCGGCGGGAAAATCTCCAGCAGCGGGCCGCGCAGGGCCTTGGCGATTTCCTCAGGGTCAGGCACGTTGGCCGGGTCCTGGCACACACGCGCAATCAGCTCGGTGCCGGCGTTGGTGGTCAGCAGGATCAGGGTGTTCTTGAAGTCGATCACCCGGCCTTCGCCGTCTTCCATCACGCCCTTGTCGAACACCTGGAAGAACATCTCGTGCACGTCCGGGTGGGCCTTCTCCACCTCGTCGAGCAACACCACGCTGTAGGGCTTGCGCCGCACCGCCTCGGTCAGCACGCCGCCTTCGCCGTAGCCGACATAACCGGGTGGCGCGCCCTTGAGGGTCGAGACCGTGTGCGCTTCCTGGAACTCGCTCATGTTGATGGTGATGACGTTCTGCTCGCCGCCATACAGCGCCTCGGCCAGCGCCAGCGCGGTTTCGGTCTTGCCCACCCCGGAGGTGCCGGCCAGCATGAACACGCCGATCGGCTTGCTCGGGTTATCGAGCCCGGCGCGCGAGGTCTGGATGCGCTTGGCGATCATCTGCAAGGCATGGTCCTGGCCGATGATGCGTTTGCTCAGGTGCTGGTCCAGCTTGAGTACGGTCTCCAGCTCGTTGCGCGCCATGCGCCCCACCGGAATCCCGGTCCAGTCGGCGACCACCGAGGCCACCGCCTGATAGTCCACGGTGGGCAGGATCAACGGCGTTTCGCCTTGTAGCTCGCTCAATTGCTGCTGCAACTCGACCAGCCGGATGCGCAGTTCATGACCGTTGTCGCCGGCGGCATCGGCAGTCACGTCGCTGTCGACCACGCCGACGCTGTCACGCAGTTGCGCGCGCAGCTTGAGCAGTTCGTCCACCAGCGCCTTCTCATCGGCCCAGCGCACTTCCAGCCCGGTCAGGCGTTCCTGCTCGGCGTCCAGCAGCGCCTGGGCCTGGCTTTGGCGGCTGCCGGTGTGCACGCCGATGGCATGCTCGCGGGCGATGATCTGCAGTTCGGTCTGCAGCGCCTCGATGCGTCGGCGGCTGTCGTCGACCTCGGCCGGCACCGCATGCAGGCTGATGGCAACCCGTGCGCAGGCGGTGTCCAGCAGGCTGACCGATTTATCGGGCAACTGGCGCGCCGGAATGTAGCGGTGCGAGAGTTTGACCGAGGCTTGCAGCGCTTCATCGAGCACCTGCACCTGATGGTGCTGCTCCATGGTCGAGGCCACGCCGCGCATCATCAGCAGCGCCTTGTCTTCGGACGGCTCGGCCACTTGCACGACCTGGAAGCGCCGGGTCAGCGCCGGGTCCTTCTCGATGTGCTTCTTGTACTCGGCCCAGGTGGTGGCCGCCACGGTGCGCAGGCTGCCGCGGGCCAGCGCCGGCTTGAGCAGGTTGGCCGCGTCGCCGGTGCCCGCCGCACCGCCGGCACCGACCAGGGTATGGGCTTCGTCGATGAACAGGATGATCGGCTTGGGCGAGGCCTGGACGTCCTCGATGACCTGGCGCAGGCGCTGTTCGAACTCGCCCTTCATGCTGGCGCCGGCCTGCAACAGGCCGACGTCCAGGCTGCGCAACTCTACATCCTTGAGCGCCGGCGGCACGTCGCCGGCAACGATGCGCAGGGCAAAGCCTTCGACCACGGCGGTCTTGCCGACGCCGGCCTCACCAGTGAGGATCGGGTTGTTCTGCCGGCGGCGCATGAGGATGTCCACCAGTTGGCGGATCTCTTCGTCGCGGCCGACAATCGGGTCCAGCTCGCCGTTGCGCGCCTGGGCGGTCAGGTCGATGGTGTACTTGTTCAGCGCTTCCTGCTTGCCCAGGGCGCTGGGTGCCATGGCGCCGCTGGCTTCGCCGGGCACGGCGCCGGCATTGAAGCCGTCGCTGGCACGCAGGGCGTTTTCCGGTGAATCACCGACGTACTCGTCGAAGCGCTCGGTCAGGCTTTCGATCTTCAGCTTGCCGAATTCGGCCGACAGGGCCAGCAGCGCATTGCGCAGGCTCGGGGTCTTGAGCAGGCCGATCAGCAGGTAGCCGGTGCGCACCTGGCTTTCACCGAACATCAGGCTGCCATACACCCAGCCGCGCTCCACCGCTTCCTCGACATGCGAGGACAAATCGGTGATCGAGGTCGAGCCACGGGGCAGGCGGTCCAGCGCCTCGGTCAGGTCGGCCGCCAGGCGCGCCGGGTCCACGTTGAACTGGCGCAGGATGCGGTGCAGGTCCGAGTCCTGCAATTGCAGCAACTGGTGCAACCAGTGCGACAGCTCCACGTACGGATTGCCACGCAACTTGCAGAAGACCGTGGCCGCCTCGATAGCCTTGTAGCCCACGCTGTTGAGTTTGCCGAACAACGCGGCGCGACTGATTTCACTCATATGAGGGGTTCCTTGAAGTGGGAGGGCGAACTGGCCTGTCGGGCATCGCCGGCCTGGTCGGCGTAATGCCGGGCCAGAACCAGTTCGTCGGCATCTGTATTGCGCAGGCCAAGCCAGGTGTTGAAACCCAGCCGCTGGCGACCATTGAGTTGCAGGCGTGGCACCTGTGGCTGTTCCAGCACCAGGTTCAAGTCCCAGTCCAGTTCAAAGCCCAGGTACTCGGCCACCCAGGCCACCAGCTCGCGAAAGGGCTGGCCGTCGGGAAGCATGCCCATGTATTGCGCCAGCGTGAGCGGCCCCAGGCGAATGCGGAATTTATGCTGGCGATCCCAGACATGGCTGCCCAGGCACAGGTCGACACCCAGGCGGTTCGAACGGACCCCCACGCGGCTGCGCTCGGGCAGTTCCAGCCATTGGCCGACGTATTCCTCGATCTGCACCGGCAGGCCGAAATACTCGCCCAGGATCGCCCGCAAGCCATCCGGGTAACGGGTCTGCGCCGCCAGGTGGCCGCTGTAGTGCAGCTTGGCGGTGCCGGGCAGTTCGCCCTGCTCCAGCTGGCCGGGCAGGCCGCGCCCGCACAGCGCCGCCAGGCGCCCGGACCAGTAGTCATCATCGGCACGGTCATGGCTGACGGTCGGCCGCGCCTCGGCCCAGGCCCGATAGAACAGGCTCAGCAGGCGGTGGTGGAACACATCCAGAAAGCGCTTGCTGGTGCTGTCGGCGTGGTTGCGCTGGCGCTCGCGCACGTATTCGGTCAGGTGCAGCGGCAACGGCCCGTTGGGCCCGCCCAGGCCAAAGAAGAACTGCTCCAGGCGCGCGGCCGTGTCGTCGTCGCCCGGCTGCACGCCGGCCAGGGTCGAGGGTGCAAAGGCGCTGTCCTGGCGCTGGCCGAGGCGCACCGGGTCATCGCTCAGGCGCAACGAATGGCCGAAGCGCGGCAGGTCAGGGTTTTCACACTCGATACGGCGCAACGCCTGGAAGAAGTCGTACGCCCAGGGCTGGTCGTGCATGGCCTCAAGCGTATTCATAGGGTCGGCCGCCGGCCGGGCTGGGCTTTCCAGCGCATGATCTCGCCACGTTCAGTGCCGCGCAGCACCGTCTCGGTAAAACTGTTGACCGACACGTAGCGGCTCAGGAAACGCTCGAACACCGCGCCCAGCAGGAACACGCCGGTGCCACGAAAGGCGTTTTCGTCGAACACCAGGGTGATCTCCAGGCCGCGCCCGAACACGATCGGGCCGGGCATCGGCAAGCGCCGCGTGCAGGGCTTGCTGCTGACTTCGCGCAGGCCTTCGATCTGCAGTTGCAGTGCCGCGTCCTGATCGTCGCCGTACAGGCGCAGCAGTTCGCGCAGGGCGGCGGCGCCTTGGCCTTGCTCGCTCAGCGACAGGTAGTTGAGCGACAGCTGGCTGATCAGGCGCCAGGCCTTGTTGTCGTGGGCATGGCTGGCGCGTGGCCGACTGGGGCCGGCCAGGCAGCGGATGGCCTGCACCGGTGCGCTGTCGGCCAGTGTGAAGTCACTGGCACCGCCCAGGCGCATGAACAGCGGCAGGTCGCGGTTGGTGCACAAGGCCGTCAGGCCCAGCTGGCGCAGATCGTGGCGGTAAGGCGCCTGCTGGCTGTCGACCAGGCTGATGAAGCTTTCGCTGCCCACGTAGGTCGAGCGCGTGCCGGTGCGCCGTTGCTCGCTGGACAACACCCGCGGCTCGCGGCGCAGGCTGTAATAGGCCTGGTCGCGGCCATAGCGCGACGGGTCGCGCACCGCGTAGAACGGCAGGAACGGCTGGTCGGGCCCGGTGCCGAAACCGGTGACGCCGGTCAGCGAGTGAATCTCGAAATCCATCGGCCGGGTGCGGTCGGCAATGGCATGGTGTTCATGCACCCGGTCGCTCAGGTGAATGCGGTCCAGGCGCTTGGGGAACAGGTTGATCGCCGGGGTGCAGTAGGGCACGAACTGCTCGCGTCCGACACTGTTTTCCAGGCTCTGGTCAAAGCGCTCCAGCAGCACGATCAGTTCCAGTTCTTGCCCGGTGCAACGGCCCACTGCGCGTTCCAGGCCCGTGAAATCGATGAACAGAAAGCGCTGCGGCAAGGCGAAGTATTCCTGCAGCAGGCGATAGCCCTGGAATGCCTGCGGCACCACCGGCAGCGCCGCCTCGCGGTCATCGAAGCCGCACGGGCGCAAGGCATCCACCGGCAGGCGCTCGACCCAGTCGCTGCCGGGCTGGCGGGCAAATACCGCGCAGGTGTTGGCCAGCAGTTGCTCATACAGGCGATAGGGCAACTCATCGGCGCCGTGCAGGTACAGCGGCAGATTGCCCAGGGCCAGGCTGTCGAACGGCAATTCGGCGCCGGTGCGCAGGGTGATGCGCAAGGCCGCCTTGGCCTTGGGTTCGCTGGCGGCCAGGCGTCCCAGCACAGCGGCCGGGTTGCCGAAATAGTCGGCCTGGCTGACCTGCACCGGCCACAACGTCACCGCCTGGGTGCTGCGGTATTCGCATGAGGTCTGCGAGTCGCGGCCCAGGGCAGCCCGCAGCACGCTGTCGCGCGGCAGGGTAAAGCCGTCGGCCAGCGAGCCTTCGTCGGGGTCGGCGTGCATCTGCACCACGGTCATCGACGGCGTGGGCGCCAGATAGTGCGGGTAGGCGATTTCCAGCAGGTTGTGGGTGAAGGTCGGGTATTCGGCCTCCAGCTTGAGCTGCACGCGAGCGGTCAGGTAGGCGAAGCCTTCCAACAGGCGCTCGACATACGGGTCGGCGCAATCGAGCCCCGACAGCGTCAGGCGCCCGGCGATCTTGGGGTACTCGCGGGCAAACTCCTGGGCGCTTTCGCGGATGTGCTGCAATTCCTGGTTGTACAACCCGAGCAAGCGCGGATTCATGAACGTCTCCGTTGTTCGGCAGGCAAGACCTTTACATGGCCCGATTCAAGGTCCAGCTCGGTGCGCAGCAACAGCGGCAACGCCACCGGCTGCGCCCACAAGTCGCCCTGAATCTCGAAACTCAGCGCGTTATGGTTCATCTGTTCATGGCCCAGATGGGCCCGCACTCGCACGGTGTGTGCCAGCAGGCGCGGCTCGAAGGTGGTAATCGCCCGATGGATCAGGCTTTCGAGCACCGCAATGTCGACCCCCGACACACTGCTGCCGGCCAGCGCCGGCAGCCCGTAATTGACCACCGAGGTGCCGGCGGGGGTGTGCAGCGTGGCGTCGGCGTCGAGCAACGAGGTGGTGTTGAGCAGCCAGGTCAGGTCGCGCAGCACCGAGGCCTTGAGCTGGCTCAGCGACAGCACGCGCTTGTCCGTGCCCTCTTGCAGGTTGCCCGGGTCATCGTCAGTGAGGCGATCAAGCAGGGAAGGCTGCAGGCGCTCGCGCGGGGTCATGTTGGTCACCAGTCGAAATTCCAGATCAAGGCTTTCTGATCCCAGTGAGCAGGGCCACACCCCGCAATCCGGCTGACAGGGCTGTAACTCGGCAAAGTGCCTTCGTGGTTACCAACGGAACAACCCCGTGAACATTTTCTGATCTTGCTGACCGATATGGCACATAGCGCTTCTGTTCACCCTTGAGGTTTCCAGCGTGTTGTCACGCAACCGCACGGCTTGAGATGTTTTCACGCAGTCTGTGTCAGGTGCCGGGTTGGGCTGACTGTGCTCTACCAGCACGATAGGGACCGAATTGTGCACTTCAGTCTGAACCTTGCCCTGTTTGTCCGGAGTGAACTGGCAAGGCCAGTTCATCTCCAGTTTCAGGTCACTGTTGTCTGGCTTGCGCAGCACACATTGCCCCTCATGCTCTACCAACTGCAAAGGCTGGCCGGCGAGCGTGGCCTGGGTCAGAGGCGTCGACGATGCGGGGACTTGCTCTTGCGGCTGTGCACAAGCGCTGAGGCTGAACAGAGCCCCCATGAGGAGGGTAATGCCTGAGTATGTTCTGGTCATGGCAGCTCCCAGAACCAGATTTTCTTGGACATGTAGTTGCCGTCGTCAAAACCTTGAGTGATACCGCGATTCCATAGGTCAATGTGGTCTCCGGTGCGGTCCTCCAGTTTCTCCGAAGCTCTGGCAAAACAGTCCTTGAAAAAGATGATGCCGCGCTTGTCACGAATAGTCTGTCGAGCGCTGGCAGTACCTTCAATGATCAAGGGCCTGCCCAAATGATGGCGCCATAACCAGTTGGCCAGAGACTCGGCACCGCGAGCGTGTTCATGCTTGCATTTCGGATCTGTGTAGGTGGAGTTGTTGACGCGGATGCTTCGCTCACCGTTCAGGGCAATGCTCATGCGAATGGCGCACTGGTTTCCCCACGGTTGATCACAAGGGCTAGCCACTTTGGGATAGGCCTGCTGCAAATTGATAAACGAAGGTTTGGCCATCTGTGTGTCTCCTCACCGCCTGCCTGGCAGGCATCCTGATGCCAATTGCCCCCGGCCGGAGCGGCCGGGGACGCCAAGACCTTAGCGCTTGGTATTGGAGCGGATGTTCCAGCCGTACTTGATCGGGCCGCCTTCCTTGCTGCCGTCGGCTTTCTGCGGCTGGTAGTCGACCAGGACCTGGGCGAAGTTCAGGGTCACGTTCTCGATCAGGCGGTCATCGGCGCCCGAGCCACCGGTGCTCAGCGAGGTGACCAATACTTCTTCGAGGTTGATGATCAGGTACTCGACCTGGTTGTCGCCGCCGGCCTTGCGCACGGTCAGGGTGACCTTGTCGATGTGCTTGCCGCTGGAGCAATGCATCATCAGGTTGGGGGTCGCCTTGTCGACGTACTTGGTGATCGACAGGTCCTGAATGTTGACCTTGCCCGCACCGCCACCGGTGCCCATGTGCATGTTGCCGGACTGGGACATGCCCCAGCTCCAGTTCAGCACTTCGATTTCGTCCTTGTGAGTCTTGTCGACCGACTCGCCCTTGATGTCACCGATCTTGATGAAAATATCGACAGCCATGGTTTCTCCTGATGTGGCACAGCGCCACTGTATTGAGTTGTGCGACAACACCGCTTTTCTAACTACGCCGCCTATGACGCCTATGACGCCTATGCCGCTTACGCCGCTTACGCCGTCTACGCCGCCTATGCCGCTTACGCCGTCTATGTAGGAGCGCGCTTGCCCGCGACCGGCTGCGTTAGCAGTCGTAAATTTTCAGCGCCTACACAATTTTTACGAGCGCTACGCACTCGGTCGCGGGCAAGCGCGCTCCTACGGCGGTTTCAGGGTCAGGCGCCTTTTGTCGATGGCAGCTTGGATACCAGGCGCAGCGACACGGTCAAGCCTTCAAGCTGGTAATGCGGGCGCAGGAAGAACTTGGACGTGTAGTAGCCCGGGTTGCCTTCGACGTCCTCGACCACCACTTCGGCGGCAGCCAGCGGATGCTGGGCCTTGGTGGTTTCGGTGGAATGCGCCGGGTCCCCGTCGACGTAGTTGAGGATCCAGTTCTGCAGCCAGCGCTGCATCTCGTCGCGCTCTTTGAACGAGCCGATCTTGTCGCGCACGATGCACTTGAGGTAATGCGCAAAGCGGCAGGTGGCGAACAGGTACGGCAGGCGCGCGGCCAGGTTGGCGTTGGCGGTGGCGTCCGGGTCGTCGTATTCGGCCGGTTTCTGCAGCGACTGGGCACCGATGAACGCCGCAAAGTCGGTGTTCTTCTTGTGCAACAGCGGCATGAAGCCGTTCTTGGCCAGCTCGGCCTCGCGGCGGTCGGAAATGGCGATCTCGGTCGGGCACTTCATGTCCACGCCACCGTCGTCGGTGGGGAAGGTGTGCGCCGGCAGGTTCTCGACCTCGCCACCCGATTCCACGCCACGAATGCGCGAGCACCAGCCGTAGTGCTTGAACGAGCGGTTGATGTTCACGCCCATCGCATAGGCGGCGTTGGCCCAGGTGTAGTTGGCGCTGTCGGCGCCGTCGGTGTCTTCCTCGAAGGCAAAGGCTTCGACCGGGTCGGTCTTGGCACCATACGGCAGGCGGGCCAGGAAGCGCGGCATGGTCAGGCCGATGTAGCGCGAATCTTCGGACTCACGCAGCGAGCGCCAGCCGGCGTACTCGGGGGTGGTGAAGATCTTGGTCAGGTCGCGCGGGTTGGACAGCTCCTGCCAGGAACCCATGCCCATCACCGTCGGCGAGGCCGCGGAAATGAACGGCGCGTGCATCGCCGCGCAGACTTTCGACAGCTCGCCCAGCAACTCGACATCCGGTGGCGACTGGTCGAAGTAGTAGTCGCCGATCAGGCAGCCATACGGCTCGCCGCCGAACTGGCCGTATTCCTCTTCGTACATCTTCTTGAACAGCGGGCTCTGGTCCCAGGCCGTGCCCTTGAACTTCTTAAGGGTCTTGTGCAGCTCCGGCTTGGAGATGTTCAGCACGCGAATCTTCAGTTGCTCGTCGGTCTCGGTGTTGTTGACCAGATAGTGCAGGCCGCGCCAGGCACTTTCGACCTGCTGGAACTGCGGGTGATGAATGATCTGGTTGACCTGGGCGGTGAGCTTGGCGTCGATGGCCGCGATGATCGACTCGATGGATTTGATCGCGTCGTTGGACACCAGGTCGGTCTGGGCCAGGGCCTGTTCGGCCAGGGTGCGTACGGCGGTCTCGACCGCTTCGCGGGCGCGCTCGGTCTTGGGCTTGAATTCCTGCAGCAGCAGCGAGGCGAATTCGCTGGTGTGTTCTACGGTGCCCGCCGGGGCCTGATTGTCACGCTGTAAATCGGTCATGGTCATGGGTCCTGATCAAGCGGAGGGCTCGGAATCCTTGGGCTTTGGCGCACTGGCCAGGGCCTGCAGCAGCGCCGGGTCCTTGATGGCTTTCAGAATGATTTCTTCGGCGCCGGTCTTGCCGTCCATGTAGGTCAGCAGGTTGGCCAGCTGGGTGCGGGCTTCGAGCAACTGGTTCAGCGAGTCGACCTTGCGCGCCACGGCGGCCGGGCTGAAGTCGTCCATGCTCTCGAACGTGATGTCCAGGCTCAGGTTGCCTTCGCCGGTCAGTTCGTTGGGCACATGAAAGGCCACCCGCGGCTGCATGGCCTTGAGTCGCGAGTCGAAGTTGTCGACGTCGACTTCCAGGAACTTGCGCTCGTTCACTGGCGCCAGCGGTTCGGCGGGCTTGCCGGTCAGGTCGGCCATCACGCCCATCACGAACGGCAGCTGCACCTTCTTCTCGGCGCCGTACAGTTCCACGTCGTACTCGATCTGCACGCGAGGCGCACGGTTGCGCGCAATGAATTTCTGCGAACTGGTTTTCGCCACGTTGCTTCTCCTGGTCGCTGCTGCGACGGTGTTGGCCTCAAAGCCGGTAACAGGTTGCGCATCCCAAGCGTGATCCGCCTCGCGGATCAGTCAGGCTCCGGGCCGCGCAAGGTTTCAAACTGGGACATGCCGTCGGGAATCAGATTGCGCACGATGGTTTCGAAGTCGGCGTTGACCAGGCCCTTGGCGCGCTTCAACAGCAT
Source organism: Pseudomonas viridiflava (assembly GCF_900589395.1). Classification (GTDB taxonomy): domain Bacteria; phylum Pseudomonadota; class Gammaproteobacteria; order Pseudomonadales; family Pseudomonadaceae; genus Aquipseudomonas. Next base: position 41,186 of record NZ_UUIS01000055.1, read on the forward strand.
CGGCAGCGGGCTGGAAGGCTCGTGGCGGGCGTAATAGGCCAGCAGGCGGTCAAGGCTGCGCAGCACGTCTTCGCGGCTGCTGATCTCGGCGCTGGCGCGCGGCGCAGCCGGTGCGGCAAATGCCTGGGCGCTGGCACCGGCAGGCTCATGGACCGCCTGCGTCACCGGCACCTCGTCGTCGCCAGCGTTGTCGGCCGCCGGGGCATGCTCGTCGAGCACCTGCAAAGCCTGGCGCAAGGGCTGTTTCAGCGCGGCCAGGTCGATGCCTTGTGCAGAACCTACCTGGTCATTGACGAATTCTTCGATGGCGGCTGCCCGCTGCAGGGCCTGGCGCACGGCGGCATGAGTGTCCTGCAGGGTCTGCGGGTCGCTGTCGCGCAAGGCGGCACCAAAGGACTCCAGGCTCAGCGACTCGTCGCTGGCGTATTGCAGGCCGCTGGCATGCAGCACCGCGCGCAGGCTCAAGGTGCCGAAAGCGCGCGAACGCACCAGCGCGCTTTCGCGCAGCAGGCGCAGGTTGGTGTCACAGGCCAGGCCCGCCAGCGCATTGATGCGCAGGGTCGGGTCATTGTCGTCGTCGGCGTCAAGCTGCGGGTACAGCGTGTCCCAGTACTGGCGCAGCAGTTGGTCGATCAGTTCAAGGGTGTTGGCCAGGCCCGCCATACCGTCGAGGGCCAGCGCGCTCTGCACCAGGAAATGGGTGATGCGCAAATCCTTGCTGCGTTGCAGCAAGTGGCTGGCCGACTGCTCGATCAAACGCCAGGCAGGCGGCTCGGCAGGCTGCACGGCATCGCCCATGACGCGCTCGGGTTTGCCCTGTGCGTCACGTTCCAGTTGCAGGAAGTCGGCGTCGTATTCCAGATCTTCCCCACAGGGAAAGTTGGGTGAAACAGCGCTGAGCAACAGTGCGACATCCATCAAACGTGATCTCCTTATCGACTCAGATGATGTCTACGGTTATGTAGGAAAATTTTTTGAACTATTCGAACGCGCTGTAGTCATCCATAACTTGCTAGATGTCATAGTGACACTACAGAGTTTTTAAAGTTGTGCATTTTTGGAGTAGTTAAAGGGCAATGTCAAGGTTAGGATAGGCGCCCTCTTGGGGAGTTGTGACGCAGCTAACAGCTTGCATGCTATTTTGACATCGCTTTGTGGGGCGCGATTATCATGCGCGCAAAGTCGCCGAAATCCATCGTTCGCGTGGCGATCATGGGTTTTTGAACTTTTCCGCAAGTGACCTGTCTGGCAGGCATCCCCACGGTTTGCAAACCCGGTTTCACCAGCGCGATATAGCAGGGAGGCACGATGTCGCTGTGTTTGACGATCACCAGTTACCACAAGATCACGCCGGGCCAGTGTGCAGAAAAGACCCTGGATCAAGGCGTAATGGCAATTGGCCGCAGTTCGGAAAATGACTGGATACTTCCCGACCCGGAGCGGTTGGTGTCGTCGCGGCACTGCGTCATTCAATATAAGGACGGTCGTTATTACCTGACCGACCACAGCACCAACGGTGTCGAACTGGTAGAAGCGGGCATTCGCCTGCGGCGCGGTAACAGCGAAGTATTACAGGACGGTGAACTTATCCGCATCGGCGAATACGAGATTCGCGTGCGCCTGGACTTCAACATGCAGTTGCCCGAAGCGGGCCTGAAGGCCGGTGAAGCGGCAAACAGTTTCGAAGCGCTGATGAGCCGCCAGGACAACCACTGGCAGACCACGCCCGATGCCGCGCCAGGCCTGCAACCGATTGACGCCCCCGGCATGGCCCGGCTGCAAGGCGGTTCGGCGCAGGACACCTTTGCCGACCTGTTCGACTTTCTGACCCCTGCCAGCGTGGCGCCGGCCACCCAGCCCGACCATGTTCCGGCTCGCCAGCATGACTTCCGGCCACCGACGCCGGTGATGCCAGCCCCGCCGGCCGTGGCGCCTGCACCTGCCCAGGCCCCGGTCCCGACCGCTGCGCCGGGCATGATTCCCGATGACTGGGACCCGCTGGCCGACCTGGCCGCGCCGGCGCCCGTGGCACCGTCGGCCCGTCCGGCCGTGGTCGCCGCCCCGGTGCTGCCCGTCGCGCCACCGCCCCAGCCGATCAGCACCTTGCCGCCGGCGGCCGAGCCGCCGCCTGTTGCACCTGCACTTGCACCTGCACCTGCACCAGCGGCCGTTGCGCCGCCTTCGGCAGCGGCCGTGGCTGCACCGGCCGACCCGGTTGTCGCCGCGTCGCCTGCCGCCCAGTCCCAGGACCTGCTGCAAGCCTTCCTGCGCGGTGCCGGCCTTGATCAAGTCAGCCTCGACCCGGCCCAGGCCGCCGCGCAGATGGAAGCCATCGGGCGCAGCTACCGGCTGATGGTCGACGGCCTGATCGATGTGTTGCGGGCCCGCACCAGTCTCAAGGGCGAGTTCCGCATGCAGCAGACCATGATCCGCCCGGTGGAAAACAACCCGCTCAAGTTCGCCCCCAATGCCGATGAAGCGCTGCTGTTGCTGCTGCGCCACGGCAACCAGGCGTTCATGGGCCCCGAGCAGGCGATCCAGGACAGTTTCGACGACCTGCGCGCCCACCAGTTGGCCGTCATGGCCGGCGTCGAGGCGGCGATCAAGCACCTGCTCAAGCGCTTCGAGCCGGCCGAACTGGAAACCCGCATGGGCAAGCCCGGCGGGCTGTCGAATCTGTTCGGCGGCACGCGTCAGGCGCAGTACTGGCAGCAATTCACCGCGCTCTACCAGCGCATTTCGCAGGAAGCCGAAGACGACTTCCAGGACCTGTTCGGCCGCGAGTTCAGCCGTGCCTACGAAGCGCACAGCCAACGCTTGCGCCGCCCCTGAGAACCTGCCGTGAGCATTGCGATGTTGCGTATCTGTGCCCCTCTGGTTGCCCTGGCCCTGCTGCTGGGTGGCTGTGCATCGAAACCTGGCGAACCGTCCGCCCCGGCCTCGGTGGAGGCCGCCCAGGACAATGCGGTGACCCTCGACCTGCACGCCGCGGCCGGGCTCAATCCCGGCGCCAGCGGCCAGCCGGCCCCGGTGCGGGTGCGGCTCTTCGAACTCAAGAACAGCGCCGCCTTCAACCGCGCCGACTACTTTGCCCTGGCCGAGCGTGCCGGCGATGCGCTGGGCCCGGACCTGATCGACCAGGATGAAGTGCTGGTGCGCCCCGGCGAAAGCCGCCGCGTGACGCGCAGCCTCAACCCGGCCACCCGGCATATCGGCCTGGTGGTCGGCTACCGCGAAATCGACCGCGCCCTGTGGCGCCTGGTGCTACCGGTGGCGCCACGCCAGGGCCAGCCTTACCGCATCGAACTCGATGCGCAGGCCATCCGCAGCGCCCCTGCACCCCTTCCTGCTCACTAGGCAATCGGAGAACCCATGTCCTGGAACAATCGTGTGGTCTGGTCGGAAGGCATGTTCATTGGAACCCAGCATTTCCAGCAGCATGACCGCTACCTGGAAAACCTGATCGACGCCCGCAGCCGTCCACTGTCGGCCGCCGCCTGGGGGTTTTCCGAACTGCTGATCGACCAGGGCCTGCTGGCCCAGGGCAAGCTGGCGATCATCAGCGCGCGCGGGCTGCTGCCCGACGGCACGCCGTTCAACATTCCCCATGACGACCCGGCACCCAGCCCGTTGATCCTCGACGACAACGTGCGCGACGGCCTGGTGTACCTGGGCCTGCCGCTGCGCCGCGCTGGCGTGCGCGACACGGTCGATGAAGGCGAGGTGCCTGGCGCGGCGCGCTACCTGAGCCAGGTGCGCGAAGTGCGTGACGACAACGCACCGTTCGAAAACCGCGCGCCGGTAGCCGTCGGCGCCCGCGCCTTGCGCCTGCTCACCGAACAGGAAGGCCTGGGCGACTACGCCGTGCTGGGCGTGGTGCGGGTCATCGAAAAACGCGCCGATCACGTCTTGCTGCTCGATGAGCAGTACATCCCGCCGCTGCTGGACATCGCCGTCAGCCGGCCGCTCAGTGCCTTTCGCAGCGAGCTGCAAGGCCTGCTGCGCCAGCGCGGCGAAGCCCTGGCCGGGCGCGTGGTCGCCTCCGGCGCCGGCGGTGCCTCTGAGATTGCCGATTTCATGCTGCTGCAACTGGTCAACCGCGCCGAACCGCTGGTTCAGCACCTGGGCCACCTCAGCCCGCTGCACCCGGAGCGGCTGTACAGCGAGCTGGTCAGCCTGGCGGGCGAGTTCGCCACCTTCTCGACCCGCGAGCACCGCCCGCAGGAGTTTCCGCGCTACCAGCACGACGACCTGCAAGCCAGCTTTGCCCCGGTCATGCAGGCGCTGCGCGAAGCCTTGTCGATGCTGATCGACAGCAAGGCGGTGCCGATCCCGATCGTCGAGAAAGCCTACGGCGTGCACGTGGCCATGCTGGCCGACAAGAGCCTGCTGGACAACGCCAGCTTCATCCTGGTGGTGCGCGCCGACATCCCGGGCGAAACCCTGCGCGGCCGTTTCGGCCAGCAGAGCAAGGTCGGTTCTGTGGAGCACATCCGCGACCTGGTCAACCTGCAACTGCCGGGCATCGGTCTGCTGCCACTGCCGGTGGCGCCGCGCCAGTTGCCGTTTCACGTCGGCTCGACCTACTACGAACTCGACCGGGGCAGCGAGCACTGGCAGCAACTGAGCCGCTCCGGCGGTTTTGCGTTCCATATCGCGGGTGAATTCCCGGGCCTGAACCTGGCGTTCTGGGCAATCCGAGGATAAGCGGCATGCACCCCACCGATGACCGTACTCAATTCATGCCGCGCCCCGGTGGCCGCCCGGCCAGCACCGGCGAGGCCGCGCCGGCTGCGCGCGAACCCGAGCCGCAAGGCCCGGCGCTGACGCCCGGCCAGGCCCAGGGCCTGAACCCGCTGGAGGCGGCCGCCGGCCCCCTGCTGGCCTTGCTGACCCGCCTGCGCAACACCATCGCCCACCCGGCGCCGGCCAGCCTGCGCGCCCAGTTGCTGGCGCAGCTGCGCCAGTTCGAAGAGCGTGCCGAGGCCGCCGGCGTGGCGCGCAATGACGTGCTGCTGGCGCGCTACGTGCTGTGCACCGCGCTCGATGAAGCGGTGATGAGCACGCCGTGGGGCAGCAGCAGCGAGTGGACCCAGCAAAGCCTGTTGATCACCGTGCACAACGAAGCGTGGGGCGGCGAAAAGTGCTTCCAGTTGCTGGAGCACTGCCTGCAAACCCCGCGTGAGCGTCTGTACCTGCTGGAGCTGTTGTACCTGTGCATGAGCCTGGGCTTCGAAGGTCGCTACCGGGTCATGAACAACGGCCGCAGCCAGCTTGATGCGTTGCGTGAGCGCACCAGTGCGGCCATTCGCAGCGCCCGTGGCGAGCGCGAGCAGGGGCTGTCGCCACGCTGGCGCGGCCTGCTGATGGCCCGCGACCGCCTGGCGCAGTTCATGCCGCCCTGGGTCGGCGTGGCCATCGGTATCGCGCTGTTGCTGCTGTTGCTGTTTATCCTGCGCCTGCAACTGGCCGCCGAGGCCGAGCCGGTGTTCAAGCGTATCCATATGCTGGGCGAGATCCCGGTGCAGGCCATCGACCGTCCCGTGGTACAGCCCAAGCTGGTCGAGCGCCCACGTCTGGCGGGATTTTTGTCCGACGAGATCCGCGCCGGCAAGGTCGCTGTGCAAGACGCGGTGGACCGCTCGGTGGTGACCATTCGCGGCGACGAGCTGTTTGCCTCCGGCAGCGCCACCGTGGTCGACGCCTACCAGCCCCTGATGCTGCGCATCGCCGAAGCGCTGGGCAAGGTCAAGGGCGAGGTGCGCATCACCGGCCACAGCGACAACCGGCCCATCGCCACGTTGCGCTTCCCGTCCAACTGGGCCTTGTCCCAGGCCCGTGCCGAACAGGTGCTGCAGATCCTGGCGGCGCGCACCGGGCAACCACAACGCTTCACCGCCGAAGGGCGCAGCGACACCGAGCCTCTGGCCCCCAACGCTACCAGCGAAGGGCGCGCGAAGAATCGCCGGGTTGAAATCACGGTATTGGCGGAGGGCGTGGAGTGAAGGCGTTTCTGGGGTTTGTCATTCGCTGGGTGATCCCGGTGCTGGGGCTGATCGCCCTGAGCCTGATCATCTGGTTCGTCGGTCCGCTGCTCGATGCGCTGGTGCCCGAAGGCCGGCGCTGGCTGCTGATCGGCCTGCTGTGGGCGGTGTGGATCGGCTGGCGGGTGTTTCGCATCATCCAGGCCCGGCGCCAGGCGGCGCGGGTCATCGAAGGCCTGGCCGCCGAGACTGAACCGGACGCGGCCAGCGTGGCCACCGCCGAAGAACTGGCCACCCTGCGCCAGCGCATGGACGAGGCCCTGGCCCTGCTGAAAAAGGCCCGGCTGGGCGGTGACCAGCGGCGCAACCTGTATGAGCTGCCGTGGTACGTGATCATCGGCCCGCCCGGCTCGGGCAAGACCACCGCGCTGGTCAACTCGGGGCTGGACTTTCCGCTGGCCGCGCAAATGGGCAGCGGAGCGATTCGGGGCGTGGGCGGCACGCGCAACTGCGACTGGTGGTTCACCGACCAGGCCGTGCTGCTCGACACCGCCGGGCGCTACACCACCCAGGACAGCCATGCGCAGGTCGACAAGGCCGCCTGGCTGGGCTTTCTCGATTTGCTCAAGACCCAGCGTCCGCGCCGGCCCATCGACGGGGCGTTCATTGCCATCAGCCTGTCGGACCTGCTGCTGGGCAGCGACGAAGAGCGCGCCGCCCATGCGGTGGCGATCCGCAGCCGGGTGCAGGAACTGCACGACCAGTTGGGCGTGCGCTTTCCGATCTACCTGATGCTCACCAAGCTCGACCTGCTGCCCGGCTTCATGGAGTTCTTCGATGCCTTGAGCAAGGAAGAGCGCGCCCAGGTGTGGGGCACCACCTTTGCCCTGGACGACGGCAAGCAGGCCGCCGGTCCCCTGCAGGATTTTCCGGCCGAGTTCGCCGCCCTGGAGCAGCGCCTCAACGAGCGGCTGGTCGAGCGCCTGCAACAGGAGCGCGACCCGGCCCGGCGCGACCTGATCTATGGTTTCTCGCAGCAGTTCGCGGCCCTGCGCCAGGCGCTGCAAAGCTTTCTCGAGGGCGTGTTCAGGCCCAACCCGTACGAAGAACGGCCCCTGCTGCGCGGGGTGTATTTCACCAGCGGCACCCAGGAAGGCAGCCCCATCGACCGCCTGATCGGGGTCATGGCGCAGAGCATGAGCCTGGACCGCCAGCACTTGGCGCGGCAGAACGGCACCGGGCGCAGCTACTTCATCGAGAAACTGTTTACCGACGTGGCCTTTGCCGAGCAGGGCCTGATGAGCGCCGACCCCAAGGTCGAGCGCCGGCGACGCTGGATCGCCCGCGGTGTGCTGGCTGCCACCGTGGCGGTGGTGCTGACCGTGGCCTCGCTGTGGTGGGTCAGCTACCGCGCCAACCAGAACTACATCGCCCAGGTCGACGGCAAGGTCGCACCCCTGGGCCCGCAAGTGCAGAACCTCAGCCCCGCGCAGCGTGACGTGCTGGCGGTGCTGCCGCTGCTCGATGCGGTGCGCAACCTGGCCGGTGACGCACCGGGCTGGTCCGAGGGCCTGGGGCTGTACCAGGGCGACATGCTCGAAGCCGAGTCCGGCAGCGTCTACCGCAAGCTGTTGATCGCGGTGTTCGCGCCACGGCTGGTCAGCCGCATCGAAGAGCAATTGCGCTCCGGTGGCTCGTCGGACTACCTGTACGAAGGCTTGAAGGCCTACCTGATGCTCGCCGACCAGGAGCACTACGACGCCGACTTCATCAAGGCCTGGATTGCCCTGGACTGGGAGCGCAGCCTGCCGCGCGACCTGCCGGCGCAGCAGCGCCAGGCCCTGGACGGCCACTTGCAGGCGCTGTTCGAGCGTCATCCGCCCAAGGCACGGCTGGACCAGCCGCTGATCGACGACCTGCGCCGCCAGTTGCAGCAGTTGCCGATGGCCCAGCGCGTCTATGACCGGGTCAAGCGCCAGAAGCTGCCGGCCGGCGTGCCGGACTTTCGCCTCAACGAAGCGGCCGGGCGCGATGCCGCGCTGGTGTTCAGCCGCAAGAGCGGCAAGCCGCTGGGCGAGCCCTTGAGCGGCCTGTTCACCGCCAAGGGCTACCGCGAAGGCTTTTTGCGCAACAGCCTGAGCCAGGCCGGCACCCTGGCCGAGGAACAGTGGGTGCTGGGCGGCGGGCAGGGCAGCGTGCAAGGTGCCGCGCTGGATGTCGCCAGCCTCGCCGCTGAAGTACGACGCCTGTACTTCCAGGATTTTGTCCGCGAATGGGACGCGCTGCTGGCCGACATCGACTTTGTGCCCATCACCAGCGTGGCCCAGGCGGCCGACGTGTTGCGGGTGATTTCCGGCCCGGATTCGCCACTGAAAAAACTGCTGGTCGAAGTGGCGAAACAGACCGACCTGCAAGAAGAGCAGCGCCTGCTCAATGCCCAGGGCAAGAAAGCTGACGACAGCGTCGACCAGCTCAAGCAACGCCTGGGTTCCTTGCTCGGCCAGGAACAACAGAGCGGCGCGGCCCAGGCCCCGGCAACCACCGATGACCCGGTCAGCACGCACTTTGCCGAGCTGCGCCGGCTGGTCGGGCAGGGCGCCGAGGGCAATCAGCCGGCCGGCATCGACGCCCTGCTGGCCGACATGAATGCGTTGTATGTGCAGGTCAGCGCCATGGTCGGCGCCAGCGGCGATGCGCTCTTGGGCGAGGCCAAGAATCAGACCACCGCCGCGGCCAACCGCGTCAATCTCAGCGCCGAACGCCAACCGGCGCTGGTGCGCGGGCTGGTCAAGTCGGTGGTCAACTCCACCACCAACACCATGATGGGCGGGGTGCGCAACCAGTTGAACGCGGCCTGGACCAGCGAGGTGCTGAACGTCTATCGCCAGTCGCTCAGCGGTCGCTACCCGATGTCGCCCGGCAGCAGCCGCGACGCCACGCTGGATGACTTCGGCATGTTTTTCGGGGTCGGCGGGGTGATGGACAACTACTTCCGCAAGTACCTGCAGCCTTATGTCGACACCTCGACCAACCCGTGGCGCTGGCAGCCGGGTGCGGCGCAGAAACTGGGCATCAACAGTGGCGTGCTGCAGACCTTCCAGCGCGCCAGCATGATCCGCGATGCGTATTTCCGCGCCGGCGGCACCCAGCCGGTGGTGCGGTTCGAGCTCAAGCCGGTGGCCATGGACGCCTCGATCACCCAGTTCCTGCTTGACCTGGACGGCCAGCAGATCAGCTACGACCACGGTCCCAGCCGCCCGGTGGCCATGCAATGGCCCAACCCCGGCAGCAGCGGCGTGGTGCGTTTGTCGATCAGCCCGCCTTCGGCCAACGGCCGCTCTGGCGTCACCCTGGATGGCCCGTGGGCGTGGTTCCGCCTGCTGGAGCAATCGGACCTGACCGGTGGCAACGCGCCGGACCGCTTCAACCTGCGCCTGCGCGTCGATGGCGTCAGCATCGCCTACGAGTTGCGCGCCAACAGCGCTTTCAACCCTTTCAAAAGCCGTGTCCTGAGCGGTTTCAGCCTGCCGGAGCGGTTATGACCTACGCAGGGTTCTACGGAAAACTGGCCGGCCGTGGCGACTTTGTCAGCCGCGACTTGCCGCAAGCGTTCATTCAGCCTTGGGACCGGTGGCTGGCCGCCGGCCTGCTGGCCAGCCAGCAGCAGCTGGGCAACGACTGGCTGCAAGCCTACCTGGTCAGCCCGCTGTGGCGCTTTGTGCTGGCGCCGGGGGTGTGCGGTCCGCAGGCCGTGGCCGGGGTGTTGATGCCAAGCATTGACCGGGTCGGGCGTTACTTTCCGCTGACCGTGGCCGCGGTGCTGGACGAGCCGGCACCACTGAGCCCGTGGCTGGCGGTGGACGACTGGTTCGAACAGGTCGAGGCGCTGATGCTCGACAGCCTGACGCCGGATAACCGCTTCGAAGCCTTCGAGGCCGGCCTGCAAGCCTTGCCGGTGCCGACGTTCGAAGCCGCCGCTGTCGCCGAGGTACAGGGCGACCTGCAACGCCTGGCCGCCACCACCGCGCCGACGCGCCTGGCCGTACTGGCCGAGCAGGGGTGCGTGGGCGCCAGCCTGTGGTGGGGCCGCGGCGGCGAGCACATCGCGCCGGGCCTGTGGCGCTGCAACGGCTTGCCCGATGCCGCCGACTTTGCCCGGGCCTTGCTGGGTCATGACGGCGCCGGTGTCGAGGGGCAGGCTTGATGGCGCTCACTTTTCAGTCGGCCAGCTACAGCCACACCGGCATGGTCCGCCAGTTGAACGAAGACGCCTGCCTGGCGCTGTCCGAACGCGGCCTGTGGGTGGTGGCCGATGGCATGGGCGGGCATGCGGCCGGCGACTATGTCAGCAGCCTGATCGTCGATGCCCTGCGTGGTGTACCGCCTTTGGCGGACCTGACGGTTTACGGCGAGGCGCTGGTGCAGCGCCTGCAGGACCTCAATGCCGAAGTGCGCCAGGAAACTGCGCGCCGGGGCCTGTCGATGATGGGCAGCACGGTGGTGGTGCTGGCCGTGCGCGAAGACCAGGGCGAGTGCGTATGGGCCGGCGACAGCCGCCTGTACCGCCTGCGCGACGGCGTGCTGCAGGGCTTGTCGAGCGACCACAGCTATGTGCAGGAACTGATCGACAGCGGCCTGCTCAACGAAGCCCAGGCGCGCGTACACCCGCGGGCCAATATCGTCACCCGCGCCATCGGCGTCGAGGACCGCCTGGCGCTGTCGCGGGTAACCGTGCAGATCCTGCCCGGCGACACCTTCCTGCTGTGCAGCGATGGCCTGAACAAGACCGCCGAGGACCACGAGATCCGTGACGTCCTCGCGCACCCCAACCCTTATGAAGTGGTTCGCAGCCTGGTGCACCTGGGGTTGACCCGTGGCGCGCCGGACAACATCACCGCCATCGTCGTCAAGGCCAGTTGAGAGCCGTTATGGACATGCAGATTCCTGGATTCGACATCGACGGTGAAATTGGCGAAGGCGCCATGGCCACGGTGTACCTGGCCACCCAGCGTTCGCTGGAGCGCAAGGTTGCGCTCAAGGTCATGGCCGCAAGCCTGGCCGAAGACCCCAGCTTCTGCGAGCGCTTCCTGCGCGAAGGCCGCACCCTGGCGCGGCTGTCGCACCCGCACATCGCAACCATCCACGACATCGGCAATGTCGGCCCGTTGTACTACATGGCCATGGAGTACCTGCCCAGCGGCACGCTCAAGGAGCGCATCGGCGCGGGCCTGGCCGCCGAATATGGCCTGGTGTACATCCGCCAGATCGCCGCCGCGCTCGGCTATGCCCATGCCCAGGGCCTGGTGCACCGCGACGTCAAGCCGGCCAACATTCTGTTCCGGGCCGACGGCACCGCCGTGCTCTCGGACTTCGGCATTGCCAAGTCGATGGACGACCGCACCCAGTTCACCCAGGCCGGCTTTGCCATCGGCACGCCCAGCTACATGAGTCCGGAACAGGCACGCGGCCAGGACATCGACGGCCGCGCCGACCTCTACGCGCTGGGCGTGGTGCTCTACGAAATCCTGGTCGGGCGCCTGCCGTACAGCGGCCCCGATGCGCTGTCCACCGCCCTGGCGCACCTGACCGAGCCGCTGCCGGAGCTGCCGCTGCAGCATGACCGCTACCAGGACATCCTCAGCCGTTTGCTGGCCAAAGACCCGGCCGACCGCTTTGCCACGGCCCAGGCGCTGGTCGCCGCCCTTGATGAGCTGGCCCAGAGCGACCCGGTGCGCGACAGCGAACGTACGCAGTTCCGGCCCTTGCCCGACCCGCAAGCCGTCAAGCCGCTACCGGCCCCCGGTGACGACCTGGCCGGCCTGACGCCGGTGTCCATCGATATTCCGGGCCAGGCGCCGTTGAGCCTGGACAAGCCGCTCTCCGGGCCGTCATCGCCGCCGCAACCTGCGCCAGGCCTGGACAAGCCCCAGGCCCCGCCACCGCCCAGGCCCGGCTTGTCGCCGCAGCCATCGCCATCGCCATCATCAAGCCGCCGTGGCCCGGCCAAGGCCCTGTTGGCCGTGGCGGTGGCCGCCGCGCTGGGCATCGGCATTGGCGGCTACCTGTGGCTGGGCGTGGGCCAGCCGCAGCCGGCGGTGCAGCCGCCCTCGAACGTTGACTACGCCACGAGCGCCGACACGCCCGGCAAGGACGCTACGGCTCCGGCGTCGACACCTGCAGCGCCAGCCGCCACTACCGCTACCACCGCCACCGCCGCCGCGCAAGTCCCTGGCGATACCGGCCGGCCCTTGTTGATGGCCGGCAAGAAGACCCTGTACCAGCGCGTGCTGAGCAAGCCCGGCGCGCAACTGGCCGCCGAGCCGGGCAGTGCCGGCGGGCAAGCCTTGCCGGCGTTTTCGGTGCTGTATGTCTATGAGCGCCGCGACGCTGCCGGCGGCCAGTGGCTGCGGGTCGGCGCCGGCAGTGACGGGCGCAGCCAGGGCTGGTTGCCGGCCGCGCAGGTCAGCGACTGGAAGCAGAGCCTGGTACTCAAGTTCACCGAACGCTCCGGCCGCTCGCCGGTAATGTTCGTGCGCGACGCCAAGCAACTGGAAAGCCTGATCGCCAACCCGATCACCGCACGCAAGCTGCTGATGCAGGCGCAGAACGAACCCCAGGACAACAGCCAGGTGCTGGCCCTGGAACCGACCGCCAGTGCGGTGCCGCAGGAGCAGTTCTACCTGCTGCCGATCTTCGATGCCAAAGAGGGCTTCGACGAGGACGGCCAGCCGATGCAGATGCTCAACGTGGCGTCCATCGACCCCGGCCGCCAGGCCGCCAGAAACGACCTGAACCTGGCCGGCGCCCTGGGTGCCAGCGCCGCCAACCAGGCCCATGGCCAGACCCAGGCCGCCCAGGCCCAGGCACCCGCCCAGGCCCAGGCCAAGGCCTTTCGCACTGCCGTGGTGCTGGTGGTCGACACCTCGGTGTCGATGCAGCCCTACATTGATCAGGTGCGCGAGGTGGTGCACCAGTTGCAGAGCAAGATCGCTCAGCGCGGCGAGCTCGACAGCGTCAGCTTCGGCCTGGTGGGCTTTCGCAACAACATCAGCAAGACGCCGGGCCTGCAGTACCTGGCCAAGACCCTGGTCACCCTGGAGCAGGGCAGCGACCCGCAGCGCTTCATGCAACTGGCACAACAGGTCAAGGCCACCTCGGTGTCCAGCCATTCGTTCAACGAAGACGCCTTCGCCGGCATCATGCAGGCGGTGGACGGCATGGACTGGTCCGGCTACGGCGGGCGCCTGATCCTGCTGGTCAGCGACGCCGGCGCCCTGCGCAAGAGCGACCCGCTGAGCAGCACGCAGATGAACGAGGCCGAAGTGCGCCAGGCCGCCCTGGGCAAGCAGATCAAGATCTATGCCCTGCACCTGCGCACCGACGCCGGCAAGAAAAACCACGACTCGGCCGAGCAGCAATACCGGGTGCTGACCGCCGACGCCAACCCGCGCATCGGTGACCTGTACGTGCCGGTGGCCGGCGGTGACGTGGCGCAGTTCGGCCAGCGGGTCGACGAGATCGGCACGGTGTTCGCCGACCTGGTGCACCAGGTGCGCAGCAACCAGCCGCAGGCCGTGCCGCTGCTGGCCAAGGCGCCAAGCCTGGGCGAAAAGTCCGCGGCCATCGGCTACGCCATGCACATGGACTTTCTCGGCCGCAAGAGCGCCAGCCAGGCGCCGCAACTGGTCAGCGCCTGGGCCGCCGACCGCGACCTGACCAACCCGGCGCTGCCGGCCTTCCAGGTCTGCGTGATGCTCACCAAGCTGCAGCTCAACGACCTGCAACAGTCGCTCAAGCTGATCGTCGATGCGGCGCGCAAGACCCAGAGTTCGCCCAAGGATTTCTTCCAGGAAATCGCCAGCGCCAGCGCCTACATGAGCCGCGACCCGCAAGCGCTGCGTTCGGGCGGCAACCTGGCCCGTGGCGGGGTGCTGGGCGAGTACCTCGAAGGCCTGCCGTACCGCAGCAAGTCGCTGAACATGACCCAGGACCTGTGGCTGTCGCTGAGCGTGGCCGAGCAGGAAGACTTCATTGACGAGCTGGAATCGAAGATCCGCCTGTACGAGACCTTCCACAACGACCTGGCCAACTGGGTGCGGTTCGGTGACGCGGAGCCAGGGGACGCGCTGTACCGCGTGCCCCTGTCGACGCTGCCGTGATGCTCAGCCTGCGCGACGTGCGCAAGACCCGTGGCGTCGGTGCCCAGCGCTATAGCCTGGAGGTCCCGCGCCTGGAACTGCAAGGCGGCCAGCACTGTGCGCTGGTCGGCCCCAGCGGCTGCGGCAAGAGCACCTTGCTCGACCTGCTGGCGCTGGTGCTGGCGCCGGACCACGCCCAGCGCTTCGATTTTTCCACGCCCCAGGGCGAGTTCGACATCAAGGGCCTGTGGCGCGAAGACCAGCAGACCCAACTGGCCGCGCTGCGCAGCCGGCACTTGGGCTATGTGCTGCAAACCGGCGGGTTGCTGGGCTTTCTTGACGTGCGCGGCAATATCGAGCTGTCACGGCGGCTGCTGGGGCTGGGCAACGATGGCAGCGTCGAGCACCTGGCCGAGCAACTGGAAATTGCCGATCAGTTGCGCAAGAAGCCCGCCGCCCTGTCGGTGGGCCAGCGCCAGCGAGTCAGTTGCGCCCGCGCCCTGGCGCATGGCCCGCAATTGCTGCTGGCCGACGAACCCACGGCCGCGCTGGACCCGCTCAACGCCGGGCGGGTGATGCAACTGCTGCTCAAGCAGGCGCACAAGCAGCGTGCCTGCTGCATCATCGCCACGCATGACGAAGGCCTGGCGCGCCAGGCCGGCTTGAGTGTGCTGCGCATCGGTTGCCGGCGCGACGCCGATGGCGGCGTGACCGCGACCCTGGGCGAGGTGCGCGCATGAAGCCGGCCACGAACCTGATGCTGGTGGCCAGCCTGGCCTGGCAGGACTACCGCGCCGACCGGCGCTTGTCGGCGTGCAGTGTGCTGGCGCTGGTGGCGGTGATCGCGCCGCTGCTGGTGCTGTTCGGGCTCAAGTTCGGCCTGATCGGTAGCCTGACCGACCGCCTGGAGCACGACCCCTCGGTGCGCGAAGTGATCCCGCTGGGCGGCGGGCGCTTCACCGGCGAGGCGATCACGGCGCTGGGGATGCGCGCGGACGTGGCCTTCGTGGTGCCACGCACCCGGCAGATTGCAGCGACCGCCGACGTAAGCCTGTCCGGGCAGGCACCCCTGAACGTCGAGATGATCCCCAGTGCCGATGGCGACCCGCTGCTGGGCCCGGTCATGCCGCCGCGCGGCCTGGACAGCGTGCTGTTGAGCAAGACCGCCGCCGAGAAACTCAAGGCCCAGACCGGTGACTGGCTCGATGCAGTCTTCACCCGCCAGGTGGCCGGGCGGGTCGAATCGCGCCGGGTGCAGGTCAACGTCATGGCCGTGCTGCCGCTTGAAGCGTTCCAGCGCGATGCCCTGTTTGCCGACCTGGCGTTATTGCAGGCGGCCGAGGATTACCGCGACGGCCGGGCCGTGCCGGCTCTGGGCTGGCCGGGCGAGCCGCGTACTGACGTGGCGCGCATCTACCCGGCGTTTCGCCTGTATGCCCGGGGCCTGAACGATGTCGAAACCCTGCGCCGGCATTTCGCCGATGCAGGGTTCCTGGTGTCGACCCAGGCACAGGCCATCGCCCAGGTGCAGTCGCTGAGCCGCAACCTGTCGATCGTGTTCTGGGTGATTGCCGCCCTGGCCATGGGCGGCGGCTGTGCGGCCATCGTCGCCGGCACCCTGGCGACCATCGAACGCAAGCGCCGCGAGCTGTCGGTGCTGCGCCTGCTGGGTTTCGGCACGGGCGCATTACTGACTTTCGTGGTGCTGCAGGCGCTGTACAGCGGTGTGATGGCGGCCTCAATTGGCGCACTTTTATATGCAATTGCAGAGCTGGGGCTGAACCGTTTATTCGTTCAGGTGTCTGGCGAGTATGCCAGTCAGCTGTTACTGCGCCATTATCTGGTGGCGCTGGTCGCGGTGCTCGGTATCAGTGCCTTCGCGGCACTGTTGGGCGGCTGGCGGGTGTCACGGATCGAAGCTTCGGAAGGAATCAGAGATGTTTGAGTTGCGCAGGGCCTCGCAGGCACTGGCAGTCGCGGCGTTGTGCCTGGCGGCGACAGCCGTGCAGGCCGAAGAAGTCCCGAACAAGCTGGATAACCCCAAGCCGTTGCCCGACGACGTCAGTCTGCCGCTGCCGTGTGGCGGCGAGATGGTCATGCGCTACGTCTACATCCTGGCCGAAGGCAGCCTGGACGACCGCGAGATCAGCCTGGGCTACCCGTTCAACGAGGGCGAGGCCGGCTACAAGCAGTCGTTCATTTCCGGCTACCGGCGCGACTTCATCAATGGCCAGTTCACCTTGCAGGACCTGTCGGCCGACTGGCGCAAAAGCATCGGCCCGATGCTGCCCAAGGCCGAGGCCGGCACGCCGCTCAAGCCGATGATGTACTTCATTGGCAAATATGAAGTGACCCAGCGCCAGTACAGCCAGGTCATGGCCCAGGCGCAATCGCTGGCCAGCGGCGAGCCGGCCCCGGCCTGTGAAGCCGTCGAAGGCATGGCCGGGCGCTTGCCACAGGTCAGCCTGTCGCGCTTCGAGGCCGAGCGCTTTGCCGCGGTGTACAGCGCCTGGCTGATGAAAAACCACCGTGACCTGCTGCCGGTCAGCGGCCGGGGCAAGAGTGATGATGACGGTGGTATCGGCTTTGTGCGCCTGCCCACGGAAGTGGAGTGGGAATTTGCCGCCCGTGGTGCCCAGGCGGTCAGCCGCCAGGACCTGGAAGGCCGGTTGTTCCCACGCCGTCAGGAAGGCCAGGAGGGCGATGGCCCGCTGGCCGACTGGGCGGTGTACAACCAGGTGGCCGGCGGCACCGGCCAGGCGGCGCGGCTGATGCCCGTCGGCACGAAACAGCCCAACCCGATCGGTCTGTTCGATGTGATCGGCAACGCCGCCGAAATGGTCCAGGAGTCGTTCCAGCTGGTGCATGCCGGGCGCCGCCAGGGCACCTACGGGGGCTTTGTGGCCAAGGGCGGCAATTACCTGGAAGGCGAGGGCACGCTGTTTACCGGCATGCGCCGCGAATACCCGCTGTTTGCCGCCGACGGCACCGAGCAGCGCAACGAGACCACCGGTTTCCGGGTGGCACTGGGCGCCTTGTCGGCGCCGCGCTCGCGCTACAAGGAGCTGTTCGAGCAATGGCAGAAGGACGGCCGGCTGGCCTCGCTGACCGACGATATCGCCGCCGTCAACGACCCGACCCAGCGCCTGGATACCCTGATCGGCACCACCGCCGACCCGCGCCTGCAAGCCGAGCTGGGGCTGGTCAACGAAGAGCTCAAGCGCAACGTGGCGCTGATCGCGATGCAACGCGAAGAGGCCGCCGGCAACCTGATCCAGTCAGCGGCCCTGGTGGCCGAGACCATCAATAACTACAACATCCGCCTGACCAACCTGCAGAAAAGCCAGAAGCAGGCGGCTGACGCCAAGGACCAGGCCAGCGCCGCGATGTTCGACGCCGCCATCGCCAACGGCCGCAGCGCGCTGGACGGCGCCGTGGCGATCTACATCGACAACCTGGCCACTGGCACGCGCTACACCGATGCGGTGATCCAGGCTCAGTTCCAGCGGGTCAAGGAAGAGCTCAATCGCAAGCCGGTCATCGGCAAGAGCCTGGTGAACCGCGCCACGCTGTTTGTGCGCCATGTCGGCGAGTACCGCCAGAACAAGCGCGCCGACCCAGCCTTGATCCTCAAGCAATTGCTCGCATCGGTCAGCACCCAGTGACTGACCGCCGCAAGCAGGTAACGCAAGAAACCCGGACGGCATGGGGCCGTACCGGGGTGGTTGAAACCTCAAGAAGAGAAGCCGTCATGTCCCTGTCTCGCAACCCCCTCGCAAGCTTCGTGAAAAGCCGCACCCTGATGATGGCCACGGCCGGATTCAGCGCTGTCCTGCTGACCGGTTGCGCCAGCTCCCCGGTGTCCAAGGTTGGCGCGACCACCAAGGTCGAGTACTACCCGAGCTGCTACGAGCCGGTGCAGCACCTGCGCCAGACCGATTCGGACATGACCAAGTCCATTGTCACCGGTGCGGCCATCGGCGCGGTCGGCGGCGCGCTGACCGGTGTACTGACCGGCAGCAAGGAAAATAGCGGCCGCAACGCCGCCATCGGTGCGGCCGGCGGTGCTCTGGTGGGCGGCGCGGCCGGTTACTACACCGAGCGCCAGAAGCAGATCGCCGATGACAACCAGCGCATTGCTTCCTATGCCACTGACTTCAGCAAAAGCTCGGCCGACATCGACCGCAGCACCGCCTACGCCCAGGCCTCGCAATCGTGCTACCAGCGCGAGTTCACCAGCCTGGTGTCGGGTCGCAAGGCCAACACCATCAACGAAACCGAAGGCCGCAAGCGCCTGGCGGAAATCGTGGCCGGCCTGAAGGAGTCCAACGACCTGATCGCCGCCGTCAACGGCCGCGCCAGCGAAGACCTGAGCAACTACACCCAGGCCTATGAGGCCGACCTGCAGCAGGTGGGCGTCAAGCGTAACGACGTCGTGGTCGTGGCCGCTGCCGAAGCGCCGAAAGTGGTCACCACTTCGAGCAACGGTGGCAAGAAGCCGCCGGTCAAGAACCCGAAATCCGGCGGCAAGCTGCCTGTCGTGCCAAGGGAAGCGGTCAGCACCGAGAAGTCCCTGCGCGATGCCAAGGACAAGCAGGAGCAGGGCAAGCAGGTGGCCGCTGCCGGCCAGACCCAGGTCAACAGCATGTGCAAGAACCCCGACGTGGGCGACTGGGCACCGGTGCCTTGCCCTGCGTGATCTAATCCGGGCTGACGCCTGATTCGGGCTGACGCCTGATCCGGGCTGACGCCTGATCCGGACCGACGCCTGATCCGGGCTGACGCCTGATTCGGGCTGACGCCTGATCCGGGCTGACGCCTGATTCGGGCTGACGCCTGTAGGAGCGCGCTCTGCCCGCGACCGAGTGCGAAGCGCTCGCAAAATTGATGAACCGCCACAGATGTACGATCTGGCATCTGTGAAACGCTGAAAATTTACGACTGCTAACGCAGCCGGTCGCGGTGGTCCGGCATTCCGGCAAGCGCGCTCCTACCAGGGCGCCTGTTCTTATCGTTTCAAGGAAGACCCATGTCTGAAGTCATGATCGGGCTGCGCAACAGCCCTTCGCAAGTAATGGCCCGGCAACGGATCGAGGCCAGGATCAATACCCGCAAGCTGTACGCCGCCATTGACGCCGACCCTGCAATCGTCGGCGCCGGTGTGGTGTACATCGATGCCGATTTCAACGTCGTGACGCTGCGCGAATTCACCCCGCTGTGCAGTCTCAAGCCCAAGCGCATCATTGTGCGCGAGGCGCAGCGCAATATTTCGCCGCAGCAGTTTGCCCAGCATGTGCAGAGCAACCCGCGCGAATCGCGGCTGCTGTACGAAGGTTTCAATGCCACGATGGCCTGCACCGGCGCCGTACTGGGCTGGATCGCGGTCATCGGCGGTACGGCCATCGTGCCGTTTACCGGCGGTGCGAGCCTGGTGATCACCTCGTTGGGGCTGGCCGCCACGGCGGCCAGTACCGCGCAGTGTGGCATCGGCCTGGCACGGGTTGGCAATGAAGTGCTCAGCCCGGCCAACAACGACGCGCTCGACAGCAACGAGTGGTACCAGGGCATCTCGCAGGCGCTGGACATCGTGGCATTGGCGGGCGTAGGGGCGGCAGGGCTGACCGTTGCCAAGCTGCTCAATGCGCGCAAGGCCATGACCGGGCGCAGCTGGCTCCAGAGCCTGAAAAATCTCAACCGGCAGGAGCGCAAGCGTCTGACCGATGAGCTGCTGCAGATCGAGAACCCGACCCTGACCCCCAAGCTGCGCAAGGCGCTGCAAGAGGCCGGCGCCCTGCCCAAGCGCTATGGCGCCACCGAAATCTCGGCGAAGTTTGCCGTGACGATCAAGGACGCACTGAGCATTGGCTCCGGACTGGCCGGCAGCGGCATCGTGCAAAGCTATGCCATCGGCCTGTATGAGGAGCTGGGCGAGTGAGGCCGGACATCGACTTTCTGACGATCCTGCGCCGGCATTTCCCCGTGTTCATCAGCGCCTTTTTCCTGGCGCTGTTTGCCTTGTCGGCGTCCCTGATCCTGTTGTTTGCGCTGTACCCCTCGGCACAGGCCGACTACGCACAACACTTGGTCATGGCCAACCTGGGGATGGCGGTCTACCTGTGCTCGGCCAATTTCCTGGTCATTCGCGGGCGCCCCTGGGGCGTGTGGCCCGTGGTGGCGGCCATGGTGGCGTGCCTGCTGGTGGTCGCCTTCAACTGGGGTCACCGAAGCGCGCCGCAGGCGCTGTACATCGTTGGCGTGCTGCTGCCGCTGCTGACCTTGCTGGTACTCAACAGCTCCCGCTACCGGGCCATGCTGGCGGCCATGGTGCAGGTGCGCGAACAACGCACCCTGGCGCGCAAACAGAAAAAGTAACCGCTTTATCCCATGAACGGGCCATCGCCCCTGTGCGGCTCAGGCCGCTTTTCAAGTGAAGCCCATGAAAAACCTCAAGCTGATCGCGGTCTTGATCCTGTTGCCCTTGTGCCTGGCGTTGCTGGGCGGCTGGGAGTTGCAGCGCAGCCTGTCGAGCGACACTGAGCATTCCAGGCGGCTGGCCGAAATGACGCAGTTGCGCCCGGCGCTCATTGCGATGCAGGCACGCTCCAGCACCGCGACGCTCGACGTCGGCTCCCAGCGCATCTCGATCCCTGAGGCCTTGAAGCGCCAGGCGCGTGTCAGTGCACACCTGGACACGCAGCTATTGATCGACCGGGTCCGGCATGGACTGGCCGTCATGGTCATGGTGACCAGCCTTCTGGCGGCGCTGATCGGTTTGATCGGGCTATTGGGGGTATCGCGGGCGGCAGCACGGGCCGCGCATTCGCGTGAGCGTCTGCTGCAGACCTTTACCTGGGTCAGCCAGCGGCTGCCGTACGTGCTGATGGGCCATGTCCTGGCCATGAGCGCCGCCGTCGTTGGCATCATGGGGTTCGAAGCGCTGAGCCTTTGGCCTGAAGGCAAGCTGTCGCAAATGCGGCTTGGCGTCATGATCGTGGTCGGGGCATTCGGGCTGCTGTGTGTGTACATGCTGTGGCGCGCCATCCGGCAACTGCGTGTCATCCTGCACATGTTCGAGCCGGCGCCCTTGCCGGTGCTTGGGCAGGCCGTCAATCCCGAGCAGGCCCCGGGCCTGTGGACGTTCGTCGATGCCCTGGCCGGGCGCCTGGGCGCGCTGGCGCCGCAGCACATTGTCGTCGGTCTCAGCGAAGGCTTTTACGTCACCTCCAGCGATATCCGGCTGCAGCCGTGCGACACGACCTTGTCCGGGCGTACGTTGCATGTGCCTATCACCTATCTGGGGTTGCTCGACAGCGCCGAGGTCAGTGCGGTGATCGGTCATGAGCTGGCGCATTTCGCCGGTGAGGACACCGAGTACAGCCTGCGCTTTCTGCCGATCTACGACGGCATCGGCCGCAGCATGACGGTGATGGTCGAGATCCTGGTCGAGGGCGGGCTGCTGCAACGCTTGATCATGCAACCGTCCTTCATGCTGGGGCTGCATTTCCTGGCGTTGTTCGACCACTCGGTGAGCCGTTGGAACCGCCAGCGCGAGCTGGCCGCCGATGCAGCCGGTGCGCAACTGGGCGGGCAACTGGCTGCGGCCTCGGCGCTGGTCAGGATCAGCGCCATCGAGCCATTACTCGCCCAGGGACTGGAGGCGCGCATGGTCCCGGCCATGGCGGCCGACCCGGAAAAGCCCCGGGAGGTCGACCTGCCGGCCAGCCTGATCCACGAGCTGGCCCAAAAGCCCTTGGTCTTGCCCGACGATTACCTGGCCATGCAACTGCCACACCCTTCCGACACTCACCCTTGCAACGGCGAGCGCCTGGCGGCCTTGCAAGTCGAAACCGACGAGGCGGTCAACCGTGGCGTGCGGCCAGTGGACGCCGGGCAGGGCGAGCACGCCTTGCAGGGCTACTTCAGCGATGCACCCGGGCTGTGCGCCCGCCTGGGCCAGGACTTCATCGAATTCTACGCCGTCCAGGACGCCGAGCTGGTCCAGCAACTGCGCGACACGGCCGGCCAGGTCGAGGGCGACGTGCACCTGCATGAGGGCGCCAGGGTCCAGGGCTGGGTGACCACGGTGTTGTTCGGGGCGATTACCGGGGCCGGGCTGGTGGCGCTGCTGGCACCGCTTTTTCTGCCGCAGGAAACTTCCGACACCAAAGAGGTGCTGTTGATCGTCGGCTTCATCGCCACCGGGGTCGGGGCCTCCCTGCTGCCTTCGTCCGTGCGCCTGATCCGCCGCGCCGGCCAGACCGCGCTGTCTCTGACGCCCGACCACCTGGTGTTTGCCAACATCAAGACACCGGTGCCGATCTGGGACATTGCATTCTTCAACCTGGAAATCCATCAGGGCACCCAGCTGAGCTTCATCCTGGAAGAACAGGTGCCCTTGCCCGAGATCACCCGGCGTGGGTATTTCCAGCCCGGAGCCAAGGTTGACCGCAAGCAACGGACCGTGACCCTGAAACTGGAAAAGTTCTGCCGTGACGGCCAGTCGCTGCAGGTCGATGAGCTGGCCGGGCTGGTGCAGACCTACATCAACGCCGGTCATGCCCGGCACGTGTTGCAGCAGCTGTAGCGACCAGCGGTCGTGGAAGGGCCACTGTGCCTGCATTGGCTCTTTCGCGACCGTTGGTCGCTCCTGTGCGGCTTTACCGCAGGCAATAAAAAACCCGCCGAGGCGGGTTTGTTGTCCAAAACCATTCCAACTCCCTGTCAGCAGCGTCCAGGCAATGGTTGATCGTCCTTGATCCTGACCAGCGTCCTGCTCGTCAGTGGATTGGATCCAATGTATGGGAATTCTGACGGGTATCAAAGAGCGAATGTCGTAAAGGCGTGTAAGCCTTTGGCTATACATGCTGATCGCCCTGATTCGCATTTGCTTTTTCGCGGGCAATAAAAAACCCGCCGAAGCGGGTTCTTGTTCCAAGACCATTCCAACATCCTGTCAGGAGCATCCGGGCATGGTCGATCATCCTTGATCCTGGCGGGCTTCCTGCTCGCCAGTGGTTGGATCCAAATATAGGCCTGTATGCAGGGCCTGCAAATGGCAATATCGCCTCATGGCGTGTAAGCCTTTGGCTATACATGAGTCGTAGGGCCGGCTGGGCGGCGATCCGCTTTAGCCGGGAATGCACGCGCCTTGCATGATTGCCTGGGCTGTCGGCAAACACGCTGCGCCCCTGTAACGTAGTCAGCCGTTTCGCCGTTTTCATGAGCCCGAACCATGTCTGAACAGATTCCAGAGCGTCATCACTATCGCCACTTCCAGCCTATGACCACGCGCTGGCAGGACAACGATGTCTACGGCCATATCAACAACGTCACGTATTACAGTTTTTTCGACACGGCCATTCAGGCCTGGCTGATCGAGCGTGGCGGGCTGGATATTCACGACGGCCCTGTGGCCGGGCTGGTGGTGAGTTCATCGTGCGACTACTTCGCTTCCGTCGCCTACCCCGAGCTGATCGAGGTCGGGCTGCGCGTCGCGCGCTTGGGCGGCAGTTCGGTGCAGTACGAGGTGGCGGTGTTCAGGGTCGGTGAACCAGAACCCTGCGCGGCGGGACGGTTCGTGCAGGTGTTTGTCGATCGCGTGTCGCAACAGCCGGTGCCGATACCCGACGTCTTGCGTGAGGCCTTGCAGGCGCTGAGCTGAGCGATGCAGAACGTGCGACCCTGAACGCAGACTGGCCGCTCGAGAGCGGCCAGTCGTATGCATGCAGCAGGGTGCGCGTCCGGGCTTAGCGATGACGCCAGTGGCGATCATGCTTGCGATGACCGTAGTGCTTGCCACGGTCGCCACGGCCGCCACGGTACTCGCGACGGTCATGGCCACCGCGGTAGCGACGGTCGTCGTCACGGCTTTCATTGCCCATGTAGTTGCCCAGCGCACCACCGGCACCGCCGCCGGCGGCTGCGCCGATCAGGCTGCCGGTGTTGCCGCCGACGCTGCGGCCGACGACGTTGCCGCCCGCTGCACCCAGGCCGCCACCGATGGCCGCTTCAGTGCGGTTGCGGCGATCGGCGCCAACGGCACCGCCGGCTGCGCCGCCCAGGCCTGCGCCGATGGCTGAACCTGTGCTGCCGCCGATCTGCTGACCGACGACTGAACCCAGTACCCCGCCCAATGCACCACCAACGCCCGCTTCCAGGTTACCGCCCGCCAAGGCAGAACCGGTCACGAGAGAAAGAGACAACAACAGAATCGAGGAGAGTTTCATAAAGGAATCTCGGAGTGATGACGAGGCGATCCTGCAATTAACAAATGCTTCATGCAATGCAAATCCGACGAATAGCACGATCATTGCGCAATACGCTAAGTTACTGTTTTACATAGGGAACTTAATTGTTTTTTAGCAGTCCTAGTTTACTTAACCGCGGCCTGTTTCTTTAATGAACAGGCCTTTTTCATGCCCGGCGCCTTATTAGTAACAGTTTGTTACCGCCACTTGGGAAATAATTCGGCACCTGAAAAACGCCTGTTTTGAGAGGCGTTTTTTGTGCGCGGTGAGTCAAGTACGGTCAGACAATGCGCGCCGACTCTGCCGAGCGCTCCAGGCGAATGGCCACGAACTTGGACGTCGGCGTATGACTGCCATCGCCAACGCTTTCCAGTGGCACCAGCGGGTTGACCTCCGGGTAGTAGGCCGCCGCCTGGCCGGCAGGAATGTCGAAGGCCAGCAAGGTGAAGCCCTTGACCCGCCGCTCGCGGGCATCGCCCCAGATCGAGATCAGGTCGACCTTCTGCCCTGGCTGCAAGCCCAGGCGGATGATGTCGGCCTCATTGGCGAACACCACGTCGCGCTGGCCCTTGACCCCGCGATAGCGGTCGTCCAGGCCATAGATGGTGGTGTTGTACTGATCGTGCGAGCGCATCGATTGCAGGATCAGGTCCGGCACCTGGCCGGTGGCCCGAACGCGCTCGTCGATCAGGCTGTCGGGCAGCGCATTGGGCTTGAAGTTGGCGCGGGCGGTGGCGGTGTTCCAGTGCCGGGCACCGGCCGCGTTGCCCAGGTAGAAGCCGCCCGGGTGCTTGAGCCGCTCGTTGAAGTCCTTGAAGCCGGGCAGGGTGTCGGCGATCAGGTCGCGAATGCGGCGGTAGTCCTCGACCAGCCACAGCCAGTCCACCGGCTTGTTGCCCAGCGTGGCATTGGCGATGCCGGCCAGGATCGCCGGTTCCGAGCGCATCTGCTTCGACAAGGGCTGCAACTGGCCGTTGGAGGCGTGGACCATGCTGAACGAGTCTTCCACCGTCACCGCCTGCGGGCCGTCGGCCTGCAGGTCGATGTCGGTACGGCCCAGGCACGGCAGGATCAGCGCCTGCTTGCCGTGAAACAGATGGCTGCGGTTGAGCTTGGTGCTGATCTGCACGGTCAGGTCGCAGTTCTGCAAGGCCGCGGCGGTGCGCGGGCTGTCAGGGGTGGCCTGGGCAAAGTTGCCGCCCAGGGCGATGAACACCTTGGACCGGCCCTCGGCCATGGCATGGATGGCCTCGACCACGTTATGGCCGTTGACGCGCGGCACCTTGAAGCCGAAGCGCTGCTCCAGGGCATCGAGCAGAAACGCCGGCGGGCGCTCGTTGATGCCCATGGTGCGGTCGCCCTGCACGTTGCTGTGGCCACGCACCGGGCACAGGCCGGCACCCGGCCTGCCGATGTTGCCGCGCAGCAGCATCAGGCTGGCGATTTCCTGGATGGTCGCCACCGAGTGGCGGTGCTGGGTAATGCCCATCGCCCAGCACATGATGACGTTCTTGCCTTTAGCGTACATGCGCGCGGCGCGCTCGATGTCTTCCATCGGCAGGCCGGACTGGTCGACCAGGGTGCTCCACGGCGTGTCGTCGACCACCGCCAGGTAGTCGAGCAGGCCATGGGTGTGCTCGTTGAGAAACGCGTGGTCGAACACCGGCTCGCTGTTGCTGGCCTGGGCTTCGCGCTCCCACTGCAACAGGAACTTGGCCATGCCGCGCAGCAGTGCCATGTCGCCGCCCAGTGCCGGGCGCAGGTAGGCGGTGTTGGTCGGCTTGTCGCTGTTGGTGAGCATTTCCAGCGGGTGCTGCGGGTGCTGGAAGCGTTCAAGGCCGCGCTCCTTGAGCGGGTTGACGCACACCACCTGGGCACCGCGCTTGACCGCATCGCGCAGCGGGTCGAGCATGCGCGGGTGGTTGGTGCCGGGGTTCTGGCCCAGCACGAAAATCGCATCGGCGTGCTCGAAATCGTCGAACGTCACCGTGCCCTTGCCGACGCCCACGCTCTGCGACAAGGCCACGCCGCTGGCCTCGTGGCACATGTTCGAGCAGTCAGGAAAGTTGTTGGTGCCAAAGGCGCGCACGAACAACTGGTACAGGTAGGCCGCTTCGTTGCTGGCCCGGCCCGAAGTGTAGAACTCGGCCATGTTCGGGTCGGGCAGGGCATTGAGGTGCCGGGCAATCAGCGCAAAGGCATCATCCCAGGCGATAGGCGTGTAGCGGTCGCTCTGCGGGTCATAGACCATTGGCTCGGTCAGGCGGCCCTGGTATTCGAGCCAGTAGTCGCTCTGCTCCAGCAACTGGCTGACGCTGTAGCGGGCAAAAAAGGCGGCGTCGACACGGCGCTTGGTGGCTTCCCAGTTGACCGCCTTGGCGCCGTTCTCGCAGAACTTGACCATGCCGCTTTCCGGCGAGTCGCCCCAGGCGCAACCGGGGCAGTCGAAGCCGCCGTTCTGGTTGGTCTTGAGCATGGCACGCAGGTTTTTCAGGGCGTTGTCGCTGCCCAGCCAGGCCTGGGTCACGCTGATCAGCGCGCCCCAGCCGCCGGCCGGCCCTTTGTACGGCTTGTAGCGCGGGGTCGGGGTCTTGTCGGCTTGATGATGAGTCACGGTCGGTTCTCCATCGCAGGGCTGTAAACCCGCGGCGCGCTGTGCTGCGGCAGGTGGATCAGGTTGAGGTTATGGCGGCGCGCCCATTGCAGGGCCAGTACCGTGGGCGACGACAGGCTGACCAGGGTCTGGAGGCCGGCGCGCAGGGCCTTCTGGATAAGCTCCAGGCTGCAGCGACTGGTAACGATGGCCACGCCGCCGTCCAGGGGGATGCCCTGGCGGACCAGCGCGCCAATGAGTTTGTCCAGGGCGTTGTGCCGGCCGATGTCTTCACGGCCCAGCAGCAGTTCACCCTGATGGTTCATGAACAGGGCGGCATGCACCGCGCCGCTGTGCTGTCCCAACGGCTGGAACGCGCCGATGCGCTGGCGCAGGCCGTCCAGCCACGCGGCCGGCGGCAGGGGCGCGCCTGGCAGCACCGCCAGCTCCGGCAGGGCCTGCTCGACCGCCTCCACACCGCACAGGCCGCAGCCGGTGGTACCGGTCAACTGGCGACGGTGTTCTTTCAGGGCCCAGAAGGCGCGGCTGGCAATCTCGACCTCGGCCTGCAGGGACGAGCCGCAGCCGCCGAGGGTGAAATCGTAGATTTCGTCGGCCGAGGCCACGATGCCGCTGCCCAGGCTGAAACCGACCACGAAGTCTTCAAGGTCGGTGGGGCTGACCAGCATCACCGCCTGGCTGATGCCGTTGTAGGCGATGGCCAGGGCGGCTTCTTCGGCCAGCACCGCCTCGGCTGTTTGCGCGCCGTCGAGGCTGGCGTACTGATAGGACTGGCTGGCGCCGGGCGCAGGCGCCTGCAGGGCCGACGCCGGGCTGATCGTGCGCTTGGCATGCATGACTGGAATACCGGCAGATTGATACCTGTAAGCCTAGGCCGGTTGCCCTTGTGCGTCTAATCGCTAGTTCCGATGCCGTGATAGATCAGGTCGATCATCAGGGCGTCGAAAGCGATTGCTTCATCAATTCAAAGCACACCTCGGCCAGCGCCGAGCGCGGTGCCGTGTTGCGCATGATCAGCCCCAGCCCGGCCAGGGTGCGGGCGTCTTCGATCGGGTGCAGGCGCAGGGTTTCGCTCAGGGTGTCCAGGCCGCCTTCGAGCGGCATGATGGCGCAGCACAGGCCGCCCTGGACCGCCTGCAGCAATTGATGCACCGCATCGGTCTGCAACAGCGGCTGCGGTTGCAAACCACGGCTGTGGAAATTGTGGTCGATGGACTGGCGAAAATGCATGCCACCGGTCAGCAGGCCCAACGGCAGTTCGATCAGGTCGGCCCAGCCCAGCGGTGCTTCGGCAAACTGGAAATGGCGCGGGTCATACAAAAGCCCCATGCGCGTCTCGCCCAGGGGCAGGGCCTCGAAGCGCTTGGCGTCCAGGCGCTCGAAATACGACACGCCCAGGTCGATGCGGTTGCTCGCCAACTGGTCCAGGATCTGCTCGGAGCTGAGCGAGGACAGCTCGAAGCTCAGGTTCGGGTGCGCCTGGTGCAAGCGTTGCAGCAATGGCAGCGGGTCGAAACTCGACAGCGGCACCACGCCCAGGCGCAGGGTGCCCACCAGATGGCCCCGGCAGGCGGCCGCCTCGGCCTGCAAGCCGTCATAGGCGGCCGCGACCGTGCGGGCCCAGGCCAGCACCCGCTCACCCGGTGCGGTAAAGCCTTCGAAACGCTGCCCACGCGTGACCAGCTCCAGCCCCAGCTCCTGCTCCAGGCTGCGCAGGCGCATCGACAGGGTCGGCTGGGTGATATTGCAACGCGCCGCCGCCTGGCCGAAATGCCGGGTCTCGTCGAGGGCGATCAGAAATTTCAATTGCTTGATGTCCATGCTCACTCCGGAAACAGGCGGTCGGTCGATTCTACGCACTGGGGTTACGTTTGTCGGGCCGGCACTCGGGCCGGGCGTCGGGGTCTATGGTTGAAGGGGCACCTATGCTTCGTATCGTGAGGAGGAACCACAGTGAGTATTTTCAGTTTCCTGAAAGACGCCGGAGAAAGCATCCTTGATGCGCTGACACCTGGCGACGCCCATGCCGATGCGCTTAAAGACCATATCGCCAAGGTGGGCCTGGGCAATCCCAACGTCCAGGCCCGCGTGGAAGGCGGTACCGTCACCGTCACCGGCGAGGTGGCCAACCAGGAAGAAAAGGAAAAGATCCTGCTGACGCTGGGCAATATCAAAGGCGTGGAAAAGGTCGACGATCAAATGACCATTGCAGCCGGCGCCCCGGCTGCGGCCGCTGCAAAATTTGTCACCGTCGAAAAAGGCGACACCCTGAGCGCCATCTCCAAGCGTGTGTACGGTGACGCGAACAAGTACCAGAAGATCTTCGACGCCAACAAACCCATGCTCAAGGACGTGAACAAGATCTACCCTGGCCAGACCCTGCGCATACCGGAGTAACAACCGTGGTAGGAGCGCGCTTGCCCGCGACCGGCTGCGTTAGCAGTCGTAAATTTTCAGCGTTTCGCAGATTTACAGTCGTAAATTTTCAGCGTTTCGCAGATTTACAGTCGTAAGTTTTCAGCGTTTCGCAGATTTACAGTCGTAAATTTTCAGCGTCTACACAATTTTTGCGAGCGCTGCGCACTCGGTCGCGGGCAAGCGCGCTCCTACGACGGACATCCACACGGTGTGTGGATGTCATAAGCCCTCGATCAAGATCCGGTAATCCTCCACCGCCGCAAATTCCTCGGTGTTTTTCGGGCCTTTGCTGCTGTCCGGCTCGCTGACCGCCAGCAGGTGGGCGATGCCGTAGGTGCGGGCACTGCGCAGGATCGGCAGGGTGTCGTCGATGAACAGGCTGCGGGCCGGGTCGAAGGCGGTGTCGGCGTGCAGGGCGTCCCAGAACTGCTGGTTTTCCTTGGGAAAGCCATAGTCGTGCGAGCTGATCAGGCGTTCGAAGTACGGCGCCAGTTCGATGCGTTCCATCTTCAGCGACAACGAGTCGCGGTGGGCGTTGGTGATCATGATCACCCGCTTGCCGGCGCCTTGCAGCGCGGCCAGAAAGGTCTCGGCATCCGGGCGCAGGGCAATCAGGTGCGCCACTTCCTGCTTGAGCTCGCGAATCGGCAGTTTCAGCTCGCGGCTCCAGAAATCCAGGCAGTACCAGTTCAGGGTGCCGGCATGGTCGACGAACAGCGGCTTGATCTCCAGCCACGCCATCGCCACGCTGATGCCGTGCAGCTCGGCATAGCGTTGCGGCAAGTGATGCAGCCAGAAGTGTTCATCGAAGTGCAGGTCGAGCAGCGTGCCGTCCATGTCCAGCAGGACGGTGTCGATCTCGCTCCAGGGCAGGGCAGGCATACGGGGTTCTCTTGAAGATGAAGGGGCAATATATCGGGCGCAGGTCGCAAGAAAAGCCACGTATAGTACCGCGCTCATGCCAAGGAGTTTGTCATGCGTCAGAAACCCACTGTACTTGACCGTGAAATCGTCGCCAGCAGCCGCCTGTTCC
Source organism: Pseudomonas viridiflava (assembly GCF_900589395.1). Taxonomy (GTDB): domain Bacteria; phylum Pseudomonadota; class Gammaproteobacteria; order Pseudomonadales; family Pseudomonadaceae; genus Aquipseudomonas. Next base: position 71,620 of record NZ_UUIS01000055.1, read on the forward strand.
GTGTCGAGGCCGTGCAGTTGCGCTTTGCCAACGGTGTCGAGCGCACCTACGAACGGCTGGTCGGACGCGGCAACGGGTACGGCGCGGTAATGATCGTCGCCATGCGCGATGCCGACCACGCCCTGTTGATCGAAGAATACTGCGGCGGCACCGAAGACTACGAGCTGTCGCTGCCCAAGGGCCTGATCGAGCCCGGCGAAGACGTGCTGGCCGCTGCCAACCGCGAGCTCAAGGAAGAAGCCGGCTTCGGCGCCCGCCAGCTCGAACACCTGACCGAACTGTCGCTGTCGCCGGGCTACATGAGCCAGAAAATCCAGGTGGTGCTGGCCACCGACCTGTACGAAGAGCGCCTTGAAGGTGACGAGCCCGAGCCGATGCGGGTCGAGGCCATCAACCTGCGTGACCTGGCCGGCCTGGCGCAGAATCCGCAATTCAGCGAAGGCCGGGCGCTGGCGGCGCTGTACCTGGCCCGCGACCTGTTGACCCAACGTGGAACCTTCCTGCCATGACCGATGTGCTCGACACCCTGCCTCATCCACTGCTGGCGCCGGTGGTGCGCCTGGCCCTGCAGGCCGGCGAGGCGATCCTGCCGTTCTGGCGTACGGGCGTGGCGGTGACGGCCAAGGCCGATGATTCGCCGGTGACCGCCGCCGACCTGGCCGCGCATCAGGTGCTGGTCGAAGGCTTGCAGGCGCTGGACCCGAGCATTCATGTGCTGTCCGAAGAAGACGCCAACATTGCCCAGGCCGAGCGCGCCACCTGGGAGCGCTGGTGGCTGGTCGACCCGCTGGACGGCACCAAGGAATTCATTGCCGGCAGCGAGGAGTTCACCGTCAACGTCGCGCTGGTCGAGCGCGGGCAGGTGGTGTTCGGCGTGGTGTCGATGCCCACCAATGGCCGCTGCTGGCTGGGCGGCAAGGACCTGGGCGCCTGGCGCCGCGAAGCCGACGGAACGGGCGAGGCGATCAGCGTGCGCACCGGTCCATCGGGCGGGCAGGGCGTGACCGTGGTTGCCAGCCGCCGCCATTCCAGCCCCGAGCAGGAGCGTCTGCTGGCAGGCCTGGCCGAGGCGGTGGGCGAGTTGCAACTGGCCAATATCGGCAGTTCGCTGAAATTCTGCCTGCTGGCCGAAGGCAGCGCCGATTGCTACCCGCGCCTGGCCCCGACCTCGCAGTGGGACACCGCGGCGGCACAAGGCGTGCTGGAAGGCGCCGGCGGCGTAGTGCTGCAGCTCGACGGCCAGCCGTTCAGCTACCCGCCGCGTGAATCACTGCTCAACCCGTTCTTCCTGGCCCTGCCCGCCAACGCCCCCTGGCGCGCCCGGCTGCTGGAGCTGGCCAGGGCGTGATGCCACCATCGGGATTTGCGACCAACGGTCGCGAAAGGGCCGATGCAGGCGTCGCCTTTTCTGCATGGGGTCGTCATTAGTCGCGGCTGGAGCGGATCGCCGCCCGGCCGCTCCTACGGCGTGTGCCTTGTTACCGATGCACCACGAATTGCCCGACAAATCGCACCGCTGCGGCTTCACTGGCCTGTTCGTGGATAAACGTGTGCAACGCCAGCCGCGCGCGGCCGCGGCGCTGGTAGGTGGCGAAAAACCGGTCCCATGACGCCTGCAGCGGCGCCTCGCACACCGCCACCGCGTCACCGCGCACCGGCAGCGGGTAGTTGATCTGCCCGTCCTGGATCACGATATGCCCCTCGGTGATACCCGCCTCGCGCAGGCGCAGGTGCAGCCAGCCCCAGCCGGCCAGTACCGCGCCGCAATACAGGCTGCCGCCGAACAGCGTGCTCTTGTGGTTGACGTTGGGTGCCAACGGCAAATGCAGGCGCAGGCTGTGGCCCTGCCAGTCGATGACCTTCACGCCCATGTCGCGGGTCAGCGGGATGTCGTGGTGCAGCAGTTGTTCCAGGGCTTGCGCGGTGTGGGCACTCATTCGTTGTCGTCCGGGTGGGTGCTTTGGTCGCCAAAGCTCAGGCCGTGCTTGCGCAGCTTGTCGTGCAGGGTCTTGCGTGGCAGGCCCAGGGCTTCAGCCAGGCTGCGCACCGAGGTGTGCGGGCGGGTCAGTTCGGCGGCGATCAGGGTGCGCTCGAAGTGCTCGACCTGCTCACTCAGGCCGCCGCTGCTCAACGGTGCCGGCGTGCCGGTCATGCCTTCCAGTTCCAGCTCCAGGCCCAGGGCAAAGCGTTCGGCGGCGTTTTGCAGCTCGCGTACATTGCCTGGCCAATTGTGGCGCAGCAGCAAGGCCCGCTGACCGGGCGTCAGCTCACGCTTGGGAATGCCATGGCGCTGGCTGGCGGCGTCGCTGTAGTGCTCGAACAGCATCAATGCATCTTCACCGCGCTCGCGCAGCGGCGGAATGCGCAGCGAGGCGACGTTGAGCCGGTAATACAGGTCGGCGCGAAAACGCCCCTGGTCGGCGGCCTGGCGCAGGTCTTCCTTGGTGGCGGCAATGACGCGGATGTCCAGCGGGATCAACTGATTGCTGCCCATGCGTTCCACGGCGCGTTCCTGCAGCAAACGCAGCAGCTTGACCTGCACGTCCAGGCTCATGCTTTCGATTTCATCGAGAAACAGCGTGCCGCCATTGGCGAATTCGAACTTGCCGATGCGCCGCTTCTGCGCACCGGTAAAGGCCCCTGGCTCATGGCCGAACAGTTCGCTTTCAACCACCGACTCGGCCAGGGCGCCGGCGTTGATGGCCACGAACGGCCCGTTGCGCCGGGCCGACAGGTCGTGCAGCGCACGGGCGACCACTTCTTTGCCGGCGCCGGTCTCGCCCAGGATCAGCACGTCGGCGCGGGTGCCGGCCAGTGCGCCGATCTGCTCGCGCAGGCGCAGCATGGGGGCCGACTGGCCCACCAGGCGGGTGCTCAGTTGCTGGCGGTCGCTCAGGGCCAGGCGCAGGCTGCGGTTGTCCAGCACCAGCCGGCGCAGGGACAGGGCGCGGCGCACGCTGTCGAGCATGGCGTCACTGGGAAAAGGCTTTTCCAGAAAGTCGTAGGCGCCGGCGCGCATGGCCTTGACCGCCAGCGGCACGTCGCCGTGGCCGGTGATCAGCAGCACCGGCAGTTCCGGGTCCTGCTCGTGCAACTGGGCCAGCAGTTCCATGCCGTCCATGCCGTCCATGCGGATGTCGCTGATCACCACCCCCGGCCAGTCGCGGCCGATGCGGCTGGCAAGGCCGGTGGCCGCCGGCAGGCTCAGAACGTTCAGGCCGGCCAGGTCCAGGGTCTGTTTCAGCGCCTGGCGCAGCAGTGAATCGTCGTCGATCAGCACCACTTGCACCTGGCTGTCGATGGCAATATCGGCACTCATGCAGAAAGATCCTCGGGAGGTTGAAGGTTGGCCCCGGACAACCCGGCGCGCAGCCGCAGGGTGATCAACGCGCCGCCGCTGGTATGGTTGGCGAACAGCAGCTCGCCGCCCAGTGCCCGCATCAGCGTATCGCAGATCGCCAGCCCCAGGCCCAGGCCCTGGGTGCGGGTCTTGGTGGTGAAGAACGGCTCGCGCGCTCGCGCCATTGCTTCTTGCGAGAAGCCCGGGCCGTTGTCGCGGATGTACAGGTTGACGCCTTCGCCGGTCGCCTCGGCACTGATCCACAGTTTACGCGGCGGGCCTTTTTCAGTCAGCGCGTCCAGCGCGTTGGCCAGCAGGTTGCCCAGCACCTGGCGCAGGCGGGTTTCGCCGGCCTGGACCCATAAGGTGGCGGCCGGCAGGTCGCGGATCAATTCCACCTCCATGGCCCGGCGACGCTTGGCCAGCAAGGCCAGTGCGTCTTCGAGCGCCGGTTGCAGGGCCACGCTTTCCGGCGCATGCGCGTCGCGGCGGGCAAAGGCACGCAAATGGGCGATGATCGAGGCCATGCGCCCGGTCAGCTCGCCGATCAGCTTGAGGTTGCCCCGGGCGTCGTCGGTGCGCTGGTGATCGAGCAGGATCTCGGCGTTTTCCGCATAGGTACGAATGGCCGCCAGCGGCTGGTTCAACTCGTGGCTGATGCTGGCCGACATGGTGCCCAGCGCCGACAGCTTGCCGGCCTGCACCAGTTCGTCCTGGGCGCGCACCAGTTCCTGCTGGGCCTGTTCGCGTTCCAGCACTTCCTGGCGCAGGCGGCTGTTGAGGCCTTCCAGGTCGCTGGTGCGTTCCATGACCCGGCGCTCCAGTTCGCGGCGGGTCTTGCCCTCGAAGGCGATGCGCTCCAGGTAGTGGCGGCGGCGCTGCATCACCAGGCTGAGCAACAGCATGAGCACCAGCAAGGCGGCGCCGCCGACCGCGACCACGGTGCGCACCGGGCGGTCGATCAGCACGCGCGGGGCCAGGGCGTTGACCGTCCAGCCGGTTTCATCAATGGTCCGGGTCTGGGTCAGCCAGGCGCGCTCGTCGAGCTTGAGCGGGCGCGGGTCGCGGGTCGGGTAGGGCTGGATGGCGACGATGGCTTTCTTTTCTTCATCGCTCAAGTCGCGGGTTGCGTGGAAGCGCCAGGCCGGGTTGGAGGTCAGGATCACCACACCGTTCTGGTCGGTGAGCAACAATTGCACCGGGGTCTTGCCCCACAGGGTCTCGGTGTAGTCCAGGTCGATCTTGATCACCAGCACGCCGATCACGCTGTCGCCGTCGCGCACCGGGGCGGCGAAAAAGTAGCCGCGCTTGACCGAGGTGGTGCCCAGGCCGAAGAAGCGCCCCAGCTTGCCGGCCAGCGCGTCATTGAAATACGGACGGAACGAGAAATTGCGCCCCACGAAGCTGTCGTGCTGGTCGAAATTGGACGCCGCCAGGGTGCGGCCTTCCTTGTTCATCAGGTAGATGACGTCGGCGCCGGTCTGCCCGGTGATCTCGCGCAGCGCCTGGTTGGCGCCGTCGATGGCGCCGGCGTCGGCCGGAGTGCCCAGCGCGGTGCGCAGCGCCGGCAGATCGCCAAGAATCGGCGGCAGGGACTCGTAGCGGTGCAGGGTGCCCAGCAGGTTGGCGACGTACAGGTCCAGGGTCTGGCGGTTCTGGCTGGTCAGTTCGCTGTGGTAGTAACGCTCGGCCAGGTGCTCCAGTGGCCACAGCAAGGGCGCCAGGCACAGCGCCAGCAAGGCAAGGCTGCGCCAGCGAGGGCGGCGCGCAGGTGCGGCAGGTGGGGTCATCGATCCAGGGCCCGGATGGCGGCCCGGGATCGGCACCCGGGCATCAGGCCCGCATTATGCCTGCCGCACGCTGGCCAGGCACTCCAGTAATGCGTGCTGCCAGTCGGGTTGGGTCACGCCCCATTCCTGCGCCAGCCGGCTGCAATCCAGGCGCGAGTTCAGCGGCCGCGCTGCCGGCGTCGGGTAGGCGCTGGAGGCTATCGGCTCCAGCACCGCACACGGCTTGCCCTCGGCCAGCAACTGTTTACCGATGGCCTCGGCGAAGCCATACCAGGATGTCTCGCCACTGGCCGTCAGGTGATAGACCCCCCAGGCCCCCGGCTGGCCGTCACGCCAGCGCTCGATCAGTTGCCGGGTGCTGTGGGCGATGGTGCCGGCCCAGGTCGGCGCGCCGATCTGGTCGGCGACCACGCTCAGGGTTTCGCGCTCCTGCAGCAGCTTTTGCATGGTCAGCAGGAAGTTGCGCCCGTGCAGTGAATACACCCAGCTGGTGCGCAGGATCAGGTGCTGCCCGCCCACCGCCTGGATGGCCTGTTCGCCGGCCAGCTTGCTGCTGCCGTAGATGCCCAGCGGGTGTGGTGCATCCTGCTCGGTGTAGGGCGAAGCCTTGCGCCCGTCGAACACGTAGTCGGTGGAATAGTGGATCAGCGGCACGCCAAGCCCGGCCGCCGCTTCGGCCAGCAGGCCGGGGGCAGTGGCGTTGATGGCGCGGGCCAGGCCCGGCTCCTTCTCGGCCTGGTCGACCGCCGTGTGCGCGGCGGCATTGATGATCAGGTCCGGTTGCGCGGCCTGCACGGCCTGGAGAATGGCATGTGGCTGGCTCAGGTCCAGTTGTTCGCGGCCCAGCACCTGCAGTTCGCCCAGGCCGACCAGGCTGTGCTGCAAGTGGCGTGAAACCTGGCCGTGCTGGCCGGTGATGAGGATTTTCATAGGAACAGGTCGGCTTCGCTCAAGCGTTTGCCCTGCTGGTCCTTGGCCGACAACTGCGGCACCAGGCCGTCGAGCTGCCAGTCGATGGCCAGTTCCGGGTCGTCCCAGCGGATGCAGCGCTCGGCGGCAGGGGTATAGAAGTCGGTGGTCTTGTACAGGAACTCGGCACTTTCGCTCAGCACCAGGAACCCGTGGGCAAAGCCCTCGGGAATCCACAGCTGGCGAAAATTGCTGCCCGACAGCCGCACCCCGACCCATTGCCCGAAGGTCATCGAGCTGCGGCGGATGTCCACGGCGATGTCGAGCACCTCGCCGGCGGTGACGCGCACCAGTTTGCCCTGCGGGTTGTCGATCTGGTAGTGCAGCCCGCGCAACACGCCTTGCTGCGAGCGCGAATGATTGTCCTGGACAAACGACGGGCGCAGCCCGGTGGTTTCATGGAAGGCGCGGGCGTTGAAACTCTCGTAGAACAAGCCCCGCTCGTCACCGAACACCTTGGGTTCGATGATGAGGACTTCGGGCAACTGGGTGGCAATGACATTCACGGGTTTTCCCCTGCAATCTTGAACAGGTAGCGGCCGTAGCCGGTCTTGCCGAAGTATCCGGCGCGTTCGAGCAACTGGTCGCGGTCGATCCAGCCGTTCTGGTAAGCGATTTCTTCAAGGCATGCGACCTGCAGACCCTGGCGATGTTCGATGGTCTGCACATAGGCCGACGCATCGAGCAGGCTGTCATGGGTGCCGGTGTCGAGCCAGGCGAAGCCGCGACCGAAACGCTCGACGCGCAAGGTGCCGCGTTGCAGGTAGGCATTGTTGACGTCGGTGATCTCAAGCTCGCCACGAGGTGACGGCTTGACGTCCCGGGCGATACGGATCACCTCGTTGTCGTAGAAATACAGGCCGGTGACGGCGTAGCTGGACTTGGGCGCGGCGGGCTTTTCTTCAATCGACAGGGCCCGGCCCTGGGCGTCGAAGTCGACCACGCCGAAGCGCTCCGGGTCCTTGACCCAGTAGCCGAACACCGTGGCGCCTTCGGTCCGGTCCGCCGCCTGGCGCAGTTGTTCGCTGAAGTGCTGGCCGTGAAAGATGTTGTCGCCCAGGATCAGGCACACCGAATCGGTGCCGATGAACGACTCGCCGATCAGGAACGCCTGCGCCAGTCCTTCGGGGCGGGGTTGTTCGGCATAGTGGAAGTTGACGCCGAACTGGCGGCCGTCGCCCAGCAGTCGCCGGTAGTGCGGCAGGTCCTGCGGGGTGGAAATCACCAGGATGTCCTGGATGCCGGCCAGCATCAGCACCGAGATCGGGTAATAGATCATCGGTTTGTCGTAGACCGGCAACAACTGCTTGGAAATGCCCAGGGTAATAGGGTGCAAGCGGGTGCCGGAACCTCCGGCCAGAACAATCCCTTTTGTCATGCAATCAGATCCTTGTGTTCGGTAAAGCCCAGTCGTTGGCCTTGATAGCTGCCGTCCTGGACCCGGCGGCACCACTCCAGGTTGTCCAGGTACCACTGCACGGTCTTGCGCAGGCCGGTTGCAAAGGTTTCTTCAGGTGTCCAGCCCAGCTCGCGCTCGATCTTGCCGGCGTCGATGGCATAGCGCTGGTCGTGGCCTGGACGGTCGACCACGTGGGTGATTAGGTCGCTGTAGCGGGCCACGCCGGCCGGGCGCTGTGGCGCCAGCTCTTCAAGCAGCGCGCAGATGCCGCGCACCACGTCGATGTTCTTCTGCTCGTTATGGCCGCCGATGTTGTAGGTCTCGCCCACCGCGCCTTCGGTGACCACCTTGAGCAGCGCCCGGGCATGGTCTTCGACGTACAACCAGTCGCGCACCTGCAGGCCGTCGCCATACACCGGCAGCGGCTTGCCCGCCAGCGCATTGAGGATGATCAGCGGAATCAGTTTTTCCGGGAAATGGAACGGACCGTAATTGTTCGAGCAGTTGGTGACGATCACCGGCAGCCCATAGGTGCGCTGCCAGGCACGCACCAGGTGGTCGGACGCCGCCTTGCTGGCGGAGTAGGGCGAGCTGGGCGCGTAGGACGTGGTTTCGGTGAACAGGTCGTCGACACCGTGCAGATCGCCGTACACCTCGTCGGTGGAGATGTGGTGGAAGCGAAACGCCTCGCGCTCGGCCGCCGGCAGGTTCAGCCAGTAGCCACGAGTGGCCTCCAGCAGGCTGTAGGTGCCGACGATGTTGGTGTGGATGAACTCGGCCGGGCCGTCGATGGAGCGATCGACGTGGGATTCGGCCGCCAGGTGCATGATGGCGTGCGGTGCAAAGCGCGCCAGTACGGCGCTGACGGCGGCCTGGTCGGCGATGTCGGCCTGCACGAACTCGTAGCGGGTGTCGCCAGCGATGCCGGCCAGCGATTCGAGGTTGCCCGCGTAGGTCAGTTTGTCGAGGTTCAACACTTCATGGGCGGTGTGCTGGATCAGGTGCCGGATCAGTGCCGAGCCGATAAAACCTGCACCGCCGGTAACGAGAATGCGCATGGATGGACCTTTTCCTTGTGAACAATAGGGGGGTGGACATTCGCCACAGCATAGCGCGATCCCCTTTGGCGCAAGCAGGATCAGCCAAGACGAGCGGTAGCCGTAATGAAATTATTCGATGGCTGGCCGCCTGCGTGCCGGTTATCCGTCGTCGTCAAAACATTGCGATTTGGGCTCATGGCCTGCTGCGTCCTATAGTGCTGCGATTGCACCTTCAAATGCCGGTCTGCTCCAGCACTCATTTCCTGAGGTTTTCCATGCCGCTCGCCACCCTGATTCGCCGCTCCAGCCTGCCTTGCCCGCACGTCAGTCTCGACCAGGCCCGGATGCTGCTGGCGCAGCATTACGGGCTCAGCGGCACGCTCAAGGTGCTGGGCAGCCAGCAGGACTGCAACCTGCTGCTCGACACCGGCGAGCGGCGCTATGTGCTGAAAATCTGTCACGGCGACTACAGCCCGCTGGAGCTGGACGCCCAGCATGCTGCCTTGCAGCACCTGGCGGGCCAGCCGGGCATCTGCGTGCCTGAGGTGGTCAGCGCCGGCAATGGCAACAACCTGTTGTCGCTGAACCTGGACGGGCAGGCCGTGCATGCCCGGCTATTGACGTTCATCGATGGCCAGTCGCTGGGGCATGCCGGCTACCTGGGCCATGACGTGGTGGTCGCCCTGGGCGAGCTGTGCGCGCGGGTCGACCGGGCGTTGGAGGACTTCACGCATCCGGGCCTTGAACGGGTGCTGCAATGGGACCCACGCCACGCCAATGCGCTGGCCCGCCACTTGCTTCCGGTTATCGACGACACCGATGAACGCGCCTGCCTGCACGAAGCCGTCGAGCAGGCCCGCCAGCGCCTGGTACCGTTGATTGCGGCCTTGCCGTTGCAAGCGGTGCACCTCGACATCACCGAGCACAACGTGGTGTGGGCCCGCAGCCCGCAATGCGCCTGGCACTTGCAGGGGCTGATCGACTTCGGTGACCTGCTGGCCACCTGGCGGGTGGCCGACCTGTCGGTGACCTGCGCCGCCTTGCTGCACCATGCCGGCGGCGACCCGTTGTACATCCTGCCAGCCATCCGCGCCTACCACGCCATCAACCCGCTGCGCCTCGAAGAACTCCAGGCGCTGTGGCCACTGATCGTCGCCCGCGCCACGGTGCTGGTGCTCAGCAGCGAGCAGCAGGTCAGCGTCGAGCCGGGCAATGCCTACATCCAGGCCAACCTGGACGGTGAGTGGGCCATTTTCGATGTAGCCACCTCGGTGCCGATGGCACTGATGGAAGCCGCGATCCTGCATGCCCTGGGCCTGGACGCCGCGCCCAAGGCCCAGCCCGCCTGGCGTCCGTTGTTGCCCGGCCTGGCCGGACGCGGTTTCTGCACGGTGGACCTGGGCGTGCTCAGCGAGCATTTCGAGGCCGGCAACTGGGAACAGGACGGCATCGACGAACGCCTGCTGGCGCAGACCGCCCGGCAGACCGGCCTGGCCGCCAGCCGCTACGGTGAGTTCCGCCTGTCGCGCACGCTGCCCGATTGCAGCCGCGAGCCCGACACCTGCGCGCTGCACGTCGAGTTGCACCTGCCGCCGGACACGGTGGTGCATGTGCCGTTTACCGCCACCCTGCGCCAGACCGCCGATGCCGCGCAGGTGCTGGTCGGCGAAACCTTCAGCCTCAAGCTGTGGGGCGTGGCCTGCGACCTGCCGTCCGGTTGCCCGTTGGCGGCAGGGCAGGTACTGGGGGTCAGCGACGGCGTGTTGCTGTTGCAACTGTGCAGCGAGGCCGGTGTGACCCCGCCGTTGTTCACCACGCCGGCCTGGGCGGCGGCCTGGCAGCAATTGTCGCCGTCGCCGGCAGCCTTGCTGGGCTTCGATTGCAATGCCCCGGCGCTGCAGGACGCGGCCGCGCTGCTGGCGCGACGCGACGCCAGTTTTGCCCGTTCGCAGAAGCACTATTACCAGGCGCCGCCACAGATCGAGCGCGGCTGGCGCAACCACCTGATCGACATGCAGGGCCGCTCGTACCTCGACATGCTCAACAACGTGGCGGTGCTTGGCCACGGCCATCCGCGCATGGCCCGTGAAGCCGCCCGCCAATGGTCGCTGCTGAACACCAATTCGCGCTTTCACTACGCGGCCATTGCCGAGTTTTCCGAGCGCCTGCTCGAACGCGCCCCGGCCGGCATGGACCGGGTGTTTCTGGTCAACAGCGGTACCGAGGCCAATGACCTGGCGATCCGCCTGGCCTGGGCCTTCAGCGGCGGGCGCGACATGCTCAGCGTGCTGGAGGCCTACCACGGCTGGTCGGTGGCCACCGATGCGATTTCCACCTCCATCGCCGACAACCCGCAAGCGCTGACCACCCGGCCCGACTGGGTGCACCCGGTGACCGCGCCCAACACCTATCGCGGGCCGTTTCGCGGGCCCGGCAGCACCGCTGACTATGTTCGGCATGTCGATGAAACCCTGGCCACGCTGGACGCACAGGGCCGGCAGGTGGCCGGGTTTATCTGCGAGCCGGTGTACGGCAATGCCGGGGGCATTTCCCTGCCGCCGGGCTACCTGCAAGAGGTGTATGGCCAGGTTCGCGCGCGCGGCGGGGTGTGCATCGCCGACGAGGTGCAGGTTGGCTATGGCCGCCTGGGCGACTATTTCTGGGGCTTCGAAGAGCAGGGCGTGGTGCCGGACATCATTACCCTGGCCAAGGGCATGGGTAACGGCCATCCGCTGGGCGCGGTGATCACCCGGCGTGAGATCGCCGAGGCGCTGGAGGCCGAGGGCTATTTCTTTTCGTCCTCCGGTGGCAGCCCGGTCAGTTGCCGCATCGGCCTGGCGGTGCTGGACGTCATGGAGCAGGAAAAACTGTGGGACAACGCCCGCATCGTCGGTGGCCACTTCAAGGCGCGCCTTGAGGCGCTGGCCGATAAACATCCGCTGGTGGGCGCGGTACATGGCATGGGGTTCTACCTGGGCGTCGAACTGGTGCGCGACCGCCAGACCCTGGAACCGGCCAGCGAGGAGACCGCCTACCTGTGCGAGCGCCTGCGTGAGCTGGGCATCTTCATGCAGCCGACCGGCGATTACCTGAACATCCTCAAGATCAAGCCGCCGATGTGCACCACGGTGCAGAGCGTGGACTTCTTCGTCGACAGCGTGTCCAAGGTGCTGCGCGAGCTGGAATAAAGCCCGGCCGTCGCGCGCCCAGGTAGACACCCTATTTCATGGATTTATATCTGGATAAATGCCGATTATTGAAGCGATAAAAATGCAGAACGCTTCAAATACCGATTATTATCGGCTATAACACGCTTTTCAAATCGTCATGGCCTGTCTGTCATGATGGTCCACCGTTCTCGCCCGCTTACCGGAGCCCTGACAGCCATGACCACCCTCACCAGCACACCGCGCGCCGATGGCTTTCATATGCCGGCCGAATGGGCGCCGCAGACCCAGGTCTGGATGCTCTGGCCCGAGCGGCCCGACAACTGGCGCCTGGGCGCCAAGCCGGTGCAGGCGGCGCATGCCGAACTGGCCCATGCCATCGCCCGCTTCGAGCCGGTCACCGTCGGGGTGTCTGCCGCCCAGTACGACAACGCCCTGGCGTGCCTGGACGCGCCGAATATCCGGGTTGTGGAGATCAGTAACGATGATGCCTGGGTGCGCGACACCGGTCCGACCTTCGTCATCGACCACCACGGCCAGGTGCGCGGCGTGGACTGGGACTTCAACGCCTGGGGCGGTTTTGATGGCGGCCTGTACTTCCCCTGGAACCGCGACGCCCAGGTGGCCGGCAAGATTCTCGGCATGGAGCGCACGGCGCGCTATGCCACGCCAGGCTTCGTACTGGAAGGCGGTTCGATTCATGTCGACGGCGAAGGCACCCTGATCACCACCGAAGAGTGCCTGCTCAACCGCAACCGTAACCCGCACCTGAACCGCGAGCAGATCGAAGCGGTGCTCAGCGACACCCTGGCGGTCGACAAGGTCATCTGGCTGCCGGAGGGCTTGTACAACGACGAAACCGACGGGCATGTGGATAACTTCTGCTGCTACGTGCGCCCCGGCGAAGTGCTGCTGGCCTGGACCGACGACCCACAGGACCCCAACTACCCGCGCTGCCAGGCCGCCTTGCAGGTACTGGAAAACACCCGCGATGCCCAGGGCCGGGCGTTGATCGTGCACAAGATGCCGATTCCCGGCCCGCTGTATGCCACCGCTGAGGAGTGCGCCGGCGTCGACAAGGTGCACGGCAGCCAGGAACGCGACCCTTCTGTGCGCCTGGCCGGCTCCTACGTGAACTTTCTGATCGTCAACGGCGGCATCATCGCGCCGTCCTTCGACGACCCGCTGGACGAAACCGCGCGGCAGATCCTGCAGCGGGTATTCCCGGAACACCTGGTGGTCATGGTCCCTGGGCGTGAATTGCTGCTGGGCGGAGGCAATATTCACTGCCTGACCCAACAGCAGCCGGCCTGCCGGGTCGAGCAGGACTGAGGCCTGCCCAGGTTGGTCCTGTTCTTGCTGGCTAATAGCCCATCTACGGATGGGCTTTTTTTCGGTAACGCTTTGTAGCACTAATCCGGGCGTCCATTTCTGGGTAGTCAGCCGATTGTCTCGCCTGCCTGTAACACGCAGGCGGTACAGTCGGCTCCCTCATGACAAGAGGTTGTCCCACTATGAACGCAGGTATTATCCCGAACGCTCCACGGGGTCTGTCCGTCAGTAGCGAGGCTCGCATCATCATGGCTGACTGGCTGCGCAGAACCCGCCTTCCCAGGCCTCGTCCCGACACCCGAGCAATGCTGATCCAGCGCTATCCGCGGGGGCTGTTCAGCGAAGCAGAACTGCAGGCGCTGGTCACGATCATCGAAGACTGAAAGCCCTGTGCCAGCCTGACAGGGCCCTGGCCCAGGGCTTTGCCTGTTTGACACCCCCTGGGGGCGCGACTAGGATTCGCCCCCAACGCCTGTGGCCACGCGCCGCGTACGTGCATCAGTAGACCACTGCGATGATTTCGTTCGGCCTTTATGCCCTGCCATGCGCATGTGCATATCGCCTCACGGGTGACCCAAGAGCTGCGGGTCCCAGTGCGTTAATCATTCGTCAAAGGAAAACAACAATGCTTAACAAACGTATGGGCGTTCTGGCGCTGGGCGTATTCAGCGCCACCCAGGCCATGGCGCAAAGCCAGGCCGAATCCAAAGGCTTCGTCGAAGACAGCCACCTGACCCTGAATGTGCGCAACGCCTACATCAGCCGTGACTACAAGAACGGCAACCAGGACAAGGCCGAGTGGGGCCAGGCCTTCATGGGCAATTTCACCTCCGGTTTCACCCAGGGCACCGTCGGCGTGGGCGTCGATGCCTTTGCCTTGTACGGCGTACGCCTGGATGGCGGCCGGGGCAAGAGCGGTGCCGGCGGCATCGATTTCTTCAAGCAGGGCGACAGCGGCCAGGCCGCCGATGACCTGGCTCGCGCAGGCGGGGCAGTCAAGGCCCGCTTCTCCAACACCGTGATCAGGTACGGCGACCAGATGCCGCAACTGCCGGTGCTCAGCTACGACAACGGTCGTCTGCTGCCGGAAAGCTTCACCGGCACGTACATCAGCTCCAAAGAAATCGAAAACCTTGAAGTGGTGGCTGGCCGTTTCACCAGCCAGGTGCGCAAGAGCGCCACCGGCCACGACAGCGGCGGCCTGAAAAGCATCAATGTCTACGGTGCCAGCTACAAGTTCAACGACGCCTTCAGCGCCGCGGCCTACGCCTCGGACAACGAAGACGTGTTCAAGAAGCAGTACGTCAACCTGAACTACGTGTTCGCCCTGCCTTCGGAGCAGTCGCTGACCTTTGACTTCAACGGCTACAACACCAAGCTGGATCGCGACTTCTCGGCCGATGCGGCAGCCGGCGAGCGCGACAACAAGATCTGGAGCCTGGCGGCGACCTGGGCGGTGGGCATTCACAAGTTCACCCTGGCGCACCAGCGCAGCAGCGGCGACACCGGTTACAACTACGGGTTCTACCAGAGCGCCGGCGGCTACAGTGATGGCGGCAACGCCATCTACCTGGCCAACTCGTTCTGGTCGGACTTCAACGCCAAGGACGAGCGCTCCTGGCAAGTGGGCTACGACATCGACCTGTCCGGCCTGGTGCTGCCCGGCTTGAGCTACAAGACCGCCTACGTGCGCGGCACCCACATTGATGACGGCACCAACCGTGGCAATGGCACCGAGCGCGAAATCTTCAGCCAGCTGAGCTACGTGGTCCGCAGCGGCCCGGCCAAGGACCTGTCGCTGCGCCTGCGCAACTCGTTCCTGCGGGTGTCGGACAACGCCAGTGCCTATAACAGCGAAGGCAACGAAACGCGTATCTTCATCGACTACCCGATCAACGTGTTCTGATCGCGTTTAATGTCGACATGAAAAAGCCAGGGCCCGCATCATGCGGGCCCTGGCTTTTTACCGCTCCTGCACAGGGCGGCCCGCTTACCGCGCGGTCAGCGCCGCGTAGCCATTCATCAGGTTGCGGTAGTTGGGAATCCGCTGCGACAGCAGGTTGCCCAGCCCTTCAATGTCGTTGCGCCAGTCGCGGTGCAGCTCGCAGGCCACCGAGAACCAGTTCATCAGTTGCG
>NZ_UUIS01000054.1 GCF_900589395.1 Pseudomonas viridiflava
GTGGGTGACAACCTGTTCGCTGGAGTGCGTGACCAGCAGGATGCTGGTGCCGTTTTCCTTCAGCTGTCGCTGGCGCTCGAAGCATTTGGCCTGGAAGCGCGCATCGCCAACGGACAAGGCCTCGTCGACAACCAGGATCTCTGGCTCGACCTGAGCCTGCACCGCGAACGCCAGGCGTACTGCCATGCCGCTGGAGTAGGCTTGACGGGCTGATCGAGGAACTCGCCGATGTCGGCAAAGCCTGCAATGGCGTCGAATCGCTCATCGACTTCGTCATGGGTCAGGCCCAGCACGGCTGCGTTCAGGTAAACGTTTTCACGGCCAGTG
>NZ_UUIS01000087.1 GCF_900589395.1 Pseudomonas viridiflava
CCACCCAGTCGATCAGCGCGGGTGAGCAGTACCGCTATCGCATGAACTTCGCCAATGACGAATTCCTCGAAACCGACCTGATTGTGTTCTCCGCCGGTATCCGTGCCCAGGATGCCCTGGCCCGCCAGGCCGGCCTGGAGATTGGCCCGCGCGGTGGCGTGGTGATCAACGATGAGTGCTTGAGTTGCGACCCGCACATCTACGCGATTGGTGAGTGCGCCTCCTGGAATGGCAGCCTGTTTGGCCTGGTCGCGCCGGGTTACCAGATGGCCCGTGGG
>NZ_UUIS01000053.1 GCF_900589395.1 Pseudomonas viridiflava
GGCATGACCCCGGCCCAGCGCTCGGCAATCGGCTGCTCGACCAGCGTCATCGGGTAGATGCCAGCCTGGACCATCTCCAGCACGTCTTCGACGGCAAGGCTGGGATCAACCCATTCGATCTTCACTGGCGGCAGCTTGCGCGGTTCCAGTTGCCGATTGACCTGATGCAGGGCTTCGTCCGCAGCGCTGCCGGTGGCCAGGCTCAGGGTTCGACCGGACAATTGCTCCACGCGCCGCAGGCTGCGATCACCGCGCAGGCCAACGAGCACCAGTGGCACGTCATGAA
>NZ_UUIS01000052.1 GCF_900589395.1 Pseudomonas viridiflava
ACAAACTTCAGAGCTAATCTTCTATGGGATCAAAATAGTTGGTGCGGCATATCTTTTTTACTTGGCATACCAGTTGAGGAGAGCTGCACCGCAAGCAGAAGCTGAGTCAAAAAACGCCCCGATAGGTCTATGCGCGCTGGCAAGGCAGGAATTCCTAGTTGCCGCAGGCAACCCCAAAGCCATCCTGATTTTTACCGCGTTCTTGCCTCAATTCGTCGACCCAACGGCAGACATTGGTTCTCAGTTTACGTTGCTTGGTCTTTTGTTTTTGGTATTGG
>NZ_UUIS01000051.1 GCF_900589395.1 Pseudomonas viridiflava
GGCTGTCGCTATGATTTGCTGCTCAGTCAGTGCCGCCAGAACCTGGCGCTGATGCACATGAGCGACCCGCACAGCTCGTTGAGCGAAGTCGCCTACCTGCTGGGTTTCGCCGACACCGACAGCCTGAGCCGCGCCTTCAAACGCTGGACTGGGCTGACACCGGAACAGAACCGCAGCGCCGTGGTGCGCTGATGGGGGGCACACCCTCGTACCCATGCTCGGCGTCCGCTCTTGATTAAGCGGCGCGGCGCACATCCATGACGCAGAGCGTCACGAAAGGCATTCCACGCTGGAGCGTGAGGAACGATAGTTGTCCGGTGGATCGCAAGCGTAACGTGCTCTGAAGAACGCTATCGTGCCCATGCTCCGCGTGGGTATGC
>NZ_UUIS01000050.1 GCF_900589395.1 Pseudomonas viridiflava
GCTATTCCTCCTGGTCGCTGCGTCCCTGGCTGGTGCTGGAGATGACCGGCGCGCCGTTCACCGATCAGGTCATCCGTCTTAACCTGCCTGACACCCGCGAGAACATCCTCAAGTATTCGCCTACCGGCAAAGTGCCTGCGCTGCAGTGCGAGCACGGCACCATCATCGATTCGCTGGCGATCTGTGAGTACCTGGTCGAGCGTTTCCCGGATGTCGACCTTTGGCCGCGTGATATCTCTGCACGTGCCCAAGCGCGTTCTGCCTGCGCCCAGATGCACAGCGGCTTCATGAGCCTGCGTTCCAACATGCCGATGGACCTGCGTCAGGATCAGGCGCTGGAAGTCATTCCGGTCGATACCCAAGCCGACATCGACCGCATTGTCGCGCTGTGGGCTGAATGCCGAAAGGCAGCCAGGGAAGACGGGCCGTTCCTATTC
>NZ_UUIS01000048.1 GCF_900589395.1 Pseudomonas viridiflava
GTAGAGATAGACTTTTTCGACTTTGGCGTCGGGTCGCATCATGGCGAACGGGCTCCTGAGAGAATCGGGAGCACAGCATCGAGCATCAGATAAGCGCTTGGAATGTGGGGTTCATGGAGCGCTTACCATTGAACTGGCGTGGTGGGCAGTTGATCACCAAAACGCTTCTCCACGCTTTCAAGCATCAAGTCGCGGATATCATCGCCGCTGTATCCGGTTGGGCTCGCGACCCAGCCGATGGCTTCACGGTCACAGCAGTCCAGGGCGAAGGTTACGCTCAGTTTGGCGCCGTCCTCGCAGCGGAACTCAAAGCCGTCCGAGCACCAACGCGTATCGCTGGTTTTCACGGCGATACGGCCTTCGTGCCGACGCGGCACGCCGGGCTGTTTGATCCGGCGCTCAAGCAGCAGGTTGTGATCACGCATGACCCGGTAAACCCGCTTTACATTGATCGCAGGGAGTCGTTGCTTTTCTCGTGCACGACGCAGTAATCCCCAGACGCGACGGTAGCCATAGCTGGGCAGCTCGCTGACCTGTTGCTGAATTTCCACTACCAACTCAGCGTCATTCACAGGCCTGCTTCGCCGTACTCTGGGCGATAGCGATTGCTTGGTCCGAACCGTTAATTGCGAGCGCGCCACACCGAGACATTTGCTGACCAGCTTCACTGGTCGTCCCCCGGCAACAAGGGTGAGTGCGCAATCCATTTTCGCGACCGGGCGATCTCTACGGCCTCTTTGAGGATTTCCGCTTCCATCGTTTTCTTGCCCAGCATCCGCTGCAATTCACGAATCTGCTTGAGCGCATCGCTCAGTTCCGAAGCGGGCACCACGGATTCGCCAGCGCTGACCGCCGACAGGCTTCCGTCCTGGTACAGCTTGCGCCACAGGAACAACTGGTTGGCATTGATGCCGTTGCGTCGGGCCACCACGGACACGCTTTGTCCCGGTTCAAGGCTCTCGCGAACCATGGCCAGCTTCTGGTCGGTGCTCCAGCGGCGCCGGCGCTCCTGACCGAGCAGCTCGCCACCCTTATCATTGCTGTTAGTCATAAACATACCCGTTTGCCTATCCCTTATCTTAAGGGGGGAACGGTGTCCTGTCTTTCATGGGGCTCGTTCAGCGGTCAATCCACTCACCGCTCGCTTTGCAGCAGGCGAGGTCATCACAAACCAACTTGCCTCTCCTGGCTTCAACTCCCAAACGATCGGTAAAGATTCCACTCAGAACCAGTTGTTTTGTAGGGGAAAGGCTTAAAAATCTAAAAGGGGGGCAGTAAAAACACCCTGCGAAAGCGTAGGCCTTGCAGGGTGTCGGTGAGGGTGACCATCTCATTAAGTAATGACGGTGAGGTTCAGTCGTGATCAGCAAGCGTCGATTTGAGCAACTCGAGCATGCGGGCGCTTTTTTCAGCATTCTCCGCCAGTCGCTGGCGTGCAGCGGGCAAGGTGCATCGTAGGAACTCCTTGCCACGCGCCTTGATCTGCGAAGCGACGTCATCATCGCCGAACAACACCGAATGATATTCGAGCTTGCACACGAAGCGTTGGGTTTCATTGGCCTTGACATCCGCTTGTGTGAGTTGCTTATCCAGTTGGCTCCAGAACTCATCCGTGTTGATCCACGCACCCAACTCCCTGCATTCGGATTCGAGCCGGGCGTGATGCTGTTCGATTCCCATGATGAAGATCTTCTTAACCCTCTTAACAGTCGGCTGCCGAAGCACATCTAGGAGACCGTTCAACGGAAGATCACGGTGTTTGGCTACCATCATTAGGAGATCAAGATCGAGCATGAAGCTCACTGCGACCTCCCGATAGCTAGCGTAGAGATCCCGACCATGGGCGATGCGATTGCGACGAATCGGCATGATGAATAGGAGGTACTCCATGCCAATAGCATCGGTGTGCTGCTGGATCGTCTGGAGTACTTGATTGAGAGCAGCTCTCTCACTCATCGACTCCTTCAGGCCAAGCGTCTGGCAGATGTCGTGAAAGGTCCCTTCGATGAACGACGGCAAGATGAACGACAACGAAATGTAATCGCGTTGTTTGAAGCGCTCGACGATGTGCTCTACGAGATCGCCCTTGCCGACAACATGAATGTCGGTGCGACCGGCCTCCGAGAACCTTGGAATGATGCTCTCCTTGATGTACCACTCGGCTACCTGATAGTAGTCATCGGTCACCTCCCGGTTCTTGTAGTACGCCCGGATCTGTTCGATATTCTCGCGGTACACAGGTACAGGCAGTGACAGGAAGCGAAAATCGATTTCCTCCAGGAGATCGGGATCGAAGTTTCGGGCTCGCCGATTACGGAACCGATAGCTATAAGTGAGAGCGTCAAAGAGGCTCGGCGGACTAAAGCCCATGAGTGACCCAGGGCCAAACATCCTCTTGGCCTCAGGCCTCCATTGAAACGCAAGACTGAGTGAAGCGTTGTCGAGTTGAACCTTGATGTACTCGTCTATTTCGGCCGCCGCAGCCTCGTTCTTCTGGAGAAAGTACTCTAGCGCACGCTTGCGATATCGCTGTTCTTGAGTACGACAATCGTCATCATCAGGAACAGTCGGAGCGTCAAGCGCTGTCTTTATTCGGCCAATCTGCTCGTTGATAGAGCTACGATCCTTCTTTATTTCTACGAGCAGTTTTGCCTTTATTTCAGCGGCTTCCTCGTGCATTTCAATGTCCTTGTGCAACGCTTTCTGAATGGTCGCTCACGAATCGCCGTGGCAGCTTTGGGACCGAGCAGTATAGGGAGGTTCGAGACGCCATCACCTTCAATTGACGCTCCACAGCTGATCCAGGCGCGTCGTAAACTCCGGCTCATCAACTCGGGGGCGCATTCCCCAGTCAGACTCGGGAGGTACGATTGCGAGGCGGAGCCTGCCTCTTACCCATCGTGCATTGATGGCATCCATCGTCTGCATCACCTTACCGCTGCGCTCGAGTTGGGTCTCCGCGAACAGCTCCTCAGAACTCGTCGGGCTGGCGTAAATCGAGCAACATGACCTAAGCCTTTCTGAACGCAAATCCCGATCGGAGGACCGACTCCCGCCCTTCGCTCGTTGCCTTGATAATCAGGCGCGTATCGTTGGTCGGGTACTTGATCCAGCGTTAGGAGCACAGGCCGCGAAGTTCTCTGAAGATTTAATAATGGCCAAGTGATATTCTTCGGAGGAAGACGCCAGATAACACAGGGAGGTAGGCGGTGACCAACAGGGACAACTTCAGCGCAGCCACGAAAACAGCTCTTGCTCGCCGGGCCGCATACTTTTGCTCTAGTCCACGTTGCCTCAAGCTAACGGTCGGACCGCATTCAGAGCAGACCAAAGCCCTGACCTCCGGCCACGCCGCGCATATTCATGCGGCTTCCGAACTGGGGCCCCGCTATAAGTCCACGCAAATCTCCGCAGAGCGAAAGTCCATCGCGAACGGTATTTGGCTTTGTAGAGAGTGTGGAGTCATCGTCGATAGCGACGAGTCCGAGCACACCGACGATCAACTCCGAAAGTGGAAAGCCGACCATGAAGCCATGGTATCTGAGGTTCGCACCGAAGGATATTCGCGCAGTCTTGCCTTGCTCCAATCCGGACGCATGGAGCCGCAAATTGCGAAGAAAATCATTGCCTCCATGGAGGATCGTCGATCGTTGTGGGTCACGTTCGACGCCGAGTTTCCCGACCGTGTCCGACAGTCGCTTGATGAGCTTCGTTCACGATTCGCTGCCATTCGGGGCGAACTTCTTGATGGAACGCCGCTTGATGGAGTCTTGCTGTCCTTGACCAAGACGATACTCATATTTTTCAACGCCGTGGAATCAGTCGACCTGAAGACGCTACGATGCAATTCGGGCGATCCCGAGTGGCTGCATTTTAGTGATGCACTGGCGACACTCAGGAAGTCCCTCGGGCTCCAGATCGCTAACCTCGCGACTGCCTACGATATTGCAATGAGCGGGGACCTTCAGAACATTGCGCCCCTCAGGGATTAACTGCCCAACACATGTGTGCCGTTGACGCTCAGTTGGCAATGGCATGGACAGAGCCTGGAACTGTCGTGAGCTCTCTCCGCTATTCACTGTCGTATCCTCGAAACTTGGGCTGGTTGCAATGAATGATGTTACTGAAGTGCGTCCTGCTGTAGCTCCCACGATACTCCCTGCGCTGACGCCCGAGTCCCTCAGCAACCTGTTGAAGATTACGGCGCCCACTGGCTCAGTGACCGTGAAAGGCATCGCCTCAGAGGTGCACTATTGGAAGAAGCCTGGAGAAACCCGCGCTTCGAAGATCTACGGTCGGTTGGGTGGGCTGGGTGAAGCCTCCATCCGCTTCGAGTTGCAGCCGTATGCCAGCATCTGCGATAGCGACCCGGTGGTTCTGCACGGTACCTTACGTATCAAGCCCTACGAGGCCTTCCGGACTACCCACGAGGTGATTCTGGTGGGGGATATGGTAGGCAATTGGTCTCAAAGTGACGCTTCTCAGACCGGCGGACAGGTTAAAGGGCGCTTGCTCCGCTAGTCCGGCAGCAGCCCCGAATGACTGTCGAAGCCGCAGTCGCCAAACATGGCCTAGGTGCGATGGCGTTCCTTGCGACGGGTACCGCTTGGCAAGACCTGACCAATACAGCCGCAGACACGCCAGAGATCGGCAACTGCAAGCACGTAGAAACCAACTTCATGCAGCCGAGCCGATTCATTGAAGACTTGCTTGAGGTCTGCCGTGATCCTGCCATCACGCGAGGCGGTGGCGGCGGCCTGGCAGCCATTGGTGACTCGCATAAAGTTGCAGCCGCGCTACTCTCCAGCGGCCGCGTTTTCTATACGGCACTGGGCCACGACAAGGACGTGTTGCTGCTGGACAAGTACGCAGACCAAGCATTCACCACTCCGTCCGCGCTGGGACAGTCATTGGCGAAGCCAAGCGCGTGGTTGTTGAGCGGACGACCCTGGTAGAGCGCTTACAGTTTTTGAGCCATCGCGTGGAACATCTGACTCATGAGAACGCTATGCTGTCGGCGACATTGAGGGCTCAAAACGATCCTGGTGGCGAGACGACCCATTATTTGAAATTGGAGGGCGAGCAAGCGCCGAGCTATACCGCACACCGGCATGCTCCCGATCCTGCCCCCGTCAATTACGCCGGCCAAGTGGTACCTTCTATGGGCACTGCTAGGCATCATATTTTTTGGTGGGCCGCTGCTCCGGCTGATGGCGTTCCGAGGGCTAGTGCGATACTCGGACTGGTCCCGTGCAGGCCGAGGCGCTCGCTGATACCCTTCACTGCCACGGGCTTCACTCAAATGTTAAAACTCAAAATTGCGGGTGCGGTGCACGCCGCGACCATCGCTTTGTACTCAGCTACGCTTCTAATGATCATTAAGATTAGCTTGGCAGTTGCCGTGATAAGTATCGCTGCAATGGCTGCTTTGATCGCCAACATCACGAGTACCTTCGTAAACCATAGATGAAAGACAAGGAGTGGCGAAATTCGGTGATATCAACCGTTGCTTGGCCGATCTCACGTAAGCCCTTTTCAGTGGACCAAGGCGCTCCGGGAGCCGAGTAAACATAAAAACGCGACGGACGGGAATGTAGTTGAAACTGCCAACACGGAGTCACCTATTGAGCAACGCCTCATCGAAACAGCCGAATTAAGCCTTTCAATGTTAGAGGCGGACCGGTATTCCAAACAGTATTCCACCGCAAAAATAAAATTTATAAACTCAATAAAGATCAATAGTTTATTATACTGATTCAGATTACCCCGGCCTACCAAATCTCAAAAAAAAACGCCTACGGCCGTACTTTTTGTGCCTGCCACTCCGAGAACATGAGCAAAGCCAGGACGACATCGAACGCCCGGCACCGAGGCATTGAGCAATGGCCAAAGACATCGAAAACCCCTGCACATCCGTCTGCCAACTCAGCGGCGACCTGTGAGTCAGCTGCGGACGCAACAAGGAAGACATTCGAAAATGGCGACGCATGAACCGGCCGGAGAACATTGCTGCGGTCCAGCGAGCTAGTCAGCGGTTGAAGAGCCTTAACAAGAAGAAGGGCTGAGCAAGATGGATTGGCCGATGTGAGACCTGCTGCGGTCTGCAAGACTTCGCTAGAATCTCTCGTCCCTGACACTGCCATACCGCCACCCTCACCAGCTACTGGACAATCCATGCACACAAAAAGCCTGGCCCTCTCATTTCTCATCACCCTACTATTCGCATTCCAAGCCAATGCCGCAGACAAAACCTGCGCCGAAGCCATCGGCCAGAAGCGCGCCGAGATGCTGGCCAAGCAGTGCCTCAACGTATCCCCTGCCACCCGACCGCCATGCAACGTGGCCAACAGCTGCGCGATGATCAACAGCGAAGTCGAACGCGGATGTGGTCTTCTAGGCGATGACGCGAACACGCCGGGCTACTGCCATTTCAAACTGACCAAACCGGAGACCTTGCAGGGTGCATTGATTACTGGCGGCGGCATCGATGACTACAGCATTACTGTGCTGGTCAATGACGGTCGACGATTTAGCGCCTATTGCGATGGCAATTGCGGAGACTGGTTCTCTGCCGAAGACGAAGGTGAGGCAAGCTTATTGCCGGCCATGATTGGCAAGAACGTCAAGGTTACCGTTGCCAGCGAACCCAACAACGAGCGCATCGCCGGGCCCGCTGCGGATGACACACTGCTCTTTGTGAAAAAGATCAAGGTAGTGAAGTGATAGCGGCGCGCTAGAATCTCTGGCTTGAACAGGGTGATATTCAGAACTCTCTTTCAACACGACCGAATTCGGAGCCTTCATGCCTCGCAGTACCGGACTGGACCCAGCACGCCTCCCTGACATCGCGACGCTGCGCCAACGAGCGAAAGCCCTGGCAATGCTCGACGCCATCCTTTCGCCTGAATGGGAATACCGGTACTACAGCTTTGACGCACGCTGGAATGAAGGTGAGGAAATGGCCTCCATGCGAAACGGTTCGGGTGATGACTGGTTTCTGCTCTTTGGAGCGTTTGGCGCAGCAATCAAGGGACTGGCTCACGAATCGTCCTTGGCAGGCGATCCGGCACTGACAGCCGCCGTTAAAAGCCAAGTGCCAGAAACATTCGCCTCATTTCTGAATGAGCCTGCATTCAGCATGGATGAATTGAGTTACTGCTATTGAAAAGGCGCAGAGGACTTGAGCTGGCAGAAGGTGGAGCACGGCAACACGCTGGCTACCGGTGTTGACGATGGGTCCACAGAGCTCCTGTTACCTCTGATCGAGCCCGCGTCCGCCTATGTCGACTTCGCCAGTGAGTACTACGAAATCGAAGTGCCGCTCTCGGCTGTTGAGCTTATCTATGAACAGAGTGTTCTGACTGAAAGCCTGGTTAAGTCGCTCAATCGCGACTTGAGTTTTGCCGAGGCCGAAGTATTCGCAGCCGAAATAGGCTACCCCTACGCATAGCCGGCCCTACCCTTCAAGAAAGCCGCACGCACAGTCGGACTGGATGCTCACGCCCGGCAGCAACCGGGATGATCATCAAAAACCTGCGACAAATCAGGAAGCGTCCTACAATCCCGCTCTAGATTTCTGACATCATTTGTCGGTCACATTCTTTAGCAAGGGATAGCGATTCCGTGAGCACGTTAAATGCCGCCTCCGAGCATTGGGTAAGCCTGAAACCTGCTGCGCGTTTCGCCGGTTTGCCAATGATCGTGGCTGATATCAATTCCGCGAAATGTTCAGTCGATATCGCCAACAGCATCACTGCAATCAAATCTGCTCCTTCGAACGCCAAGGACTGCCTGTGATCGTTTACGCGGCGACCAAACAGCAATTCCTCAAAGACACCGATAACGACGATATCGAAGATGTCATTCTCAGGCACTTCAAAAAGGCCACAGGCAAGAACGTCGGCGCTTCGGAAATGATGTCGTGGCAGAGATCGTTGATGTATATGGCCAAGGTGCTCAGGGACGAAGAGTTGCCGAGCGATACTGGCTTGGCTATTGAATTGCACATTCCGCAGTCTTCAAAGCGAATCGACTTTTTGCTTACCGGTCGCGATGAGCATCAGGCCAAAAAAGCTGTGTTGATCGAGTTGAAGCAATGGAGCAAGGCCAGCGCGACCACCAAGGACGCGATCGTCAAAACCGCCTTGGGCGGCGGGTTGGTTGAGACCATTCATCCGTCCTATCAAGTCTGGTCCTATGCAGCGTTGCTGGAAGGCTTCAACGAAGCGGTCTATGACAAAAGCATCGAGATTCGGCCCTGCGCCTACCTCCATAACTATGTCAGTGACGGCGTTATAGACTCTGCCCACTACGCCCCTTACACCAGCAAGGCACCGCTGTTCCTCAAGGGCCCGGCAGAACTGGCGAAGTTGAGGAGTTTCCTTAAGCAGCACATCACCTACGGCGACAACAAG
This sequence comes from Pseudomonas viridiflava, assembly GCF_900589395.1. Lineage (GTDB taxonomy): Bacteria > Pseudomonadota > Gammaproteobacteria > Pseudomonadales > Pseudomonadaceae > Aquipseudomonas. The sequence continues at coordinate 8,415 of NZ_UUIS01000048.1, forward strand.
GAAGTCCTTTACGAGCTCTCGGAAGGAAGAATTCGCCCTTCCAAGGCGTTGGCCGAGGCGCTTGCGGGGTTGATGACAGGCAAGCCTGAGTTCGTGTTGATCGATGATCAAAAAACGATCTTCGAATCAGCGCTGATGGCGGCAAGCGAAGCGTCCGCCGCATCGCCCAAGGTGTTGATCATCGAGGGTGGCCCAGGCACCGGGAAGACCGTCCTGGCAATCAACCTGTTGGTAAGGCTCACCGAACTGAAGCTGCTGAGCAAATACGTCTCCAAAAATGCGGCGCCCCGCAAGGTTTACGAAAGCAAGCTGGTGGGCACGGTCAAGCGCAGCCATTTCTCTCATTTCTTTTCCGGGTCCGGTGCCTTTATCGATACAGACCCCAATGCCTACGACGCCCTTATCGTCGACGAGGCGCACCGGCTGAATGAGAAAAGCGGGCTTTACAGCAACCTGGGCGTCAACCAAATCAAGGAGCTGATTGATTCTGCAAAATGCTCGATTTTCTTCATCGATGAAGACCAGCGTGTCACGTTGAGCGACATTGGCAGCAAGCAGGCAATTCGCGCCTTTGCCAAAGAAAAGGGCGCGACTGTTGAAGAGCTTGTGCTCTCGTCGCAGTTTCGCTGCAGCGGCTCTGATGGTTACCTGGCGTGGCTGGATGACACGCTCGACATTCGCCCTACAGCGAACCCCATGCTCGACACCCATGAATATGAATTCAAGGTATTCGACTCGCCGCAATCGATGCATGCGGCCATCGAACATAAAAACCATGAAAACAAGGCCAGGGTTGTCGCGGGTTATTGCTGGCCCTGGAGCAGTAAGAAGGATGCTCAAGCGTCAGACATCATCATTGGCGATCAATACAAGCGCCAATGGAACCTGGATCAGGACGGTAGCTTGTGGATCATCGCTGACAATTCCATCGATCAAGTCGGCTGTATCCATACCTGTCAGGGGCTGGAAGTCGATTACATTGGCGTCATCATCGGTCCGGATCTTGTCGTGCGTGACGGCAAGGTCGTGACGTCACCGCATGAGCGGGACAAGCGGGACAAATCCATTCGTGGCTGGAAGAAGCTGATGAAAGAACAGCCGGCACTGGCGAAAAAAGAGACCGACCTGATTATTAAAAACACCTATCGAACCCTTATGACTCGGGGGATGAAGGGCTGTTACCTGTACTGTACCGATCAAGAGACGGCGGACTATTTCAAAAGCCGGATAACTGAATACATCCAGCCCGAAATACAACCTGCATAAACCTCCCAACCTGCCCTACCGCCCTATAAAACCCCGCCACCCGAAAAGGCAGCGGGGCCCACACGACACAAGCAACTCACCTGATCCCGTCAGGCAACGGCCCTTACACCTCCCCTACTTCCGTGCTCATCACCGGCCACTGATCCAGCACCTGGTCTAGCGTCAGGTGCGCCTGGGTGATCAAGTGCATGCCGGCCATGGCCAGGTGGCGTGGCGGACCTTGCAGGTTATCGGCGCTCTCATGGACCGTGGCGGTCGCGCAGCGCAGCAGCTCCACGGCATGGGCCAGGCGGCATTCGAGGAGGCTCAAGGTAAATTCGAGGGTGGGTGGATCGGGGACGATCTTTTTCATGGGTACAACTCCGCTTATACAGATGGAGCCGTTCACCCATTGCCTACCAAACGCCGGGTGGCGGCCGTGCACAAGTTGGTAGGACCGGTTAGCGGAACCCGGCGCGCCCGAAGACGCCCTGCGCACGGCCCCCATAATTGCAGGCCGAGAAAAAGCGCCTCGCAAAAGGTGGCGCCTTGCGCCGCTAAACCTCAGGCCTACCAAACCTGATCGCTGGATTTGCAGCGACGTTCGGAGGGTAGTGACCGAAATTGACGAACGCAAGCGGTCGGGATTTTCTCGGAAATTTCCTTCAATAGAAAGAGAAGCGTCTTGCTATCACCTGTAGAAATTAGAAATATCTGGCAGATTCAGGCGCCGATGCGTGACATGCGGCCATCCAGTTTTCCGGACTCGACTGTTCGTTCAGCAAAGCCAGCCTACGCTCTACCTACGCAACAATTCATGCCTGAAACGCGCCTCCAGCGACGGTATTTCCAGCAGCACGTCTTCGTCCTGCCACACGTCATAGGAACGCTCTGTCTCGATATCGCCAGCCATAAAATCATCGTCGACTGGAGCCTCTTCATCGATCTCTTCATACAGCGACGATGTGTAGCCCTTGATCCACAGCTTGCGTTTCTCGGCAGTGATCACATAACCGGAAGTGTATTCACTGCCGGCCAGGCGAACAGGTTCTGCCGTTCCCTTGCGGCTGAGCGCTGTGATGGCAATGACCAGGTGCGCCAGTTCGTCCATGTCCGGACAAACTAACTCATGAAGGGTCGGCCAGAACTCCATGTCCGCGTCAGAGGCTCGCCACCCCTTATTATCGTTGACCTCGGTGAGGTCCTCGTAAGGGTGCGAGTGGAACGTGCCGATCAACTCCAGTTGCGGCCAGTATTCCCCGAAGAAATCGCGTTTCATCGCGATGGATTCGAAGTCGGGGCGCACCCAATCGGTGTGCCGCAGGGCCGAGGTTTCGACGGTGGCGACCACTGCGACCAGGCGTGCTGGAAGGCCCTTGCGTACAGGCAGCGCATACCCCCACAGCAAGCCGAAGGTTTCGAGACTCTTGTTGCTCCGGCCTCGCTCATGGGCTTTGTGCGACACCTCATAAGCTTCGATGGCCGAAGTCAGCAGTTGCGGCAGGACATGATCCTCGATGATGACTTGTGTACGCACGTGTTCCTCCCTGGGAATGCATGACGGCCTGCGGCGCTGCGCGAAGGCCCGGTTAAAAACCCGCACATGATAGCAAATCGCCTGACACCGATCCGGGTCGGGAAGACTGCCTGTGAGGCCATCGCACGGCCAATAAAACCCTCGCCACCTTTTCAGGCCGCAGGGTCCCCCAGGACGAATCTGACAGGTTCAGGTGCTGATGCATGACATGGGCGCCATCCGGTGCAGTGATACAGACCTGACAAACAAGCAGTCCTCACTGGCCTCATCCTCGGATCGCCGCCCGGGTCAGAGCCTCTCCCACATCGACCGCGTTGGCTTTATGAACAGGTGATTTACAGGCATCATCCCTGCACGCCTGCCATCCGCTTCCAGAGTCCCCACGCCATGCCCCAGGAAAAAATCGATCTCCTCCGCCTGCAAAAGCCTATCCGCGACGAGATGAACGACCTGCTCCGCGCGCTCAATGCCGCCAGCACCCGCGAGGACATTGAAGCCGAGCGCGCCATTCAGATCGAGTCGATCCAGGCCCTGCAAAACACCAAGCGCCTGCGCCCGGCGGATGCCGAAGCGCTGTTCATCATTTTCGATGACGCGGCAGAGGCGAAACTGGAAAACCTGCCCTGACGGTTGTGTAGCCCTCGGCAAGACGGTCACTCTGTATTCCCGGCCGAGAGTCGCTTGGCGCCGTCATTGCTGTGCGCCCACGAATCATCACCGCCAACACGCCGGATCCTTCATCGCTCGTAATAGAACTTGGCGGGATAGTTGTAGTTGCGTTCCCGCTCCGCGCACCATTCGGGGAAGTCGCCTGTGGGGTTTTCCGAATAGGCTTTCCAGTCTGTGATAAGGCGATCGAAATACTCCACTTCACGTGTCAGGTGAGCCAGCGCTTCGGGATCGGGGGCTTTGGCGATGTAACCTCGGGCAAGTTCTACCGCTGAAGTCGCCTCGTCAACGCTGCCCAGGAAGACCGACTCGTCGAGATGATGGGTGGCGTGGTCAGCCCATCCCAGCGCGAAGTCGATCAATACCTTGCGCACGGGTAAATCGTCGGGGCACATGGACAGTGCCCTTCTAAGCAGCGCGGGATCACGGTTGAGCAGCCCGAGCCATCGCACGGGCAAGGCTGCTTCTGCATCCTCCTCCATCCATGCCCCCAGCGTCGGCAGCAGAAACCGGGCGGTGAGCGGCTGCGTAAGAAACTGATGGGCTTGCGAGGTGCGCGAATTGGCTTCGAGGATTTCGATGGCGGCGCGGCGTGCAGTGGCGCTGTCAAACGAACGGGATGCGACGAGAAACTGTTCAAGTGCAGCAAAGGCTTCGCGGCGCAGTCCTTGTTCGCGGTATCGACAATAGCTCGCCAGTGGTTTCAGATCGGCCTGGGCATCGAAGCTTTGTGCAAGCGCCAGAAGACCTTCGAAGTTATCTTTGTTCCAGTAATACACGGTAGTCAGCCCTGGGAAGTTCAGCGCCGAACCTATACTCCGCGAGCGTTGCAGGCAAGCTGGAAGCCCTGTCTCATTAAATGGGTGCTGCTGCCAAGCGCCTGAGCACCGCAGCGAATTAAAGGGCATTAGCCATGGAAATAGATCATATTTTTGTTTGCGTGAAGGATGAAAATCACGGCGCTGAGGCCCTGAAATCCCTCGGGCTTGTTGAGGGAACGCCCAACGTGCACCCAGGCCAGGGCACTGCCAACAGGCGGTTTTTCTTGCGCAATGCGTTTATCGAGCTGTTGTACCTCACTGATGAGTCAGAGGCTCAAAGTGACCTGACCGCGCCCACCCGACTCTTCGAACGCCTCACCTGCGCAGAGGGGGCCGCGGCCCCCTTCGGGATTTGCTTCAGGCCCTCCATCGCCGGCGAGAAACCCATGTTTCCTGTCTGGGCGTATCGGCCTGTTTACCTACCCGCTGCACTGAGCGTCGATGTGGGGCATGCGCCTGTATCGGAACCCATGTGGTTTTTTCTGTCGTTTGCCAAGCGGCCCGATGAGGCGCCGAGAGAGCGAGCGCAGCCGTTGGAACACCCCAATGGCTTTCGCGACATCACGTTTGTGCGCGTGACCACGCCCAGCCGCCAAGTGTTTTCTACCGCTGCCAACTGTGCCAATCAGCTTAAGGGGTTTGAGATGGTTCAGGGTGATGAGCATTTGATTGAATTGGAGATCGATCATGGTGCAAGCGCGCAGACCATCGATTTGCGTCCAGAGCTGCCGATGATTATCAACGGGTGAGGCAGTGACATCACCGTGATGCACTGAATAGCGCTGCCGCTAACTAAAGCGCGTGGATACGTTAATCGACCAGAACTTCGTGCCATTCGCTGTAGCGAGGCCACGCCACTCATATTTCAAGAGCGCGCTTTGATGAATGCCACCCACCAAGCCTTGACCCAGGCTTACAAGCACATTCTGTCTACCCTGCCGCTGCATTGGCTTGATCGCAGCCAGTCCCACACACCCGAGTTTGCAAAGCTTTCAGGGCTGTTTCTTCCCGGGGCATCGCAGGCCTACGAACAAGCCTCCCGACGCATCATGGTCGTGGGGCGGGAAACGCGGCGCTGGAACATTACCAACAATGAAGTGCCATTTATTGACCTGGATGAATACATTCAAAGAGCCATGGCCAAGCAGCAGGCTTGCTTGACGCAATACATGTCAAAACCCAAAGACAAAGGCGCCAGCTTTTTTAACCTGCTTCGTGCGCTGGCCGCCGATCATGGGAATGAGGGTATCGCTTGGGCCAATTTATTCAGTTTTGCCTGGGATGGAAAATCGCCGATGCGTTGGCCGAAATACCGTGAACTTGAGGCGATCTCTATGCAGCTATTAAAAACCCAGGTCGACATCCTCAAGCCAGACATCATCATTTTTGCCAATGGTGCCAGCAGCGCCAAAGCTCGCCGAACGTATTTTCCGCATACCGGTGAACACAGCGTATGCACTCAATTGGCTGATTATCGTGAACAAGGGATTGCCAAGGACCAACTCTGGCAGTTTTGCCTGAACGGGAGCATTCAGTGTTACAGCATCCAAGCAGTATCAGCAAGGCCTCCAGAGAGGCACGGCAGTTTTTGCTGGAGCGGGTACTGCGCAAGGACGTTGTCGAGGCTTGAGGTGTGAGCAACTTCACGACGGCTGCGCAGCCGGTCGAACCCGGACAGAGCGCGCTCCTTGTCTGTGTTTGCCGTGAGATAGCGAGGCGACATGCGTAGGCGGGTCTGCTAAGGACGCCTTGCTGACGCCCCTGTACAATCACCGGTTTCCGGCATTCGAGGGCTGTTTCCCCATGCAGTCGCTGCTTGAAACCTTTCACGACAGCGCCCTGGACCTGATGGCTTGCGGTGCGGCTGTGGAACCATGGCTAGGCCAGTTCGCCCTTTTCCTGCAGTCTCGTCTGCCCGGCTCGACCGTCGGCATCAGTGTGCTCGACCGTCCTGGCCGTACGTTCCGTCACTCGACCTTCCCGGCGCTGCCACGCGCCTTCAGCGAGCGTCTGGAAAACAACATTATCGTCACCGACCGTGGCACCTGTGGTCTGGCGATCTTGAGTGGGCGACCGATCGATGTACCGGATGTCACCGCCGATGCGCGCTTTGCGCCGCAATGGACCGCCTTACTGCAGCAGTATGGGCTGACGTCCATCCTGTCGACCCCGGCGCTGGACGTGGAGAGTACGCCGCAGGGCTGCATCGCAGTGCTGCATGCGGTGGCCACGCCGCTGGATGCCGATCAGCACGCGTTGATTCAAGCCGCAGCCACGCTGTGCGCCAAGGTGTGTCGCTACAGCCGTACGCGGGAGTCGCATCAGTTGCTGATCGGTGAGCTGGAGCACCGGATGCGCAATATCTTTGCCGTCATCGGCGGTGTGGCGGATGTGACGCTGAAAAGCAACCCGGAGCCGAAGGGGTTCAGGGAGGCGTTCGGCAAGCGGCTGGTGATGATGCACCGTGCGCATGCGATTGCCATGAGTGCCGATGAAATGGATCTGGGCACGCTGCTGCACGAGGTGCTGGGGCCTTATGCCGGCCATTTCGATATCCAGTGCCAAGGACCGGCGGTGCAGTTGGTGCCGGAGGCGGCTTCGGCGCTGGCTCTGGTGATCAATGAGCTGGCCACCAATGCAGCGAAATACGGCGCGCTTTCGGTGCCGGGCGGGGTGTTGCAGGTGCAGTGGTCTGTTGCGCCTGAGGATGGCCGGGCGGAGCCCGTGTTTGGCATGGCGTGGATGGAAAGTAACGGGCCTTGTGTGGCGCCGCCGGCGCGCAAAGGGTATGGCACGGCGATGATCAATGGCAGCCTGCGCAATGCCTTTGAGGGGGCGGCAGTGCTGGCGTATGAGCCGGCGGGGTTCCGGTGTGAGATCAGGGCGCCGTTTACGGAGCGGCTTGGGAAGCGCGCAAGCCTGTAAATTACTGCACCTGTGCCGCCGTCGTGGCGGGCCAGCGTCAGACCGTGCTCAGTCAGCACACTATACGATTACATGAAGTCATGATCTGGAGACTGATCACCCCTCGCATCAATGGATGCACACAGGCACCCTCATGGAAAAAACAATACGGCTCGCCACGGTTGAAGACATCCCCGCCATGTTCGAGATTCGAACCGGTGTGCGGGAAAACCATCTTTCTTATCAACAGCTGGCTGACATGGGGATTACCCCGCAGACCCTCCAGCAGGCCCTTGCCGAGGCGCCCTGCGCGTGGGTGGCCGAGGTGGCGGGCGTGCCGGTCGGTTTTTCCATGGCGGATGCCGAGGACGGCTGCGTGTTTGCGGCGTTCGTGCTGCCTGGGTTCGAAGGCCATGGGCTGGGGCGTGCGTTGATGGAAAAGGCCGAGGTGTTTCTGTTTCAGGATCACGAGGTTCTGTGGCTGGAGACGGCTGAGGCAAGCCGGGCCAGTGGTTTTTATCGGAGGCTTGGCTGGCAGGTTGTGAAGCGCTTGCCGGAGGGGGATGTGCGTTTTGAGAAGCGTCGGGTTTAGCGGGGTGCTGGTCATTGAGGTGGTTTTTTGAGTTTGTAGTCAGGGTCAGGTGTCTGTTGCGCTTGTGCCGTAGTCATCGCGGGCAGAGCCCCCTCCCACAGTTTCTGAGCTGGCTTGGGGATCGGGTTGTGTCAGTGGCACTTTCAGGGCAAGGCCAGGCAGGTCTCTGTTGCGCCTGTGCCGTAGTCATCGCGGGCAGAGCCCCCTCCCACAGTTTCTGAGCGGGCTTGGGGATCGGGTTGTGTCAGTGGCATTTTCGGGGCAAGGCCAGGCAGGTCTCTGTTGCGCCTGTGCCGTAGTCATCGCGGGCAGAGCCCCCTCCCACAGTTCTGAGCGGGCTGGAGGAGAGCGTTGTGTCAGTGGCACTTTCAGGGCAAGACCAGGCATCGATCTGTTGCGCCTGTACGGCAGTCATCGCGGGCAGAGCCCCCTTCCACAGTTATGAGCGGGCTCGGGGATGCCCGGGATTGTGATCCGGGGAACGTTTGTTCGCTGAAGCGGCGCTGAGTGATCAGTCGCCGCTTTTTCTTTGCCCTTCGCCCAGGCGGTAGTCTCGGGCCGTCATGCCGTGGGCCTTGCGGAATACGCGGCTGAAATAGGCCATGTCGCTGAACCCCCAGCGGTAGGCAATCTCGCTGATCTGCCGTTTGCCCAGCAAGGGTTCGCGCAGGTCGCGGGCGCAGCGTTGCAGGCGTGACGCCAGCAGGTAGCGGCCGAACGAGGTCTGTTCTTCCTGGAACAGGCTGTTGATGTAGCGCACGCTGATGCCGAACCGGGCGCTGACGCTGGCCAGGGACAGCTCGCTGTCGCCCAGGCGGGTCTGGATGTCGTCCTTGAGGCGCAGCAGCAAGGCGCTGCGGCGTGGGCCCGGGATGTCGCCCTTGACCCGTTCGGACAGCGCCATGGCCAGCAGGTCCAGGCCCTGGTCGACCAGGCGCGTCTGTTGTGCTTCGGCCATGCGGTCTTCCAGGCCCGAGAGGCCGGTCAGAAAGTCGAACACCAGGCGGTCGAGGGGGTTGTTGCGTGACATCGGTAACGCGGTCAGGTACTCCAGGTTACACAAGCGCTGTTGCAGGTGGTGCCGCGGAATCTGCACCACGGTCTGGCGAAACGCACCGTCGAAGTGCAGCTGATAAGGACGGCGGGTGTCATAGATGGCAAAGTCGCCGACCTCCAAGTGCGCCTCGCGGCCTTCCTGGCAGACCCGGGCGCGACCTTCGATGGCCAGGCTGACGAGCACGAACTCGTCGTCGCTGCGGGCGATGCGCGAGGCGTCTCGCACAACGCTTTGCTCGTTGGCCTGCACGTCCACCACGGCCAGTTCACCGAGGCGGTAGGCCTCCAGGCGGCCGTAGAAATGCTGCCGGTCGGGGAACGCACACGCCAGCGGCACGAAGGTGTTGCAGACCACGTCCTGCCAGAAGTCGGCGCGCTCGTGCACGCCAATGCTGTGGGTATCGAATGAGATGCTCATCGCGTTCAACCTGCGTTTTCAAGCCTTGAGCCAATAAGGATGCAATTGCGGCACCACTGCGCCCCTCCCCGCCGTGGCAGTCAATAAGCGCTTCCTTTGGGTCCTACTGCTGACGGTGTCGGCGCGCCTAGCCTGTGGTCACTTACCCGCCATTGGAGTCGACCGCGATGCAAGCCCCCCTGAAAGTTGCCTGTGTACAAGCCGCCCCGGTGTTTCTGGACCTGGAGGCCACGGTGGACAAGACCGTGGCGCTGATCGAGCAGGCTGCTGCCGAGGGCGCGGACCTGATTGCCTTTCCGGAGACGTGGATTCCGGGTTACCCGTGGTTTCTGTGGCTGGATGCGCCGGCCTGGAACATGCCGCTGGTGCACCGTTACCACCAGCAGTCACTGGTACTCGACAGCCCGCAGGCGCGGCGTATCAGCGCAGCGGCGCGCCAGGCCGGCATTTATGTGGTGCTGGGCTACAGCGAGCGCAGCCAGGGCTCGTTGTACATCGGCCAGTGGATCATCGACAACCACGGCGAAACCGTCGGCATACGGCGCAAGCTCAAGGCCACGCACGTCGAGCGCACGCTGTTCGGGGAAAGCGACGGGTCGTCGCTGCGCACCTTTGAAACGCCCATCGGCGTGCTCGGCGCGCTGTGCTGCTGGGAGCACCTGCAACCGCTGTCCAAGTACGCGCTGTATGCGCAGAACGAGCAGATCCATGTGGCGGCCTGGCCCAGCTTCAGCCTGTACACCCACGCCACCCAGGCGCTGGGGCCGCAGGTGAATATCGCCGCCTCGCGCGTGTACGCCGCCGAGGGCCAGTGCTTTGTGATCGCGCCGTGTGCGGTGGTCTCGCCGGAAATGATCGAACTGCTGTGCGACACCGATGCCAAGCGCAGCCTGTTGCAGGCCGGTGGTGGTCATGCGCGGATTTTTGGCCCGGATGGCAGCGAGCTGGCCACGCCGTTGGGCGAACATGAAGAGGGCCTGCTGTACGCCACGCTGGACCCGGCGGCGCTGATCTTCGCCAAGGTCGCGGCGGACCCGGCCGGGCACTACTCGCGCCCCGACGTCACCCGCCTGATGCTCAACACCAACGCCAACCCGTGCGTGGTGCCGTTGCCCGGCCTGCCGGTCGCGGCGGCTGAAGCGGCGGTACAAGCGAACGAATCCGCAGCCGCTGCCCACGTCGAGGTGTGACATGGACTCATCCATTGCTGAACACTTGCGCCAGCCGCGCCGCCAGGCCAGCAGCACCCCGCCCGGCTACCAGCCGCCCTACCCGGCCTGGTCGGCGCGTTTCGATCCGCTGGTGGGCCAGGTGGTGATGGCCTGCTTCGGCGTGCAGTCCCGGCAGGCGGTCGGCCTGGCCGAGCTGGGGCCGATCACGACGTTGTTCGCAGCCGACGCCGGCCCCCGCTACTGGGACAGCGCCCATTGCGTGGACGCCAAGGGCTTTGCGACCTGCATCGCCATCGCCTACTGGCGCGATGTGGCGGCCTTCGAGCAATGGCAACAGGGCTCGGGGTTTGCCGCGTGGTGGCAGGAGCCTGCGCGCGAAGCCGGGCCGCTGGGCTGGTTCATGGAGGTGGTGTGCCCGACGGCCGACCGCTTCGAGACGCTGTTTTCGGCGCTCGATGCGCCGGAGGGCGTCAGCCACCTGGCCGACGGCATGAGCGCGCCGATTGTGGAGCACGCCTACTGGGGCAGCGCCCGCGACCGCCTGCCGCTGGCGCAGGTCGAGGCGCTGGCCGGCAGCACGGCAGCGGTGGCGGCAGAGCATCTGCGGCCGGGCCGGGTGCGGGTGCCGGGTCGCGACAACTTGTGCCTGATCCGCTCCGGGCAGGACTGGGCCTGCACCACTGGCCGGGAGCGTGAGATGTACGTCAATGATGTGCAACCGGTACTGCGCACCGGCATGGATTTTCTGCGCGACGAGGGCCAGGCCATCGGTTGCCTGAATTGCCGGCTGATGCAGGCGCTGGACAGCCAGAGCGGCGCGCCGGTGGAAAAGAGCTTTGGCCTGGTGTGGTTCGACGACCTGGCCAACCTGGAGCGCTGGGCCAAGACCCACCCCACTCACCTGGCGATCTTCGGCGGCTTCATGCAGTACGTGCAGGCCCTGAACTTCCAGGTCCAGTTGCGCCTGTACCACGAGGTCGCGGTCATTCCCGCTGACGCGCAGTACTTCGAATACCTCAACTGCCATCCCGACAGCGGTTTGCTCAGCCGCTGAGCCCGCCAGGAGAACGACCATGCCGTACCTCACCCGTCACACCCTGGCCGGCGCCTCCCTGTTGTGCTGCGCCACTGCCAGCCAGGCGCTGGAGATCACCGCCGGCGACTACGAGCCCTTGCCGCCCGGCATGGGCGTCGTGCTGCTGTACGCGCAGCACAGCGAAAGCACAGACTTCTACAACAACGGCCACAAGGTCTCGGACGATTTCAAACTCAAGACCGATGTCGCGCTGTTGCGTTATATCCAGTCGGTGCCGCTCAGCCCCACGGCCTCGTTCGAGCCGCAATTCATCCTGCCTTATGGCCGCCTGAAAGCCGGAGGTGATGCCCGCGCCCTGGGGCAGACCACCGGCACCGGCGACCTGATCCTCGGCGCGCCGGTCAAGTGGACGCTGGACACGGCGCACAAGGATGTCTTTTCCCTGGGGCCTTACCTGTACCTGCCCACCGGCAGCTACGAGCGCAACGACCCGCTGAACCTGGGCGAGAACCGCTGGCGGCTGTTGCTGCAAGCGGCCTATATCCACCATTTCAACGCCGACTGGGCGCTGGACACCGCCGCCGACGTGTCGTGGTTCGGCCGCAACACCGATGCCGGCCCGCAGGGCGTCACGCTCAAGCAAAAGCCGCGCTACGAATACCAGGCCTACCTGCGCTACCACCTCTCGCCCGGCACGCACCTGGCCTTTGGCGGCGGCTATGTCGACGGCGGCAAGACCCGGCTCGACAACGTCGACCAGGACGACGCCCTCGGCACACAGTACATCCGCTTCAGCGCCACCCACATGCTGACCCAGACCGTGCAGGTGCAGGCCGTGCTGGGCAAGGACCTGGAGGTGGAACAAGGCTTCAAGGAAAAAGCCCGGCTCAACCTGCGCCTGGCCAAGCTCTTCTGACCCCCGTTCACCCCGGTAGGAGCGCGCTCTGCCCGCGACCGGCTGCGCAGCAGTCGTAAAATTTGCGAAACGCCACACATTTACAGCTGTGAACACATTCGAAATCTGCGAAACACCACAATATTACGACTGCTGCGTACCCGGTCGCGGTGGTCCGGCATTCCGGCAGAGCGCGTTCACCGGTCCAATCTTTGATGCATGACAGGGTGCCGCCTCGTCGGCCTCCATAAAGCCACGCCCCAGACGCGTCGGTGAAACACTTTGCAAGACTACCCGCAGTCGTTACTGTGTAGCCCATCGCAAGCTCCGCTTGATCGCCCCACCGATACGTTCGGTCTGCATGGGCTCCATCTTTTTTCCGGTAGACAAAACACATGACCGCGCAACCTACGGCCGGCCGGCCGTTGACCATGGATGAACGCAACCTGCTGAAAGACCTGATGCTCGCGCAGGTGCCCCGGGACGGCTCGGCGGTGATCAACACAACCTTGCAGCAACGGCTGGCGCAGAAGGCGGCGGCCTATGGCCTTGAGGTCGATGACGTCACCTATGAAACCATCCGCGACGAATTGATCGCCAAGGGCTGGCTGTACCGCGTAGGCGAAGACGGCGACGCGGTGTCGCTGACGGACCAGCCCACGCCAGACGAACAAGAGCCGGTCACCCCGGAATCGCCCGACGAGCTGCCCGAGCCTGCATTCGAAACCCCCGGCAGCATGGAAAAACTGCGTGGCCGCCTGCTCGACCTCAGCGCCCGCAACCGCCTGCTCAACTTTTCCCATGCGCGCTCCAAGCGTTTCGTGCGCCTGGTCGACGAGTTGCCCGATCAGTTGTTCACCGCCCTGCTCGACGAAACCGCGTTGCGCTTTGCCGCAATCCCCGAGCCCACCGAGCGGCAGTTGATCGACCAGGGCTACCTGAAATACGACGCCGCCTCGGGCAGTGTCAGCGAACTCAAGAAGCCGCCAAGCAGCGAAGCCTGGGCCATGTGCTCAGGGATAAACACCGAATACGATCTGCCGCTGCCGCACCCCGACGGCACCGACAGCGAAGACAAGAAGCACACCGACAACACCCTGCAGACGCTGTACTACCCCGGCGAGCTGGAGGCGCGCCTGCAGACCCTGCACGCGCAGGCACGTTTGTCGCAGGAAGAAACCGGCGCCAATATCCTGTACCTGGCGCTGGGGTTCCTGGAGTGGGACGAATCCATCGCCGGCAAGAACAGCCCGCGCCTGGCCCCGCTGATGCTGCTGCCGGTGCGCCTGGAAAAGGGCAAGCTCAACGCCAGGACCGCCACCTTCAGTTATGAGATGCACTACAGCGGCGAAGACATCCTGACCAACCTGTCGTTGCAGGAAAAACTGCGCCGCGACTTCGGCCTGGCGCTGCCGGGCATCACCGAAGACCTGCTGCCCGAAACCTATTTCGCCCACGTCCAAAGCACCCTGCTGGAAACCAAACCGGACTGGAAACTGCACCGCTTTGCCTCGCTGGGCTTGTTCGAGTTCGGCAAGCTGATGATGTACCTCGACCTGGAGCCGGACAAGAATCCGGCCCTGTTGCAAAACAGACTGGTCCAGCGCCTGACCGGCCTGAGCGGGCCGGACGCTGAGGAGGCAGACGGTTCGTCTGGCGCTGCCGGCGGCAGTTTCAGCAGCGAACACGCCATCGATGAACTGCCCGATGTGCACCAGCAGTTCCCGCTGATCGATGATGCCGACAGCTCGCAGCACAGTGCGCTGATCGATGTGATGCGCGGCGAGAACCTGGTCATCGAAGGCCCGCCCGGCACCGGTAAATCGCAGACCATCACCAACATGATTTCTGCCGCATTGGCGCAGGGTAAAAAGATCCTGTTCGTCGCCGAAAAACGCGCCGCGCTGGAGGTGGTGAAAAACCGCCTGACCCGCGCCGGTCTTGGCGAGTTCTGCCTGGAGTTGCACAGCCACAAGAGCCAGAAAAGTGCAGTGGCCAACAGCATCGGCCAGCGCATCAGCAGCCTGGGCAGTTATCTGCCGCCCGAGCAGTTGAAGGCCCTGATTGCCAACTACGAACGCCTCAAACAGCAACTCAACGAGCATGTGAAACAACTGCACGCCCCCCACGCCGACACCGGCTTGAGCGGGCATCAGATATTCATGCAGGCGACTCGCCTGCGCGAAGAGCTGTCGTTGCGTCCGGCTGACGTGCACCCAACGCCTGGGCTGAGCCAGGATCGCAACGAGATCCACGAGCAGGCTGGCTATTTCAGCCACCTGTACACCAAGACCGCCGCCGAAGCCGGTCCCAGCGGCGAGCTGGCCACGCACCCATGGTTCGGCTGCGCGCTGACGCAACTGGGCGGGCTGGAAAGAACCGCACTGTTGCAACAATTGCAGCAGGCCATTCAGGCGCTGGGTGAACTCGACCGCGCACGCACGACGGCTGCCGGCCAGCTTGATGTGGCTGAGATTGCCAGCGCTCCGTTGAGCACTCTGCAACAACTGGCCGAGGCGCTGGCCGCCGTGCCGTTGCCCAAGGGCGATGAAGACCGGGCCTTGATCGAACGCCTCGACGCGTCCAGCTGCGCCACGCTGCAACAGTGGCTGCACACCATGGAGCGCCTGCTGGAACAGCAGCAGATTCTCGCCAAATCGCTGAATCCCGATGTCATTGGCGCCAGCAGCACGGTCGAGACGCTAAAGCAGGCCTGCGCGCAGATCCAGCGCCACAACGACAGCGACACGCTGAAACTCGATGAACTGCTCGACCTCACCGACGCCACCCGCGAACTGATCGGCAGCGCACCGCAAACCCGGCAGTGGCTGCAAAGCATCGAACGCACTACGGGCATGGCGCTCAAGACCGACAAGCCCGGCATCGAGCAACTCGACCTGTTGCTCGATCTGCTGCAACAGTTGCCCATCAACGTGGTGCACCTGCGCCACAAGCGTTTTGAAAATGCCACGCTGGACACCGTGCTGCCTGAATTGCAGCAGCTTATCCAGGACATCAAACGCCTCGAAGCGCAGACCGCCGGTATCTTTTCGGTCGAGCGCCTGCCCGACCACACGCGCCTGGAAGACCTGCAACGGATCCTGGCCGATGACTCGCTGCTGCGCTGGCTCAACAGCGACTGGCGCGCGGCCAAGGCCGAAGTGCTCGCCATGGTACGGCCGGGCATCAAGCTCGATGCCGCACGGGCAGCGTTGCCGACGAGCATTGCCTACAAACGCAGCCTGCAACAGCTCACTACCCAGGCGGCGTATCGCGACACGCTTGATGAACAGTTCAAGGGCATCGACACCCGCACCGAAGACCTGCTCGCCTTGCGCCAGTGGTATCGCACGCTGCGTGACCGGTGTGGACGCGGTTTCGGTGCCACGGTGTGGGTCGCGCAGTACCTGCTCGATGAGAGCAATCAGATTCTGGAGCAGCTCCAGGCCGATGCGGCGCCGCAGCAAGCGTACCTGGCCAATGTGCTGAGCCATCGCGCACGACTGGAAAGCGCGCTGCCGCTCGATGCGCATGCCTTGAAGACCGAAGACCTGCTGGCTGCCGATGGCCTGTATGTACGGCTGGTCAATGAGATCGGTGGCGCGCTGAAGGTGCTGTTGTCGCACGTCAAGGAACAGCAACCGACCACCGGCCGCGTGCTGAAACTGGCTAAGGTGCTGGAGCACTGGCAAGAACTGGCCCACGCGCAACAACACAACGCCACGGTGCTGGAGTGCCTGGGTGAGGCGCAACTGCCGCGTCTGGACAACCTCAACGAAGCGCGCAGCCGCCTGCTGTCGTGGCAGCACACCGTGGCCTTGGCCAGCCCGCTGGTCAACCTGCCGATCCGCGCGCACCTGCTCGGCCAACTCGCCGGCGGCACACCGCGTCAGGCCGAACAACGGGTGCAGGACTGGCACGCGCTCAGCCAGCCACTGCGCGCAGCGCTGGAGGCATGGGCAGGGACACTCGCCGCGTTCGTCAGCAGCGCACACATCGATGAAGCCCAATGGTGGGGCGCGCTGGATCGGGATGATCTGGCCGCACTCAACCAGCGCCTGAATCTGGCGGCCAATAACGAAGCGCTGCTCGAACACTGGCTGGAATACCGGCGCCTGCGCAAGCGCCTGGTCGACCTGGGCTTCGAGGCGGTCATCCGTCTGGTCGAGAACCGCACCCTGTCGGCCGAGCACACCCGCGAGGCATGCCTGCTGGGCCTGACCGACCTGTGGTCGCGGCAGATCCTGGAAAGCAATCCGGCGCTGGGGCAGTTTTCCGGCAAGGATCAGGAAGCCATTCGTGCGCGTTTCGCCGAAATCGACAGCCAGCTCACGCGCCTGCAACGCCAGCAAGTGGCGTCGCAGATCGACCAGAACAAGATTCCCGAAGGCAATAACTCCGGCAAGGTCAAAGAGCGTACCCAGTTGGCGTTGCTCAAGCACGAGGCCGGCAAGAAGACCCGCCACGAGCCGATCCGCGCGCTGATGCTGCGTGCCAGCGAGGCACTGCAAGGACTGAAACCGTGCTTCATGATGTCGCCCATGGCCGTCGCGCAGTACCTGCCGGCTGGCAAGGTGCATTTCGACATCGTGGTCATGGACGAAGCCTCGCAGGTGCGCCCCGAAGAGGCGCTGGGCGCCATTTCACGTGGCAGCCAGCTGGTGGTCGTGGGCGACCCCAAGCAGTTGCCGCCCACCAGTTTCTTTGCCCGCCAAGGCGATGATGACGACGAAGAAAACCCCGAGCGCTCGGTGGCGCAGGACTCCGAGAGCATCCTGGAGGCGGCCATGCCGCTGTTCCGCCTGCGCCGCCTGCGCTGGCACTACCGCTCGCGCCATGAAAGCCTGATCGCCTTTTCCAACCAGGCGTTCTACGACAGCAACCTGGTGGTCTACCCGTCGCCGCACCGCGAGTCGCCGGAGTTCGGCGTCAAGTTCGCCCGCGTCGAGCGCGGCCGTTTCGTCGAGCAACGCAACCGCGAAGAAGCCGAAGTGGTGGCCAAGGCCATCGAACATCACCTGCTGCACAACCCCGAGGAATCGCTGGGCGTGGTGGCGATGAACATCAAGCAGGCCGAGCAGATCGAGCGGGCGCTGGAGCACCTGGCCAAGCAGAACCCGGCCCTGCAAAGCGCCCGCGACCATAACGAAAAAGGCGACGAGCCGCTGTTCATCAAGAACCTGGAAAACGTCCAGGGTGACGAGCGCGACGTGATCTACATTTCCGCCACCTACGGGCCGGTGGAAGCCGGCGGCACGGTGCCGCAGCGCTTCGGTCCGATCAACGGCGCCGATGGCTGGCGCCGCCTGAACGTGTTGTTCACCCGCTCGAAAAAGCGCATGCAGGTGTTTGCCTCGTTCACCGCCAGCGACGTGCTGATCACCGGCACTTCCAGCCGTGGCGTGCAGGCGCTGCGTGATTTTCTGCACTTTGCCGAATCCGGGCGCATGCCGCATGTGCGCGAAACCGGCAAGGCGCCGGACAGCGACTTCGAGGTGTCGGTGATCGAGGCGCTGGAGCGTCATGGTTATCAATGCGAAGCCCAGGTGGGCGTGGCCGGGTTCTTCATTGACCTGGCGGTGCGCGACCCTGGCCAGCCGGGCCGCTACCTGATGGGCATCGAATGCGACGGCGCCGCCTACCACTCGGCCAAGTCGGCACGCGACCGCGACCGCCTGCGCCAGAGCGTGCTGGAACAACTGGGCTGGCGCATCCGGCGCATCTGGTCGGTGGACTGGTTCCGCAACGCCCGCCTGCAACTGGAGACGATCCTGCAAGAGCTGGCCACCTTGCGCACCGAGCCGGCTGCGCCTGAAGCACAGCCCACCACCGAAGAAGAGATGATCCGCCTGGTGGCCGAGGAACACAGCCAGCACGCCGAGCTGATCACCCTCAAGGGTGGCAGCGACCTGCGCGAGAAACTGGTGTACCTGGACCAGCACATCATCCGCCCGGCCCTGCCGGACACCCCCGAACACCGCCGCCTGCTACGCCCGGCGATGCTCGAAGCCCTGCTGGACAGCAAACCGGCCGACCGCAGCGATTACCAGCAACACATACCCGGTTACCTGCGCGACGGCACCGACCCGCAAGAAACGCGGTTTATCGATGATGTGCTCACCCTCATCAGCGACACCGCCTGACCACTTGCAACCCCGGACTGCTTGCACCCCCGGACCGCTGGTAGGAGCGCGCTTGCCCGCGACCGAGTGCGTAGCGCTCGCAAAATCTCGGAAACGCCACAAATTCATGACTGTGAACACATTCAAAATGTGCGAAACGCTGAAATTTTACGACTGCTACGCAGCCGGTCGCGGGCAAGCGCGCTCCTACGGGGGCGCGCGGTGTAGGGGGCGCGCGGTGTAGGGGCGCGCGGTGTAGGGGACGCGGTGTAGGGAACGCGCGGTGTAATAGCCGGGTCAGAAATGCGCTTTCAGCAGCAGGCTGATGGCGCTCTGGTTGGTGGTGAACACCTGGCTGTCCCGGATGCCGTACTTGTCGCTCCAGTAGTCGTATTCCACCCCCACATAGAATTTCTTGCCCCAGCCCATGCCCTTGGCCAGGTCGTATTTGACCTGGGGGTTGAAGTGCAGGTTGGCGTGGTAGCTGTTGTCGTTGTCGACCACCCAGTCCATGAAGCCGTCGATCACCAGATCAGAGTTGCCCACCGGCACGGTGTAGCTCCAGGCCGGGGTGATCTGCCACACGCCGTCGCCGTCGCGCTTGCCGTCGGTCTGGCGCAGGTAGGTGTTGATCTGGAAGTAGTCGAAGCCGGGCAGGTTCAGGTCCACCGCCGGCCCCAGCAGGTAGGCATCGACGTCATCCTCGCCGAACTCGTAGGTGGCCGAGATCAGCACGTCCTTGACGATGCCGAACGACAGGTCGGTGCCGGTGAGTTTGCCCAGCGACAGGCGCGGGCTGATCTCGCCATAGAAGGTATGCCCGTCGCCGGCGCCATTGGTGGCCTCGCCATTGAACTTGATGGTGTCGACGAACAGAAACAGGTCGCCGATGCTCCAGCCGCTGGCGTGCTCGAACGTGACGGTCTGCTGCCGGGCCGGGTCGACCTTGAAATCAATGCCGTTGAGGTAGGTCAGGCTCTCGTCATGCCACAGCAACGTGTCGCCCGCCAGGCTTTCTCCGGCCACGAGCAGGCCGCCCGCCAACATCAGGAATTTTGCAGTGCACGTCATGAGAGGTCTTGCTCCGAGGTTTCTGGATCAGGGGGTGATAGGCAGGTTGTTTGATGCTCGGGTCGCGCACGTACGCGCGCGTAGGAGCGGCTTCAGCCGCGAAAGCATTCACCACGAAATCATCGGGTGCGCCTTTCCGGCTAAAGCCGGTCCTACGGGTCCTACGGGTTCTGGTTCAGCGGCGCTCTTCGCGAATGAACGGCTCGCCCAGTGCGCCGGGCTGGCTGCGCGAGGGATGACTGGCCTGTGCCACCCAGACCATCACCAGCAAGGTCACCGCGTACGGTGTCATCAGCACGAAATACTGCGGCAGGCGCACGCCGGCGGCGGCCAGTTGTGGAATCAAGGCCTCGATGCTGCCGAACAACAGCGCACCGGCCAGCGCCCGCCACGGCGACCAGCGGGCAAAGATCACCAGTGACACGGCAATCCAGCCGCGGCCGCCCATCATGTCGGCGATCCACATCTTGGTGCTCAACACGGCAACATAACCACCGGCCAGGCCGATCAGCGCCGCGCCCAGCACAATGGCCGCCAGCCGGTAGCCGAGTACCGAAATGCCGGCCGCATCGGCGGCCTGCGGGTTTTCCCCGACCGCGCGCAGGCGCAGGCCGGTCTGGGTGGCCTGCAACAGCCACACCACGGCGACAAAGATAAGCAGGGTCAGAAACACCACCGGGTTCTGCACGAACACCTTGCCCACCAGCGGCAACTCCGATAGCGGCCACAGCTCCACCGCCTGCAGGCCGCTGACCGGCCGGTTGGTCCAGCCCAGCACGGTGCCCAGCAACCCGGTCAGTCCCTGGCAGAAGAACACCAGCGCCAGCCCGGCGATCACCTGGTTGATGCGCAGCACCAGCACCATCAGCGCAAACAACAATGAAACGGCCGCCGCCGCCAGCATCGAGGCGCCCAGTGACAGGCCGCTCAGGCCCAGGGTCAGTTGCAGGCCGATCCCGGCCAGCGCCCCCACCAGCATCAGCCCTTCGGCGCCCAGGGCCAGTACGCCGGCCCGCTCGGTGATGATCAGCCCCAGTGCCGCCAGGGCAAAGGGCACCGCAAAGTCAGGCGCATTGCCCAACCAGTGAGTCAACAGTTCCATCAGCAGTCCCCCGCCTGAATACGCCGCACGCGATGGCGAATGAAAAAGTCCGAGCACGCCACGCAGATCACCAGGATCGCCTGGATCAGTTGCACCATCGAAAACGGGATCTGGTAGAACACCTGCAGGTTGCGCCCGGCCACGAACAGCAAGGCGATCAGCAGCGCCACCACCGTGGCCGCCGCCGGGTTATTGCGTGCCAGAAAGGCGATGAGGATTCCGGAAAAACCATAGCCCTGGTAGAACGATTGGGTCAGGCGCCCTTCCTGCCCGGCCGTAGCGACAAACCCGGCCAGCCCCGCCAGCGCGCCCGACAGCAGCACCGTGCCGATGATCATCCGCCGCACCGGCACCCCCACCGCGCCGGCCACCCGCAGGTTGGCGTCGACAAAGCGCAGGTACAGGCCGGCCCGTGATACGCCAACGAACCACAGCGTGAACAGCGCGATCAACAGCGCCATGAAAATGGCCAGGTTGTAGCCGGCCACCAGGTCGGGCAGGCGCTCGAACGCCTTGAATGGCGGCGAGTACGGGAAGTTGTCACGCGGGTCTTTCCAGCTGCCGTACACCAGGTGCAGCAGGACATTGGCGGCGATGTAGTTGAGCATCAGGGTCGAGATGATCTCGTTGACCTTGAGCCGCAACTTCAACAGCACCGGGCCCAGGGTCCAGAGCATGGCGCACAGCATGGCCGCGAGCATCATCAGCGGCAGGCGCAGGGCCTCAGGGCCGATCTCGAACAACGACACCGCCGTGGCGCCAATGGCGCCCCAGATCATCTGCCCCTCCAGGCCCAAATTCCAGAAGCGCGCCCGAAACGCCATGCACCCGGCCAGGCCGACCATGATCATGGGCGCGGCCTGGAACAGCACGGCACGAAAGTTCTGCGCATCGAACAGGGTCTGCACCACGAACTCATTGAGCAGCTCGCCGGCCGGCACCCCGGCGCCGAGCAGGATCACGGTGCAGATCGCCACCCCGCACAACAAGGCCAGGGCGATGATCAGGGCCTGCCACGGCCAGGCCAGTTGCTGGCGGATTTCCAGGGTGTAGCGGCGCCCCAGCAAGGGTTGCCGTGTGGGTGTGACGGCTGGATTCAGGGTGGTTTCAGTCATGGCTCACCATTGCTTTGCCGATGGCCTGGCGGTCGGCCGGGTGGTCGAACTCAGCGACGATACGCCCGCTGTTCATGACCCCGATGCGGTCGGCCAGGGCCATGACCTCATCCAGGTCTTCGCTGATCACCAGCACCGCCGCCCCGCCGTCACGGGCGGCGCGCAAGCGGGCATGCACCGCCTGGGTGGCACGCACGTCCAGGCCACGGCTGGGGCTGTGCACCACGACCAGTTGCGGGTCGCGGCTGAATTCGCGGGCGATTACCAGTTTCTGGGCATTGCCGCCGGACAACAGCGCAGCGTTCTGCGCCAGCGAGCGCACGCCCTGCACGTCGAAATCATTGACGGCAGCGGCCGCATCGGCCTGCATGCGCTGGCCGAACAGGCGCAGCCAGGAGCCGTAGCGGCCGCTGTGCACATGGCCGATGCCGAAGTTCTCGGCCACGCTGAGCGAGCCGGCCAGGGCGGCGCCATAGCGGTCGGCAGGAATCGAAGCAATGCGCAGGTCACGGCGCTGCTCGGGGCTGGCCTGGCGCAGGTCGCCAAAGCCTTCCAGATGGATCTCGCCTTCAGTCGGCTGCGCCAGGCCCATCAGCGCATTGGCCAACTCGCCCTGGCCGTTGCCGCCGACCCCGGCAATGCCGTAGATCTGCCCGGCCCGCAGGCTCATGTCGACCCCCTTCAACGACCCGGGGCTGCGCAGGTTGCGCACCTGCAGGCGCACCGCACCCGGTGCCGGTCCCGGCTGGTAACCGGCGCGGGTCGACTCACCGACCGTCAGGCGCACCAGTTCTTCGACACTGACGCTGTCCGGCACCAGGGTCTGAATCGTGCGGCCACCGCGCATCACCGTGACCCGGTCGGCAAAGCGTTTCACATCGGTCATCTTGTGCGTCACCAGCACCACCGCCGCCCCTTGCCGGGCAAAGGCCTGCACCGTGCCCAGCAGGCGTTCGGCCTCCTGGTCGGTGAGCACGGCGGTGGGTTCGTCGAGAATCAGGATGCGCGCCCCGGCCAGCAGCACCTTGAGAATTTCCACCCGTTGCTGCTCGGCCACCGACAAGTGCTCGACCACCTGGCGCGGGTCCAGCACAAAGCCCAGTTCCCCGGCCTTGGCACTGATCTGCTGCTCCAGCGCCTGCAAGCGCTGGCGGTAGCTGCCGGCCGACGGCTGCGCCGGCAGGCCCAGCAGAATGTTCTGCGCCACGGTGAAGGGTTTCACCAGCTTGAAGTGCTGGTGCACCATGCCGATCCGGTGGCGCGCCGCCTCGCGTGGGCCGTTGAGCCGCACCGGGTTGTCGTCGATCAGCAGGCTGCCGGTTTCCGGGGCATAGAGCCCGGCGGCAATGTTCATCAGCGATGACTTGCCGGCGCCGTTTTCACCCAGCAGCGCATGCACCTCGCCCCAGGCCGCGGTGAAGTGCGCATCGGTCAGGGCCTGGAAACCGTCGAACGACTTGTTGATGCCGGTCAGTTGCAGCGCATTGACCTGTTTCATCGCTGCGTCATCACGCCGTTGACGAACCAGTCCATTTTCCACAGATCAGGGTCGCTCATGACCTGACCGGCCTTGAGGCGTTCCTGACCGTCACGGTCGGCCATCGGCCCGCTGTAGATGACTTTCTTGCCCGCCAGCAGCTCGGCGCGTGCGGCCTGGATCTTCTCGCGGCTGGCGGCATCGATGACCGGATCGGCGGTCAGACTGATGTCGGTGCCGCCCTGCGCCATCGACAGCAAGGCGCCGTCAGGGGCTGGCACCCAGTTGCCGGCAATGACCTTTTTCAACTCCGGCGCCAGAAAGCGGTCCCACACCCACATCGACGAACACACCGTGGCCCTGGGTGCGAACTCACTGAGGTCACGGTGGTGACCGGTGCCGTGCACGCCACGCTCTTGTGCCACGATCTGCGGGGTCGGGCTGTCGACGTGCTGGCCGATCACGTCGGCGCCGTTGTCGATCAGCGCCATGGTCGCCGCACGCTCCTTGACCGGATCGTTCCAGGCGCCGGTGTAGACCACCGTGACCGTGGCCGCCGGGTTGATCTCACGGGCGCCCAGTTCGAAGGCATTGACCGTCCAGTTGACCTGGCCGAAGGGGTTGGCCGCTACGAACCCCAGCTTGCCGGATTTCGACACCGCCCCGGCGGCCATGCCGCACAGGTACTGGCTTTCATAGGTGCGCCCGTAGAAGGATTCGAGGTTGGCGGCATTGGTGGTGCCCGAACCGTTGAGAAAGGCGACGTCGGGGTATTTTTTTGCCAGGGCCAGGAAGGTGTCGGAGTATCCGAAGGCGGTGCCGATGATGATATTGGCGCCACGGGCGATCAGGCGATCCACCACCGGGGTGATGGCGGCGGCATTTTCCGGCACGCTTTCGACGAACTGGATCTTCTGGTCCAGTTCTTTCTCCAGCTTGAGCCGCGACTCGTCGAACGCCTGGGTCCAGCCACCGTCATTGCGTGGGCTGATATAGACCATGGCAATCTTCGCCGGCCCCTTGAGGGTCAGCCCCTGGGCGTCTTGCGCCTGAGCCTGGCCCGCCGCACCGCCAAGCACCATGGCTGCACACAACGTCCCCTGCAAAACAGTCCTGAACATAAGTCGTTTTCCTGATGATAGGCGAATGATTGACGCAGCGATGCTGACCCGGCGGACCCTATGGCTCAGCCTGTCAGAGGCAATAGCAGCTTCCATGCCACAAAAAATAAGCCTTTAAAATCATCAGGTTGTTAAATTAAAGGCGATATAACGGATCAAATGGTCCGGTTCGGAGCACTCAGTTTGTGCAGGACGCACGAGAAGCGGGCAGAGGCCGTCATACGGCGGACCTGCACCTGAGAACCTCAGCAATCAATGCAAGGCTGACCCGTCATGGCAAATCATCGCTGTCACCACCGGCCAGCTCACGCTCGATCTGTTCGATGCTGGGCAAGCTGGTTTGCAGCTCTGCCGGCAGGGATTCCACCAGCTGATACTCCGCCACACCGATGGGGCGGGCATTGTCCCGCAGGGCATATTCGGCCACGACCTTGTTCTTGCTCTTGCACAGCAGTAGGCCAATCGTAGGGCCATCCTGTGGGTGCTTGAGCTGGGCATCGACGGCCGTGAGGTAAAAACCCAGCTGGCCCAGATGCTCGGGCTTGAACTTGCCGGCCTTGAGTTCGATCACTACATAGCAGCGCAACTTGAGGTGATAGAACAGCAGGTCGATGAAGAACTCGTCACCGCCCACATCGAGCAGCACCTGCCGACCGACGAAGGCAAAGCCTGCGCCCAGTTCCAGTAGAAACTCGGTGACATGCCTGACCAGGGCGTTTTCGATCTCACGCTCCTGCGCCTCAAGGGTCAGGCCGAGAAAATCGAAGCGATAAGGATCTTTCAGCGATTCGCGAGCCAGATCAGACTGCGCCTGGGGAAGGTGACTCTCGAAGTTACTGACGGCCTTGCCACTGCGCTCCAGCAGACGGGCCTCGATCTGCATCACCAGAATGTTGCGCGACCAGTTATGTTCGATGGCCTTGGCGGCATACCAGCGGCGCGTTTCGGGGCCGGGCAGTTTGTCCAACAGGACCATATTGTGGCCCCAGGGCAATTGTGCAGCAGCCTGTTGCACAAATTCCGCGTCCGGCCATGCCTGGGCAAAGGCGCGCATGTACTTGAGGTTGCGCGGTGAGAAGCCCTTCATGTCGGGAAAGGCGGCGCGCAAATCCTGCGCCAGGCGTTCGATGACCTTGGCGCCCCAGCCCTGCTGTGTCTGCCGGGTCAGGATGTCGTGACCGATCTGCCAGTAAAGCAGCACCAATTCGCGGTTCACCGCCAGGGTGGCACGTTGCTGGGCCGTATGGATGCGGTGTTTAAGCTCGGTCAGCCAATCGCCGTAGCCTTCAGGTGGCGGGCTCAGGTTGACAGGGGTATCGCTCATGGCGTTTCCCTCGTGGTTCTTGAAGACAGGTCAGGGCCGTGGCGCGATGCCTTGGCAAATCAGCGTGCGCAGATTGCCCAGCACCTCGTCGAAAAACACAGGGTCCGCCAGGGTCTTGCCGGTGATGGCCTGCACTTGGGTGCTGAAGTCGGCGTAATGCTGGGTGGTGCTCCAGATCGAGAAGACCAGATGGTAAGGGTCGACCGGCGCCAGCCGGCCGGCATCGATCCAGCCCTGGATCACCTCGACCTTGCGCGCCACCATCTCACGCAGGGCCTGTTCGAGCCGGGCCTTGATCAGCGGCGCGCCCTGCATGATCTCCATGCAGAACAACCGTGACTCGGCCGGGTGGTCGCGCGACAGCTCCAGCTTGACGCGAATGAAGTCGCCAATGGCTTCAAGCGGGTCTTGCGCAGCGTCAAAGCCGCTGAGCGGCACCAGCCAGATGTCCAGCAGGTGCTCCAACACATGGGTGTAGAGCGCTTCTTTGCTGGCGAAGTAATAAAGCAGGTTGGTCTTGGACACATCGGCCGCCACGGCGACCTGGTCCAGGCTGGTGCCGTGCATGCCGAACTGCGAGAACAGCTCGAGCGCGGCGTGGATGATCGACTCGCGCTTGGCCTTGACCTGGTGCTGGCGGCGCTGTTCGGAGGTGGGACTCATGGCCCGCGGGGTTTTCGCCCTGGCGTTGGGTGCCGGCGTGTCGGTCTTTTTAACCGCTGCCTTTTTCACCTGTGCCTTCTTTTTGGCCGGCGCCTGGGGCACCTGAGCATCGTCGATGGATTTACTGTTCACAGCCAGAACCGTCAGCCCGAATGAAGGCGCGAGTGTATCAGGCTTGGCTATGGACGACGGACTACGGGCGACGGTGCGCGGCAGGCCGGCTTGAAAATGCCCGCTAATGTTTCACACCCCCGGTGTCTCGCCTCAAGAGCGGGCACATCAAACGATCCAAAACAGACCAAGTGGTCCACCAAAAAACCATAAAACGACCCAAGGCATTGATATAAAACAGTAAAAAATAACTGGCACGGCACCTGCAAAACACCATTCGAGACGCATGCACCTGGCTTGCGAAGCGCATGGAGAGGATTATGAAGATTGGTATCTTTATCCCGATTGGCAATAACGGCTGGTTGATTTCCGAAAACGCACCGCAATACAAACCGACCTTCGAGCTGAACAAACAGATCACCCTGGCCGCCGAGCACTACGGCTTCGACTTTGCCCTGTCGATGATCAAGTTGCGCGGCTTTGGCGGCAAGACCGAATTCTGGGACCACAACCTTGAGTCCTTCACGCTCATGGCCGGGCTGGCGGCAGTCACCAGCCGCATCCAGCTGTTTGCCACTGCCGCCTCGCTGGTGCTGCCGCCAGCCATCGTGGCGCGCATGGCCGCCACGGTCGACTCCATTGCCAACGGCCGCTTCGGCGTCAACCTGGTCACCGGCTGGCAGCGGCCGGAGTATTCGCAGATGGGTCTGTGGCCGGGCGACGAATTCTTCGGCAATCGCTACGAGTACCTGTCCGAGTACATCCAGGTGCTGCGCGATCTGTGGGCCACCGGCCAATCCGACTTCAAGGGCGCGCACTTCCAGATGGACGACTGCCGCGTCAGCCCGCGTCCGCAGGCTGACATGAAAGTCATCTGCGCCGGGCAAAGCGATGCCGGCATGGAATTCTCGGCCAAACATGCCGACCACAACTTCTGCTTTGGCAAAGGTGTGAACACCCCCAAGGCCTTCGCCCCCGCCGCCCAGAAACTGATCGAAGCCAGCCGCCTGACCGGGCGTGATGTCAGCACCTTCGTCCTGATGATGGTCATTGCCGACGAGACCGACGAAGCCGCCCGCGCCAAGTGGGAGCACTACAAGGCCGGGGTCGACGAAGAAGCCGTGGCCTGGCTGGGCGTGCAAGGCGCAGTCGACAAGAAGGCCGACAGCAACGTGCGGCAAATGGCCGACCCGACCTCGGCGGTCAATATCAACATGGGCACTCTGGTGGGCTCGTATGAATCGGTCGCCCGCATGCTTGATGAAGTGGCCGAGGTCGAGGGCACCGAAGGCGTGCTGCTGACCTTCGATCACTTTGTCGAGGGTGTCGAAGCCTTCGGCCAGCGCATCCAGCCGCTGATGAAAAGCCGCCTCGACGCCCTGACGCCGGTGCCTTCCCGGGTCGGCCAGCCGGTCATGGACCTGAGCATGGGAGCCGCCTCATGAGTGCTGAAAAGAACGTGACCCTTTCTTCGACCACGCCGGCCGGTATTGCCCAGGTCGGCGGCGGCCAGCCCTGGGTGCTGAGCGCTCGACCCGAGCCTCTGTACCTGCACGCCTCGAACACTGCACTGGTGGTGGTCGACATGCAGAATGCCTACGCCTCGCCGGGCGGCTATGTCGACTCGGCCGGCTTCGACATTTCCGGTGCCCGCTCGGTGATCGCCAGGGTGGGCCAGGCGCTGGAAGCGGCGCGGGCCGCCGGCCTCAGCGTGGTGTACCTGCAAAACGGCTGGGACGCCGGCTATGTCGAGGCCGGCGGTCCCGGCTCGCCCAACTGGTACAAGTCCAACGCCCTGAAGACCATGCGCAAGTACCCCGAGCTGCACGGCCGTTTTCTGGCCAAGGGCGGCTGGGACTACGAGATCGTCGATGAACTCACCCCGCAACCGGGCGACCTGGTGGTGCCCAAGACTCGCTACAGCGGTTTCTTCAACAGCACGCTCGACAGCACCCTGCGCGCCCGTGGCATCAGGAACCTGGTGTTCACCGGCATTGCCACCAATGTCTGTGTAGAAGCCACGCTGCGCGATGCCTTTCACCTTGAATACTTCGGCGTGATGCTCGAAGACGCCACCCATGAACTGGGCGGGGCGGTGATTCAATCGAGCTCGGTCTACAACATCGAGACCTTCTTTGGCTGGGTGTCCACGGTGGAGCACTTTGTCAGCGCCGTGACCGCCAACTGATCCGTTCATTGTTCATTCTGGAGACTCACCCATGCCCAAGACCATCATCACCCCGCCCGGCACCGGCACCCCACTGGCGCCGTTCGTGCCCGGCACCCTGGCCGACAATATCCTGTATGTGTCCGGCACCCTACCCTTCGACCACGACAATAACGTCGTGCACGTGGGCGATGCCGCCGCGCAGACGCGCCATGTATTGAACACCATCAAACGCGTGATCGAGACCGCCGGCGGCACGATGGATGACGTGACCTTCAACCATGTGTTCCTGCGCCACTGGGAGGATTACGCGGCCATCAATACGGTGTACGCCGAGTTCTTTCCCGGTGAGAAGCCGGCGCGTTATTGCATCCAGTGCGGACTGGTCAAGGCCGATGCCCTGATCGAAATCGCCAGCGTGGCGCACCTCGGCAAAGGCGCTTGAGCATGCGCCTGTACACCGAAGTTCACGGGCCGGCCGACGCTGAAGCGGTGCTGCTGTCGTCAGGCCTGGGCGGCTCGGCCGGCTACTGGTCGGTGCAGATACCGGCACTGGTCGCGGCCGGCTACAAGGTCATCGCCTACGACCAGCGCGGCACCGGCCGCAGCGCGCAGGCGCTGCCCGATGGCTACCGGATCGAGCACATGGCCGATGATGTGCAAGCGGTGCTGGAAGCCACGCAGACTGAGCGCTGCCACCTCATAGGCCATGCCCTGGGCGGCCTGGTCGGCCTGCAACTGGCGCTCGATGCGCCGACACGCGTGCGCAGCCTGACCCTGATCAATGCCTGGTCGCAGCCCAATCCGCACTCGGCGCGCTGCTTCGAGGCGCGGCTGGGGTTGCTCGACGCACTGGGCCCGCGGGCCTATGTCGAGGCGCAGCCGATCTTTCTGTACCCGGCCAGTTGGTGCGTCGCCCACGCCGCGCAGGTACAGGCCGAGGTGGAGCATGCCTGTGCGCATTTTCCGGGAGCCGCCACCCTGAAGGCCCGCATTGGTGCCTTGCGCGCGTTCGATGTGGCGCAGCGCCTGAGCGAAATCCGGGTGCCGACGCTGGTCAGCACCGCCCGGGACGATGTGCTGGTGCCCTGGACCTGTTCGCAGTACCTGGCGCAGCACTTGCCCCATGCCACGCTGCACACCGTCGACCACGGCGCGCATGCCCACAACCTCACCGCAGCCGATGATTTCAACGCCGCGCTGCTGTCGTTTCTCGCCGCCCAGCCCACCGCAGAGGCCACGCCATGATCGATTCCGCACCCAGCAAGAACGACTTTCGCAACGCCATGGCGCGCCTGGGCGCCGCCGTCAACGTCATCACCACCGATGGCCCGGCCGGGCGCGCCGGCTTTACCGCCTCGGCGGTGTGCAGCGTCACCGACGAGCCGCCCAGCCTGCTGGTGTGCCTGAACCGCAGCGCGTCGGTGTACAAAACCTTCAAGGCCAATGGCGTGTTGTGCGTCAACGTGCTCGGCGCCGGCCACCAGGCAATCTCCAACCTGTTCGGCGGCAAGACGCCCATGGCTGAGCGCTTTGCCGCGGCCCGCTGGACACAAGGCCCGTCCGGCTCGCCGATCCTGCAAGAGGCCAGCGTGTCGTTCGACTGCCGCCTGAGCCAGATCACCGAAGTCGGCACCCACGACGTGCTGGTGTGCGAAGTGGTCGCCATCACCACCAGCGAACAGGCGCAGAGCCTGATCTATTTCAACCGCCAGTACCACGAACTGCAGGCCAGCGCCTGAGCGGATCGGCACAAAATCCATTGGCACCCGGGTAGGAGCGCGCTTGCCCGCGACCGAGTGCGTAGCGCTCGCAAAATCTCGGAAACGCCACGAATTCATGGCTGTAAATACATTCAAAATCTGCGAAACGCTGAAAATTTACGAGCGCTGCGCACTCGGTCGCGGGCAAGCGCGCTCCTACAGGCCCCACAGAGGTTCATATGCACAAGGTTGTCTTCATTACGGGTGCCACGTCCGGCTTTGGCCGGGCCACGGCGCGGCGCTTTGCCCAGGCGGGCTGGTCGTTGATTCTCAGCGGACGGCGCCTGGAGCGCCTGCATGCGCTGCAGGACGAACTGGCGGCGCAGGTGCCGGTGCATGTCGCCGCGCTGGACGTACGCGATGCCGAGGCCGTCAGGCAGGTGGTCGATGCGCTGCCGGACGGCTTTCGCCGCGTTCATGCGCTGATCAACAATGCCGGTCTCGCCCTGGCACCGGAGCCGGCCCAGCAGGTCAGCCTGCAAGACTGGCACACCATGATCGACACCAATATCACAGGACTCGTCAACGTGACCCACGCCGTGCTGCCGCTGCTGCTGGAAACCGGCACGGGCGCCAGCATCATCAATATCGGCTCGGTGGCCGGTGCCTGGCCCTACCCCGGCGGGCATGTGTATGGCGCCAGCAAGGCCTTCGTCACCCAGTTCAGCTACAACCTGCGCTGCGACCTGATCGCCACCGGCGTGCGGGTCACCGACATCGCGCCAGGCATTGCCGAAACCGAATTCACCCTGGTGCGCACCAAGGGCAACCAGGCCGCGTCCGACACCTTGTACGGCAACACCACGCCGCTGCGCGCCGAAGACGTCGCCGAACAGATCCTGCATGTGTGCAGCCTGCCAGCGCACATCAATATCAACCGCCTGGAAATCGTGCCGGTGCGCCAGGCTTGGGCAGGCTATGCGATCGATCGTGACGTGTGAGCCTCATAGAACTGACGCACGCATGCGGCTAACGCTTGGTCGTTAGCGGTCAGGAGCGTGCAGGCCTCTTCGCGGCTAAAGCCGCTCCTACCGTTCGCCGCGCTCCAGCCGGTGCAGGCCGTGCCGCCCTTCATCCCACAAATAACCGCCGAGCTTGGAGACGCTGGTCAGCCATTCGCTGCGCTCGCCGTCGATCAGCAGGATGACCCGGCGGTTGCTGACAAAGTCGCCGTCGAAGCTCATCGAATACTGCTCGATCTGCAAGCGTCCACCCGGCGCCAGCTCGGCGGAGCCGGCGATGCCATCGGCAAAGGCATTGCCCGAGCGCTGGTACTCATCGATGCCGTCGTCGGTGCTGGCAAAGGCATACAGGCGCCGGCCCAGGTAAGTGATGCGCTGCTCGCTGCGGTTGACCAGCCACACCGGCTGCTTGTCCGAGCAGCGAGAGAAATACGCAATGGCCAGGTACAACCCCGGCGGCGCTTCTTGCTCCCAGGCCTGCAAATTGGCCTGGGCGATCAGGTCGGCGTGTTGGGCGCGACGGGCCGACAGCACATCAAAGGCATCGTCGTCGGCCCGCGGGCGCAGGCCGTGGAAAGACTCCAGGGCGTCGCAGGCGCAGTTGAGCCGGGCATAGCGGGCCAGCTCGGCGCTGTGCTGCTGCGCCACATGCGGGTGGCATTCTTCGACCAGGCGGGTGGTCAGGCTTAACACCGCATCGCGGATCGGCTGACGGATCATGGCACTTCCTTGAAGTCCTGGGTCGGTAACGAAATGTACGCCCTTTAGGGGCCAGGCCCAACGATTGTGTCGGGGTACGTGTTACCGACACAGAACCTCAGGTCATGGGGCGGCCTTCAACGCGCCCTGCACCTGTGCCAGCGACCCCTTGGACGAGCCAGGCTGCACCTTGAGTGCGGTGGTCTTGCCACGGATCACCACGTCCATGCCTTTTACCGCACCCTGCGCATCGCCCAGGATGCGGTAAGTGGTGTCGCCGCGCACAAAGCTGAGCACCTGTGCGCTACTGTCCAGCTCAAAACGCTCGGTCTCTTGTTCGGGATACAGCAGGCTGACCTCGTTCTTGCTGTCGACCGCCGCGTAATACACCCGCTCGCCGGGGGCCGAACGAAACAGGACGATGCGCTTGCCGGACGGCGCCAGCCGGAACGCCAGCAGTTCCTGGCGCTGCTCGTCGTCTTCCCAGAGCGTGCGCTCGACGCCATCCGCGACCATCTTGCCGTTGCGGTTCACCGATTGGCTTTCGCGGGCCAGGCCCGAGGAGCTGGTCTGGTCGATCACCGTCTCACGCTCCATGACCGGCTCGCCGTCCTTGATGATGTAGGTGGCGAACCAGTGGGTGCAGCAGCCGTCCTTGGTCATGGTCTTCACGCGACGGGCCTGTTCGTCAACCTGGAACAGGCCGCAGTAGTCCTGCGCCAGTTGGGTGAAGGCCGCGCTGTGGCGAAAGCCGTGTTCGGTGCCGACGAACACCTCGAACGAAGGCCCGTGGTAGCAACTGTTCTGGCCGTCCATAACCGCCAGGTCCTTGATGCCGTCGAAGTTGAAGTCCTTGTAGATGAGCACGCTCTGCTCGCCATACGGCAGTTGCTGGACATTGGCCTTGACCTCACCGCCGGGGTTGACGTCCAGCACCAGCTCATCGGAACGAACCTCGAACAGCGGCGCGGGATTTTGCCGGTCGAAGACGCGGATGATGCCGGGGCGGAACACTTCGTCGTTGTCGGCGATTTCCAGGGTGGCGCGGTACTGTTTCGAAAAATCCTGCAAGGCGTAGGTCTTGCGGGCCGTCGCCTCGAAGGCGGGCACATCCATTTCGCCATAACCGGTGACCGGCATGATGGCGCTGGCGCTCATCGACAGCAGCAGGCCGGCCAGCAGCGTGAGGGTGCGTTGAGTGATTGAAAACGGCATGACTGTATTCCTGTCGATAAGGATGGCGTGACGCGCTGTCGCCTGACAAACACTGGACCGGCTGTAGGAGCGCGCTCTGCCCGCGACCGAGTGCGCAGCGCTCGCAAAATCTGCGAAACGCTACACATTTACGATCTGAAAGTCTGCGAAACGCCACACATTTACGATCTGAAAGTCTGCGAAACGCCACACATTTACGATCTGAAAGTCTGCGAAACGCCACAATTTTACGACTGCTCACGCAGCCGGTCGCGGGCAAGCGCGCTCCTACAGCACCATGACCGTGGTGTCGTTGGAGCACCATGACCGTGGTGTCGTTGGAGCACCATGACCGTGGTGTCGTTGGAGCACCATGACCGTGGTGTCGTTGGGGCACCATGACCATGGTGGCGTTGGGGCACCATGACCGTGGTGTCGTTGGGGCACCATGACCGTGGTGTCGTTGGGGCACCATGACCGTGGTGTCGTTGGGGGCACCATGAAAAAGGACCGCCGAGGCGGTCCTTTTTATCCAGCGGCGCAACCTTATGCAGGCTGGTCCCACGGACGGTCGCCGTGTTCATCCTTGATGCGCGTCGGCAGGCCCATCACGTCGAGCAGCTTGAGGAACGGCTCGGCCGGCAGTTCCTCGACGTTGGCCATGTGCTTCACATCCCACTCGCCACGGGCCACCAGCAAGGCAGCCGCCACCGGCGGCACACCGGCGGTGTAGGAGATGCCCTGGCTGTCGGTTTCGTCGAAGGCTTCTTCGTGGTCGGCCACGTTGTAGATGAAGACTTCGCGGGCCTTGCCATCCTTGGTGCCCTTGACCAGGTCGCCGATGCAGGTCTTGCCGGTGTAGCCCGGCGCCAGCGAAGACGGATCAGGCAGTACGGCCTTGACCACTTTCAGCGGCACGACTTCGAGGCCTTCGGCGGTCTTGACCGGTTGCTCCGACAGCAGACCGAGGTTTTTCAGCACCGTGAAGACGTTGATGTAGTGCTCGCCAAAACTCATCCAGAAGCGCACGTTCGGCACGTCCAGGTTCTTGGACAGCGAATGCACTTCGTCGTGACCGGTCAGGTACAGGTTCTGCGAGCCCACCACCGGCAGGTCGTCGGTGCGCTTGACTTCGAACATGGTGTTGCTGGTCCACTGGCTGTTCTGCCAGCTCCACACCTGCCCGGTGAATTCACGGAAATTGATTTCCGGATCGAAATTGGTGGCGAAATATTTGCCATGGGAACCGGCATTGACGTCGAGAATGTCGATCGAATCAATGCGGTCGAAATGCTGTTGCTGCGCCAGGGCTGCATACGCGTTGACCACACCCGGGTCAAAGCCTACGCCGAGAATGGCGGTGATGTTGTTCTTCTGGCATTCCTCGAGGTGTTTCCACTCGTAGTTGCCGTACCAGGGCGGCGTTTCGCAGACCTTGCCCGGTTCTTCGTGGATGGCGGTGTCCAGGTAGGCCACGCCGGTATCGATGCAGGCACGCAGCACCGACATGTTCAGGAACGCGGAGCCCACGTTGATCACGATCTGCGATTCGGTCTCGCGGATCAGGGCCTTGGTGGCTTCGACATCAAGGGCATTGAGCGAGAAGGCCTGGATGTCGGCGGGCTGCTTGAGGCTGCCCTTGGCCTTGACGCTGTCGATGATGGCCTGGCATTTGGAGATGTTGCGCGACGCGATGGCAATACGACCAAGTTCGTCGTTGTGCTGCGCGCACTTGTGGGCCACCACCTTGGCGACACCTCCTGCACCAATGATAAGAACGTTCTTCTTCAATTTCTTTAGGTCTCCTTAATACGCCAGCTTACGAGAGGCTGGACAAGTAGTCTTCAAAGCCGAACTCACGCACAACTTCGATGCTGCCGTCGAGTTGCTTGACGGCGATGGATGGCATTTTCAGGCCGTTGAACCAGTTTTTCTTGACCATGGTGTAGCCGGCGGTGTCGAGGAACGACAGGCGGTCACCGATGGCCAACGGACGATCGAATTGATACTCGCCGAAGATATCCCCGGCCAGGCACGACTTGCCGCACACCATGTAGGTGTGTTCACCGTCGCTGGGGGCCAGCTTGGCGTTGAGGCGGTAGATCAGCAGGTCCAGCAGGTGCGCTTCGATGGAGCTGTCGACCACGGCCAGGTGCTTGCCGTTGTAGAGGGTGTCGAGCACGGTCACTTCCAGCGTGGCGCTGTTGGTGATGGCCGCTTCGCCTGGCTCCAGGTACACCTGCACGCCGTATTTCTCGGAGAAGCCTTTCAGGCGCGCACAGAATTTGTCCAGCGCATAGCCTTCGCCGGTGAAGTGGATGCCGCCACCGAGGCTGACCCACGTGACCTGGTGCAGCAGTTCACCGAAGCGTTCTTCGATGGTGGTCAGCATCTGGTCGAACAGGTCGAAGTCGCCGTTCTCGCAGTTGTTGTGAAACATGAAGCCGGAGATCTTGTCCATCACCGCGCCGATCTTCACCGGGTCCCACTCGCCCAGGCGGCTGAACGGACGCGCCGGGTCGGCCAGCAGGTAATCGGAGCTGCTCACCTGCGGGTTGACGCGCAGGCCGCGGATGGTGCCGGTGGTGGCCTCGGCAAAGCGCTCGAGCTGACCGATGGAGTTGAAGATGATCTTGTCGCAGTTGGCGATCATTTCTTCGATTTCATCATCCGCCCAGGCCACGCTGTAGGCATGGGTCTCGCCGTCGAACTTCTGCTTGCCCAGCTTGAGTTCGTACAGGGAGCTGGAGGTGGTGCCGTCCATGTACTGCTGCATCAGGTCGAACACCGACCAGGTGGCAAAGCACTTGAGCGCCAGCAGCGCCTTGGCGCCGGAGTGTTCGCGCACGTAGGCGATCTTTTCCAGGTTGCTCAGCAGCTTCTGTTTGTCGATAAGGTAGTACGGCGTCTTGATCATTTCGCTTCCGTATTAAAGGTCGGCCAACAGGAGTCCGCGAACCTCCTGAAAAAAGCGGACGCGAATTGTGCCGATAACCGCCGTCGTCCGAAAGTCCATTGCGCACATTTCGTCCATCGCGTGCCATTACGGCAATGGCGCCGAGCATGGCGCCGGAAGATGACAATAATGTGACAAAAGCATGATCATCTGGCTCTGCCCCGCTGTTTCAGGGCACTTGCGCCGTGTGGCATCGGCCTTGGCGACATCGATGCAGCGACATGCCCAGGCGCGAACACCCGATAAATGGTCTGGATCAGGACGTTTCAGAGAAACCTGATCGGGTAACTCACAATCACCCGGTTCTCATCGTAATCGGCCGCATTGAAATCCCGGCATACGCTCGCATTGCGCCAGCGCAGCGACAAACTCTTGAAACTGCCACTCTGCACCCCATAGCCCAGCTCCGATTCGCGCACCCACTCCGAACCGTCATCGACATTGCGCAACTGCACATCGACACCGAAACCCACAGTGCCGGTGGTAAAGCCTGAGCGTGCGCAAGAATGAAACCCTGGGCGTGCACCGGGGCGTGCAGCAAGACCGAGGTGAATAACAGTGCGCTGGTTGTTTGGGCGGTAAGTGCTTTCAAGATCATGACTCCCTTGTTGTTTTTATTGAGAGGCTCGCTCGATCAGTGATTTTTATATTCTGTTTGAATATATGAAGACGTATTGGCGGGATTCTTCGTGGTTCTGTTTTTTAGTTAAAACTTAACTAACTGTTTGATTTTTATATATTTAACATGGATCACCCGTAGGAGCGCGCTTGCCCGCGACCGAGTGCGCTAGCGCTCGCGAAATCTACGAAACGCTGAAAATTTACGACTGCTAACGCAGCCGGTCGCGGTGGTCCGGCATTCCGGCAAGCGCGCTCCTACTGGGCCATGCAAGCCGGTGTATGAATAAAAAGGCCCGGAATCTTCTGTCATGAAGATTCCGGGCCTTTTCAGTTCTGTCACGGTAGTGAGCGATTATTCCTTCAGGCGCAACGTCTCTAGGGCCGGGTCGGCCTCAATCTGTTTTTCATTGAACGGCAGCGGCTGCCACTGCTGGCGCGAGAACAGTTCGGTCTGGTCGGCGTAGTGCGGCGAGG
This sequence comes from Pseudomonas viridiflava, assembly GCF_900589395.1. Classification (GTDB taxonomy): domain Bacteria; phylum Pseudomonadota; class Gammaproteobacteria; order Pseudomonadales; family Pseudomonadaceae; genus Aquipseudomonas. Next base: position 45,702 of record NZ_UUIS01000048.1, read on the forward strand.
CCGGATCGCTCGATTGCGAGAACGACAACAGCCCCTGCGCCACCGGCCCCTGATCGTCAAAGCTCACCAACTGGATATAGCTGCTGCCACTGACGACCTTGAGCGTGCCGTCTTTCTGCGGCGTGCTTTGCATGGCGTTGTAGATGCCCAGGTGCCCGTCGCCGCCCGGCACCGCAATGGCCTTGCCGTTACGCTCAGCCACTTGCACCTGGCCCCAGGTGACATTGGCGGGCAGCTTGAGGGCATCGACCTGCGCGACCGCCTTGCGCAGCATGCCGGCCACGGCACGGGACACGTCCGGCTGTTGCCAGGCGATGCCGCGCGGGGTGTGTTGCGGGTCTTTTACATCGAACGGCTGGCGCCAACCCTTGCCCTGGGCCTGGAACTGCCTGGCGAAGGCCTGGAAATACAGCCAGCCGCGTGAGGCATCGACGCCGGCGCTGCGGTCCCAACCGTGCAGGGCGATGCAGGCCCGCTGCACTTCGCTGTCGCCCTTGAGCTTGCCGCACCATTGCAGCAGGTCATCAAGCAGCAGGTCGGCGGCATGCACCCGGTTGCCGGTGACCAGTGCGCGCAGGAACGCCTCGCTGATCGGCGCCTGGCCCAGGCCGCTCAGTTGCGTGAGGGCAAAGCGTGCCCGCAGGCCCAGTGGCGAGCCTTCACGGCTGATCAGCGGCGAGAAGCCGGTCAGCGGCTGGGCCGGGTTGGCCAGCCAGGCGCTGTCGTTGGAGTTCTGCACGAAGTCCTTGCGCAGCAGCACCGGCAGTTGCGCGCCCGGCACGATGCCCGGTTGTACGGCACCCTCGGCGTTCTGCCAGTCACAGGCGCTGCGGCTGCCGTCCAGCCCCGGCAGGCCCTGCGCCTGCAAGGCCGGCACGATGCAGGTTTTCAGCTGCGACAACGCCACGTTGGGCACCACCGAAACGTTCATATAAGCCGCCTGCCCCTGCTGATCGGCGGCCAGGGTGTTGACCCACGGAATGCCTTGGATGCGCTGCACCACATCACGCAGTTCGATGACGCTGGTGGCGCGGTTCATGGCGTACCACTGTTCCACGGCGCGGGTGTTGGCCAGGTTCGCATCCTGGAAGGCATAGGCGTTCTGGCGGTCCCAGTCGGCGACGCCCGGCCACTTGATCACCGGGCCGTAGCGCGACTCATGGATCACCTGCTTGCGGGTGCTCAGCGTGCCGTCGGCTTCTCGTACCTGGATCTGTATTTCGTGTGGCTGCAATGGGTGGCGTTTACCGTCGACCACATAGCTCAGTGGGTCCTTGGGGTCCAGCGTCAGCTTGCGCAGCGTGAAATGCCCGGAGGTGTCGACGGTGTGGGTCCAGGCCACTTGCCGGTTGAAGCCGATGTTGATCACCGGCAGGCCGGTCAGGGAAGCGCCCATCACGTCCAGCTTGCCGGGGATGGTCAGGTGCATCTGATAGAAGCGCAGCGCGCCGAACCACGGAAAGTGCGGGTTGGCCAGCAGCCGGCCACGGCCATTCTCGGTACGCTCGCCGCCCACTGCCACCGCGTTGCTGCCACGTTCGTAGACCGAGCCCAGGATCCGCGCCGGATCGATGCTGGCCTGCCGGGCCGCCGGAGAGGTTGGCGGTGCGGCGGCCAGCAGCGGTTCGGCAAAGCGGCCGATGCCGCCTTCGACCATCAGCCGGTGGATCAGCCGCACCATGTCGGTCTCGTGCAGCGGCCGCACCCACTCGGCCCCCTGGCAGGCCTTGGGCGCGCCCTTCTCGCTCAGGTAACGATTGAAACCGGCGACATAGCCGCCCAGCAGTTGCCTGACCGGTTCCGGCTGCGCGTTCCAGTAGGCGTCGACCGCCTTGTCGTTGTTGAGCCAGGTAAAGAACAGGTCCGACTGCACGTTGTCCAGCCGTGCGCTCGACTGCCCGTCACGGCCCAGAAAGCGCGAGCGCTCGCCGCGGGCCGTCAGCACCTCGTCGCTGAGCAGGCACAGGTTGTCACGGGCATAGGCGTAGCCCACGCCGTAGCCCAGGCCACGTTCGTCATGGGCCTTGATATGAGGGATGCCCAGGGCGGTCCAGCGGATTTCGGTTTCGCCGCTGTGCAAGGGCTCGCGGGCACACCCCGCCTGAGAGAGCAGCAGCGCGGCCAGGGCACTGACCAGAAGACTTCGACGCACCTGAATACCTCTTGCAGATCATTGAGCGGCCAGAACGGGCGCCATGGAGGGGGTGCTGGAGGAACGTACGGGCACAGCCTGAATTTAAGGCGGCGACAGCCGTTCCATCTCCGACACCCGGACGCGGCAGTGCTTCATGGCATTGACGATGTGCTTTTCGACCATGGCCTTGGAAATGCCCATCGCGGTGGCGATTTCGTCATGGCACAAGCCGTCGAGCTTGCGCAGCAGAAAGGCCTGGCGGCATTTGTCGGAGAGTTCTTCGAGCGCGACCATGACCAGTTCGGCGCGCTGCAGTTGGTACAAGGTGGCGTGCGGGCCCTGTGTCTGCGGGCCCTCCTCGGCCACGATGTCGCCCAGCGACTCGCTGTTGCGCACCACGCCGCGGCGAAAGGCGTCCACGCACAGGTTGATTGCGGTGCGATAAAGAAATGCCTTAGGGTATTCGAGCGTGTCGAGGCGCGGACTTTCCAGCACTTTCAGATAAGCGTCGTGCGTCACGTCCGCCGCCAGATTGCGGTCGCGCAATTTGATCGTCAGGTAACCCAGCAGGCCTTGATAGTACTGTTCCATGTTCACTCCGTCAGGAAACCGTACGCCGGATTCCTGGCACTCAGACGCCCTGTTAAACAGGGGGTAACTGTATATAATTCTCATCCGCATAAAAAGAATTCATTCAGCTGCCCCAGTAAAAACGCAGTTCAACCGGTAATGCCCATGCCCAGCCAAACGCTCCCACCCGTGCCTGATGAACGCCTCAGCGATGAAGCGGCGCACTGGTGCATGCGCCTGCATGAGCCGGACTTTTCCGAACAGGAACGCACGCGCCTTGAGCAATGGCTCAACAGCGACCCGGCCCACCAGCGTGAATTCGACGCGATGCTCGAGATCTGGGACATCAGCGCCTTTCTACCGGTGGCCGCATCGGCGGCAACACCGCAGGTGTTGGTCCATCCCCTGCCGGTCCGCGCGCCTCGACGCGCCACCCGGCGCCCGCTGATGGCCGCCGCCGTACTGGCCTTCACCCTGCCGCTGGCCGGGCTGATCGGCTGGAACCAGGGCTGGATCCCGGACAGTTACCAGCGTTTCGAAAGCGCGTCGGCAGTCCGCGACGTGACCCTGGCCGATGGCTCGCAGGTGCAGATGAACATCGGCACGCGGCTGTCCTACAGCAATTACAAGGACCAGCGCAGCGTCACCCTGAGCCAGGGCGAAGCCTTCTTCAAGGTGCAACACGATGCGGCGCATCCGTTCATGGTCAATGCCGGCAGAGGCCAGATCCAGGTCACCGGCACGCAGTTCAACGTCTGGACCTACCAGGATTCGGTGATCGTGACGCTGGCCGAAGGCTCGGTCAGGGTGGTGGGCGACAAGGCCGAGCGCGACCGGGTCGCGTACCTGTCACCGGGCATGCAGGCACGCTATGACACGGCAAGCATCGACCCGCAGGTCAGCGCTGCATCGCTGGACAACGCCATGGCCTGGCGCAACGGCAAGCTGGTGCTCGACAACCTGACCCTGGCCGAGGCTCTGCCGCAGATCAACCGCTACCTCGCCAACCCGGTGCACCTCGCCGATGCTGCCACCGCGCAACTGCGCATCGGCGGCATCTACAACACCCATGACATCGCCGGCCTGGTGCAGGCGCTGCCCAAGGTGTTGCCGGTGGTGCTGGGCCGCAATGGCGAGGGTGAGACAGTGATCCGGCGCAAGGCCGGCTGAGTCACGCCTTGCCGGGGCCCGGCGCCAGGTAGCGGCCGTACCAGGGCCGGCGCGGCAGGCGCCCGGCCAGGCGCTCCAGCGCCTGTTCACTGGCACGGATGACTCGCAGCGCCAGCTTCATGGTCTCGGTGTCCAGCTCGCCACCGCCGCCGCCATTGCTTTGCCCCCAGGCACCGCAACCGGCCTCGGCAGGCCCCAGCCAGGGCTGGTCGACCTCGACCCAGCGCCCCTTGGCAAACCACTGCACGCCGCCGACCTCGGCCCGGCGCACCTCGCCCGGATGCGCCTGCTCGTGGGCATCGAACCAGTCTTCGATGCGGTCATCGATCCAGCCATGGAATGCCCAGAACACCGGATTGACGTGCGAAGAAAAGGCATCGGCCAGGTAGTCGTTTTCAGCCCGGAACCAGCGCTCGGAAAAGTCATCGGCCGGGCGGTCATAGATCATCGGGTACTGGCTGGTCGGGTCACGCCCCACCGCCGCCCAGCACATGTGCAGCCAGTCATGCAGGCCCAGTTCGATGCGGCTGCCCAGTTCACCCAGGCAAAGCGTGCTCAGGTATTCAGGGTTCTGGTACTGCGCCTCCCAGACCTGGAAGTTGCCGTAATAGCCCTCGCTGCTCTTTACATCGCGCAGCCACTGGTTGAAGGCATCGTCGCCTGGCGACTCCCAGGCCGGCGGCACCGAGTAGCCGTCGCGGTTTTCGAGATAGTCCACGAACGGCTGGATGCCATGGCCGATAAAAGGCCGTGGCGGTGGAAAGGACTGCCACGATTTCAAGTCCTGAAAGCGGCGCGCGTGCCCCAGCATGCCGCGGTGCATGTACAGAAAGTCCTCGCCGGAGCCATTGGTGTGGCGGTGCTTGCCGCGGGCATCGCGCTCCTGGCCGAGCGGTCCGGGCTGCCAGCCCAGCCCGCGCAAGGCCTGGTGATGCTCGGCATCGAGGCGGTGCCAGCGGTCACGCGTGGCGTGCCAGAGCTGGTGATATAACCGATGCCCGGGAGAGATCAGCCAGGCGTGCAGGTCAGGATGGTAAGGCAGGCGTTCGCGGGCCTGGACGAAGGGCCTTCGCACGGCCACGAAATGCGCCTGCAGCGTGGACGTCCCCACCTGGCTGCCGCGCAGGCGCAAGGCGCCACTGAGCGTCGCCTGGCCACCGCCGGTGCTCCAGATGCCCCAGACCTCATCGAAGATGGCCGAGCATTCATAGGCGCGGCCCTCGCGGCTCACCAGCTTCCAGCGCAGGTTGGGCGCCTTGCCGGTGTCCAGGTCACCAAAGAGTTCAAGGCCACCCTCCTGAAATGGCCTGCGCCCCAGATGCCCACGCAATGCCCGCCCGGAGGGGCCGACGTCCAGCAACAGCTCCAGCCTTTCGCCGGCCAGTTCGGCAAATGCTTGCTGGCCATCGAGCAGACGAAAATCCCAGATCCCGACCAGGCGCCCGGCCAGCAGGCTTTGCGCCAGGGTGGGCGCAACGATAGTGGGCTCCTCGACCAGCGCCGCCTCTTCGGCCGCCCGATAGCGCTGGTAGCCCAGAACCGGCAAGCCAATTCCACCCGCGGTTGCCGCCACCGCTGCTGCACCTGCGAGCAATCCCCGCCGAGAACACTTCATCTGGACCCATCCGCTTGTCCGCTCTCTGGTCAGAGCGCCTGCCCCAAGAACGAACGGCCGGCGCCGGAATTTATGCGCCCCGGCCGCACAGGCCTGACTGAAGGGCATCCTAAAACCACCGGTGCCTGATTCGTCTGCTCTGCAGAACCCTTGAACACCCCTGGAGAATCACATGCACCGCGCCTTGCTTTTGGCCTTTACCCTCGCCCTGCCAGGTGCCGCCTGGTCGGCACAAGACTGCGCCACCGAGATTCATGGCACCGACCAGATGACGTTCGACAAAAGCGAAATCGTCGTACCGGCCAGTTGCAAGACCTTTACCGTCACCCTCAAGCACCCCGGCGAGATGCCCAGGGAAGTCATGGGCCATAACTGGATTCTCAGCAAGACCGACGACATGCAGGCGATCCTCGACCAGGGCAGTGCCGCCGGTGTCGACAACGGCTACCTGCAGGCCGATGACGCCCGCATCATTGCCCACACCCGGTTTCTCGGGGGCGGCGAACAGGACAGCGTCACCTTCGATACCGCCGCGCTCAAGGCCGGCGGGCCGTATCAATTCTTCTGTTCGTTTCCAGGCCACGCGGCGCTGATGAAGGGCGTCCTGAAGTTCGGGGCCTGAGCCCCGGGGCCGCCGGCAAGGGCGGCCCACCAGGCGCCTACCACCGCCCGGAATCGACCCAGAAGTTGACCGACAGCGATGTCGATACCGACTCGACCTGATGAAACCAGCCCTCGGGCAGGAACAGCAGGTCACCCGCTTCCAGCACGATGCGATGGAACACCACGCCACGGGCGGCCGGGTATTTTTCATCGTCCGGGTGATCGGGATTCACATCACAGCCTTCCAGCCCGCCACCCTCGGAAGTCGACCAGGTGCCCAGCGCCTCGCGATGATGCGGCGCGGCGAGGATGAACGATTTGCGCCCCCAGACCTGGGCGAACAGATTGTCCGAGTCATCGCGATGCAGCGGTGTAAGCGTGCCCTTGGGGCCGATCCAGATGCGCGGCTTGATGTACAGCGAGCGCTGGAAGTAGTGCGGAAAACGGATCAGCGCCAGCAATTGCGCCGGCATCAGGTTGTTGCCCATGTACGGCGCAGGCTCGCCCGGTGCGCGGGGGCGCTCCAGCGATTCGATGAACCCGGCAATGGAGGTCGAGCGAAAGTCGCGATCGGTCGAGAAGGTCTTCTGCGCGTAGTCGCCGTGCCGGGTAATGCCCTTCAACTCGGCGAAATGGATGATCGACTCTTCCCGGCTCATGTTGAACAACGGCCAGTCCTGCAAGGCATCGCTGAGGATCACCGGCGTGCCATGGGGCAGGTAGTCACGCCGAAACGCGTCCACCGACAGGCTGCTGAACGGGCGCCGCTCGATGCCCGCCAGCGCAGGCTGCGCGGCAGACAGCCGGTCACTGGCGCGCTCGCGCGCCGGGTAGCGCTGGTTCATTTTCGCCGCTGGCTGCTCGACGGTCGTGCCACGCCGCGCGGCGTTGATGATCTGCGGCAACAGGGTCGCCAGCCCCATCTGCCCGTCGATCTTCAGGCGGCCATTGGCAAACAGCTCCTCGACATCCTGGGTGCCCTGCACAATGCCGGCAAAAGCCTGTGCGTCCACCGCAATGGTGACATCGGCCGCAGCATGCCGGCCGGCACGCACTTGCAGCGTGTCGTGCACGGCCGCCCACACCGCTTCGCCCTGGCCGAAATCGAACTGGTACACACCCCGCGCGCCCACCGCCTGCGCACCGGCAAACAAGCGGGTCAATACCGCAAGCACATCCATACGTCACCTCATCTGAGCCTCTGACCCAGTGCCCGCCCGCCTCCTTGCACAGCGACGCACCCCATGGCCTGTAGACGAGCGGCCCTGCCGGGAAATTATCGCGCGCCACCCGGCTTAAATTGCGCCGCGCCTGATTCGTCACTTCTCCCAATCACCGGCCGTGCGCCGGTTCACGTCGATAGCGCCCGGGAGTTTGATGAGCATGAGTCGCGCCGCCAGGAAATGGCTGATCTTGAGCCTTGTGACAGTGGCTGCACTGGTGGCTGCCGCCGCGCTGGCCTGGTGGGTGTTCATCGGCCGCCTGCAGCCCTATCCGGCGGACGTCATGCGCCGCGCCAACGAGATGCAGGAGCGTATTCTCTCGTTCGACAGCCATATCGATATCCAGCCCACCTTCGGCCAGGCCGGCAACGAAGCCAATATTGATGGCCAGACCCAGTTCGACCTGGTCAAGGCCGCACGCGGTCGCCTCAGCGGTGCCGCACTGACGCTCTGGACCTGGCCGGAGTTCTGGAACGGCGCCAATGCCCCGCACCGGCCGACCCCGGGCTTTGTCGAGGCCGCCCGTCACGAACTGGAGACCCGCTACCGCATCATCACCGGCATCGCCCGCGACTTTCCCAACCAGGCCGGCATCGCCTACACACCGGCCGACTTCAAGCGCCTGGCCTATGAAGGCAAGTTCGCCATCGTCATCAGCATGCTCAATGCCTACCCGCTGGGCGATGATGTCTCGGCCCTGGACGACTGGGCCGCACGCGGCATGCGCATCTTCGGTTTCAGCTACGTGGCCAACAATGCCTGGGCCGACTCGTCGCGGCCCATGCCGTTCTTCGGTGATTCGCCGGACGAGCACGGCGGCCTCTCGCCGCTGGGCCGCCAGGCGGTGCAGCGCCTCAATGACCTGGGCGTGGTGATCGACGTGTCGCACATGTCCAGCCAGGCCCTGGAGCAGGTCGCGCAACTGAGCCGCGCGCCCATCATTGCCTCGCATTCCAGCGTCCGGGGCCTGGTCGACCTGCAGCGCAACCTCACCGACAAGGAACTGCGCCTGATCCGCGACACCGGTGGCGTGGTACAGATTCCGGGCTTTTCGTCCTACCTCAAGCCGTTTTCCGAGCAGACGCTGGACAAAATCAACCAGATGCGCGCCGGCTTCGGCCTGCCCAAGGTGCAGAACCTGTCCCAGGCCAGCATGCCGGCCGACCCGGTGTTTTCCATCTGGCCGGAAAAGAAGTTCGGCGAATACGCCGGCGCCCTGTACGCCATCCTGGACGAGGACCCGCGCGCCACGCTCCAAGCGTTCGGCGACGCCATCGAGTACGCCGTGAAGAAGATCGGCATTGACCACGTGGGCATCAGTTCCGACTTCAACGACGGTGGCGGGCTCATCGGCTGGGAGAACGTGGGCGATACCCGCAACGTGACTGCCGAGCTGATCCAGCGCGGTTATTCGGAACAGGACATTGCCAAATTGTGGGGCGGCAATTTCCTGCGGGTATGGGAGCAGGTGCAGCAAGCCGGCAGCCATGCACCGGCCGCGGCCAGTCAGTAGACCGGAGGACGCCCCATGAGCATTTCACTGCAGACCCGCACCGCAAGCGCTGCGCCAGTGCACCCGGCGGTCGAGGCAGGCAGCCGGCGGGTGGCACGCGCCCGATTGGCGTCGATTGATGCCCTGCGCGGCGTGATCCTGCTGGCCATGCTGGTCGACCATGTGCGCGAGACGTTTTTTTTGCATCATGAAGTTGCCGACCCGGTGGACTACCACACCCCGCTGGGCCTGTACCTGACCCGGATGATCACCGAACCCTGTGCGCCACTGTTCGTATTCCTGACCGGCCTGTCGGCCTGGCTGTACAGCCAGTCGCATGGCCTGAGGGACACCAGCACCTTCTTGCTCAAGCGCGGGCTGTTTCTGATTGTGCTGGAGGTCACGCTGGTGGATTTCGCCTGGAGCGGCGAATTCCCGGCACGCTCCCTGGACCTGCAAGTGATCTGGTGCATTGGCGTGAGCATGGTGGTACTGGCCGGCCTGCTGCGCGTACCCCGGCCTGTGCTGTGGTTGCTGGGCATTGCGATCATCGCCGGGCACAACCTGCTCGATGGTCTTGCCATCGATCATCAGTCGGCCCTCTATCTGCCCTGGGCCATGCTGCACGAGCGGGCTTCGTTCGAGTTTGCGCACTTTCCGGCAATCTTCACCAGTTACCCGCTGCTGCCCTGGTTCGGGGTGATCATCCTGGGCTACGCCGCCGGCCCCCTGTATGACGCCCGTGTCGAGGCGCGGCAACGTATTTCCATCCTGCTCAGGGGCGCGACCTTGCTGTTCGTCGCCTTCGTCGCGCTGCGCTACCTGAACGGCTACGGCGAAAAACCCTGGGTCCGCACCGGGGACCTGATCGAGACGCTCAAGAGTTTCAAGAGCGCCACCAAGTACCCGCCGTCGCTGCTGTACCTGCTGCCCTCGCTGGCTTTCGGCCTGGCCACCCTGGCCTGGCTGGAAAAGTACCAGGACAGCCGGGCGGTCAGGGTCATGGCCATCTATGGCGGCGCGCCGATGTTTTTCTACCTGCTGCACCTGTACACGCTCAAGCTCATCTACCTGGCCGTGCTGCACACCCTGGGGCCGAACATGGGCCGCTACTACGGCTTCGACACCCTTTCCGGCATCTGGCTGTGCAGCGCGGTGCTGAGCATTGCGCTGTTCTTTCCCACGGCCTGGTTTGCACGCCTCAAGCAGCGGCGCCGGGACATGGCCTGGCTGAGGTATTTCTGACCCCACAGCCGGCCGGCCCCTGCGCGCTGCCGATTCATTGTCATCGAGGTCTTCATGAAATCATTCACCCTGATGTGTTCGACCGCCTGCCTGGCGTTATCGCTCAGTAGCCCGGCCGCCGAGGAGCAACCGCCCGGCACCGTCTTCAAGGACTGCAAGGACTGCCCGGAGATGGTGGTGCTGCCTGCCGGCCGTTATGTCATGGGCACGCCGGACGAGGAGCTGGGCCGCCAGCCCGACGAAGGCCCGCAACACACCGTGACCTTCGCCAGGCCCTTCGCGATCAGCCGCTTCCAGGTCACCGCCGGTGAGCTGGACGCCTACATCAAGGCCAGCGGCGTGGTGATCAAGAGCGGCGACGAACGCCCCGGCCGCTGGTGCGAAGCCAGCAAGCCTCGCTACAAGCAAGAGCCCAGGCAGCCAGCGGTGTGCATCGACTTTGCGGAAGTCCAGGGGTATGCCAAATGGCTGGCGCAGCAGACCGGCAAGCCGTACCGCATGGTCAGTGAAGCCGAGCGTGAATATGCCGCCCGGGCAGGCTCGACCGGCCCCTTCCCGTTCGCGTTCGACCAGCCAGGCCAGTACCAGATCAGCCAGCACGCCAACACCTATGGCCCCAGGGATGGCTACACCTACAGCGCGCCGGTCGGCAGCTACCCGCCCAATGCCTTCGGCGTGTATGACGCACACGGCAATGTGTATGAGTGGGTGGCTGATTGCTGGCACGAACATTATGCAGGTGCCCCTTCCGACGGCAGTGCGTGGGTCGACAACCCGCAGTGCGAGGTTGCGCAGATGCGCGGCAATGACTGGGGCGAGCCTCCGATCTTTTCTCGTTCAGGCAACCGCAATGCAATCTTCAAGAATCTGCGCGGTGATTTTCTTGGCTTCAGAGTCGCACGCGAGCTTTGAATCAACACGTGCGTAACCGATTGACCACCCCGGACAAGAGTGCTTTATGAACAACCTACTATTCAGCCTGGTATTGAGTGACGGTTCACACGCCAAGGTCATCGAGGCCGCCGAGGGCGCAGGGCAACTGGTGGTGACCGGTTACCCACCGGTGAGCTATCGGGCGCAAGGCGATACGATAACCCTGGAGTCATTGCCGGCGGGCGTTACCCCTCTGGCTCTGCTGGCCCTGCTTGGCAGCCGCTTCTGCCGACGCCGCCGGTGCACGCACCTGGTGCTGGTGATTGCAACGGACCGGGCCTTTGCCGTGATGGCTGTCCGGCTGGGCGTCGCCGACCGTTACAGCGCACAATCGCACGATCACATGGCACTGCACTGTAAACGCCGTACCTTCTGGCAACATCCGCTGCCCTGGCTGACAGCCCCGTCGAGCGGCCATACCGCCCCCGACTATGGCTTCAGCGCACAACAGCGACACCCCAGGCGCCCTCCACTCCCGCATTCGGAGGTCTATCGCCGCTACCTTCCAGGGCTCGACACCACATTCACCCTGCGCACGCTGGACCCTGACAAGGACCTGGAGACCTTTCACCGCTGGATGAACCTTGAGCAGGTCGCTTTTTTCTGGGAACAGGCCGGCAGCCTGGAAGAACAGGCCGCTTATCTGCAGACCTTGTTCCAAGACCCTCGCGTGCATCCGTTGATCGGGTGTTTCGACGATGAACCCTTTGCCTATTTCGAAGTGTACTGGTGCAAGGAGGACCGTATCGCCCCGTACTATGACGTGCATGATTACGATCGGGGCTGGCATGTGGTCATCGGTGAAAGCAAACACCAGGGCATCGGCAAGTTACGCGCCTGGTTTGGCTCGTTGATGCACTACATGTTTCTGGATGACCCGCGCACCCAGAGAATCATGGGCGAACCGCGAATCGACCATACCCGACAGATCGACTTTCTCAAGTCCCAGGGTTACGGTCATTTGAAGAATATCCAGCTGCCCCACAAGAAAGCCGCCCTGCTGCGCCTGGAGCGAGAGCATTTCTTCGACGAACACGCCTTCTGAACACCCTTTGGTGACACGCCGGTCAGTCAAGCCAGACTGACCTTTCACAAGAACGGACACAGGGCCTGGGCCTATCAACGCCCGCGCCCTCCAGAGCAAGACCCGCCTGCCAGGTCAACGGCCACTCAGGCCGGTTGAGTGGCCTGCGTGCAGGCCGAAGCGTCCAGCCCGTTATCCACACGTCCGGCAATATGTTCGAGCCCTGTCACCAACAGCGGCAACAGACTCAGGTTGAAATTGTTCCAACGCAGTTCAAGGATTGTGTCGCTGGCTGACACTGGCGTGTTCAACGCATCGACCATGACCTCGCCGGAGTCAATGCCGGTATCGACGTAGTGAAAGGAAGCACCGGTTTTATCGAGCGTTCGGGCAGGCACCGTCTCCAGGGTCTGCCAGTCAACCACTTTCAGTCCGCGCGCACCGTACAAGGCATCCCAGGTCGCGTAGGCCCCTCGACGCACATAGGGGGAGTCCAGGCGCGTGATGCCTGGGTGAATATTGAAGATGCGCCGGTCAAACTGACTGCCAGGGCGCACCAGGTTATCCAGGATCACCAGAAGCCCGTCGAGCACCACGACATCGGCCTTCAACGCCAGCAACAGATCAAGCACCTGTTGCTCGAACTCTTTCTTGCCCGGCACCCGCTCAGCGGCGCCCAAGGGCAGGCGGCGGTAACGGGACGGAACGCAGAACAGCATTTCATTCACGCCTCGTCCCTGCAGGGCAAGGTCGCAAGGGTAGAACCATTGCCCACTCGCCTGAGGTGTAAATCCATAGCCCGCAAGCTTGCCTTGATCTCTTGGAGAGTCAGGGTCGTCGTCATTGATCACACCGACCAATTCATAACGCTCCCCCAGCGACGTTTCATTCAGCGCCCTGACCAGGTACTCAAGTGGCGACATCATGTAGCGGTAACCGCCCTGATAGGGTATCGACTGGCCGGCCAGGTCCGCCGCGGCATTCCTGAACGACCATATGTAGACCAGCTTTATTTTTTCCATGTCCCCTCCAGCGCATTGGGTTGCCAACACGTCAGAGACGAATACTCACCCCACGAATTTACCGGGACTCGCCGGGGGCCGATTGCCACCCGGACCTGCTGCCCCTGCACAACCGTCATCAATGCAGCCTCGCCAGGCTGACAATCGAACCGGCCTTGCTGGCCGTCTAAATCCTGCCCTGCGGTTTTCGTCTTTTCAAAAAGCGCCTGCTTGACCTCTTCCATCGACCGGCCAGGGGAAAGGCTGGCTGCGGGCCTGAAAAACACGATGCCCGGCCGATCAGGCTCGCCATGCGGCTGACGCTCATCTCCTTTTATTCGACCAAGGATTGCAGACATGAACCCTAGCGCAACTCAATCCATCCACGATGTCATTGGCGTGGGCTTTGGCCCGTCGAACCTGGCCCTGGCCATTGCTCTTGAAGAACTGGCCGCCAGCAGCGGCAAGACCTTGAACACGCTCTACATCGACAAGCAGCAGCATTACCGTTGGCATGGCGATACGCTGGCCAGCCAGAGCGAACTGCAGATTTCCTTTCTCAAGGACCTGGTGTCGATGCGCACCCCGACCAGCCCTTACAGCTTCGTCAACTACCTGAAAGAACAAAACCGGCTGATCGACTTTATCAACCTGGGCACCTTTTACCCCTGCCGCATGGAATTCAATGATTACCTGAGGTGGGTCGCCGAGCATTTTGCCGAGCAGGCGGTGTACGGTGAAGAAGTGTTACGGATCGAGCCTTGCGTCAGCGCCGGCCATGTCGAGCACTTCCGGCTGATCTCCCGGGACCCCAAAGGAAAGGAGCATGCACGCAACACACGCTCGGTCGTGATCAGCACCGGCGGCTCGCCGAAAATCCCGGAACGCTTCAAGCCATTCAGAAATGATCCGCGGGTCTTTCACCATTCCCAGTACTTGAGCAGTGTGCAGAAACTGCCATGCACCCAAGGCAAACCGATGCGCATCGCGATTGTCGGCTCCGGGCAAAGTGCCGCCGAAGCGTTCATCGACCTGCATGACAGCTACCCCTCGGTGAAGGTCGACATGATTTTCCGCTCCTCGGCGCTCAAGCCTGCCGATGACACCCCCTTCGTCAATGAAATCTTTGCCCCGGATGCGACCGACCTGATGTTCAATCAGTCCGAGCAGGCCCGGCGCGCCATGATTGATGAGTACCACAACACCAATTATTCCGTGGTAGACGCCAACCTGATCGAACGCATCTATGCCGTGCTCTACCGCCAGAAAGTTGCGCATCAATTTCGACACAGCGTGCTGTGCCGACAGCATATCGATGAGGCCGTCGACACCCCCGAGGGCATCGAGCTGACCCTGCGCGACCTGGCCACAGGCGAACAGCGCACGCACCGTTATGACGCTGTGGTATTGGCGACCGGCTACGAGCGTAATTCGCATCGCGACTTGCTGGCACCGCTGAACGGCTACCTGCACGATTGCCAGGTCGATCGCAATTACCAGGCCCTGTCGTCACCGGACATGAAAGCGTCCATCTTCCTGCAAGGCTTCTGCGAGACAACCCACGGCCTGAGCGACACGTTGCTCTCCGTACTGCCTGTTCGAAGCCAGGAAATCGGTAACGCCCTCTATAACGCCCTGGCCCGGCAAGCATCCTCCCTGCAGGCGGCTGCAATCCCCTCGTTGGCGACTATGTAACAAACAGGGAGGGTCGATAGACCTGACCCTCCAGGATTGCCCGATCATGATCGTTCACCCTCCAGAGACATACATGGCGACCCAGGATACTCATCCATGACCCAGCCCACGCGCGCCACCTTCAAAGAATTGTCATCCCTGTTAAAACCCTTCCGCCTGATCGTCATCGTCGCGATCACGCTGGGGGTGGTGGGCGGCATTACAGTGACCAGCCTGCTGGCGACCATCAACAACGCCTTGCATGCCGAGGCAGGAATGAGCAGAGGCGTCGCCCTGACCTTTGGCGGCTTATGCCTGATTGCGCTGGCAAGCGCGATCTGTTCGGACATCGGCACCAACTATGTCGGGCAGCACATCATTGCCAAGCTACGCAAGGAACTGGGCGAAAAGGTGCTGTCTGCACCCATTGCGCAAATCGAGCGCTACAAAAGCCATCGGCTCATTCCGATCCTGACCCAGGACGTCGATACGATCAGTGACTTCGCGTTTGATTTCTCGCCCCTGGCCATTTCGATGACCGTAACGCTGGGGTGCATGGGGTACCTGGCAATGCTTTCCTGGCCGCTCTTTCTGATCATGGTGGTGGCTGTGGTGATCGGAACGGCTGCCCAGTACCTGGCACGGGGCAAAGGCATCAAGGGCTTTTACGCCGCCCGCGACATGGAAGATGAATTGCAGAAGCATTATTCCTCGATCGCCAGCGGGGCCAAGGAGTTGCGCATCCATCGCCCGCGGCGCTACCGCCTCAATACACACCGGATCCAGACGACCGTGGACCGGATCTGCGCACTGCAAATCCGATCATTCAATATTTTCGTGGTGGCGAAGACCTTCGGCTCCATGCTGTTTTTCGTGGTCATCGGCCTGGCACTGGGTTTCCAGGCCTATTGGCCGAATGCCGACAAATCGGTCATGAGCGGTTTTGTCCTCATTCTGTTATTCATGAAAGGCCCTCTGGAGCATGTGCTCAGCACCCTGCCCCTGCTGAGCCGGGCGCAGATTGCCTTGCGCCGCATCAGTGAACTCTCTGAACAGTTTTCTTCGCCCGAACCCCATTTGTTGCTCAATGACGCCGGTGCACCGTCGCACACCGTCGTGCAACGACTGGAACTGAAGAACGTGCACTATCAGTTTCCGGCACAACCGGGCGTTGAGACGTTTCATTTGGGGCCTGTGAATCTTTCCATAGGCCAAGGCGAGATTGTCTTCATCGTGGGAGAGAACGGGGGCGGCAAGACCACACTGATCAAGCTTCTCCTGGGCCTCTATACACCCGCACAAGGCGAGGTCCGTCTCAATGGCCAGGCTGTCAGCGCTGAAAACCGCGACGACTATCGCCAGTTGTTCACCACCATTTTTGCCGATTACTACCTGTTCGATGAGTTGGTGCAAGGCGACCAGGACATCCCGGACTCGGCTCGCCATTATCTGGAGCGCCTTGAAATAGCCCACAAGGTGAGTATCCAGAACGGCGCGTTCAGCACCACCGACCTGTCGACCGGCCAGCGCAAACGCCTGGCACTGGTCAATGCCTGGCTTGAAGAGCGCCCCGTGCTGGTGTTCGACGAATGGGCCGCCGACCAGGACCCTGCGTTTCGCCGGATTTTCTATACCGAGCTGCTGCCCGATTTGAAGCGCCAGGGCAAGACGATCATTGTCATCAGCCACGACGATCGCTATTTCGAGGTGGCCGACCAATTGGTGAGGCTGGAGGCGGGGCAATGCGTCACTGACTTGCAACCGGCCTGAAAATAAAGGTTCCGGTTTTCCGGCACCCCGCGTTTCTTTTTCAAGCGGCCACAACGCAACTGCAAATCATAAGAAAAATCATTAGCCAACCTTAATACTTGCGACTTCAAAGAGTCTTCGTCTATGTCTCTACCGTTCATGGTCCATCCCCTTGCCAAAGCGCTCATGGTCGGGCACCTGCTCAGGACCAGGCCATTTGTGTCCACCCTGGGTTCAGCGCTGGTCATGACGTTCTCGGCGCACGTCCAGGCCCAGGACATCAATTTCGACATCGCCTCCCAACCTCTTGCCTCGGCCCTGCAACAACTGGGTCAGCAGGCGGATGTGCAGGTGCTTTATAACCCCGAAAGCATTCAGGGCAAGCACAGCGCTGCACTGCGTGGACAGTATTCGGTGGCCAGTGGTATTGCGAACCTGCTGCGTGGGACCGGCATCGCCTATACCCTTCAAGGCAATATCGTGACGCTCAATACGCCCAGCGCTTCCAGCGCCATGGAGCTGGGCGCGACCAGCATCACGGGCACAGGCATCACCACCGCGGCGACTGAAAATACAGGGTCCTATACCCCTTCGCGACCTTCCAGCACCGCCACCAAGCTGGGCCTGAGCGTCAAGGAGACCCCTCAGTCGGTCAGTGTCATTACGCGCCAGCGCATGGATGACCAGAAACTCTCGACCCTGACCGATGTGCTGGAAGCGACAGTGGGCGTGAGCACATTCAACCAGGGCATTGGTACCGATCTTGACCAGCCTTACTCTCGCGGCTTCCTGATTTCCAACTACCTGGTCGATGGCTTGCCACGCTCGGCGTCAAAAATGTACAGCCTGCAATCATCGACAGCCCTTTACGACCGGGTCGAAGTGGTGCGCGGCGCCACGGGATTGATGAGCGGCATGGGCAGCCCGGGTGCCGCGATCAACCTGGTGCGCAAACGGCCTACGGCACAGAATCAGGCCAGCATCAGTGCAGAAGCCGGCAGTTGGGATCATTACGGGCTCGGAACGGACCTTTCAGGCCCACTCAATGAAACCGGCACTGTGCGCAGCAGGCTGGTGCTCGATTACAAAGACAAGAACAGCTGGCTGGACCGTTATGAAAGTCATTCGAGCCTGGCCTACAGTGTGACGGAGTTCGACCTCAGTGATCGCACGCTCTTGAGCGTAGGCTTGAGCCACCAGAGCAATGACAACGAGTCCCCCATGCGCAGTGGCGTGCCGTTGTTCTATAACGATAACTACCGCAATGGCACGCGCATCAACCTGCCACGCTCGTACAACAACGCCCCGGACTGGTCGTATTACGACACCAAGCAAAGCACGGTATTCACGTCCCTGGATCACCAGTTCGACAATGGCTGGAACGCCAAGGTCGAGCTCAGCCACTCGCGCTCGGAACAGGATGCCATTTCCTACTACCAGTATGGCTCCATCGATGCCGCGACTGGACTTGGCAGCAGCATTGCCCCCGCCAAATGGGAGCAGACCGACAAGCAGAACAGTCTGGATGCGTACCTGACAGGTCCCTTCACGTTCATGGGGCGCGAGCATGAACTGGTCGCCGGCGTGGCCCTGTCGCGCATCGACAGCAAGTCCAATAACTACAACTGGCTTTACACATGGAACAGCGATTACATCGGCACCCTGGGTGACGTCTGGGCATGGGACGGCAGCGGCGCCAACCGCCCGGACTTCAGCAGGACAGGCAAGACTGACACTGAAGAAACCCAATACAGCGCTTACCTGACCTCCCGGTTCAACCTGACCGATTCGACCCACCTGATCGCAGGTTCGCGTGTGATCGACTGGAAACGCACGGCAGACACCACGTCTTCGGCCGGGGCGCGCACCCGGCAAGAAAAGAAGGAAAATGGGGTCGTCGTGCCGTTTGCCGGACTCGTTTATGACCTGGACGAGACATGGTCGGTGTACGGCAGCTACACCAAGATATTCAACCCCCAAGGCCTGGCAGTGCGTGACATCAACAACAACCCGCTGGACCCCGAAGAAGGCAATGCCTACGAGCTGGGTATCAAGGCCGGGTTCGATGAAGGCCGACTCAATGCCAGCATGGCATTGTTCAAGATTGAACAAGACAATGTGGCCGAATACGACGGTACGATCAGCGCTTACCGAATGCTCGAAGGCATTACGACCAAGGGGGTCGAACTGGAGCTTGAGGGTGAGCTGAGCGAAGGCTGGAACGTGGCCGGTGGCTATGCCTACAGCGTGAGTGAAGACGCCCAGAACAACCGGGCCATGAGTCGCATCCCGCGCCATAACGTGAAAGGCTTCACCACGTATCGGCTCTCAGGCGCTCTTGAAAAGTTCACCGTAGGGGGCGGCTTGAACTGGAAGAGCCGGTATGGCTATGAGGGCGAGGGCTACCCTGAGCAAGGCAGCTTCATGCTGCTCAGCGCCATGACCCGGTACGACATCAGCCAGCAACTGTCGGCCACCTTGAATGTCAGCAACCTGCTGGACAAAAAGTACTACGCCTCCATTACCGAAAGCGGTGTGTATGGCGAGCCGAGAAATGCGGTCTTGTCCTTGAAGTACAAATTCTGATTGATCACCGGATCGCTTGACGCCGTTACCGGACAGTAACCGGGCCGGCTCAAGTCTTGGGCGCTGTCCAGAAGCCGCTTGATATCGCGCCGCCATAACGCACAATGCCCTTCAGGTGAACTGAAGGGCATTGTGCGTTATGGGGCGTCTGTTGCAGCCCTGGGCGATACGGCTCTCTTGCGTCAATCCCAGGCAGGTCGGGTCAGGGTATCGACAACCGAATCAAGCACCCGCACGTCGTGGATGATGGCCTGGTGGGACACCTCAAGCGTGCAGCTCAGGCGCAGGTGTCCACAGGACGCTTCAAAGTCATTGCGCAATGATGCCGCACCGGGATTGGCCGCCCACCAGCACCCGGTGTCGCACAGGAGGGCAGGCAATGTCGTCATCTGGTCGCACAGTGCTTTCAGATGCATACCGACCTGGAACATCCGGGCCAGCTCGTCAGCCGCCAACGCCGCATAGGACGACGCCTGTGGTGGCCGGTGCGCCTTGAGCTGCGCAACAAGCTGCTCGATCGCCTGGATATCCACCTCGGCGTTGACGACACATTCATACTCCAGCGCCTCGGGCAACGATCCGAAAAGATGGGTCAGAAAGCCCCGCAACTCCTGCATGACGTCCTCGATTGAAACGCCCCTGGCACTGTCAGCCTGCGGGATAAACGCATCGACCAGGCCCAGAAACGCCACACGCTGTCCTTGACGCTCCAGCTCATGGGCAACCAGGACGGCCAGCGTTCCACCCAGCGACCAGCCCATGAGGGTATAGGGTCCCAGAGGCTGATGACGACGGATCAAGGTGGCGTAGTCCTTCGCCATGGTCTGGAGCGAATGATCGGTCCAGTGCGTATCCAACAGCATTCTGCATTGCAGGCCATACACCGGACGCTGGCTGTCCAGACGCATGGCCAACGCGCGGTAATCCACCACCGTGCCGTAGAGCATATGGAAGGCAAACACAGGCGCAGCGTCGCTTACCGGACGGTTGAGCAAGAGCACGGGATTGCATTGGCCAGTGCCGTGCCGGATGAACTGGGCCAACTCGTCAATGGTTGGCTTGCCCATCAAGTCCCGCAGCTTGAGTGAATGGCCGAAGGTCGTCTCCCGGGCCACCTTGCTGAGCAGTTTCAATGCCAGGAGTGAGTCGCCTCCACGCTCGAAGAAATGATCGTGGACACCGATTCGCTCCCCTCCCAGTACGTCCAGCCAGAGGTCGGCCAACTGCTGCTCGATCAGATCACGAGGCGCCACATAGTCATGTTCAGGATGCTCGCCCCTCATCGCCAGCAAGGCCGCACGATCAAGCTTGCCATTGGGGGTCACCGGCATGCGCGCTACAAACATCAGGTGTGCCGGCACCATGTAATCGGGCAATCGGGTCTTGAGCGCTTCCAGAATCTGTACTCTGCAGGCCGACTGCGCCTCATGGCTCTCGATGCTGTCGCGGGTCGCCAGCGCCACGTACCCCACCAGTTGCTTGCCGGCAGGTCCTTGCCTGACCAGGACCACCGCCTCGCGCACCGACTCCAGTTCACTGATACACGCCTCGATTTCGCCCAGCTCGATCCTGAAGCCGCGCACCTTGACCTGATGATCCAGGCGTCCCAGATAGTCGATTGCACCGTCATGGCGCTGACGGGTCAGGTCACCGCTTCGATAGAGCCGCCCACCCGCCGCGTCGAAAGGATCGGGCACGAAGCGCTCGGCGGTAAGGCCGGGACGTTCAAGGTATCCACGTGCCAGTCCGCAACCGCCCAGATAGAGCTCACCGGGCAGGCCGGCAGGCAGCAGATTCAAATCACTGTCCAGGATCTGTCCGCGACGCCTGGCGATCAGGTTTCCGATGGGGGCATAGGCGGCATCGCAGGCATCCCCCGGACGCGCCTTCCAGATCAACGGGGTGACCACCGTTTCAGTCGGTCCATAACCATTGAGCAGATAACGCGGACGCAAGGCTTGCCAGGCCAGCTCATAAGCCGCTCGCGGCATGGCATCCCCGCCAAAGCAATAGACACGCACCGCTGGAGGATTTCCATGGGCCTGGGCATGCTCGGCCAGTTGCTGCAGGTACAAGGGTGGAAACACGGCCACCGTCACGCCATGGCGCTGCATGAGGGCGTAGGTCTGCGCCGGCGTCCAGAGTTCATCATCGCGAATCAGCAGCCGGGCCCCATGCATCAAAGGATGCATCCAGCCTTCATGAGCGCCATCGAAGGCAAAAGACATGAAATGCAGCTCACAGTCGGCAGGGGTCATTTCATAACACTCGCCTATGGCCAGGCAGTGCATGGCCAGAGGTCCATGAGCGACCGCCACGCCTTTGGGCATGCCGGTGGAGCCGGAGGTGTAGATGACATACGCCAGGTTGTCTTCGCTCACCGGCACACAGGGTGCAGCGCCCTCGAACGCTCGCCATGCCGCGTTTTCATCCAGCACAAGCACCGGCAGCAAGGCCGGTATGGACAAGGCGTCGACCACCTCGGACCGCGTCAGCACCAGGCTTGCCTGGCTGTCACGCAACATGTAGGCCAGGCGGTCGGCCGGGTATTGCACGTCCAGCGGCACGTACGCACCTCCAGCCTTGAGTACGGCCAGGAAAGCCACCAGGCTGTCGGCACAGCGCTGCATGGCGACGGCCACACGCACCTCAGGGCCTACACCCAGTTCGATGAGTCTGTGGGCCAGGCCATTGGCAGCCTGGTCGAGCTGCGCATAGGTCATGTGAGCATCGGCAAACGTCAACGCACGCGCATCAGGGTTTTTGGCCGCTTGAGCGGCAATCATCTGGTGGACCGGGACATGGCTGGGGAACCCCGCCGTGGTCTGGTCCCCGCGAGCCAGCAGATCCAGGCGTTCATCCTCATCGAGCAGGGCCAGCTCACAAAGACGCCGTTGCGGGTTCTCGACAAAGCTGCACAGCAGATTGCGCCAGTGGCGTGCCATACGGGCAATGGTCGAGGAATCGAAAAGATCGGTGGCAAAATTGAAGCAGGCGCTCAGCGCCTGTTCGGTCTCATGAGTATTGAGTGTCAGGTCAAACTGGGCCGTGCTGCCGGACCACTCCAGCGCTTCTATCTCCAGCCCCGCAAGGCACATCCGGGGCTCATGGGCCTCGCGGGCATTGAGGTGATTGAACATCACCTGAAAAAGCGGCGTCTGGCTCATGCTGCGCTGGGGGCGCAGCGCCTCGACCAATTGCTCGAAAGGCAGGTCCTGATGCGCCTGGGCTTCAAGCGATCGCTGCCGGGCCTGGTGCAGCAGGTCCAGGGAAACCATGTGGCCATCAAGGTCGGCCCGCAACACCAGGGTGTTGACGAAAAAGCCTATCAGGCGCTCGGTTTCCATCCGGTTACGGTTGGCGACCGGTACGCCGATACGCACATCGCTCTGCCCGGTATAGCGGTACAGCAAAGCCTGGAAGGAGGCCAGCAACACGACAAAAAGCGTGACCCCTTCCTGCCTGGCCAGCGCCTGCAATCGCTGATACTGCGCACCCTCCAGCTCCAGCGTAATGCGTGCCCCCTGATGAGTGGGCGTACCCGAGCGCGCATGATCGAACGGCAGCGTCAGAACCGGTTGTTCTCCTGCAAGCCGTTGTTGCCAATAATCCAGCTGACGGTCTTTTTCCCCCGCCTCCAGCCACTGTCGCTGCCAGAGCGCATAGTCAGCGTACTGGATAGGCAATGGCGTCAGGGCAGGCTCATGCCCCTGACTGTACCCGGCATAGAGTTGCACAAGCTCTTGGACCATGACACGCATGGACACGCCATCGGAAATGATGTGGTGCTGAACAATGACCAGGGCGTGATCCTGTGGCCCCAACGCCAATAACGCGACCCTGAACAGCGGCCCTTGCTCCAGATCGAAAGGCATGGCAATGATCGGTTCGATACGCCGTCGCAGTGCGTCGTCATCGGCGCCGGCCTCCAGCCTCAGCACCTGGACATCGACGGGCATGTGAGGCGCCACACACTGGAGCAACTGGTCATCCACCTGGGCGAACGTGGTTCGCAAGCCCTCGTGACGCACGACCAGGTCGTGCAGGCTGCGTTGCAGCGCGGCCATGTCCAGAGGGCCACGCAACCTGAGCGACATGGGGATATGGTACGCAGGGCTCAAGGGGTCCAGTTTCCAGAGAAACCACTGGCGCTCCTGGGCGTAGGAGAGCTGTAAGGGCTCTCCTTCAGGACGCTTGAACACCGGCGCGACCTCATAAAGATTCACCCCCTGCTGTTTGAGCAGCACAGCCAGTGCCTTTCTTTGCTTGGAGCCCAGCGCCCCGATCGACTCAATCAATGCCTGCACTGCGCTTCCTCCATCAGGAAATCAACTTTTCAAGTTCATCCGCAGATAGACGTTTCATGGCCTCCAGTGATTTAGCCAATACCTCATCGACCGGTGTGCGTGCGGCCAGGGCCTCACGCACCTGAGCACAGAAATCCTTGAGCACAGACGCTGAAAACAAGGTTTTCAGCGGCACCTCCACGTGCAAGCGCTCACGCAGACGCACGATGATTTGCGTCACTAGCAGTGAGTGCCCACCCAACTCGAAAAAATCGCTCCTCAACCCGACCTGTTGCACACCCAATACTTCTTCCCAGATGTGCGCGACGGTTTGCTCCAGCTCATTGCCCGGGGCCTCATACACCTGTTGCCGCGCACTCATGTCGGGCTCGGGCAAGGCCTTGCGATCCAGCTTGCCGTTGGCGGTCAACGGTAAATGCTCAAGCATCAGCATATGGGCAGGCACCATGTAGTCCGGCAGGCTGGCTTTCAGGGACTCGCGCAACGAGGAGGTCGCCAACGGTTCGTGCGAGTGCGCAGCCACCAGATAGGCGACCAGCTCAGCCCCCCGCACCGTGTTGATCAGGCTGACCACGGCCTCACGTACACCGGGGCACTCCAGCAAGCGGGCTTCGATCTCGCCCGGTTCGATGCGCAAGCCGCGCAGCTTCACCTGGTGATCAAGCCGGCCGCCATACTCGATCACGCCATCCTGGCGCTGGCTCGCCAGGTCGCCGGTGCGGTACATCCGCTCG
>NZ_UUIS01000047.1 GCF_900589395.1 Pseudomonas viridiflava
CAGTTCCATCAAAACATAATGCGGAACTGGCCCATGGTAGGAGCGCGCTCTGCCCGCGACCGAGTGCGTAGCGCTCGCAAGATCTCGGAAACGCTGAAAATTTACAGCGAATGACCGCAAGATCTCGGAAACGCTGAGAATTCACAGCGAATGACCGCAAGATCTTGGAAACGCTGAGAATTTACGACTGCTAACGCAGCCGGTCGCGGGCAAGCGCGCTCCTACAAACCAAAGCGCGATCAGCGGCTACTGCCCGGCGAAGTGTGGCGAAGAATTTGTGAGCGGATAGGGGTATTGGTTCAGTGAACGCCTTCAGGATGCGAAGGCGCTCACAGTTCCATCAAAACATAATGCGGGACTGGCCCATGGTAGGAGCGCGCTCTGCCCGCGACCGAGTGCGTAGCGCTCGCAAGATCTCGGAAACGCTGAAAATTTACAGCGAATGACCGCAAGATCTCGGAAACGCTGAG
>NZ_UUIS01000049.1 GCF_900589395.1 Pseudomonas viridiflava
GAGTTGTACAGGGTCGCCTTCGCGCAGGGCGTCGGGCGGGTTGTCGACCACGCGGTCGGCAGGTTTCAAACCTTGGTCGATCACCAGGCGTTCGCCCAGATCCAGGCCGATATGGATGGTTTGCAAGTGCACATGGTTCTGCGCATCCAGCACCGCCACCTGGGTGCCTTGGGCGCGGAAGATCAAGGCGCTGGCGGGGATGCTCACGCCATGGGTGTCGGCTGGAATCGGCAGAGTGGCCTCGGCGTAGTCACCGGGCAGTAGTTCATCGTTGGGGT
>NZ_UUIS01000022.1 GCF_900589395.1 Pseudomonas viridiflava
CGGTGGGAGGGGGCTTGCCCGCGATGAGGGCGGCAAGGCCCATGCACCTGCTGCGTCTGACTCATAGCCATCGCCGGCAAGCCGCCTCCCACAGTCCGGGGTCAGGCTCGAGCCTTGGGGCAACATCAATCCGGGGTCAGGCACGAGCCCTTGGGCAACATCAATCCGGTGTCAGGCACGAGACCTGGGGCAACATCAATCCGGTGTCAGGCACGAGACCTGGGGCAACATCAATCCGGTGTCAGGCACGAGACCTGGGGCAACATCAATCCGGTCGGTGGCGCCTGGCAGGGTTGGGGCCAGTCCTTTTCTCCCCCCAACCCCGCCTGTTCAGATCACAACGTCCACTTCAGCGATACCATCAGGTTGCGCGGGTCGCCATACACGCCGCTGCCGGAACCGGTGGGGATGCCTTGCCAGTACTTTTCATCGGTGACGTTATTGAGGTTGATACGACCGTCCCAGTGCTGGTTGAAGCGATAGCCGGCCATCAGCCCCAGCACGGCATACGCGTCCTGCGTGGCGTAGCCGCTGCCGACCACGTTGAAGGTGTCGCTCTGGGCAAACACGTCGGCCCCCACGCGCCACTTTTCCAGGCTGCCGCTCAGGTTGTAGCTCGTGGCGGCCTTGAACAGGTGCTTGGGCTGGTTGGGCGCGAACAGGCGGCCTTCATTACGCTCGTTGGCGTCCTTGACGTACTGGCTCAGCACGTAGGTGTAGGACGCGGAAAACTGCCAGTCCGGGTTCAGGGCACCGGTCAGTTCGGCGTCGATGCCACGGCTGCGCACTTCGCCGGCGGCTTCGTAGCAGGTGCGGTTCTGCGCCTGGCAAGCGGCAGGCTGCGAGGTCAAGGCGTAGGCGCGGTTTTCCTGGGTCATGTCGAACAAGGCCAGCGAGGCGTTGAGGCCACCGTTGAAGTATTCGCCCTTGATGCCGATTTCGTAGCTTTCGCCGGTCATCGGGTCCAGTACCGAGCCGGCGCTGTTCTGCTCGCTTTGCGGCTTGAAGATCTCGGTGTAGCTGGCATACACCGAGTAGGTGTCGTTCAGGTCGTAGATCACGCCGGCGTAGGGGGTGACTTCCTGGGTGACCTTATAGGCATCGCCGCTCACGCGGTCTTCATAGTCAAACCAGGTCAGGCGGCTGCCGATGATCACGTGCAGCGGGTCGATCGGGTTCAGGCGCACGGCGCCATACACGCTTTTCTCGGTGCTGGTGTTGCGCGTTGCGTAAGGCGTGCGCTCGCTCAGGGAAGGCTTGCCGATTGCACTATGGCTGAAGTTGTAAGGGTCGATGCGCGTACCGGCGTTCCAGAAGCCGCCGACCTGGTCGAATTTCTCCTCCCGGCGGCTGGTGCCCAGCACCAGCTCATGCTCGCGACCGAACAACTGGAAAGGCCCGGACAAGGTGGCGTCGATGTTGGTCTGGGTGTCGTTGTTCTGGTACTGGCCCGAGTACTGGGACAGATCGCTGCCGGAGTACAACAGGTAATTGGAAAACGTATTCGCCTCGGCCCAGATCTTCTGCGCCGCCACCTTGGCGGTCCAGCCGTTGTCAAAGCGGTGGGTAATGTCGGAGAAAAGACTGTAGTTGTCCTTGTCCCAATACGACCAGTCGTTGCTCAGGAAGGTCGAGCGCGACAGGCCCAGGTTTTCGCCGTTCGGCCCGCTCGGCAGGCTGCCCCAGTCGGAGGTGTTGTCGTCGCGCTGCTTGGAGGCGCCAAGGGTCCAGGTGGTGCGCTCGCTCAGGTCGGCCTCGACGATGCCGAAAAAGGTCTGGCGGTCATTCTCGCGCACATCCTGAAAACTTTTGTCGCTCTGCCCGGCCGCCACGACCCGGCCACGCAGGGTGCCGGATTCATTGAGCCTGTTCGAGGCATCGACTTCAAGGCGATAACGGTCCCAACTGCCGGCGCTGGTGGTCACGCTGACCCGGGGCGTGGCGGTCGGGCGCTTGCGCACCAGGTTGAGGGTGGCCGCCGGGCTGCCGGCGCCGGTCATCAGGCCGGTGGCACCGCGCACCACCTCGACCCGGTCATACATCGCAAGGTCGGCGCCGGAAATGGTGTCCTGGGTAAAGCTGCCCACCGTGGTCGGCAGGCCGTCGTACATCAGGTTGTCGATCTTGAAGCCCCGCGACAGGTATTCCAGGCGGTCCGAGCCATACTTGCGCAAGGTGATGCCGGGGGCGTACTTGACCAGGTCGTTGAGGTCGTTCATGCCCTGGTCTTCGATGCGCTGGCGGGTGATCACGCTGACCGACTGCGGGGTTTCGCGAATCGACAGCGGCAGCCTGGTCGCCGTGCTCATGGCACCTGTGGTGTATGACTGCGTCCCTTCAGTGGTCGCAGCACCCGTGAGATTACCCTGCGCATTGATGTTCACGCTGTCCAGGTTCACGGTGCCGGTCACCGGCGCGGCGGCAGTGGCCGGAGCGGCAAGGGCATGGGCAGATAGACCCAGCGCAAGGGCGCCGGGCAGCAAGGGCAAGAAGGAACGGGGCATCGTGTTTTCCTACAATAAGCGGTGCAAAGGCTGACGAAAGGCGGTGAGATTAACATTCTTTAACAACAGCAAATAGCAACGATTAGCAATTACATACGCATCTTGTCGGATTAATCGTTACAAGTTGTACGACATCCCTCCTCCGCTGAAACCATTGAGCCAGAGCCTTTATCTTTGGCATTACTGATTCCGCACCATGAGATCCTCTATCCGCCCAGCCCCCTCGAACTCGTCTGCATCATGCGCAGCCTGTCCAACTGCCTAATCTGTTAATCAGTTTTTTGCATAATAAAAAATATAGATAATTATTTATTTTCACTATTAGGTTATTCCTAAAAAGAATTTCCAAGACGTTTTTTATAAATATACGATTCAATCCAGACCACCGGGACACGCTGCAAAGCATTCATCCCGTCCCCTAACCGGCCACCGCCGGACAGTGCGCAATACCCGAGCGACTTCACCACCACCGCATCGCTCCAGAACCCTCAGACACGCGCTGCACCGCTCACACCAGCGGGCAGGCACCAAAGCCAAACAGGCCATGCCGCCACACAGCGGTATCGTCAACGCTGTCATCTGGAAATGCACCCATGAACCATCCGCTCTCAAGCCCTGCGCGCCCCCTGCTCCGAACCGCGCCGGCCCGCGCCGGCCTGGCCTTGTCGAGCCTGACCCTGGCCTGCCTGCTGGCACCGGCGGCACAGGCCGAAACCGACGGTGAGGCGCGCCTGGACACTGTCACGGTGATCTCTACCGGCGTGCGCGGGGCACAACGGACCGTGGCCGACAGCCCGACGCCCATCGACATCATCAACGCAGACCAACTGCTCAAGACCGGACGGGCCGAGTTGTCAGAGGCCATCTCCAAGCTGCTGCCGTCGTTCAACTTCGGCGCCAATACCTCGGGCTTTCAGTCCACCACCCGGCCGCTGACCAACCGGGGCCTGGGACCGGCCTACACCCTGGTGCTGGTCAACGGCAAGCGCCGGCACAACGGGGCGATGCCAGCCGGCGGCAATATCGACACCAGCGGCGCCAATGCGGTGGACCTGGACCTGATTCCGGTCAGTGCCGTGGAGCGTATCGAGGTGCTCAAGGACAGCGCGGCGGCGCAGTACGGTTCCGATGCGGTGGCCGGGGTCATTAACGTGATTCTCAAATCCGGCGCTTCGGGCGGGCATTTCGAGACCAGTTACGGCCAGTTGACCGACGGCCAGGGCGAGAACATCAAGCTGGCCGGCAACAAGGGCTTCGCCATTGGCGACGGCGGCTTTGTGCAACTGTCGGGCGATGCGCGCAAGCGTAACCAGGCGTTTTTGTATGACAAGGCCGACGCCAACTACCGTGGCTATGCGCCCGGTGATGCCCGCCAGGACAGCTGGGACCACCGCGCCCTGAAAAACGGCGACCCGGACCTGGAAGCCTTCAACCTGGGCTACAACGCCGAGCTGCCGGTCAGCGACAGCACCCGGCTGTACTCCTACGCCACCTATGGCGAGCGCAAGGCGCAGATCTACAACAACAAGCGCCTGGCCTACAGCACCGCGTCCATCCCCGAGCTGTACCCGGACGGCTACGACCCGCTGAACAACATCAAGGACACCGACTGGCAGTTCCTGATCGGCGGCAAGGGCGAGATCGGCGAATGGAACTGGGACCTGTCGACCACCTACGGGCGCAACAAGAACCACCACTCCAGCGACCTGACCATCAACCCCACTTACGGCCCGGAATCACCCACGTCGTTCAATGACCTGGCCACGCTGCAGTTTGATCAGTGGGTCAATAACCTGGACATCACCCGCCACTTCGACAGCCTGCCGCTGCTGCCGTTTGCCGTGCAGGTCTCGGCCGGCCTGGAGCATCGCTGGGAGCGTTTCCAGACCTTTGCCGGCAGCGCCGATGCCTACACGGTGGGCAACTACACCTACCCGCAGTTCCTGGCCGACGGCAGCCGTAATCCGCTCTATACCCTGAGCACCAACAGTGGCCTGAGCGGCGGCCCCAGCCGGGGTGCGCAATCGGCATTGGTGATCCGCCCGGAAGACGAAGCGGACCTGGACCGCAACAACTATGCCGCCTACCTGGACGTCGGCCTGAACCCCAGCGATCGCTGGTACGTGGGCCTGGCCGGGCGGGTCGAGCACTACGACGACATCAAGAAGAACACTTTCGCCCTCAAGCTCAACTCGCGCTATGAACTGACCGATACCGTGGCGGTGCGCGGCACCCTGGGCACCGGTTTCCGCGCCCCGTCGCTGACCCAACTGGGCTATTCGGTGGCCGACAACCGCACCGGGGTCAACGCCGACGGCGTGGTGGTGCCGGCGCTGCGCTATACCGCCACCCCCGGCAGTGCGCTGGCCAAGGCCTTCGGCGCCAGTGAACTGGACCCGGAAAAGACCCGCAATATCGGCCTGGGCCTGACCTGGCAACCGGCGCGGCACACCAGCGTGACCCTGGACGGTTACGTGGTCGACATCGATGACCGCATCGTGCTGTCGCAGGACATCTATGATCGGGGCGATGGCGCGGTCAACAACACCTTGCGCGGGCTGGGCGTGGCTGAAGGGTCGTGGGTCACCTACTACACCAACGCCTACGACACCCGCACCCGGGGCCTGGACCTGGTGCTGGACCACAGGACCGCGCTGGGGGGCTTTGGCGACGTGCGCTGGAGCGCGGCCTTCAACTGGAACAAGACCACCATCCAGGACCAGCGCAACACCCCGGCCGACCTCAGCGCCTCGGGCATCTCGGTGGTCGGGCATGCCGCCGAAGGCAACCTGGTGGCCGCCTCGCCCAAGACCAAATGGGTGCTGGGCGCCAACTGGAGCATTGATCGCTTTGTGGTCAACCTGCAGACCACCCGCTACGGCAAGGTCGAGACCTGGGCACAGAACGCCAGCGCCGACCGCCGCTTCGATGCCAAGTGGATCACCGACCTGGACATCGCCTATTCGCTCACCGACAACCTGACTGCCAGCGTCGGCGGCACCAATATCTTCAACGTCTACCCCGAACGCAACGGCGTGGTCGCCAGCCCTTCCAACGGCGGCCAGGGCATCTACGGCAACCCCTCGTTCAGCCCCAACGGCGGGTTCTGGTACACCAAGCTGGCGTATGACTTTTGAGGGCGCATGACGGGCGAATACAGCCCCTACAACTGTGGCGCGCCTGCCATCGCTGTCGCCGGCTGAGCCGCCTCCCACAAGGGTCGCGGGTGGCTGTCGGGCCTGCGCAGCCTTAATAAACAGACTTGATACAAGGACACAACCATGACCAACGCTGTTTTTCCCGGCCGCCTGCTGGCCTCTTTCGTCCTGACCCTGGCCCTGGCCGGTTGCTCGCCAGCGGCTGACGAGGCCGCCAGCAAGACCCTGAACATCGCCTTCTGGGGCGACAACACCACACTGGTCAGCGTCGACCCGTTCCAGGTCTACTGGCTGGAACACCGGGTGCTGCTGCGCAACGTCGCTGAATCCCTGACCGACCAGGATCCGGAGACCGGCAAAATTATTCCCTGGCTGGCCAAAAGCTGGACGGTCAGCGACGACGCCCTGAGCTACACCTTCAAACTGCGCGACGACGTGACCTTCAGCAACGGCGAACGCTTCGATGCCAAGGCGGTCAAGACCGCCTTCGACAGCAACAAGGCCTTTGCCACCGAGCTGCCGGCGGTGTTCGGCGCCACGTACCTGGCCGGTTTCGACCATGCCGAAGTGGTCGACGATTTCACCGTCAAACTGGTGCTGAACAAACCCAACGCCGGCTTCTTGCAGGCCACCTCCACCACTAACCTGTCGATCCTGGCGCCGGCCTCCTACCAACTGACGGCCAAGGAGCGTTCGCTGGGCAAGATCATCGGCACCGGCCCCTTCACGCTGGAGCATTACACCCCGGAAACCGGCGCCCGGCTGGTCAAGCGCAAGGGCTATCACTGGGCTTCGGCGAACATGAAAAACCAGGGCGAAGCCCACCTGGACAGCGTCGAAATCAGCTACATCCCCGAAGAGAGCGTGCGCAACGGTCTGTTCCTGCAAGGCAAAATTGACATTCTCTGGCCGCGCAACCCGTTTTCGGAAGTCGACCTCACGCTGTTCCAGTCCAGGGGCGCGACCATCCAGAGCCGCTCGCTGCCAGGACCTGCGCTCAATCTGTTTCCCAATACCCGTGGCGAGCGCCTGCTCGGCGACAAGCAGGTTCGCCTGGCGCTGCAAAAGGCCATCGACCGCAAGAGCTACGCCAGCACCGTCTACAACGCGCAATTTCCGGTGGTCAGCGGCCTGTTCGATGTCACCACGCCGTATTTCAAGGACCAGAGCGCCAAGCTGGCCTACGACCCGGCCGGTGCCGAGCGCCTGCTCGACAGTGCCGGCTGGGCCAAGGGCGCGGACGGCTACCGCTACAAGAATGGCAAGCGCCTGAGCCTGAGTTACAACATCAGCCCGGCCGAAAGCGCCGGCGACGTGCTGATTCAGGACCAACTGCGCAAGGTCGGCATTGACCTCAAGCTCAGCGTCGTCACCCGCGCCGAGTGGGTGGCCAACAACTCAGCGGGCAACTACGACCTGAGCACCAACTACATGACCCGCGCCGACCCGATCATCCTGCAGACGATCCTTGACCCGCGTTCGGCCAACAGCGCGGCCCTGGCCACCAATATCTATGCGCCGCAGACCCTGGAAAAAGCCAAGGCGCTGTTCGACGCCGGCATCACCGCCACACAAAGCGCACAGCGCGCCCAGGCCTACGGCGAACTGCAAGACCTGCTGATCGACGAAGGCTCGGCGCTGCCGGTCTACGAGCGCGTGTGGCAGGCCGCCACCTCGGCCAAGGTGCAGAATTTCCGCTGGACGGCCGAAGGCTTCGCGCTCTTGGGCGATATTGAACTGGGCGGTAAAAAAGAGGCTGCCAAGCCATGAACCGCTACCTGATCGGCCGCGTCGCCCAGGCCCTGCTGGTGTTGTGGGGGGCCTACACCATTACCTACTTCATCCTGTACATGCTGCCGGGCGACACGCTGTCGATCATGCTCAGCGCCTCGGGGCTGGAGGCCGATGCGCTGTCGCCCGAAGACCTGGCCCGTGCCCGTGCCTATTACGGGCTGGATAAAGGCATTTTCGAGCAGTACCTCGACCTGCTGTGGCGCGCAGTGCAGGGTGATTTTGGCCAGTCGCTGTCGCTCAACCGCCCGGTGGCCGAGTTGCTGGGCGAGCGCCTGCCGCAAACCCTGGCGCTGGCCGGCATGGCCATCGCGCTGTCGCTGGTCGGTGGCGTAGGCCTGGCCTACCTGACGTCCTACGTGCGCTTTGCACCCTTGAAAGTCGCCCTGGCACGCCTGCCATCGCTGGGCTTTTCGGTGCCGGTGTTCTGGATGGGCCTGCTGCTGATCCAGGTCTTCGCCTTCGGCCTGGGCTGGTTTCCGGCCACCGGCAGCCAGGGCTTCGACAGCCTGATTCTGCCGGCGATCACCCTGGCGATTCCCAGCGCGGCGGTGTACGCGCAGGTGCTGCAACGTGGCTTTCAGGGGGTCTGGAACGAGCCTTACATCGCCACCGCCTACGCCAAGGGCCTGAGCCGTGGCCAGGTGCAACTGCGCCACGGTTTCAAGAACGCGGCCCTGCCGATCCTGACCCTGATCGGCCTGCAGGTCGGCAATACGGTGTCGGGCGCGGTGCTGGTCGAAACCATCTTCGCCCGCTCCGGCGTCGGCCGCCTGGCCCAGGAAGCGGTGTTGCGCCAGGACATTCCGGTGGTGCTGGGCATCGTCGCGGTGTCGGCGGCCGCCTTCGTACTGGTCAACCTGCTCGTCGACTTGCTCTACCCCTGCCTCGATCCTCGAATCACCCACACGCCCAAGGTGTCGTCGCCATGATCCCCACCGATACCCGCTTGCTGCATGACCACACGCCCCCCCTCAAGCCGGCCGCCAGAGCCCAGGACTGGCGTCGACGCAGCCGCCTGCAACGCCTGGGCGCCACACTGGTGCCGCTGCTGCGCCGCCCAGGCTTCAGCGCCGCGGTGCTGATCATTGCCTTTGCGCTGGTGGCGGCGCTTGTGCCGGCCTGGCTGACCGGCTTCGACCCTTACGCCACCTCCCCGGCCGACAAGCTCACCGCGCCTGACCTGACCCACTGGTTCGGCACCGACGAGCTGGGCCGCGACCTGTTTACCCGCGTGGTGTACGGCGCCCGCCTGTCGGTGCAGGCCGCCTTGCTGGCAGTGGGCATCGCGCTGGTCGGCGGCCTGGGGCTGGGGGTGCTCTCCGGCTTTGCCGGCGGGCGGGTGGATGCGCTGATCATGCGTTTTGTCGACGTGCTGCTGGCCTTGCCCGGCCTGCTGCTGGCGCTGGCCATCGTCACCGCCATCGGCTTTGGCACCGTGCCGGTGGCCATCGCCGTGGGTGTCGGCATCATTCCAGGCTTTGCCCGCACCACCCGCGCCGAAGTGCTGCGGGTCAAGACCCTGCCCTATGTCGAAGCCGCGCGCCTGGGCGGTGCCAGCTGGGGCCGCACGCTGCTGCGGCACATTCTGCCCAACGCCTGGGGTCCGGTGGCGGTGCTGGCGACGCTGGATTTTGGCGCCGCGATCCTGGCCACGGCCGGCCTGAGCTTTCTCGGCTTTGGCGCCGCGCCGCCGGCCGCCGAATGGGGCACGCTGATTGCCAATGGCCGGCACTTTCTGATCACCGCTCCCTGGGTGTCGCTGCTGCCGGGCCTGTTCGTCGTGGCGGTGGTGTTCAGCCTCAACCATATCGCCCGTACTCTTGAGGAGAATCCACGATGAGCCTGCAACCGACGCTGATCGATGTCCGCCAACTGGCGGTGGCTTACGGCACTGCTGGCCAGACCCAGGCGGTGAGCCAGGTCACGTTTACCGTCGCCCAGGGCGAAACCGTGGCCATCGTCGGTGAGTCCGGCTCGGGCAAGTCGACTCTGGCCAATGCCCTCCTTGGCCTGCTGCCGGACAACGCCCGCATCACCGGCGGCCAACTGTGGGTCGACGGCACCGACCTGAGCCACGCCAGCGAGCGCCAGAAACGCCAGCTGCGCGGCCGTACCCTCGGCCTGGTGCCGCAAGACCCGATGGTCAGCCTCAACCCGACCCAGCGCATCGGCCAGCAGATCGCCGAAGCGTTGATCCTGGCCCACGGCCGCCGCTACCCTGCGGTCGACGCCGACATCCTGACGCTGCTGCAACAGGTCGGCCTCGACAAACCGGTGCTGCGTGCCCGCCAGTACCCGCACGAGTTATCCGGTGGCATGCGCCAGCGCGTGCTGATCGCCATCGCCCTGGCCGGCAACCCGCGCTTGATCATTGCTGACGAACCGACCAGCGCCCTGGACGTGACCGTACAACGCAAGATCCTCGACCACCTGCAAGGCCTGGTGCGCGAGCGCGGCATTTCGCTGTTGATCATCACCCACGACCTGGGCGTGGCCACCGACCGCGCCGACCGTATCCTGGTGATGAAGCAAGGCCAACTGGTGGAGCAAGGCCCGCCCCGGCAAATCGTCAGGCACCCGCAACACGACTACACCCGCGCCCTGCTCGCCGCCGCACCGGCGTTCGGCCAGCGCCGCCAGGCGCCATTGCCGCCACCGTCCGCGTCATCCCCGGGCCCGATCCTGAGCCTGCAAGGCGTAGGCAAGGCCTTCGACCTGCCCCGGGTCAAGGGTGAAGACCATCAATTCGTGGCCTTGCACGACCTGAACCTTGAGGTGTATCCGGGGCAGACTCTGGCCATCGTCGGCGAATCCGGCTCGGGCAAAAGCACGGCCTTGCGCATCGCCCTGGGCCTGGAAAAGCCCACCCACGGCCGGGTGCTGTTCGAGCAACAGGACGTCACCGAGTTGAGCTGGCGCCAGTTCCGTCCGCTGCGCCGACGTATCCAGCTGGTGCAGCAAAACCCCTTTGCGGCCCTGGACCCACGCTTCACGATTTTTGACAGCATCGTGGAACCGCTGGTGTCGTTCGGGCTGCTCAAGGGCCAGGCGCTGGAACAGGCGGCACGCGAACTGATCGCGCGGGTGCATCTGCCGGTCAGTTACCTGGACCGGTTGCCCCGGGAACTGTCCGGCGGCCAGCGCCAGCGCGTGGCCATTGCCCGGGCCCTGGCGTTGCAGCCGGACCTGCTATTGCTGGACGAACCGGTGAGCGCGCTGGACGTGTCGGTGCAAGCGCAGATTCTGGACCTGCTGGAAGAACTGCAGCGCGAACTGGGGATTGCCTATGTGCTGGTCTCGCACGACCTGTCGGTGGTGGCCAGCGTCGCGCACCAGGTGCTGGTGCTGCGCAATGGCCGGGTGGTGGAACAGGGCGATGTGGACCGGGTGTTCAATACACCCGAGAGTGAGTACACAAAAGAGCTGATTGCGGCGATTCCGGGACGTGGGGTGGAAGGTGTGGCAGCGTGAGGCACGCTATAAAATAACTTATTGATTTTATTGAATATCAAACTCACCGCCTGTAGGAGCGCGCTTGCCCGCGACCGAGTGCGCAGCGCTCGCAAAAATCGTCTAAACGCTGAAATTTTACGACTGCTAACGCATCCGGTCGCGGGCAAGCGCGCTCCTACCTCACCTGTCGCTTTGGGAACACAGCATGCGCCCCCGGCTAGATCAAGGTCGCAAATACCGGGCGCCAGCACGCGCGCCCTCGGTAGACTCGGTGCACCAACCCGGAGAATGCCCATGCTTCGACAGGCGTGCACCACGCTATTGCTGACCTTTCTGGCCTCTGCCGCCCAGGCCGCGCCGACCTATGATCACCTGTATGCGTTCGGCGACAGCTACTCGGATAACGGCGCCGGCGAGGCTTTTACCCGCACGCTGGTCAGCCAGAACATCAAGGAGGCCCAGGTCCTGCCAGGTGAGCGGTACTGGCAAGGCCGCTGGAGTAATGGCCCCACCGCTGTAGAAGGCCTGGCGCAAGCGCTGAAAGTGCCCTTGACCGACTATGCCATCGGCGGCGCGAAAAGCGGCCACGGCAATTACTACACCTGGATGTTGCCCACGCGCGACACCGGCCTGCTGGGCCAGGTCGATGCTTATTTGAAAGCGACGCCTGACAACAAGGCCAATCCCGAGTCGCTGTATTTCCTGTTTGTTTCAGCCAACGATTTCTTCGAGTGGGCGGATTTTTCGCACACCCAATCCATAGAGCAACTGAGCAGCACGGCCACGCGCCATATCCGCCAGGCCGTCGACACCCTGGCGAGTGCCGGAGCACAGCAGTTCATGGTGGTCGGCACCACGGACCTGAGCCGTGTACCCGCGGTGGTGCAAGGCCAGCAGGTCGAACAGGCCACCCGATTCCAGCAGGCGCTGGAACGCGACGTGCCTGCCATGCTTGAGACGCTGGCGAAAACGCGGGATGTGAAGATCGTTTATTTCGATCACCTGGCGTTCAGCACCGCGGTTCGGGCAAAACCCCAGGCGTCAGGCTTTCGGGATCTGGACACGCCATGCCAGGCCACCTACCCGCAGGTCAAGCCGGTGTGCAGCGACCCGGATACGCATTACTACTGGGACGAATGGCACCCGACGCGCAAGGTGCATGCGCTGGCAGCGGATGCCATGTTCAAGGCGCTGCAAGCGCGTCAGTGACTACGGCTCGGCGTCACCCCACTCAAGACGGGCTGACCACGCCCGTGTCGGGTTACTGATCGATAGCTCAGCGACAGGATCGACCCCGGGCGCTTGCCTGCCCTTGGCGTTCAAGCGGGCCGCGACGTGAACACCAGGCGAACCGCAAGCAGCACCAAGACGCCGGCAAGGCCCCACGACTGCCATTTGGCAGACTCACCCTTGCCGGACGCGTACCCCCGGATGACGCCTCCCACCAGGCCCAGCGCAATGTGGAAAAAGGTGGCGATCAGGGTCAACACCAGCCCCAGCGTCACGATTTGCCGGGCGACCGACGAACTGCCGGGCACCACAAACTGCGGCAAGAACACCATGAAGAACAGCAGCGCTTTCGGGTTGAGCAGAGAGTTGAGCATCGCGCGCATGAACACTGACATCAGCGAGGCCTGGAGGGCGGTGTGCAGGGGACCTGTGGCGCGAACCCGCAGAGCCTTCCAGGCCATCCACAGCAGATAGAACACGCCGGCCCAGCGGATCAGGTCGAACGACGGTGGCCACTGTGCGATGGCGGCCGTAACACCGGCGGCGGTCAGCGCTGTCAATACCAGGTCAGCGGCGCTGATACCCAACGCCGCCGCGACGCCGCCACGCCATCCGTAGCTGGCGCCGTGTGCAAGCACAAAGGCCATGTTGGGGCCGGGA
Source organism: Pseudomonas viridiflava (assembly GCF_900589395.1). GTDB lineage: Bacteria > Pseudomonadota > Gammaproteobacteria > Pseudomonadales > Pseudomonadaceae > Aquipseudomonas. The sequence goes on from NZ_UUIS01000022.1 coordinate 12,800, forward strand.
GACATCAGCAGCAGCAACACCGCCCCCGCAAACAGCAATAGCGTCGATGGCTCTACCATACGGGCTCCAGATCGCCGCGATGGACGATATGCAGCTTGTTGCCATCAGGGTCTCGGAGGTAGGCGCCGTAATAGCCCTCGCCATACCAGGGCCGCTCACCCGGAGCGCCTTCATCCGTACCGCCCTTGAGCATTCCTGCGGCGTAGGCGGCGCGTACGATGTCAGGCGTCGGGGCATGAAACGCAAGCATGCTGCCATTGCCCGGCGTGGCCACAAGACCATTGCGCGGCAAGTAGACGTAGAACCTGGGCAGTATGTGCGTCGGGTGGACCCAGCACGCCGAGGCGGGACCGCCATCCGGGGTCACCACGCGGCGGATCAGCCCAAGGGGCGCAAGCACGGCGTCATAAAAGGCCGCTGCGCTGTCGAGGTCGGTGCATCCCACGGTAACGTGACTGAACATGTCTCAATCGATTCGACGTCACTGAACGGTTGCGTCCTGCGCGTCGAACTCGCCTCCTTGCCTTGTGTGGCATCGGAGACTACGCTCGCCACCTGATACACACAAAGAATTGTTCTAGATACATTCAATGACAACGCCACGGTACAAAACCATTGCTGACCAGCTCGCGGAAAACATTCGCAGCGGGCGTTTGCGCCCTGGCACCCAGCTGCCGACAGTACGCGCGTTGATGAGCGAACATGGCATCGCGCTTGCCACAGCCGCTCGCGTTTACCGCACGCTGGAATCAATGGGCCTGGTGGTGGGTGAAACGGGACGCGGCACCTTCGTGCGCGACACGTCGCTGCCACGCGACCTCGGCCTGCAGCCGGCATCCTCAGCCGGAGTCATTGACCTGACCTTCAACAGTCCAGCGGTTCCAGGGCAGGCAGAGCTGCTCAGGCAAGCGCTGCGCAGCATTGCCTTGTCGGGGGATCTGGACGCCTTGCTGCACAGCGCCCCCCATGGCGGGCGGACGCATGAGCGCGAAATCGCGGCAAAACACCTGCGCAATCGAGGGGTTCGGGTGCCCGGCTCGCAGGTGTTGATCGTCAATGGCGCGCAGCAAGGGCTGGCACTGGCACTGACGGCGCAGCTTAAACCGGGCGATGTACTGGCGGTCGACGCGCTCACCTACCCAGGCATCAAAGCGCTGGCGGTCGCCCATCACCTTGAGCTTGTGCCCATACCCCTGATAGATGGCAAAACCGGGCTCGACGCGCTGGCGGCCAGTTGCAGGCGGCGCCCGGTACGGGCGTTCTATACGATGCCAACCCTGCACAACCCCTTGGGATCGATCATGCCGGCCGCCGACCGTCAGCGCCTGGTCGTCCTGGCAGAAGAACATGACTTTGCGCTGATCGAAGACGGCGCCTATGCGTTTCTGGCCGAGCCGGCCCCCAAGCCGCTGTTCATGCTCGCGCCGGATCGCACGATCTACGTCTGCGGCCTTTCCAAAAGCGTCGCCTCGGGCTTGCGAATCGGATTCATCGCCGCGCCTGTAGCGCTCATTCCTGCGCTTGAACAAGCCGTGCGCGCCTCGACATGGAGTTCGCCATCGATCACCGTCGAACTGGCCTGTCGCTGGATCGAAGACGGCGTGGTGGATGAGCTGGAAGCATTGAAGCGCAAGGATGCCGCCATGCGGCAACAAATGGCCCGGCGCATTTTCGACGGCATCAATCTGATCGCGCATCCGAACGCGTATTTTCTGTGGCTGCCGTTGCCTGAAGACATGCGGGCCGAGAGCGTGGCAGCGGCATTGCGGCGCGACAACATCATGGTAACGACAGCCAAACCCTTTTCGGCGGCCTCCAATGCCCCTAATGCACTGCGCGTGGCACTGGGGTCTGTGCCGGTTGCAACGCTTGAGCTGGCCTTGAAAAAAGTGAGAACGGCCTGCGGTTATCAGGACTGACAGGCGCCTGGCGTATCGATCAGCGTGATCGCTTTCTAACAGAATTGTCATCCTCCCCTCACCTTCGCGTCAGCCATGGCCGCGTAATGTGGGTTTCAACGCTTGAGGTGCCGATTGGCTCAGCAGGTGCTGCCACCCACTTGAATGGTAATCCCATGAATTCGATCAAATCGCTGGCTCTGATAATCGTCGCGCTGTCCTCCACATCGGCACTGGCCCATGACGGCAGTGAGCGCGCCAGTCCGGCCGCGCAGAAAATGCGCATCGCGCAGGAAGAACGCTTCAATCAGCAAAACCGCGACACCGCCACCCAATACGTTCGCGCGGACGAGCAGCCGCGTGCTGACCAGCCGAAGAAATCGGAAGGCTGAGGCCTGTCGATGACCTGATTCACCTTTTGGAAGCGCTCACGCTCCTTTGGTCAAGGTGAACCCTTGGCGCCCTTGCGGGCGCCTTTTTTGTTGTTGATCATGAGCCGCAGGCGTGGCGACAGCCGCTATAGCAACTGCCCGCCCGAAATGTCAAAGGTCGTGCCGTTGGCCCAGGCCATGTCATCGGACAGGATGGCGGCGACCGCAGCGCCGATATCGTCCGGCAGACCGACACGCCCCAGGGCGATGCCTTGGGCCACGAAAGCGTTTACAGCCTGATTGTCACGCACCACCCCCCCGCCAAAGTCCGTGGCGATGGCGCCCGGGGCAATGGCATTCACCCGAATCTGCCGCGAACCCAGCTCTACGGCCATGTACCGGGTCAGGACCTCGACGGCCGCCTTTACGGCGGCATAAAGGCTGTAGCCCGGCAGGGTAAAGCGCACAAAGCCGGATGAAACGTTGAGGATACGCCCGCCGTCCTGCATGAGTGGCAGCAGCCTTTGCGTGAGAAACACCGGGCCTTGAAGATGCGTCGCGACGAGTGAACCAAACTGTTCCTCGGTCGCATCGATGAAGTTCGAAAACAGGCCATTGCCGGCGTTATTGACGAGAAAATCGAATCGCTCGCGACCAAAGTCGGTCAGCAGCGTACGCGTCACGGCTTCTGAAAACGCCTGGAAGCTGGCGGTGTCAGTGATGTCGAGTGCCAGCATCGTGGCTTTGCCGCCTTGTGCCTCGATCTCTTGTTTGAGCGCCAGCGCTTGTGCCGCGCCGCTGCGGTAGGTGCCAATGATATGAATGCCGCGCCTGGCGAGGTGAAGGGCCATGTGACGACCAAGGCCGCGGCTGGCGCCGGTGATGAGTGCAATCGGGTGAGTCATGGTTATCCCTGCTGGATGAAGTGCGCTTTGCCGCGTTTTCTTGACCCGCCCACGATAAGCAATGGGTGTTATCCAACCCACGCCCGATCAACTCAATTAATTGCCTGATTGTCTCAATCGACTTGTGCCATAGCTGTTGGCTGACATACTCAGCCCATGAACGATGACCTTGCCCAGCACCTCGATATAGCCCTGCGCCATGCGCCACCGGGTCTGACCGCCACGCCGATCCCGCGTATGGACCTTTGCGTCGGGCAAGGCTCTGGCCACCAGGCGCCTTGCCTGTATCGCTCGATGATCTGCTTCATCCTGCAAGGCTCCAAGCGTGTGGCGATCAACGATCAGTTGCTCAGTTACGACCGGGAGCACTACCTCATCAGCGCCCTCGACCTGCCCTTGACCGGCCAGATCCTCGATGCTGAAGGGGGCCGGCCCTACGTGGCCGTCTCGCTTGTGCTGGACCCGGCCCTGCTGGCGCAATTGGCGGCGAGCATGCCGCCGGTTCGTGAAGCCGTGCCCAAGGGGGTGGGCATCGCGATCAATCCAATGACCGCTGCGCTGCGCGATACGGTATTGCGCCTGCTGTCATTGCTTGACACCCCTGCCGACATCCCGGTGCTCGGCCCGATGATCGAACGCGAATTGCTTTATCGTCTCCTGCAAGGTCCGCAGGGGCGATTGCTGCGTCAGATTGCCCAACCCGAGGGGGCCTTGGGCAGTATCCGGCGGGCCGTGGCCTGGATCAGGGATCACGCCAACAGCCGGCTTCGTATCGACGCCTTGTGCGAGGCCAGCGGCATGAGCCGGGCCAGCCTGCACCGGCATTTCCAGGCCATGACCGGCCTGAGCCCCGTTCAGTATCAGAAACAGCTCAGGTTGCAGCAGGCTCGCCAGCTTTTGCTGGCCGGCGAGCATCGTGCGGCTGATGTGGCGTTCGCGGTCGGTTATGAAAGCGCCTCACAGTTCAGCCGCGAATATGCCCGGCAATTCGGGGCGCCACCTGCGCGCGATGTGCGCGAGATACGGCAGGCGGTTGGCCGCTCGATCCGTGCAGCCCTCGACTAAGGCTGGGCCCTCAAGGTGCCGCTTTGCGGCGAGTCTCTTGAAACCAGCGCAAGGTCAAGATCATCTGCGGTGGATTTTTTGTCCTGTTCGGGTTGGCGCTGCCCATTCACCCTTGAAGAGGCATTGATGGCTATAGGGAGTCTGCTCTGTAGGCGAAAACGCCTTTTGTTGAAAACGTCTACCGGCTGATTTTCAGCCATCGCAAGCAAACAATCCCTGCAACCATTACCCTGCCACTTCCAAAATCGATTTCAAGTCGTAAGGGACAGTGCGTGAACAGAGAAACACTCGAACAGAACCAGATTCCCGTTTACTTCGTGGCGGTCGGCATTGCCGCGCTGGGCGGGTTGACCGCACCCGTAGCGGCTCAGGCACTGAGCGTCTGGGTCACGCCGGCCATTGCGGTCTTGATGTACGCCATGTTTCTGCAGATTCCGTTTCTGGACCTGCGCGCCGGCTTGAGCAACAAGCGCTTCATGACGGCGCTGCTGGCTGCCAATTTCGTGGTGATTCCGCTGTTGGTCTGGGCGCTGACGCGCGGCCTGCTCGATCATCCGGCGATTCTGGCCGGGGCCTTGCTGGTGCTGCTGACGCCCTGTATCGACTACGTGGTGGTATTTACCCATATCGGCAAGGGCGACTCGAAGCTGATGCTGGCGGCCACACCCGTCCTGTTATTGCTGCAACTGGTGCTGTTGCCCCTGTACCTGGCCTTGATGCTCGGCGCCAGTAACACCGTGGTCATCGCGGTCGGGCCTTTTGTCGAGGCCTTCCTGATGCTGATCGTGCTGCCTCTGGTGCTGGCGGTACTGACCTCGGCCGGGGTCAAACGCTCGTCATGGGTGCATTGCTGGAATCAGGCCTGGGCGTGGATGCCGGTGCCGGCCATGGCGGCGGTGCTGATCGTGGTGATCAGCTCACAGATTGCGTATGTGGTGCAGGCATTTGACCGGTTATGGCCAGTGGTTCCGGTCTACCTGGCGTTCATGTTGCTGGCGCCGGTGGCCGGTGCCCTGGTGAGCAAGGCGTGCGGATTGGCAGCAGCGCCGGCCCGGTCGGTGGTGTTCAGCAGTTCGACGCGCAATTCGCTGGTGGTTTTGCCCCTGGCGCTGGCGTTGCCGCAGGAGATTCGCGGGCTGGCGGCGGCAGCCGTGATCACCCAGACGCTGGTCGAGCTGGTGAGCGAACTGGTCTATATCCGGGCGATTCCGGCCTGGGTGTGGCGACGGTCCTGAAAATAGGCATGGCCGACCGGTACCCGTTGAACCGGCGGCCATCGGCATCGTCTGATCAGGTGCACCGCCTGCCCGCCCCTGAGGATGAACCGATGAAATTCGTGACCGCTGTCCTGTTATCCAGCCTGAGCCTGGGCGCCCTGGCAGCGCGACCGCCGCTGGACCTGCCCAGTTGTAATTTGTCCGCGCAACGCGCGCTGCAAGGCCAGGTCGACGAGCATGTGACTGACCCCGGGCAAGCGCATATCTACGTGCGCGCCGATGCTCTGGTCGGTGATATCAACGCCTTGCACCTGGATCGCCAGCTCACCGAACAACAAGCCAGCAAGTTGTTGGGTCGGGTCAACGACGTCCGGGCGCAGACCGATGGCTTTGTAAAAGAGCAAGGATTTCTGAGCGCGGCCGAACGGGCCAGTTTTGATCGTGAATTCGATGCCGTGGCCAAGGACCTGTGCCCCAGAACATCACGCTGAGCAGCATTGATCACCTTAGGCGGGTCCATGAAAGCCCTTGTGGATCCAGATTAACGCAAAACTTCAAACCGTCCGATAATCGAACGGAATATAAAAGCGCTCAAAAATCACATAAGCTTTTGTTTTTAAAAATTTATTTTCAGATAAAAGTCTTTTATCGCGCTCATCCCTGCTGACTTCTCCTGCCCTCCCCGATTGCCACTGGATCCACAACTTGGTTGACTGACGACCACGGCGTTTCATGCAGTGCCGACCGTCGAAAACAATAACAAGGGTGTGGTCATGAATGATTTATCGATCGGATGCAGGCGCCGGCGTGTGTCCACCTGCGCGTGGCTGTCCTGCCATTGCTATAACCCCTGCTGCGCCGAGGTGCGACCATGAACGTCGATCTCAAGACGCTGGTGGACCAACGCCCCATGGTGCCCATGCAGTGGCTGGCCATCGGGATGTGCATCGTGCTGAACATGATCGATGGCTTCGATGTACTGGTGATGGCGTTCACAGCGGCCTCGGTGTCGGCCGAATGGCACCTGAACGGCGCCCAGGTCGGGCTCCTGCTGAGTGCCGGGCTGTTCGGCATGGCCGCCGGTTCGCTGTTTATCGCGCCCTGGGCGGACCGCGTCGGACGTCGGCCCTTGATTCTGTTGTGCCTTACCCTTTCGGGCATTGGCATGCTGCTGTCGGCGTTCAGCCAGAACGCCACGCAACTGGCGTTGTTGCGGGCGTTTACCGGGCTGGGCATCGGCGGGATCCTGGCCAGCAGCAATGTGATTGCCAGTGAATACGCCAACCAGCGCTGGCGCGGTCTGGCGGTCAGCCTGCAATCGACCGGTTATGCCTTGGGCGCGACGCTGGGCGGGTTGTTGTCGGTGTGGCTGCTGACCCGCTTCGGCTGGCGTTCCGTATTTCTCTTTGGTGGCGTAGTTACACTGGCGGTGATTGCGCTGGTGCTGCTATGGCTGCCCGAGTCGCTGGATTTTCTGCTCGCCCGCCGCCCGGCCAATGCGCTGGCGCGGGTCAACCGTCTCGCCACACGCCTGGACCTGCCGACGCTGGCTCAATTGCCGGTCGTGCATGCCGCACCCGCCTCCAGCCGCGACCGCCTGGTGCAGTTGTTAAGCCCGGCATCGCGGCGCACCACACTGCTGATCTGGCTGCTGTTCTTCCTGGTGATGTTCGGGTTCTATTTCGTGATGAGCTGGACCCCGAAGCTGCTGGTGGCCGCCGGGCTTTCAGCGCAGCAAGGCATCAGCGGTGGCGTGCTGCTGAGCGTGGGCGGCATCTTTGGCGCCGCCCTGATTGGCGCACTGGCGTCACGCTGGCCGCTGACACGGGTGCTGTCGCTGTTCATGCTGATTTCAGCGGGCTTGCTGGTGCTGTTCACGCTCGGCGCCTCCTCGGTGACGCTCGCCTTGGGGCTGGGTTTGCTGATCGGCCTGTTCGTCAACGGCTGCGTGGCCGGGCTGTATGCGCTGTCGCCCATCGTCTACGACGCCTCGGTGCGCGCCACCGGTGTGGGCTGGGGCATCGGCATCGGGCGCATCGGCGCGATCGTGTCACCGACGGTCGCCGGCCTGCTGCTTGATGGCGGCTGGCAACCACTGCACCTGTATGGCGTGTTTGCCGGTGTGTTTGTGCTCGCCGCGGCGGTGTTGTTGCTGCTCAAGCCAGGCACGCCCAAGGCGGCGGTGCGAACGGAGGTGCGCGTCGGTCAGGCTTGAAGAAGTCACTGGCTACCCCTTCCAGGCCACGTGCCCAGGGTGAGTTAGTCCGTTGGAAAATTAATTTCATATCGCTATCGGCTGAGCCTATGCTATTGCCTTGTGATTAGCACTCTGAATGACACTCAGTGGAGTTTCTAAATGGCATTTCAAATTCTGGCAGAGGTAGCCGCCTCGGTTACCGACCTTAAGCGCGACCCGATGGGCACCGTGCGCGAAGGCCAGGGACAAACGGTGGTGATCCTTAACCGTAACGAGCCTGCATTTTATGCAGTACCACCCGCACGCTATGAAGCCATGCTGGAGTTGATCGACGATATGCGACTGGCAGAACTGGTTCGTGCGCGCCAAGACGGTCCGACTGTAACGGTCGATATTGACGACCTGATCGAGCAGGCCAGCGCCAGTGCCTAGGTTCACCCTTGAGTTCAACGAAAAGGCACTCAAAGAATGGAAAAAGCTGGAACCTGCACTGCAGCTCCAGTTAGCCAAGAAGCTTAAAGAACGTCTCGACCTGCCTCGAGTCGAGGCGGACCGTCTACATAGCCTGCAGGATTGCTACAAAATCAAACTGCGCTCTGTAGGCTACCGCCTCGTCTATCAGGTAATGGACAACCGGTTGGTGGTTACTGTGATCACTGTCGGCAAACGTGAACGATCAGACGTTTACGAAGCTGCTCGCAAACGAATCGAATAGTGCTTCATTGAACAGCATTCACGCTCACGCCAGTACCTGGCTGATCCACTGCACTTCACGTTGAAGCGTCTGCAACTGCGCTTGAGGCACCACCTGTGCCTTTTGCAGGGTGCCCAGGACCTTGTGTTTCTGTCGCAACCGGGTTTGCCACTTGAGCACAAAGGCCGGACTGCGGGCCTGCATCAACAGCGGGCCGAAGTACAGTTCCTGGGTGCTGTAGGCCACCGGCCCGGCGGGCTGGGCAACGATGATTTCGTAATCGAAGCGGTTTTCACGCAGCACCGTTTCGGCGGTGATCCGGTAGCCGTTGTCCATCAGCCATTGACGCAGGGGCGGCTCGCCGCCGTTGGGTTGCAGCACCAGGCATTCACGACCGTTCAGTCGCGATTTACCACTGTCGAGGATGTCGCGGATGGTTTCGCCGCCCATGCCACACAGGCTGATGGCGGTGATTGCATCATCCGCTTCAATGGCGGCCAGGCCATTGGCCTGGCGCACGGTGATGCGCTGTTCCAGGCCGTGATCGCGCACGGTGCGCCGGGCGGCATGGAACGGTGTCAGGGCCAGCTCGCCGGCCACGGCCGCCGCGATCAAGCCTCGATGCATCAGCGCTACCGGCAGGTAGGCGTGGTCGGAACCGATGTCGGCCAGGCGTGCCCCGGCGGGCACGTGCGACGCGACACATTCCAGGCGTCGGGACAATATCCGTGAGGTCTGCGGGTTCAACCGGGGCTCCTTTGCACCTTGTTCAGCCGGCGCCTGTGGCCGGACCGGGGCGCGACTGTAGCGGGCAATGCCGGATCTTTCAAATGCCGGCACAGCCTGGACGCTTCATCACCGAACCTTGAACATCGACACCTTGTCGCTCAGGCGGCTGGCCAGTTGCGCCAGTTCGTCGCTGGCCGCCGCCACCTGTGACGAGCCGGTGGCGGTGTGCACGGTCAGTTCATGGATGCGCCCGATGTTCCTGGCTACATCGTCGGCGACGCTGCTTTGTTGCACCGAGGCGCTGGCAATCTGGGCATTCATGTCGTTGATGGCGCCGACTTCGTGGCGCACCTTGTCCAGCGCCGCCTGGGCATTGCGGGTCTGGGTCACGGTGTGGGCGGCCCGCTCGCAACTGTCGCGCATGGTCTGCGCGGCGGCTTCGGTGCCGCCTTGCAAGGTGCTGATCATGTCACGGATTTCCTGGGTCGACTGCTGGGTGCGGTTGGCCAGCGAGCGCACTTCATCGGCCACCACGGCAAAACCACGGCCGTGTTCACCGGCGCGGGCGGCTTCGATGGCGGCGTTGAGCGCCAACAGGTTGGTTTGCGCCGCAATCGAATTGATGACATCAATCACCGTGCCGATCTGCTCGCTGTCGCGTGACACCTGCTCGACGGTGGCCGTGGTCTGAGTCAGGGTCAGCGCCAGGGCTTCGATCGACTGCGAGGTGTCGACCACCAGGCGATTGCCGCTGGCCACTTCGGCGTCGGCCAGTTGCGTGGCGTCGGCGGCCTTCAAGGCGTAACCGGAGACTTCGTTGACGGTGGAAGCCATTTGCGCAATGGCGGTGGCCACCTGCTCGGCCTCACGGCTCTGGCGACCAATGTGTTCGTTATTGAGCGCCGAGGTGGCGGTCAGGCGCGTGGAGGCCTGGCTGACTTCCTGGGCGGCCATGCGCACTTGGGTAATGGTGTCGGACAATTGCCCCAATGCAGCCTTGAGTACGCCCATCACGCTGGCCGGGTGGCGCGTGGTCAGGGTCTGTTGCAGGTCGCCGGCGGCCAGGCGTTCAATGGCCCGGGCCACTTCGGTCGGCTCGGCGCCCAGGGTCGAGTTGACGAAACGGATGATCTGCGCCGCCAGCAGGATGCTCAGCAACAAGGCCACGCCGGTGGCCAGCAGCATCAGGCCGCGAAAGGCACTGGCGGTGGCCTGCACATCGTTGAGCTGGGCTTTGATCGAGGCTTCTTCGGCGTCGATCAAGGCATTGATGCGCTTGAGCCATTCGCTGTACAGCCCCGAGGTACGCTGCAACAGCAGGGCCTGGCTGCCGGCAATATCCCCCGCCTGACGCTGGTCGATCAGCGTTTTTGAAGAAGCCAGCGTCTGTTGCTCGATGTCCTTGATGGCCGCCAGCAGGGTACGCTCATCGGCACTCACCTGCCGGGAACCGAACAACCGGTCCATGGGTGCGGCCGAATCGGCATAGTCTTTTTCCAGGCGGCTGATCTCGGCCAGGTGCCGGGACAGGTCCTGGGGGTTATCGACCAATACGGCATCACGAATGGCAATGGCCCGGTTATGCACGCTGCCGCGAAAATTGATGGCATAGCGCTGCACCATGGCGGCGTTGTCGCTGACATTGGCCAGGGTGCTGTCGATATAGCCGACTCGCTGGATGCCAACGGCAGTGATCAGCACCAACAACGAGACGATGGCCGCAAAGCCGAGGCCGATACGGGTCGAGAGGGCAAGCGGTTTTTTCATGGGCGGGACTCGGCGGGGTCGAGGGCCAACGCCGCTCGACATCAAAGTGACATCATCTTTGCCGGCGACGTTAACTGAAGCCTTGCCCAGTGCCTAATTAATATTGCCGGGTGCCAGGATAGTAATTGCCAATGAATCTTTGCCGCCACCCAGGATCGTCACTGCACCCGGTTTTATGAACGGCCGTCATTGAACCTATAAACAGCGGCTGCGTCCTATCGCCTGCAAGTGTGATCGCCTGGCTGCCCGGCGCACCAGTGACGCCTTGTCTGCATCGCGCAGAGGCCGTCTCTGTCGCGGGCTTGTCATGAATTTCTGGAGACCCTGCCGACATGAACGTCTCGTTCCGACCCCAATGGCTACTCGCCCTCGCCCTTCCCCTCGTTCTGGCTGCCTGCGGCAATGACGAACCCGAACAGCGCGCGGCCTTCACGCAGTTCCTGCAAACCCGCATTGTCGACAAGCCCGGCGTGCGCGTGCCAACGCTGACACCCGAAGAGTCCAAGTCCTTCGGTGACTACACCAGCCATTACGCGGTGATCACCGATTTCAATGGCGCCATGGACGCCACCGTCAAGCCACTGGGCGAGCTGGTGCAGAAAGGCGCGATGCGCTCGGTGGCCGATGTGATTGCCCGCCGCGACGACATCAAGGCGATCCAGACCGGTCTGAACGACATGGGCGTACAGCTCAAGGCACAGCAGGCCAAGGCCGACACGGCTCATGCCCAGCTCAAGCAGCCCGATGACCTCAAAGGGGTGTACGACAAGGCCTATGACAAGACCGTCAGCGTGCCGGCCAACACCCTGCTTGAGGTGCTGCCGCAAATCAACGGCACCCTGGACGGCAGCCTGAAGGTGGCCGACTACATCACCGCTCACAAGGACCAGATCGACATCAAAGGTCCGGTGGTCACGGTCAAGGACCCCAAGGTCCAGGCCGAACTGAACACCTTGCTGCAAAACCTCAATGAACAGGCCAGGACCGTGCAGCAGGCTCAGGTTCGCCTGCAGTCGGTGATGCTCGGCAAGTAAGCCCGTCCCGCCCGGTGCAGCGCTGCGTGGCGCTCACCGGGTGTCTTTCAGGTCGTGCGCCTGTTGCTGCACCCATGTCAGTAAGTACGCCAGTACCGGCGAGCGATTCTGTGGATCGAATGCCAGCGCAATACCGCTCGACAACCCGTCACCCTGCGCCTTGAGCGGCCTGAACACCACGCCCTTGCGCCTGACCTGCGTCAGCGACGCCGGAATCAGCGCCAGCCCCTGTCCTTGGGCAATCAACCCCAGCAGAATGTGATGGTCATCCGGCTCCGGCAGGGTCCGAGGCTTGAAGTCGATGCCCTCGAAAAACGCCTGACAATGGTCATGAAAGCCCGGATTGAGCCGCCGCTCGAAGCGAAACAGCACTTGGTCGCGGAGGTCGTCGAACCCCAGCGTACGCTTGCGGGCCAGCGCATGACCGGCGGGCAAGGCCACCCGCAGCGGCTCCTGGCGCAGGGTCATGACCTTGAGCCCCTTGGCCTCGGTGTGCAGGCCGATGAACGCAACATCCATCGCGCCGTTAACCAGGTCGCGCACCAGGCGGATCGAGTGCTTGCCCTGGATCGTGATCGTGCAGTCGGCAAACCGCTGTCTTAACGGCTCCAGCACATCCGGGATCACGCTGCGATCAAACACCGTGGTATAGCCGATGCGAAATTGCCCACCTGTGCTTTTGCCCACGCTCTGGGCGGCGGCAATGGCCTTTTGCGCCTGGGCCAGGGTGCGCCTGGCCTGCGGCAGGAAAGCGGCTCCGGCGGCCGTCAGCGTCACACCGGTGCGGGTGCGCTGGAACAGCTCGACACCGAGCAGGTCTTCGAGCTGGCGGATCTGCCGGCTCAACGGCGGTTGAGAAATATGCAGGCGTGCAGCGGCCCGGCCGACGTTGAGCGTTTCGCTGACGGCAAGAAAATAACGGAATTGACGCAGGTCGATGGCTTCGTTCATACCGAAAAGGTATCACTAAAAAGGTATTGGCCGAACCTTCAAGGCCCGGCCTAAAGTTGCCCTCTACTTCACTGCGAGGCGCATCACATGGACAACCAACGGTATATCAGGGGTTTGGCAAAACTGCAGGAAGTGGACGGCCAGGCGGGTGAGCGGGTCATTGACAGCCTCAAGGACATTGCGCCGGACTTTGCCCGATTGCTGATCGAATTCCCGTTTGGCGATATTTATTCAAGGCCCGGCCTTGACCTGAGGACCCGCGAACTGGCGGTGGTGGCCGCCCTTACAGCACTGGGCAATGCCCCGCCACAGCTCAAGGTGCACATTCACGGCGCCCTCAATGTGGGCTGCACACGTGAGGAAGTGGTCGAAGTGATCATGCAGATGGCGGTCTATGCAGGCTTCCCGGCGGCGCTCAATGGGCTGTTCGCCGCCAAGGAAGTCTTCAACGCCGAAGCCTTGTAGGTGAGCGGGGGTTCTTCAGTGCGTGGGTTGGGCGCAATCAGCCGCAGGCCCAGTCCATTTCCATTTTTTCCAGATCGATCTGGCCGTTGCCGCTGCCAAAGTTGAAGCCCCCGAAATCTTCTTCGAACTCCAGGTAGCGCGGGCCGAACTCAGGGTAGCTCTGCACCGGGAACATTGTGCCGCCCAGGTGATTGCGGCCGTGGAAACGTTCCAGTTCAAGGGCTACCCCCTGGTCGCTGAAGCCCGGGATGTAGCCGCTGTCTTCGCATTCGTCTTCCCATTCACGGGGTGGCTTGCCGACATTAGGGTCGCCTTCGCGCTCCCGCGCGCGCACCGGCAGGGCTGTGTCGAGCCCGGCGGCACGGCCTTCACCGTCCAGCCACTCGAAGGCCGGCTCGCCGGGGTTGCGGACCTGCTCGTAGCCGTAATATTCACGGTAGCTCTTGTGCAGCCAGGCCGGACCCTGGCCCAGCAGCGGGTTGGCGCCCAGGTCAGGCGGCGCGCACAGTGCCGCGTCGAATTCGGCCTGGGTCAGCCAGATGGCAGCGTAACGGGTGCCCAGGATGTCTTCCATGTCGAACTGCCTGGGATGCCGGGCATGACGGTGCTGCCAGAACGGCAGCAGATGCTCATCGACGGGCGGCTCGCCGGACAAGGGCGCGGCGAAGAACGCCTCGACCGCACTGCTCGAAGGAAGCTCTTCGAACTGGTCATCGACGAACACGCTGAGCGCCACAAGCTCAGCGCCTTGGGCCCGGTACTGGGCAGGAATGTGCAAGGTGAAGGCATGACGCAATGGATGACCCAGCGATGGGCTCAAGGGCCATTGCGCCGTGGTGATGCCGGGCGGCAGGCCAAGGTTCCAGCCACCGGCCCATTCATGGCCGCGACCCGTGACCGGCAACGGGCATTGCGGGTCGCGCAGCAGGTCGTAGACTTTGTTCAGGTGCGGATCGACCAGCAGTTTTTCAGGCTGGGGATAGACCGCGCCCGGCTGGCTGATTTCCAGCGCCAGGATCGCGTCGCCGCGAAAACGCACGATCAACTCATGGCCCTGGTCGGTGCGGTCCCGGTACTGGGTCCACTCCAGCGGGTCCTTGGGGCCATTTTCAAACACTTGCAAGCCGGGCCGGGCCTGCAGCGCGTCTTGCAGCGGCATGCCGATGTGCAGGCCCTCGATCAGGTGGGCATTCGAAAAGGACTTGTAGAAACCGATTTTGCCCAGTTTTCCGCCCACTTCAACCTGCGCCCCGAATCCGTGGCTGTAGGTGTCAGGCACATAACCGTGGGCATCGGGCGGCGACCAGTGCTTGCCCATGATGCCGGCCAGCTCATCAATGGCCATCAGCGGGCGCAGCGCAGCGATTCGGGCACTGTTCATCGGTGGACCTCCTTGGTAATCGAATGCATGTGCCGATCAGACCCGATATCCGGCCATGAATTCCCGGCGACCGGTTTTCGCCGCCCGCGCCTCTTCTACCGGGCTGGCTGGCGTGATCCTGGCTTGCCGACTTGACCGCCCTGCCCGTTGACGACGGTGCGCTATAGCCAAAGGCTTACACACGCCGGGGCAAAACAGCTATTCCGTTGTGCCGTTCGCACGCCTAGTATTGGATCCAACCACTGACGAGCAGGAAGCCCGTCAGGATCAGGGACGATCGACCATGCAAGGGATGCTGCCGACAGGGAGTTGGAATGGTCTTGGAGAAAACCCGCTTCGGCGGGTTTTTTATTGCCTGCTACAAAGGCATCAGTCGCTCCACGCCTCCAGTACCTGCACGAACCGGCGCAGCCAGGCGTTGGTCTGGCTGCCGTCCAGCACCCGGTGATCAATGGTCAGCGATACATAGGCCATGGTGCGGGCCTGGAAGCTGTCCACCCCGTCGACGTCCCTGACCACTACACGCTTTTGCAAGGCGCCCACGCCCAGAATCGCCGACTGCGGCTGGTTGATGATCACCGGCGTCGCCAGCAGCGAACCTGACACACCATGGTTGGAGATCGTGAACGTACCGCCCTGCACGTCTGCCGGTTTCAACCGGGTGGTGCGGGCCTGCTCGGTCAGGGTGTGCAGGCGGCTGGCGATGCCCATCAGCGACAGGGTCTGGGCGCGATGGATCACTGGCACGATCAGGCCCTGATCGCCCAGCGCGGCGCCGACGCCGATGTTCACGTCGCTGAACACTTCCAGGGCGTCTTCATGCCAGCGGCTGTTGACCTGGGGTACGGCCTGCATCGCCTGCACGGCGGCGGCCACGAAGTAGGCTGTGAAGGTAAGGTTCACGCCCTGCCCGGCAAAGTGCGCCTTGTGGCGATGACGGTGCTGGATGATGGCCGTGCAGTCGGCCTCGAACACCGCCGTCACATGTGGGGCCACGCTGACCGAATGCTGCATGTGCTCGGCAATCGTGCGCCGCATGCTCGAATGCGCGATGCGCTCGGCCACACGGGGGGCAGTCGACGTTTCACTGGCCGGGTTGATCGATGCCGGCGGCACCGTCTCGCGCCCGGCATCAACCGGTTCGGGCGTGGCCGGAGCCTCCAGGCGCTGGATGGCCTTGACCACGTCTTCACGGGTCAGGCGCCCGCCTCGGCCGGTGCCACACCCTTCGAGCCGGGCCGGGTCCAGGTCGTGCTCGGCCAGCAAGCGGCGCACGGCCGGCGACAGTCGAGCCTCGAGGTCCGAGGGCGCCAGGTCGACCCCGGTGCCTTCGGGGGCAGGACCTTGCGCACGCGAGGCGTCAGGCTCGGGCGCCTGCTCATGCAGCACCGCCGCCACCCGCCCCAGCCGTGCGCCAGGCAGCACGTCCTGGCCTTCCTGCACGAGGATGTCCAGCACCCCGTCACACGGGGCGCAGACTTCCACCATGACCTTGTCGGTTTCCAGTTCGACCACCGGTTCGTGCTGGCGCACCGAAGCGCCAGCGGCCTTGAGCCAGGTACGCAGCACGGCCTTGGTGCCTTCCTGTTGCACAGGCGCGATGACCTCTTGCGTTGGGGGGTTGAGGGTCAGGTCAGTCATGTCAGAACCCCACCATTTCGTCGATTTTTGCGCGGATCCTGTCTACCGATGGCAAAGCATGCTCCATCAGCAGCGGGTGATGCGGACTGGGAATGTCAGGCATGGTCAGGCGTGCCACCGGGGCGTCCAGGTCCATGAAGGCCTGCTCGGCGACCACGGCAATGATCTCGGCGCCAAAGCCTGCGGTGCCGAGGTCTTCGTGGACCACCAGGCAGCGATGGGTACGCGACACCGAGGCCAGCACGGTTTCACGGTCCCAGGGCATCAGGGTGCGCAGGTCGATGACCTCGACCGAGCGGCCCTCGGCGGCCTGTTCGCAGCGTTCGACCATCGCGCCCCAGGTCACCACGGTCAGGTCGTGGCCTTGAGTCACGCAGCGGGCCTGGCCGAACGGCAGCACGTAATCATCGCCGGGGTAGCTGCGCCGCGCGCTGGTTGCATCGAGCATGGCGCGGTGCTCGAAGAAGATCACCGGGTCGTTGCCCCGCAATGCGGTGCGCAACAGCCCGACCGCATCTTCGGCATTGGACGGCACGGCCACCTTCCAGCCCGGCGAATGCACGAACTGCACCTCGTTGGTCTGGCTGTGCCAGGGGTCGCCGCATTTGAAGAAGCCGCCAGGAATGCGCACCACCATTGGCGCGGCAAAGCGATTATTGGTGCGCCAGCGCATGGTGCCGCAGTCGTTGATCTGCTCCATGGCCGGGTCGGCGTATTTGCGAAACTGGATTTCCGGTACCGGCATCAGCCCGCCCAGCGCCATGCCCACCGCGCGGCCGATGATGCCTTCCTCGGACAGGCTGGTGTCGAACACCCGCTCGGCGCCGTATTTGTCCTGCAGGCCCAGCGTCACGGCATGCACGCCGCCCTTGGGGCCGACGTCTTCGCCGAACACCACCACCCGCGGGTTGATGCTCAATTCATGGTCGAGGGTCCGGCGAATGGCCGCGACCATGTTCAGGCGCGGGCCTTGCGGCTCGGGTTGCCCGGTGTCGGCCGGTGCCCGGTAACCATCGCTCCACTGCCCACCGCGCTGTTGCAGCGTGCCTTCGAAAAACACGTTTTCGGTGACCCGCTGCGGATCGCTGACCGGGCGTGCCTCGGCCTGCGCGCAGGCCTGCTGCACGGCCTCGGCGGCCTGGTCTTCAAGCGCTTGCCACTGCGCCTCGCTGAGACGGGCCGGCACCAGGAAATCACGCAACCGGGGCAGCGGGTCACGGGCCCACTCGGCGTCCACCTGCTCGCTCGACTTGTACGCCTGGGTGTCCTGGAAACTGTGCCCTTGCAGGCGCGGCACGGTCAGGCGCAACAGGCACGGGCCCCGGCGCTCGCGCACATGCTCAACCGCCCGGGCAATCAGGGCAGCGCTGTGCTGCGGGTCGCAGCCGTCACCGGAGATCACTTCAAGGCCCTGGAAACTGGCCAGGTTTCTGGCGATGTCGGCGCCGGGGGTCTGCAAGGTAGAGGGTACGGAGATGCCAAAACCGTTGTCTTCGATATAGAACAGCATCGGCAGTTGTTGCGTGGTGGCCATGGTCAGCGCCGACCAGAAGCCGTTGGTGGCCACCGAGCCGTCACCGCCCAGCACCACGCTGATGGCCTGCGCACGATCAGCCTGATCCATCACCCGCGTGCGGTAAGTCAGGGCCTGGGCCCAGCCGGCGGTGGGCGTGTACTGCGCACCGACCCCGCCGCACATGGGCAATGCCGTCACGCCGCCAGGGTTGGGATAATTGAACACCACGCCGATGTCGCGACCGTCCGAATAGCCGCCGGCGCGGGCCATGGACGACCCCAGCGCATCGGCCAGGTCGACCCCCAGCGCCAGCAACAGTGGCCGCGAGCGATAATAGCCGCAGGCGGCGTCGTGCGGGTCGGTCAGTTGCAGGCCCAACAGGATCTGCGCCATGTCGTGCCCACGCGCAGAAAACTGATAAAGCACCTTCTTCTGGGGCACCAGCGTGCTTTCTTCCAGCGCGTCGAGCTGGCGCGAGACCATCATCAGGTAAGCGGCGCGCGGCCAGTCCACCGGTGCAGCATGTGGCGACGCCAGCGTGGCTGGGTCAGGTGTGCGTTGGATCACCGTCATTTTATTGTTGTCCCTTACGGTTGAGCGGTACGGCGCAGGTGAGTGCTTGCTGTGCTCAAAGCGTAAGGACGGCGAGGGAGAATGTGCTTCCTATTTCCTGATCCTTTGGCCAGAATCGAGAACGCTCATTCTCCGAATAAAAACAAATGAAGAAAGATCGCCTCGACACCTACAGCATCCGCATCCTCGACGCCCTGCAAGCCGATGCCCGCCTCTCGGTGCAGGACTTGTCCGAGCGTATCGGCCTGTCCTCGACGCCCACCTGGAAGCGCCTGAAAAACCTGGAACAGGACGGCTATATCAAACGCTACACCGCCATCGTTGACCGTCAGCAGGTGGGCCTGGGCAACTGCGTGCTGGCCGAGGTCAACCTGTCCAAGCATGTCGAGAATGTCGTCGAGGCTTTCGAGGAAGCGGTGCGCAACTGCCCGGCGATCATCGAGTGCAACAGCACCACCGGCCAGGCTGACTACATCATGAAGGTGCTGACCACCGACATCGCCCACTACGATGAATTTCTGCACAAGGTCATCTTCAAGCTGCCAGGCGTGAGCGAAATCCGCTCGGCCGTGGTAATCCGCGAGGTCAAGGCCAACACCCCGGTGCCGCTGGGGCACCTCAACTGAAGCCGACACAACGTGAACCTGAACACTGAACGTGCAGCGACGATCCGCCAACGAGGCCAGTCAGATAGACACATCGGTTGCGCCTGTACGGCCGCCTTCGCCAGCAGAGCTGCCTCTCACGGTCTGGTGCCCGGCCCGAAACCCTGGACGACATCAATCCGGTGGGAGGCGGCTTGCCGGCGATGAGGCCAGCAAGGCCAACGCCTCTGCTGCGCCTGCCCCACAGCCATAGCCATAGCCATAGCCATAGCCATAGCCAGCAGAGCCTCCCACAGTCTGGTGCCAGGCCCGAGACCCTGGACGACATCAATCCGGTGGGAGGCGGCTTGCCGGCGATGAGGCCAGCAAGGCCAACGCCTCTGCTGCGCCTGTACCCTAGCATCGCCAGCAGAGCTGCCTCTCACAGCATTCGCAACCGTTGGTCGCTTCTACAAGGCCGTGTAGCGCCTGGCTACGCGGCGTGACGACGTGGGAGCGACCCACGGTCGCGAAAGGGCCGGCCGGCGAGCCGCTTGGGCCAGGAACCCGGCGGCACTGCCAACCGGGCTTGCATCGCCCCCCTTTTTTTGCGAAAAAGCCGCCCTCTCTTATCAACCCGAGCCCGAACATGACCGACACCCTGGAAATCACCGACCTGCATGAAGGCGACGGCAAGGCCGTGGTCAAGGGCGCCTTGATCACCACTCACTACACCGGCTGGCTGGACGACGGCAGCGTGTTCGATTCCTCGGCCGGGCGCGGCAAGCCGTTTCAGTGCGTGATCGGCACCGGGCGGGTGATCAAGGGCTGGGACCAGGGCCTGATGGGCATGCGCGTCGGCGGCAAGCGCAAACTGCAGGTGCCGGCTGCCCTGGGTTATGGCGAGCGCCAGGTCGGCAGTATCCCGCCCAACGCCAGCCTGACGTTCGAGATCGAGCTGCTGGAAGTGCTGACCCGCGACGATTGATATCGGTCAACCAATGCGCTGCAAAATGGAAACAGACATGACGCTGACCTCGCAAAACGGCGAGACATCGCCGCCACCGAACCGATCAATACAGCCCTGATCGAACGCTTGCCTGCTTCGGGCCTGAGCCAGTGCGCCGTGGTCGCCGGTTGCCTGTTTCAAGCCGTGCGCAACCACCAGGCGCAGCAGTTACCGGGCCAGGGCATCCGGCGCTCTTCGCGGCTGAAGCCTCTCCTGCGGTTAAAGCTCAGGCCGGGGCACTTGTTTCCAGCAACTCAATGAAACTGGCCAGGCTGCGCGACACCGTGCCCTTGCGCCACACCAGCCAAGTCTGCAGGTAACGAAACTGCGCCGACAGCGGCCAGACGCTGACGGTGCTGCAGCCGGGCATGCTTTCAAGCATGCTGCGCGGCATCAGCGCCAACCCGGCGCCGGCGCTGACGCAGGCGAGCATGCCGTGGTACGACTCCATTTCGGAGATCTTGCCCGGCACCGCCGCGTTATGGCTGAACCAGCTTTCAAAATGGTGGCGGTACGAGCAATTGGCGCGAAAGGCATAAATGGGTTCGCCGTTGACGTCGCTGCCGCTGTCGATAGGCGCATGGTTGAGCGGCGCGATCACGACCATTTCCTCTTCGAACACCGCCACCCCTTCCAGCGCCGGGTGCAGCACCGGGCCGTCGACGAAGGCCGCCGCCAGGTGCCCGGCCAGCACGCCGTCGATCATGGTGCCGGACGACCCGGTCGACAGCGCCAGCTCGACCTTGGGGTACGCCTGGTTGTAAGCGGCCAGCACGGCCGGAATGCGCACCGCAGCGGTGCTTTCCAGCGACCCCAGGGCCAGTGGTCCACGCGGCTCGTCACCGGCCACGGCCTGGCGCGCCTCACCCACCAGGTCGAGGATGCGCCGGGTGTAATCGAGAAAATTCCAGCCCGCCGGCGACAGGCGCAGGCGATGTTTTTCTCGAATGAACAGTTCGACGCCCAGGTCCTCTTCCAGCTGCTTGATGCGCGTGGTGAGGTTGGACGGCACCCGATGGATGTGCTGGGCGGCGGCGCTGATGCTGCCGTGCTCGGCGACAGCCTTGAAGATTTCCAGTTGGACCAGATCCACATCATTCTCCAAACGTGAACGTATTGATCAGTATTATTCAGTTTTAAAGACTCTAGCATGGCCCTAACCTGATCGCACTTTCCTGATAACACGATGCAGAGGCGGCCATGACCAGCGTTTCCAGCCAGACCCACGCGATTTCGATCAACCCTGCCAACGGCGAGCAGGTTGGCGTCTACCCGTATGAAACCGACGCAGCCCTGGACGCTGCACTGGCGCGGGCAGCAACCGCTTTTGGCGCCTGGAAGCGCACGCCCCTGGCACAGCGGGTCGAGTTGATCCAGGCCCTGGCCCGCGTGCTGCGCAGCAAAGCCGCCGACATGGCGCGCACGGCCACCTTGGAAATGGGCAAGCCGTCGACCCAGGCCCGTGGCGAAGTCGAGAAATGCGCCCAGCTGTGCGAGTGGTACGCCGAACACGGCCCGGCGATGCTCGCCCCGGAACCGACCCAGGTGCCTGGCGGCAAGGCGCGCATCGAGTACCGGCCGCTGGGCCCGGTGCTGGCGGTGATGCCGTGGAACTTCCCGTTCTGGCAGGTGCTGCGCGGCGCGGTGCCGACCTTGCTGGCTGGCAATACCTATGTGCTCAAGCACGCCCCCAACATCATGGGCTGCGCCTACCTGCTGCGTGATGCCCTGCAAGAGGCGGGCTTTGCCGAAGGCGTGTTCGAGGTGATCAACGTCACTGCGCAGGGTGTCTCCAGGGCCATTGCCGATGACCGCATTGCTGCGGTGACCCTGACCGGCAGTGTGCGGGCCGGCATCGCCATCGGCTCGCAGGCCGGCGCCGCGCTGAAAAAATGCGTGCTGGAACTGGGCGGCTCCGACCCGTTCATCGTGCTTGACGACGCTGACCTGGACGCGGCGGTCAAGGCGGCGGTGATCGGCCGTTACCAGAACACCGGGCAGGTGTGCGCGGCGGCCAAGCGCTTGATTGTCGAACAGGGCGTGGTCGAGGAATTCACTCGGCGCTTCGTCGAGGCCACCCGGCAACTGGTGGTGGGCGACCCGCTGAGCGAGGCCACCTACATCGGTCCGATGGCGCGGTTCGACCTGCGTGACGAGCTGGATCAACAAGTGCAGGCCACCCTGGGCGAAGGCGCCACCCTGCTGCTGGGCGGTGCCAAGGCCGAAGGCAACGGTAACTTCTATGCACCGACCGTGCTGGGCGATGTCACCGACCGCATGACTTCGTTTCGCCAGGAACTGTTTGGCCCGGTGGCCTCGATCATCACGGCCCGCGATGCCGAACATGCCCTGGCGCTGGCCAACGACAGCGAATTCGGCCTGACCGCAACGATCTACACCGGTGATGTCGCGCGTGCCGAGCAAATGACCGAGCAGCTGGAAACCGGCGGCGTGTTCATCAACGGCTACAGTGCTTCCGACCCACGGGTGACCTTTGGCGGGGTGAAAAAAAGCGGGTTCGGCCGCGAGCTGTCGCACTTCGGCGTGCGCGAGTTCTGCAATGCCCAGACCGTGTGGCTGGATCGCAACTGATCCTGAATTGAATTTCAAACTCACCGCCGGCAGAGCGCGCTCCTACACCGGCCCCATGTTTGCTGTGCGACAGCGCTCCGCCTTGGCGCGGCGCCAGGAACACGGGGTTTTGTACAGGCGCTCCGGCTTCACACCACGGCCGGCTCGCCAATGGCGTAATAATGCCCGCCCGCAATGTAGTGCAGGCTGCGCCATTGCGGGTCGGCGTGTTCGAACTGCCAATGACCGTCGCGAAATACGCGGTTGTCCGCCCAGGCGGCGACCACTTCACCGATGAACAGGTCATAGGTCTGCTGGTTGTGCGGCTCGGGAAGCACTTTGCAGATCAGCCAGGCCGAGCAACCGCTCACCAAGGGCGTTTCGAACCCTTCCATGTGCAACAACTCGACCCCGCAGCGGGCCAGTTTGTCCGGATCATCGGCCAGGCTCTGGTTGCCCACTGCCTGGATCAGTTGCAGTTGCGCCAGGTTCGGCACCTGCAACGCGAAATAGCCGCTGCCTTCGACCAGGCGGCGGGTATGGGCAATCTTGTCCAGCACGACAGTAACCTTGGGCGGGGAAAAATCCAGGGCGCAGGCCCAGGCAGCGGCCATGACGTTATCCACGCCGGCATGAGTGGCCGAGACCAGAACGGTCGGGCCGTGGTTGAGCAGGCGGTAGGCTTTTTCCAGCTCGACAGGGCAAATGTGCGAATTCATCGATTCTCTCTTGGCAAATAGGATGTGCGGCCAGGGGCAGACCTGCAAAGATGCCACAGTCTGGCCACCGCGGCCTCAACGAGCCTTGTCATCATGAGTCACTTTGCACCGTCTTCCACTGTGATCGCCCTGCTGCTGGCCGCTGGCAGCAGCCGCCGGTTTGGCAGCGACAAGCGCCAGGCATGCCTGCCGTGCGGGCGCACGGTGTTGCAGGCCAGCCTTGATACGGCCTTGACGGCGTTCGAGGAGATACGTGTGGTGGTACGTGCCACGGATAAGCCCGACGCCTTGGGCCTGCCCGCCACGGTGAAAACGGTGTGCAGTGAACAGGCCGAATACGGCATGGGCCACAGCCTGGCCAGCGGCATCCGCTCGCTGGCTGACACTGACGCCCGGGCGGTGGCCATCCTGCTGGCCGACATGCCGTGGCTGAGCGCCGAAACACTGCTGCAACTGGCCGACCAGGCCGACCCGCAACGCATCGTCATGCCGGTGTTCGAAGGCCAGCAAGGTCACCCGGTGATCATCGGCCGGGCTTTCTGGCCGCTGCTGGAAGGACTGACCGGCGATCAGGGCGCCAAGGCGGTGATCATGGCGCACCCAGAGGCCTGTATCCGGATCGCAAGCGACGACCCCGGCACCCTGCTGGATGCCGACACCCCGGCCGCTTTGGCTCAAGCCTTGGCTCATTGAAACCAAGGCCGTTTTCTTGAGGTGCTGCCTCAAATACGACCTTTGACCGGGATGAACCACCGTGTGGGAGGATCGTTTCGTGATCGTGGGTCGACCTCATCAAACATAAAATAACTTATTGATTTTATTGACTGTAAAACTCACACCTGTAGGAGCGCGCTCTGCCCGCGACCGAGTGCGCAGCGCTCGCAGAAATCTGTGAAACGCCACAATTTTACGACTGCTACGCAGCCGGTCGCGGGCAGAGCGCGCTCCTACACCGGGTCCATGTTTGTTGCGCGACAGCGCGCCATTAGAGCTGTTGGCGATCAATGCCATTGGCGGTGCGCAGGACATCGGCCATCACCGCCAGGGCGATTTCGGCCGGGGTCTTGCTGCCCAGATTGAGCCCGATAGGCGCCTGAATGCGCGCCAGCGTCGCCTCGTCCAGGTGGCCGATGCGTGCCAGGCGCTCCAGGCGCTTGCGACTGGTCTGGCGTGAACCCATGGCACCGATATAAAACGCCTCGGTGCGCACCGCTTCGAGCAAGGTCAAATCATCCAGGCGTGGGTCATGGGTCAACGCGACCACGGCCGTGGACGCATGGCAGCCACCTTCGGCAATGAACACCGCCGGCAGCACCGGGCAGACTTCGACCCCGGCCAGTGAAAAGCCGGCCAGCACCTCCGGCCGCGGGTCGCACAGGATCACTTCATAGCCCAGCGCCAGCGCGAAGCTGGCACAGAACTCGGCCACCGGCGACAGCCCGGCCAGCAACAGACGCTGGACGGCACCGATGCGGATGCTCGCCGTCCCCGCCTCGACCTGCACCCGGGCCTGGCCCATTTCTCCGGCTTGCAGCTGCGGCGCCACCGCACCCAGGCCGACCACACGCCGTAGCAGGCCGCGCCCGCTCAACGCCTGCTCGACCTGCGCCAGATGCGCCTGAATCTCGGCGCCAGGGGCCAGGTACTCGACCAATACATCCAGCACCCCGCCACAGGGCAAGGCCAGGTTCGGTGCCAGGCCGCCAACGCCGTAGCGCACCTGCTGGGTCACCGGTTCAAAGCGGCCCAGCGCCAGGCGTTCAAGAAAGTCTTCCTCGATACAGCCACCCGACAGTGAGCCACGGTGCTCGCCGGTGGACAGCGCCACCAGCATCGCCCCCGGCCCGCGCGGGGCGGAGCCGTAGGTCGAAAGCACCGTGCACAACCACACCGGTTTGCCTGCCGCCAGCCAGTCGCGGGCTTGTTGCACGACCTGCAAGTCGAGCTGTTTCATCGCGCTTAAACTCCGGCCATGAGTTTTTCCTTGGTGATCGGCAGGTCGCGAATGCGCTTGCCAGTGGCGTGGTACACCGCGTTGGCCACCGCCGCCGCCAGCCCGGTGATGCCGATCTCGCCAATGCCTCGGGCGCCGAACTCGTTGAGGTTCAAATCTGGATAATCGAGCAGAATCACGTCGATGTCCGGCTGGTCGGCATGCACCGGCACCACGTATTCGGCGTAATTGTCGTTGACCGGTAAACCGCTGCGCGGGTCGTACTCGGTGGCCTCGAACAACGCCATGCCGATGGCCATGACAATCGCACCCTCGACCTGGTTACGCGCCGCCAGCGGATTGACCACCTTGCCAACGTCGATGGCACTGACCACCCGCGCCACGCGCAGGCGCGAAATGCCCGGGTCCCAGCGCACCTCGACAAAATGCGCGCCGAACGAGCGGAACGAATAATCCTTGGCATTGGCCTGTTCGCTGTGGTGCGTGCCGTCGGCCCGCGCCAGGCGTTGCTGTTCCAGCACCTGGGCAAAGCTTACGCGGCGCTCGCCCTTGACCAGATGGCCGTCACGCACCTCCAGGCTTTCGGGTTTTTCACCGGCAAAGAAGCCTTTCTCGGTGACCGCGTAGCTGCGCAGTTTTTCCAGTGCCTGGCGGGTGGCGCCTGCCAGTGCCGGCATGATACTGGCCGTCACCCAACTGCCACCGGACACCGGGCCGGGTACAAACGACGAATTGCCCAGCTGCACTTCGACCTTGTCCAGCGCCAGGCCGGTCAGCTCGCTGACGGTCTGGGCCACGATGGTGTAGGTGCCGGTGCCGATGTCCTGCACGCCGCACTGCACCAGCGCCGTGCCGTCGGCGCGCAGGCTGACCCGCGCTTCGGTCGGCACCTGAAAGGCTTCCCAGTTACAGGCACCGATGCCGTAGCCGATGATCTCGTCGCCGTCGCGCATCGCGCCCACTTCAGGCTTGCGCTGGGCCCAGCCAAAGCGCTTGGCCGCCTGCTCGATGGCTTCGGGCAAATGATTGCTCGACCATGGCAGGTCGCTGCTTTCATCACGTTCGGCCAGGTTCAGCTGCCGGAAGGCCAAAGGGTCCATGTTCGCCGCCAGCGCCATTTCGTCAATGGCCGACTCCAGCGCAAACAGGCCCGGGGCCGCACCCGGTGCGCGCATAGAGGTCGGCGTGCCGCGATTGAGCGGGCTGGTGTGGTGACTGACCAACACGTTGGGGCAGCTGTAGAGACTCTTGGTCACGCTGCCGCAGGTTTCGATGTAGGTGTCCACGGTCGAGGTGCCGTTGTACGACTCATGGCTGAGCGACACCAGCTTGCCCTTGGCATCGGTGGCCAGGCGCAGGCGTTGTTGGGTTTCCGGACGATGGCCGACCGTGCTGAACATCTGCGCGCGCGGCAGCATCAGTTGCACCGGGCGCCCGGTCACCCTGGCGGCGGCACAGGCGGCGACCGAATGCGGCCACGGCCAGAGCTTGCCGCCAAACCCCGAACCAATGAACGGCGCACGCACCTCGACCTGCTCGGGCGTCAGGTCAAAGACATTGGCCAGAAAGTTGCGGTGGTTGACCACGCCCTGGGTGCTTTCTTCGACATACAGCTTGCCGTCCTGCCAGCGCGCCGTGGTGGCGTGCATTTCCATCGGGTTATGGGTTTCGACCGGCGTGGTGTAGGTCACATCAATGCGCTGGGCGGCGGCCTTGAAGGCCTCGTCCGGCTTGCCGCGCTGATGGGTGCCGTCGGCTTGCTTGGCGCCGTTCTTCTTCAAGGCCTGCGCCAGCGACTTGACCGGCTCGGCGGCCTCGTAGCGCACCTTGACCTGGCGGGCAGCGGCACGGGCCTGCTCGAAAGTGTCGGCCACCACCAGGGCCACGAACTGGCCAGGGTAATAGACTTTATCGTCCTCGAACGGCAAGCGGTGCTCGTCAGCCTTGCTGGCGCTGAGGATGGTGTCAAAACTCATGGCGGTTTCCGGCGTGCGGTGCAGGCGCGGGATATTGCCGTGGTGCAGGACCTCGACCACACCGGGCATGGACCGCGCCTGGGCATCGTCAATCGCCAGGATACGGCCACTGGCAATGGTGCTGAACACGCCGTAGGCGAACAGCAGGCCGTCCTGCGGGTAGTCGGCGGCATAGCGCGCCTGGCCGCTGACTTTCAGGCGGCCGTCGACGCGCTTCTGGGCTTTACCGATGATGGACTGGCTCATGACAGCTCCTTGGCCGTGAGATCACGGAGGTTGCGAACGATGACCTGCTGGCCAAGCGGAATCTTGAAAGCGTTGTGTTCGTAGGCCTTGGCGCCTTGCATCGCGGTCTGCGCCACACGCTCGAACAGTTGCAGTGACGCCGGCTGGCCGATCAGGGCCCGCTCGGCGTCTACGGCACGCCACGGCTTGGTGCCGACACCGCCTAATGCCACACGGGCATCGACGATGCGCTTGCCATCAAGCACCACCACCAAGGCGCTGGAAGCCAGGGCGAACTGGTACGAGGTGCGGTCGCGCAGTTTCAGGTAGGCCGAACGGCTGCCGGCCAGGGGCGCATCCAGGGTGACGTGGGTGATCAACTCGCCCGGTTGCAGCGCATGTTCGCGCCACGGGGTATCACCCGGCAGCAGGTGAAAGTCACTGAACGCAATATCGCGCGTGCCTTGCCGGCCCTGGACGGTCACTTGGGCGCCCAGCGCGGCCATGGCCACGCACATGTCCGAGGGGTGACTGGCAATGCACTGCTCGCTGGTGCCCAGCACCGCGTGCACACTGCGGTTCAGCCCGTCGATAGCCGCACAGCCCGAGCCCGGCTCGCGCTTGTTGCACGCCGAAATACCGTCGCGAAAGTAGTTACAGCGCACACGCTGCATCAGGTTGCCGCCGGTGGTGGCCTTGTTGCGCAAGGCAGTGCTGGCCCCTTGCAGAATGGCCTGGGCCAGGACCGGGTAGTGCTCGCGCACCCGCGCATGGTTGGCCAGTTCGGTGTTGCTGACCAGCGTGCCGATGCGCAGGCGACCGTCGTCCAGCAGTTCGATTTTCTTGAGGTCCAGGCGATTGATGTCCACCACCTGCGCAGGCTGCATCACATCAAGCTTGACCAGGTCCAGCAGCGTGGTGCCGCCGGCCAGGTAGACGCTCTGTTCGGTGGCGGCGTTGACCGCCTGGGCCAGCGAGGTGGCGCGGGCGTATTCGAATGTGCGCATCAGACCGCCCTCCCCAGCTTGCCCCGGGCCGACTGCACGGCCGACAGGATGTTCTTGTAGGCGCCACAGCGGCAGATATTGCCGCTCATGGCTTCACGCACGCTGGCGTCATCGGCAGGAATGTTCGGGTCGTTGAGAATCGCCACCGCGCTCATGATCTGCCCGGACGTGCAATAACCGCACTGGTAGGCATCGTGCTCCCAGAAAGCCTCCTGCACCGGGTGCAGCTTGCCGTTCTCGGCCAGGCCTTCGATGGTGGTGATTTCGTCACCGTCGTGTTGCACGGCAATGGACAGGCACGCGTTGATCGCCACGCCATTGACCAGCAAGGTGCAGGCACCGCACTGACCGTGGTCGCAGCCTTTCTTGGTGCCGGTCAGTTGCAGGCGGTCGCGCAGCACGTCGAGCAGGATGGCGTTGGCCGGCACGTTCAGGCGATGGCTCTGGCCATTGACCTTGAGCACGATGGCCTGCTCGCCCGGTGCCGGCTTTTCGTTGCCGGCGGCGGCAGGCGGTGTCTGGGCGGCCTGGGCAGCGTTCTGCTCCGGTATCCAGGTGCCGACACTGGCCGCGGCCAGGCCCGAGGCGCCGACCTGCAGGAAGCGGCGGCGGGAAGATTGCAAGGTAGCGGCGTGTTCTTCAGGTGCAGAGGAAGGCTGTGGCGTGCCTTGTGGCGTAGCGTCTTTCATCAGGATCACCGTTCAAGGGTGCGCTCACGGGGCGCATGGGGTCATGACGGGCTGCGATGCGTGTCGCAGCCTCTCCAGTAACCGGTCCCTTGAGTCGACCCGAGCCTGATGAATAGATTCAGCGCAATGTGTCGATGCGCTGCCAAATGGTGTGAACCGCCCCCCAATGCGCTCTTTCGCTGATCACACCTGGCGATTTCAAGGCTTGAGGCAGGCTGTCACAGGCTTTCTATGGGGTGGTATTAAGAACGTGTTTTGGTGTGACCGGCCATTTGACCGTCACGATCAGAATCCCGCCCAGAATTGCCATCAACCCAACGATCAGCGCGCCGGTCAGTGGCTCGCCCATGAACAGCACCGACATCAACAGCCCCACCACCGGCACGCCGAGCATCGCTGTAGACATACGGGTGCTGGTCAGCCACTGGCTGGCAGCGTTGACTGCGCAAAAACAGAACGCCGTGGCCAGCGGCCCCATGAACAGCATGATCTGCCACAGCGTCCAGGAGCCGTCCCCGGTGAATGGCCCTTCCACGCCATAGGCCAGACCCACCAGCGGCACCGTGGCGGTCAGCATCTGCCACGGCGCCAGTTGGTAGGCGCTGGCGCCGGGACGTGAATGGCGCAAGTGCAGGATGCACAGCGCCCAGCACACCGAGGCGCCGATCAGCATGAGGTTGGCCTTGAGCAACGCGGTGTTGCCCCAGTCCAGGGTCAGGGGGTTGAACAGCACGCCGACGCCGATGCCGCCGAGCAAGGTGCCGGCCACCTGTTGCTTCGAAAGCCGCTCGCCGAGAAAGGTCACGGCGATGGGCGTGACCCACAGCGGTGTGGTGTAGGCCAACACCGCCGAACGCCCGGCCGGGACCTCGGTCATGGCCATCGCGCCCAGCACGGTGAAGGTCAGCATTTGCAGCAGGCCGACGCTCAGAATCAGCGGCAGGTCGCGCCGGGTCGGAATGCGCAGCGTGCCGGTGGCCAGTTGCAAGGCGAACAGGCACAGGGCGCCGGCCGCAAAGCGCAGGGCCGAGAACCAGATGGGGGTGATGTGCTGCAGGCCGGCCTTCATCACCGGCCAGTTGGCGCCCCAGATCAGGATCGCCAGCACCAGCAGGCTCATGCCCTTCACTTGGGGCGAGGTCCACAGGCGGCCAGCGGCTGGGGTCAAGGTCTCGGGTCGGATGGCGTTGAGCATGGTGTCCCCTGAAAGGCCGAAAGCGGTCAGGGACAAATTTTATTCAAGCGTGATCAGAATTTTTTTCCTGCTTTATCTGTGATTGATGTCCTTACAAGCATTAATCTCTGCCAAAACTCGATATGGCAGAGGTTCATTCTCTTGAAAAAGCTTGATCGCACCGACATCACCCTGCTGGAGAGCCTGCAGCGCGACGCCAGCATCACCAATGCCGAGCTGGGCCGCTCGGTAAACCTGTCGCCCACGCCCTGCTTCAACCGGGTCAAATCGATGCAGGAAGCCGGGCTGATCAAGGGCCAGGTTACCCTCCTCGACCCCAGGGTGCTGGGCCTGGACCTGAACGTGTTCATTCATGTGAGCCTGGAGAAGCAGGACGAAGGCGCCTTGCAGCGCTTCGAAGCCGCCGTGGCCGGGCGTCCGGAAGTGATGGAGTGCTACCTGATGACGGGCGATGCCGACTACCTGTTGCGCATTCTGGTGCCGAACATTCAGGCGCTGGAGCGCTTCATTCTCGAGCACCTGACCAAGGTGCCGGGCGTGGCCAATATCCGCTCCAGCTTTGCCCTCAAGCAGGTGCTGTACAAGACCGCCCTGCCCTTGCCGCCCGATGGGCTGACGCTGGCGCGTCAGGGGCTGTTGCCGTAAGCCGGCACATGTGGTGCGCTTGCCGGAATGCCGGAATGCCGGAATGCCGGAATGCCGGAATGCCGGACCATCGTGACTGGCTGCGTTAGCCGTTGTAAATTTGTGGCGTTTGAGAAATTTTGCGAGCGCTGCGCACTCGGTCGCGGGCAGAGCGCGCGCCTACCGGGGGCACCGTGGGGGCGGAGCGGGTGTGTTGGCTGAAACGGCACCAATCCCTAGATGACATTGAAGGCAATCAGCATCACCACCAGGTAACGCAAGCCCTTGGCCAGAGCCACGATCAGGGTAAAGCGCCACAGTGGCTCGGCCATCACGCCAGCCACCACGGTCAGGGCGTCACCGATTACCGGCACCCAGCTCAGCAAAAGCGACCCGTAGCCGTAGCGGGCGTAGTGCCGGCGGCCCTGCGCCAGGCGCTTTTCACTGACCGGGAACCAACGCTTGTGACGCAACCGTTCGACCGAGCGGCCCATCAGCCAGTTGAGCATCGCCCCCAGCACATTGCCCAGCGTTGCGACCAGCCACAGCAGCCAGGCCAGGTAATGCCCGGACACCAGCATCCCGACCAGCACCGCTTCCGATTGCATCGGCAGCAAGGTGGCGGCACCGAAGGCGGCGAAAAAAAGGCCCAGGTAGCTGGTGAGTTCGAACATTCAGGTTCGTCAGGGACAGATAAGGCGAGCATCGTAGCGTCAAAGAGCTCTTCGGAACGAGTGGGTACGCATGTGGCCCGGCTTTTCAAAGCTGTTTTTGCTGTAAAGCACTTTACGTCGACCTGATGAAACTGACCGAATGGGTAGGTTCAGATGCGATGTCTACGGACACTCCAGGCGACGTGGGTTTTATGACCTTCACCTCTTCGAGAGGTGCAACAGAAGGTTTCCCCGGTTTGAAGCGTTGGACAACAGCCTTGCCCAAACGTGTTGAGCTAAGCGTCTTGAACGTTTTCTGGACTTTTCTACCCATATCCACTGCAGTCAACAATGCTCCTCCAGCCTTCATGACAACTGCACCTGATGCAAAGCCTGCCACGTGCATCACAGCCCCTGTACCGATCACCGTATAGCCGGCCTGGTAAAGCCGTGATGTATAGGTAGCGGGACGCGTGCTGAAAAAAGCCTGGGAAACTTTTCTCGTGTGTCGCGTAACCGTCTTGAAAAGGCTGAAAGCGTTGGAAAGCCCCAGAACGAACTGGCCTGTCGGGTCAGTAAAATTGACAGGATCACCTTGGCAATAGGCATAGGCGTTCAACCCACCCGCGTCGAACGGGCTGAGCGTGTCAGGCGTTTGGAAGCGCATCAATACGGGGTTATAGACACGATGACCATGACCCAGGTGATACCGGCCCGTTAATCCTTCAAGCAATTGCCCATTGAAGCCCAGAGAGGAACTCTCAGGCGCCTCTACTTGTTGAAATCCATAAGGCGTGTAGGCGCGCCGATCGAGGACGCCAGACCTCAATCCAGCCAGCACTGAACCAGAGGAATCAATACCCAATAGCATGACAATCTCCATGGGTGCAGAACATGGAGAAACGCTATCCCATCAGCGTCCTGGCGATAACTGACAGATTTACCAGCATGGCAAATCGAGCTCAGTCCACACTGCGTTTTTATACAACCACTCAGGCAGTCAAAATGACCACATCAAAGTCATTCTGACCTCTCCACGCTCAGTGTCTTTATGACACGCCGCTCCTGAAACCCTTGGTTTACAAGCGCTGACGCCCTGGCACGGAAGTTGACTCTCTCATGGCAACTGTCCACTGCCCCGGAGTGCTTCCATGTTCACTGACTCACAACGCGCGATCATCAAGGCCACTGTTCCGCTGCTCGAATCAGGCGGCGAAGCCTTGACCACCCATTTCTACACAATGATGCTCGACCAATACCCTGAGGTGCGGCCGCTGTTCAACCCGGCCAACCAGGCCAGCGGTGCCCAGCCGCGTGCCCTGGCCAATGCGGTGCTGATGTATGCCCGCCACATCGATCGCCTCGAAGCGCTGGGTCCGCTGGTGGGGCAGATCGTCAACAAGCACGTGGCCTTGCAGATCCTGCCCGAGCACTACCCGATCGTCGGCACCTGCCTGCTGAGCGCCATGCGTGAAGTGCTGGGCGCCGACATCGCCACCGATGAAGTGATTGCCGCCTGGGGCGAGGCCTACGGGCAACTGGCCGGAATCCTGATCGGAGCCGAAGAAGCCGCCTACCAACAGAACGAAATCGCCCCCGGCGGCTGGCGCGGCGCACGGGTCTTCAAGGTGGTGCGCAAGCAGCAGGAAAGCGCGCAGATCACCTCGTTCTACTTCGAACCCGAAGATGGCGGCGCGGTGGTCGACTACGCGCCGGGCCAGTACCTGGGCCTCAAGTTGAACCTCGACGGCCAGCAAGTGCGGCGCAACTACTCACTGTCGGCCCAGGCCAACGGCCACAGCTACCGGATCAGCGTCAAGCGCGAAGGCCAGGGCGCCGTGTCGACCTACCTGCACGACCGTGTACAGGTCGGTGACCGCGTCGAGCTGTTCCCGCCCGCCGGGGATTTCACCTTGCAGGCCTCGACTCGCCCATTGGTGCTGATCAGCGCCGGCGTCGGCATCACCCCGACCCTGGCGATGCTGGAAGCCGCCCTGCCAACCGGCCGGCCGATCACGTTCATTCACAGCACCCGCGACGGCAGCGCCCATGCGTTTCGTCCCTGGCTCGAAAGCCTGCAGCGTGACTACCCGCAACTGGCATGCCATTTCTGCTACAGCCAACCGGCCAGCGGCGACCGCTTCGACGCCGAGGGCCGCTTGAACCAGCAGATGCTGGGCCACTGGTTGCCGCAGAACCGGGACGTGGATGCCTACTTTCTGGGCCCGGTCGGCTTCATGGCCAGCGTCAAGCGCGACCTCAAGGCCCTGGGCGTGCCTGAAGCGCAGAGCCATTACGAGTTCTTCGGACCGGCGGGGCAGTTGCCGGCGTGAGGGCCTGATGGCGACTGGTTTCAAGCGCCAGGGGTGGGCGGATCGTTGCCGGGTGTGCAGTAAGGCACCAGTCGAATGTCCACCCGCCGGTTGGCCAGCCGTCCTTGCAGGGAGTCATTACCCGCCACCGGCTGGCGGTCGGCAACGCCTTGCAGCACCAGGCAGCGGGACGCGATATCGCCCATCCGTTGCAGCCAGTCGCCCACCACCCGGGCACGCTGTTGCGACAGGTGCAGGTTATGCGCGGCCTCGCCACGGGCGTCGGCATGGCCGGTGACCACGACCAGCCAGTCCGGACGTGCCCTGATCCGGGCCAGGGCCTGGATCAGGGCCTTGGTCGACTCAGCGCTCAGTTCAGCACTGCGGGTCTCGAACAGCGCCAGGCTTTCAAGCACCTGGACCTGGTCGGACGTGGCTGTGACCGCCTGTTGCTAGAAAAAGGCCTGCCAGGCCTGCGGTGTGCCCTGCCAGTAACAGCGCAAGGGCACAAGGTCGGGCGGCTGGTCGTGTTGCTCGCACCATTGGGCGACCCGCCTGTGCGCCAGTTGCCACTCACGCTCAGCCACATCGCCCGCCAGACCTGGTGGGACGATTACGCCAGAGGTCAAAACCGTCGAGCAGCCAGCTCAGTTCCTGAACGGTCAGGACAATCGCTTCGTCGGTGATATCGGGCGATGTCTTGAAGCGCTCTGACTCCAGGCGCTTGAGCCAAAGGCAGAAGCCGTTGCGTTCCCAATACAAGATCTTCACTCGATTGCGGGGCTTGTTGAGGAAAACGAAAAGTACGGGGTCAAATACCGCTACCTTGATATCCAGTTCGACCAGAGCGGCCAGGCCGTCGATGGATTTTCGGAAGTCGACAGATTTGGGGTAGAGATAGACTTTTTCGATTTTTGCGTCGGGTCGCATCATGAGGTGCTGGTTCAAGAAAGAGATCGGGAGCACAGCATCGGGCTTCAGTTATTCGTATTGAATGTGTGTTTCATGGAGCGGATACGATCTGGCCACTTCGTCGCGCAGTTTTCCGGGGTCGACTCGCAGGTCGCGCAGGGTGTCGCTGTCGGTGAACAGCGCCATGGTCACTGTGCGGCTGTAACGGTGCATTTCACGGACTTTCTGGTGCCGGATCGGCTCACCCCGGCTGCGCATGATGCGGATGGCGGTCTCGGTGTCGCAACGGACCATGACCACCACCGGCACCTTGAAGGTGCGTTCTTTCATGGCAGCATCCAGTATTTCTTCGGTGGCCCGATGGATCAGCGCCATGCCTTGCGCCCGGTTAAGGCGGGCCAGAGCTTTGGGGTCGATGCCGCGATGGTCGCCATAGCCGCCCTGAGCCTGGGTAAAGGCACGGATGGAAGCCTCTACCGCTGTCGAAGCCAGCACCGAGACCAGCCCGAGTGACAACCTCCAGTCGAGCGAGTGGTCTTGCTTAATCCGCACGTTCGATCACCCGCCCAATACGATCACGCACTTCCTGTGGCCAGATCACTTTGCGCATGGTCATGTGGCTGATCCAGTTGCAGAAGGACCAGCCGAAGAAAAACGGCAACGTAAAGGGAAAACACACTAGGATTACGACAGTCGGGAAGCGGCCATTGCGCCACCACCACATAAAACGTGGGCCGAACGGGCTGACCACGCCCATGCTCTGCCAGAGATTCCTGGGCCTTTCAAACAGTTGCAGTACTTCGCCTTCGGGCAAGGCCGGGCCATTGGCTTGCATGTAACGACGCAAGTGTTCCCACCACATGCCCACTGAGTTTTCGCCAAACGAAGCGCTGTTGCCCACGCTGAATTCATCGAGTAAACGACCATAAGGCTCATCAGAACCGGGCGTGCGTCGATCACGCACTACGAACACCAGTTGATGCAGGCGCATTACGGTCTGATTGGTACCGGTCAGTTGTACCCGGTGCTCGGCAGTAACGTAATCCCAGTCGTATTCGACGGCCTGCAGCGGGACAGAACGAAAACGTGCCCAGCCGCGCTCGGAGGAGCCGTCGATGGGTGCGATCAGGCGGTAGATCTTGCGGTGTTTTCGGTCGAAAAGGATGGGTTCATCTTCAACGGAAAATAGATCAATCTTTACATATGCCAAAATCCATTTTGGATATAAAAATAGCATCAGATAACCAGCAACTATCCAAAACAAAACCCCGTAAACACTGGGCTCTAAAAAGTCATGCAATGCGAGCCTGAACACTTTATCAAAAAACAAAATAAAAGGAGAAATTGCAATCGCACAAAAAAGCAATGCGATACCCTTTAGCTGAGTACTTGCAGCTGATGATTTTATATAAATAGCATTGAGGAAAGACCCGCCAACATTATTGAAGGCACTTGGATTAAAGCTGACTGGGGTCTGCTTATCAAATCTGGCCACCACGCCATTAAGGGTGTTTGGACTGACCTCGCCAGGCGGACTACTCTCTCTCTCCAGCGCCGTAATATGAGGTGCAACATAACCACCGTGCTTAAGCATGTTCGGCTCCTGGTGAGGCACCGGGAGTTTTATCAGTATCACTCACAACCTGCTTAAAAGCCTTTTCTTCTTCCTCCCAAGAAGTACGTTTGGGAACATTGATCTTCCACCATTTTGTAGTTCCAAAATAGCAACCACTCAACCAATGCTGCATAGGTCCAGAGATATTCATAACAACATAGACTGTATCACCTACAGCCACTATTGTTAAAAGCCAACCAATCCCAGGGACAGACAACCCTACAACTGCTGCCCCTAGTCGGGCGGCAGTAGCTTTCGCTACTGATCGAGCAATCATATTGCTTGATGAAATAAAACCTGCTCGAATACTTGCCTGCAATGCAAAATCAATAGCCACTAAAGCTAGTGGCACCGCACCAAGCATGAATGTAATTCCGCTCCGGAACATTGGCCATTCAAGTTCCCCATACCCCTTCTCCCTCAGCTTCTCTGCCTCGTTAAAACTGATCCATGCACTGAGAATATTCGCCCCCACACCCATGCCAAACGCCGCCGCTCGCAACGCAGGCAGCATCACACTCGAATTAACGTAAGCGCTCCATAAACCCCACCGTGCTCAATATGGGTGGCGCGCTCAGCTAGGCGATGCAGGTGAGCAGTTCCACGGCAGCAAGGCTTCGTAGTCTTCAACCGATGTCGCCGTCGGTAGGCGTTCG